>NZ_JAQBNR010000019.1 GCF_028288465.1 Ferruginibacter sp. | reverse complement strand
GGTATCGATACCCTGCATGAAGACCTGAAGAGTATTTTATGGACGAACCACGGAGAAGTTCCTGGTAACGGGAAAGACGATGACGGCAACGGGTATACCGATGATATACATGGATGGAATTTTTGCGGAACCGCCTCGGGAGAGAACCTTGGCGTAAATACACACGAAATTGCCCGTGTTTACCATCGGTTTAAAAATGACTTTGAAGGCAAAGTGGAAAATGAAATCCCGGCTGAAAAGAAGTTTCTTTTTCACCAATGGCAGCGATCGGAAAAATTGCTAAACAAAGCCTACGGAGAATATAAGAAAAGTTATCCCGGAATTGAAAATTTCTCTACCGGTTTAAACACCACCAACAGGCTTATCACTGCTTATCTTAATAAACCAAGTTTTACAAAGGCTGATATTGTAACGGTGAAATCAACTGATAGCCTTGCCTGGGCGGTAGCTGTCTGGAACGACTTGTTTACAAAAACCAATGACAGTGCTGCCACCAATACGGCTTTTATTGGTGAAGTAGATTCATACAAAAACAATCTGCTGGCCAATAAAAAACGAATGGAAGATGAGCCGATTGATTACAGGGGCGCAATGACAAAAGATAAATATGAAGACATTACGGACAGTGTGTACGGCAATAATAATTTGTATGATCATGCAGGCAATCATGGCACGCATGTGTCCGGCATAATCGGGGCGGTGCGCAATAATGGGATTGGTGTAGATGGCATAGTGGACAATGTTCGCATCATGTTTATAAGGGCTGTACCTGGTGGAGATGAACATGATAAGGATGTGGCATTGGCTATACGCTATGCCGTAGATAACGGTGCTAAAATTATCAACATGAGTTTTGGCAAACCTGTTTCGCCTTATAAAAAAATGGTGGATGATGCCGTTAAATATGCTGACGAGAGAGGCGTTTTGCTGGTACATGGCGCAGGTAATGATGCAGAAGACATTGATAAGGAGCCTTTTTATCCAAGCCCGGTTTTTATGGATGGCACCAGGGCTACCAACTATTTAACCATCGGTGCCAGCGGAGATTATAGCACCGGCTCACTGACTGCCTCCTTTTCCAATTATGGTCAACTGGTAGATATTTTTGCTCCGGGTGTGTACATTAACTCAACTACTTTCAGCAATGGTTATGAAGCTTTTGATGGAACGAGCATGGCTAGTCCGGTTGCAGCGGGTGTGGCCGGTCTAATAAAATCTTATTTTCCACAGTTAAGCCCGGAACAAATAATTGATCTGATATTGAAAACAGGATACGCTGTAAAAGAAAATGTCCTTATTCCTGGTGGAGATAAAAAAGTGCCGATGCAGCAATTGTGCCGCAGCGGTAAAATTATCAATGCTTACGAGGCAGTAAAACTGGCACTGAAACAATATGGCGGTCAATAGACAGATTGTTAAAAAAAGCAGCCGACTGTGTTAAGTTGACTAATTTTGTATTCTAATTATATTGGTATGATTGAAATAATAGCACTGGTTTTTCTCTGCAAAAAAAATGGACAGCTAGCGCAACGAAAAGGATTATCACCCAATCGTTGGAAATGGTATACCGTGGCTGGCTGGTTAACTGCTGAATTTCTCGGATTGTTTCTTGGTGCTCTTTTATTTGGAGCAACAGATATGTATGGCCTGTTTGCAATCGGCCTTGTAAGTGCTTTCGGTGGTTATCTCTATGTAAATGCCTTACTCAAAAAAATGCCCGACGATATTGAAGAGGATGTAAACAAAATAGGCATCAGCGATTTACAACCGCCCCGTAAAGAAGAACGGAATATACAATAACCTCAGCCCTCAGGGGCTTTTTTTATTAGCATTTGATTAATAACTTTAATGCGGTACAAACCTTTACTTTGCTAACTGCCAACAAACTGAAATTATTTATAATGATGACAAACAGCTTTTATAAAATAATCGTCTTTTATATTTTTTTTACCGCATCCTTTACCTCTCTTCAGGCACAACATATTGATTCGTTATTAAGTATTTTAGATGAAAATTATCCGCAGGAAAAAATTCACCTGCACATGGATAAACTGAATTATAACCCGGGTGAAACGCTTTGGTTTAAGGCCTATATTACTGCCGATAACCAACCCGCAGCACTCAGCAAAACATGCTATGCAGAGCTGGTGGACGAAAAAGGCACCCTGCTTCAAAGGCAAATCATGCCGGTACTGGAATCCGGTGCAGCGTCAAGTTTTGAATTGCCGGATACATTACATGGCAATAAATTGTACATACGTGCCTACACCTCCTGGATGCTGAATTTTGATTCTGCCTTATTTTATATGCACCCGGTACACATTATACCTTTAAAATCTGCTGTAAAAAAAGTGCCGGTAGCGCCATCTTACACCCTTACTTTATTCCCGGAAGGCGGTGACCTGGTGGAGAATATTGGTTCGCTGGTAGCTTTTAAAGCAACCGACCAGGAAGGTACTCCCATTTCCATAACAGGCAATATTGCAGATGATAAAGGCAAAATAGTAACTCCTTTTTCATCTGTTCATGATGGCATGGGTTATTTTTCATTGCTGCCTGTTGCGGGAGAAAAATATAAAGCGGTGTGGAAAGATAAAAAAGGCGTGCAGCATCAAACGGCTTTACCGGATGCGAAAAAAGATGGGCTTACATTAAGTACCATTTACTCGGCAAACCGCATTCAATATACGCTTACCAGGCCGGAGGTTGAATCACCCGCTGCATCGCAGTATTATGTAATAGCCCAAATGCAGCAACGCGTTGTGTACAGCGCTAAAATAAATCTTACCAAAAAAAGTACGGTTACTGCCCCAATTATAACCGACAGCATGCCCACAGGAGTTTTACAATTGACTGTTTTCAATGCAGAACAACTTCCCGTGGCAGAGAGAATCGTTTTCATCAATAACAATAATTATTTTTTCAATACCGATTTGCATGCTGTTGAAAAAAACCTGGCAAAACGGGCCCGCAATGTGTTACAGATAGACGTTGGCA
The DNA here is from genome assembly GCF_028288465.1 of Ferruginibacter sp. Taxonomy (GTDB): domain Bacteria; phylum Bacteroidota; class Bacteroidia; order Chitinophagales; family Chitinophagaceae; genus Ferruginibacter. The sequence continues at coordinate 232,081 of NZ_JAQBNR010000019.1, read as the reverse complement.
ATAACCTGCTTACCAATTTATCAATCGCTGTTACGGATGAAGGCATTAATCCGGTGAGCAACAATGAAGAAAGCATTTTCACACAACTGTTGCTCAGCGGCGATTTGAAAGGATATGTGTATAATCCGGCATATTATTTTTCAAGCGATGAAGATTCAGTTAAACAACACCTGGACCTTGTGATGATGACCAACGGCTGGAGAAGATTTAAATGGGAAAATGTGTTGGCCGAAAAATGGCCCGTACTCACTATTTCACCTGCAGATTATATTTCTATCAAAGGGAAGGTATTGGGTTTATCCAAGCTGCAGTTAAGCAATAAAGACCTAACCGGTATTTTAAAAACCAAGACCAATGCGCCCCAGTTTTTAAACATCCCTATGACCAAGGACGGGCAATTTAAACTGAACAAACTTTACTTTTTTGATACTGCGAAATTGTATTACCAATTTAATAATGATAAAGACAAAACACTAACCAGCGCAGCAAGTTTTGCTTTTGAAAATGGCTTTGTAAAATCGCCTGCTCAATCCGTTAATTTATTGTCTGGCTTATACGCTCCTTCAAAAACAGACAGTTTGATTTTATTAAGAAGCAGCAGCCTGGCAAAATTACAACGGGAGCAAAACGAACGTAATAAAATACAAACGCTCAGCACGGTGGTTGTAAAAACCAAACAAAAAAGCTTAAAACAAAAAATGGACGAAGAGTATACTTCAGGTTTGTTCAGTGGTGGCGATGGGTATACTTTTACGACAGAAGATGATCCTTTTGCAAAATCGGCGCAAAGCGTTTTACAATACCTTCAGGGCAAAGTAGCGGGTTTGCAGATTTCTACTACGGGAACGGGTGGCGCTACCTGGCGGGGCAGTGCTACCAGCTTTTTCTTAAATGAGATCAATTCAGATGTGAGCCAGTTGCAAAATATCAACATGAATGATGTGGCTATGATCAAAGTTTTCCGGCCTCCTTTTTTTGGCGCCATGGGTGGTGGGGCAGGTGGTGCCATTGCGGTGTATACCAAAAAGGGTGCTGCTTTGAATAATAATTTTAAAGGTTTGGACTTTACCAATATTGTGGGCTATTCGGTTATCAAACAATTTTATTCGCCCAATTACGAAACGGAGAATGATCCCACAGTGGCCGATTACAGAACCACACTTTACTGGAATTCATTCTTGCTGATGGACAAAACTAACCGCCGCATCACCATTCCTTTTTACAACAGCGACAACTGTAAAAAGTTAAGGGTAATTATTGAAGGCATTAATGAATTAGGGCAGTTAACAAGAGAAGAAAAGATTTTTCAATAGCATTGTCTGTAACAAAAAACTGGCTGTCTCTTTAATGTGAGACAGCCAGTTTTTTATGTCTATGTATGAATTGATGAAGCATTTTAATTTGTTACAACTGGCAATTTCTTCTTTGGTGCCATTAACAGTAACAATACTGGTAACAGCACCAGGTTGGTTACTGTAGCCACAAATAAAGTAACAGATGTAAGCCAGCCAAGCGATTGTGTACCGCCAAAGCTGCTCATACAAAAAATAACAAAGCCGGCAATTAATACAAGTGATGTATAAACAATGCTCAAACCGGTGCTTTTAATGGTTGCACTTACGGTTGCCTGCACATCATTATCATAAAGCGGAAGCTCCTGTTTATAGTTTACCAAAAACCGGATGGTAATATCGATGGCAATACCGAGGGCTACGCTAAAAATCAATACTGTAGAAGGTTTCAGCGGTACTCCGGCCCAGCCCATCACACCGGCTGTTATAATTAAAGGAATAACATTGGGTATTAAAGAACATACCAGTATCCTCGCCGATCTGAAGAGGTAAAGCATACAAACAGCGATCAGTAAAAACGCATAAAAAATACTTTCCTTTAACCCGTTAATAATAAAGCGGCTGCCTTCCAAAAAGGTAATGCTGCTTCCGGTAAATGTTACTTTGTATTGCGTACTATCAAAAAGCTGGTTGGTTTGCTGTTGAATACCGTTTAACAAAACGGGCAATTTTTCTGTGCCTACATCCGCCATACTAATGCTGATACGGGTTGTTTGTTTTGCAGTATCTATAAAAGACGCCAGCATATTAGACACATTATTTTTGTTGCTGCTATCGCCCTTGCCTGCTTTTAAATAATCGCCTAAAAATGCGATGTCGGATGAATTAGGCAATTGATAATTGGCCGAATCACCATCATAAAAAGCCTGCTTTACAAACTTCAATCCTTCTGCAATACTCAGCGGTCTGTTCATTTCTTTTTGCCCGGAAACATACTGCGACAGAGAATCAATCTTACTAAAAACAGTCAGCGCCCGCATGCCACTTATACCGCGCCGTTTTTTAGAATCAACCATAATTTCAAGCGGCATCACGCCTTTAAAATTGTGCTCAAAAAATTTAAGGTCGGTATAAATTTTATTATCCTTTGGCAGATCATCTACTATATAAGCCACCGTTTTCAATTTAAAAATACCAGCGATAGCCACCACCAGCACAACAGCCGTAATACCAAACACTACCCCTTTGTGGTTCATTACCCATTGCTCAATTTTCAACAATAAATAAGTAATCCACCTGTTATGCAAATATTTTGTTTGTACCGGTTTGGGAGCGGGTAAATAACTTAACGCGGCCGGCAATAAAATAAAAGAAATCACAAAAATCAGCATAATGCTGATACCTGCCACCACACCAAATTCTTTTAAAATAGAACTGCGTGTTAACGCAAATACGGCAAAACCAATGGCAGCGGTGATATTGCAGAAAAGCGTTACCACGCCCATTTTACTCACCATATCTACCAATGACTTCATTTTATCGTGGCTGGCTAAAAAACCGGTGTGGTATTTATTGATAAAATAAATGCAATTGGGAATGCCTATTACCACTATGAGAGGAGGTGTTAATGCCGTAAGCAATGTAATTTTATAACCCAGCAGAAATAAGACCCCTACACTCCAGATAACCCCTGAAAGTACTACCAGTAAAGAAAGCAACATGGTGCTTAAAGAGCGAAAAAATACAAGTAAGATTAATGCACTTAACACCAGTGAGCCGATCAAAAAAAGCCGCATTTCTTTTTTAATCATATCAGATACAAGCGTTCTTATCAAAGGCAAACCGCTGATGTAGGTAGTGATTTTTGTTTCGCTTTCAAATGCAGTAACGGCTTTGCTTATATCGCCGACTATCCTGGTTCGTTTAGGAGAACTCAGCGAATCCTTATTAATGCGGACACCCAATAAATAAGCCTTCGTTTCAGGATTATATAAAAGCGTTCTGTAAAAAGGAAGACTAAAAAAAAGTGCTTTGGACGAATCGAGTTCTGCCTGCGTAGCAATAGAATCAGGAAATATTTTTACTGCAACCAGCTTTTCACTTGACTCATCTTTGTGCAGTGTTATGGAGGAAGGAACACTCAATACACTTTCTACATTCTTTACTTTTTTTAATTCCGCCTCCAGGTGCCGGTAAGCCTGGAAAGTTTTCAACTCAAAAATTTGATCGGTTTGTACTGCTACCACCAGCAAATTGCCATCATCACCAAATTTTTGCCTGAAGGCTACATAGTCAAGATACTTCGGATTGTCAGATGGAATAGCCTTTGCAAATTCGTAACTCAATGTTACTTTGCTGGCAAAATAGCCCATTACGGCAGTTGATGCAAACAGTATAATTAAAAGCGGTAACCGGTATTTTAATACAAATTTCGCCAGGCCTTGCCACATAATATTGTTGTTTTATTGGTAAATCAGTTACGATTTGCAAAGAAAGACTTTTTACGCCGCTTAGCCATATCTGTTGCAGTCAATGTTGTTTATACTATCTTCAATTTTATTATCAAGTCTAGACCGGAATGGGCACTAAAAGCCGCGAAATTATTTTGAAAATTTAATTTGCTCCATTTTTAGTTGCGGTAAAACAGCCGGCTTGGCGGTGGCTTTATAAGGCGATAATTAAACAATTTGCTGTTTCAATGACACACAAAACAAAAGGTATTGTTTTACGCACTATCAAATATGGCGAAACCAGTTTGGTAGCGACCATTTTTACCGAATTGTTTGGCGTGCAAACCTATATGATAAATGGAGTCCGGTCTGCAAAAAAGTCTTCCTCCAAAGCCAATCAATTTCAGCCCGGCGCTATACTGGACATGATTGTTTACCATAACGACCTGCACAATATGCAGCGAATTAAGGAATTTAAATGGGATTACTTATTTGACCAGGTTTTAAGCGATGTAATCAAGAACAGCATTGCATTGTATATGGTAGAACTTTTGCATAAATGTTTGCCTGAACCCGAACAAAACACACCGCTTTTTTATTTTTGTGAAGATATCCTGATACAATTGGACAAGGCATCTAAAGCAGTTACCGCCAATTTTGCCCTCTATTTTTCATTACAGCTGCCCCAGTTTTTTGGGTTTAAAATGAATGATGATTACGATGAGCAACAGCCTGTTTTAGACCTTCGGGAAGGGAATTTTGTTGGCGAACAGCCTGCACATCCGAATTTTATTGAAGGAGAACTCGCTTTAGTAACTTCACAGCTGCTAAAAGTTATGCAGCCATTTGAACTGGAAGATATCAGGCTGCACCATGATAAAAGAAAATTGCTGTTGCAATACTACCAGGATTATTATGCGCTGCACATTACTGACTTTGGACCAATGAAAACACTCCAGGTATTACATGAGGTATTGGGATGAACTTATTTATTAGCCGCCACGGGCAATACTATAATATTCTTTTTGCCGTAGATGCAGAAGTAAGTTTTAAGCCAGACATATGATCTATTAAAACAATCCCGGGCTTTTTATTTTTTTCAAAACTTCCTAACTCATCATCCATTTTTAAAGCTTGCGCTCCATTGATTGTAGCCCATTGTAATATCTCTGTAAGAGGTACATCTGCTGCACCCTGCTGAATTGTTTTCATCTCTTCCAGGATACTGAGTTGCCAGTTGCTGGCATAACTATCGGTGCCGATAACCAGGTTACAATTATTTTTTCTAAGCATATCAATTGGAGGAAGCTGTTGTTCAATGTATTGATTGGCATTTACACACAAACAAAAGTAAAGACTGGCTTTCTCTTCATCATACGCCTTGTAAAAATCAATATCAGCCAAGCTGGTAAAAGTATTATGAACGGACAGTATAGATTGGTGATTATTAAATAAAGGCAACCAGCTTTGCAGGCTGGTTTTTCTTGTTGGCTGAAAGCCGGAAATATTGATTCCAAAATTGTTATACAGGTTTAGAAAATCGCCCTTCTTGTTTTGATACAAATCATTTTCCGCAATACATTCCTGGTTGTGGATAGAAATAAGCTGGTTGGCAGTTACCGTGTTAAGTTGATTGAATAAGGTTTTTGAAACGGAATAGGGAGCATGCGGTGATAACGAAACAGCTTGAGGCAACCGGGCTCTAAATTCATTGTAAACCTGTTTTGCGCTATCCAGTCTTGCTGTGGCAGCTGCATCTACAAAGCCGCTTACTTCAATAAAATTATGCCAGTATAAGCTGCCTTTTTGTTTAACTGCAATTGAATCTGTAGTATTACAAATATCACCCACTGCTACTATCCCTCCTTCGTACATTTCCATTTCGGCTTGCTGGATAGCTTCCAGTTTCAATTCATCCAGCGCACCCCTGCTCTTCATCACCTGTTGTACAAACTTCACCAGCCCCGTATTTGCAGCAACTGCTCCTTTTAAATAGCTCAATTCGGTATGGCAATGTGCATTGATGAAACCCGGTATAAGTAATCCGTCAAAAAACTCAATATCATCGCCGGCATCTGCTTTATCAACAATATCTCTCACCACACCTTCCGGCGTTGTAATTAAAACACGCTGCGGGGGAAATAAATCGTAACCGTTAAAAATGTTATGGGCTGTAAATTTTCTGTACAAATTGATTGGTTGATATACTGTAATTTTGCCGCCACATCGCAAAAGCAATAGGTTGCTGCAAAGTTATAGCGTATAGTTTTCTGTCAATGGATATAGCTTTGTTTATTTTGATTGCGCAAAACAGGTATCAACCAATTATTTCAAAAACACAATTATTCCCTCTGGGAAAGAAGTACTAAACTATGTTAGATAAATTAGACGCCATTAAGGGAAGATTTGACAATTTGGGTGTTGCCTTAACCAACCCTGAAATTGTAAGTGACAATAAAAAATTCACCGCTATCAGTAAGGAATACCGCAGTTTGGAAAAAATTGTGAATGCCCGCAATGCCTACATCAAAGTACTGGATGATATTGAGTTTAACAAAGAAGTGCTGAACGGAGATGATGCAGAAATGCGTGACCTGGCAAAACAGGAAATTCCCGCTTTGGAAGAAAGTAAAGAGGCCTGGGAAAAAGCATTGCGCAACATGCTGATACCAAAAGATCCCTATGATGAAAAAAATGCCATCCTTGAAATCAGGGCAGGTACGGGTGGAGATGAGGCCTCACTGTTTGCAGGCAACCTGTTAAGGATGTATATGAAATACTGTGAGAAAAAGGGTTGGAAAACTGCTTTGTTAAGTGAAAGTGAAGGTACTGCAGGTGGCTTTAAGGAAGTACAGGTAGAAGTAGTAGGCGATGATGTATATGGCACCTTAAAATTTGAAAGCGGTGTTCACCGTGTACAACGTGTACCTGATACAGAAGCAAGCGGGCGTGTGCATACGAGTGCAGCTACAGTGGCTGTAATGCCGGAGGCGGAAGAAGTGGATTTTGAATTGAAAGAGAGTGATGTCAAAATGGAAACGGCGCGAAGTGGCGGCGCCGGCGGTCAAAATGTAAACAAGGTAGAAACCAAAGTTTTTTTAACGCATAAACCCACTGGTATTGTAGTAATGTGTCAAACAGAGCGCAGCCAGCTGGGCAACAAAGAAAAAGCAATGGATATGCTGCGTACCAGGCTTTATGATGAAGAGGTACGCAAAGCTGAGGAAGCCATTGCCCATAAAAGAAAAAGTTTGGTGAGTACAGGTGACCGCAGTGCCAAGATAAGAACCTATAATTACCCACAAGGCAGGGTTACCGATCACCGCATTGGCCTTACTGCATATAACCTGGATAATGTCCTTAATGGCGATATACAGGAATTTATTGATGCTCTTCAATTTGCTGAAAATGCGGAGAAAATGGCGACAGAAGGATCATAGCATTTTCTTGTCAATAATATATTATGCTTTATTGCTTTTGTTATGGTTTTTACCTACTTTGAGCCCTCTAAAATATATATTATGCTTGAGAACCTTTTTAACCTGATCAAAGAACAGAGCTCAGATGCGGTGATTAATAACCCAGCAATTCCCAATGAAAAAAATGATGCAGTAATTGCAGATGCTACGCATTCAGTTGCAGACGGATTGCAGGGCGTTTTAGCTAGCGGCGGATTACAATCCGTTTTATCTCTTTTTAATAATAACAACTCAGGGGGAAATGGATTACTCAACAACCCCATAGTGAGTAATATTATCAGCAGTTTTACCAACAAGCTTACAACTAACCATGGCATTGCTGCGGATCAGGCCGGTGGTATTGCCAGCAGCCTGATTCCTTCTGTATTGAGCAGCCTGGTAAATCGCACCAACGATCCAAACAATTCCAGTTTCAACATAGGAAGTATTATCAGTTCATTAGCCGGAGGCGGAAATGCCCAGGGAGGTGCAGGAGGATTTGATATAGGAAGCCTGGTAAGTAGATTTACAAGCGGAGGTTTAGATGCCAATAACGACGGACATGTCGGTATAGATGATATCATCAGTAAGGTTACCGGCGGCGCCCAGCAGCAACAAGCGCAAAGCAGTGGTGGTGGTTTAATGGATATCATCAGCGGCTTTATAAAATAGACCATTTTAAAGTATTGTTAAACCAACTTGTCTGAGTGTTTAAATTGTATGTAGCTTTGAATTATTACTTACCTTTACAGTGTAAATAAATAATTCAATTATTGATTTACAAAAAGTTCTTTTTACTTGATTTTAAGCGAAATAATGAATACTTTACATTAGGGTATTATTAACAAAAGCCGGTTTTTATGGCATTCATTTTGCAACATTGTAATCAGAACACTTTAAATTTAAAATAAACTTTTTCTCATAAGCAGTTAGTTTTGGTAAACGGCCCCGATTTCTATCGGGGCTTCTCTTTTTTATAAGATGTTCCGGTCAGTGAGATAGACAAATAAAAAATTAAAATGCTTTGCCGTCAATCAGGCATTCAAACGGAAACCAATACCGTGAATGGTTTCCAGCACAATAGAGGGATCTTCCTTAAAATGCTTTCTTAGTTTGGTTATAAAAACATCCATGCTTCTTCCTAAGAAGTAATCATCCTTACCCCAAACATTTATCAGCACTTCTTCTCTTTTTAAAACTTTGTTGGTATGCTGGCAAAAGAAATTTAAAAGGTCGGCTTCCCGCTGTGTTAATGAGATCACTTTGTCTCCGTCGTAAATTTTTAAATCTGCAAAAGAAAAACGCATTCTGCCGATGGCATATTCGTGCGATTTTTCGAAGTGCATTTTTTTAGTTCTTCTTAAAAAAACCTCCATACGCATTATTAACTCCTGCATGCTGAATGGTTTTGTAATATAATCGTCAGCGCCTGTTTTAAAACCATCGAGCTTGTCCTGTTCCATGGAACGGGCTGTGATAAATAAAATTGGCACTACGTCACTTTTTTGACGGATTTTTTTTGCAACCGTAAAGCCATCTTTTACCGGCATCATTACATCCAGCAAGCAAATGTCGAAATGATTTTTTTGGTATTGCTGCCAGGCAGCTTCACCGTCACTGCACCACAGTACGTCATACCCCGCTTCTTCCAGGTTATCTTTTATTACGAAAGCCAGTGAAGTATCGTCTTCTGCTAACAGAACTTTTGCTTTATCGGCCATGGAGATTATTTTTCAGGTAATAATATTTTGAATTCAGTACCAACACCGGGTACGCTTTTTAATACAATTTTTCCGTCGTGGGCGTCCACAATTTTTTTCACAAAATTTAATCCGAGCCCAAACCCGTTTACCTGGTGAATGTTACCAGTAGGCACACGATAAAATTTTTTAAACAAATACTTGAAATTCTTTTCCTCAATTCCTATGCCCTTATCTTTAACCGAAACAGCATAAAAGTTATTTGCCTCGTGCTGTACGTCTATGGCTATATAAGGCGCGCCATCACTGTATTTCAAAGCATTTTCAATCAGGTTTATAATAACCAGTTGCAAATGTACCTTATCTGCCATCACTAACGGATCATTTTCGTTTGGTGTAAAATGCACATCTGCATTTTTGTCTTTTATCAATGGCTCCAACTGATCGATCGCATGCTCAATCACCTCATTCAATTTACAGGGCTCCTTATTGACAATAATGTCTTTATTATCCCCCGAAGCCGTTTTTAATAACCGCTCTACCTGGTTTTGAAGGTGTTCCGTTTGTTCTTTAATTACAGTACCATATTTCAGCAACCTGCCCGGTTGGGTTGTAATAGAGGGCTGTGTCAACACATCGCTGGCAATTTTCATCACGGCCAGCGGTGTTTTAAATTCATGCGTAAAATTATTAACAAAATCCCGTTGCAGTTCGTTTAAAAACTTTTGCTTGTACAAATAAATGAGGCTTACCGAAAGGCCGATAAGCACCAGCAACAACACGATAGCAGTTACAATCCAAAAAAGCATTTCATGAATAATGTATTTATTACGGTGAGGAAAGTTCAGCAATAAATAGTCGTAAGTTTTATTCACAGGTAACAAGGTTACATTACCATTCTGCGGGTAACGGGAAGCTGCTGTAGATAGATAGAACTCATACAGAAAAGCCGATTTTCTGCTGCTGAATACGCCGACGTTACAATCCGTCCAAACATCAAAATCTTCAAATTCGTTACTCAGGTGATAATATAAAGAATCTTTATTGGGTATAGAATCCAACTTAACCAGGTAAGTATTTTGATCAATCACTTCCACAATTTGTTTTACCTGGAAGGCTGGGTTATCTGCAATTTTTACATCTTCAAACAGGCCGCGGATACTTTTAACTACCCCTGTGCTAAATTGCTGCTCCTCCAAAGTATACACCCGTTTAAGCCAGTATAACTGAGATACAATTATTAATGCAATAATAATGGTAATGCTCAGCATGATCCATCGGAGTGTGGTTGACTTCATCATTACAAAGTTCATCTATACTGTTAATATAAACCTTTGATACTGGTTAATTGCATGTTAAACGGACTTTTTGCTGATTTTTAGTGTTCTTTCTTGTACAATAGGGCATCCAGCAAAAAATTAAAAACACACAATTCCAATTGCTATTTTTATAAAATTTTGACAAAAATGCACTCTTAACAGTTTAAAACCTTACTAATTTTATAAAGCCGTATAAAGGGTATAGTTTTACATCATGAGTGATAATTCACAAATATTTCAAACCAGCAGCGCTGCACGCTGGCGTAGTTTTAAATGGTCTTTCAGAATTTTACTGATGATCGTTCTTTTCTTTTTTGTGGTGTTGGTAGTTGCCCTGGTAAGAGGGGTAAATCCATCACCGGTTAATATTGAAAACCTTTCAAAATCATACGAAAACAAACTGGATCCCTCCAACCCGTTGACATTTGCCAACACCCAAAACAAAAAATACAAGGGCTTTAAAGATTTTTTAATCAGGAAAATAAAAGAGGATTCACTAAAAGCCATTCGTCAGGCAAAGAACAAACCCGTCAACAAACTACCTTTTATAAGAGCCGCATTTTATACGCCCTGGACAGCTTCCACATCATTGCCTGATTTAGATAAATATGGAGATAAATTAAATACCATTTTTCCTGAATGGTTTTTTATTGATACCGCTAATAATTTCAGGTTACAAACCAGAATAGACACTGCAGGCCTTAAAACAATGCGGGCAAAGGGTTTGCGCATAATGCCCATACTGAACAATTTCAATTCAACTTTAAGAGATGCTGCAGGCCATCTTAAACCGGATTTTGATGGAAGACTAATCCATGGAATATTAAATAACCCGGCCAAACAAAAGAAATTTATTCAGCAGGTGGTTGATACCTTATCTTTTTATAACCTGCAAGGCATTAACATAGATTTTGAAGACCTGGTTGAGCCTACCAATGAACCGCTCACGCTTTTTCAGCAACAATTATATACTGCTTTACACGCAAAAAATATGATTGTAACCATGGACGTTGCTGTAAAAAACGATGACTATGACTATAAAAAATTATCAGACTCTAATGACTATTTGATATTGATGGCCTACGACCAGTATAACAGTGTTGAATCCGGTCCTGGCCCGGTGAGCGGACAGAAATGGATTGAAGAAGCTCTGGACTGGACTGCTTCTAAAATTGAAAGCAACAAAATAATTTTAGGAGTAGCAGGCTACGGTTACGACTGGACAACGGACGATGAGGGCAAGAAAATCGTAAAAGAAATTACTTACACTGAGGCAATCAACAGGGCTAAAATATCCAACGCGACCATTGATTATGATAATGACAGTTATAACCTTCACTTTAGTTATACTGATGAACATACAGATGATACTACCAAAGAAGTAATTAAAATAAAGCACGAAATATGGTGCACTGATGCGGCTACTACATTTAATGTGCTTCGATTCAGCGATGAGTATGCAACAGCAGGTACCGCCCTGTGGCGTATGGGCGGAGAAGACCCCCGCATGTGGAATTATTACAGCACCAACTTAAGCAATGCTGCACTCCAAAAAATCCCGTTCGATTTCAACCAGCTTGCTACCATTCCATATAACGTAAACCAAAAACCAACAGCAACAGGCGAGGGAGAATTATTACGGATCATTTATACACCGCAGGAAGGAAGGATTGATTTGCAAGTGGACAGCTCCGAATTACTTATCACCGAACAAGACTATAAAGTATTACCCTCAGGCTATGTATATCAAAAATTTGCAGAAGATAAAACAGATATCGGACGGCCGGGGCATAAAATAATTTTAACTTTTGATGATGGGCCCAGTGCAGAGTTTACGCCTAAAATATTAGACATCCTGGAACGGGAAAAAGTACCAGCCACCTTTTTTGTTATTGGCTTAAATACAGAACAAAATATTCCATTATTTCAAAGGATTTATAAAGACGGCTACGAAATTGGCAATCATACATTTACACACGGCAATATTGCAAAAATGAGTCCGCAAAGGGCCGAGCTGGAAATGAAATCCACCCGGCTGTTAATTGAAAGTATTACCGGACGGTCCACCATTTTATTCCGGGCTCCGTATAATGCGGATAGTGAGCCTCAAACCTACGAAGAAATTGAGCCGATTGCCCGCAGCAAAAAAGATAATTATATCACTGTAGGAGAAAGTATTGATCCCAACGACTGGCAAACAAATGTAAGCGCAGACAGCATTGTAGCAAGAACTATCCGGCTGGCAGAATCAACCAATGCCAATATTATATTGTTGCATGATGCAGGTGGTGAAACAAGACAAGCCACTGTGGATGCCTTGCCAAAAATAATCGCCTACTTTAAAAAGAGAGGCTGTGTCTTTACTACGGTGGCAGATTTAATGGGCAAAAAAAGAGATGATGTTATGCCCCCGCTTCCACCCAGCAAAGACAGCTGGATGAGAAAACTTAATTTCTTTTTTGCCGAAGCTGCTTATTGGGGAAGCCATATTTTGTTCGCCTTGTTTATAGTGGGCATTTTTCTTTCTGTTGGCAGAATGGTAGTTATGGCTATACTTGCAGGCATTCAAAAGCAAAGAGAAGCTAAACAAGTTCTTCCAGCCTTTTTGCCTGCCCACGGAATGCCAATGGTGAGCATCGTTGTACCGGCTTATAACGAAGAAGTAAATGCAGTTAGAACCGTAAATAGTTTGCTGAAACAGGATTACCCCAACCTGCAGGTTGTTTTTGTGGATGATGGCAGTAAAGATGCTACTTATACCAGGGTAAGCGACGCTTTTAAAGGTATCGCCAATGTAAAGGTATTTACCAAATTGAATGGCGGTAAGGCTTCTGCACTAAATGTTGGTATTGAAAAAGCGGAGAGCGAATTTGTAGTTTGCATAGATGCCGATACCCAGTTAAAAACCGATGCCGTAACCAAACTGATGCAGAAATTTACCAGCGAAAAAGTAGCTGCGGTGGCAGGTAATGTAAAAGTGGGTAACGAAGTAAACATGATTACCAAGTGGCAAAGTATTGAATACATTACGTCACAAAATTTTGATCGCCGGGCATTTGATTTACTGGATTGTATTACGGTTGTACCCGGCGCCATTGGTGCGTTTAGGAAAGCTGCCGTAATTGAAGCCGGCGGTTTAACCTCTGATACGCTGGCAGAAGATTGCGACCTTACCATGCGTTTGCACCGCATAGGGTACGAGGTGAGAAATTGCAATGATGCCATCTCCTATACCGAGGCTCCGGAAACCATGCGCCAATTTATGAAACAGCGCTTTCGCTGGAGCTTTGGAGTAATGCAGTGTTTCTGGAAACACCGGGATGCGGTGTTCAATCCAAAATATAAAAATTATGGAATGGTTGCCATGCCCAATATTCTCGTCTTTCAGATGATATTGCCATTTTTGGCACCGCTTGCCGACCTTATACTGGTGCTGAGTTTGGTTGCTGCGGGTTTTGGCATTATACCCGCCAGCATTTCTCATATTATCATCTATTATTTAATTTTCACGTTGGTAGATGTGGCAGGGGCAGCCCTGGCCTTTGCATTTGAAAAAGAAGATTACAAAAAATTGATCTGGATGATTCCGCAGCGGCTGGTATACCGCCAACTAATGTATTATATCATTATCAAATCATTCAGTAAAGCAATCAAAGGTGAATTACAGGGTTGGGGTGTACTAAAGCGCACGGGCAATGTGAACCAGCTTTCAGCGTCGTCTAAGGCGGATGTAAACATGTAAAAGCTTTATGCAGTGTTTTCTTTTCAGCTATCGCAACCGGTAACATCTCAATAATTAACTGTCAGCATCAGCAATGGTAAAACTGTTTTACTTTTGCCAGCTAAATATAATTGCGACACAACCATATTAAAATACTCAACAACTAAATAAATTGGCAACAAACGCATCCGAAAGAAAAACATTTTTTAAACGTATTGGCGGTAAAGACAAGGAAGAACCGGCAGAAATGACCTTCTTTGATCACATTGAAGAACTGCGCTGGCACCTGATTCGCAGCGTGGCTGTTTGGCTTACAGCAGTTGTACTTATTTTTATTTACATCGACTGGATTTATGATCACATCATTCTGGCGCCTACGTTTTCAACTTTTTTTACTTACGGCGCATTGTGTAAACTGGGCCACTGGCTGCATTTGGGAGATAGTTTCTGCATGCCGATTATCAAGATTAATTTACAGGTTACTGAGGTAAATGGCACTTTTACCTCTGCAATCAATATTGCCATGATTGGTGGACTGGTGGCCGCTTTCCCTTATATTTTCTGGGAGCTTTGGCGCTTTGTAAAACCTGCCCTTTCGCCAAAAGAAAAAAAATATGGCCAGAGAAGCATCTTCTTTGTATGGCTTTGTTTCTTTACCGGCGCTGCTTTCGGCTATTATCTGCTGGCGCCCTTTACCTTTAATTTCCTGGCAGGATTTACCCTCGGTAAATCGGAAGTTATTCAGTACCGCCCTTCCGTAAATGATTATGTTGATAGTCTGACCAATCTTATCCTTGGTTGCGGTATTGCATTTGAGTTACCTGTGCTTGCTTTTGTGCTGGCCAAAATTGGTATTATCACGGGGGCAATGCTGAGAAAATATTTCAAGTTTGCCTTTGTTATTATACTGGTAGTCGCGGCTGTAATTACGCCTTCGCCTGACTGGACAAGCCAATTTATTGTGGCCATCCCATTGGTGTTATTATACTGGATCAGTATTTTACTTGCCAGCAGTGTAGACAAGAAAAGAGCAAAGGATGAGGAAAAAGAATGGAGCTAAGTTTAATAGATAATTAAATAATGGATAGTTGATAATATGCTAAATTTGTAGCGTTCAATTAACAATAAAATTATCAGTCACCAATCAACAATCAGCGCCATGTCTACATTCAATTTAACACTACCAGTCGCCATTGGTTGCGACCATGCGGGTTTCGACTGCAAAGAAGACCTTATTTCTTTTTTAGAAGGAGAAGGTGTAGCATTCCATGATTTTGGCACTTACAACAAAGATTCGGTAGATTATCCTGACTTTGCTCATCCTGTAGCCTTTGCCGTTGAAAAGGGAGAAGCTGCATTTGGAATTTTATTATGCGGAAGCGCCAACGGCGTTGCCATCACGGCCAATAAACACCAGGGCATAAGGGCGGCTATTTGCTGGGGTGAAGAACTCGCGGAACTTGCACGCAAACATAACAATGCAAATATCCTTTGCATACCCGCCCGTTTTGTACGGGATGGAGATGCGGAAAAAATGCTGGATATTTTTATGAACACTGCTTTTGAAGGTGAAAGACACCAGCTGAGGATTAATAAAATGGCCTGCTGATTTTGAAGTTTCGATTTTAAAAAAGGTACATTCCATTAGCCTTTGGCAATGCGGCAGGTTGTCGTCGAAACAGTCTATTTGCTGCATTACTTACCTTGTATAACCCGGATGCAATAAGTCATTCCAAATAAATGTTCCTTCACATTACAGCAGAGAAGCCGTACATCGCAAATTATACATTAGATAATTTTCCATTCATCAATAAAAAATTTACAACTGATCGCTATCAGTTTATTTTGACATAAATTTCATGCATGAAAAAAACAATTTACCTGTTGCCCCTTGCTCTTTGCTGTTTCTCCTTTTCTTACGCTCAAAAAAAAGACAAGGCAGATAAATATGCAGCTACCATCACCGCCGGTGATTTAAAAAAACAACTCACAATTATTGCCAGCGACGAAATGGAAGGTCGTGAAACTGGTACCGAAGGCCAGCGTAAAGCTGCAGCCTATATTGAAAGCCAGTTTAAAAAAATGGGCCTCGCCCCTGTTGCCGGTTTAAATGGTTATCAGCAATTGTACCCGTTGTACCAGGATAGTCTTAGCAGTGAGATCACCGTAAACAACCAACCGCTTGTATATGGCCAGGATTACATCAGCCCTGCTCCAAATAATGAAACCGGTAACAACACATCGGCTTCCATTATTTTCGCCGGATACGGTATTGATGATTCTACTTACAGTGATTATAACAGCATTGATGTAAAAGGAAAGGTGGTAATTTTCTTTTTGGGTGAGCCAAAAAAAGAAGGCAAATATATCATCAGCGGTACCAATCGTTCCAGCAGATGGACCTACCCGGGGTTGAGTATAAAATTAGCGATGGCAAAAGCCAGAGGCGCTGTCGGTGCATTTGTAATAAGCCAGGTGCAGGAAAGCTTTACACAAAGGGCAATTGACAACAGCAAAAAAAGCACGCTGTATTTTCCGCGTGAAGGGGCTGGCACACCAGTAAATTATGCGTTGCTATCACATACTTATGCAAAAACCATACTGCCCAACACTTTTGATACATTGTTGAAGCAGGTAAAATCCTTCCAACCCATTGCTACCAGTTGGTTAACTGAAAATAAGCTTCCGGTTCAGCTTAAATATAACCGCTTTCGTACAACAGTAAATGCCAGCAATGTTGCCGGTGTAGTTGAAGGAACGGATAAAAAAGACGAATACGTTTTTTGTACCGCACATTATGACCACCTGGGTAAACACGATGGAAAAATTTATTATGGCGCTGATGATGATGGCAGCGGAACTTGCGGCGTGCTTGAAATGGCAGAAGCTTTTGCCAAGGCAAAAAAAGCAGGCAATGGCCCAAGGAGAACCATGGTTTTTATGACTGTGAGCGGCGAGGAAAAAGGATTGTGGGGAAGTGAATATTACAGTGATCATCCTTTCTTTGATTTAAATAAAACATCCGCTGATCTGAATACAGATATGGTGGGAAGAGTAGATACAGAGCGCAAAAGCGCCGACAGCTTAAATTATGTTTACGTGATCGGGCATGATAAATTAAGCAGTGATTTACCTGTAATAAATGAGGCGGCAAATACTAGAAACGGCGCCATTACACTCGATTATAAATTTGATGACCCCAGTGACCAGGAAAGAATTTACTACCGCAGTGATCATTATAATTTTGCCCGCAAAGGTGTACCGGTTTTGTTTTTTTATGACGGCATGCTAAAAGCAGATTATCACAAACCAACCGACACTGTAGATAAAATAAATTTTGAATTGTACGAGAAAAGGGTGCGGATGATATTTTACACGGCATGGGAAATTGCCAACAGGGATGATATGTTAAAGAGGGATATTCCGTTGCCTGAAGGAAGCAGGTGATGCTTAATCGATTTATATATGGAGACATTTATTTTGTAAATGCTCCATTTTTTGGTGGAATACCTAACAGAAAACAATTTTTTTAAATCGAAGTTAGCCGGTTTGTATACATTAGTGGTTAAATCAACCCGAAATGAACTTAGAAAAAAATCCGATTGCTGAGTTTATTGAAAATGACAATTATTCTCAAATTAGAAATCATAAAAACAGGGTCGGAAAACTAAGATGGTCGATTTACATATATTCTTTGATACTACTGACGCTTCTCATACTGACTCAAGTTGGAAATATTGCGGTTTTAAATTTTACTGATCTACTATTCCCGCTGGCAAGTATTATTATTTTCTTTTGCCTTGCCGTATTTAGTAAAGCAAAACCTTTTACGGCTTTGGTAATTATTTGCTGCATTTTAATTGCTGACTCATTGTTACAGATTTTTTTTATTTCCAATGCTCACTACTCTACTGTTGTGATGAAAATAGCAATGATGATTTACGTCTGTTTTTATCTTGAATCTGCAAGGCTGGTTCAATCATACGAGTCCTCTCATAAAGAAAATAAATGAGAGGACGTATGGATAGCAATTCAATATTTAAACACTTAAAAAATGGTTTACCAGCCTAGTATCCACGCAAAAATCAGTGGACAAACAATGGTAGCATCACTTTCCACAATAAATTTCGGCGTCTTGATATCCAGCTTTCCCCAGGTAATTTTTTCGTTGGGTACCGCTCCGGAATAAGAACCATAAGAAGTAGTTGAATCACTTACCTGGCAGAAGTAACTCCAGAAAGGAACATCATGCCACTCCAAATCCTGGTACATCATCGGCACTACACAAATTGGAAAATCACCGGCAATACCACCACCAATCTGGAAAAAGCCAACTCCTTTTCCGCCTGAATTATTCCTGTACCAATCTGCCAGCCACACCATGTATTCAATACCACTTTTCATGGTACCAGCCTTCAATTGATTTTTAATTACATAACTGGCAAAGATGTTTCCCATGGTACTGTCTTCCCACCCTGGTACAACAATCGGAATATTTTTTTGTGCGGCGGCCAGCATCCAGCTGTTTTTGGGGTCAATTTCGTAGTACTGTTCCAGCACACCACTCAACAACATTTTATACATGTATTCATGCGGAAAATAACGTTCCCCCTTATCTTCTGCATCTTTCCATATTTTGTGAATGTGTTGCTGCAATCTTCTGAAAGCCTCTTCCTCCGGTATGCAGGTATCTGTTACCCTGTTGTAATGGTTTTCCAGTAAATCCCATTCTTCCTGCGGGCTGAGATCCCTGTAATTAGGTACTCTTTTATAATGACTATGGGCAACCAGATTCATTACATCCTCTTCCAGGTTGGCCCCGGTACAACTAATGATACTTACTTTATCCTGCCGGATCATTTCAGCCAGGCTTAATCCCAGCTCCGCCGTGCTCATCGCACCGGCCAGCGTAATCATCATTTTTCCTCCTTCTTCCAGGTGCGTAACATAGCCTTTGGCGGCATCCATTAAGGCGGCAGAATTAAAGTGGCGGTAGTGATGCTCTATAAAACCAGAAACGGGTCCCTTGCTCATAATACTATTTATTTTTTTGGATGAATTATTTTAACTGGCCGCCTTTTTCGTGCAGAAAAGAACGGCAGCAAAAATAGTTTTTTTTATTAAGGAAGGGTGTTTCTGTTCTTCCGGTTTGTTATATTTTCTTCACATGAAAAAATGACCACTTTTAATTTTACCAGATCCGTAAACCGAGGCAGACTACTTTCATGTTGCCCACAAAAAAGCCCTTCAAAAGGATGAAGGGCTTAATAAAATTTACTCATGCATTATTTTTTTTTAATTTTCTTTTCAACTGTAATATCGCCGTTGGCACGAATTCTTAATTGAAGCGTTTTCTTTTCGTTGCTAACAAAAACCTGGTATTTTGTCTCGCCGTCATAAGTCAGTTCAGTTACCTGGTCGGGTATTGTGTATTGACTGTATTTTTCAGTCAGCGCCAGGGAAACACTTAATGGCACTTGTGCCAAAGCTATTTTTCTTGACGTGCCGACCAGCTGCCCGTTATCATCATACGCAGCATTTACCGTCATCTCATTCATTACGAATGAAGCGAAATAAAAATCTCCGTTTTTTTGCCAGGTTACATTTTTTGCCTTAACAAAATCTTTTTCAAATGCGCCTTTTACCTGCTCTGTAACGGTGTCGCCTTTGGCGGCAAAAGCAGAAGCTGAAAACAGCAAGACAATTGCTGTTAAAATGGTGGTTACCTTTTTCATGTTTTTAAAGTTTTTTGATTTTTAGTGATCCTGCCTTCACGGCAGATTTTTTTGATTGATGAAACAAATCTATAAACGCGGCAGTCCATATGCAATCAGTTATTGACGAGCAACAGCCCAATATTTGCTTTTTGTATAAACGGCACCGACAACCTTTTTTTAATCTTTAAAGAACAGCTGTAACTCAATGCCAGCAAGCATTACAAATTATTTCATAATGAAATACTAAAATTGTAAAGGAATCTGTTAAATAGTAAAAGCGGTTTATAACATTTGCTCTTGGGGCATTGTTATACCTTTATTAGAATGAATTTTTTAGCCCATGCATATCTTTCTTTTAACAAACCCGGTATTTTATCAGGTAACATGATCAATGATTATGTTAAGGGCAAAAAAAAATTCGATTATCCTTTAGTTATACAAAAGGGAATGTCCTTGCACCGGGAGATTGACACCTTTACAGATCAGCATAGAATGACAGTGCGGGCAAAACAATTTTTCCGGCCTCAATACCGGCTCTATGCAGGTGCTTTTGTAGATGTATTGTACGATCATTTTTTAGCCAATGATACCAGGGAGTTTTCCACCGAAGAAGCATTGAATTCATTTTGCCAGCTTACTTATGCCAGTCTGCAGGCAGACGTTGATTTGCTTCCTTTAAAATTTCTGCAGGTATTGCCACACATGCAACTGCACAACTGGTTATACAATTACCGCTTCAAAGAAGGCATCGAAAAGAGCTTTATCGGCTTGTCAAGGCGGGCTGCGTATTTATCTGAATCAGCCATCGCCTTTGCTATTTTTAACGAACAGTACGAGGAATTGCAAAACTGCTACAACGAATTTTTTCCGGAATTAAAGCAATTTGCCGCTGATACACTCAACAAATTGAATAACACCTGAATCTTTTATATTTGTAACTAAATCACTTGTACATTAATATGAAAAAAATAGTAATTTTTGCGATCGCTGTTTGTTGCTTAAACACTGCATTACAGGCACAGTCAAAGTTTGCACCGGTAGATAAATCTCCAATGGATATGGCTTATTATCCGTCCGGCTACCCGGTTTTAAAAATTCAGGATAAGGCAACAGAACCTGTTGCTGTAAGAGTAATTTACAGCAGGCCGCAGAAAAATGGCCGTGTTATATTTGGCGACTTAATACCCTTCGGCCAGGTATGGCGGCTGGGCGCCAATGAAGCAACAGAGATTGAATTTTACCGTCCGGCCCGCATTGGTGCTGCCAAAATAAAGAAAGGCCGCTACACCTTATACTGCATTCCAAACCAGGATAAATGGACCATTATCCTCAATAAGGAAACCGACACCTGGGGATCTTTTAAATACGATGCAACCAAAGATGTTGCAAGAATTGATTTACCGGTTCAAAAACAATCAGATGTACTGGAATCTTTCTCTATGTCATTTGACAAGTCTGCCGCCGGTGTAATCTTGTCTATGGGCTGGGATGACAGCCGGGTAGATTTACCGATAGGTTTTTAAAAATGATACTGAATAAAATAGCACATCCCGGCTGGCAGCCGGGATTTTTTTGGGATATTTACAACTATGTGTGGAATAGCGGGAATAATAAGCTCTGATACGAATGCCGTTACCAGGGAGCGATTGAAAAAAATGACGGATGCCATTGCTCACCGTGGACCTGACGGTGAAGCCCAATGGATCAACCAACGGGGAAACGTCGGGCTTGGGCACAGAAGATTATCTATTCTTGATTTATCGCCTGCCGCAGCCCAGCCAATGCATTACCAAAACCGGTATACGATTGTTTACAATGGGGAAATTTACAATTACATTGAGATAAAGGAAGAGCTCATGAAAATGGGCTACCGCTTTCAAAACAAAAGCGATACAGAAGTTATCCTGGCGGCCTATGACTGCTGGAAAGAAGATTGTCTTGAACAGTTTGACGGCATGTTTGCTTTTGCCATACTGGATAAAAAAGAACGGACTTTATTTGCAGCAAGAGACCGTTTTGGAGAGAAGCCATTTTATTATACCACTACAAATAATATGTTTGCATTTGCAAGCGAAATGAAATCGCTTTGGGCTGTCGGTATCGAAAAAAATACCGATGACAAAATGCTGCTGAATTACTTGGCCCTTGGATATGTACAAAATGCCAATGATAAAGAGCAAACATTTTTTCAGGACATTTATTCGCTTGCGCCGGGAAGCTTTTTGCAGCTTAATACCAATACTTTGCTGTACCGCACCCATATCTATTGGGAGCTTGATAAAGACAATGCACAACCGATAGCTGCAGATGCCGCAATAGAAAAATTCCGGGAACTTTTTTCAATGTCAGTTAACCGAAGGTTGCGCAGTGATGTACCTGTCGGCACCAGTTTGAGCGGCGGTTTGGATAGCTCTTCCATCCTTGCAGCAATCAATCATCCCGGGCAGCCATTTCATACTTTCTCTGCTATCTTTCCCGGTTTTGCAAAAGATGAATCCGGTTATATCAAAGCTGTTACACAATATCTTTCCAACTCAACTGCTAACGGACCTATAGAACAGCATTTTATTGAGCCTTCGGCGTTGGGCCTTATTAAAGACTTTAAAACACTGTGCTATCACCAGGAAGAACCGTTTCCATCCAGCAGTATTTATGCTCAGTATAAAGTGTTTGAACTGGCGCATCAACACCAGGTAAAAGTTTTGCTGGATGGCCAGGGGGCCGATGAAACACTCGCCGGGTACAATAAATATATACACTGGTACCTGCAGCAACTGGCGGGCAAAAGCAGGTTTCTTGCAGCCTACAGGGAAAGAAAGATGCTGTTGAAAAATAAACTACCCTTCAGGTGGGGTATCAGCAATTACCTGGCTGCTTATCTTCCTTCTCATGCGTCTATACAGTTAGAACAAAATGAATACCTGAAAAGTGCAAGACAGCCGGACATCAATAAGGATTTTGTGTTAGGATTACAGGGACGGGAATGGGAAGGTATCCGCAAACCAATCATCACCAAACTAAACGACATTTTATATTTCAATACCCAAACAATGGGTTTGGAAGAACTACTGCGCTTTGCCGACCGCAACAGCATGGCAAATAGTACCGAAGTACGGTTGCCGTTTTTACAACATGAACTGGTTCAGTTTATTTTCACCCTGCCCGCGGGTTTTAAAATCCATGATGGATGGACAAAGTGGTTGCTGCGGAAAACGATGGATACGAAATTACCGGATGAAGTTGTATGGCGCAAAGAGAAGGTAGGCTATGAACCACCGCAGTTTCAGTGGATGCACAACGAAATATTACAGGATTATATACAGGAAGCAAAAAGAAAATTGGTTAATAAAGGCGTTTTAAAAGCAACCTCATTAAACAAAAAAATAACCCCCAAAGCGGCGCATGAAAGCAACAATTTCGACTGGCGCTACTTGTGTGCAGCGCAAATGATTGCCGGCAGTTTATAAAAAAAACATTTAATAACCTGCACTCAACTTTTAATAGCCAACTTATTATTAGTTAACAATTGCTATAACAGAAGCGTAGCAGCAAAAGCATTTACTTTGCAGTGCGCAATAATTAAAAAATTAATACCATGAAACTTGCTACAAAAATAATACATGCCGGTGCCGAACCCGATCCCAGCACAGGGGCAATCATGACTCCTATTTATCAAACCTCTACCTATGTACAGGAAGCGCCTGGCGTAAACAAAGGCTATGAGTATGCCCGCAGCCAGAACCCCACCCGCAAAGCACTGGAAGACGCTTACGCCATTCTTGAAAATGCAAAATATGGTCTTGCTTTCAGCAGCGGTGTTGCGGCAACAGACAGTGTTATTAAATTGCTTAACCCGGGCGACGAAGTGATAGCCGCCAGTGATATGTATGGCGGCAGCTACCGGTTATTTACCAAAGTGTGGGAGCGCTACAACATCAAATTTATTTATGTTGATACGACCAACCCTGCCAATGTACAGGCTGCCATTACTGCCAATACAAAATTAATTTGGGTTGAAACGCCAACCAACCCACTGATGAACATAACCGATATTGAAGCTATTGCAGCCATTGCCAAAAAGGCTGGTGCTTTGCTTTGTGTTGATAATACTTTTGCTTCTCCGTACCTGCAAAACCCGATGGATTCGGGAGCTGATATTGTTATGCACAGTGCTACAAAATATTTAGGTGGCCACAGTGACGTGATACAAGGCTGCCTGATGATGAATGACGCTGCACTTAGGGAAAAACTGTATTTTATACAAAAAAGTTGCGGAGCTGTGCCTGGACCAATGGATTGCTTTTTAGTTTTAAGAGGTATAAAAACTTTGCACGTACGAATGAAGCAGCATTGTGAAAACGGTGCTATCATCGCTCACCATTTAAGCCAGCATCCTGCTGTAGTAAAAGTGTACTGGCCTGGTTTTGAAGATAACGCAGGGTATGCCATAGCTAAAAAACAAATGCGTGATTTTGGCGGCATGATCAGTTTTGAATTAAAGGACGACAGCATTTCAGCTGCCAACAAAGTGTTATCCTCAACAAAAATATTTGCCCTGGCTGAAAGTCTTGGTGGCGTTGAGTCGCTCATCAACCATCCGGCAAGCATGACTCATGCATCCATACCAAGAGAAGAAAGAATAAAAAATGGTTTATCCGACGGGTTAATCCGGCTGAGTGTTGGCATTGAAGATGCCGGCGACCTTGTTGCCGATTTAAACCAGGCAATAGGATAAGGCTTACATTTACTGGTCAAATTATTAGCTGATCAGAACTATATTGATGGCAGGTGACTGTTTGTTAATAATAACGGCAGGTTGAAAAGTTCTTCGCCATCCTGTATGGCTAGGCATTGTCTGGATGCTGTTTTTTACAATTAATACATTTTTCGCGGTGCGTACTCTTTAGTAATTGTAAATGTAAATTGGGTGATCATCACCATTGTTGAAATATTTTAAAAACACTAAAACATAAGGACAGCCTGATAAAGTGAAAACGAATTTAAAAAAGGAATTAGATGAAAAAGTCATTTTTTATAACCGGCCGGATTTTATAAAAGATGATCCTGTTTCAATACCGCATCTCTTTTCTAAAAAAGAAGATATTGAAATAGCTGGTTTTTTCGCGGCCATCTTTTCCTGGGGCAACCGCATTACCATCATCAATAAAAGCAAAGAACTGCTGCAACTGATGGACAATGCACCGCATGATTTTTGTTTGCAGCACACCCAGGCAGATTTAAAAAGGCTGGAGCAATTTAAACATCGGACTTTTAACGCTACCGACTTGCTGTACTTTGTTGAATTTTTTAAATTCCATTATTCGCAGTATCCATCCCTGGAAATTGCTTTTACAAAAGGCATGGGTAAAAAAGATATAACAGTCGAAAATGGTTTGAAAGAATTTTATAACTATTTCTTTTCGTTGCCCGATATACCACAAAGAACAAAAAAGCACATCGCTTCGCCCGACAAAAATTCAGGCTGCAAACGGCTGAATATGTTTTTGCGCTGGATGGTAAGGAGCGATGAGGCAGGTGTAGATTTTGGCATCTGGAAAAACATTTCGCCGGCACAATTAATTTGCCCCATTGACGTGCATGTAGCCAGGGTATCAAAAAGATTTAATTTACTGCAAGGCAATCATACCGACTGGAAAGCGGCGCTGGAACTGACCGGACATTTAAGAAGGCTGGATAAAACCGATCCGGTAAAATATGATTTTGCCTTATTTGGTTCAGGCGTTGTTGAAAAATACTAAGTACATTTATGCAACCTGCTGTTATAAAATAATTTCATGAACCAGGAACTACACATTTATCTGCAACAAACATTTGAATTACCTGCCACGATAAATGAAATGGAGGAAGCTGAAAACTACCTGGCAGAAAAAATTAACGGTCTTATAAAAAATAATTTTGATCACCTGGTATATATTTTATACAGGGTGGATGTGGATGAAGCTAAATTGAAAGCTGTACTAAAAGAAAATCCACAGCAGGATGCCGGCAAAATAATTGCCCATCTTTTAATAGAAAGGCAACTCCAAAAAATTACGTTGCGTAAACAGTTTACAAAAAAAGAAGATGGTATAAACGAAGAAGAAAAATGGTGAGCAGTTTTGTAAAGCAGTTTATTTAAACATCAGGTCCTTTACTTTTTCCTTGTCTTCTTTTTCCTTCGAAAGATCGAACATAGTACCAAACAACCGGTCCCATAATGTAGTGCTTACTCCAAAGCCACGGTTTTCATTTTTATAATGGTGCAGGTGATGATTGCGCCAGAGTGGCTTCATCCATTTATAAGGTGGGTTCCATGCATGTATGGCGTAATGCATTGATCCGTAAATCAGGTAACCAAGCATAAAACCTGGAAAAAAAGCAAAAATATTTTCCGTTGCGTCCATCAGTCTGGCAATAAAATACATCAGGCTGAAAATAGTAGAAGAAAGAATCAGGCTTGGAACCGGCGGCATAAATAAACGTTCCCTGTCTCTTGGATACTCATGATGGTTTCCATGTATGATGTACACAATTTTCATCGCCTGCTCGTTCGCTGCAATAAAATGAAAAACAAAACGGTGCAGCATGTATTCAAAAAAAGTCCAGAAAAAAATGCCAGAAAAAAATGCCAGAAAAATATGCTCTGGTTTCAGGCCAAGTTCAATGCGACTGTAGTAACACATAAAGACAATCACCGGCAAATAGATGCCCCATATTACCAGCGGATGAGTTTTGGTAAGGTATTCTATATATTCATTTTTAAATAGCCGCGCCTGCCCTTTGTTATGAATTTTTTCGAATTTCATAGTAATAAATCTGGTGTAAAATTACTTATTATGTAATTAAAAAGCTATTCTTATTGGCGTTACATATCAATATTTATACCCTATTTTCGTACCTGATTTATTACTATGAAATTAGTTACTTATTTAAAAGACGGCCATGATCATTTGGCAATGTGTATAGAGAATGTACTATACGACATGGATTCGATACATCCCGAATTGCCGACCAGTATGGCAATGTTTTTAAATTATTGGGATGATTATTTTCCCATAGCACAAAATGCGCTGGAACGTATTAAGAGCGGCTTAAAAAGCAATGTGTATACAACTCCGATGGAAGATGCTACCATCCTGGCGCCGGTGCCCTACCCTACCAGCTGTCGCGATGCATATGCTTTTCGTCAGCATGTTGAGACGGCGCGGCGAAACAGGAGCCTGGAAATGATCCCTGAGTTTGACCAGTTCCCGGTTTTTTATTTTACTAATCACAGCTGCATACAAGGCCCCGGAAACGTGGTATGTATGCCGGATCATTTAAAACAACTTGATTTTGAACTGGAGGCGGCAATTGTAATTTGCAAAGCTGGTAAAAATATAGCAGCAGCGGAAGCCGATGAATATATCGGCGGATTAATGATAATGAATGACATCAGTGCCAGGACACTGCAGATGGAAGAAATGCGTTTAAACCTCGGACCCGCCAAAGGAAAAGACTTTGCAACCGTAACCGGTCCCATGCTGGTTACGCTGGATGAATTGGAAACATTTGAAGTGGCGTGCCCCGAAAACCACACAGGCAAGTCATGGAACCTGGATATGACCTGTTCAGTGAACGGAGTGCGCATTAGTAAAGGCAATTTAAAAGATATGGCGTGGACATTTGCAGAAATAATTGAACGCTGCAGTTATGGTGTGCAGCTATTTGCAGGCGATATCATTGGCAGCGGAACAGTTGGCACCGGCTGTTTTTTAGAATTAAATGGCACCGGAAAATTAAGTGATCCTAACTATGAAGAACAGTGGCTAAAAGAAGGTGATGTGGTGGAAATGGAAATTGAAGGTCTTGGTAAACTGACCAATACAATTGTAAAGGATGAAAGTGATTTCTCTATATTGGATCTCAAGAAATTATGAAAACAGTATACCTGAAAGATAGCAGTATGGCTGAAGTGCAGCATTACCTGCAAACTGCAGTTGCTCCCAGGCCTATTTGCTTTGCTTCCACTATCGATAAATCAGGTAACGTTAATTTAAGCCCTTTTAGTTTTTTTAATTTATTCTCCTACAACCCACCTGTTGTAGTTTTTTCACCGGTACGCAGGGGAAGAAATAATACCACCAAACATACATTGGAAAACATAATGGAAGTGCCTGAAGTGGTGATCAATATTGTGACCTATGACATGGTGCAACAAATGTCATTAGCCAGTTGCGAATTTGCAAAAGGTGTTAATGAATTTGAAAAGGCAGGTTTTACAATGGAAACCGCAACGAAGGTTAAACCGCCGATGGTTAAACAAAGTAAAATCAAATTAGAGTGCACTGTTACTGAAATAAAACCATTAGGTGATCAAGGCGGCGCAGGAAATTTAATTATTGCACAAGTACAGATAATACATATCGCAGATGATATTTTAACCGGTGATGGAAAAATAGATCAGACAAAATTACAACTGGTGGCGAGACTTGGAGGCGACTGGTATTGTAAAGTTGATGAAAGCAATTTGTTTACAGTAGAAAAGCCCAACACCAAGCTGGGCATTGGTATAGATGCATTGCCGGATTCAATAAAAAATAGTGATATACTCACAGGAAACCATTTAGGGCAATTAGCAAATGTAAGCCTTCAGCCCCTGGTTGATCCGGCTTTTTATGATGACACGCTTAAAAACATCATTCAATATTACGCTATCAATCCCGATGAGATGGAAAAAGAACTGCATATTTATGCCGCCCGCTTATTGAATGAAGGTAAGGTTGACGACGCATGGCAGGTGTTGCTGGCCTTAAATTAATTTTTTGTAAATTTGTTTCCATGTCATCAGCAGTAAAAATATTACCTCACTATACATACAAAGACTACTGCCAGTGGGAAGGCCGTTGGGAAATCATTGAAGGTATCCCCTATGCTATGAGCCCTGCGCCGTCATTAAGGCACCAATGGGTTAGTGCGAATATGCTCTATCAACTTAAGGATGGTATCAAAAAATCTGGTTGTGACAATTGCAGGGTGTACAATTTTATTGATATAAAAGTTTCTGACGACACGGTTGTACAACCGGATGCTGTGGTAATTTGTAAGGAAGTACTCAAACCTTTTCTTGATTTTGCAGCCACCATCGTAGTCGAAATTCTTTCACCAGCTACAATGATGAAAGACCGAAATAATAAATTTTACATTTACCAGTCACAAAAAATTCCTTATTACATAATTGTTGATGTTGATAAAAACGAAATAGAAATTTATCACCTTGATGGAGAAGGTAAATATCAGTTGGATAAAATAGCATCCACCGGCAATTATACGTTTAATATGGATGACGGCTGCCAGGCCGATGTGCTGATGACAGGAATATGGGAATAAAAATAGTTCCAATAAATTTTAATCAGTATTTAACTTTTTCAACCCATGCTATTTTTTATTTTCACTGTATGAAGACACTTCTTCTCGCCTTGGTGTTTCCCTGCATCGGCCTGGCCCAGCAACAATACCCATACAAAAACCTGGTGCTGGAAGGCGGTGGTGTACGCGGATTGGCTTATGCAGGCGCATTTAAAGTGCTGGAGGAAAAACATATTTTACAACAAATAGATAAAGTAGCAGGCACATCCGCCGGAGCCATTGCCGGTGTTATGATCAGCGTTGGATACAGCGCCAAAGAAGTGGACAGCATCATGCGCTTTTTACCTGTTGAAAAATTCAACGACGGTAAAGGCGGCATCGTTGGTAAATACCGCAGGGTAAGAAACAAATATGGCCTGTATAAAGGACATAAATTTGAGTTGTGGGTACAACAACTGATTCAATTTAAAACAGGCAATAGTAATCTTACTTTTGCCCAGTTACATGCACTTCACCTGCAAAATAATCTTTACAAAGATTTTTATTGTACCGGTACTAATTTAAGCAAACAGCAGCTGGATATTTTTTCCTACGAGCATACACCTGATATGCCCATCGCAATTGCAGTAAGAATCAGCGGCGCCATACCCATGTATTTTGAGCCCGTTATCTTGGATGACCAGTATCAGAAAATTGACGAAGCCGATACCATTTCTTTTAAAAACTATTATGTAGATGGCGGCATGCTTGCCAATTACCCTATCAGTATTTTTGACAGCAGCGAAAACAATTTAAACCCGTTGCAATCAGATAAACTCTCTTTTAACCCGCAAACACTGGGCATTAAACTGGAGCGCCCTGCACAAATTGATTCACTCAAAAGAAATAGCAGTGGTATTCCTCCATATAAGATTCGCTCTTTCAAAGAATACATTCATGCCTTTAATAACCTTATTATAGAAACGTTGAACCAAAAGTATCCCGACAGGGAAAATGAAAAAAACAGAACGATATATGTGAGTTACGGAACGCTCAGCGCAAGAATCCGCAAAATGAAACCGGCAGAAAAGGAAATGCTTTTCAATAACGGTATGCAGGCAACGGTTGATTTTTTAGAGGCGCACAATTGATTAAAACAAACGCGTAATTTTCGTATTTTTTATTGAAGATTTTTTTTACACTCATAAATTTTTCCCCGAAGCGTGTTAAAAAACATGCTGCGTTCTTTCTCGCCTATCACACTGATATGGGAAGATTTCCTGATAATATTGTGGATATTTTTAGAGGTATAATCGCAAAAGCTTTTATCCTGTGTGCCAATAAAATTAAGGCCATTATGGTTTAGAAAAGTAATCTGCCTTTCCCCGGCTTTTACAAAAATGGTATTGTCGCCAATCAGACATTCGTTGATGTAGACATCATAAGGTGCACTGGCAGGGGAAAGGGATTGATTGTACAAAAACTTCTTTCCGGTTTCCGCCTGCAGCTCTATGTGGTTTAGCAATTCTTCCAATTGCAAATATACCTTTAGCAGTATGTGCTTGCTGGCAAAAATATTCGACTGCCGGTACCATTCAATCTGTCTGATAGTAACATGGACACTTTCCTCGTTCCATATTTCGGTTGAGGGAATTTCTGTATAGTGTTCAATAATTTTTTTCGCTGTTTCCAAAATATCAATGCTGGATTCTTCTCCTGTAAACTGCTGTTTCGCCAGTTCAGGATAACCAATCAATGTGCGTTTCCAGAAGAAAAATTTAAACGCACTCAATTCAGGATATTGCATATAGTGAAAAACCGGAACGTCTTTATTATAGTAAAAAATCTGAGGCTGCTCCATCTTTTTAAACAATTCCAGGTTGTTGCATATATCTTGCAGGTATTGATAAAGGCCAAAATTGGTATCAAATTTATTACCCGAAAAAATAACTGTGTTCGATTGTATCTGCAATAACTGATCTAGAGAAATTTGGTATTTATTGCACAACATCTGTACTTCATCCAGCCCGATCGGTTTCTCTCCCCTTATGCGTCTGTAGGCACTGTCATTGCTGATGTTTAGTAATTCTGCAACCTCATCCACAAAAGATAAATGCAGTGGTAATTTGGATTTAATGTGGTTGAAAAATAATTGCTGGGTTTGGTTGCTGTCCATGGCTTGTGTATTAAAAATATTTTAGGAATTGCTGCATGTGAAGCCGTGTATTATTGGCAAAAAATACTAAATAGGAATAATGCCTTTTAAATATAGTAAATTTTACTGCTATCGTCTACCAACCTGTGGCAGAAAATTATTATTTACTAAACCAATTGCTTTCAAACGATTTCTCCATTTTAAATATGCCACCACCAAAAGTAGTTTTACTAAACAAAATCATTGATAACCATAAAACCTTCAGTCATGAAAAAATTATTATTAGCATTACTGGTGTTAGCAGTAACAACTTTTAGCAGTGTGGCGCAAACAACAAAATCATCAGCGCATGGAAAATTTAATATTGGTGCGGATATAGCGGTACCAACCGGTATTGCAAGCATGGTATACAATGCCGCAATAGGTGGCTCTGTTAAATACGAGGTGCCGGCAGCAACTGATCTCTATTTTACTTTGTCCGCCGGTTATGAAGCTTTCCTTGTAAAAAGTGAATTTAAGTTTCCGGGATCGAAATCTTCTGAAGGTTATGTTCCATTAAAAGCAGGGCTTAAATATTATTTTAAGAATGGATTTTTTGGAGAAGCACAGGCAGGAGCTTCCATATATACCGGAAGTGACGGCTTTACATCATTTGTCTACTCCCCGGGTATTGGCTATTCTTTTGTCGGTGGCTTTGAGGCTGGTGGATGATATGAAGCCTGGGTAAAGAGTGGTACATTGGGGCAGGTGGCATTGCGTTTGGCGTTTAGGTTTTAATAAAAAGAATAAATGCTAACCCATGTTTTATATTCTGCCTTTTGCATTTTTACAAAACAAGCTTGTACTTTAACAACAGTTATCTTTCAGAATACCAGCTTCTGTACTCCTTGATTATTTACTGCCACATTTTTATTTTATTAAAATCTAAAACTAATAAAATAAAAAAGATCTTCTCTCTACTTACTTATATCCCGGGATTATTAATCTAAACTGTAAAAATATTTACATACAGTCTTCCTTTTCAGAATTTCAATATCCTTTGTCTTATTAGTGCTCTTCCGTAGCTGAATTAAAAGGCAATAAAATAGTGAAAAATATTTTAGCTATTGCAATATAGATACATGTATTGCAGAAATTTAAATCTTTTACCCAGGTTTAAATTATCCGGCATTCCAACAGCCACCCGACTGACTTCTTTGTAGAAATGGTTTTGTTTCTAAGTCCAAAGGCATTAATTAATTATTCAATAAATTTAAACGGAGTTAAAATGAAAAATTTTCAATCAAAAAACAGAGTAACTTTTATTAAACAGCAATTGTATTTTGTGGTTATTGTTATCACAATTTCTGTTGCCGGTTGTAAAAAAGAACTGGTATCACCAAGTAGTGAAAACCAGCTAATATCAGCTGAAAAATCCGATAACGGGCATCCTCACATTGTAGTAAAAACCGGCGCTTCCATACAGGCGGCAATAGATACAGCCAATTCCGGTACCATCATCTTTATTCAATCAGGTACGTACAGCGAAGCCATTCACGTAGATAAAGCGGGTATACAACTTATCGGTATGGAAGAAGACGGCAAGGAAATCATATTACAAAACCCTGGTGACGAAGAAAATGGCATTGAAGTTACCGCAACGGGAATCGGCTTTGTTTTAAAAAATCTAACCGTACAAAATTTTGAAGAAAATGGCGTTCTGCTAACAGGCGTTGATAATTTTATTTTGGATCATGTAAAAGCGGTTAATAACAAAGAATATGGATTGTTTCCCATTTTTTGTCACAATGGTGTTATCAGCAATTGTTCAGCAACCGGCAGTTCTGATACAGGTATCTATGTGGGACAGTCAAGCGATATCGACGTAGAGCACAACACTGCTTTCGCAAATGTTAGCGGATTCGAAATTGAAAATTGTACCAATGTAAATGCTTCTTTCAATGAGTCGTATGACAATGCCGGCGGTTTGCTCGTATTTCTGCTGCCAGGACTTAAGGTAAAAACCGCCACAAATATTTCGGTAATAAAAAATTATATTCATGATAATAACAGGGTAAATTTTTCTAACCCTGAAGGAGGCTTTGAATTTTTTCTACCAACCGGTTCAGGTATACTGGTTGTCGGCGCCGATAATACTACTATAGAAAAAAACACCATCAGCCACAATAATTTTGTAGGTATTGCAACAGTGAGTACTTTAATTATTGGCAGTCTTGCCGGTTTACCTCCTGAAGCTTTTGCAGATATTGAACCCAACCCTGATGGGGCAAAGATTATTGAAAACACACTGACTCAAAATGGTTCCGCAGCACCTCCGGGATTACCGTTACCTGCTGCAGATATTTTGTGGGATGGATCTGGTACCAATAATTGCTGGAGCAGAAATGTATTCACAACTTCTTATCCATCGGTACTACCGGTTTGCAATCAATAAAAAAATGGCGGGTTACAAAAATGATAACAACCTTCCAACTCATTGAGCTATTCATTTAACTTTTAAATACTTTTTATGTTTTACTACACTAAACTAAATGGCGGTATTTCAGTGGCGTTTGTTACAATAATATTGCTTACTGCCTGCCAAAATTATTACAAAGCAAGTCAGGTTCATTTAGCTGCCCCAACCAACAGGAGTACTGTAATTGATAGCCTTAAACAATCTGAAAGGTATTTCATTTTGCGAAGTGGCAATGACGCTTTTTACATGAAGAACCCAATGCTGAATGCTGATCAAAAAACGATGGCCTGTATATTGGATTCAGTACCTTTTTATCACCAGTTACTGTTGATAAATGGAACAAATAAAAATAAAAAATACAAGAAAGGCGACCCGTTGAATTCTATGGTATTAAACGAAGCGCATTTTTATATATCCCAGGATAATGGTGCGGCACTGGGAACCTATACACTTCAGTTAGACAGTATTCAAAAAATAGAAGTAATTGAGAAAGATAAAAAACGTACAACAGGAAGTTATGTACTCGGTCGCGTTATTTTAACCGTTGGTATAGTAGGCATAGTTGCGATTATTGCTGGTGCTGCTAGTACCAACTGGGTTTCGGGTGTATGGGGGCCATTTTAGGGAGATTACCACTAAAAGAAAATATTAAAGTTAGCAGAAAAATTATTTGCTCTGTCCGCCAAATACTTTTCTTAAAATGTCTGTTGTTCGTGCAGCAAAATTTGTTCTGATATTTTTTTCTTCCAGCGCCACCTGGTCAAATAAAGCGTTGGTTGCTTTTTGTGTAACATAACCCGCCAGGTCCGGATTTATTTTGGTAAACGTGGTTGGAAAACTATTGTACTTGTTTACAATGTCGCCATAATATTTGGTGGCCTCCACTTTATCAAGAGATGATTTTATTACAGGCATGAATGCAGCCATTAATTGCGCTGTAGTTTTTTCCCTGAAAAAGTGGGTAGCACTTGTGTCGCCATTTTTTACGAGGCCGATGGCATCCGTCAGCGTCATATTTTTGATAGCATCAACAAAAATAGGTTTGGCGTATCCTGCAGCATCTTCAGCGCCGCGGTTGATCTGTAAAATGGCTTTGTCTACCATACTTCCCAGGCCAACTGTGCGCAGCGCATTTTCTATCTTCTTTGCATCTGGCGGCAGCAGCACTTTGTATACCGCATCTTTGTAAAAACCGTCCTCCTTATTTAATTGTAAAACTGCCTTTGCCAATCCCTGGCTTAAAGCTTCTTTAATTCCGGTGGCAGCCTCGCTTTCTGTAACTCCTCCTACCCCTGCAGCCTGTGGCAATTGCTGCAAAACGTCGCAACCGCAAAATGTAAATGCAATCGTTAATAACAAAACAAGTTGTTTCATAGATAAGTTTTTATAAGACAAATATAGACAAGTATCCTGCCATTATCGGGCAGGCCGCAATGTAAGTGGACAAATCAGTTTCATGCGGTATCTTCGCAAGATTATAGCGTGATTACCAATATTTAAAAATATTCAACTATTATTATTTCATGAGCATTGCACATTTGTCAGAACAGGAAGTTATCAGAAGGGAAAAATTAGCTACCTTAACAAGCATGGGCATCGACGCTTATCCTGCGGCATTGTACCCGGTAAATACCACCTCGGTTTTTATAAAAGAAAATTTTAAGGGAGAAGAAAATAAAGATCAGTTTGCTGATGTATGCATCGCCGGCAGAATAATGAGTGTTCGGGATATGGGAAAGGCCAATTTTGCTGTGTTGCAGGATGCTGTTGGTAAAATTCAGTTCTATATCAAGCAGGATGATATTTGCCCGGGCGAAGATAAAAGCCTGTACCAAACTGTTTGGAAAAAATTAATTGATATAGGTGATATTATTGGTATTAAAGGGTATGTATTCATCACAAAAACCGGCGAAACTTCTATACACGTAAAAGAATTCTCCATTCTTACAAAATCTTTGCGGCCACTCCCAATCGTTAAAGAAAAAGACGGAGAAGCTTTTGATGAAGTCACCGATCCGGAATTCAGGTACCGCCAGCGGTATGCTGATTTGATTGTAAACCCCGCCGTGAAAGAAACATTCATCAAACGCACTAAAATGATGAATGCCATCCGTGAATTTTTAAACGACCGGGGTGCTTTGGAAGTGGATACACCCGTATTGCAATCCATCCCCGGCGGCGCTGCTGCAAGACCTTTTACTACGCACCACAATGCACTGGATGTGCCTATGTACATGCGTATAGCTAATGAATTGTATTTAAAAAGATTGATTGTTGGCGGCTTTGAATGGGTGTACGAATTCAGCCGCAACTTTCGCAATGAAGGAATGGACAGAACCCATAACCCGGAATTTACTGTGCTTGAATTTTATGTAGCCTATAAGGATTACGAATGGATGATGGAAACTACCGAGCAACTGCTGGAAAAGGCGGCACTGGCCACCAACGGCAATTCAAAAGTAACAGTGGGTGATAAAGAGATTGATTTTAAAGCGCCTTATAAAAGAATCACCATGTATGATTCTATCAAAGAATTTACAGGTTTTGATATCAGTGAAATGGATGAAGAAGGTATACGTACTGTGTGCCAGCAATTGGGCATACATGCAGATGCCAAATGGGGCAAGGGCAAACTGATTGATGAAATTTTTGGCAGCAAATGCGAAGGCAATTACATACAACCCACTTTTATTACAGACTATCCGGTTGAGATGAGCCCGCTTACAAAAAAGCATCGCAGCAAAACCGGCCTGGTAGAGCGTTTTGAGCTGATGTGCAACGGCAAAGAAATTGCCAACGCTTACAGCGAGCTGAACGACCCGCTGGAACAAAGAGCCCGTTTTGAAGAACAAACCAAACTGATGGAACGTGGCGATGATGAAGCCATGTTTATTGACTATGATTTTTTACGTGCGTTGGAATATGGTATGCCACCCACGAGTGGTATTGGTTTTGGCATTGACAGAATTGCGATGTTGCTGACCAACCAGCATTCAATACAGGATGTGTTATTTTTCCCGATGATGCGCCCGGAAAATTTTGAACAATAATAATTTATCGGCGATAGTAATAACGACCAATCAAAAATTTGATTGGTCGTTTTGTTTGCAGACACATCATCAAATAAAACTGCATGTTCCATTCATCAACCTCACTTTTCCATCTCCTTCAAAAAAACTATCTTGTCTGCCAAATTTTAAAAAGGTAAACTATGCTACTCTTTGTAAAGAAATTAACTGCATTTGCTGCATTGGCGCTGGTGTCGCTGTGTACGATGGCTCAAAAAAAAGAGCTCACCGATGATCAGTATTTTAAAAATGATTTTAAGGGTATTATTCAACCTTTGCCGGTTATTAATAAATGGATAGATGATAGCCACGTTAGTATCACCAGGACAGGCAAAGAGTTTGTGCTGGATTGCAAGACAGGTATTGAAAAAGAAGCCGCGGCAACCGATGCAAAAAGCGATGTGGCAAAGTTCGGTGCTTATCTTAAAAGCGGTAATATTTTTGTAAAAGTAAATGGTGTTGAAACACAGCTTACCAGTGATACGACAAAAAAAATAAATCCCATCATCAGCCCAGATAATAATTATGTTGCTTTTACAAGATACAATGATTTGTACACCATCAATATTGCCACAAAAAAAGAAAACCGTTTAACAACAGATGGCAGCGATGTTATTTTAAATGGATATGCCAGCTGGGTGTATACGGAAGAAATTTTAGGAAGGGCAAGTCTGTACCGTACTTTTTGGTGGAGTCCTGACAGCAAACACCTTGCATTTTTCCGAACAGATGATTCGCCCGTTCCGGTATATACCATTACGGATGGCAACGGCCAGCATGGCTATGTGGAGAAGGAGCGCTACCCCAAAGTGGGCGATACCAATCCGCAGGTAAAAATTGGCCTTGTGACGCCGGAAGGTGGCAACATTGTCTTCGCTGATTTTAATGATAAAGATGACCAGTATTTCGGAGCACCTTACTGGACGCCTGATGGAAGTGCCTTATGGGTGCAATGGATAAACAGGGGACAGAATAATTTAAAGATCTGGAGCGTAAATCCAGCCACAGGTGATAAAAAAGAAATCTATGATGAAAAACAAAAAACATGGATACAGCTGGAGGATGGCTACGAAAGGTTGCATTTTTTAAGCAGTGGTAAAAATGTTATTTTAGAAAGTGACCAAACAGGATGGAATCATTTGTACCTGTACGACATGACCGGGAAATTAATTAACCCAATCACTTCAGGAAAATTTACGGTATTGAATCTTACCAAAATAGATGAAAAAAAAGGGATAGTTTATTTTACTGCGAGAAGCAGGGAAAATACCGCCCGCATTGACTTTTACTGCATTGGTTTGAATGGTAAAAATCTGTTGCGTTTAACTTCCGGAGACTACAATAATACCAACATCAATCTTTCACCAAACGGCAGTTATTTTATAACAACCTCTTCCAACTCCGGCACGCCAACCAAATTAACACTGGTTAATAACAAGGGGAAAATAATTAAAGAAATCGGCGATTCAAAAGCGGCAGAATTTGCAACTTATAACCTGGCTACAACTGAATTGCTCAGGATAAAAAGTGATGACGGTTTATATGATCTTCCAATGAAAGTAACCTGGCCGGTGAACATGGATAAGAGTAAAAAGTACCCGGTATTGATTTCTATTTACGGAGGTCCTAATGCAGGCAGCTGCTGGGATAGCTGGGGCTTAAATGGCAACCAGCAGTTTTATGCCAAAGAAGGTTTGATACAGGTTGTGATGGACCATCGTGCCAGCGGGCACTTTGGCAAGGAAGGTGTAAACTACATGTACCGTAACCTTGGCTATTGGGAAATGAAAGATTACAGCACGATGGTAAAATGGCTGATTGCAAATGGCAGCGCAGACCCCACAAGAATTTGCATTACCGGGTTTAGTTACGGTGGCTACATGACCTGCTATGCTTTAACCTATGGCAGTGATGTATTTACGCATGGTATGGCTGGTGGCAGTGTGACCGACTGGAGTTTTTATGATACGCATTATACAGAACGTTACATGGATACACCGGCGGAAAATCCGGAAGGATATAAAACAAGTTCGGTGTTGAGTTATGTTGACAAATACAAGGGCATGTTACAAATTGTGCACGGTGTTATTGATGACAATGTACACATTCAAAACAGCATCAACCTCATCAGCAAATTACAGGATGCCAAAAAGGAATTTGAGTTTATGGAATACAGTGGCGGCCGGCATGGCTGGGGTGGTAATAAATGGCTCCATTACATGAATTTGAAAACGGAATTTATTTACAAATACCTGTTGGAAAAACCGGTAAATAAATTGATGTTGAAATAAGAAATTTTTATAAAAAGCTGCCCAAAAAAAGGCAGCTTTTTATTTCTTTTTGCGCAGCTGAAGGTAGTCGATATAGTACAACACTTTTACCGAAACGCTGTTGTTTTGTGGTGCTGCGATGGTATTGTTAAAATTTTTAAAGTACCCATTTACCACATCCCGCTCAAAAGTATTGATGCCGTTTTTCCATACCACGTTAAATTCGCTGCCTGGTGCAAAACGCCAGCTATATACCATATCAATGTTAAATGTATTATAGTTGTTATCGAAGTTGTGGTTATTACTGATATACTGTTTGATACCATTGTTGCCGGCAGGTATTGCATCAAGATTCCCTGACGCATTCAGCGTAAAAAATTCTTTATAAGTCACAGTGCCCATATAATGCCTTAGCCGCATGGTGATGTAACTTTTATTATTAAAGCTATACTTAAAATTCAAACGATTTTCAACTGTCATGCGGTTTCTGCGTCCAAACAATAATGTACTGTTATTATAAATGCCGTCAGCGCCGTTATCACTGTTACTTGTAGGGAAACCAATATTATTGCTGATGGGATCTAAATTGATGTAATGCGAGATGGAAATTTTGTTGTTGAAACGCATTATTTGTGTAAAGTCGAAATACCATTCGTGTTGATTAAAAAGATTGGTGTTTCCAAACATGGCAGTAACAACTACACTGTATCTTTTTGCATTATTGCTCTGTCCAAATGTGCCGATTGTAAAATAAGAAGGAGTTCGGAAAAACCTGCCGGCAACCCTGGGTTCGTAAAAATCATTTCCTTTTGGTGATGCGTTTGCAAACAACCCTATCCACCAAAGGTTTTTAAATTGCAGATTGGTATTGTAGTTAAACTTAACACTCTGAAAAGACCGCGGAACATACAACTGGTCGTAATTAAAATTAAAATTATTGAACCAGCGGTTATACCATTTAGTGGGCTTGGTAAAATAATAGCCAGCATAAATATATGT
This sequence comes from Ferruginibacter sp., assembly GCF_028288465.1. Taxonomy (GTDB): domain Bacteria; phylum Bacteroidota; class Bacteroidia; order Chitinophagales; family Chitinophagaceae; genus Ferruginibacter. The sequence goes on along the minus strand of NZ_JAQBNR010000019.1, from coordinate 192,147 downwards.
GTTGATATTATTGTTGTAGAACTGTATACCAAGGTCGTTGGGATTAAATTTATCATCTATCGCCTGCACCGTTGTTGAAAAAATAAAGCTACCGCTTACCTTACCAAAGCCCCCGCCATATTTATAGCCTGTACTTTTTGTATTGCTGAAAATGGTACTTGAATAGCCATTGCCATACAGATTCCATTTATTTTTTTTATCGTATAAATTAAACAGCAAGGCGGTTACGTTAGCGTCGTAATCTTTGCCATTGCGCAACACATTAGAGTTTACCAGGGTTACGGATGAATTATTTTTAAGGCTTTGATCAAGCACCAGGATATTGTAATTGGTGAGCGGATTGGTTTCAATTTTTTGTTTCTGGCCTTGGTCATTCTCTATAGTAGCATACATGGTTTCAGTGACGGCGTTAAAAAAGCCTATCCCTAATTTATTTTTATTGCGCCCTGAGATCTTGGTTGCGTTCAACAGCTTTGTTTCCGATGGATTATTAACGATATGCTGGGTACTATCCAGTTTTCCACTTACCTCGTGTAAATGAATTGGCGGAGCCCCGATACGCCTGCTATAAAACAAATTACCTTTGTTAAAGAGCTCCGTACCTTCTGTAAAAAAAGTCCTGTTCTCATTATACTTTACTTCAAACGGCGTCAGGTTCAATATATGGTTGTCACTCTGCGTTTGTCCAAAATCAGGCACCAGAGTGGCATCCAGCGTAAAGCTTTCGTTGATGCCGTACTTGATATCCATACCGCCATTAAATGCATTGGTGGTGTTTTTTACCCCTGCGGTATTGTAAGGATAGTTATTTACATAACTGGAAAAATAGGGTGAAAAAGATAACCTGACTGGCGGAGATATTTTATCAGGAATCGTTAAGAGTCCTTCCTGTGTAAGAAAACCGTTTACTTTAGGATCTATCGGGTTCCAGAATAATTGCTGACCGCTTTTGTTTCTTCTCCGCACAATATTTAAACCCCATGACTGTATATCTTTTTTGCTAAAACGCAAGGCTGAATAAGGGAGAAACATTTCAAAACTCCACCCATCCGGTTGCATTTTACAGGCACTTTGCCAAACACTGTTCCAGGAAAAATCTTCAGAGTTGCCGTTGTTATCCTGCGGTATTGCCTTGGCATCCATTTGTTCGCCGAGCGGCGTAACAAAATATTCAAAGCCGTTAATTTTATCAAGATAAGTGTCCAGCACAACACCTATAAAATCGTTGTTGCCAAAATTATCTCTGCCTATTAATTCAGTTGCAATGCTGTCTTTATTTTTTTCGTAACAGTATCCTCCAAAATAAACGCCCTGGTTATTATACAGAATATACATTTCAGTTCTGTTGGCAGAATCTTCTTTTCTAAAAGGGACAGGCCTTAACTCAATAAATTTGCCAACCACCGGAGCCGTCTTCCAGGCAGGCTCATTCAGCATTCCATCTATTTTAAAAACAGCATTCGTTTTAGTAGCAGTTATCTTTCTAATTTCTGTTTGAGCGCAGGCAAAAAAATGGCCTCCAAGCAATGCGATAAGCATCCCTGCAAATTTGGTCGTCATGGTAATTTTTTTTCGGTTGAGTGGCTTTAATTACAACAATTAAAGCGCTACGAAATTAGACGTACAACCCCGGCAGAAGGTTACCGCTTATCAAAATAAAATTGGGATTAGGATTTCTTTAACAGCATCTCACACCAAAAAGAAGGGGATACTTTCTATTACCTGCTTTAAAAAGCCTTGCAATTGTTAGATGCAAACTGATATATAAGTTCTAATTATTTTTTTACAGAAAAAGGTCAGTGTATAATTGTGCACCCGGCACAACGGAATATTTTTCCAAATCCGTTATACCTTCTTCTGCCAAAACAGCTTCATCAATAAAAGTATTGCCCGTACATTCTGCTGCCGGCTTTGATAAAATATACCAGGCCGCGTCGGCGATAATATCCACGGTACGGCTCATATTCATCAGCATTTGGCCACCCAGTAAATTGTTTACCGCGGCGGTAGCAATGGTTGTACGCGGCCACAAAGTGTTGGCAGCAATGTTGAACTGTTTTAATTCTGCTGCCAGTCCGAGGGCAATCATACTCATATCATATTTGCTGATGGTGTAAGCCAGGTGGTTGGCAAACCATTTCATATCCATATTGATGGGGGGAGACAAATTTAAAATATGCGCATTCGTACTTTTTTTCAAATGCGGAATACAGGCACGGCTTACCATAAACGTTCCCCTCACGTTGATATCGTACATTAAATCAAAACGTTTAGGGTCTGTTTGTTCCGTATTTGTAAGGTTGATGGCGCTGGCATTATTAACCAAAATATCAATACCGCCAAAATGTTCTACTGCTTTTTCTACCATCTGCTGCACCTGTTCTTCAAAGCGGATATCACATTGCACAGCAAGGGCCCTTCCACCTGCCGCTTCCATTTCTGCCGCGGCAGAATAAATAGTACCACCCAGTTTGGGATTTTCTTCCACACTTTTTGAGGCGATCACAATATTGGCTCCGTCTTTTACCAATCTAAGGCCAATGGCTTTTCCTATTCCCCGGCTGGCGCCGGTAATTACAACCGTTTTATTTGTAAATGGCATGGCGAATATTTTTTCAAATCTAATCAAAAAGCCGTTGCACAAACTGTTTGCGTAGTTCATTTGAACATTGTTTTTTGCCATCCGGGTAGTCGTTAACAATAAATTAATTAAACATTTGTTTGATTTTAATTAAACGTTTGTTTAACTTTGCATTTCAATTAGTCAATGGCATGGAATTTAATGACAAACAAATACAGATAATAGAAACCGCCGAGCGGCTTTTTGCGGAAAGAGGTTTCGATGGAACTTCTGTTCGCGACATAGCGGATGAAGCCGGTATCAATGTGGCGATGATCTCTTACTACTTCGGGTCCAAAGAAAAACTGATGGAAGCTTTGTTTGAATTAAGGGTGGGTTCAGTAAAACTAAGAATGGAAAATCTCATAAAAGACGACAGCCTTAGCCCCATTGAAAAAGTGAATATGCTGATTGATGAACACATTGAAAGAGTAATGCTAAAGCCCTGTTTTCAGAAAGTAATGCAGGGTGTGTTGGTGACCAATAAAAACCCGGCCATATTAAAAGCTGCCAACAATGTAAAACTACGCAGCATTGCGGTAGTGGCTGAACTGATAAAAGACGGGCAGAAAAAAGGCGTTTTTAAAAAGAAGATTGACGTGGTATTGATGCTGAACACCATGGTAGGCACCGCATCACAGAGCCTGATGAGCATGGAGTATTACAGGGAATTTAATAACCAGCAGGATCTACCTGATGAAGAATTTAAAAATATTTTCAAAAGAAGACTAAGCATACACATAAAAACTTTATTCAAAGTAATATTAACCAATGAAGCATAAACTAACAGCAGGATTGATCGTGTTGCTGTGCCTTGTAAATGTACAGGCATTACAGGCGCAGGACAGTACAAGAACAATTACCTTAAAAGAAGCAGTTGACCTGAGTGTAACTAACAGTCACCTGCTAAAAAACAACAAAGCAAAAATAAGTGAGGCTACGGCTGCTATCCAGGAAGCAAAAGAGCGGCTGCTACCCGATGTAAACGTGAGCGGCACCTATATGTACCTGCCAACTTCACCTAACATTCACCTGGCATCTGATACTTCCGGAAAGGGCTTTGGGGGACCGAAAGTTTCCCAGGTTGCATACGGCAGTTTGAATGTATCACTGCCACTTTATACCGGCGGTAAGTTAAAGTATGGTATCGAATCCGCTAAATACCTTCAGGAAGCCGCCAAACTGGATGCCGCTGACAATAAAGAAGCTGTGATTATTAATACCATCAACGCTTATAGCAATTTGTATAAATCACTCAAAGCTGTAACACTGGTTAAGGAAAACCTGGAACAATCTAACCAGCGGGTAAAGGATTTTACCAACCTGGAACAAAACGGGCTGATAGCAAGAAATGATCTTCTGAAAGTGAAACTGCAATCCTCCAACATTGAGTTAACACTGCTCGATGCGCAAAGCAACTATAAAATTGCCAGCGTAAATATGGCGCTGATGCTGGGATTACCGGAACAAACCCTGCTGGTGGCCGATTCGGCCAGCCTGCAACAACCCGGCGATGTAAAAAGCATTGAAGCATATGAACAGCTGGCGCTTCAGTCTCGTAATGATATCAGTGCCCTGGCCTTGCGCAAAAAATCGGCAGAATTGGGCATCAAATCGGCAAAAGCCGATTATTACCCCAACATTGCATTAACTACCGGGTACATTGCAGCCGACATCCCTAAATTTTTAACCGTCACCAATGCGGTAACGGTAGGGCTTGGCGTAAAATATTCGCTTTCTTCTTTATGGAAAACAAAATCAAAAATAGAACAGGCTGATGCAAGAATACAGCAGATTACCGCCAGCCAGGATATGCTGAATGATAACATCAGGTTACAGATAAACCAGGCCTACCAGGCTTATTTACTGAGCCGTAAAAAAATAGAAGTGTACCAGCAGGCGGTTGAACAGGCGGCCGAAAATTACCGCATCACAAAAAATAAATATGATAATGCGCTGGCCACCACTACTGATTTACTGGATGCGGATGTGGCGCAGTTGCAGTCGAAATTAAATGTAAGCAACGCGACAGCAGATGCTGTGGTGGCCTACAATAAATTATTACAAACAGCAGGCATTTTAAACAATTAATATCAACACCAAAACATACAATACATTTTTATGCAAAACGATACAACGGCTAAAGCAGCACCTAAAAAAAGCAAAGTTTTTTTAATTGTACTAATAGCGCTGGTAATTGCCGGCGGCTGGTTTGGCATCACCAAATACCTCCATGGGCAACATCACGAAGAAACTGATAATGCGCAGATAGAAGCCAACATAAGCCCGGTAATACCAAGGGTGGCCGGTTATGTTAAAGAGGTACGTGTAAAAGACAACCAGATTATTAAAAAAGGCGACACCCTGTTAATTCTTGACGACCGGGACCTGGCTGTAAAAGTGCAGCAGGCCGAAGCAGCATTGGCTACCGCCCAATCTAATCTTGGCGCAGCCAAAGCCAATACAAATGCTTCAAGGGCAAATATTGCTACTACAAGGGCCGGCATATCCACCGCAGATGCACAAATAGAAGCTGCCAAAATAAACCTGCGCAGAGCGTCACAGGATTATGATCGTTACTCAAACCTGATTAAAGATCATTCAATAACCCAGCAACAATTTGACCAGGCAGAAGCTGCCAAACAAACCGCAGAACGCCAGTTACAAATATTGGTACAGCAAAAAAACCAGGTAGCTCAGCAAACCAGTGCCGTTAGTTCTCAAAGCAATGCAACCTCATCTCAAATTGGCGTGGCAGATGCCATCATCAAGCAAAAACAGGTAGATGTTGCAGAAGCAAAACTGAATTTATCTTATGCAGTAATAACTGCACAGGAAAGCGGCATGGTATCAAAAGTAAATGTGCAGGAAGGCCAGTTTTTACAGCCCGGCCAATCAGTTTTCAGCATTGTATTAAACAACGATATCTGGGTAGTGGCCAATTTTAAAGAAACGCAGTTTGAAAAAATGAGGATTGGTCAACGGGTAGTTTTACGTGCAGACGCTTTTCCCGGGCACGAATTTGAAGCAAAACTGACATCCTTTTCACCCGCTACCGGCTCACGTTTTGCCTTACTACCTCCGGATAATGCAAGCGGTAATTTTGTAAAAGTAGTGCAACGGCTGCCTGTGAAAATTGAATTTGCAAATCCTTCGGATTCGCTCGTAAAACAGTTAAGGCCGGGTATGAATGTGGATGTGGATGTAAATTTATAATCAGCCCACATTTTAGAGAGAAAGCTCTCTTGCTTTTTCTTGTAAATGAAACCGTAAAACATTTGAACCAGGCATAGTACTACTATTAAGCTTCATTGGCGTTGCAGCCGGTAGATATCGGCTCTTGTACAACATGCCATGGATGAACATTATAGACCATGACTGTCAGTAAAAACGGTTTCCTAATCAAGCGCCTTAGGCCTCTTTGAGGCAATAAAAAATATTGTATGCAACAACAAATGGATTCTTTAATTGAATATGGCTCAAGAAGGGTAATTATTACCATTACGGCCATATTTTGCGCCCTGCTTGAAATTGTGGACACCACCATTGTAAACGTGGCATTGAATGATATGCGCGGGTCACTGGGAGCAACCTTGACAGAAGTTGCCTGGGTGATCACAGCGTACGCAATTGGAAACGTAATTATTGTACCAATGACCAGCTGGCTTTCCGTGCAGTTTGGCAGGCGTAATTATTTCGCCGCTTCAATTATTCTCTTCACGGTTTGTTCGTTTTTATGTGGTAATGCAACCGGTATTTGGGAGCTGGTAATTTTTCGTTTTTTACAGGGTATCGGCGGCGGCGCTTTACTCGTAACTTCTCAAACCATTATTACCGAAAGTTATCCACCCGAAAAAAGAAGTATGGCCCAGGCCATTTATGGATTGGGTGTTATCATTGGTCCAACGTTGGGACCGCCTTTAGGTGGCTACATTGTTGATCATGCTTCATGGCCTTATATTTTCTACATCAATATTCCCATCGGCGTTATTGCAACTTTACTTACACTGCAGTTTGTCCGCAGTCCCAAGTACGGCGAAAAAAGTACCGGAAGTGATATTGACTGGCTGGGTATTGGATTGCTGGCGCTTACGGTTGGTTCTTTACAATATGTGCTGGAAAAAGGTCAGGATGATGACTGGTTTAACAGCAGCGTGATTATATATCTTATGGTGGCCGCCTTTTTGGGTTTATTCTTTTTTATCTGGCGTGAAACGAGTTTTAAAAACCCTATTGTAGAATTGCGTGTATTAAAAAACGGTAATCTGCGGGTAGGGACTATTCTTTCCTTTATAATGGGTTTTGGATTGTATGGATCTACTTTTATCATTCCACTATATACGCAATCTATACTGGGCTGGACGGCTCAACAGGCCGGTATGCTAATGGTACCAGCCGCATTAACAACAGCGTTTATGATGCCCATCATCGGCAAGTTATTAAGCAAAGGCGTACCACAGCAATATCTGGTTGCCGGAGGTATGGTATTGTTTGCCATCTTTACCATATGGGGATATTTTATCTTGACACCTGATACCAACTCGGATGCATTTTTCTGGATGCTGATTGTGCGTGGCCTTGGCATGGGGATGTTATTTATCCCAATCACAGCCTTGTCATTGTCAACATTAAAAGGCCAGCAAATAGGCCAGGGTGCTGCCTTTACGGGCATGATGCGCCAGCTGGGCGGTTCATTTGGGGTGGCACTGATTACCACTTTCATGGCCCGTAAAAATATGATTCACCGGAATGACCTGGTAAGTAAACTGGATATAAATAATGCTGCCGTGCAACAGCGGGTACAGGGCCTGCAGCATACCTTTATCAATAAAGGGATGAATACAGACGAAGCACTTAAAACAAGTTATGCCACACTGGATCATATGGTAACCAAACAAGCCGCTGTACTCTCCTATATGGATGTGTTTATGTACCTCGGAATCATGTTCTTAATTTGCGTACCATTTGTGTTAATGGTTAAAGGCAATAAGGGTCAGAAGGTAGATTTAGGCGAAGCGATGCACTAATGGAGTTATGAGTGATAAGTTGAAGCAGTAAAATCCAATAATCTCCCAACCTGGAAGAATTATTTTACTTTGTACAAATTATAAATTGAAAGCCGCCGAATACGGAGTTGTCACTCTATCCCGGCGGCTTTTTAATTTTTACTTTTGATTTTTTACTTTGTATACGCTTACAACAATGTTGCTTCGTGTGTAATATTTGTATTCAATAATTTTGAAATCGGGCAATTTGTTTTTGCATCTGTAACTGCTGTATCAAACTGTTCTTTACTGATACCCGGAATTTTTGCTGACACGGTTAAGTGAGATTCAGTAATCACACCCGCCGCAGGGTCCAACGTAATGTCACACTTGGTATTAATCTCATCTGCGGTAAAACCGGCTGCATTCAACACAAAGCTCAGTTTCATACTAAAGCAACCGGCGTGCGCTGCAGCCACGAGCTCTTCAGGGTTTGTGCCAACACCTTCCGCAAAACGGGAATTATACGAATATTGAGTTTTGTTTAAAGTGGTGCTTTGTGTAGTTAGGTTACCTGTACCTTCTTTACCAGTGCCGTTCCATACGGCGGTTGCATTGCGTTTCATTGTGTTGTGTTTATTGTTTGGAAAAATTTGTTTCATTGAACCCTACCAAAATATTGCCATTTATTTCAATCACTGGCCTTTTGATAAGGCTGGTATACTCCTGCATCAGTTGTATAGCCGCTTGTTCGCTTGTAATTTTTTGTTGGGTTTCCCGCGACAAACTTCTCCAGGTAGTACTTTTTTTATTTAAGAGTATTTCATACCCCACTTTTTTACTCCAGGCCGCCAGTTTTTCTTTTGTAATCCCCGCCTTTTTATAGTCTACAAATTCAACAGTAATATTTTTCTTTTTGTACCAATCCAATGTTTTTTTAATCGTATCACAATTGGGTATTCCGTAAACAATAATTTTATTCATGGTTAAGAGGTAAATGCTGCTTTGATAGCGATAACTTATTTCCGATGCTTATTTTTAGAAACAGGCAAAGTCCCCGCTTCTCTTTTAAGTTAAAAATACAACAACAATTAAAATTGTATTATTGTTGCTGGTGAATTTCCTTAATTAGGAAACTGCGCTGCAGGTACCGAAACAATGCCGGTAGGTTTGATAATATGATATTCTTTGAAATCCTGGCTGGCTTCCATCCCAATACCGTTCAAAGTTTCTTTCCTCGTTCTGATGCGTACCGGTTTATCAGTATAAAATTCTGTTCCGGTGCGGGCCCTGTCCCAATACAATTCGTTACAATACAATGTGTCTCCTTTTACATTAATCACCCGTACACTGTCTTTTAAAAACACCCTGCTCTGGGTTTCCTTGTACTGTGCATATTTTGCATCCAGCTTACTGTCAAGACTGTCACGAATATCAAAAAAATCTACATGGATGCTTTTGGGAAACTCAATGTAGGGAATGGTGTCCTGCACCCGGTACATTACCGGCCCCGTTAAAATGGCTTTCTTCCTTCCGCCAACAGAATATTTAATCACCACATTTTTTCCCTCTTCAACAGCAATGTCTTTATGATTGAATTTGTCAAGCTCTTCCTGAGTATTTTCGCAACTGCATAAAAAAAAGCAGCCTGCAAATACGGCTGCCAAAATGGGTATATATAAATCTTTATAGTTCATTAACTGGTATCGGTTTAATCGTATTTATATCTTCTAAACCACAGGTCGCCCAAAGATAAACCAATACTGAGTCGCACGGTATTTTCTCTTACGTTCGATTTTTTATCTCCCCTGCTGCCGATTTCAATGGCGGTGTTCAACATAGAAGATTGTGTCTCAAAATAACCTCTTCTCAATTTTAGCGGAAACCCTGCGCCAAATGTAAAGCCATACTCTGGCAATTTGCTGTTTACATTGATGTAGTCGGGACCGTAATTAAAGCCAATGCGATAATGTACAAAATTGAAATACTTGTTGATAGGTGTGTTGTAAGATGCCGGGAAATATTCCACGCCGGCTCTTATTTTCCAGTTATTGTTAACCAGGTCCGGCTTGCCGTAAAAGCTATATTCCTGCCACTTGGTAACCTCGTAATCAGCGCCAAAGCTCCAATGGCCCGCGCTATCGCGGTAGGTAAAACCAACGGCATAAGCAGACGGACGTACGATATTTCCTTTTATTTCATTTTCATAAATACTGTCAATTCGTGAATTCGTACCATTTGCGTCGGTTGCGAATGTCTCTCTCAACGTACTTTGTGTTCCTTTGTATGTTTGTTTCAGATTGCCATAGGCGCCTAATCTTAATATCGCCTTGCTTTTTAGTTTGATTTCATACTGCATACCCGCATTAAAAAATCCGCCGCCAAAATGGGTTCTTTCAGATGAGTTGGAAGAATAGTAATGGACAGTGTCATTTAAAAAACTAAGCCTGGTACTGTAGTCCTTATTGCCAAATGCATACCCTGCATTAAATCCCAGACTAAGGCCTTTGATACGAATACCAAGGCCACCAGCCACTTCATTTAAACCACCGTTGCCTTCGTAAACTGTGGCTAAACTATCAATACCCTGTAACCGCTCAAACTTTGCGATTTTATAATTTATTTTTGAAACCGGTTTAAGGCCAAAGTTGGCGCCTAAAAACACGCCTTTTTTATTTGCCTGCTTCATTTTTATAGGAAAACCCAGCTGCACGTAAGACATGCTGACGTTATTGGAGGTAAACTTTGTAAGGGGAGTTGTACTTCTTAAAATACGTGTGTCTATTTCAGCACCAAAATCAAATATGGTGCTGCGCTGATAATTTGGATTGCCCTTTACTACTGCAGGGTCTACATAGCCAAGGTTGCCATAGCTGGCGGGATTGGTAAAATTCACACTTTGAAAATCTGAATAGCCTGCAGTTATTCCACCCATAGCCCTGGTGATGATATTGTGATTGGGGGTAAGATCTCCCAAACCATAACGGGAATAAGGAGAGTTTTCCTGCGCAGAGACAGATGTGTAAAAAAGTACGGTTAAAACCAGGCCTGTCAGTCTCATCATTATTTGCAGTTGTTAACTTCGCTGATTGCGTAAAGTCCTTTGAATAAAAAATTTAAGTCTGCAAATATCCTGTTTTTAAGTTGACCGGCAAAATAGGCCGAATCACCCCCGGTTAAAACCACGTTAAAGTTGCCGTATTTACCTGCATAATAATCGATGAATCCATCAATTTCAAAGGTAATTCCGGCTATTACACCGCTTTGAAGATTCGTTTTTGTGTCGTAGGCAATTACCGGAAAATTCCAGTCTTTTTGAACCAGCGGTAAAAATGCGGTATGATCATGCATTGATTTAAACCGCATTTCCATACCCGGCGAAATGGCGCCACCAATAAACTCGTTGTTTTGGGTAATGAAATTATAGGTGATACAACTGCCCAAACCAATCACCAGGTTATTTTTGTCTGGATAAAAATGCACGGCGGCGGCAATCAACGCCAGCCGGTCTGCACCAATGGTTTGGGGTTTTCCCACAGCCGTAGTGAAATTTACTTTACTAATATGGGATAGTTTATGAAAGTTTGTTTTTTCACCCAATAGTGTTTCAATAGCACTGTTGTGTTCTATAACGGATGCCAGAATAGTGTTGTCAGGTTGGTATTGTTCCAGCAGCTTTTCAATGGTTTCCAGGCTGTCGTCTGCCACCGCAATGTCATTTTTAAATACATCATTTTCAAAGAAGCCGCATTTTTTACGGGTATTGCCAAAATCGAAGCAAAGTGTTTTTTTCATGTATGTATTTTTCTAGATAAACTTTAGCAAGAGTAGCAATCGCAGCAGATTGATAATTGTAAAAGGAAAGATAAATCGCTCTTTTGAATCTGCTTACAAAAACGGATTGCTAAAAAAACAACCTGGTAAAAAAGATGATTGTTACAAATTAAACCCTTCCAGGTTTTTAAAATGCCCGTTTAATTTTATCCGCTTTTTTAGTGTTTCCATTTCAGCCACTATGGGCAATACTTTTAGCAGGTGTTGCTTTAAATATTCCTGCCGCTGCATTTCATGAAACAGGCCAAGCAATTCATATTCTTCCTTCAGCGAAAGACCGGCGTGGTGGGCTACATCATAACTGCGTAACAAGGCTTCCGTTTTTGAAAAGGTTTTTTTTACTTTTAAAATGGTATGCAGCTGGCCTATAATTTCCACCACTTTTTGCATTAATAGCTGATTACTCTTTTCTGAATTTTCAGGATAATTGACAATGGCACCATTGTATAATTTCCCGGGCACATCTTTTACAATTTCCAGGATGCGAAATACTTCCAGGCCCCTGGTTTTAATATCCATTTCGCCATTATCATACACTTCCGTTATTTCAACCAGTTCTACCAGCGTTCCCAGCTCACCGATTTTATCATCAATAACTGCCGGTATGCCAAAAGGCTTTTGATTTTCCTTGCAATCGTTAATCAGCTGTTTGTAACGGGGTTCAAAAATGTGCAGATTGAGTTCTTCGCCAGGATATACCACAATGGCCAGCGGAAAAATATTTATAAAGTTAGTCATAATACGCCCTGAATTTTTAACCGAAGTTAATAACAAACAGCCATGATAAAATCGTGCCGTCCTGGTATTATAACCGCTATAAACAATCGGGGTAACGGCATTGTTTGCGACAGTTCCCCACGGTTTCAATTATTTGGAATTTGATTTATTTACAGTGAATTTTGTTGCATGTGGCAACAATACCTGCAACAAATTCAGCACGGCGATATTAAAGCTCTGGCCAGGTGTATTTCGCTGGTAGAAAACCAGGTAGAAGGGCATGAGCGTTTGTTGCAGCTTTTACCTCCTTCAACCACGCCCGTTATTGGAATTACAGGCCCTCCCGGGGCGGGAAAAAGCACACTGGTGGATGCATTGATTGGTCATATTACCGGTGAAGGAAAAAAGGCAGGTGTACTTTGTGTGGATCCATCTTCTCCTTTTAATTCAGGAGCACTTTTAGGCGATCGTATCCGGATGAGTGAGTGGTATACCAATCCCAATGTATATATCCGCTCGCTGGCCTCCAGGGGCTCGCTGGGAGGGCTGCACCCCAAAATAATTGAGATCAGCGATTTGCTGAAAGCCGCCCGCTTTGATTATGTAATTGTTGAAACTGTCGGCGTTGGACAAAGTGAAATTGAAATTGCCGGGCTGGCAGACTGTACTGTTGTGGTATTGGTGCCCGAATCGGGTGATGATGTACAAACTATGAAGGCCGGGCTGATGGAAATTGCTGACATTTTTGTTGTAAACAAAGCCGACCGCCCAGACGCCGCTGTTTTTATGAAAAATCTACGCGGAATGCTTGCCCCCGCGTTTAATACCAGGCGCATTCCTGTTCCGGTTATCAAAACAGTGGCATCGCAAAAAACGGGTATTACCCAGCTGATGGAAGCCATAGCAGAAAGCCTTGCTCAACAAAAAAACAGGGATAAAAAATACTGGCTGTTAGCAGAAAAAGCGTACTATCTCATCACACAAAAAAAAATGGTGGGTGTTAAAAAATCTTTTTTGAAAACCCAGATTGAAAAGGCTGGGAAAGATTTTAACCTATACCGGTTTATACAACAATTTTAGGGGAGTGCCAGCATGTTGCCGGCAGAGCAACGACCTATGTCAGGCGTCCGGCATTTCATCAGCTTCTTTATTGGTTTTCCACCAACGGTAGCCGATAAAGCCTACTATAATAAAGGGAGTAAACATTAAATACATAATACCACTGTTTAAGCCCTGGGCGGGCCCTTCGCCCAATTGCTGGGCAGTTTTAGTGCAAATAGAACATTGCGCCTGGACAATTTCCGCAAAAGCCGCGGATATCAAAAACACTAAAAATAAAGGGAGCATTTTTTTCATTGCAATACAAAGATAAAGCATAAAAATATTCCAATTGCTACCCTGTTTAACCGCCGGCAATCATTACCACAATATTATTTTTGTTGAATTACTCTACAAATTATTCTCAACAGCACATTTTCCACTGTATGAGCAATGCCTTTGCCAACAAAACAAAAAGTGAAAGGCTGCTTTATTTAAAAAAAACTTCATTTCTTATACCATCGATTATTTCGGGTGTAATAATCTCCGTTGGGTGGGTTTGTTTATACTGTTTTAGTCTTGCGTTCATTTCTTCAATCTTCAGTTCGTATTCCTGGGCCTCCTTGTTTTCGGGCAATACGTTTTGGCTAAAATATTTTGCATTTTGGGCTAGATGGTAAAACAGGGCACCTGCAAACATGCAGACAAACAGGAAAAAAACATAATCGTGTAAACTGAAGCCATAGGTGTACCAAAACCAGCCGCAAAAAAACAGTGGGATCATAAAAATTATCTTTTGCTTAATGGCCACCAGCATCACCCCCGTATAATAACACACTAACCCGAATAAATAAAACCAGTTACCTGCTCTCGACGCCATAAAAGGAATTACAACAAGTGGAAATATAATATAGAAAATGGTAAGTATTTTAAACATCCCCTTCATGGTACCGGTAAGTTTGACTTAATTGGGAGCAAAATTAGCAATGTTTATTGACTATCCGTTATCATGCCCTTTAATCTGCTGTTTGGTTCAGGGAGTTAGCCCGGGATTGGAATTGCCCGTGCTTAACAATATGTTATGCAAAGAAAATGTCGTTTCTTATACTATCAATTACGTCAGGCGTTATAGGTGCAGTCGGGTGTTTTTGTTTGTATAAGTTCAGCCTGGCATACATTTTTTCAATTTTCAATTCGTATTCTTCAGCAAGTTTGTTTTCTGGCAAAACCTTTTTAATAAAATGTTTTACATTTTGAGCAAGCTGATAAAAAAAAGCGCCTGAAAATATGCAAATGAACAAGAAAAAAGTAAACCCACGCAAATCAAAACCGTAGGTAAGCCAAAACCAGCTGAAAAATAGTACAGGAATCATTAAGATTATTTTTTGCCTGGCAACAACCATCAGGATAGACAGGTAATACAACACAATACCAAACAAAAAAGACCAGTTTCCAAAAATGGATTGCGAAAAGGCTTGTCGCATTAGTAGCACAATTATTAATGGAAATACGATATAAAAAACGGTTAACGCTTTATACAGGTTTTTCATTTTTTTGCTGATATTTTTTGATGTTGGGCTTATAAAGCTACTTGTCCGCCTCCTTTTTATTACAATAGTTTACGTTTAAATCACGGTTAGAATATATCAACGTCGATTTTGTCTAAATAGTGTAAGCTGGAAACATTTTTATATTACAAAAAAGGGTTGGGTGTAACTGCGCTATGTATAGTTATATTTGTGTTTTATGGCACAAAAAAAATTACAACGCTTTGCAGACATTAAGACCTTTGCCAATGTGCTGGAATATCCGGAAAATATGCAGGGGCAATGGCATGCTTTCTTTAAAAACACCGGGCCTGTAGTGCTGGAACTTGCCTGTGGCCGTGGAGAGTATACAGTTGGTTTAGCAAGATTATTTGCCGGAAAAAATTTTATAGGGGTCGATGTAAAGGGCAATCGCATTTATATAGGGGCAAAAAAATGCCTGGATGAACAACTTATTAATGCCGCTTTTTTAAGAACACAGATTGCCATGCTGCCCAACTATTTCTCAGCCGGCGAAGTGAGTGAAATATGGATCACATTTCCCGATCCTCAGCTAAGGACCGCCAAGGCTAGAAAGAGATTAACCCATCCACAATTTTTGCGCTTGTACCAGCAGGTATTGGTAAGTGGCGGTTACCTGCACTTAAAAACCGATTCGCCGGACCTGTACCGTTTTACAAAACGGGTAATCGGATTGTATGGCTTACACCTGCACGAAGATAGTGCTGATATTTATGCAGCCAACCCTTCACCAGAACTGCAGATAAAAACACATTACGAAGCGCTTGATATCGCACAAAGTAAAAAAATTCATTACCTGAAATTTAGCCTGCCTGCAACCATTGGTGATTTGGATGACGCTCTGCAGGAAGAACTTAAATTAACAGAAAACATTTAAAAGTTGTATGCGCCGGCTAACTGAAGGAAAAGACTTTTATTACAACGAGGAAAGGAATGTTGTATTTACCGCAAGCTATCATTTGCAAAGAGGCAGCTGTTGTGGTAATGGTTGCACGCATTGCCCGTTTAACCACTGCAATGTAGAAGATGAGATTGTAAAAAAACAATGCCGTCCGGTTTTAAAGAGGATAGAGAGGAATAAAACTCCGTAAATTCTGTAACTTTTAAACTATGAAAAAGAACTCAGCCGTTAAAAAAGATCCTGTTAAAGAAACTGCCAAAAGCACTGTAAAAGAATATAGCTTTTTTGCTGACGTATATGATGTAGTAAGACAAATACCAAAGGGCAGGGTTACGTCTTATGGTGCCATTGCTGTTTATTTAGGCACCAAACTTTCTGCCCGAATGGTCGGTTGGGCAATGAATGCGGCACACACCGCCAAACCAACAATTCCTGCACACAGGGTAGTTAACCGAAATGGAATGCTTACCGGCAGACATCATTTTGCAACACCCACTTTAATGGAAGAGTTATTAAAGAAGGAAAAGGTGCAGGTGAAAGACGACAAAATAATTGACTTCAAAAACATTTTCTGGGATCCTGCAACAGAGCTGGTGTTATAAGCGACGCCTTGTTCAATTAAACTTACTTTTGCCTGCTACAACATTAATATTACTGCAATGGATACAAAGACCATCATGGGCAAAATAACTTTTATCAATCATGATAAAGAGTATGCCACTATTGAATATGAACTCAATGGCAAAAAGAAAAGTATCAGCGGTAATATTAGTGAAAAGGAGCAGTTGAAATTAAAGAAAGAAAAAATAATAAAAAAAATTCACCAGTTCCATGTGGGGGATGAAGTGAGTTTTGTGATCGCTTTATCAGCCAGGGGCGATAAGATGATTGCTGATTGTTTGCAGTTTCATTTTAACAACGCACTTGATAATCTTATTAACAAATCATATGTAGAAAACCGGTTTGTTGGTTATTTAAAAAAAGTGGATGACGATTATTTTGTTAAAGAAACCGGTAGTTATATATTTTTTCCGTTGATTTTATCCTCCTGGGAAAAAAGGCCGAAAGAAGACAATTTAAATGAACCTGTATTTTTTAAGCTGGAAAATACAGACAAGCCCGACAAGGCCACAGCGGCATTATTTAAAAGTGAATACATTCCGGAATATATGTACGCTATGCAATGCTTTAAAAACAAAACTGTAATTGATGCAACTGTTTTTAAAGTAACGCCCCACGGTGTTTTTGTAAATGTGGTAGATAAGAAAATACAGGCAAAGATTGCCGTTAATAAAAGTGACCAGTTGCCGGTTGCGCAAATTGGAGACGTTGTACAAGTGCGTATTACTTACCTTGGCACTTCAAAAATTATTGTAGAAAGAGTGTAGTAAAACAGTTTATTTTGTTAGGGCCGGCTCCCCACTTATTTTTTCGCTATTTATATTGGCATATTTTCTCTTAAAATAAAATGCTGCAATAAAAGTTCCTGTTATACCAACTACAGAAATAATCAACACGGCATCTATAAAAAAATTCGTCCAGGATAACTTTACGCCGATAAATTCTTTTAAAAATAATACCAGCACACTTCCCAGGTAGCCAAACGCATCTGCCACATACATGATAAACCCAATGTTGCTTTTTACCCTGTAAGTGGCTATCATCCTTTCAAAATACAACGCATTAAAAGGAACATAACTCAGGTACAAACCCGTACCAATCATGGTCATCCAAATTACCGGATTAATCTCCCTTGCCATGAACAACAGCGTTGAAATAAATGCCAGAGCATACCCACCAATGATGATAAAATGATTGATCATAAAGGCGCTGATATTGTTTTTTACCAGTATCAGCAAACTCATGCACAATAAAACAATCAGCGATACATAAGTCTCCGTTTCAGTAAAAATCGCGGCGTTATTGCCATACCCCAATTCTTTCCATAATTCGTTTGAAAAATTATCACGAAAATCCCTCAGAATAGTCAGCAATACGTACGTAAACACAATGATGATGATACCTGGTAGAAAAGTGCCAATGAAAGCTTTTCGCTCCACGCCTGTCATAGGCTTTCGTGCACTCCGTAAAATAATATCTGCCGGCGAAGGATGCGGAATATGATTGAGCAGCCAGGTAAATACAATCATCGGAATAACAAAAAATGACCCGGCAATAAAAGGCATCCACATTTCGCTTACATGCCAGTACAGTACAATTGATTTGCCCACACTTTTTACAACACCGGAAGAAAATATAAAACTGATGGCAAGTACTGCACCCATAAACTCCGTAGACTTGCGGCCTTCGAGAAAACTGAATACCAGTCCCCAGACCATTCCCAGCGGAAATCCATTTAAAAAAAGAAAGATGATATTGTAGGGTGCTGGTGTAACGGCAAACAGCAGTAATGCCAGCCAGGCGAGCAGTATCAGTTTTACAATGGTGATTGCCCGCTTTTCGCCCTGCATGGCCGAAATGAATTTTATTCCATAAAATTTGCTCAGCATGTAGCCTATTACCTGCGCTGTAACCAGCCAAACTTTGTAATCGAACCCAAGAAATTCCATACCGGCAAAGCCAGCTGCAGCAAAAGGTTTGCGAAAAGCATACATGCAGAAGTACACACAAAATGCACTGAGGGCCGCATAAAGAGAGAGTGCCCATAACGGCATTTTTTTTAGTTGATCCCGGAGCAGCGCAGAGGTATACATGTGTGTATAAGGTTTACAATGCAATCTTAAAAGTTGTACAAAATAGCATTATTCATCCAAAAAGCCTTGTTACAAATAACACGGCACTTTTTATGGGTAGAATTATTTTAATAAAGCGGAAACGGAATTCCGCCATCAGGAAATAATTCTGTTGTACTTCCCAATGCATATTCAAATAAAAATAATGAAAGTGCGGGTATACAAATAGCAGCAGATTCAGGTGGGCTGCGTAACAACTACAAGCGGATCAACCGAAACCTGCAACAAAGGCAGTGCTCTTTTTCGCCTGTAAAAAAAGAGGGTGGTAAATAACAATATCCCCAAAGAAACAGCAGATTGTATGTAGGAGAAGTTGATCAGCAACCTGCTCCAGTTAAGATCCTTCATAAAAAATTCTTTGTACAATGTTAATCCCACGCTTCCAAGATAACCGGTAGCATCGCAGATATAAACAAAAAAACCGGCGTTAGCCCTCATCCTAAACAGGGCGATGGTTCTTTCAAATAAAGCAACCTGCATCGGTATATAAGCCAGGAACAGCCCCATCCCCAGTAACACCATCCACCAGAAAGGTGACAGTATGTGCAGTTGAAACAGCGCTGTTGAAAGCCCGCCCAGCAGCAGGCCAAAACCTATTAACCCGGTGGTAACCCAAAATCCTTTTACGTTACTTTTAATGAGCGACAAACTGGCCAATACCATCAGTACAATAAAACCAGAAATAGTTTCTGTTTGCGCAAATACAGCTTTGTTCCATTTCACTTCAATTTCTTTCCATATTTCTACCGAAAAATTGTCCCTGAAATCACGCATGGTTGCGAGCATTGCGTAAATGACGATAAAGCCAAGTAGCCCCAGTCCGTAGTCGTGTAACACTTTTCTTTTATCTTCCTTACTCATGGGTGTTCTGGCTGAGCGGGAAGCAATATCCTCTTCGGAAGGCGCAGGTATCACAGCCAGCATCCACACAAAAAACATAAACAAGGGAAGAAAGATCAGTCCAATAACAGCGGGCAACCAAAACTCTGTAACGGATGGTAACAATTCATGCAGAAAAAAATAGAATGTTTTTAAAATACCGGAAGAAACAATCAGGCTGATACTCAAACCTGTTCCCAAAACTTCGGTAAACCTGCGGCCTTCCAGGTAACTAAAAACAACACCCCATACCATTCCGAGCGGCAGGCCATTTGCAAAAAGAAAAATAAAATTGTATGGGTAAGGAACCACACCAAATAACAGCAGTGATAATTCAGCAAAAATTATCAGTCCGATAATCAGCTTTCTGCGACCCGCTGCTTCCAGCTCGGATATCACTTTAATACCTGCAAATTTTGACAGCATGTAACCAAAAACCTGGGCAATGATTAACACCGCTTTATAATCAAGCCCCCAAAGTTTGTATTCGCTGTAAGTGCCGGCAGCAAAAGGCTTCCTGAATGCATACATGCAGAAGTAGGTACCAAATGCAGCAATCATACACCATACAATAAAAAACCCTTTGGATTGCGATAGCCTCTGCTGTAATCTAAATGCCATCATTGTTGCCATGTTGTTCAAAGTTTCAAAAAGAATGATTGATAAATTAAGGTCCTTGATTGGCTACACTTTCAAATAAAATGCATAGTAGCGATTGGCATTTATACAGCAATACAAAATTTATAATGCCCTTTTTAAAGGCTTTATTTAAATATCATTTATTAATTAACCGCTTCTTTTTTGTGACCTTGCCACAGCGCATTTATCCAGCCACACTTTACTAAACGGATCTATTTTACCAAAACGTTCAATGCTGAATTTTGCAAAATCGTAGGGGTTTGGCCTGCCTGCAATCAGCTCAGCAAACGCAAGCCCAACACCACCTGAAACAGAAATACCTGCACCTGCGCAACCTGTTGCAGCGAACAAACTTTTAATACCCGGTACAGTGCCCATACTTAAATTATTGTCGGGTGTATACCCTGAAAATCCTGCGATGTAATACTTTAGGCCTATATCATATACGGCCGGAAAAAAGCGGCCAAGCTTATCAATTACTTCCGACAAGTCACTCACGCCACGATCAGGACTAAAAGAAAAATTGCTGATATCTTTTGGAATACCCAACGGGGATGTGGTGAATGATTTGGTCTCCCTGATACCAAAAAGTAAACCGCCGCCTTCGGGTCTTGCATACGCCTGGGCATCAGGTAATAAAACAATAGGAGAATCAACAGGAAAAATGTCATTTCGTTCAGTGATCCAGTATTGACTTCTCACCGGTGCCATCGGCAGACCAACACCTGCCTGCATAGCTAACACAGGCGACCATGCACCGGCGGCAATTACAACCGCATTGGCATATATATTGCCGGCAGTAGTGCTTACCCCAATAGCAGTGTTACCTTCCATTAACAGGTCATTTACCTCAACACCTTGTCTTATATCCGCACCGTTCATTTTTGCGCACCTTGCAAAAAAAGTTCCCAGCAAATAAGGATCACAATAACTTTCATTTGGTATAAAACCAAACTTTAATACTTCATCCGTTTTTAACCAGGGTACTTTCGCTTTTACTGTTTCATGCGTGAGGTATTCTGAAGGCTCGTTAAATGAATCCGCAATCCGCATCATGTCGTCCAAATCTGCCACGGTAGATTCACTCGCCGCCGCATGCAGTACGCCCACCCTTTTCATGTCCATGCTTTCATTCAATTGCTTTTCCATTTCAGCAACTGCACGGTAAGTTTCTAAAGAAAGCGGAATAAAATGTTGCTTGCTTCTGATTCGTGTAACCAACGCTGCAGCCCTGCTTGTGGCCGCGTTGCAAATTTCATTTCGCTCCAATACTACTATCTTTTTACCCGGATTATTTTTTGTGTAATAATACGCAACAGCACACCCAAATATGCCGCCGCCAATAACAATGGCATCCACCTTTTCAGAAGAATCAATCAGCATAATGAATTAAAAATAATTTCCAGGATAATTATAATAATACTTCTTTCACAGCCGCTACAAGCGCCTTAATATCGTCCGGGAAGATTTGGCCGATATTACCGATGCGAAATGCATCTGCCTTACTTAATTTACCAGGGTAGATAACAAAGCCCCGGTCATTTAACTTGTTATAAAAAGACTCGAAATTGAATGAAGTATCTGAAGGGTACAGGAACGATGAAATGATATGACCCTGAATTTCGGGTTTTAAATATTGTTTAAATCCAAGTGTTGCCATGCCCTCATCCAGTAGCTGCTTATTTGTTTTATAACGATTAGCCCTTGCCGCAACTCCACCTTCTGCTTCCAGTTCCCTCATAGCCTGGCGAAAGGCCATAATGCTGAGTGTTGGTGGTGTAAATCGAAATTGACCGCTTGTTTCCAATCCGTTCCATTGGTCGTACAAATCCAGACTTAAGCTTCTGCCCTGGTCTTTTGCTTTTTCAAGCTCTGTTCTTTTGCACAAAGCAAAAGAAAAACCTGGCACACCTTCGATACATTTATTGGAAGAGGAAACCAGGAAGTCGATGTGCATTTGCTGTATATTCATTTCAACACCACCAAAGCTGCTCATTGCATCAACTATAAAAACTTTATTGTGCGCCTTACATACTGTTCCGATAGCTTCTATTGGATTGAAAAGGCCGGTGGTGGTTTCACTGTGGATACATGCTACATGAGTAATCCCGGGATTTTCCGATAAAAACTTTTGAGTGGCTTCGGGGGTAACGATTTCATCTTCATCAAACCTGAGTACGATATGTTTAATGCGGTTGATTTTGGCCATTTTTACTATCCGCTCACCGTAAGCACCATTTACCAAAACAGCCAGGGTATCATGTTCACCCGTTACGCTGCCGATAACACTCTCTACACCAAAAGTTCCTGAACCCTGTATGATTATACATTCATATCCACTTTCTTTTGAAACACCTGCAAGCGTTAACAATCCGGTTCTTATTTCTTTAACGGCTTCAATAAATGCATGGTCTCTCGATCCCATATCTTCCAGCATTGCTTCTTTTACAGTTTTAGAAGTGGAGAGCGGGCCGGGGGTAAACAATAGTTTTTGCATATTCAATTTTTTATAGTTACTGCTTTGCAGCATTAAATTATTTTTTAAAAAATAACAGGCTGGTTTAAAAGAAGCCTTCCTGTTGCAACGGACAAAAGTGATTACCATGGCATAGAAAAAGTCTTTACAAACGTAAAGCATTTCATCGCCTCAATAACACCTTCCTTTACACCAAGACCGGAATCTTTTATGCCGCCAAAAGGCGAACTTTCTATGCGATAACCGGGCACTTCATTGATGTTTACTGTACCTACTTTTAATTCTTTTATAAAGCGGATGGCATGTTGCATGTTGTTGGTAATAATACCGCTTGATAAACCATAAGCGGTTGAATTACTCAATGCAATGGCATCATCAATATTCTTAAATGAAAGGATAGGAGCAAGCGGGCCAAACGATTCATGCACTACCATATCCGCATTTCGTGGCACATCTGTAATCACAGTTGGTTCCATCAAAGCGCCGGTCCGCTTACCGCCCAGTAAAATTTTTGCACCCTGCTCAATAGCCCTGTTTACAACACTTTCAAGGTAAATAGCCGAGGCTTCGTCAATCACTGTACCCACAACTGTGGCCGGATCCGAAGGATCACCACAGGTATATGTTTTTGATTTGGCTACAAATTTTTCAATAAAAGTGTCTTTAATATTTTCGTGAATTAAAATGCGTTTAACGGCAGTGCAACGCTGTCCGCTGTTGCGGTAAGATCCTTCAGCGGCAAGGTGCACCGCAGTATCAATGTCTGCATCTTCCAAAATAATAATAGGATCATTTCCACCCAATTCAAGAATTACTTTCTTGTATCCTGCCACAGTTGAAATTCTTTTACCAACAGGTACGCTGCCGGTGAATGAAACGATTTCAACACGTGGATCTTTTACCAGCGGTTCTGCAATTTCGTTGGTAGGACCAAGCAACACGCTCAGCATATAATGCGGCAGTCCTGCATCGTACAATAACTCGGTAAACTTGATGGCGGTTAAAGGCGTTTTTTCGGAGGGCTTCAAAATTACCGGTGTACCTACTGCAATGGCGGGTGCAATTTTATGTGCTACCTGGTTTAATGGATGATTAAAGGGTGTTATGCACAATGCCAGCGATAACGGATCACGGGTGGTAAATATTTTGCGTGCCTTGCCCTGGGGAGAAATATCGCAGGAGAATATTTGTCCATCATCTTTAAGGCTTTCCATGGCCGCAAACATCAATACATCATGCGCACGGCCTGTTTCATAAATGGCTTCTCGTATTGCAAGTCCAGATTCAGCACTGATGATTTTTGCAAACTCGTCCCTGCGCTCTATCAGCAATTGTCTTGCTTTATCAAGAATGCTAAAACGATCGTACCGGGTTAATTTTTGGCCACCTTTTAAAGCCGCTTCTATTGCCTGCTCTGCATGAGATGCATTGGCTAAAGCAACTGTTCCCACCAAACGTTGATCGTATGGGCTTCTTACTTCCAGTATGTTTTCTGATGCAATCTTTTTACCGGCAACATAACACCTAGCGTTTATTACGGGTAGGTGATTGGGGTTGTTTTGCTGACTTTTATTTTCAACTACGGTTGCGTCTTCATTCATAGTACTCAATTTTAGTTTGTTCCATTAATAGTAAAATCAAAAATGTCAAAATTGCGGGGATCGCCTGCAGCTTTCATTCTGTAGGTGGTATTTAAAGGATGTGAAATAATCATCGGCACCATTTCTTCGTACCGGCCACCATGAGACCGCAGGCTGCCATCCAGTGCAGATAAATCGTGGTATTGCGGTCTTCTGCCCACCACCACGTCTCTGCCAGACATTACAACAATGTCACCAATACGATCTTCCGGCTGTTCCAAAACCCTTACTGCTGTTGCCCTGTCATAGGCTTCAGTAATACCGGGCTGAATCATCAGCCAGTCTTTTATTTCTGTAACTTTTGACTGATCGGGTACATGTACCACTACATAAGAACCCAATGCGCCGTGGTGTTTTACATACGGATCTGTAATAGGGCAAATCACCCGGAAGCCTTCGCCGAATTTTTCTGTCAGCATATCTTCTACAAATAAAACATTGGGCGAACCATCTGCTTTTACTTTAGCGTTCATTCCATGATCTGCAGTGGCACCAACGACCGCACCAAGCGCCATCATCTTACCTATCTCTGCATCCATCGCTTCATAAAATGCCAGAGATTCTTCTGCTTCGGGTGCATAGGTATGCTGCATATAATCAGTTAAAGACAAGTATAAAAAATCTGCGATTCCTTTTTCTATCAAGGCAACGCCGGCACGCAATACAAACAAGCTTGCATCAGCACTGTAAATAGCGGGTGTAGGAAATCCAATCACATCTTCTGCATTGTCAATACCGTGTGTTTCCTTTTTTGCAAGGTTGGCTTTTTCTGCAGAGAAAGCAATGCCGTCTAATTTATAAGATAAAATATCTCTCAATTTTTCTTTAGCTGTCACCACGCCCACTTTACGTCCGGCATTGGCAGCAGCAGCCAGCAAAGTTTCAGCACGCAGGTATTCAGAGGAATTCATCATCACTTCCTGGTCGATGGCTGCATTATAAAAAAAGTTACCGCTTATGCCATGCACAGCAGGCGACGCCCCAGTTACAATAGAAGAATTATTTACGTTGGTAAAAGAAGGCAACGCACCTCTTACCATTCCCCTGTAACCTTTAACAGTCATGGCTTTCAGGTTAGGCATACGGTCGTGCGCCATGGTAATGTCCAGGTATTCATCGGCTGATCCATCAATACAAATCACCACAATTGGTTTTGCGGCAGGCTTATAGGTTTTGCCGTTTACAGAAAATTCATTGGTTGAAATACTCATCGTTATGTTGTTTGTTAAATAAAATATTTTCTTTCATTTTTAATCTTGATGACTTAATGCAAATACCAGGCTTTATAAGTTGTATCCTATACCTGCATAAAAACTTCTGCCAACAGATGGGATAATTCCCGGGCCCGGATATTCATCTGTGCGCTGGGTGAAATATCTTTTATCAGCCAAATTGTTGACGCCACCTTTGAACTTGAATTTTTTAATGCTTACAGTTGCTGACCAATCCATAATGCTGTAACCTGGTATACGGCCAATGATGGGGTTGCTGCTTCTTTCCGTATTGGCAGCATCTCCAAATGCTTTCGACTGATTTGAAAATTGGAAAGAAGTTGAGAATGCTTTTTTTGCATAATTAATACCGATGCGATTGATCACTTCGGGTGCATACTCTACCTGGTTGCCTTTGTAAATGCCTTTAGTATACCTTGCCCTTGTATATGCAAACGAATTATAGACTCTCAATTCGCCTGCTGTTTTATTGATTGCCAGAGCACGGGTGATATTCAATTCAACATAGCTCTCAACTCCTGTATGAATGCTTTTATCAGTGTTTGTCCGCAACGTATAATCGGCTCCGGTTTCATCTTTCATGTTAACCAACCCTATGCGGTTGCTGTAACTCAGGTAGAACAAGCTGATATCATAATTAAAATAATTCCCAACATTTCCTCTTACACCCAGATCGGCATTCCAGCCTTTAGGGTCTTTCATGTTAGGGTCAACTTTTGAAACAGAACCCAGCGGTACAAGCTGCGCATAGTCTACGGGGCGGTAAGCCTGTGAAATATTGCCGTACAGATTACTGTTTTTTCCAGCCTTGTATTGCAGGCCAAGTGCCATTAATAAAAAGCCTCTTTCCTTTTCTGTTTCTGTTTCCTTCTCAACACCGTTTACCTCAATTTCTGCTTCTGCTTCAGAACCCAGTGATTCAAAGCGCATACCGGGTGTAATGGAAAGCCTGTTATTTAACTTCAGGGTATTCTCTGCAAATGCAGCAATATTGGTCGTTGTAAAATGAAAATTTTCTTCAAACTCCCCGGTGGTGGATAAATCGAAATTGCTTTTGTTTGTCCCAGGCGCTTCTTCATTTCTGTGAAAAGAAGCCCTGGCAAAACGAATACCTGTTGCCAGTGTACTTTCCATTTTACCAACAATAAAGTTGTGCAGCAATCGTATTTCCGTTGCTGAACTCTTCATGATTTCCCGGTCTATTTCCCTGTCGCTGTAGTTGCCGGTTGCGGGATCAATTATATCCGCTTCGCCCGGTAATTTATTAAACCATACGAGGCTTCTTTCGCCGGCTAAATAGGTTGATTTAATTTGTAAAGAAGTAGTAGGCCGGATTTGATAATCCATTGAAGCAGTTAACACATTCCAGGGGCTTCGTAACCAGTTGCGGGAACGCACGGATGTTTTGCTATCTGTTTCAAACTGATCATCCGT
Source organism: Ferruginibacter sp. (assembly GCF_028288465.1). Lineage (GTDB taxonomy): Bacteria > Bacteroidota > Bacteroidia > Chitinophagales > Chitinophagaceae > Ferruginibacter. The sequence goes on along the minus strand of NZ_JAQBNR010000019.1, from coordinate 165,431 downwards.
TAAACCGCCAGGCATTTTAATCCTATTGCGCAATAACGAATACTCCAGGCCAAAGGTTATTTTTTCACTGGGCTGGTAATTAATTTTTCCATAACCCGTCAATTGCTTTTGTTCAGAGTTAGGCCGCCATCCACCCATAGTACGGTAATTCAGAAAAGTAAAATAACTCCACTTGTTGATGGTACCGCCAGCTGCATGGTAGCTATTAAACAGACCATCGCTGCCGGCCGTTTGCATGGTACTGTAATTAACCGTTTTATTGATACTACCTTCCTTCAAAACATAATTTACCATGCCGCCCAATTGAGACCCAAATTGTATTGCGGATGCTCCTTTGATAATTTCAACTCTCGACACAGCTTCCATTGGAGGAAGATAATACGTCTCATTGTAACCGTACACATCCGCGGCTACGTTGTATCCGTTTTGCCGCACGTTCATTTCCAGCGACTGTACAGGATTCAATCCGCGTACGCCGATTCCATTGGCGACAAAGCCGCCTGTTTCACTTTCTACAATATATAAACCAGGTATCCGTCCTAAAATCTGACGGGTATTGTTGATGGCTTTGTTAGCATCCAGGCTATCTACTTCAATCACTTCCGTTTTTTTTCCTGCATAAATAACCGGTCCATGTACTTCATTCAAATGACCAATACCATTGATGGTTTTATAGCCAACAACTTTTAGATCTTTAAGGTCAGTGACAGCCGTTGTATCTTCCACCTGAGCTTTACTTTGTACGGTTATAAAAAAGGTCAGCAGAAAAATCACCAACAATTGATTGCACGCATGATTCATACTATTTTACTTTCCCTTGGTTTGTTTGTAATGATTTTTGCGCATGTCGTCTTCATCATCCATATCTGGCCCCTGTATTACCTTACGCCAGTCTACCGAACGGCCGTATTTTTTCATGGCCTTTTCAACATCAAAAACCCTTGGGTCGTGCTGCACTAAAGTATAGGGTGTATAATCCGGTTTATCAGTAAAAAAATCCTGCAATAAAGAAGCAGTCACATCATATTGGTTTACATACTTTACATCCAAAATATTGTAAATGGTTTTTAAGATAGAACCAAAGTTGGCATGCGTGTGACTTACATACCCCTTCTTTACATAAGGTCCTGCCATCATTAAAATGCTGCGGTGTGCGTCAATGTGATCAACACCACCCTGCGGATCATCTTCTGTAATAATGACCAGCATATTTTTCCAGTATTTGGTACGGGATAAAAAATGTAAAATTCTGCCAACGGCCAAATCATTATCGGCTACAAAAGATTGTGGAAAATAGTATCCGTCTTCCGGCCTTGGTCCTGCAGTATGGTCATTGGGAACCTGCATAGTAATTAAAGAAGGTAATGGCTTTTTTCCTTTGATCCACATTTTTGTGAATTCTGATTCAAACTGGTTCATGCGGAACTGGTCTGGAATATTCATATTGAACCCTGCGTAATTGTGGCTAGTTCGGGTAAACAATGCTTTTTGCATAGGTACCATTACACCGTGTGCGGCACCTGTTGCGGTATCCATCCACTCCTCACGTACGTGCGCTGTTTCATTGGCTTCGCCAAAATTGTAGAAGTTTACTTTCTTTCTTTCCATCGCTTCCCACATCCCGCCAATTTCTCCGTAATCCTCAGGGTCCATGCTTCCGGTCGAGCCCGGAAAACGGCGGCCCGGTGCTTTTGAAAAAAAGTTAGCCGTTTTATCAACGCTTGAATTAGCTTCTACCCATTCGTTAGGTATTACGCCCATCATCCAGTGATGGCCGTGAATTGAAGCATCGCTGTCACAATAAAAATTATCGCTGAAAGCAAATTGTTTTGCCGCTTTATGGTGGTTGGGAGTTACATTTAAGTGTGCATATTTTGCCCGTAAAGAATCCGGTAAAGTAAAGTCACAATCAACTCCGAATCTTGCCAGGGTGGTATCGCCTTTGGCATTTTTTAACTGGCCGAAAACTTCATCATAACTCCTGTTTTCTTTGGTGATGTATACAATGTATTTAATGGGGGTTTGATGTGAGCCGGGCAATGAGGGCAAGGGATTTTTAGTATCATCAGTTACAAGGTTGCTCACAAAAGTATTGCTGATGCTTTGTTTTGTGTACGCAGCCAGTTCGCTCGCAGAAGGCATTTTAACTTTTTGAAAACTGCCCAGTTGAATATCGCCGATATAAGTGCCCTGGGGGGGCGCAACAAACCCATCGCCGCCATTGGGTCCTGCACCAAGGCCACGGCAACTGATGATGTACAATTCTTTTTCATCAGCGCTTAACTTAACCCTTGTCGGGCCCCAGCCTGCGGGAATTAATCCTTTGGTTGTTTTTGTTGCCACATCAATTACTGCTACAGCATTAAAACCCAGCAATGCTACATACAAAGTTTTTTCATCTTTACTCAATGTAATGCCAAATGGCAGCAGACCGCGAAATTTATCAATTCGTTTGTCAACAGTTATTTGAATATGCCCAAGTATTGTATGTTTTTTATAATCGATGATAGAAATGTTATCATTGGTAGCATTGGTTACATAAGCGAACTCTTTTCCTACTGCGATGGAGTTAGGACTTGCCCCGCCAACTACTTCTGCTTCTTCAATCATTTCCCCCACCTGGAAACCGGTTTTAAATTTATCAATCACTTTGTTAGTGGTGAGGTCCATGGTAAAAACACTCATGGCTTCGGGCGAGTGCGGACTTCCAACGCCGGGAATTTTTTTTCCTTCTATTTCTGTTCCGTTGATTGCTTCTTTTGTGTTGTCGCCATAAGGATGATGCGATATCATCATGGAGTTATAATTGTCTTTCGTCATGCCTTCTACGAGTGGATACGAATAGGCGCCAACGTTGGCAACGAACGCCATTTTTTTATCGGCACTTAATGCCAGGCCAAAAGGCTGACGGCCGGCGGGTATGGAAGCCGTAATTTTTTTAGCAGCAATATCGTAGCGCACCAGTCTGAAATTGCCCCTGTCTAAAATCAGTAATTCATGGTTTGATTCATTCAGCAACAGGTCTGAGGTGAAGCTGTCACCGAAGTCAATGCCGCCTGTTTTTCCATTTAAAGAAATGGAATCGATGCGTTGCAATTTTTCAATGTCGTACACAATTACAGCGCCGTTATCACCGCCGCTCAGGTAAACTGTTTTGGAATCCGGAGCGAAAGCTACACCTAAAAAAGAGCCTTGTGGCAGGGCTGTTGGTATAATACTGTTGTTGGCAGAATCTGTAGGGAAAGGGCTGCTGTTTAATGGCTCGTGTGTAAGCGGGGAATTGATTTTGTTTTCATAACCCGGAATTCTTGTGTCCTTCAATGTAGTAAGGTCGATGATAGTAAATACGCCGTTGTGAAGTGTTACTGCTTTTTTGCCATCGGGTGAAATGGCCATGCCAAAAGGGTCGTTGGTAATTCTAACTAAATTTCCAGCCGGTGTAACATATCGGCCGCTGGGCAATACTGAAGTTCCGGCAGCATCTATTTTGCAATATTGATTACTACCCGGTACAGAAAGGATGCTGACTTTTTTTTGCTGGGCTTCTAAATTTGTTACAAATATTACTGCGGAAAAAGCTGTAGCAAGGATTTGCTTAGTGATGGATTGCAAGGGATTTGATTTTAGTTAAAACAATCAAAGCAAAGACTAAAGCGAAACTACAAGGAGTAGTTTCGCTTTAGAAATAGATAATGCATTAAAGATTAATTACTGTTAAACCTGGAAGCAAAGATTTTATTTCACCAACCAGATATCAGCATTAATATCGTCACCGGCACCGCCAAACTGGCTTGTAATAGCTGCACTCAAATTGGTTCCGTTTACAGATATCTCATTGTTTGGATATTGAAACCTTTTAGGGATTTTATTTCCGTTTCCTGTACCAGCACCTATGTCAAATGTTGGCAACCCTGTTCTTCTCCACAGGTAATATCCCTGTAAACCGGAATTACGGAAATAGGCCAGGTATTTTTGGGTTATTATCTGGCTCAATCCATCCGCATTGTCACCTTTGTATTTTACCGCTGGTTGATTAAAGTATGTAGCAAAGCTAAAAGGAACTGTATAAACAAGATTACCGGTTCCGTCCGCCTTGCGAAGTGTTACAGTGTTATCTCCATCCTTAATCCCATAAAAATCAAACATCGCTTTTACTCCATTCATATACCAGGTTTCCGCACTTCCGGTTGTCCATCCCCTGTTAATTGCTTCTGCTATGCTTAAACAAACTTCAGCATAGCTTATAATAAAAGTTGGTTCACCTGTTAGACCAGAGTAATAGTGATTGTAATTGTATAAGGATAATCTTCCGGCGCCAGATTCTGAAGCCAGTGTACTCAAATTTTCACCTAAAGGCGCTCCTACATAAGATCTAAAGTCTGTATCGCCAAAACCTAACCCCCGGGCTGGTTCTGCAAGTACCATGGCTCTTAAATCATTTAAAGAACTCAGGGTATTTAAAAATGTAGACCCTAAATTTAGACGGCCTGCGTTATTTCCATAATTGGTAGCATTATCAGGATAGTAGTTAAATTTATCGTTGTATACATATTGCAGGTTATCGCTGTTACTTCCAAATATGGGATACTTAGAAGGGTTGCTAACGATATCATTGAACTGACCTTTTACATTTAAATCTGCTTCACCTGTTTTCTTACTTAATTCAATCAATACTCTCAAACGATAACTGTTAACTGCCTTCTGCCAGTGCACCAAGGCATCACGGGCACTGCTTGCATTATCGCTGGGGTTATAATAGAAATCACCAGAAAATTCAAGAAATCCATTAGCTAAAATATCTGTAAGAATAATGTTGGATGAGTCAAGCCATACAAGTGATTGCTTAAATACGTCTTTTTGTGAGTCGTATTTTGGTGCGATATTCTTAATGCCTTGCAGTGCTTCGCTCATTGGAACATCGCCTACTTTTTCGCTCATGCTAACAAAGAAAAAACTTCTTAAAAACAATCCCAGCGCATGATATGGATTGTTAGGAGTACCTGAAAGTTTCTCTGCAGTTGCTTCCATTGCCAGTACGTTATTCAGCGTACCGAAATTCCAGTTGGCGCTTCCGGTCCAGTATTTATTATCGCCGTAGTACGTATAGTTGGAAGCTATATATTGTGCAGCTTTATCTTCGTATCCACCCGGATAAACAACGACATCATTCAATATCGCCCTCAATAATACACCGGCTGGTACCGCAACCGGCTTATTTTTATTTTGTGAAAAGTCTTCAAATTTTTTGCTGCAGCCTGTAATGAATACAAGACCCGCTAAAGCAAAGACTATTTTATATTTCAATGATTTCATACAAATATTTTTTAGTTGGTGTTTATGTTTAGAAAACCACATTAATGTTAAACCCGTAGCTCCTGGTTGTAGGTGTTTGTAAGTCATATTCTCTGCTGATGCTGTTAAACTGGCTGCGACCGGGATACTGATCTACATCCATGTCTTTAAACGCCTGAGGGAAAAAGTAGAGCAGGTTTCTTCCTACAAAAGATACATCCACTTTGCTGATTGCCTTTCCAAGAAACTTTTTAGGCAAGGAGTAGCTGATAACCAATTCACGCAATTTGGCATATGTTTTATTAACCATTGTATGCTGTGGATCATTAAAGAAACTGCTAACATAGTCCTGTATCCAGAAAGTAGCCGTTTTGTTTTGGGCATAAGAAAGTGCTTTACTATTTGTAATCACACCCGTTGTAGGATCATACTCAATTAAGCCGCTTCCGCCAACAACCTGAACTCCATCTCCGCTAAGAATAGGAATGCCATTTGCATCTACAGCGCCTGCGTAACCAGCATCGCCCCAATGGTTGGATTCATACAAGCGGGCTTCGCCAATTTTACCACTGTTGGTATTGGCACCACGACCGCCTTCCGTTAACTTACGTAAAACACGGTCCTGGATTTTTCCACCGACCATTCCATCAAACTGAAAAGAAACGCTAAATGATTTGTAAGAAAATTTATTGTTAATACCCCATGACCAGCTTGGATCTGCGTGACCAAGGTATTGTGCTTTTGGCAGATAAATAGGGAACCCATCTTCATCATGTATTACTTTGCCGTCCGGTGTCATTGCTTCCATTGCACCATATAGCTGGTCCACCCTGTCACCAATATGATAAGGATAACCTGTACCATTACCCAGTGTGGTAGCACCACCAGCGAATTTTGCAAACACTTCTTTGTAGGTAGCCCAATTGATTAAAACATCCCATCTGAAATCTTTCTTTTGAATAGGTGTACCAGTCAGAGATAATTCAGCACCGGTTCTTTTAGTAGTTAAGCCAGTTGTTTTAAAATAACTTAAACCACTTGCTTCTGAAATTGATTGGTTGGATATAACCGGACCATCTTTATACTGAAAATAGGTAGCATTGAACCCAAGCCGGTTTTCCAGGAAACGAATATCAAATCCAGCTTCGTAGTTACTTCTTGAAGAAGGTGATATTCCCGGATTGATAGAATAGTTAGGCGCATATGCCCCTGTTAGGTTATTGTATACCGGCGAAGTAGAATAAGCTGGCTGTTGCAATTCATATGATGGACCGTCATACGGCGTGTAATAATTATTACCATACCCAACGGGGCCTCCAGTTCCAAGATCCTGGAATGCAGCACCTGCAAAGGCTCTTGTTCCACCATCTTTCACATTGGTAAAGCCGCCTCTTATTTTCAGGAAGGTAATTGCTTTGGGCAATTCAACATAATCTGATATCGCTGAACTCACAGTTACAGAAGGATAGAAATAGGCATTCTTACCAACAGGCAAGGCAGATGTTTTGTCAAGACGGCCTGTGGTAGCAATTGTAAAGTATTTTTTATACGTCAAATCCAGGGAATAATATGCGCTCGCCTGGATCATGTTGGATCCGAAAGAATAAGCACGTACCGGTTTGAAGGAGTTAGCAAATGTGTATACGTTTGGTACAATCAGCTGGTCTGTACTTACGTAACTGGAACCGTATTTCATATTGCGCATAGACCCACCGCCAAATGCACTTACTGAAAATCCGGTGTTGGCAACGTTTTCCTTATTGTATCTTACCAACAACTCGGTGTTATTTTCCCACAGGTCACGCCTGTCTTCACGGTAGTTTCCTTTTCCGTGCTCATCTCCATAAGGATGTGCTGAGAATGGCTCTTTTTCGCTCCTCAGCACATTGTAAGTAGTTATGTTAGAACGCAACATCACATCCAGGTCTTTGTTGAATTTGTAAGTAAAAGCCATCCAGCCATACAAATCGTTTTTGTAATGTGCCCTCAGCCATTCGTAGCTGGAAAACCAGGGATTGGAATACCTTTTATATTCAACGAAATTTTGCTGAACGCCTTCCTTACCTGGCTGCCAGTAGTTTCTGATACCCGGATCCAATACATTCCAGTCTGCGCCTGTCCAAACATCTACATTATAGATGATACTGTTAGGACCGTACACCGCATCAGGAATATTTTTTGAAAACTGGCGATTGTAATTGATGTTGCCTTCAATTTTAAATTTGTCACTCACGTCATAGCTGGCAACCAAGTTTAAATTAAGTGTATTCAAACTGGTGTTTGGCGTAATGCCACGCTGATATCCATTTGATACAGACATCCTGATATTGGAACGGTCTGTAACTGAAGAGAAATTGATATTATTGCTGGTTAACAAACCCGCCTGCAAAAAATTGGAGAGGTTATTTTTGCCCCTTGATACCCATGGCGTTGGTTTGATATTTCCCTTAAATGTCGATCCATCCAAAAAGGTAGTAGTATAAACTGTGTTTGGATCATACTCTCCGTCATATTGAGGTAATAATAACCCTGCATCCAAACGCGGTCCCCACACATCATAGTCCTTATCATTTTTACCAGACCCTGTTCCATTGCTGTTGTAATCACCAAAAGCATACTGTTGGTTATCACCACCGCCATATTGATTTTGCACTTTAGGAATAGCAATAAAACCTTTATTAACCTGTGTGCTGCTGTTTACTTCAACAGTAAAGCCTTTATTGTTTCTCTTACCTCTTTTGGTAGTAATCATAATGGCACCATTGATACCACGGCTACCGTATAAAGCTGCTGCTGTCGGGCCCTTCAATACTGAATAGGTTTCAATGTCATCGGGGCTGATGTTCCAGGTATCTGAGTTAATAGGTATACCATCCACAATATAAAAATTAAGTGGTGAACCTCTTAACAACACGGTTGGAGTAGCTAGCAATTCTGCGTTGATACCAACGTTTAAGCCAGCGACCTTCCCAACAAGGCTATTAACAGGATTGGATTCACGTGCCTTTAATAAATCGGCACCTTTTACTTCCTGTACAGAATAACCTATTCTTTTCACCTCTTTTTTTACACCCAACGCAGTAACTACAACTTCATTTAGTTGCTTGTTATCTGCAGTCAGGAATATGGTCATATAATTGGCAGACGCAGAAACTGTTTGCGTTTCAAAACCAACTATACTAATCGTTAACTTTTCACCTTTGGTAGCGGAAACTGAAAATTCACCGGCAGCATTGGAACTGGTTCCGGTTTTTGCATTTTTTACAAGTACGGTAGCTCCTTCGATTGGTTTACCCGTAGCGGCGTCTGAAATTTTGCCTTTTACCTCTACGTTTTGTGCGTGTAGAAATAACGGCAGGCACAATATGGCAAAAGCCAGTATACGCCTGAATAGATTAATTTTGGTTTGCTTCATAAACAGTTTTTAGTTTAGGTGACAAAAATATGCGTGCAGTTTTAACAAATTGTTGTCTCTAAGTTAAGTTAAAGTAAACTTATGGCAATATTTTTTCTAAAATGTTTAATGAAGGTAAACTTACGGGGGAGTTTATATTAAGCAGGCGCTTTCTATTTGGGTGTGTTGAATATATATAATACGAGTAGCTGGGCTTCTGTGTTTCCTACATTCCTGGGGTTATGTGGCTCTGTTGCGTCAAAAAAAATCGAGTCCCCTGCCTCCATTAAAAATACTTCTTCACCGATGGTATATTCTACTTTTCCTTTTAAGATATACTTAAATTCAAAGGCATCTGTTTGTACTGATGCCCTCTGAGCATCGGGCATCAGGGTTAGCAAAACAAAGTCTACATGGTATTGCTCAATCGTAGAAGACATGATGCGCTGGTAATGAAAACCCACCGTGTTTTCTTTTTCGAAGGGATGGTATTGCGCTGCTTTTTTAAAAATTACTTTGCTGCTTTGAGGCGTATTAAAATCGGTAAAAAAATCATTGATGTCAATGTGCATCGATTTAATGATGCTCAAAAAAACAGTGAGAGAAGGGATAGTGCGATTATTTTCCACCTGGCTAAGCATCCCTTTTGTTACGCCCGCTGACTCGGCAAGCTCCTGTAAAGTGATGTTTTTTTCTTTACGGATATCCTTCAGTTTAGCCATAATCTGAACAATGATATCTTCCTGCATAGACAATATTTTGCTTTACAACCCAAACTTAACAATAAAAAAGTAGTACAGACCCCAGGCTAAAAGAAGAAATTGTTAAGGCTTATTCTTATTCTTTACTAATAAAGATGAACGATTTCTTCCCTAACTATAATACGGACTGATCATTACATAGACCAACACACCGGTTATTGCTACATACAGCCAAACAGGCCAGGTAATTCTCGCCAGTTTTTTATGTTGTTCGTATTCACCAATTAACGACCTGTAAGCTGTAAATAAAATAAAAGGCAAAATAATTGCAGCCAAAGGTATATGTGTTATCAGTATGATGTAATAAAAAATACGCAAGTTGCCGGCAGCTGATTTTTCTCCTTCGCTTAAAATACCATCATGATTGAGATCGCCAAATTTGGTATCGCCTGCCAGTAAGTGGTGACAGATATAAGAAACCAAAAACAATACTGATAAAATGATGGCAGCCAGCATAATTTTTTTATGCAGCTGGTAGTTTCGCTGCTTTACTGCTACCAGGCCGGCTATCAATAAAATGGCTACTGCAGAATTGATGATGGCATTTAATTGCGCAAAAAAATGCAGGTTAAACCCAAGGTCAACCGATAGTTTAAATTTGGCTAAAAAAGCAACGGCAGCAAATACTACAACAGAAACAATCCATATAAATGTCTTTGCTCTTGTATCGTTTTTTTCCATCGAGGGAGGAAATAGTTCTGGAGTCATCTCATTTCTTTTTCTGTATACTTAGATAATTTTTCTGCATCTTATTGCAAGTGCCGGGTCATTTTTAACTCCGCCCAAACAACTCTTTCAAAAATTCTTTAAACGTTTTTTTCTTATTCTTTTCCAGCATCAGCAGAGGAATATCCCTTACCAGTCTCGCCTGTGCTATTGTATCAAGCCCATTGTACCATCCCCTTACCACCCTGTTTTTATCCAGCAGGAAAAAATTTTCTGTATGAACAAAGGCTGTGTCGACATTTACATCGGCAACACTTGCCTTTATTTCATTTAGTGCAAAGTCGTAAATCTGTTTTTTGTTGCCGGTAACAAACCACCAGCTGTCGTGATTGGATGTATAACGGTTGGCAAAATTTCTTAACTGTGTTACCGAGTCATGTTCGGGATCTATACTAACCGAAATAAACTGTACGATGCTATCGTTGCTGTTAATAAAAGAATTCTGCAGGCGTTTCATGGCTTTTGCCATCCTGGGACAAATGGAGGGGCAGCGGGTGAAGAAAAAATCAATTACTAAAATTTTCCCTTTCAGATCATCAAACGTTACTTGTTTTCCCAACTGGTTAGTAAGGCTGATATTACTTGCCTGGTGCCAGATAGTATCGATGGTTTGTTTACCGTTATTGGTGCTGATAACAACGCTGTCAAAAAAATAACGATGCGGCATTTGCGTTGCCGATTCGCCATAAAATTTTACAATATAATATCCTGCCAGAGGCAGTATAATTGCCAGCATTAATCCGAGTACCGCCCGCTTATTCATATCTTTTTTCTCCTCTTTTTATAACAAAAAACCATCGCTCATATAAATGGAACGATGGTTTATTATAATTTTATTCAGTTTGCAAACTAGTCTTTCGCCCCTTTTTCTTTTGCTGCCGGAGCTACCTGTTCTGTCTGGTTAACGTCTACCCTGTTATACCGGTTTTTAAGGTTTTTCCAGCTGGTACCATCCCATAAAAAAGCAGCAATAAACCATACAAACAAACACAAAGGTACAATGATGGTCATAATCATATTCCTCACCTCGTCACCCAAATGCATAAACACGGAAACAATATAGTACGCCTTTGCCAGCGTTAAAATACACACCATTCCTTTAAAAGCCAATACCAGTGTAGCATTGGGATGCTCTCCCTTATGTATGTTGTAAATTACCAGCCCTATGGTTAATTCTACAATTGTTAAAAATGATAGTATCCAAAAAGTTCTCCAGATGGCTTTGGTATTATCCGCATGCTCCGGGTGAAAAGATATTTCTGAAGACGTGACTGATGCTGACATAATTTTTTATTTATTGAAAATTCAATTGTTGTTGTTACGGATAAATAAATTAGATAAGATAAAAACAAAGAAACACGAATACCCAAACCAAGTCTACAAAGTGCCAGTACAATCCGGCCTTTTCGATCATTTCATAATGACCTCTTAATTCAAAATGCTTCATTCTGGTTTTAATGTACATCACAATATTGATCACAACGCCACTAAAAACGTGGAAACCATGGAAGCCGGTAATTTCGAAGAAATAACTACCAAAGGCAATGGGGCCTGGTGTCGCGACTTCTTTTCCGTTAAACATTACTTCCGGTCCGAATGGATTATGAGAAACAGTTGTATTCCACAATTCAAGATGCCCGTTAACCAATACTTCATGTTGTCCTGTAAGTAAATGCGTCCATTCCCAAGCCTGGCAACTAAGAAAGCAGATACCTCCCAGAATGGTCCAAAGCATATATTTTTCAACACCCAGCCTGTTCATTTTATGTCCCTCGTGCACTGCCAATACCATCGTAACCGAACTGGCAATCAAAATAAAGGTCATTAAACTTACAAAAGCCAGGGGCAAATTAGCATGTCCCGCAAATGGAAATGAATTGAACACATGGTTAGGATCAACCCAATGATTCTGGCTAAAACGAATGGTTCCATAGCTGATCAAAAATGCGCCAAATGTAAAGGCATCGCTCATTAAAAAATACCACATCATCACCTTACCATAGCTGGCATTGAAGGGGCTTTTTCCGCCACTCCACCATTTTGTTCCTTGTTGTACTGCTACTGTAGACATTAATAAAACTTTATGTTATTTGAAAAACTGCTATTCTAATCTTATTTCCGCATCGTGTTATTTGATCAGTATCAAAAATACCAATAAATAAATCCATAAAAAATCAACAAAGTGCCAGTAAGTACTCATTACTTCCACCGGTACCATATCATAGTTTCTAACCTTTTTATTAAACGCTTTTGCAAACATAATCATCAAAGCAATGATTCCACCCAACACATGAACTGCATGCAGACCGACGATAACATATAAAAATGAAAATGACACATTCGTCTTCAACGTCATGCCGTTAACATACAGTTGCCTGAAACCGATAATCTGCAATACTATAAAAAGAACTCCCAATACCAAAGTACCAACCAACAGTTTCCGGTATTGGATCATTTCACGGTTTTTAAAAGCCTTCTGAGCCAGCCACAAGGTAACACTGCTGATAATAATGACTGCAGTTGAATACCAGAATACTCCGGGCAAGTCAAATGTAACCCAGTTTGCCTGATTGCGCTTTATTATATAAGCACTTGTAAAACCAGCAAACATCATAATAATGCTTGCAAGGCCAACCCAAAGTGTAAACTTATGTGGATGTATTCGTTTTTTTTGCTCCATTACCACTGTACTCATCTGCTGTTTTTTACTAAACCCAATTCAAACAAAAATACCTTATGCTGAAGAAAACTGTATTCTTTTAAAGCTGACGACGTAAGTTCCGAATCAAATTACGCTCTTCCAACCAGCAATGCCAGCAACACAATCATCAGATAAAAGTAAGAACTGAACATCACTTTTCTTGCGCTCTTTAAATCCATTTTCTTAAACAATAATATGCTTACATATACCATCCATAAATTGCAAACAAACAGTATAGCCGTACAAACAATTCCGCGTGTGCCTGTATTTGTAATGCCTGCAAAATAAGGCAACAAACCAAAGGGAATCATCATTGCGCTGTAAATGATGGTTTGCAATGCGGTAAATTTTGTTGGTCCTTTATCGCCGGGTAACAATTTAAATCCTGCTGTTGTATAATCCTGGTGCGCAAGCCAGGCAATTGCCCAAAAATGCGGAAACTGCCATAAAAACTGGATGCCAAACAATATCCATCCCCCAATGCTAAAATCTCCTGTAGCCGCCACCCAGCCTATCAAACAGGGCAGTGCTCCAGGTATTGCTCCAACCAGAACAGCTATCGAGTTAATTTTTTTTAACGGCGTATAAATAAACCCGTACAGCAATAAACTAAATAAACCCACAAGGGCGCACTGGTAATTAAAAAAGTACCACAAAATAAAAATTCCGATGATGCCTGTTATCACTGCAAAAACTGTTGCCTCATTGGCGTGCATTCTGCCACTGGCTACTGGTCTGCTGGCAGTGCGTTTCATTATTGCATCGGTACTTTTTTCAAGCACCTGGTTAATTGCGTTGGCTGATCCTGTGATTAGCATACCACCAATAAAAAGTAAAAGAACTGATATTACTTTTGACCGCACATAATACAATTCATTGGGTGCAATCAAAAAACTTACAACCGTACTAAATACCACCATGAAACTCAAAGTGAATTTGATTAGCTGAAAATAATCTTTCACTTTGGCTGCCAGCGCAAACGATGTTGAATTGGCTATAGTTGTATTTTCCTTCGACATATGCCTTACCCTCTTTTTTCCAACAAGTTCGACCAGAAGGATACTATTTTAAATGAACTTTTATAAATATTTCAAAAATAGGCAGCGATACATAAAACAAGAGATCTATAAATAACCGTGTTATCCCGCTATTGCTACTTTATTAGTGGTGACTTTCATTTTCACCAACAGGTTCAGTCTGTGGAATAAAGTCTCTTCCATCTTTACCATAGTCATATGCACCACGGTAAACTTCAGGAATTTCGCCAGGCCAGTTACCATGCCCTGCATTGACTGGAGTGGTCCATTCCAACGTATTTGAACCCCATGGATTTTCGCTGGTAACTCTTCTTCCTTTAAATATGCTGTAAAAAAAGTTAAACACAAACAGCAATTGTGCGGCAAACACAAGTATCGATACAAAGCTGATAAACTGGTTTAATTCCGCAAACATTTTGAATGATTCCCATCCGCTGAAATCATAGTAACGACGTGGCATACCGGCCAAACCCTCGTAGTGCATTGGCCAGAATATTAAATAGGCCCCAATCAAAGTAACCCAAAAATGGATATATCCCAATGTTGAATTCAGGAACCTGCCGTACATTTTAGGGAACCAGTGGTATACCCCGGCAAACATACCGAAGAAACCGGCCACACCCATTACAATATGAAAGTGCGCAATGATAAAATAGGTATCATGTAAATGGATATCCAACGATGAGTTACCCAGGAAAATACCTGTTAAACCGCCGGAGATAAACATACTTACGAAGCCAATAGAGAATAACATACCAACTGTAAACCTGATATTTCCCCGCCACAAAGTAGTAAGCCAGTTAAATACCTTAATCGCTGATGGCACGGCAATTAACAATGTAAGTAATACAAAGAATGCTCCCAGGAAAGGGTTCAATCCCGTTACAAACATATGATGCGCCCAAACAAGAAAAGCAAGGATTGCAATAGCAAACATAGAGCCTACCATCGCCATGTAACCAAAGATAGGTTTCCTGGAATTTACTGACATTACTTCTGAAGAAATACCCATCGCAGGTAAGATGATAATGTACACTTCAGGATGGCCAAGGAACCAGAATAAATGCTGGAACAAAATAGCACTACCACCTTCGTTAGGCAATATTTTTCCGTTAACAACTATATCACTTAAGAAAAAGCTGGTACCCAAATTTCTGTCGAACAACAGTAAAATAGCACCGGACAATAATACAGGGAAAGATAACACCCCAAGGATGGCGGTAAATAAAATCGCCCATATTGTCAATGGCATTCTTGTCATACTCATACCTTTGGTACGCAGGTTTAGAATAGTAGAGATATAATTAAGCCCACCCAACAACGAACTAACAATAAACATAGCCATGCTTGCAAGCCAAAGATCCATACCAATTTTGGAACCACTTGAAGCATCACCCAATGCACTAAGGGGAGGATAAATTGTCCATCCACCCGATGCAGGACCTGTTTGCACAAATAAAGAAGCAAACATGATAATAGAAGCGGTAAAGAAAAACCAATAGCTAAGCATATTAAGCATCGGCGAAGCCATGTCTCTTGCACCAATCTGTAATGGAATTAAAAAGTTGGCAAAAGTTCCGCTCAATCCTGCGGTTAAAACAAAAAACACCAAAATGGTACCATGCATTGTTACCAGCGCATAGTAAAACTCGGGCTGCAATTTGCCGCCTTTAGCCCAATGGCCCAGTAAATCTTCCAGCCACGGAAAAGTGGATTCCGGGTATCCCAGTTGCAAACGGAATAACACAGAAAATAAGCCTCCAATGATAGCCCAAATCATTCCCGTAATAAGAAATTGTTTGGCAATCATCTTGTGATCCTGGCTAAAAACATATTTACTGATAAATGTTTCGTGATGGTGATGTTCATGCGCTGCATCATGTGCTGCGTGAATATCTTCTCCGTGTAATACTGCAGTGGTACTCATTTCTTAAACTATTTTTTGATAACCAATATTATTTTTTATCAACCATTGCTGCAAGCGGTGCCGGTTTCGCACTGCTGTCTGCTACGGCTGGTGTATCTGTCTTAGGTTTTTTATCAGGGAAAATGGTAAAGTATTCCGGCTCCTGGGTAGCCAGCCATTTTTTGTAATCTGCTTCGCTTTCAACGATAATAACGCCTCTCATTGAAAAGTGACCTTTACCGCACATCTGGTCGCAACTGATTTCATATACGTAATTGGGGTTACCGGTTCTCACCTTCATTTCCTCTGTAGTATACAACGGAGTGAACCAAAGTGTTGTTGGTATTCCGGGTACAGCATCCATTTTTATTCTGAAAGCAGTTAAGCCTACATCATGTATAACGTCCTGTGCATTGATTACAAATTTTACTGGCCTGTTAACTGGAATGTGCATGGTGGTCGATACATGAATATCATCATGGCTGGCTTCATCATCGAAGTTAACGCCAAGGCCATTTGCGCCCTTTGTCAATTTATAATCTTTTTTCCCTAAAATTCCGTCAGCTCCCGGATACCGGAATTCCCATCCAAACTGGTGACCGGTTACTTCAACCACAACAGCATCTTTGGGCGCATCACTGGTAATTTTAAACCAGTATTTTAAACCAAAAACAACCAGCACGGTAAGGAATATAGCTGGTACAGTTGTCCACAACAGTTCCAGTTTGGTATTATGTGGAAAGTAATAGGCTTTACGATCGTCTTTTTCCTGGTATTTAAATGCAAACCAAAACAATAAAATCTGGGTAATTACAAATACCACACCCGTAACTCCGATAGTGATGTAAAGCATCAAATCTATTTTCTGGCCCATTTCTGATGCTGCTCCCTGCGGAAATAGCGTTCTTCCAAAGAACAAATCATTGCACCACCAAACACCTATCAGGCCTACAATCAAAAAAGAAATCAACATAAAAGCATTGATCTTATTCGTCTGCTTGCGTGCCTTCTCTTCTCCCTTTAATACGCTCACGTATTCACTGGCTTTCGCAATCTGGAAAATGACTACGAATATCATTACTACGATCGCTATTAACAAAAATTGTGTCATGCTCAAAGTTATTTTCAGTAATTATTACTCTTATGAATTATATTATTTGTTGGGTATTCTTCAATCAATTTACACGTGGTGAATCATGCTTTCTTTAAGGAAAGGATGATTTTTGGCGGTCAGCGAATTGGTACTGAAATAAACGCCAACTCTCCACATAATGATACCGATGAACAAGAGCGCAATTCCAAACTCAAACGGCATTATTTGTGCGTTTTCATACATAGTGCCTGGCATAACCATTTGCCAGAAATCTATCCAATGTCCAAAAATAATCAATATCGCCATAAAGGTTAATAATGTATAATTACGCTTCGAACTTTTCTTCATTAAGATCAACAGCGGACACCCAAAATTGAGTATCAGGTTTAAAAAGAATATGCCTCTGTATGGTCCCTGAACACGAATCTTAAAGTAGCCCGTTTCCTCAGGAATGTTGGCGTACCATATCAGCATGTACTGTGAAAACCACAGGTAAGCCCAAAAAACTGAAAAGGCAAACATAAACTTACCAATATCATGTATGTGCTCGTCGGTAACATATTGCAGCTGACCATTATTTTTCAGAAACACGACAAATAAAGCAATCAGAGACAGGCCGGCTACAAAAGTACTTGCAAAAGTGTACCAGCTAAACATAGTACTGTACCAGTGAACATCAATGCTCATTAACCAAAGCCATGGAATGGTTGACCCAACAGTTAGGCCGAAGAAAACGATGAACAAAGAAGCCCATAAAATATTTTTCTTCACCCACGCATTACCAGTTTCATAATCCATTGGTCCATCCTGATCACTCTGTAAACTCAATGAGCGCATTTTATATCCAAGGAATGACCAAAGACCGATTGTGATAGCGCTCCAGACGGTAAAGAACTTTGGATTTAAAAAACCACTTTTACCGTTTATTATTTTGTCACTCTTTACAGTCGCTTCATTCACCCAAGGATAAATATCATCGTGGCCGCCCCAGACAATCGCCATTAATATAAAAAATGCAATCACACCTAATACTGGAACCACGCTTGATATTGCCTCAGGCACCCGGCGCAAGGCTACCTGCCATCCCCCCATTGCCAATGTTGTTACTCCTATAAAAAACATTGCTGCATTTACTACCAGTAACCAATACACGCTATTTTGCAACAACACAGCCCAAAAGCGTGTGCCGCTTACATTTACACCTCTTGCTGAATGCCCAAAAGGATGATACATAATAAAACCATACAGCAACGCAACCGCACCAACGATTATGAGGCCCATCGTCCACTTTTTATAACTGCCTGGTAATTCGAATGACTGATTCATCTAATCTTTATTTTGAGTGAATTCTTTTATTTTCTATGCTTTTTTTACTGCTGCAGTACTGTCAGTCTTTGCCGGTGTTGCCCCGCTTGTACTTTCTGGTTTAGGCTGTAGTGTTCTGATATATTGTACAATCATCCAGCGCTGCTTTCTGCTTAATTGAGAAGCGTAACTCCCCATATTATTTTTGCCATAATTGATAGAGTGGAACATAGTTCCGTCAGCCATAGCAACATAAGGCGGTGTTGTTAGATTTGCAATTGCCCCGATTTTCGTGGATAATGGTCCATTGGCGGTTCCACCAGCACCATGGCAAACAGCACAGTTGATGTTGAACAACCTTCCTGCCTCATCCATATCCTTTTTATTCAGGGGTGGTAAAGGATTTTTTACTTCAGCACTTAACTTATACCCGTTACTATCATTCGGAAGTGTGTAGGGAAACAATTCGCCTACCGGAATGGTACCATCTACCGGCTTGCGGTTATAAAATATTTCATGCCCCGGATTTGCGGGATTATCTGTAAATACTGTGTCGTTTAGCAAAGCGTATGTTTCAAGAGCCCGGCTATATGCCATGTCGGGCATGTAAATTTTGCCAGGCTGACGTTTGCTGTCACAACCTGTTATAACAGCTCCTGCGGTTATTGCCAGCGCTAAAACGATAAGAATATTATTTTTTTTCATTGCCTGTGTTGTAATATCTGTGTAAATCTTTTAAAACTAAGTAAGCGAGTCTTTTAGTATCCTTTTTCCAACTCCCTGTATAATTTTTGTTCCCTGTCGTAGCGGCCTAACCACCACCCGGTTTCAGCAACCTGTACATTTACTTCAGATGCCCCGGCCGCAGTTAAAAAAGCCTGCACTTCTTCATCATTTGTTTTATCAGTGCACTCAATTACCATTACAAAAAGATCGTCAGTAGCCCTTAAATGAAAATGATGTTTTTTCACAAAAGGAGACAGCTGGCACAGATAGCAAAATGTGAGCACCATACCTACCGCCGCAAACAATACTGTCAACTCGAAAGTAATTGGTATCCATGCCGGCAGGGCGAAATGTGGTTTGCCGCCAATGTTCAACGGCCAGTCTTTTGTAAAGATCCAGCTGATGCAGGTTAATGCAGTAGCTGTTCCGGTAATACCATATATAAAGCCGGCGGTATGCAAACTGGTTTCTCTTAAACCCATCGCATGATCCAGACCATGTACAGGAAACGGAGTGTAGACATCATGAATTTTGTAACCCTTACGGCGAACATTTTTCACCGCAGGAAACAACACTGCTTCATCATCAAAACACCCAACTACAAATTTTTTAATTCCTCCAGCCATGTTAATTATTAATTATTAATTATCAATTATTAATTCTAGTGTGCGTGTTCAACCTCTTCTATATAAAACTTTTCTGCATCTGCTTTTTCTATATCAGTCATCTTCATTTTATAACTTTCGCCGGTTGTTTTCAATACACTCTTAATTTCTGCTACGGCAATTACCGGGAAGTATTTTGCAAACAGGAAAAAGCAGGTAAAGAACAATCCGAAAGTTCCCACATAAAAACCGATCTCATAAATAGAAGGGCTATAGTAAGTACTCCAGGAAGATGGAAGGTAATCCCTGTAAGTAGAAGTAACTATGATTACAAAACGCTCGTACCACATACCAATATTTACAATGATACTCATGAAGAAAGTAAAACCAATATTCCTTCTTAATTTTTTAAACCAGAACATCTGGGGAGATACCACGTTACAGAACATCATTAAATAATAACTCCAGCCATAAGGGCTGAACAGGTTAGCCCTGTTTTCTTTAAACGCATACCACTCATAAGGATTTTGTCCGTACCATGCGATGAATAATTCTGTGATATAAGCGATACCCACAATAGAACCTGTCAATACAATTACTTTATTCATTGCTTCTATATGGCCCAGTGTAATGTAATCTTCCAAAGCAAATACTTTTCTCAAGATGATCATCAGCGTTTGCACCATGGCAAATCCGCTGAAGATAGCTCCAGCAACGAAATAGGGAGGAAAGATTGTAGTGTGCCAGCCCGGTATTACTGAAGTGGCAAAGTCAAAAGATACAATGGTATGCACCGACAATACAAGTGGTGTTGCCAAACCAGCCAATACCAGTGATAATGACTCATGACGCTGCCAGTGTTTTGTACTGCCTGTCCATCCGAAGGATGCTACACCATATAATAATTTACGCAGTTTAGTTTTAGCCCTGTCTCTTACAGTTGCCAGATCAGGTAATAAACCAGAATACCAGAATAGCAATGATACCGTAAAGTAAGTAGAGATCGCAAACACGTCCCACAACAGCGGCGAGTTAAAGTTAACCCATAAAGGACCTCTTGTATTTGGGTAAGGCATGATAAAGAAAGCCAGCCAAACACGCCCCATATGCCATATCGGAAACTGACCGGCACACATTACAGCAAAAATTGTCATTGCTTCAGCGGCACGGTTTACACCCGTTCTCCAGCCCTGGCGAAACAACAGCAGGATCGCAGAGATCAATGTTCCGGCATGACCAATACCTACCCACCAAACGAAGTTGGTAATATCCCAACCCCATCCGATTGTTTTGTTCAGGTTCCACTGACCGATACCATAAGTTACCTCACGATAAATACTATACACCCCGAACAATAATAAGGCTACACTGATATAAAAACCAATATACCATAAACGGGTTGGCTTCATTTCAATCGGACGTATAATGTCTTCTGTAACCTGATGGTAATTTTTGTTACCATCAACGAGTGGTTCCCTGATTTGTGATTCGTACTTTAATAATGACATAGTATCTTTAATTTGCCCCAATCTCCAAAAAAGAAGTAATGGGGATATTACGTTTTATTTATTGTCAAGCCATGCTAAAATCCCCTTTGGGATAATTAGTGAATCTTTTATGCGTGTTCCTTTTCTGCTGTTTTTGCACCTTCATGCTTTTCTTCTTCGCCTTCTTCTTTTTCGTTGGTCACGTGCCTGTCTGAATTTTTAATCTTGGCCAGGTAGCTCACATTCGGCAATACGTGCAGTTGTTCCAGCACATAGAAGTTTCTGTGTTTCTGATCAACGAACCTGATCTTATAAACATCGCTTTCTTTATCATGTACATTACCGAAGCTGATAGCGTGTGTTGGACAAGCCTGCATACATGCTGTTTTCACCGTGCGGATAAGCGTTGGGTCTTCTGCTTTTTTTGCAATCAGTTTATTTTCCTGTAAACGCTGTACGCAGAATGAACATTTTTCAATAACGCCTCTTGAACGAACAGTTACATCCGGGTTCAACACCATCCTAGTTAGATCGTCATTCATTTGAAGCGTTACATCATTCAGATCTACTCCCAGTAGTGGGTTCTGATTGTCAGGGAAGCTGTCAGCACCATTAAAATCAAGCCAGTTAAACCGACGTACTTTAAACGGACAGTTATTGGCGCAATATCTTGTACCGATGCACCTGTTATAAGTCATCTGGTTTAACCCTTCACTGCTATGGTTTGTAGCTGCTACCGGGCAAACGTTTTCACAAGGTGCATTATCACAATGCTGACACATCATCGGTTGAAAAACAACATCCGGATTATTCATATCACCGGTAAAATAACGGTCAATACGCAACCAGTGCATTTCGTGTGCCCGCATTACCTGTGTTTTACCTACCACACTCACATTGTTTTCTGCAGTACAAGCTACCACGCAAGCGCTGCAACCGGTACATGTATTCAGGTCAATGCTCATACCCCACTTGATACCCGGCTTTTCTTCCATCAGGTCCGGATATATGGTAGCATCTTTTCTATATTCTGTTCCACCGAAAGGAATGAGTTTTGCTCTTTCCTCATTTGGTTCTGCACAAACCTGTTCCGGATTGGCAATAAATTTTGCAAGACTTGTTTCGTAAATAACGGGGCGACTTTCTGAAGAGCCGTGAACCTGTGTTTGTCCAAGCGGATAAGTATTGCCGGTTTTAGCAATTTCTGCAGCACCGGTATAGCTAAATCCTGTACCATCAAATCCAACCAGCGGGTAAGCATTAAATCCTGCTCCTGCTGCTGATTTCCCTATGTATTCACTGGTTCTGTTTTTATCCGCACTTTCTCTGCCGTAACCCAGTGCAACGGCAATTACACTTGGATGAACACCAGGTAATATTAATACCGGTAGCTCCAGTGATTTTCCATTGACTGTTAATTTCACCGTTGGTTTTTCCGGGTGTACTTCGTATCCGTCTCCCTGGTATTGACTGCCTATTACATCCAGGGCCAGCACAGCTTTAGCCATGGCCGGGCTCATAATAGCGTAGTTGTCCCAGGTTACTTTTGAAATCGGATCGGGTGTTTCCTGCAACCAGGGGTTGTTTGCCTGCTTGCCACTACCTATTGAAACTTTTTGATAGATTACTACTTCATAATTGCCTCCTTTAACAGCGGCAATTTTCGCTGCGGCTTCTGTTACCGGACCACTGCTAAATGTAGCTGTGCCAACGGGCATTGCTACAGGCTGAATCAAACCGGATTGTAAAGCACTATCATAATTATCTGCTGAACCGGTTTTGGCAGTCCAGTATGTTTTAAAATACGTTTCGTAATCTGTAGCATTCCCACTCCATTTTAACAAGGAAGCCTGGAACGGTCTTGTTTTAAACAGGGGGTTAATTGTAGGTTGCTGTAAACTGATGAAGCCTGTTTTTGCTTCGCTATCACCCCAGCTTTCCAGCCAGTGGTTGGAGGGAATACTGAATTTGCACAATTCGGTGGTTTCATTCATTGTTCCGTTGAAAGACACTGTAACAGGAACTTTCTTTAAACCATCAGCAAACTTTTTGCTGTCGTAATAGGTATACACCGGGTTACTCTCATATATCAATAACGCACCAATTGCGCCAGCATTCATTTCTTCTGTCAATTTCACTATATCTGAGTCTATCCCCTGGCGGTAGTTACTCGTTACTGCCCAGTTAATAGTTTTACCATTTGCACCAATTGCTTCATTGATAGCATTTACGATAATCTGAATATTTACATCGTTACTTCCGCAAACTACCAGGCCAGCTCCTTTATTAGCATTTAAAGCTGCAGCTGCGGCATCAACTCCTTTAGCCACGGCAGGGTCATTTATTGCGGCTGCACTTACAGCTCCGCCCAGCTTTGCCAGCAAGGCCAGCGCTATCGCACCAGTTTGAGAAGGTTTATGTAAATAGCGGTCATCGGCATTACTTCCCGTTAAACTCAATGCGCCTTCAAACTGAATGTGACGGCTCATTTCAGGCTTTTCGCCTGTAATTCTTCTTGTTTTGGCATACTGGCCGGAAAATTCAACCGGGCTTAACCAGGTTCCTAAAAAATCTGCACCCAGACTAACAATTACTTTAGCGTTATCGAAATGGTAAGAGGGCAAACCCTTTTTTCCATAACAAGCCTGGTTGGCCAATATCATACCGCTGTAGCTAATAGCATCATACTGGACATGTTTACTGCCAGCCGGGCTTTTCGCCAGGTATTCCGTAATTATTTGTTGTGTAACAGGAGAAGTAATAGTAGAAGTTAGAATTACTGTTGGCTTTGCTGCTACTGCACCCATTGCAGTTGCAATCAGTTTATCAAATGCGTCAAAAGAGGTTACTTCTTTAAAATCTTTGCCATCGTGCTGCATCGGGTAACG
The DNA here is from genome assembly GCF_028288465.1 of Ferruginibacter sp. Taxonomy (GTDB): domain Bacteria; phylum Bacteroidota; class Bacteroidia; order Chitinophagales; family Chitinophagaceae; genus Ferruginibacter. The sequence continues at coordinate 141,510 of NZ_JAQBNR010000019.1, read as the reverse complement.
CAAGCGTGTGGTATCATATAAATCCAGTACGGATGCCTGTGCCTGGGCACTGGTTCCACCGCCTGTTATAGCAGAAGCTTCATTTCCTTCAATCTTAATAGGGCGGCCATCTCTTTGTTTTACCAATACTGGTACAACGTCACCTTCATTGACATATGTTGAAGCGTAATAATTGGCAACACCCGGAATCACGTCATCTGGTTTGCGCAGATATGGCACGGCTTTGCGAACAGGCATTTCGCAACTCGCTGCAATAGTTGCTGCGGCAGTGCTGAATCCTAAGTATTTAAGGAAATCCCTGCGGGGCGCTTTGGCATTCAGCAAACCATCGTCCAGATCTTCTAATGGCAACAAATTTTCTTTAAATTCATCTTTAGCCGCCTTTTTAAAAGCGTCTGACTCGTTTAATTCTCCAAAACTTTGCCAATACTTTTTATTACTCATAATACAATTTGAAAATTCGAAAATTTGAAAATTTGAAAATGACTACAGATGCGCTTCATTTTCTCCCTGCTTAACTTTCCGTAGGCTCGCTAAACTAATAGTGACATTTTTGACATTCTGTTCCACCGATTTTTTCTACCGTCACACTGTCAAGTTTGCCTTCTTTGATATCCTTGTGAAATTTCTCGTAGATGCTGTAAAATTTATTGCCTTCGCCAGATTCTTTATTATAAAAATTAACCTTGCTTTCCCTGTGACAATTGATACACCAGCCCATGCTTAAATCAGCAAACTGGTACACCTCGGGCATTTCCTGTATTGGACCATGACAAGTTTGGCACTGTTGTTTACCTACTTTAACGTGTTGGCTATGGTTGAAATAAACATGATCAGGCAGGTTATGGATTTTTATCCATTCAATAGCTTTACCCGGCTTATCATATTTTTTCGCGTCAGGATTCCATCCTGCATATTGATATAATTTCTGAATTTCAGCTGTTCCATTTACCGATTTGCCGTCTTCTCTTACAATGGGATCCCCTTTGTATTCCTTAATTGCCATGTGGCAATTCATACATACGTTTACAGATGGAATGTTTGCATGTTTGCTATCCTGGCTGCCACCGTGACAATACAAACAACTGATTTGGTTAGTACCTGCGTGTACTTTATGGGAATAGTAAATAGGTTGTTCAGGCTGATAATTTTTCATACGGCCAAGACCAATTGCCGCATTAATCGTAATGTAGCCACCCAGGCAAAACAATACCAGCACACCCATCATAATATAAGTCTTATTGCGGTAAAAAGGAACAGGTTCGGTACGGATGATACCATCTTTTTCGTCTGATAGTTTGCGCAGGCTGCTATTCACCTGTAATAATATTAAGGCAATTACGGCAAGTACCAGCGTTAAAATACCGAATAATAAAGAATTGTCTTCGGCCGGAGCACCTGCTGTACCTGCGGTTGGGGCAGCAGGGGCTTTATAATTATCTGCATAATCCAATATCGCTTTTATCTCCTCTTCCTTCAGGTTAAACTGGGTCATTTTGGCACCATATTTGGCTAAGAGTCCTTTAGCGTAAGGATCTGTTTCCACCATGGTATTTACATTATTTACCCATTTATATGCCCATGTTGGGTTCGGTTCCCTGCTTCTTGCTCCCTGTAATTTCGGACCTGTATAATCTTCCAGCGGTTTATGGCAGTTGGCACAGTTCGCTTTAAATAAGGCTTCACCATCAGCGGCGAAACTTATTTTGCTTGACGAAACCAATGCGATGAAAAGTAAACTTGCGAAGACTTTTGTTAAGATTTTTCTATAGCGACTCATACAGTTATTCGAATGCTTAAGTGGAAGAATATCCTTCTGTGGGTGCAAAAATAAGTTAGTATACCCACATAATATCAACATTGTAAAAAAAAATTTTTCCGCGTCCAGCTTGATTTTCAGCGGATTGTTTTACACTTATAATACATATTGTCATCTTTTTGTAAACAGATTTTTGCTGATAATTTTTGCAGGTTGGTTAGCAACTACCAGTTTTTTGATTGATTTTTGCCGGATGCTGCAAAAACTACAACAACGCTGGAAAGTAAATGGCATTAACCTCATTCTGATTATATTCACTTTTGCCATAGGAGGAAGCTTTTGCGGGCTTGCAGCAAGAAAAATACTGGCTATTACCTCCATTGAAGAGAAAACGATTTGGATATTTTCTTATATAGTACTGGTCAGTCTGTTATGGCCAGTCTGTGTGCTGCTGGTAAGCATTCCGTTTGGCCAGTTTTCCTTTTTTAAAGGATATCTTGTAAAGGTCTGGGACAAAATATCGGGTAAAAAAATACCAGACCCTCCATTAATAGCCATTTTTGCCAGTGGCGCAGGCAGCAACGCCCAAAAAATTATAGCCTATTTTAACGCTCATTCTGGAGCAGGTAAAGTGGCGCTGATTGTTTGTAACAAACCCGGAGCTGGTGTCCTGGATATTGCAAAACAACATCACATTAATACAATGCTGCTGGATAAAGAACAATTTTTTCATTCAGATAATTATATAAGTGAATTTAAAAAACTAGGTATACAATTTATTGTACTCGCTGGTTTTTTATGGAAAATCCCCTCCTCACTAATCAAAGCCTACCCCAATAAAATTGTAAATATTCATCCTGCCCTGTTACCCAAATATGGCGGTAAAGGGATGTATGGCAGCAAGGTACATGAGGCCGTTATTGCGGCAGGCGAAAAAGAAAGTGGTATTACCATTCATTATGTGGATGAACTATATGATCATGGCAACATCATTTATCAGGCAACCTGTAAAATTGATGCAGCAGATGATGCAGGCATACTGGCACAAAAAATTCATTTACTGGAGCATCAACATTACCCGACAGTTATTGAACAAGTATTAAAATTGCAAAATCGCAGTTAAAAGGCCTGTTATTTTACAGGAACAGCCTATGTTCGTGTAATATTGCGCTATATAATTTTCATCCTCTTGCAGCATTTTATAAAAACTCTTTGTTGTATACTTTTTTTTTGGCTGATGATTGGGTCGGTTGCAGCCCAGTTAACTATCAGTGGTACGGTATACGATTCGAGCCGAACGGTCCCTGTTAAAAACGTACTGGTAAAAAGCAGTGGAGGCATGACCGCTGTTACAGATTCAAGCGGACATTATGAAATTGGCGCATCCGACAAAGATTCGCTTACTTTCATTTACAATAATAAACCCACCGCCAGGTTCGCAATAAAGAATATTGAAAATATTGGCAGTTTTGATATTTCACTGCACATCAGATTAACAGAAAAATTCCGGACTTTAAAGGAAGTAAGGGTGTTTACCCGTAGTTTTAAAGAAGATTCCATTGCCAACAGGGAAGAGTATGCGAAGATATTCAATTACCAGCGGCCAGGTATCAGCACTTCGGTTTCAGATTATTCCGGTGGCGGCGGACTTGACCTGGATGAATTCATAAATATCTTTCGTTTTAAAAGAAACAAGCGGTTAAAGTATATGCAGAACCGGCTGCTGGAACAGGAGCAGGACACTTACATCAATTACCGTTTTAATAAAACGCTGGTAAAAAGAATAACCCGGCTGGAGGGTAAAGCGCTGGATACTTTCATGATTCGCTACCGTCCCGACTATGATTTTACGCAACGTACTTCTACCGCCGTTTTTTACCAGTATATTCTCAATGCATCTTACCAGTTTAAAAAAGAATTGTTAACCGGGGAAGCAAAAAAAGAAACGCCTTGATTATTCTGAAAATGATATTTTTGAAAAAAAATATATGGATCAAACTACCCTTGGCATAGGCACCCGGTTGCAGCATACTCAATTTGGACCAGGCGTTATTATCGGCGTTCGTTACGCAACTTATATGATCTCCTTTATTCATCATGGCATTAAAGAAATTGATAAAACTGACAATAGCCTTGATGAAATTATACCTGAAAACTGCACCGTTGAAGTGGAGACAGTTTCAGAAACCGAAAAGTCACTTTTAAAAATATTGCGTTTATGGGGGAATATGACAGAAGTAGTTCCGCTGGGCGAAAAGTGGATTGGCGGCATTTTATTATTGCAGCCAGCTGATAAAAATTTAAAGCCGAAAGAGGTTCCGGTAGCAGATTTTTTTCATAAGATAGTTATGCTGCGTGACAGGTTGCGGGTGCTGGAACAGAATATCAACAGTAATAAAAAATTAAGCGATGAAGAAAAAGTAAACATGCAACAATACATTACGCGTTGCTACGGTTCGCTTACCACATTTAATGTGTTGTTTAAAGATAAAGAGCATTGGTTTGTAGGAGATAAGGGCTCCGATAATTAACCCATTAAATGAGTTGCTTAAGAACCAGAAAACTTGGTTGTTTTTTGTTGTTATTATTTAATACTATAACAACGTGACAAATTTTATTTACAAATGCTGCAAAACAATTTGGACTAAAGTTCAATATTATTTGAAAAATTGTGGTACAGTGCAGAAAGACACTGCCTCCTATTTTACTGATTCCGCTGCCGGACTTTCAGCAATCAGCTTCAAAGCAGCATCCATATAAATTTCGCCGGTTAATTCACCGAGACATGTTTGGCTGATGTAATCATAGCGTTTAAAACTGTTGAAATCAACCTTGCTCAATATGTAGCCATAGGCATCATTTGTAAGGCCGAAAAGAAAAGGATGGCTGGTTTTCATATGCCTTTTTACATAATAGCTAATATTGGGAAGTGCTTCGCCGGGAACTGTTACAATCTGCGCTGTGCCTATGTTGAGCAGGTTTAATTGTGCGGTGACAATGCCCGGTTTTGCATGCGGATGTTTTAAGGGCGAGTTTTCAATTATGTATTGCATCATGGACGACTCTACCGGAAATTCAATCATCCTGGATGCACAATACAAAACAGGATCTTTTTGTTCCGGGGCTGCACCAACCAGGTGGAGCGCTTCGTCCGCCAGCAAATTTCCGATCCGTATACATTCCTGCCAGTCGTTTGCCTCTTTACCAATGTCACGTCGGTTGTCTGCCGTTACCATGCCCCCCTGCGCACTGTTCATAAATAATGCAACACCTCCAACAGCAGATTCAATTCTTTCATACAAAGGACCGCAGAGATCGGGACTTAATATGCCCTGCTCCGAACCAATCACTTCGGGGTGTATGGCATAATTTACAAGCGTAGCAATGGGTTTTCCTTTATTATTTCCTTCAGCCGCAATCGCCTGTATCACGCCGCAACGGGGATCATACAATTCATTAGCATAGTAGTTGTAGGCAATCTTACCTTTGGCTTCACCTACTGCAATTTTTAACGTTGCCGGGGCCAGTTTTTTTACTGCTTCATTTACAGCATCCGCTATTTGTTGTGTACACCAGTCAAGGTATTTTAAATCGGCTCCGGTTTTTCCTTTTTCATCCGGAAAAGCGTAGGCATCCGGTGCACTGTGTGTATGCGTACAGCCGATCAGAATGTTTGCCGGAGTAATCCCTTTTATCAGCGCCCTCGATTTATTACCCAGGATGGACGACCAGCCAAGATTATCAATGTTTACTATGGCAATTCTTGTTGCCCCTTTTTCTAATACCAAAGCCCGCACAAACAAGTCTCCTTTTTTAGAAGTAACTGCGTTGGGTAAACCAACACCGCCGGAGACGGGTAACAACGGATTGGGAGTAATTATTCTTACAGAAGCTGCAGCTTTCAACGTTTGCGCATAGCTGAACTTGCCTGTATACAGGGCAAGAAGAAATGCCGTAAATAAAATACACTGTTTCATACAAATAAAATTATACAATCAGCTAGCCTGACCTTATAAAATAATATCATGCTTACAGCAATCCTTACCGTTAATAATTCATCAGTTTCTCCACACATTCATGCAACCGGCTGTAGGCCATAAAATTTTTCTCCAGTTCAATATTGAAGGGAATGGGTGTATCAAGACTTGCGCAGCGTATCACAGGGGCATCGAGAAATTCAAAACAGTGCTCCCCAATCCAGGCGGCTATTTCGCCACCGATACCGCCTGTTAACGTGTCTTCATGCAACAATAAGGCCTTTCCCGTAGCTTGTACCGCAGCTTTGATTGCGGAATAATCCAGTGGTAATAATGTGCGCAAATCCAAAATATACACAGCTAATTTGGGATGGTCTTTTGCATATTGTATCGCCCAGTGTACGCCTGCGCCATAAGTAATAATGCTGAGGTCGCCGCCGGTTTGTACCAGTCTCGCCTTGCCTATTTCAATTTCAAAATAGGCTTCCGGCACAAGCCCGCTGATGCTTCTGTACAAAGCTTTGTGTTCAAAAAACAATATGGGGTTAGGGTCGTTGATGGCCGCAATTAACAGCCCTTTGGCATCCATTGGGGTGGATGGGTAGACCACTTTCAAACCGGGTGTATGTACAAACCACGCCTCATTACTCTGGCTGTGAAAGGGCCCTGCCCCAACGCCACCGCCCGTTGGCATTCGTATTACCACATCGGCATTTTGTCCCCAGCGGTAATGAATTTTTGCCAGGTTATTGACTACCTGGTTAAAGCCCACGGTAACAAAATCAGCAAACTGCATTTCCATCATCGCCTTGTATCCTTCCATTGATAAACCAAGCGCTGCACCTACAATGGCGCTTTCGCAAATAGGCGTATTGCGTACTCTTTCCTTACCAAATTTTTCTACTAATCCTTCGGTTATTTTAAAAGCGCCGCCATATTCCGCAATGTCCTGGCCCATCAATATTAAATTATCATGCTGTTGCATTGATTGATACAACCCTTCTTTAATCCCGTCTATAAAACGTTTTTCAGGATGGGTATTACCGGGCGTTTCCTGAAAGTAAACCGGCTTCTTTTCCGGCCAGGCGTAAATGTCTTCCAGTTCTTCTTCTGTGTCAGCAATAACAGGTGTTGAGTCATACCCGGTGTGTAATTCGCTCTCGATATATTCCCTGCATTCATTGCGGATATCCATAATAGTTAGTTCCGTCAACACTTCCTGTTGCAGCAGGTAATCTTCATAATTTTTGATGGGGTCTTTTTGCTGCCACAAATCAAATAAATGCGCTGGTACATATTTAGTACCACTTGCCTCTTCGTGGCCCCGCATCCTGAAAGTCATGCACTCTACCAGGTAAGGTTTTTGGTTATGGATACAATAGTCTTTTACCCCCCGGATGGTGTCGTATACTTCCAGGATATTATTGCCCTCAATCTGAATACCTTCCATGCCATAACCACGGGCTTTTTCTACCAGGCTGAAACAACGGTACTGTTCACTCACGGGTGTGCTCAACCCATAGCCATTGTTTTCTATTACAAAAATTACCGGCAGATCCCATACGGCGGCTACATTTAATGCTTCATGAAAATCACCTTCGCTGGTACCTCCATCACCTGTAAATGCTACAGCTACTTTATCGCTCCCCGACAATTTATACGCCAGTGCTACTCCATCAGCAATGGCCATTTGCGGACCAAGATGTGATATCATGCCGCAGATATGGTGCTCTTTACTGCCAAAATGAAAACTTCTTTCGCGCCCTTTACTGTATCCGCCTTTACTGCCCTGCCATTGTTTAAATAATTTATTCAGCGGCATTTTTCTTGTTGTAAATACACCCAGGTTTCTATGCAAGGGCATAATCCATTCATCAGGTTGCAATGCCATGGTAACACCTGTGGAGATGGCTTCCTGACCGATGCCGCTGAACCATTTAGAAATTTTTCCCTGGCGCAATAATACCAGCATTTTTTCTTCAATCATTCTCGGGAGCAACAGATTTTTATACAGGCTGATAAGTTCTTCGCCGGAATAATTTTTTCTATGGAATTGCATACCCTTTTGTTTAGTGGATGAATCAGGACGTGAAGTTAATGGATGTTAGTGAGCGCACAAACGCTTTACGGAAATGTCTGATGGCTGATTTTTTGATGAATGATTTCTTTACATTTCCCGGCTTGTTATTTATCTGAAAGTGTGATAAACTATTGTCTGGTGTGGGCCTTCGCAGCCAGTGAAAGAAAATTGAGTTGCTTTTTTATAGGCTATTGAAACGCCTAAAAGTAATAATGGTTTATTGAGGCCGAATAAAAAAAAGAGGTTTGAGAGAAGGTAACTGTATTTTGCAACTACCTGCTTTTTTGATCAGGAAAAGCCCGCTTGTGTACAAACGAATTAAAGAAGGAAAGTACTACGCTAAACAATAACGCATACCAGAAACCATCCACCTGGAAACCGTGTACAAAATGGGCATCCAGTAAAATGATGCAGGCATTGATTACAAATAAAAAGAGACCGAGGGTCAAAATGGTGGCGGGCAATGTCAACAAAATCAGCAAGGGTTTTACTATTGCATCCAGCACCGCCAGTACCAGTGCTACTATTACCGCGGTTACAATATTGTTATTTACAATTTCTACTCCGGGTAAAATGGCTGCCAGTATAAAAACGTTTACCGTAGTAATCAGAATTTTATATACGAAGTTCATTTGCTGCGCTTATCCTTTAAAGATAATAGTATTATTTATCAATTCTAAACAGGCTTGTGAAATTTGACCAATGTTTAAAAAAATCACCCTGTGAGAAGCGTCTGCATAACATTTTCCTTCAAACTTCCAGGCCATTATTTCTAAATAACAACCAGCTCATAAAAGGCTTCCGGCTGCAGGTATTTATTGGCCAGTTCCCTTAAAGCTTCTGCCGGGATGGTTTTGATCATTTTTACCGAATCATAAAAATACTGTTCGTCTAAATTATTGAGCACAATATTTTTCCAGCGGCCAATAATGTGGAATGGACCATCCAGGTCGCCAAGAATACTACCGATAAGATAGTTGCGAACCAACAGCAATTCTTCTTCGTCAATCAGTTCTTCCCTTAATATTTTCATTTCCTTATACACTTCTTCCACGGTTGCTTCGGCTACATCTTTACCAGCCTCTGTGCTAATGAGCAAAGCGGAATCCTGCAGGTGGTTTTGTACATAGCTGTGTATGCCGTATGTATAGCCTTTATCTTCCCTGATATTGCTCATTAACCTGGAACCGAAAAAGCCACCGAACACTGTGTTAAGCACCATCATCTTCATAAAATCAGGGTGGTGACGGTTGGGGAAATCGCGGGCAATCCTGATAGCGCCCTGCACACCTTCGGAATCGTTGACAACCCGGTATTTTTTTGTGGCTGCCGGCACAATAGTCTTCGTAACCAACAGTGCGCCTGGTTTCAGACTTAGTTTCCCAAATTGTGTATTTAATAGATCAAATAAATTGCCGGGCAGTTTACCGGCTACAAATATTACACAGTGGCCGTTTAAATAATATTGATTGAAATGCTCTTTCAGTTGTGCGGTAGTTAGTGCATCGTAGTCTGCAGCTACAATATATTTACCATATGGATGATCTTCGCCAAATACATAAGCATCTATCAAACGGTTGGCAACAAAATCGCATTTTTGCAGATTGACGGATAACTTTTGTTTGCTGTTTTGTTTATAAATGGCCAGCTCTTGTTCTGGAAAAATTGAATCGGCAACCATCTCCGTTACAACGGGCAGCACCGCACTCAAATGTTTGGTTAAGGTGTGCAGTGTCAGCGACGCTGTTTCATGCTTGCAGGTCCGGTTACAATAGGCACCATAATATTCAAAGTGTTCATTTAACTCAAAAGCAGTTTTGGTGGAAGTGCCGTTTTTTAGCATATAGCTTGTGGCAGCGGCAACCGCATTGCTTCTTTCAAAACTGTTACCGGCATAAAATATCATTTCCATCTGCAGTACATCCTGGGCGCCGGCATCAATAGCGTACACTTCAACCCCGTTATCCAGAACCATTTTTTCGTATGGTTTCAGCTGAAGGTCAAATTCAATGGCATCTTTTATATAGGGCGGCGTTGTTCTGTTTAGCATGTAATATGTGCTTTTCATGTTCCTGCAACAGGAAACGTTATTTAGTTATTGGAATAATAATACAGCGTGCTGCAATTATTTTCATTAAAAATGGCTTTGCTTTCATTCAGCAATTCTTCTGTTGTAACAGCCTGGTATTTGTTTAGCTCAGTATTGATCAGTTCAGCATCGCCCAGTAATTCGTACATCGCCAGATTGGTAGCCCGGCTCATCACGCTCATATCTTCAAAAGCCAGGCTGCTTTCCGTTTTGTTTTTTACTTTTTGCAGCTCCTTTTCGGTAATGCCTTTTTGCTGAAGGGTATAAATTTCTTCCATCAGCGCCGCCTCGGCATCTTTCATTTGTACGCCTTTTACCAGCTTACCTTCTATACTCAACAAACCGGCATCCGTACTACCCGAATGTGAACATTCAATATTGCTGAACAATTGTTTTTCCTTAACCAGGGCCTGGAATAAACGGGATGAACCTCCGCCACTTAATATTTCTGTAATTAAATCGGTCACGTAATAGCGGTCATCCAGCCGGGAGCAAATGTGCCAGCATTTGTACAAGGCATCTATCGGTACATTGGCTTTTACTTCTGCTGTTCTCGGCGCGGTTTGTGGCGGTTCAACAGGCAAGTTGCGAATGTATTTTGTACCTGAAGGAATTGGCCCAAACCATTTTTCTGCCAGCGCTTTTACCGCTTCTGCAGTGATGTTGCCTGCAACTACCAATATGGCATTTACCGGTGTATAATGCTTGTAAAAAAAATCCTTTACATCCTGCAAAGTGGCATCTTCCACGTGTTTCAATTCTTTGCCTATGGTCATCCAGCGGTAGGGATGTTTGCTGTAAGCCAGCTCCCGCATTTTATGCCAAACATCACCGTAGGGTTTATTGATGTAGTGCTCCTTAAACTCTTCGCATACAACTTTACGCTGTACATCCAGGCTTTTGGCATCAAAAGCAAGACTTAACATACGGTCACTTTCCAGCCAAAAAGCAGTTTCAATATTTTCTGCCGGTAACTGGCAATAATAATTGGTAAGATCATTGGTGGTAAAAGCATTGTTTTCGCCGCCTGCCACCTGTAAAGGCTCATCATAGGTGGGAATGTTGATGCTGCCGCCGAACATCAGGTGTTCAAACAAATGTGCAAAGCCTGTCTTTTCGGGGTTTTCGTCTTTTGCACCTACATCATAAATAACATTTACTACTGCCATCGGGGTACTCGTATCGGTGTGTACCAATACCCTTAGTCCGTTATCAAGGGTAAATTTCTCATATTGAATCATTGGGCAAAGTTAGGGTAGAGTTGTTATAAACTTTTGCTATAAAATAGTTTTTGGTTTAATAAAAAGTTGTTTCAGTTCTCCTTTTCTCCGCACGATAATTTTAATTTTTTCCTTGGCAGATTGTAAGATGTCTTTGTATTGCATGATATTATTACTGAAATTATTGTTGACACTAATAATAATATCATCTTTAAGGATACCGGCCCTTTCCGCAGGTGAGCCTGGTATAATATCATCCACCAGGATATTGCCATCAACAAAATAAGCAGCCATGCCCGTATAGGAATAATCAAAGGGATCAGCAAAATGAGTGTTTGGCTGCAGGTGAATTTCGCGTTTGGGGTAATTGATAACCAGGTTAAAGCGCCGTAACAAATCGTTGCCCAGCAATCCGCCAACATTTGGATAAGAGGTTACATTAAATTCATCACTGTATAAATAAGTTGGAACGTTTCTGAATTTATATCGGCCTACCTGCAACAGTTTTATCACGGTAACCCTCATTTGGATTTTACCGCCCATTCCTTCCGCCTGTGTCAACATCGGCCTTCGTTTTGAAAGCAGGATGGCACTGTCCTCAGCGAACCTGTCGCTCATTAAAAAGCAAAGGCCGGCTCCGGTATCAAAATAAAAATTGAAATCAATTTTACGCCTGTCTTTTATAGCCAGGTTTTGTATAGGCAGGGTAGTAAACAGCGGATGAAGCAACGAGCCATTTTTAGGATAAGTTATTTCCCCGGGGCTATACACTTCTATTATCGAACTGTCGAAATTTACTTTTACAATATAGCGCCTGAAAAAACTATACCCGATAATGCCATCCACCTTTTCACCATAGACACTGGTCAACACGTCGTAGTCATTTATATGAAAATTTAATCGTTCAATAGATAAACCAGGAAAATGCAGTGTTTGGTTAAAAGCAAAACTAACTTTATGACTATTACCCATACCGGTGATGATGGTGTCGGAGGGTGTTAGTTTAATATTAAGATGAGCTGCAGTGGAAGAGTCAAGGGAGATGCCGCCGCTGCCTGTATCCAGTATAAAATTGAGGGAATCTTTTATATTGTTCAACTTTGCTTTTATTACCATTACACCGCCACTAAATTGTTTAAACGGAAATTTGGTAAGATAATTTGCTTTAAGCACGGGTGTCAACAATTCCTGCCCATAACAATTTACCGCAAAAAGTATTGTAATCAATAAGCAGATTTTCCTAATCATCCCAAAATATATTTACGTTATCGCGGTTATCAGTTAAGTCCGACACTGATACGTATAAAATAACCTGCAGGCAGCTTCAGTATGGCAAATGCTGTAACAGGCAGCAGAAGGCAGGTATAATTATTTTGCCTGTAAATAAATATACAACCTAATGAGTGTAATTTTGTTACTTATTATTTAAAAGGTGTTTATGCAACTAGACGAATTATATCAGAAAGCGCTGGCTTTTGAATTTTTAACGGTAGAAGAAGGTGTTTTTTTATTTGAACATGCGCCCCTGGCGGAATTAATGTTTGTGGCCAATGAACTGCGGATAAAACAAGTACCTCATGGAAAAGTGACATGGATTATTGACAGGAACTTAAATACTACCAACGTATGTATTGCCAACTGCAAATTCTGTAATTTTTACCGTGTTCCCGGGCATCCTGAAGCCTATATAACAGATATAGCAACCTATAAAAGAAAAATTGATGAAACCATCCGGTATGGTGGTGAGCAATTGCTGTTGCAGGGTGGTCATCATCCCGACTTAGGTTTAAGCTATTACACAGGCTTGTTTAAAGAATTGAAAAGCTTATATCCTAACATAAAGTTGCATACGCTTGGGCCGCCGGAAGTAGCTCATATTACCAAGTTGGAAAAAAGTACGCACAGAGAAGTTTTGATGGCGTTAAAAGAAGCCGGTCTTGACAGTTTACCAGGCCCCGGAGCAGAAATATTGACGGACAGGGTGCGTCGCCTGATCAGCAAAGGAAAATGTGGCAGCCAGGAGTGGCTGGATATTATGCATGAAGCACACGAATTAAACATTACAACCAGTGCTACCATGATGTTTGGCCATGTAGAAACCATTACCGAACGTTTTGAGCATTTAGCAAAAATAAGAGAAGTACAAAGTCGCAAACCGGAAAATGCGAAAGGCTTTATCGCCTTTATTCCATGGACTTTCCAGGATGTAGATACATTGCTGGCCAAAATAAGGGGTGTACACAACCTCACAACAGCCGAGGAATACATACGAATGATTGCGATGAGCCGGATTATGTTGCCCAATGTAAAAAATATCCAGGCCAGCTGGCTTACGGTAGGTAAAAAAACAGCCCAGTTGTGTTTAAATGCAGGCGCCAATGATTTTGGCAGTATCATGATTGAAGAAAATGTGGTAAGTGCCGCGGGCGCCCCGCATCGCTTTACCAGCAAAGGAATACAGGATGCCATTAAAGAAGCCGGCTTTGAACCACAGTTACGCAACCAGCAATATGAGTTCAGGCAGATGCCTGTTATGATGGAAGAACAGGTAATTGATTATTAAACAGGTGTTGATCTGAAGTGATTAGGCCTTTTAAAGGGTTGTTAATTGATCAACAAACTTTCTTTCTTTTTGATAATGCTTGATATCTAGGCAACCCAATATTATACACTTTCACATTGATGATATGAAAACCAGGATTAAAATTTTATTGTTTTGCGTTAGCTGTTTTGCATTCATCAGCTGCGACAGAATTACAAAAGACATTGCAAAACAACAACTTAAAAACAAGGAACCGTTGTCTTATATGCATGATACGGTAAGACTGGAATACGTTGAAAACACTGGCGCAGCAATGAGTTTGGGCGACGACCTTCCGGTAAAAGCCAGCTTTTGGCTGTTGAGTATATTACCGCTTGCCTTTTTGCTGGGCCTGTTTACATATACGCTGAAAAATCTCCGTAACATGAATCCCATGAAAGTCTTTTCCCTGGCCCTTTTGTTTTCAGGTGGTATCGGTAATATTGTTGACCGTATTTTATTTGACCGGCATGTTACCGATTTTATGAATGTGGGACTGGGAAGTATAAGGACGGGCATTTTTAATATAGCAGATATGTGTGTGACAGCTGGCGCTATCGGGCTTCTTCTTTTTTACCAGGATAAAAGGCCAGCGCAGGCTAAAACTTCTTTTTAAAAAAAATCTTGTTGGTATACAATATTTTTTTCATTGCTGAGTTATTAACATAACGGCCACAATTGTGGATAAAATTTCGGAAAATACTACTTGTAAAATTACGAACATCCACGCTTGTTATGCTTGATCCTATCAATTAGCTTTATGAATTAAAAAACCAATGATATGAAAAACCCAAACCAACCAAAATCCTCCTCCATGCCTTCTTTTGTAAAATTTTTTTTCAACGCTTTTAAAAGTGTATTTACTTCGGAATCGCAGAACGAATTTTCAAGGCTTAAAAATTTTATTGCCTCTTGATAAATACTTTATTAAGAAAAAAGGTTGCCATTTACTTAGCTGAATAAATATTCCACATCTGCTTTACTGAGTGCTTTCACAAAATTAATATCGTCAGAAATTAATTCGCTCGCGAGTTTGCGCTTACGTTCCTGCAGCTGCAGAATTTTATCTTCTATCGTGTCTATACAAATCATCCGGTAAGCAAAAATATTTTTTGTTTGTCCGATACGATGTGTACGGTCAATAGCTTGTTGTTCAACAGCCGGGTTCCACCATGGGTCGACGATATACACATAGTCTGCTGCAGTTAAGTTCAAACCCACACCTCCGGCTTTTAACGAGATAAGAAATACCCTGCACTCATCGTTGTTCTGGAAATTGTCTATTGCCCTCTGCCTGTCGGTAATACTGGTGCTACCATCAAAATATTCATAAGGAATACCCTGCTCCGTAAGTTTTTCTCTTATAAGTGCAAGCATGCCCAGGAACTGCGAAAATACGAGCGCCTTGTGTTCACCAATGTTTTCAAATATCTCCCTGGTTAATTCATCCAGTTTAATCGAGTGATTGGGATATTTTTCTTCTTCGTTCAAAATAGCAGGACTATCACATATCTGCCGCAGTTTCATCAAGCCCTGTAAAATGGTCAACTGTGATTTATCTATACCCTGCTGATCGATTACGCCCATGATCTTATCCCGGTAACTGTTCCGGTAAGCATCATAAATTTTTCGCTGCTCTTTTTCCATTTCGCAAAACAGGATGGTTTCTGTTTTTTCCGGTAAATCTTTAGCCACCTGCTCCTTGGTACGCCTTAAAATAAATGGATATAACAATTTGCGCAGGTGGTCTTTTTGTTCCTGTTCGCCAAATTTATCAATCGGTGTTGCAAACTCATTCCTGAAAAAATCCATACTGCCCAGCAAGCCCGGATTCAAAAAATTCATCTGGGCAAAAATATCAAACGTATTGTTTTGCAATGGTGTACCGCTCATGCACAAGCGGTTCTTTGCTATTAATAAACAGGCAGCTTTTGTAACTTTAGATGCCGGGTTTTTAATCGCCTGGCTTTCATCCAGCACCACATAATCATACATAATTTTCATCAGCGTTTGTATATCGCTGCGCAGCGTTCCGTAAGTAGTAATTACCACATTTACTTTCTGCAATTCTGCCACATCCCGGGTACGCATACTGCCGTGATGAATCAGCCAGGTAAGTTCGGGCGTGAATTTTTTAATTTCATTCTCCCAGTTATAGATCAGGGTGGTTGGGCAAATTACAATCGCCCTTAGACCGGCTTCCTGTGTTTTGTATTGTTGCAGCATGGTGAGCGCCTGTACGGTTTTACCCAAACCCATGTCATCCGCTAAAATACCTCCCCAGCCTACTTCGTTCAGATAATTCAGCCATTGATAACCTGCAGTTTGATAAGGACGTAACACAGCCTGTAATTCAGCCGGAACAGCTATTTCCGGTATTTGCTTGTATTCTCTCAGGCGTTGAAATTTCTCGTCCAGCGCAAAGCTTAATTCTGTGGCATCCCTGTTTTCATACAGCTCATCAATCACACTCATGTGGTATTTTGACAAACGCAGTTTATCATTTTTACCATCGCCTACTTTAAATAACAGCGAGTATCGCTTCAACCATTCATCCGGCAAAATGCCCAGTGTGCCGTCACCCAGCTGTACAAAAGATTGTTTGGCTGCGAGGGCCTTTTTAATATCATTGATTCCCACACGCTGACCTTCAAAATCAATCTCCACTTTGGCATCAAACCAGTCCAACCCGCTGCTGACGTGTATGTGCGTAGATGGCCGGGCAGTATTGAACCGGAAGTTGCGCAAAGCCTCAAAACCAAACACAGGAATTTTGGCTTCCTTCATAGCATCCACAAACAAAAAGAACCAGTTATTGCGCAATACATCCGATCCTTTTAAAATTAAACTGTTGCCTTCCTGCGGTTGAATAAACTGGGAATGCAGGGAAGACAACATGTCTGTAAACCGTTGCTCTGCCTCCCTGTTGCGATGTACAATCAATATCTTATCACCGTCCGGGATGGTAATGGTCTCTTTATCGGTAGCCCTTGTTTCAAACCCCTGGTAGGTAAAAATGGGCTGAAAAACCAGGTAATCGCCCTTTTCCTGCAACATCAGTTTCACTTCCGGCTCGCCGCTTTTTATTTCTTTTACCAGCGACTTGTCAAACTCCACCTTATATTCCTTGGTCAAGGGCATGATGGTCTTTTGCATCTGCGCCGCCCAGTTTTCCTTGCTCAATTTTACATTGCCGTTTTTAATAAATTTTTCTGCCTGTAAAACATCTTCTGCTTTTTGCCACAGGTAAAAAATATGATTGTATAAAAACAACAGGCTGTTGCTGCATTCATTACCTGTAACAGGTTGCGCCGCACCATTGATATTAAAGCGGCACTGCAACTCAAAATAATCATCTTTAGCTACTATTTTAAACTGCGGTTCAATAAAATTATCGCTCAATGCTACTTCAACCAGGTTTTCTGTTTTAAAAGCCTTGTGTTTTGGCAGGTAATATACAAAAGGATTTTCCCGCTGCTCTTCAAACAGCTTCTTCAGCTTTGGTTGCAGGTATTCAGTTATAAGCAATTTCGTTTCCTCAGGAAATTCATCACCATCCGTTTGAATAATATTTTCCCAAATGCCGCTGAAAGGTGAATTCCTGTTGAGGTATTTATTTACTTCCGAGGCCTGCAATTTGCGTATCTGCTGCAGCAGTATTTTATCATCTTCACTGAATATTTCAGTGTTTACATATTTTGTAAGATCCAGTTTTTCAATCTTGCCCAATAACTTTTTGTTGTCTTCATCAGCATCTCCCTGAACCGCATCAACAACAAAATATGGATAGGCTGTGGTATTGAAATTAAAGATCAGCCCCAGTCTTTTTAGAGGAACTTCAACCGTGGCTACTTCAGGTTGTGCTCTTGGAGCTTCGTGCATATAAGATGGTCTTTCAACCGGCGCCACTGCCGCCACCCTTTTTATACTGGTATCCAGCACTTTTAAAAAGGGCTTGCCATCTTTATAAACAAATTCAAATTTGCCGGCAAGGTCATCAGTTAAACTGTAACCGTATATCTGCAGTAATTTATTTTTCTCTTTATCCCAGTTACGGATGGTATCAAAATAGTATGGACCATATGTTTGCAGCAATTGTAAAAACAAAATGGTTTTATGCACGCAAAGCGGATGGTCTGTTTCACTGCACCGGCAGGACGTATCAAAATTACGCTCATCATTTTTTTGTATTACCAGTGGGTAAGTCTGACCCTCGTAATCCAGCGAAGCTTCCACTCTTTCATTGGCAGCGACAATGATCTTCGCTTTATTTTTCAGTACGAAGTTTTCAGCAGCTTCAAAAATTTCCGGGGATGACAATACCCGCATTACTTTCAACTCAATATTTTTCATCTTGGCCACCGTGTGCAGCTGGCTGTACTGCAGGTTAGATGACCCAAGCAAATTTTTATCTACCAGTTCCTGCAATTTAAAAAGCGCAGCTACTTCATGCCGGCAGATATCGCCTAAATTATAAGGACAGCCGCAGCGTAGAGACAGTGCCTGCGGATCATTGTATTTGCTGACAGCCACTTTGTAAAACGTACTGTAGGTATCATCTTTTACCCTGAACACTACACTGTTCATCAGTTCATCATGTTCCACCATTTCTACATAGCCGATAGCGTGGATTTTTTTTCCACGGCGTATTACTTCGTCGGATCCGGTATTGTAAACGTATTTAATGAGATGTGAAAGGGCCATACAATGTTTTTGATTCCAGCCTGGATTTCTTCCTGCAGATTATTATTTAACCCCCGTCGCAACCGGTTTGTTGAAAGGGTTAGATTAAAGTCATGCTTTCGAAAAGGCAATTTGCAAAAGTAACAAAAAATAAAGAAAGGCGGTGTATGAAAGAGCTTTGTGCAGAAAACAAAAATTATATCTGTTTATTAAATGGCGGCGTTATTTAAACCTGTTCTCCCTGTACCCCTACCACCAGTTTTCCGCCTTCGTATACGCATAAAACATTGGCGGCATCTTCTGTAAGGCAATAACGGATATCTTTTTCAAGACCAAATTTTGTAAGGCGGTGATAATGAGAGGCATTTTTATTTTTCAAAAATTCAAACATATCTTCGCGGGCATCCGTATACATGGTTTCGGCCAGTTGTGACGCATCGCAGTTGATAGTAAAATGTTCTTTTACCCGGTTGATGACGGCCCCTGCAAACAAGGTATCTTCTATATTCACCCTGTCCTTCCAGGCTGCACACCCCAAAATTACATGCCGCTTTTGCTCAATCAGATAATCGCACACTGCGGTTAAATTGCCGAAAGAACCGGTGATGATTTTTTTGGCTCCTTTCTCCAGGGCCATATGTAATAACTTGGTACCGTTGGTTGTGGTCAGCACCAGCGTTTTGCCACCCACAAATTCCCGCGGATATTCAAAAGGCGAATTACCGTGTGCCAGGCCTTCTGCTATCTGGCCATCTCTTTCGCCGGCGGTAATGCCTTCAATCTGTTTGCCGATGCGTATGCATGCCGCCACACTATCAACTGGAATAATGCATTTGGCGCCATTGTGTAAAACAGTGGCTATTGTAGAGGTTGCTCTTAAAACATCAATGATAACCACGATACTGTTGCTTACGTTATATAAGTGCAACAGGGCAGGAGACAGCGAAGTATGTAACGAGGGTTTTACTGAATTCATTCCTGCAAATTTAATTTAATATCGCTTTCCACTTTTCGCTTTCAGCATATTCTTTAATTACCTGGTTTCTTTTAGTTAACAGTTTTTCCATGTACTTTTTCAAAAACAAGCTATTGGCTGCTTTGCCCAGTGCGCCATACGGCGTTTCAAAATCAACAATGTCTATCATGATGCTGCCATTGGCCACCTGTTTAAAATGATGCTCGTGAACATAACTTTTAAAATCGCCCCGGGTCATTGCATCGGTAAACATCAGCGGTGATTGCATTTCGGTAATGGCCGAAGTGAACTGCCGTGTTTTAAAAAAATGCTTTCCCTGCCAGGTAACGGTTTCGCCTTTGTTTATCAGGCCGCTGGTTGTTCCGGCAACAGCAGTTTCATTGGTGTGTGCCATTGATTTTTTATGCAGCGTGATGCTGCGGCTTAAATCAAAAACTCTTTTGGCCGGCGCTGCAATAAATGTAGTTAAATGAATATGGGCCATTTGTCAGATAAAATATGATTCTCAAGATAAGAAAATTTAGCTGCCTTTGCCTGTGGTGCCCATTTTAGCAAAAAAATGTTATCAACAAATCAGCAAGCAATGATGCCGGTTGCTTTTTCTTTCACCTGTTGTTATACACTATCCCGGCAATAATTTATTTATACAGGGCATTGTTCATTTGCTGTTGCATTGTAATTAAGCAAAAGGCATTTTAACAACTTTAGCCTTTAGAAGCGTATTGCGTATACTGATGTAAATTTCTGTATCAATCGCAGCGTGTTTGCTGTCTACGTATCCCATTCCAATGGCTTTACCAAGCGACGGAGACTGCGTACCGGAGGTCACTTTACCAATAATGGCTCCTTCAAAATCCTTAATCAGGTAATCGTGGCGGGCAATACCTTTTTCCAGCATTTCAAAACCTACCAGTTTTTTAGTAACGCCTTTTGCCTTTTGCTTTTCAAATATGGCTTTTGATGTAAAGTCTTTTGTGAACTTAGTAATCCATCCCAAGCCAGCTTCAAGCGGAGACGTTGTATCATCTATATCATTGCCATATAAGCAAAAACCCATTTCAAGCCGCAATGTATCTCTGGCGCCTAACCCAATTGGTTTTATACCTTGCGCTGCTCCAGCCTCAAAAATAGCATCCCATATTTTATCGGCATCCCCAGCTTTATTTTCAAAATAAATTTCCACGCCGCCAGCACCTGTATAACCTGTTGCACTTATCAACACATTGCTTACGCCGGCAAAAGTTCCCCTCACAAATGTGTAGTATTTTAAATTGAGGATATCGGTATCGGTAAGTGGTTGCAGTATTTTATTGGCATTGGGCCCCTGTATGGCCAGCAGGCAGGTTTTGTCAGAAATGTTGTGCATTTCTACATCGTTCGTATTGTGGCTGCTGATCCATTTCCAGTCTTTATCAATATTGCCGGCATTTACAACCAGCATATACACCTTGTTCTCTTCAATACAATATACCAGCAGGTCGTCAACAATACCGCCGTCATCATTGGGCAGGCAACTGTACTGGGCTTTACCTGCAGTTAATTTGGATGCGTCGTTGCTGGTTAAACGCTGAATCAGTTCCAGCGCATGTTCTCCTTTTAAAATAAACTCACCCATGTGGCTTACATCAAACACACCCGCATTGTTGCGCACAGCTGCATGTTCATCATTGATTCCGGTGTAACTGATGGGCATGTTGTATCCGGCAAATTCAGCCATTTTTGCACCCAGGGCGATGTGTTTTTCTGTAAATGGAGTGGTCTTCATTGTATAGTTTTATTAAAAAATAGAAGCCACAAAAATAGAGTAAACTGGTATTGCAAATAAAAAATTATTGTCCGGGCAGGGAAGCTTTGGCAACATCGTTGCATCGCCCTCTTGTGCCGCATACCGTTGGCAACGTTCAGCGACAATGCTTTAGTTCTGCCGCAGGCAAAAACAAAATCCCGCCAATTACGGCGGGACCCTGTTTTTGTTTCACTTCAACTCAACTATTGAAACTATATTAATCCAATGCTTGCCACCGGACTGTAAGATTGTAACAACGTGTCACCGGCTGGTTCTGTATCGCTTATTGTAACATTCAATTTTTCAAGTTTCTTTTTATTTTCTTCCTGTTTTTTCTTAATGTCATTTTGTTCTTTCAACAAAGAATCTTTGTATTGCTGCTGCACTTTTTGCAGGTCAGTTTTTAAAGAATCTATTTTTTGTGCGCTGTTGTAACGATAAGTGCCACCGCTGTTATTTGTACTTTTACTTGTATCATTATCTTCTCTGTCATCATCATTGTCATCCCGTTTGTTTCTGTCACCGTTCTTCCATTCATCGGCAGGTTTTCCGGTTAACGTATATAACCCATTTGCACGCATCACATAGTTTACATCCGTTTGCCAGCCTCTTTCTTCATCATCAATATCCAGGTCATTGTAATGATCGTTCCATGGGCCGCTAAAATGAATGTTGTTATTCCAGCCAACGTTCCGGTCAATTCGTATTTGTTTTCCAACAGGTACATACACCGTAATAATTACCCGCTGGTTACGGAATTTGTCGTCTTTTGTAATTGGGATTCCCTTATCCAGTAACAGCAGAGAATCATGTTGTGCTACATTGAATTGAATCAATCTCGCAAGTGTATCAGCCGACCGCCTGTTTTCGCCATTGGCCATCTTTATCATAGTAACCCTGAAACTATCATTGGTAGCTTTGATAATTTTTATAGAAACATTTTCCACAAAAACAGTATCATCATCCAGGTTTTGAAAAGGCTCAAACTTTAACCAGTTATTACGGTAGTATTTTTTTAATGGAGAATTGTTAGTGATTTCCAGCTTTGCAATACCAGGATTTGCAAGGTTGACGTCTTGTTCAATAATATTATTCATGCTTTTAAAATCACGCCCAACGGATGCTATTAAAGATATAAAGCAGGCCCATCCAATGATGTATAAACTGATAAATGTAAAGCGTAATACTTTGCGGTTACTTTTCATTTTTGCAAGCCTGCGTATAATCCAGGTGATAATTCCAATTACAGGCACTGCAATAAAAAATATCAGCGTTCCCCAGGCCAGGTAATTTTGCAGGCCATCAGTCAGCAAAAAGTCTTTCAGCGGAAACACGCCTATTGAAGCTACTGCAAAAGCAAACAGTGCAACTACAAAAGCAAAACCAAAACATCCGATAATAAAATAAGCAAAGCCCTTTACAATAAAGACGATGATATCACCCAGCGACCTGCCACTTCTCCGGGCTGCAGAGCCCATTTCCGCACCCATTGTTTTTCCTTTTTCTTCGGCGAAAGCCCTTGCTTCATGGCCCAGTCTTTCTGCTCTTTGCTGAACTCCTTTCATTTCTTCCACCACTGAATTCTTAATGGAGTTTAAATCTACCTTCTCACCTTTCATTTCCAGTTTTTCCGCGGTACTGGTGGCTTCGGGTATTACCAGCCACAAAATAATATAGATGATAAGTGCGCCGGGGCTAAATCCCAGTCTTAAAAAATTAGGAAATTCCATAAAACCCCAGTGGCTCCAGTGAAAAACAAAAGTTAAAAAGGGCAGCAAAAACAATACTCTTGGTATCCAGGGATTGATGCCGAAATAGTTACCAATACCGGAGCACACACCGGCAATCTTTTTATCGTCCGGATCCCGGAACAATCTTTTGCGTGTACCGCCGATTATTTTGGTTGCCGTGCTGGGTACTGCTATCCATAAAATGATGTAGGGTATTAAACCAAATCCAAAAGAGATGGCAAGCACCACAAAAATGATCCTGACAATTACTACATCTATTCCAAAATAATTGGCCAGACCGGCACAAACGCCACCTAAAATTTTGTCAGTTTCATCCCTGTACAGTCTTTTAAATCCTGCGCTTGTAGTATTTTGCTGGGATTGTTGATTGCCTGTTGCTGATGAAGAAGCAGTTGAAGTCTGTGTATAAGCTGTACTGTCTTCGCCCTCAAATTCTTCCGGACGGCCCATACTTTTAATGATAGCATTTACATCTTCATCTGTTATGCAGGTAACGCCTTTTTTCAGCCTTTCCTGGAATAACTCTGCAATGCGGCTTTCAATATCATTAATGATCTCTTCCTTGCCTTCTTCATTTGCAAAATAAGTATTCAGGCTGGCGGTATATTGTTTAAGCAAGTCAAATGCAGAAACTTCTATCGGCACTACTTGTCCGTGGAAGTTGATATTTATTACTTGTTTCATGGTTAATTGTGTTTCGTATTCGTTAGTTGATTCGGGCCCCAATAAAAACAATGCCTATCGTTCCTATTCCGGGTTGTTGAAGTTGGTGTTACTGGTATGTTGTTGTTCGGCTTCTGAAAGTGCTTTTACAGCGTTGGCCAGTTCGTTCCAGGTTGCTTCCAGTTCCCTGTAAAACGCATCTCCTTTTTCGGTAAGGGAAAAATATTTCCGTGGCGGACCGCTGTTACTTTCTACCCAACGGTAAGTAAGAAACTCTGCATTTTTTAACCTGGTTAGCAGCGGGTACAATGTTCCTTCAAAGATGTTCAGGTTGGCGGTTCTCATCTTGTCGATGATATCCGATGGATACGCTTCGCCCTGTTTGATCACCGAAAGAATACAGAACTCCAAAACTCCTTTCCGCATCTGGCTGGCTGTGTTATCAATGTTCATGGCTTCAATGTTTTAAAATTCAATTTGGTTGGGTTTACTGAGTTTGGTTGTTGACAAGTGATCGTCCGGAAATACACCTGTTGTTTTACTGCCCTCTCGCCTTAACAACACAAAGATATAAACTTTACAGTACTATACAACACATAGTACCATTTATTTTTTAGTAGTTGGTGGTGATTACTAATGCCGTAATTCGTGCAAGCCTTTACTGTTGTGGGTTTGGTAGGAAAATAACTGATTAAAAAGATTTGCCGGATAATGACAATTGGTAAAATTTATATGCTGAACGGTGGAAAGCCGGTGGTATTTAGGGGGTTAAGCCAGATGGCGGTTACAGGAATAAATTCGAAAATAGATTTTACCAGAGGCTCAAAAAAAAATAGCCGCCAGTGAAGGCAGCTATTGTAATACCATTTAATTGGTTAAAAAAGTTAAGAAATCTGGATCATTTTGGGTGCTTTTTGCTTTGCCTCTTCCACTTTTGGAATGTGTAGCTGCAATACCCCATCTTCATATTTCGCATTGATCTTTTCTACGTCCACGACATCCTTGGGCAAGGTAAAAGAACGTTCAAATGACTGGTAGCTAAATTCCTTACGGGAGTAGCGGTCTCCCTCGTTTTCTTCAGTTTGGTTACTTTTTTCGGAGCTGATGGTAAGCATATTTCCTTCGAGCTGAACTTTAAAATCAGTTTTTTTCATTCCAGGTGCTGCCATCTCCACTTCAAAACCTTCGTTGGTTTCTTTAATGTTTACAGCAGGCAGGGAAGTACCAGTATTAGAATAATTAGACTGGCCCCAATTGAATAAATCCCTGTTTAAAAAATCATCAAACAGTGTTGGAAATGCACGCATCAGGTTTCCGTTTCTTTTTACGAGTGTCATAATTACCTCCTTTTTAAATTGGTTAAAGAAAATATTTATACCACTTATTCATCAAGCAATATGCCACTTGAAAACTTTGAAAAGTAATCTGAATCATTGTCAGCATTGGCTTTGCTGTAAAGCAGAGGTAGTAAGAAACACTGAAATTTTATCAGTATTAAGACTGAAATTTTTACAGTATAAATCCAATTTTAAGGAGAAGTTTTTGTTATTGATCTGCAAGAACCTATATAAACAGCCTGTAAATTCCCCAGCTTAATAAGTAAGCCAGCCCGGTCATATACGCCAATTGTATAAGCGGCCATTTCCAGCTGCGGGTTTCTCTTTTTACAACTGCCATCGTACTCATGCATTGCATGGCCAGCACATAAAAAACCAATAATGATAACCCTGTGGCCAGGTTATAAACCTTGGTGCCATCCGATCTTACGGCGGCATTCATTTTTTGGCGCAACGTGCTGCTGTTTTCACTGGCATCTTCACCAACACTGTACAGTGTTGCCATGGTACCCACAAAAACTTCCCTGGCGGCAAAGGAGGTAACCAGGGCAATGCCAATTTTCCAGTCATAACCCAATGGGCGAATGGCGGGTTCAATAAATTTACCAAGTGTACCGGCGAATGAATTTTGCAATAATGCTGTTTTACGTTCCCGGTTCAATTCGGTTGCCTGCTGCGGATTTTGCTGTACCAGCTGATCATATTTGGTTGTAACAGCAGCCATATTTTTTGCCGGCCCAAAAGTGCTCAGTACCCACAACAAAAGACTGATCACCATTATTATTTTACCTGCCTGGAATACAAATATTTTTGCTTTTTCAATCATGGTCGTTAATGCATTTTTCCAGCGGGGCGCCCTGTAAACAGGCAGTTCTAAAATAAAAAAACTCTTCTCTTTTATTTTAATAAACCATTTCATTACATAGGCTACAATCAGTGCCATTACTGTACCCAATAAATATAATGCCATCATCACCAGCCCCTGAACACTAATAAAACCAAAATATAATTTAGAAGGAATTACAAGGGCAATTAAAATAGTATACACCGGTAACCTGGCGCTGCAACTCATTAACGGGGTAACCATAATAGTGAGTAACCGTTCCTTGCGGTTTTCAATATTCCGTGCGCTCATAATAGCAGGCACGGCACAGGCAAAGCCACTGATCATCGGCATTACGCTTTTTCCATTCAATCCTACTTTGCGCATCAGCTTGTCGGTTAAAAAACTTATCCTTGCCATATAGCCGGTATCTTCCAGCAATGTAATCAGCCCAAACAAAATCATGATCTGCGGAATAAAAACCATGATACCACTAAGACCGGCAATAACACCATTGATCAACAAATCACTCCACCAGGTATCCGGAAGCGTGCTGCTTAAAAAGCCGCTCAGTTTACCAAAAATCCATTCGATGGCATCCATGGGATAATGCGCAATCCAAAATACACTTTGAAATAAAAGAAATAAAACTGCCAGTAAAATAAGATAACCCCATTTTCTGTCCAGCAAAATATTGTCCAGCTTTTCAGTGAACAATGCTTTCTTGAGCGGATCATTTTCTACCACCGTAACCTGCATAATTTGCTTGATGCGGCCATAGCGTTGCATGATTTCTTCGGCCTGGGTACGGGTAGGATTGAAATTATTTTCCTTCTCTATGGCTTCAATTCTATCCTGCATTGAGTGGCCCAGCTTAAAATGTTCGTGGTTGATTAAATAGTGTAAAGCCGTGTAATCGCTTATGGATGGAAATAATTTTTTTACAGCGGATACCGGACTTTCCGCCAGTTCAGCATTGTTGATAAACTCCCTGGGCGCTGCGGTGATATGTGCCGCGGTTTGATCAATTATTTTTTTTAACTGAGGTATGCCCTTTCCTTTACGGGGATTGATGCTTACAACCGGCACGCCCAACTCCCTTTCAAGGCCGGCCAAATCAATCTGCGTTCCTTTATTACCAGCAAGATCCATCATGCTTAAGGCCAGTACCACCGGTATTTTTAAATCAATGATCTGGCTGCAAAACAACAGGTTTCTTTTAAGATTGCTGGCATCAGCCACCAGCAAAACCATATCCGGCTTAATGTCATCATCCTGTTGCAGCAATACTTTATAGGCAACCCATTCATCTGCACGTTTGGGATATAAACTGTACGTACCAGGCAAATCAATCAGCGTAGCTGAAAGCGTTTCAGAAATAGTACATTGCCCGGTTTTTTTATCAACGGTAACGCCGGGAAAATTTCCAACCTTTTGGTTTAACCCGGTTAACACATTGAACAAAGAACTTTTGCCGCTGTTAGGGTTACCAACTAATGCTATGTTTATTTTTTTTATCAAAATTAAATTAGATGCAAAAGTAACGGCTATCGTTGTTTAAATATTACGAAATTGGAAAGATCACCCCCGCAATCCGGAACATAATGTGGATGATAAAGGCGGGCCAGTTTGATAAGCAGGTAAATTTAAGGCATGCTTTTGGTATTATAATTTTGTATATCACCTTGCTTCCAATAGCCCTTGTGTGAATTATCTTTACAATTCCTTAACCAACACTTTTATGAAATGTATTTTTTATTGCCTCCTGTTTTCCATACAATTTACTTACGCTCAAAAATTAAAAAAAGCAGATAAAGCTATAATGGCTCAATTACAAACCCACGCGGCATACCTTGCGGGCGATGCACTTGAAGGAAGAAGAACAGGCAGCAAAGGCGAGAAACTTGCCTACGAATATATCAGCACAGAATTTTCAAAGGCTGGCCTTGCAGCCAGGGGTAGTGACGGCGGCTACCTGCAGGAGTTTGAAGTGAATGATGGAAAGATGATTGCCAATACATCGCACCTGCTAATCAATGGTAATGATCTTGCCCCTGATAAAGATTATTTTCCGCTTGCGTTCAGCTGCAATGCTTCTTTAAATGCAGTAGGGTCAATCGCGTTACAGGAAAATGGGTCACCCTGGTTTTATGATTTAAAAGAAATACTGGAAGCCAATAAGAATAATCCTCATTTCGACCTTATTGATGCTATCAAAACTAAAGTAGCAGATGCCGCAAAAAAAAGGGCTACTGCTTTTTTTATTTATAACAGTTCCGCGATTGCAGATGAATTGAAGTTTGATCCGAAAGCAAAATCTGAACTGTCTGCTATTCCTGTTATCTATATCACCAAACCTGGTAAAGAAAAATTTTTGAAAGATGAAACTGCTTCGCTGGATATTCAACTAAAAATATTCATCACCGATAAAAAAAGATATGGCCATAATGTGATTGGTTACATTGATAATAACGCACCCAATACCATCATCATCGGCGCCCACTATGATCACCTGGGCTATGGCGAAGACCATAATTCTTTATACAGTGGCAGTACGCCACAGATACACAATGGTGCGGATGATAACGCCAGCGGCACTGCGGCGGTTATAGAGTTGAGTAAACAATTAAAAGCCTCTAAACTAAAAAACAACAATTATTTATTTATTTGTTTCAGTGGCGAAGAGCTGGGTTTGTTTGGTTCAAAATATTTTACAGACCATCCAACTATCAACCTATCCACAGTTAATTTTATGATCAACCTGGATATGGTAGGCCGATTAAATGACACCACGCATGGATTGAATATTGGCGGTTATGGCACATCGCCTGTGTGGGGACAAACACTCAGTCCCAACGATAAATTTTTTAAAATAAAGTTCGATAGCAGCGGTACAGGACCAAGTGATCATACTTCTTTTTACAGGAAAGATATTCCCGTTTTATTTTTCTTTACCGGTATTCACAGCGATTATCATAAACCTACGGATGATGCTGACAAGCTGAACTATACAGGGGAACTGATGGTGATGAAATATATTTATACTTTACTTGAAAATACCGATAAAAAGGGGAAGCTTGCATTTACCAAAACGAGAGAAAGCGCTACCAGCAGTAAGACCAGCTTTAAGGTTACATTGGGTATTATGCCTGATTATACTTTCAGCGGTATTGGCGTAAGGGCGGATGGTATCAGTGATGGAAAAATAGCCCAAAAAGTCGGCATAAGAGCAGGTGATGTAATTGTACAACTGGGCGATTATAAATTTACGGATGTACAAACTTATATGGAGGCATTGAGCAAATTTAATAAAGGGGATGCCACTAAAGTAAAAGTAAAAAGAGGTACTGAGGAACTTGTATTTGATATTGTGTTTTAACATTGTTGCATCTACATTATACCATTGTATTGATAGCTGCTATTTACTTCGAAATTGAATATGAAACTTAAAATAGACAATGAAACAATTGCCCAGGAGTTTTTTGAAGATTCCATCCTGCTTGGCATTGTTGCGCCGGTTAAGGATTACCAGTTATGCTGGCAGCTAAACCAGGTGCTGGGTTTTGATTTTCGCATCAACAATGATTTTGAAATTCAGCTGAGTAAAAAAGAACGGAAATATTTCTTTTCCATTTACGAATACCAGGTGCCATCTACCTGTCTTATACACTATTTATACAATAACCAGTTTGACGGAGAATATTTATTGCCCGAATTTAAACACCTTGATTTTTTATGGCTGATGAAGGGCGAATATGTGAGTAAGGAAGAATTAAAAGCCCTCATTTATTCTATTAAATCATTGCCCGGCGTACAGCTGGTAAATGAAATGACCAACGAAAAAATAAAGCACAAGCAGCACCTTATTTTTTGATAACTACTGCCGGTTGAATTATTGGCCTTCTTTAAATACTGGCACCAGATTAGATACACTGTTATCATGTTTTCTGTTAAAGCCATAAATAGCTTTCAAACCGGAAATAGTATCAATCATCCATTCAATTATTTTCAATTAAACACTATGTGGGAAGAAAAAAACGATACGCTCTATAAAAAATTCGAATTCAAAAATTTTTCTGAAGCTTTTGGATTCATGACAAGGGTGGCATTAGCGGCAGAAAAATTGGACCATCATCCGCTATGGACCAATGTGTACAACAAGGTAGAAATCTGGTTAAGTACGCACGATGCGGGAGATACCATTACAGAAAAAGACAGAATGCTATCCATTAAAATTGATGCGCTGGCTTAAGATTTTACTAACACGGTATTTGTTTGTAAAGCGATCATATTACCTACGGGTGTCTTGAATTTTTCAAGTCCGTGTTGTTCGAAGATATTTTTTACTTCGTCCGCTGCAGCTACACTTACTGCAAGCAGCAAACCGCCGCTTGTTTGCGGATCTGCAAGAATTGTTTTTTGATATGTTGTAAGGGTGCCGATCTTTTCTCCGTAACTATCCCAGTTTCTATGCGTACCGCCTGGTACACAATTTTGATCAAGATAGTCTTTAATTTCAGGAGTAATCAAGGGTATGTTGTCGAATTGAATAACAGCAGATACACCGCTGCCTTCTGCCATTTCAACCAGGTGGCCCAATAAACCAAAGCCTGTAATATCGGTCATTGCATGAACGCCTTTAATAGCTCCCAATGCTTCGCCCACTTTGTTCAACTGCATCATTTGTTTTGCAGCCATGCCTTTATGTTCTTCTTTCAGTAACCCTTTTTTTTCTGCCGTAGTTAATATTCCAACACCCAGTGGTTTGGTTAAAAACAACAGATCCCCTTCTTGTGCCAGGTTATTTTGTTTGATGTTTGGCACTGACACCAGGCCGTTTACAGCCAGTCCAAAAATGGGTTCCGGGCTGTCAATGCTATGGCCGCCAGCCAATGGTATTCCGGCTTCCAGGCAAATGCTTCTGCTGCCTTCAATTACTTTTTGTGCAACCGTGGGTGGCAACACATTAATGGGCCAGCCCAGTATTGCAATTGCTAAAATGGGTTTTCCGCCCATGGCATACACATCACTGATTGCGTTGGCTGAAGCGATGCGGCCAAACTCATACGGGTCATCCACAATAGGCATAAAAAAATCTGTGGTGCTGATAAGTGCGGTACCGTTACCCAAATCATACACCGCAGCATCATCTTTACTGTGGTTGCCTACAATGAGTTTATCATTATCTGGGCGGGCTATATTACTGGTCAGAATTTCATCCAATACTTTTGGTGAAATTTTACATCCACAGCCGGCACCATGAGAATATTGCGTAAGCTTAAAAACCGGAACCGGTATATTATCCAATGAAATTATTGTTCCATCATCATTCATCAAATCGTCATTATTCATCTTATTAAAAAATTTATTCCCGCTTTTTCCTTTGCAGGATGATTTGTGCATTGGATTTTAAATCCGCACTAAAACGAACATCATATACCGCATCGCCGTCATGCACTACCAGCAAACCGGTATTGGGTGGTATGCTGCCGAGGTTTTCTGCATACATCACCAGTTTAATTGAATCCGGTGTTTCCTTTGTAATATAAATGGTTTTGCTTACTGCTTTCGTGCTCAAACCCTGTTTGGAAAAAATAACATCGCCATTCATTACAACACTTACAGTATCTCCATCTACATAACCATTATCATACAGGGTGAGTACCAGGCTATCGCTTTGAAAATAGACTGCCTGCGAAGTAGCGATCGATCTTTTATCCACGTCTGCGGCACCTTTTACAACACTGGGTGCAGTTGGTTCAGGCTTCTTTTCCACTACAGGAACTGCAACTGTCTTTGGCTTTTCAATCGCAACGGGCGGCGCTGCAACCGCTGCCGGCTTACTTACAACAGGAGGTGCCTTCTTAACTTCTGCCGGCTTAGCAGCGATAACAGCAGGTGGCGGTACAGGTTTGGTCACCACGGTCGGTGTTTTTTTAACTTCAGCAGGTCTACTTACTGCTACCGGTGATGGTGCACTTACAGGCGGCGGAGTTTTCTTTATCTCAACAGGTTTATTTACCGCCGTTACAACAGGAGCAGGCGGTGGAGTTACAGTTGTTGCGGGCTTTGTTTCAACAGGTTTATTTACTACTGCAACTACCGGAGCTGGCGGAGTTGGAACGGGTGCAGCTGGCTTTGTTTCAACTGGTTTTGGTATAGCGGCAACAGTGGTTACGTGCTCAGCAACAACAGGCTTTTTTTCAACAGGTTCACTTACTGGCTTTTGTTTAACATCGGGATCAACCGCCGTTGGTGGCGCTACGCTGATGTTTGTTTTAGGCGCTTGCAATGCTACCACCTGTGGCGCAGGTTTTTTCTCTGGTTCTTTAAAAACCAGTTTATCTTCCAGCTTTAAATCTGCCAGTTTTTTATATAGTACCGTTTCTTTAAAATCGTTTTTGCGTTGCATTATAACGGTACCCGTTGCTGATAAAAAGCGTTTGGTACGGTTGGTACTCCAGCTGCCTTTCATTATCATGGCAGTATCCTCAATAGTAAGGGTAACTATCATGGTCTTTTTAATATTTTTGGGGGGAGTAAAACTAAATGAGTTGTCTATGAGGCTTACATCTTCAATAATAATCTCATCTCCTTTTCGCTGAATAGTAACATCCCTTAACCCGGTTTCCTTTTTTCCATTTTCTTCAAAAGTGATATGCGAATAACCAATCAATTTGTTTTTCACTTCGCTGATGGATAATTCAAAGGGCAGGTATTGTTTGGTTGAATCAACATACATTTCGCCTTTCCAAAGTCCCGTAATATCACGATCCTGCGCCAGCAGGCTGGCAGGTAATAATAAAAAAAGTAAAAAAAACTTATTGAACAGTAATTTTTTCATGCAGTAGGTTTTGGATATTGGTTTTTATATCTACGGTTGAACAATTGATTTTTTTAACCAAAGCAGGATCGGTAGCCCTTGCCGCCAACCCTTTTTCATAGTACTTGTCATAATACTTCAGCAAAATACGAAAACATTCCCGGTGATTATTTTCGAGCAGGTAGTTTACGGCCTGTTTTGTTTCAAGACCGCCCAATCTTTTTTGAATTCTAATGACTGCATTTACCATAGCAGCCTTGTCGAATTTGCCATATTCTTCAGTAAGGTAAGTAAGCCTTTCTTCAAAAGGAATATCCAGGAATATCACCCGACTGCTGCGCATCTGTTTCCAAAAACTATCCGGAATATTCATGGATCCTATACGCTGGCTTTCATCTTCAATAAAAATCTCCCCGGCATTACCTGCAACCCTTCTCATTGTATAAAGGGCATCCGCAAGTAAGTTTTCAAACATCTCCTGCGAAGGCTGCGGCTTTTCGCCCAACGCACCAAAGCTGGAACCCTTGTGATTTGCCAATGCTTCCAGGTTGATTATTTTATACCCATTGTGCTGTAACTCGTGCAATAATGATGTTTTGCCCGAGCCGGTATACCCGCCAAGTACCGTTAGCTGGTATTGCTCATCGAACCGGGCTCTTGCCCATTGCCGGTACATTTTATAACCCCCCGTTAAGGTGTATACTTTAAATCCATACAGATCAAGCAGCCAGGCTACACCCGCACTCCTCATCCCGCCACGCCAGCAATGTACCAATACAACAGGGTCATTTTCTTGTCTGCTTTTGTCATTTAATTGAAGAACCAACCTCTCCACCTCTTCCACCATGGGCCTCATTTTTACGCCAAAGTAATCCAGCCCGATTTTGATGGCTTTTTTTCTGCTTTGCTGTTTATAAGCTGTACCCACTACTTTTCTTTCTTCATCGGTAAACAATGGCAGGCTATAGGCACCGGGAATATGTGCATGCGCATATTCGCCCGGACTGCGTACATCCAATACCGGGTACTGCGAAGCGAGCATTAAAAACTGATCGATTAAAATTTTTTGTATGGCCATTGTTGTAAGAGAAAAGCTGCTACACAAGATACATAAAGAAAAAAGCCATCAGAAAATTTCCTTGAAAAACAAAGTACATTTATTGATGCTTAGAATTATTAAACATCTGCTTCCCTTATTTATTGTACAATTTTTCACCTGGCTGGCGTTATTTTCGCTTTGGATCTATGCCACACCGGTTATTACCAAATACATTTTTAATAGTACAGATGCCGAAAGCTGGGCCTTTGAAAATGGAACTACCTGGGTAGGTATCTGTTTTGCCTTCTACAGTACGCTGGCTGCGATATTGGCTTTTACTATTCCCGAGTTAACTAAACGGTATAGTAAATATAAGCTGCACGCCGTCGCATTGCTTATCGGGAGCATTGGCCTGCTGCTGATTTACTGCATTAAAAATCAATACCTCTTACTGATATCGTTTGCTTTTATTGGCATTGGCTGGAGCAGCATCAGCAATATACCTTACAGCATCGTCAGTGATATAGCACCTGAAAATAAAATGACCACTTATTTTGCTGTATTTAATTTTTCTATTGTAATACCACAGATAACCGCCGCCTTCTTACTCGGTTTTTTAACCCGTCATTATTTTTCCGGCCAAACCAACCTCACGATTTTAACGGGCGGAGCCGCCATGCTGTTGGCCGCCATCATTATGTTTTTTGTTAAAGAAAAAGCCGCTGAATAATCAGCGGCCAGTAATGTATTAATTTAAAAGCGTAAATTTTTATCCGTTCATAGAAGTTAAAAATTCTACGTTGTCTTTTGTTCCTTTCATGTTTTTAAGCAGGGTATTCAATGCTTCTTCCGGATTCATATCGGCCATGTGTTTACGTAATACCCACATGCGCTGGAATGTTTCCTTATCAAGCAACAGATCATCACGCCTTGTTGAAGACGAAACAATATCAATTGCAGGATAAATGCGGCGGTTAGACAGTCTTCTGTCCAACTGCAATTCCATGTTACCGGTTCCCTTAAATTCTTCAAAAATAACCTCATCCATTTTGCTTCCGGTATCAACCAGTGCAGTGGCGATAATGGTTAATGAGCCACCAAATTCTATTTTACGTGCAGCACCAAAAAATTGTTTTGGTTTTTGCATGGCATTCGCTTCCACGCCGCCACTCAATACCTTTCCACTTGACGGAGCAACGGTATTGTGCGCACGTGCCAAACGGGTAATACTATCCAATAAAATCACCACATCATGACCACATTCAACCAGTCTTTTTGCTTTTTGCAAAGCGATGGTTGAAACTTTTACGTGCTTTTCTGCAGGTTCATCAAATGTGCTGGCAATAACTTCAGCCTTTACACTGCGTTCCATATCTGTTACCTCTTCCGGTCTTTCATCTACCAGTACAATCATCAGGTAACATTCCGGATGATTTTCTGCAATTGCATTGGCCAATTCTTTCAGCAACATTGTTTTACCCGTTTTTGGCTGGGCAACAATCAATCCACGCTGGCCTTTACCTATTGGCGTAAACAAGTCCATTATCCTGGTACTGTAATTATTGGAAGTGGTAGTAAGGTTTAGTTTTTCAAACGGAAATAAGGGAGTAAGATAGTCAAAAGGAACCCTGTCTCTTACTTCTTCAGGGCTTTTGCCATTGATGGTTTCTACCTTTAGCAAAGCAAAATATTTCTCACCTTCTTTTGGCGGACGAACAGATCCGTAAACAGTATCGCCGGTTTTTAAGCCAAATAATTTTATCTGGGAAGGAGATACGTAAATATCATCCGGTGAAGAAAGATAATTGTAATCACTGCTTCTTAAAAAGCCATAACCGTCAGGCATCATTTCCAATACACCTTCCCCTAATATGATACCGTCAAATTCAATATTAAAAACCTGCTGGTCCCTGCGTTGCTGGTATTGTTTGCTGGGGTACACATTTTGCTGTCCACCTTCTGTCATTTGCAGTTCAGGCTGCTGTTGTTGTACATCATCTTCTTCATGCAATAGCGATGCGATGGCTGCAGGTATTGTACTTTGCTCGTCTGTTATTGGCTGAAGATCTTCTTCGAGTTCGTCTTTTATAACCGGTTGTTTTTTTCTTTCTGCAGTATGTTCTGTTCTTTTATGTTGCTTGTGTTCTGCGGCCTTGGGTTCTGCTGTTTTAGGTTCTGCCGGAGTAGGTTCTGCTACCGTTTTTTCTGTTACGGGAGAAGCAGCTGCTACGGGAGCGGCTGTAGCTGCGGCTTTGATGGTGCGTTTACGCTTGGGTTTTTCCTCGCCTTCGTTTTTTGCTGGTGTATTCATGGTAGTTTGCCTGGCAAGTATCTTATCTATCAGATCCTGCTTTTCTAGTTTTTTATAATTGGAGATAGTGAGCTGCTCTGCAATATCATGCAACTCAGGAACGAGCATATCGTTCAGTTGTAAAGTGTCATACATAAAGAAATGAAAAAAGTTTTTTCAAAAAAATCCGGTCTTAAAGTCTTGAAATAATCCCAATTGTTCGGGTGAGAATTTTTTGTTTGATGGAATGTGACTGTCTGATGCAGTAGTTATATGGAAGACCTTATCAGCAATATTCCTGCACAATATTACGCCGTTTTTGCTAAATACTAAAAAAATTTTTGTTAATGAGGGGGTAACTCAAATGGTAACAAAGATAAAATGTGCCCTGTAACCGAGCAGTATTGCAACAATTTGCACGTTGGACAAAGTCATTACCCCTCTGGCTGACATGACTGGTTTTAGCCAGGCTTTTTATTATGCGACCCTATTGGTAAGCTTTGTTCCGGCCTCAAATTCATCTATATTGGCGAG
Organism: Ferruginibacter sp.; assembly: GCF_028288465.1. Lineage (GTDB taxonomy): Bacteria > Bacteroidota > Bacteroidia > Chitinophagales > Chitinophagaceae > Ferruginibacter. The sequence goes on along the minus strand of NZ_JAQBNR010000019.1, from coordinate 105,099 downwards.
TGTTGTTTTGGCGATTTCCGCTAATGCTTCCTGCGTAAAAAAGCCCTGGTGAGAAGTGATCAACACATTGGGAAAGCTTAGCAGGCGCATGATGTCATCATCATCAATGATATTTTCTGATAAGTCGTTAAAAAACAATTTTTCTTCCTGCTCATACACATCCAGCCCGAGATATCCGATGCGGCCGGATTTAAGTCCTTCAATCGCAGCCGGTGTATCTACCAGCCCGCCCCTGCTTGTATTGATGAGCATTACACCCTGCTTCATCATGGCAATGCTGGTTGCATCTATAATATGGCGGGTTTGTTCTGTCAGCGGGCAATGCAGCGAAACGATATCCGCCTGTTGAAAAATGTCGATCAATGGAAGGTAGTCAACTCCTGCCGCCTGCATTTCTTTATTAGCTATCACATCAAAAGCCAGCACTTTACAACCAATGCCCAGCATAATAGTACAAAACAACTGGCCAATTTTACCGGTACCGATCACACCGACAGTTTTACCATAGAGATCAAAACCCATCATTCTTTCCAGAGAAAAGTTGCCTTCCCTTACCCGGTTATAGGCTTTATGGGTTTTGCGGTTGAGCGTTAAAATCAGCGCCAGCGCATGTTCCGCCACTGCATGCGGAGAATAGGCCGGCACCCGTACTACCGGGATGCCGTTTGCTCTGGCCGCAGCAATATCTGTATTGTTAAACCCGGCACTGCGTAAAGCTATCAATTGAATGCCATTGCTTTTTAATGCTGCAATTACATCGGCCGATAATTTATCGTTTACAAAGGCGCAAACTGCGTTGCAATCCCAGGCAAGGTTTACGGTTTGTTCATTTAAAGGCGCTTCAAAATAAATTATTTCGTGTTTTGTATTATAGCGGTCAAAAAATTCGCGGTCGTACATTTTGGAAGAAAAGAAAGCAATTTTCATCCGCCAAAGTTAATGCGTATTGAAAAGAGTTTTTAGTAAATACAATTTCTGCAGCAACAATCTCATTTAGCATAACAGCATTAATACCATGCAATCCTTTTAATCCATCAAAATCCCCGTTATATTTGCAGCCAATTTAAACGTTATGTTCAACAAAAGAATAAAGATAAAAGCATTGCTGGCAGAAGAAAACACCGGCTTTGAAGCAACCGTAATGGGATGGGTTCGCACGTTCAGAAACAACCAGTTTATTGCCCTTAACGATGGCAGTACCAATAATAATTTACAGGTAGTTGCTTCATTGGGCGAGTTTGAAGACAGCACGTTAAAACGCCTGACAACAGGCGCCTGCATTAAAGTTACCGGCCAGGTAATTGCATCTTTAGGTAAAGGACAAAAAGTAGAATTGAAGGCAGCTACCATAGAAATATTAGGCGATAGCGATGCGGAAAAATTTCCTTTGCAGCCTAAAAAACACAGCCTTGAATTTTTAAGAGAGATTGCCCACATGCGCTTTCGCACCAACACTTTTGGCGCCATTTTCCGCATCCGGCATTCGCTGGCATTTGCCATTCACCAGTTTTTTAATGATAAAGGATTTGTTTACCTGCATACGCCCATCATAACCGCAAGCGATGCAGAAGGCGCCGGCGAAATGTTCCGCGTAACTACATTGCCTGTAGATGGCAGCGCACCAAAAAATGAAGATGGCAGTGTAAATTTTAAAGATGATTTTTTTGGCCGCAGCACCAACCTGACCGTTAGCGGACAACTGGAAGGTGAACTTGCTGCGATGGCTTTTAGTGATGTATATACTTTCGGCCCTACATTCAGGGCAGAAAACAGCAATACAACCCGCCACCTGGCTGAGTTTTGGATGATTGAGCCCGAAGTTGCCTTTAACGACCTGGAAGATAATATGAACCTGGCGGAAGCTTTTATCCGTTACGTGATTAAGTACGCCATGGAGCAAAACAAAGAAGACCTTGAATTTTTAGCGCAACGGCTGGAAGAGGAGGAAAAACAAAAACCGCAGCAGGACAGAAGTGAAATGGGTTTACTGGACAAACTGAATTTTGTTGTAAACAACGATTTTGAAAGGCTGACTTATACCGAAGCGATTGAAATTTTAAAAGAGAGCAACCACAACAAGAAAAAAAAGTTTCAATATTTAATCGAAGGCTGGGGTGTTGATTTGCAAAGCGAACATGAACGTTACCTGGTAGAGAAACATTTTAAGAAACCGGTGATACTCACCAACTATCCAAAAGACATCAAATCGTTTTACATGCGTTTGAATGAGGATGGCAAAACGGTGGCTGCCATGGATATCCTGGCGCCCGGTATCGGCGAAATTGTGGGTGGTTCACAAAGAGAAGAACGGCTGGATAAATTAACGGCCCGTATGGCTGAAATGCATATTCCTGCCGAAGAACTGAACTGGTATTTGGATACCCGCCGCTTCGGCAGTTGCCCGCATGCGGGCTTCGGGCTCGGGTTTGAACGCCTGGTGCAGTTTGTAACCGGTATGGGTAATATCAGGGATGTAATTCCTTTCCCAAGGTATCCTAAAAGTGCGGAATTTTAATTGGGCAAAACAATATTGCTTTTAGGATATTATCAGTTGCTTTATAGTTGCTTCAATGCTTTAGAGCAGGCAATTAACTTGTATAATTCTTTACCACGGTCTGACCTTTGGTGCCGACCGTGGTAAAAATTTGCGGTCGGTACCGAAGGTCAGACCGCAAAGTGAACACTCCAAAAACCAACACCCTGCGAATTGATGGCGATGCACAAAGCTGTAAAAGTACAAGTGAGTGACACAACGATTTTCCACAAAGCTGTCATTGCCCGGACCATTATTTTTTAAATACAAATTATGCTTTCACTGCAACTCAATCCTTTTCCGGTGCTGTATACCGGACGGCTGATGCTAAAAGAAATAACAGCGGCAGATGTGAACGATTTACTGGTACTCCGTTCTGATAAAAAGGTTATGGCCTATATTGACAGGCCACTTGCCCAATCGGCAGCTGATGCCATGGAGCTGATTCAAACAATAATTGACGGCGTAAAAAATAATGAAAATATTACCTGGGGCATTGCTTTAAAAGAAGATGCTGTATTAATTGGCACCATTGGTTTTTGGAAGATTGATGCGCCCAATTACCGGGCAGAAATCGGCTACCTGCTGCACCCGCAGCAACAGCGAAAGGGCATCATGCAGGAAGCGATCAAATCCGTATTACATTATGGATTTACCACCATGGGCCTGCATTCTGTGGAAGCCAATGTCAATCCTGCCAATGAAGCTTCTAAAAACTTACTGCTGAAAAATAACTTCGTACAGGAAGCCCATTTTAAAGAGAATTATTTTTACAACGGCCGCTTTCTTGACTCTGCTATTTTCTCCCTGCTGGCACCTTCTGCCTGACCTCTTTTATGGGAGCGGTTTTTGTGGTTTGTTCCGCTATATAAATTTTTATCCAACAAACAGTTTGCAAAAACTGTGTGTAATCATTCTAAAATAAAACATATGACACCCGTAAACGCTTATGCAGCGCAAAGTGCAACCACACCATTAACACCATTTAATTTTGAAAGAAGAGACGTTGGCGCCAATGATGTACAAATTGAAATTTTATATTGTGGCGTTTGTCACTCCGATATTCACCAGGTACGCAACGAATGGGGCGGCTCTATTTACCCGATGGTACCGGGCCACGAAATAGTAGGCCGCATTACCAAAATCGGGTCTGACGTAAAAGACTTTACAATCGGTGAACTGGCCGGCGTGGGCTGCTTTGTAGACTCCTGCAGGGAGTGCCCCAGCTGCCTGGCACATGAAGAACAATATTGTGACAACGGGATGGTTGGCACTTACAATGGCCGTGATAAAGAAGGCAACCCTACCTATGGCGGGTATTCCACGCAAATTGTAGTGGATGCAAAATACACGCTGCATGTAGCTGACAGTTTGCCCATTGAAGGCGTGGCGCCTTTGTTGTGTGCGGGCATTACCACCTATTCACCTTTAAAGCACTGGAAGATTGGCAAAGGACACAAAGTGGCCGTAGTTGGCCTGGGCGGACTTGGTCACATGGCCGTTAAGTTTGCCGCTGCTTTTGGCGCCGATGTCACCGTGCTGAGCACTTCCAAATCAAAGGAACAGGATGCGCTGAATTTGGGCGCCCATTATTTTGCGGTAACAAAAGATGCGGACACCATGAAAAAACTGCAGGGCAAATTTGATTTTATTTTAAGTACCATTTCTGCACCGCACGAATACAACGATTATTTAAACCTGCTTACTTTAAACGGCACCATGGTGGTTGTGGGCGTACCTCCGCAGCCTTCCGTAGTGGGCGCTTTTAACCTTATTGGCAAACGCCGTTCTATTGCCGGCTCCCTGATTGGTGGTATTAAAGAAACGCAGGAAATGCTGGACTACTGCGCCGAACATAATATTGTGAGCGATGTGGAAGTGATTAAAGTATCTGCGATAAATGAGGCCTACGAAAGAATGTTAAAAGGCGACGTACACTATCGTTTTGTGATAGATATCGCCTCTTTAAAATAAATCTTTTTAACACGTAAATACAAGGTGGGCCTGATTTTGCCCACCTTTTTTTATTTCTTTCATAATTTGATGCGCTTGTTTTGTAATATTTGAGGAGAAACTCCTATTTTTGCTGCCCCGAAAGGGAACGGTGTGATAGCTCAGTTGGTAGAGCAATGGACTGAAAATCCATGTGTCGCCGGTTCAACCCCGGCTCGCACCACAAAAAGCGGGAAAATTGATGTCAAAGTCAGTTTTCCCGTTTCTATTTATGGGCAAAATCTATTTCAGCTGTTTAGCACCCGATCGCTTAAAAATGGGGCGTCTTCTTTCTGGAAAAATCCCTTTTGACGGTATAAAAAATCAAACCATTTTAATATTATTTTCCTGGCTAAACGCTGTTAATGACAAAAAAACTCGCAGATAAGTATCCTTAACTGACCAAAATCGAGCTTAGTCTTTGACGCTCAAATACCAGTGTCTCTACACCATCAGCAACACCACCGTCAGCACAATACCCGCCAAAGTAAAATACAGACCCTTTTTAAAAATGCTTGTTTTGGGCATAAACATCCAGAAAGAAGAGATCACAAAAAAGAAAAGGGAAACACCGAAGAAAACGTTCAGAAAAAATAAGGGGTCTTTTGTACTGGCTTTGTGCAGGTGAGTTAGTTTTTCTACCAACACCGGTAATACGGTAACGGTACAGCTTGCTGAACCTGTCTGTGCATTGTAAGTGCCCTGTTTAAACATTTGCACGTCGCCGCTTACGGAAGTAATTTTTAAATCACGTATGCGGATCGCTTTGCCTAAAGCCTCTGCTGTAAGACCCGGTTGCAGTTGCTGCGTTAGTTGTTTTTCTTTTTTTAAAAAACTGGTATCCCTGAAAATAAGCACGATGCCACTGAGGGCATATACGGCCATAATACCGGCTAAAAAAAAGCCCAGGTAACGGTGATATACACGCATGCTGTTGTGAAGGGGTGCTTTACTGCTCATAGTTATAATTTGGTGCAAAGAAAAGTATTGAGGTGGATAATGTCGTCGAAATAAGGAAAACCATTTACACAATCCGTAAATTCAGTCTGCTTCGGGGCTGCTTCATCTTTTATCAGAACTTACCATCTTTCCAATTTTTGTTATTTGTATTGGGCTCATTTTTTACCAACCGGATCAGGATATAGTTCTGGCTTAAACCTGCCGGCCAGCAAGCCGGTTGCTTTCTCCGGCTCCATGATTGCGGTGATCACGCCCGCTTTGCCATATGCCTGGTAAGCAATGCAACTGCCATCAGGACCAATTAAAGAACTGGCAGACTCAGGATATTGAAAAGCATAGTTGGAAGTGGCAAAATAAATCGTGTTCTCCATGGCACGCAGCATCTGGGCTTTTTCATAATAGGGATTTTCTTTTGCTCCCCACTCTGTGGGCAATCTTCCGCCATCATTACTTCCTGTATAGTTGGGATGAAACACCACCTGTGCGCCATTCCTGGCAGCCCATCGTACCGACTCGGGATAACGGTATCCTTCATGACAAATGGTGATACCAAATTTTACTCCATTCACTTCAAAGAGCTTGCGTTCGGTACCTGCCTGCCACAAATTATCTTCCGAAGGATCGAGCTGGTTTTTTGTCTGGTAGCCCAACACTTCGCCCTTACCATCAATTACAAAAGCGAGGTTTAACAAGATGTCCTCCCGGTACCAATCCATCGGTATAATCACCGCGATGGAATTACTGGCCGCAATGCGCCGTACCGCCCGCAACGCAGCTTCCAGTTGTTGCGATGTACGTTCAGCCGGATCGGCGCCCATACCGGGATAGCCGGGAATGTAGGATTCCGGAAAACAGATGATTTCAGCCTGTTGCAAGGCGGCTTCTTTAGTAAGTTTTTCAACCCATTCCAGCCCATCTGCAATGGAGGCCGGATAAGGCGGAGATGCAAGGGCTATCTTCATATTAGCTATTTATTGAGTGGTGGATGTTTCATTCAAATATATTTCATTTTACTTTTTCAATGAACATGCATTTACTATCGGCGCCGGCTGCTATTTCACTTATTTAATTTGTATGTTTGATGTATGATAAGCACCATATTTATAAACTTCCGCGGCGGCATTATTGACCCCGCCAATCTGCACAATATTTTAATTGCTGTAAATAAAATAAAGATAAGAGACGTTCACTTTGGACTGCGGCAGCAATTGCTGGTAGACATGGAACATTACAGTGTAGAACCCTTTACCGCAGAACTGGATAAACTGGAACTGGCTTATGAAATAGATGAGTGCAAACATCCCAATATTTGCAGCTCATATCCGGCGGCCGGCGTATTCATCGGCGACAGCTGGTTAAGTGAAGCCATTTATAAGAACGTGCTTGATTCCATCGATTATGCGCCAATGCTAAAGATTAACATCTGCGACAATAACCAAAGCTTTACGCCCATCCTTACGGGTAATATCAACTGGATTGCTTCGCCTTCCATTGAAAATTTCTGGCACCTGATCATCCGCTTTCCCAAAACGAATGTTATCTACGAATGGACCATGCTTTGCCATACCAATGACATTGCATCTGTTACCAAAAAACTGGAAACAATCATTCTGCAACACCCGGATAAATTTGTTGATACTGAACTGGCCAATGGTGATGACTTGTTTGCCTTGTTTAACTCCGATGGTTTAAACATACAGCCTGCTGAAAGCCCGGTAGTACTGCCGCCTTTTAACCTGCCGTATTATGAAGGCCTTAACCGCTACAACGATAAATACTGGCTGGGCATTTACAGGCGGGATGAATTATTCAGTGTACCATTTTTAATAAAGTTGTGCCGGCTTTGTATGCAAACTGGTATCACACAGCTGTGTTGTACTTCGTGGAAAACAATCCTGATAAAAGGCATTGAAGAGCAAGACAAAGAGAAATGGAATTTACTGCTGGAAGAATTCCAGATCAATATGCGGCATGCAGCCAACGAACTCAACTTCCAGGTAGAAGACAATTGCCCGGAAGGCCTGGATTTAAAAACTTACCTGGTTAAAAATTTAAGCATTGATGATACCCGCACTTTTGGTATTTGCATCGGCATAAAAACCCGCAAAAAAAGCGAAGTCTTCAGCAGCATTTTGGTACGCCAACGCTACCTGGTTGATTTTTTAGGAATCAAACTGTTTAAAGTGTATGATATTTTATGCGCCAAGGATTTTAATCCAAATGAAAGAACAGGCGAAATATTCAGCAGGGACAATCCCAAATTTGTGATGGGCGAACAGCTGAGAAGATGTGTATTATACTATTACCAGCACCGGGCAAAAGTGGTGAAGGGAAAAGCATTGGCAGTTAAATAACATAGTCACAAGGCATCCATTTGTACCCGGATGCCTCATGTTAATTCCTGTAACATTTCCTTTAAACACCAATACATCAATCTAACTAATTTCCGCTGCTATGTTTTCATAATTGTATTACGGCTGCATTGGCGCAACAGGTTGCTGATGTTTGCCTCAAATATATTATCTTCAACAGCCTGTTTGTCCCCGTGAAATATTTGGCATCCCGCTTAATAAACCATCAACATCAATTCATGAAACCCATTCACACTGCTGCCTGCATTGCATTATTTGTTTGTACTTTTTTTTCCTGTCAACAACCTTTACCAACCGAAGAGCCGGCTCCCGAAAGGCCTGCTAAAATAGTTCCCGATCCGTCGGCTGTTCCGTTGAGCCCCGAAGAAAGTTTAAAGACCATGCACCTGCCACCCGGTTATCATATGGAACTGGTGGCCAGCGAACCCGATATACAGGAACCGGTCGCCATGGTATGGGACGGCAACGGCAGCATGTATGTAGCCGAAATGCGCAGTTATATGCAGGACATTAATGGCACCGGCGAACGCCTGCCAGTATGCCGCATCACCAAACTGGATGATACCAACGGCGATGGCAAAATGGATAAACATACGGTGTTTATCGACAGCCTTATTTTGCCCAGGATGATGCTGATGCTGGATGACCGGCTGGTAGTAAATGAAACCTACACCAACAATATGTACAGTTACCGCGATAAAAACGGCGATGGCGTAGCAGATGAAAAAATACTGGTGTACCATAACGATGAACCCGACGAAGCCAACCTGGAACACCAGAAAAGCGGCCTGATCTGGAACATTGATAACTGGATTTACGTTACCCGCAACCCCGTTCGCTTCCGCTATAATAATGGTATGCTGGTAGTGGACAGCCTCATAAGCCCGCCCGGCGGACAATGGGGATTAACGCAGGATAATTATGGCCGGCTGTTCTTTTCTTCCGCCGGGGGCGAAACGCCTGCACTGAATTTCCAGGAGAACCCGGCCTACGGAGAACTGGATTTAGACAATCAACGCGACAGCAGTTTTGATGCGGTATGGCCCATCATTGGTACGCCCGATGTACAGGGTGGACAGGAAAGATTGAGAGAAGACAGCACACTCAATCATTTTACTGCCTCCTGCGGCCAAACCGTTTTTCGTGGAGACCGCCTGCCTGCAACGATGGTCAACGACCTGTTTATTTGTGAACCTGTTGGCCGTTTGATCCGCAGGGCAAAAGCCACTTATGAAAACGGGGCTATGATATTGCACAATGCGTATGACAAAAGAGAATTCCTTGCTTCCAGCGATATGAATTTCAGACCTGTTAATACTGCTACGGGGCCCGATGGTTGTTTGTATATCGCCGACATGTACCATGGCATTATACAGGAAAGTGCCTGGACAAAACCCGACAGTTATATTCATCCCCAGATAAAGCGAAAAAAGATGGATGAAAACATTAACCGCGGCCGTATTTACCGTGTGGTACATGATGGTTACAAACCAGGCCCACAGCCTCATTTACTCAAAGCATCCAATGCCGAACTGGTTGCCTATCTCTCCCATCCCAACGGTTGGTGGCGGGATAATGCGCAGAAATTACTGGTGATCCGTGGCGATCAATCGGTATTACCTGCATTGAAGAAAATTGCTTTAAACAAAAAGAGTTTTGGTGGGAAACTGGCCTTCTGGAAAAAAGGACCGGATGCCATTACAAGACTGCATGCCTTATGGACAATGGAAGGGTTGGGCGCCATTGATGAACAAGCCGTACTAACAACATTGGCGGATGACGATGCAGAAATCAGAAAGGCAGCGATCCGCATCAGCGAACCTTTTTTGAAACAGGGCAATCAAACCATAGCTGCGAAACTGGAAAGCATGAAGGATGATAAAGACGCAGGCGTGCAGGTACAACTGGCTTTATCGCTTCGTTACAGCAAAGAAGCAACGGCATCGGCTTTACTAAAAACACTGCAAACCAGGGATACCACTAATGTATTACTCGTAAAAGTTGCGGAAAGAAGCCTGCAGGAAAAAGATGAAGCCAACAGCGATTTGAGGGCCATCACCATGGGCATGGATGGGGAAGACCGCGACCTTGTGTACCATGGCGCCAGCTATTTTAAACAATTATGTATCACCTGTCATGGGCCTGAAGGCAAAGGCATTCCCAGTATGATTGCACCGCCGCTGGCTGGCTCAGCAAGGGTAAACGGTGATAAAACAACCCTCATCAATATTTTGCTGCATGGATTAAAAGGGCCGATAGATGGCAGAAAATATCCTGATCAGATGTTATCGCAGCAAGCCCAAACTGATGAATACATTGCTTCAGTACTGAGCTATGTGCGGAACAGTTTTGGCAATAAATCCAAAGTAGTATTTGTGGATGAAGTGAGAGATGTGAGAGCGGCCACCAAGGATCGCACAACACCCTGGACTTTGGAAGAGTTAATGGCCATGCAGGCTACGAAGAAAAAATAAGGGCTTCAATAAATAACAACTATGGGGTGATTGTGCAAATAATCACCCCGTAGTTTAAAAAAATTTGTAGCGAAGGAACGACGCTGCTAATCTATATCAATAGCACTCAAAATAGTCACACGTTTAAAATGCATCCTACAGGTGCATTGCTTTTTGTATATTTGAACAATGAAAGCTTTAGTGATTAAACCGAAAAACAATAGCGAATTTAAGTTTGTCAGCGATCTTCTAAAAAAACTTGGAGTAGGCTCATCAGTCTTGTCTGTAGAAGAATTAGAAGACATGGGCATGAGCAAATTGCTTCGTAGTACTGATAAAACTAAAAAGGTCAGCCGTACCGAAGTAATGAAAAAGTTATCAGCCTGATGAAAGTTGAATTTTTAAAGAAATTCTCCCGGGATCTTGACGATCTTAAAGTTAAGTCTGTGAGGCAGGCGCTTATCCGAACTATTGAATTAATGGAATCTGCAGAAAGCCTTGATAAAATTCCTCAAACAAAAAAATTAAAAGGTCATAAAACCGCCTACAGAACCCGGGTTGGAGATTACCGCCTTGGTTTCTTCTTCGAAGATTCAACCATTCTTTTAGCAAGATTCGTTCATCGGAGAACCATTTATCAAATCTTTCCGTGACAAGCTTTGACAAATCCCCATCTTTACAATAGTTCCTTCTCATCCGTCATAAACGCCCTCGTACTTTCTGTGTATTCACCACCGTTGGCATCGTGGTATTTTAGATTCAGGTAAAAAGCACGGTAGCCTTTTTCCGGAAACGCTTCGGTGACTTTTATTAAATGCCGGCTTTTAATACCGAGACTTTTTGATTGCCATTTGTCATTGCGGAAATCTTTGTCTGGCGAATCGGCAGACCACAGAATTACATCCGTTAATTTATCAGCGGTAGCTGTTATGTTTACTTCAATCCCACCTTTTTTAGAACCGGTTTTCCATACGCAGGTTGGATAGGCTTTTTTTGCCAACGTTAATCCAAAAAAGGAACCGAGGCTTGCAAGCGCTTCTTTTTTATCTCCCATATCGTGCCCCACATTGGCTATGTAATGCAATAAATTTTGTCCCGGAATACTGTCGTAATAATTTTTAATATTGTCTATCGGCCAGTATTCATCATTGGTTCCCATAAAAATCATTTTAGGCATCCGCAATGTTTTCCGGTACGAATAAGGATCAATCATGGTAGTAAGCTCGTTTGCTTTTGCAGAACTTATATCCTGTGCAATACCCAGCTTTACATAGTCCTCAATCTGGATACTGTAATCGTTCCATACTTTTACCTGGTAGTTCATACTGACCGGCATGTTCAGCATATCAATCACCATTGGGGCAATCGCTACTACGCGTGGGTCATTTGCACCGGTAAGCCAGGTAGTCCAGCCTCGTTTGGATGCACCGGATACAACGAAGCTTTTAACGGGCTGATGAATTTGCTGCGCACAAAATTCCTGTACGGCATCCATGGCGTGGGTAGCACTTTTTACCATCGGGAAAAGCAACGGCCAACTGTAATCATGGTCTCCCTTAAACCGGTGCAACGTGTATGAAATCAACGCATCTTCAACCAGGGTGTCGTACAAGGGCTGATTGGGTGTTTGCTTCAGGATCGCAACAACGGCATTGTTTTTAGCGGCCACGTCACTGAATCCAATCCTCAGTGCATCATCTTTACCACTCCAGTTTGGCAAACCTTTATCATTAATACTTCCACCCGTAATAAATAATAAAGCTGCGTCATGATTTATTTTCTGTGGTACAATAATACTTAATTCATGTTTCCATGTGTATTCACGCCATTTTTGCGATGTAAGTAGTAAAGTATATACCGTTGCCTCTTTTATTTTAAAGGTTTCCTTAATTTCCCATTGGTAGGTTTTGTCGCCGTTGTGCAAATACCTTTGTAATGCTGTTGCAGGTGTGATGGCGGTTTGAGCAATACCATTGCCCGGTACCAACTGAATGGCTGTACATGCAAGTAGCAATTTAAATACTATGCGCTTCATTTGATAGGTTTATTATGAGTATTTCCAATACGGTTGAAATCTAACGTTATCCCTTGCTGGAAAAGTATCTTTTTCGGAACGTATATTAAATAGTCGTCGGTTTAATACCAATCCTGTCGCACCAGCCAATAAATGTTTTATACACTTCATCCAGCGTTTGCTTTTGTGCCGCGGTTAATGGGGACGAAGAAGTACGCCCACTAATTTCAATTGGAACACCTCTTTTCTGCAAAAAATATTTAGCGCTTAAGGAATAGTTGGTTGAAATGATGTCTTCTGTTTTGGTAAGTTGTTCCTGGATAAATTGTACATCTCCCTGGCGATCGGGGTTGGTAGCATTGGCACAAATCCAGCTGATGATTTCCGGATAAAAATTGCCGCAAATAGCAGACATGCCTTTGGCGCCGGTTTGTAGCGAGTTGGTAGCGTTGGCAATACAGGCATCATAAAATTCCAGGCGGTTATTTTGTACCAAGTTAATTTTTGCCTTTACTTTATCAAAATCAATGGTGGTGTCTTTATGATAAATGAGGCGGTTGGTGCCGAGCAGGTATTTAAATACCTGCGGCGTAAGCACCCTTTTATATGGCGAAGGACATTCGTATGTACCGGTTGGAATGTTATCGGTAAGATTAAAAAACTTTTCAAATCCGGCAATCAGTGCATCATCATTTTCTTCCTTCTTCGCAAAGTGGCCGGTAATTAATATCACGGCATTGATACCTGTATGATAAATCCGTTTGGTAAATTCTGCCTTATCATTCAACGTCTCACCAAATGAACCTGTTGCCACTACTGATACAGCTCCATTCACCCGTTTTGCCACGTGCCTTGTTAATGCCAATCTTTCTTCGGGGCTAAGGCTATACATTTCACTACTCAGGCAATTGGCGAAAAGTCCCTTTGCTCCCGCAGCCAGGTAAAAATCAGTCAGCCGCGATAAGCCATCAAAATCGATCTGTCCGTTCTGTTTATAAGGTGTGAGCATTACCGGCACAAATTTTTTACTGCTTACAAACTCATTGTTATTGATAGGTGAAATAGGTTGTGCTTTGTCTTCAGCGAATAGCTTTTCGCTGATACCGCCGGCAATGGCTACTCCCAACGAACCGACAGTTATTTTTTCTAAAAAATTCCTGCGGGAAGAGTTGTTTTTTTCTTTCATGGTGGACAATAACTTTCTTAAGTATAGTATTTTATCAGCAGGTCATATTATTCTGCTTTGGCAACTTGTATTTTTATCACGATTTTTTTTACCACATCATACCCGTCTGCTTTAATTGTCGGGCGATGGGCATCATTTGGAAAAAATAAAAAGAAAGTGCCGTTGTCTGTCGTGTAATAAGTTCCGTCCGCAATATAATTCATGGCATCGGGCGTATAGGGTTTTGTTATGGTAGCCTTTGACGCATCGGCCACGCCAATAATTTCTTTTCCTTTAATAATGTATTGCAGGTCAATGTATTTTTTGTGTGATTCCCATTTTACATCTTCCATTTTTTTACTGGGATCTTCCGTTATAGAAGCAAATACAGTATCTCCCGGAATGGGATATTTACCGGTTGCAATAGTAACCAGGTCGTGTGTTTTCATAAAACCAAAAGCGGCATCCCATAATTTTTTGTTGGTATGATACGCTTCATAAAAAGCTACTTTGTTTACAGACAAGTGAGGCGAAAGTATAATACCTCCGGCCCATTCCCTTTCTGCAATCCACTGATCAATTTTTTTTGCTGAAACAGGCTTTGACGATTGTTGGGCAAGGCTTACACCTATTGCTGAACAAAAGAACAGCAAGATTAAAATAATTTTTGGTTTCATAATAAGTTGTGCATTTAGGCTAAAGGTGGTCGACCTTCGGCAGAATCTATAATTTATAAAGAAGGTCGACCACCTTCTCCAGGCCAGTACTGTTGCATTTTCTTCCGTACAAAAGCAACGCTTCTTTCCAACTGATCCATGCCATCCACACCATCTTCAATGCTGATCCAGCTATTAAAACCCTGCGCTTTTAAAATGGAGAAGATAGCATCATAATCATTCAGGCCTTTGCCGATTTCGCCATGACTTAAGCGTTTGGCATATCCCTGTGCGCCGCCTTCTTCCCTGCGCAGGTCTTCCATCGTTCCTTCTTTCAAATAACGGTCGCTGGCATGCATGGTCACAACGCGGTGCGCTACCCGCCGCAACAATTCGATGGGGTCTTCGCCTGCCAGGTATGTATTGCTTGGGTCATAGTTCACACCAAAAAACGGGTGATTAATTTTATCTACCAGCTTGCAAAATATATCCATCTTTTGTGCAAACTCGGGGTACTCCCAAAAGTCATCTTTATAGTGATTTTCTATGATGAGCGTGATGTTTCTTTCCTGTGCATAAGGCAGACATTCCTCAATACAATCCGCGGCCAGTTGAACACCTTCGTCAACAGAAAGCTCCGGCCGCTTTTGCCCGGAGAGTACGCGGCAATAGGAACCACCCAGCGCATGCGTCATGTCGATCCACCGCTTCTGCTTTTTAATTTCATTTTTTCTAAAGGCTGCGTCACGATTAGTAAAATCCGGAGAACAACACATCATCGGAATGGTCTTTCCGTGATCTTCTACCTGGCGCCGGAATATGGGCCAGTTTTTTTCATCTTTCATTTCCAGGAAACCTGCATACCATTCCAGTCCGTCAATATCCAGCTTTGCAGCCAGTTCAATCCATTCTGAAACACGCATGCTCCCATCCTTACAAAGAGCCACCATAAAGGCTTTTGGAAACACCGCTAATTTGGGCATAAGTACAATATTTTATTTTGATACAGGAATTGTGGTGGTGTCTTTCGGCGGGTTACGCCCAATAAAAGGATATTGTTCCAAATCCATCACCTGGCCGGATACGGGACCGCTTTCATCGCTGAGCCAATACACGGCAGCGGCGGCTATTTCTTCCGGCTTCAATATTCTTCCGGCGGGTGCGTATACGGATGGGATATCCTTGTACCAGTCTTCCGCCAACCCATGCTGTCGCTTGCGCAGGGTTTCTGTTTCAGTCAACACCCAGCCGGGGTTGATCTGGTTGATGCGGACGCCATTTTCACGGTTGAGCGTATCACCAAGGTTACGGGTCATGGTCATCAAAGCACCTTTCGATATGCTATAAGGCAACAGGTTGGGTTCGCCGCTATAGGCATTTACAGAGCCGATGTTTAACACACATCCATGGGTTTTAGTAAGCTCAGGCAATGCCGCCTGCAACAATGCAAACGGAGCAATGGTATTTACTTCGAGCACGGTGCGTAAAAATGCCAGGTCGGTAGTGCTGATATTACCTGATACCACCATGGCTGCATTGTTTACAACGGCATCCAGCTTGCCGAAAGTTTTAACGGCAACTTCTACCAGGCGCTGAGGAGCTCCCGCGATGCTGATATCTTCAACATGCAAAACGGCCTTGTCTCCTAATACTGTTGCCACTGATTCGCCGCCTTCTCTATCCAACCCGTTGATCACCACTTTTGCACCTTCAGCAACGCAGCGCAATGCAATGGCTTTGCCGATGCCGGTGGTGCTTCCTGTAACGATGATTACTTTATCTTTTAACCGCATCCTGATTTATTTAGACTGGTTTTAAAACGCTTTTTACAATTTCGCCTTTGTGCATTTTTTCAAAAGCCGTATGCCACTCCGTTACAGGCCATACGCCGCCAATGATAGGCTTTACATCCAGCTGACCGCTGGCTAGTAAAGCAAGCACTCTTTCCCACATGGGCCAATTATGACTAAAGCTACCCTGCAAACGGATATTTTTTTGTACCAGTGGATCAAGATTAAAACCCAATGGCTGCGGCCCCCAACCTACCTTAGTTATTCGTCCGTTCGGTCTTACCAGCTGCATGGCAATTTTCAACGTGATGCTTGCACCCGCGGCGTCTATTACACAATCAGCACCAAGGCCATCTCTTTTAAATGCCCATTCAGTCGCATCCCCAATGATGGCTTCGCAGCCGTATTGTTTGGCAATATCCAGGCGATGTTTATCTGCTTCCAGACCAACAATGGCTACTTGCGCACCACACAGTCTTGCCATGGCTGCGCATAAAATGCCAATGGTTCCGGGACCCAGCACGATCACGCGGTCGCCGGGTTTTAAGCCGGTGTTTTCCACTACTGCACTATAAGCAACACAGCAAGGTTCTGTTAAACAAGCATGTTCAAAAGGAATCTGGTCGGGCACTTTATGCAGGCACCTGGCAGGAACACGTACATACTTTGTCATAGCGCCATTTACGCCATAGCCAAAACCTTTTCTTGTCGGATCAAGATTGTACAATCCAATTCTTGACATGGGATTGTTGACATCTATCACTGCGGCGGTTTCGCTCACTACGCGGTCGCCTTCTTTCCATCCTTTTACTTTAGTGCCAAGAGCAACAATATGGCCACCAAATTCATGACCCAATACAACCGGATAATTTACCGGCCAGCTATGATCGGCTGTCCATTGGTGCAGGTCGCTTCCGCAAACCCCTACGTTGGCTACTTCCAGCAACACATCTTCTTCCCCAATAGTGGGTTGCTCTATTTCTCTTATTTCCACTGAACCTTTTTCAGGCGCAAAATTTACTACAGCGGCTGATTTCATTTGCTACTATTTTAGTTTGTTTTATAAGAATGGATTTTTTCGCAGATCAGGCGCAATGAACTTTCCAAATCGCCACCTGCGGTTTTAAAACTGTCTCCGTCAATGGTTAACGGTGCGCCCAATACTACCAGCGGGGCGCCGTATTCAGGACATTGAATGGCTTGCTCCAGGCTAAGCCCGCCTACAGCCTGCACCGGAATTTTTACAGCATTCACTACTTCCCGAAGCTGGTCCAAAGGGCTCGGCATGCGCAAGCCCCTGGCGGCAATACCACGGCGTTCATCGTAACCAATGTGGTGAATTACATAATCACAACCCAGGTCTTCCAGCCATTTTGCCGCCGCTACCATGTCTTCGCAACCGAGGTTATCACCCATTACTTTAATGCCAAAATCACGACCGGCATTTACAACGCATTTGATTGTTTCTTCATGCGCTCTTGCCATTACTACCACATGGGTAGCGCCGGCTTTCGCCATCATTTCGGCTTCCAGGTAGCCACCATCCATCGTTTTTAAATCGGCAACAATCGGCACACCGGGAAAAGCTTCCCGTAATTTTTTTACACCATGCAAGCCTTCTGCCAATATCAACGGGGTTCCGGCTTCCAGCCAGTCTACCCCTGCCCGCATGGCCATGGCGGCCGTTTCCAGGGCTTCGTCAATATTGGTAAGGTCAAGAGATATCTGAACAATTGGATTCATTTTTTTAATCAGGTTTTATCAGGTTGAAAATGAGATAAGCATTTTTGTATGGCGCATGCTGGTAACGTAATTTACTTTGTTCCCAACTACAGCAATCCGATACGTTACCAAATATTAGGGTAAAGGCCGCACCATAATGTCTTTGAAAAACACAATGCTTTTAGGATCGTGTCCCTGCAAGGCAAAAGTGCCGTTGGAGATAATTCTTTCCGAATGACCTTTAGGAGGAACAAATCCATCAGGCTGCGTCCAGTCGCACACTACTATATCATTGATTTTTGTGATCACGTGTTTGCCTTCTACTTTTATATATTCGGTAAACCATTCGTCATCTTTTACATAGGTTTCCTTTACGTCTTTAATATCATACAAACCCGCTGTTCTTTTCCAGTCGCTATGCGAATTATTTACCTGCACTTCAAAGCCCTTATCGGGAAAACCTGTTTGCTGGTAGGCTGTGTGAAAATAGATACCAGAATTAGAACCAGGCTTTGTCATTACCCTTGCCTTAAATTCGAAGTTGGTAAAATTGTGATTCAATACCGGGCCATCATAATACAGGTGAGAACGAACTCCTGCAACTTTTATAGCTCCGTCTTCAACGGAAAATGTACCAGGCTGTTCGCTAAATTTCCATCCATCAAGCGACTTGCCATCGAAGAGACCTATCCATCCATTGCTTCCTTTTAATTTATTAGAATTGGAGCAGGCCATCAAAAACAACGCAGGCAAAAGCAATACAATAATTTTTTTCATGTTTTTTTATTTACAGACATTAATATTTCAGTACTTGAAATTCGTAGGTTATACTTCCTTTCCTTTCTGATAAAAGCCAAGCCTGCCCGGCTGGCGACAGCCGGACAGTGCAAGAATATTCAATCATTATTTACATTCCCAAACTCCATCCCTGGCGGTAATCTCTTTTCACAAACTGGTTGGCATCATCAAAATTCGTGATTTTCATTTCTTTTGCATTCCACAACAATTTCTTTCTGCCCGGGTATTCGCTTCTGCCTTTTGCATTTTTCGTTTCCAGGTTCCAGCTTCTAATGGCCAGGTTGCCGATTAAAATACTTTCAGTAAAAGGCCCGGCATACTCAAATGGTGAGCTGGTTTTTGCTTTACCATACCCTGCCATACAGGCGTTTACCCATTGCAGGTAATGTCCTTCGGGTACCCTCGCAATAGTTTGCGCGGGCATTACCGTTTGCTTCATCAGTGAAGATGGTAACAGCCGCGGATTTTCTCCATAGCAATCCACAATCATTTTACTTTTATCACCGATAAACATGGCGCCTCCATCATTGCCTCCAAACGTTTCACCCGGCAGCAATTCATCGGGAAGGGGTGGCATAATACCGCCGTCAAACCAGGATACCTTTACTTCTCCCTTACCGTCTTTTCTGGGATACTTTAAATGGATTACGGAAGCAGGCGGATAGCCATCAGGATATTTTGCTTCTTTACCATCCACCGTCCAACTTTTAGGAATACTGCATTCTACTTCGGTAGGAAAATCAATTGGCAGAATGCGAAATACAGGGTCCATCATGTGGCAAGCCATGTCACCGAGGGCACCCGTACCAAAGGCATTCCAGCCACGCCAGTTCCAGGGCATATACGCAGGGTTGTAATCGATGTATTTTGCAGGGCCCAGCCAAAGATCCCAATCCACCTCTTTAGGCACCGGAAAACTACCTGTTGGCGTAGGTAAACCTTGCGGCCACAACGGCCTGTTGGTCCAAACATATACGGTATGCACATCGCCTAATAAATTGGCATCGTGCATTTCTTTGGCCTGGCGAACACCGTCACTGGAGCCGCCCTGGTTGCCCATTTGTGTAATTACTTTGTACTTCCCCGCCGCATTGGCCAGTGTACGGGCTTCAAAAATATCATGGGTGAGGGGCTTTTGCGTGTATACATGTTTGCCCAATTGCATAGCCGCAATTGTTGCTACAGCGTGTATGTTATCAGGTGTTGAAATATTACAGGCATCAATATTATTTTTTTCTGTCTCCAGCATTACCCTGAAATCTTTGTAATATTTCGCATTGGGATATTCTTTCCTTGATTCAGCCGACCGGCGGTCATCCACATCGCATAATGCAACGATGTTAACATTTGGACTTTTTGAAAAATTCTTTAAATCGTCATGTCCTTTGCCTCCTGCGCCAATGGCTGCAATATTTAATTTATCGCTCGGGGCCACAAACCCTTTGCCTCCCAATACATGTCTTGGTACAATCATAAAACCAGCAGATACCAGCCCAGCATTTTTAATAAAACTGCGCCTTGAATTTTCCGACTTTTTACCCTTTTTCATGGTGTAATTTTTTGAAGTTTTTTTAATTAATAATACCGGGGCAATTTGTACCCCAAATCTTTCAGTACCCGTTGGAAAAGCTATGTTATCCTTGTTACTTTTTTATTGATACTTTATTTATCCGGTGGTCGCTACTTTTTAAAATGCTCATTCTTTACTCATCCTTCAAATTGTATTGCTGCAATACGTCTTTCGGAACACCTTCCCATTTACCGGGTGCATTGCCTTTATAGCCAAGGTCTTTGATTCCGATTTCACTTGTATAAAAACCAGAAGCGGTAAGGTCACGCATGCGGTTAAAAAATACCTCGCCCTGGTGCATTTCCGGCTTTGTTTTACCGGGGTAAGCAATTTGTTCCAGCAGTTCGGTTTGCTGTGCTGCCGTACAACCGGTAAATGGTTGGCCATAGGTATTCAGGCATTGCAGGTCCAGCCATTTTAATCCCCCCCGCATGGGCACCTGGTGGTCAGGAATATCTTTTACAATAAACTCAATAAAGTCAGCCACTTTAGCATCGGAGGCGCTGCCAGATACCGCGTCTTTTGGAATGATCAGGTCAGCCAGTACGATCAAAGTACTTTTTTCGTGTTCATTGAAAAATGCCGGTGCCGCATATAGTTTTTTTAATCTTTCTATTTCAAACTCCTGCAGGCCTGCCACATCGCCCAGGTTATTGTTATCGACTACAGTGGCTGACTTTGGCGTATCTGTTTTGCAGGATTCAATCAGTAATCCGGCGGTAAGTGTAGATATGCTGAGGGCTTTTAATGATTGTCTTCTGTTCATAATTTAAATATTTTGTTTCTTTCTTTGATCAAGAATATATTCAGCTGTACGCATAGATAAAGCGAGGATTGTCCAGGTAGCATTTTTATCTCCCTGCTGTACAAATGGGGCTGCATCTACAACAAATAAATTTTTGCAATCATGGGCCTGGCACCATTTATTAAGAGCAGATGTTTTAGGATCATCCCCCATACGGATAGTACCTACTTCATGAATGATTCTTCCTGGTGCTTCCAGTCCGTAGTTGGTTTCCGGCCCCTGTATAGTTGAGGTAATTACAGCACCCATACCATGCATGATGGACTGAAAAGTATCAATCATGTGTTTGGCTTGCTTGATTTCTTCGTTGCTCCAGGTATAGTTAAAACGCAATACCGGTATACCATATTTATCAACCACGTTCGGATCAATCTCACACAAATTTTCTTTTCGTGCAATGGCAGTACCACGACCAGCCATACCCACCTGCGTTCCGTAAAAGCGACGGTAATCATCTTTTAATGAAGCGCCAAAACCTCCGCCGGTTTTGGTTTTGCCATCCCTGCCCGGTACCATACCATTCATTTTTGTGGTGCCGCCGCCAAAGCCATACGAAGGCATATGCATACCACCACCATATTCTATATGATAACCGCGGGGAAAATCAACATTTTTATTATCAAGCCACCAGGGAGAATAAATATGCACACTGCCCACACCATCCTCATTGTAACGTTTGCGGTCCATCAACTGGGGAAGAAAGCCTCCCAGGCTGGCACCGGTTGAATCGTGCAGGTACTTACCCACTACGCCACTGCTGTTGGCAAGGCCGCCCGGATGCTGCGCCGATGCCGAGTTTAATAATATGCGGGCCGATTCGCAGGCACTTGCACCGAGGATAATTGTCTTTCCATTCAGCTGGTATTCCTGTCCGTCTGTTTTATCAACATAAGAAACGCCAGTTGCCTGGCCGTCTTTACCGGTCAGTACCTGGCGCACCATGGCATTGGTAATCACTTTTAAATTACCCGTTTTAATGGCGGGAATTACAAGACATGAGGACGCCGAAAAGTCCCCATAGATTTTGCAACTACGGCCGCACTGGCCGCAATAAAAACAGGCGCCACGGTCCTTATTGCCGGGCAGTGCCTCTGTTAAAACAGAACCTCGTCCGGCAATTACTTTTACGCCCGCTTTAGCTGCGCCATTTTTTATAAATATTTCATTGAGCCTTGGTTTTGGAGGAGGAAGAAAAACGCCGTCAGGATCATTCTCCAATCCTTCATTGGTGCCGTACACGCCAATCATGCGGTCTACCTTATCATAGAAAGGTTTTACTTCGTCGTATGTAATTGGCCAACGTTCGGTAAGTCCGTCAGTTGGCTGAAAATCGAGCGGTCCCATGCGCAAAGAAATTCTTCCCCAGTGATTGGTTTTACCGCCCAGCATACGCGACCTGAACCAACTGAATTCTGTTTTGTCTTTGGTGGTATAGGGTTCGCCTTCTATTTGCCAGCCACCGTACGCAGCATCAAAATCGCCAAAGGCCCGCGTGGTGGAAGCTCCCCGCCGCGGCGATTCATACGGCCATTTCATTTGCTGCGATTGTTTGGCAGGGTCGAAAAACGGACCCGCTTCGAGCATTAAAACTTTGATACCGGCATTGGCCAGTACATAGCCTGCCATGCCGCCACCTGCACCGGAGCCTACGATAATGACATCATATACTTCTGATGATTTTTTGATTTGTACATCTCCCATAAAATAAAATATTGTGTGTGGTTCTAATTGTGGTTTGGTGAGTTGTTATACCATTGTTTGCATCTTTAAATCTACAAATAATAGTATAACAACATCATTTTGAATCAATAAAAAGGAAATTTATTGAAGGACAGCAAGCTGGGCATACAGGTTACCAATCCTGTACTCATAATTAATTGAAGATCCCGGTACTATACTTACAACTTTTAAAATTCCGTAAAAAATGTCTGTGGCATTGGGTCCGTTTACGATTTTAAAAATATACACGCCTTCGCCTGAAGTGGGGTCGGCAGTTGCTGTTGGTGTTCCTGCCATGAAAGCCGTCATTATTTTATCTGAATTGTTTTCGTTGTACACGGCAAGTGTTGATTTAACAAAGGAAATACCCTTGCCGCCAACAGCCCATGCAGACCCTCCATGAATTGTTAATGAGCTATCATCAATGGCCATCATTGCCATGGCATTGCTTGCAGCTACCGCTCCGTTTACAAACATATTAACGCCGGCAGAAGCGCCACCCAATGTCATTTTCCCTGTTTTCTTAAATTGAAAATAAGGATTGCTGTTAAGTATTGTCTGGGTAACCGTATCAGAATAACTGCCTACCTGGGATATAAAGGCATAGTACATAGTATCTTTTCCAATAGCAAAGTCATCACCGGAAATAGGTACCTGCGATGTACCGGGAAAGCTGCCGACAGTTTGCCAGGGATCATTAATGCCATTCTTATTTTTTACCAGTACCGTACCGGCATAGGCTGCCAGTTTAGGTGCCACCTTAACCTCAAAATAAGCAGTACCGGCAGAACGAATAATAGGAACTACTTTATTATTGTATTTGGTACCTGAAACTGTGGTAGCTTTTACCATGGTAATTACTCTCATTGCAGACTCTGTCTTTCCGGCAAAAGTTACTGTTACCACGTCTCCTGCTTTTGTCATGGTAGCTTCGCTCCTGGTAAATTGTACAGACGCAGTAAAGTCAGCCGCTACGGTCACTTTTTTTTGCGTACCGGCAATAGGCAATAATTGCGTTGCGCTACCTGCGGGAGCCCCTGCCGGAACCTGCTGCTTTAGTAACTCCACCGTCATTTCATCGCCAGCTTTTGCATTGGGTAACACCGCATTGATTGTAAAATTATCATCCAAAGTACTGATGCCAGCAGACGTAGTACTTGCTACCGTGGTAATTATCACATTCCCGCTGCTATCTTTAGGAACATCGAAATAGTCTTGTTTGCTGCAGCTTTGCAACAATACAATTGCAGCTATTAATATGCACGTTATATTATTTTTCATTTTGTTCTGTATAAATTAGTTAATAAAGTTGTTGTTCCTTTTTACTGGCCAGCCTGTTTTGGCAGGTAGCTGAAATTCTGTAAGCATTTTGCGTTGTTGGCAATTTCAGCCTGAGAAATCGGTGACAGTAAATTCATAACAGAAAATTTAAAATTGAAGGTGACCGGCTGGTGACCAACAAAATTTTCAATACCAGAAAAGGCTCCAACACCATCTATCAAACATTTACGGGTACGGCGCTGATCCCAGATCATTTTATTTTCGAACACCAGCTCCCATGCTCTTTCACTAAAAATGGAAAGCAGGTTGATATCACCAATACGGTATGCAGGAAGTTGTGCCCTGGCTCTTACGGCATTGATCCCTTTCAGCACATCATCATCCGACACAGATATTCCATTTTGCCTTAAGGTCCAGTTTACTTCTGTCAGCATCAGCAAAATATCCGAATAGCGGTACAGGGTAAAATTTAAACCGCTATGACCGCCGGAGGTTTTAAAGGCTGCTGAATCATAATATTTAAAAACATAAGGCTGATCAAAACTTACGGGAGGATTGGTTGCATCATATTGCGTAGCTACATTATCCTTTGTATAAAACATTTGCCTTTCCTGCGTGCGTAAATCACCGGGCGCGTATGAATTATAATAGCCAATTGTTGGAATTAGTGTACCATATTCGGTAAGTGATGCTGCGTGCAGGGCCGGCGGAAGCAATGATCCCATAAAGCCTGTCATTTCATTTACACCTGATAAATATTGTATTTGAAATATTGATTCTCCTTTATTATTTAAAGAAGTATTATGCAGGTCACGATAGGTTGATACCATGGAATACCTGCCATATAATAAATTCAACTGCTCGGCTGCTTTTTGTAAAAAGCTTGTGGCACTTGGCGTGCTGACAGGGTAAGCGGTTTGGGAGAATGATCCGGCCGTACACCATGGTTTAGCAGGATCTGTTGCTACTTCCTGGTAAGGATAACCGGCGCAGGTAAGATAAACATCTGCCAAAATTGCCCTGGCAACCAGTTTACTGACATAGCCACCTGAACTAGGCGCATCTGCCAAACTACTGCTAACAGCGAACTCCAGATCAGGAATAATGATTTCGTCATAAATGGTTTTGAGCGATACCCGAGGTTGCTGAGACTCTGCGAATGTACTCAGCGCTGTATCCATTACAACATCACCATAATAACGTACCAGGTTAAAATAATACAGCGCCCTGAGCGTGCGTACCTGCCCCATGTAGTTTGACTTATCGGCAGGTGTCCACTCAATGATGCCCGGTATTTTTGCGATGGCATTATTACAGTCTTTAACACCCTGGTAATTGTTGTTCCAGAAATTGTCAAAATCAGAAAGCGTACTGCCCGCAAGTTGGTTGGTTTGAAATTTATTAACCATCGGATGGGAGTCAGACGACCATGCAAGCCCTGTCCAGTATTCCAATGTGGAAGGTAAATAGTTACCATAGTCGCCGGCAGCACCGGTATAAGTAGATAAAGCTCTGTAGCCGCCTACCACCAGGGCCGTACCTTCAGCCGCTGTAGTAAAAGTATAGTCTGAAGTAAGGTTAGCGGTTGGATTTTCTTTCAGGAATTTGGTACAACTACCTAGCATGATTACAAGCGCCAGTAACAGCAATGTGTTTTGTACAACTCCCTTATTTCTTTTCTTTATATTAAATTTCATGTTGTAATTTTTTAAAATGATGAGCTGCTAAAAATTATAAACTAACGTTCAGGCCGAAAGAATAAACCGATGGTGTAGGATACTGGTATTTATCAGTATTGGGTACCGTCGAAATATTTTTATCAAGTGAACTGCCCTGTGGGTCGTAGCCCGCGGCCTTCGTTATAAGGAAGAAATTAACTGCGCTCAGGTAAATCCTGATTCTCTGCATGTGCCACCTGGTCACCAATTTATCAGATAAGGTATATCCGAGAGTGGCGTTTGCACCCCTGATGAAAGAACCATCGTATATCATATGTGTATCTGGGAACGACTGGTAATAAGCACCACCATTACCTGGCCGCAACTGGGCAACCATGGAATTTTGTGCATCTGGCCGCCAAGCCGTTAACGTTGAATTTAAACCACCGGAAACCAACTGGCGATCTTCTGCAGATTCATGTACAAATGCCTTTTTAACGCCCTGGATAATTTGTATATCAAGACCGGCATCAAAGCTTTTATAGTTAACAGCGTTATGAAATCCAATCACCCAATCAGGAAATGCATTTCCCATTATACTGCCATCTGTCAGCAAATCAATTTTGCCATCGTTATTCTTGTCCAAAAATTTCAGGTCGCCTGGCCTTAAACCATAGCGGGCTGCTAATGATGCTTCCTGCGTGCTATATGTGCCTAAGCGGGTTAGTCCAAAAAATTCACCAATAGGTTGTCCAATCATAAATACAGAGGTACCATTACCTGCACCTGTCTGGCTGTAAATGGGCGCTCCTGTAGGGCCTAATTGTACAATTTTGTTTCGGTTGGCGGCTACGGTGATATCCGTATTCCATTTAAAATCCTTTGTGGAAATGTTCAATGTATTCACCGTAAATTCCCATCCCCTGTTTTGAACTTTACCATAATTCTCAATTACAGAACCGGTTGTGGTTGATAAAGGCAATGGTACATTCAGCAACATGTTGCTGGTTAATTTATCGTAATAATCAACCCCTATATTCAGGCGATCGTGAAAAAGTCCCAATTCAACACCTACATCTTTTTGGGTTGTTGTTTCCCATTTCAAATCGGGGTTAGCAACCGAGCTTGGGAAAAGGCCGATTTGAGTAGCGTTATTTAATACAACGTTAGCTGTACTGATGAATGGTTGCGTAACATAGCTACCAATTTCCTGGTTACCCGTACGACCGATACTTGCCCTGACTTTCAGGTTTGAGATCGCATCTACATTCTTCATGAAATTTTCCTGTGATGCTCTCCAGGCCACCCCTGCAGATGGAAAGAAGCCATATTTGTTGTTTGCTCCAAAACGGGATGAACCATCTTCACGACCCGTTACAGTAAGCACGTACTTGTCTTTGTATGTGTAATTGATCCTGGAGAAATAAGAATTCAATGTGTTGTTGCCATCGCTGCTGCCGGAGCCGGGACGGGCTGCTGCACCAGCACCCAAATTGGAGTACCCAAAGAAGTTGGAAAAGAATACAGAGTTGGAAGTATTCATATTCTGGTAAGAATTTTTGGACCAGGAAAGCCCTAAAATTGCACTCAGCATATGATTTTTACCAATCTTTTTATTGTAGTTAAAATAGTTTTCATTTTGCCAGAAGTAAGTTTGGCTTGCGTTTATAGAAGCACTACCATCACCTCCATATAATTTTCCGCTGTAACTATTGTTTTTATAATTGTTATAGTCGATCGAGAAATCACTCTTAAAGCTCAGGTCTTTTGTTATTTGCGCAACCGAAGTAAAACTACCTGTTACCTGGCCGATATTATTTTGCTGATAGATCTGTGATCTTCTGAATACTACATTGTACCATTGCTCACCAGTTTTAAAATCAAAGTTGGTTCCCCAGCGACCGGCGTATATTCCAAGTGAAGGATCCTGCGGATATTGTACCGGTAAAATAGACCATACTTCTGTAGCAGAACGGGTAATACCATCATCGCCGGTTGCCCTGCTTTTGTTAAAGCCTATTGAGGTTGATAACGTAAGCCATTTTAATGCTTTGATATCACCGGCAATTCTACCAGTGAGGCGTTTAAAGTAAGACTTCTTCATCAGGCCCCGCTCGTCGGTTGCTCCCAATGAAACTGAGAATTTAGCAACTTCATTGCCACCACGGATTGCTACATAATGGTTTTGAGACGTTGAGTTGGCGAACATCAGGTCTTCCCAATTGGTATCATATTTTGGTGCATAGCTTTTGCCATCCCTGCCAACCAATGGTATGGCATAGTTTCCCGCCGGAACCTGTTCAAACAACCAGGGCATTTCAGAAAAACTGGTGCTACCTGTGGTTGTGCCACGAAAATCATTTGCCGGTACTACCGATCCGAATTTGGTAGCGTTGTTCATTGATTGCAGATACAGGTACATCAACTGCTCTGCATTTAAAGCATATAAATGCCTTTGCAACGTATTTTCAGATACGGTACTGCTGATAGTGATTTGCGGTTTACCACTGGAGCCGCGTTTGGTAGTAATAATGATAACGCCGTTTGCGCCGCGGGCACCATAAATAGCAGTGGCCGATGCATCTTTTAAAACGTCGATTGAATTGATATCATTGGGGTTTAAAGTAGCTAAAGGATTTGCTACGCCTACTACTCCATCAACAACATATAATGGGTCGTTGCCTGCCGTAATAGAGTTTGTACCACGGATACGGATCAATGGGTTTTGTCCCGGAACACCACCACCCATATTGTTTACATCAACCCCTGCAATTTTATTTTGTAAGGCCTGGCCAACGTTTACAGTTGGTTTATCTAAAAGCCTTTTAGAGTTGATATTTGATACTGCGCCTGTAACGTCTTTTTTCCTGGCAGTACCATATCCTATAACCACCACTTCATTCATTCCCGACACTTCCTCTTCAAGCACAATAGTAAGCTCCTTTTGGTTACCTACTTTTACTCTTTTCTTTTGATACCCGATATTGGAAACTTCCAGCTCTATGCCTTTGTTGTCAGGTGCGTTTAGCGCAAAATGACCATCGGCATCTGTCGTGGTACCTATATTGGTTCCTGCTATTAACACAGAAACGTTTTGTAAAGGTTCTCCCTTTTGGTTTACCACCCTTCCGCGAATTTCAACAGGCGGAGGTAAAGCCATGACTTCATTTAATGCAGCAACCGCAGGCGCAGAAATCACTTTGTGTTGAATTACGATGGTGTTACTGACAATCGTATAAGTAAGCGGCTGGTCTTTAAGGCAAATTTTTAAGGCTTCATCCAGCGTTGCATTTTTAATCTTAACATCAATAGGATTGGTTTCTTCTACCAGGTCCTTATCAAAGAAAAACAAAAACGTTGTTTGTTGCTCAATTGACTTAAAGACTTCGGTTAAAGAAACATTTTTTTTTACGATGGTTACCTTCTGTGCATAACCATTTGCTGTTACCTGGAACGTAAAAAATAAGAGTAGGGGAATCGTTAATTTCATAATCATCAACATTTTGGCCTTTAGGGCTTTCGTGCCATTTTTGCTTTGGCAAGCGACGGTTAAAATCATAATTTTGACTTGTTTTGGTTAAGAAAATTGTTTGAGCGACAGTTTTATAGCCATAATTCGCCAGCAATGCAACGAACATTGCTGGCTTTTTTGCCATTAAGAAAGATGTATTAAAAGGGTATATGCAACCCATTCTATTAAAACATTAATAAATTATCCTGAAATTAATTTTGATTACCCGGTGAGTATAACCGGGTGGATGTTTACAGCACAATGATTTTTTTTCCTGCAACCAAAAACTTGACGTTGCTCAATTCCAGTATTCTCAATACTTCCGACAGTTCAACGTTCCTGTTTATTTTTCCTACAAACCTATGGTTGGGTACTTTGCCCGCATACTCAATTTCCACATCATACCAGCGTCCTATTTCCCGCATGATTGTTTTAATATCTGCTCCCTCAAACCGAAAAAGTCCATTCTTCCATGCCACTACCTCCGTTAAATCAACATTGCCTGTTTTAATGTGGTTACTTTTATTTTGTATCACTGCCTGCTGCCCCGGCTTCAGCAAGCCCGAAAGGTTACCCTGGCTTATTTGTACGCTGCCTTCCAGCAAGCTTGTTTTTGTTTCAGCTTCATCCTCATATGCATTCACATTAAAGTGGGTACCCAATACTGCAATCTTCATGGCGCCCGCCTTTACCTGGAAAGGCTTTGCTTTATTTTTTGCCACTTCAAAATAAGCCTCCCCGGTTAAGGTTACCTCACGCACGTTACCAGAAAATACGGTAGGATAGCGGATTTCGGAAGCGGCATTCAGCCAAACCCTGGTTCCGTCCGACAATATAACCTGGTATTGTCCTCCCCGCGGTGTAGAAAGTGTATTGTAAGTAATCTGTGTACCGTCGTTAAAAGATGCAGGTGCCTTATAAATTAATAAACCACCCAGCTTTTGTATATTGGTAGTCCCCTGCCTGGCAAGCTGTCCGTTTTGCATACTATCCAATATAATCGACTTGCCATCTGCAGTAGTAAGTATTGCCCTGTTTCGCCCGGGTAAAATGGGTGCCGGTTTTTCAGGTAATCTGGCCACTTGCTTTTTATCTTCCGCATTTCCGATGGTGCGCTCATTCTTTTCAAAAATAAAATACGCACCAACAAGTAAAATCAAAACCGAGGCAGCCAAACGCATCCAAAATGAAAAAACTGTTTCATTTTTTTTTACAGGAATAGCTGCATCGCCACCATCTTTTAAAATAGTTTTCAAAATGCTGGCCGCAGCGCTATCCGATAACTGTTTTTCACCAGCAGACTGCTGCATTAAACGGTCGATAACATCATGAACGAATACTTCGCTTTCGGGATCGGCCAGTATAGCCATCAATTCTTCCTCTTCCTGCCCGCTGCATTTATTTTTTATATAGCAATCCAATAAATATTCTAAACGCAATACTGACATAAATTAAACAGAGGTTACACATTTCATCAACCTTCCGTATGCAGGAGTATTTTTTGTATGGTCTTGGGTGGGTTGGGTGGAATCTTTTTTTAAAAAATTTGGATATACTTATGTATGCAGACAAAAAACAACATAAACGAGTTGAGGTGGAGCATACAAAAGGAGCGGATATTTTTCATGGCTTGTGCAAGATGAAACTTAACAGTTTCAGGCTGTAAATTAAGCTGGCAGGCCACTTCATTGCGTTTTAAACCATGATCCCTCATGAGCGTATATACTTCCCGCTGCTGATTTGGCAACCTGGCAATTGCCCTTTTTAACAATAAACTATATTCTTTTTCTATTACAAGATCAATAGTGTTATTATCCGCAATTAAATGATCTTCAACGGGCACTAAGGTAGTTGTATAATTTTGGGCGACTTGCTTTAAAACATGATACACATGGTTTCGTGTTATAACAAAAAGATACGCCTTAAAATTTTGGATGTCATTTAAACTGGCCCTCCTGAGCCATATCGTTAAAAATACATCCTGTACAATTTCCTCAGACAGTTCAACCGATTTCGCAAAAGTAAAAGCTATAGAATAAATAGCATCCCTGTGAATTTTAAACAATTGTTTAAAAGCTGTTTGATCGCCTTCTGAGACTTGTTTTAACAATGCCTTATCGCATTCTTGTGTCATTAGACTTGTTATTCAATGAGTATTATAGCAAAGCAATTTCAATTTTAAAAGTAGTGAATATTCCATACAGTTTTTATTTTGTTTTGTAATGAAATAATTATTTTTTTAAACATTCTTAATAAGCGAGTATCCCACTCGTTTAATAAAACATCTGTGTTGTCTCTTTCTATCTTTTAATCGCAGCAACATTCAGTCAAACTATCAATTATACCTTAATACATCTTACTTTTTAGTTGCTATTGCTGTCAAAAAAAGAAGTACGCATCAATATGATAAGGCAATTTTTTTTCACACATGGTTTCGTCAAAGCTTAATAAATAGCTTTCTTTTATAGAGCCACCAGGCGGGAATAAAATTGATGCAAACAAAAAGCAGGGCATATATTAAGCTCGCCAACTTTGGGTCTGCACCAGCGTTACTTAAACCATTAACAAATTTTTCATTTAAGGATGACCCTCCAAATTTTGCCACGTAAAAAAACAATGCCCATACATCAGCTAAAAAATAGATGGTGATTGCATTGGCGCCGAAAATAATTCCGGGCAGTGTGCCCCTTATTTTACCTTTTATATCAACCAAAAAATAAAGAGCGCCAAAAAGCAACGATGCAAACCCGGAGGTAACCAGCACAAAGGAACTGGTCCAAAGATTTTCATTTACCGGAAAAACCAATCCCCAGAAATAGCCTGTGATTGCAAGAAAAACGCCTGCTGTCATTAACCAGTTGATTTTTTCATCCGGACTTTTATCACTCAGCATCAAATGTCCGGCAAGCATCCCCGTTATGCAGGACACGACTGAAGTAAACGTCGTTAAGATACTTTCGGGGTCCCAGTTGCCACGCCACATTTTGCCGGGTAACAAATGATTGTCAACCAGCGCCACAATATTTACTCCCGGCTCCAGCATTACTTTTCCATAGCCGGGCATTGGAATACAGGTTATTAACAGCCAATACAAAACCAATGTAATAGCCGCAATCCAGGCCTGTTGTTTCCAGTTGGTATTCAGGTAAATAATCGCCGAAATAAAAAATACCACAGCAATTCGCTGCAGCGTTCCTGTCCACCGGATGTTATGAAAATCAAAAGCGGGCATCAGGTTTAAAAACATACCCACCGCATAAATTTTCAGCGACCGGGTAACTATTTTTTTATACATCGAACTCCGGCTAACATTCGCTTGCAGGCGTCTAGAATAAGCCAGCGCAATGGAAGCACCAACAAAAAACAAAAAGTAAGGTGCCACCTGGTCTGTAAAAGACAATCCATTCCACTCCGTATGACGCAGCGTAAAATAAACGGCGTCTTCGCTACCGGGATAGTTT
This sequence comes from Ferruginibacter sp., assembly GCF_028288465.1. Classification (GTDB taxonomy): domain Bacteria; phylum Bacteroidota; class Bacteroidia; order Chitinophagales; family Chitinophagaceae; genus Ferruginibacter. The sequence goes on along the minus strand of NZ_JAQBNR010000019.1, from coordinate 72,639 downwards.
ACCATAATCATTGCTGCAATAGTAAAACCCCGTAATGCATCCAGTGAAATAAGCCGTTTGGTTTGAATAATCATTTACTATTCGATTTTCTTTCTAACAAAGTACATTTTGAGTTAGTGGTCAGTTGTCAGTTGTGAGTGATCAGACTCAGCAAACTACTCATCGCTCACAATTCACCTTTCACCACTCACCACTTACAACTAACGGCCAACTCCTTTATTCATCGGCCCTGCGGCGGCATGAACGTTGTTAACCGGCGCACTGATTATTTTTAGGTAGCGGCCCATCCAGTATGGTAATAACCAGATATCTCCCGCACTGTATTCTGTGATTCCATTGTCATCACCTCCATCCAAATCAAACCGGTTGGAGTTGTGCCGGTTAATCGGTAATTCATCCGGTGGCAACACTTCTTTAATTGTTTGATTGCGGAAATTTTGTGGAATAAATACAACGTCTTTTCTTTCACTGTTGGTTACTTTCCATTCAATCATGTCAAGCGGATATTTTTGCAGATACCAGGTTGCTTCATCCAGGTCAAATTGTTTTACGCCGGTGATGGCGGTAAAAATATCCCAGGCGGCTTCTTTCTCCGGCCGTTCAATTTGCCAGTGATCCAGGATAGATGCTTTAAATTTAGCTTTGAGCGTGTCATTTAACGCATACCGGTATAAACCCCAGTAACCCAAAAAATACATTTCATCATCTGAATGGTTCCAGCCATCTGAAAGAAGTTTAGCCAGGTCACCCGCATCGCCGGGAGCAAGACCAATTTCTTTCATCGGCCGCATCAGGTTTTCCAGGTAACCATATTTATTCATCAGTTCCAGCGCTTTTTCTTTAAAGATTTTTTTGCCGGTAAAATGATAGGCCGTTTGTAACATCGACACAATATTGGAAGAAGTAATCTTCCGGTCACCCACGTTTTTTGGCATTGCATTTACATATTCCGGGTTCCATCTCCCCCAACGGGTCGGCTCGCCGTTCCAGTCGATCATGTAAAACTGGTGGTCAACAATATGCTGCATCAGGCCATCCATTAACCGGATGGCTTTGGCCTTCATTGCAGGGTCATCAATTAATTCTGCTATGGCGCCAAAAACAAACATATGCCCAATGGCTTCGTCGCTGCTGGTGGTAGATTTCCAGTCCCATTCCGGATCTTCCGCGTGCTTCCACACCTGTGTATCTGCCACTGCATATCCTCTTCTTTCAAAAGAACGGGCAGGAAATCCTTTGATTTTAGTCACCGTGTACAACCGCTCAATTGCATCGAGTGATTCCCGGCAATTATCCAGTGCTTCCGGCGACTTGGTGGCCGCATACCGAAATACTTCGCCTCCCAGGTACATGCAGGTCCACAATCCATCATTGTCTGAATCTTCCAGTGAACCAGTATTCACATTACCATTTTTCATTCTTGTAATAGTAGCATTGAAACCATGGCGGATATGCCTGTCACGCACCTGCTGCTCATAATACATCGCTTTATCATGCAGTGTCATTGGCTCAAAATGTATTTCTCCCAGGCCCTTGCTTGTTAATACCAATACCGAATGATTGCTGCCCGCTGCAATATCGTTAACACTATTACCGGGCAGCCAGCGTTTTGAAGCATAGTATTTAAATTTACCATCCGGTTCCTGCGTAAATGCGCCGTTAACAGAGCCAAACCAAATTCGATTGTCAACGTTTTTTATTACGGTTAAATCGCGGCAAGGCAATGCGTTGTTTATTTCTGCTGACTTCTTTCCGGTACCACCATTCAATTTAAAATAGCCATTGTGTGTTCCAACCAATATTTCATTGATATTGCCTGCAAGACCGAAACAGGTTAACCCATCCCCCGTGTATTTAGGATATACTTTTTTATCGCCAGGGTTAAAAGCACTAATGCTCTTTGCTGTCAAAAGCCAGAACAGGTTGCTCTTTTTATCAAATAAAATATCAACCAGTTTTTCTTCGCTTTTCCATTCAAACAACAGTTTTGAATCCTTTATGTATTGTACAGAAGTACCGTTGGAAATTAAAAAGGAAAAATCGTCTCCGCCACTCAATAATGTAACATCGGGCATGGTATGAAGGCTGTATAGCTTCCCTGCCCAGGCATTGCTTAAGATGGCCTTATCGTCGGCAAATACAAATTGGTTTTGATACAGGCCAAGGCTGCTTATTTTCTTGTCAACGATAGGCAGATAGGATACATCAGGCACCAGCTGACCAGGATACAAAAACTGGCCGCCGGATCTTTTTAACAGTCCTCGTGAAGATTGAATCAATACAACTCCATTGCGATCGCTAAATACTTTTTTGAAAACAATATTGCCTGCATCTTTCATCCCATCGGGCGTATATTTTATACTATAAGCCTGCAACGAGGCTGTGTCCTTAAATACTGGAGGAACGGGTAAGCCACCGCCATCTGTAGCACCCATCTTCAACACATTAAAAAATAAACCTGCAAGCAACAAAAAACCAATCTTTCTTTTAATCATCATTATTATTTTATCCTTAAAAATTAATCAATCATGTTGAGATACCTGCCCATCCAGTAAGGGTACAGCCAAAACACCGGCTCACGCTCCACCATATCTGATCCGCCTGTTGCTGACCAGGGGTTGTTGTCCCAGCGCACCGTGTTTCTGATTTCCGGCGGTGGCAATTCACTTACCTGTAATTCATTTAACACCGGGGTATGTACCATATGAATATCTTCTCTTTTGGTATGATCAATATGCCAGTCCCTGAGATCAAGCGGTGTATTAATCAAAAAATCAAGGGATGCTTGCTGCTCTGCTTTTTTATCACGGGCATAACAGTATAAAAAATTGATCAGCGGGTTATGATCACCCTTCCGTTGTTCCATCCATTTGTCCATCAGCTGCTGATAAAAAGCCCGCAGCCGCTGGTCATTTTCGCAACGAATTAATATTGGAAATAAATAAGCCTGCATCGTAACATCAAAATAAATAAACCATGCAGGGTTCTGCTCTGTCAAAGCAGCCATATTCTCCAGGTAGTGTTCTTTACTGATCAGCTGCTGATAATGCTGCTGATATTTTTCGTCATTTGTACAATAATAAGCCAGCTTCAAAAATGCCAGCAACTCCATTGAATTCTCACTTCTATCCAGTTGCCATTCAGGATCTCTGTTCAATAATGCAGGCGACCACACGCCCCATCGGGTATGCGTTCCATCTGTATCCATCATGGTATAGTTGTGCGCAATTAAATGATCAACAAGTGACGCTACATGCTGTCGTACCAAGGCTTTCTCTTCTTCAGTGGCCGCCAGTTGATAATAAAAATAGTACCCCATCATATGGCCGCACCATTCGTCGCTGCTGGCATCGCCTTTCCATAACCATCGCCCGTCGGCTGATTTATGCCAGCGGGTTTCAACCGGTTTAAACCTGGGTTCATTCACCAGTTCTTCTGCCCTTTCTCTTGCCGTATACAAGCGGTTCGTGTCATGCACTTCTGCAGCCCAGCCAATGGGCACCATCGTCCGGGCAAAGTAACCGTCGCCGCCGGTGATGTCCTTTAATTCTTTTAAAAAATGAAATGCCTTTTTTGCTTTTTCTCTTGCATCTTCACTTTTGGTAACTGCAAACCGAAATGACTCCATGGCTAAATAGTTGCCTGTGTATTCCCCGTCATTGTCATCATCTTCAGGCGAACAATGAGCAGTATCGCCGGCTACTGCCATGCGGCACTGGCCCGATATCCATGGTTCCCTGATATGCCTTGCCATTTGAACGCCATAAAAATAATCCTCCTTTTGGGCAAGTGTTATCCATCTTTTTTTTATAACGCTTACACCGTTGGTTGTGGCGATCCACGCACTTCCTTCTTGGTCAAAAACAAGGTCATTTACCTGGTCATTTATCAGCCAGCGGCGGCTGAATAAAAGAGAGTGTTTGCCGCCGGGATAAAAACGAATTACGCCAACCTTTGTACCTATCCACATCACCTTGTCAGGAGACTGCTTTACACAACTCGTATAAATGGACGGGCAGCCATTGGCTGGCGTAATTGCAGTTTGCCGTTTGCCATTGCTGATAACAGAAACGCCTCCCAGCCCGGTAATCCATAGACTTTCTTTCTCATCAAACGCCAGCCCTTTCAGTTCTGCGCTTAACAAAATATCTGTTTTATAAAAATGATGAGTTGCTTTTTCCGTTACATGGTAAAGGCCTGCATCGCTGGTAATCCACAAGCCGGCTTTACCATCTGACACAACACCCCTCACGGAGCGGGCCACAGGATAATTTTTTTGAAGAAACTGATTGCCTGCATTCAACCAAACGCCTTGAGGTCCGAGTGCATACACCCCTTCTTTGGCTACACAAATCAGGGATACTGGCCCTGTTGTGCCGGGCATTTTGGTGAGCAGATTATGTTGAAATGTAAAAACGCCGTTCCAGTTGCCAATCCACAACGTGCCATTGCCATCAGTGGCTACGGCATAAGCAGGGCCTTTATCTTCCTCCTGAAATGGAAGCTCTGTCCATGTATTTGCGCCACTGGATTTTTCAAAAACACCTGCTTCAGTAGTTATAAAAACATTGGATGATTTATCCACGGCAATACTCCGGACGTTATTTTCAGCGCTGGTCTTTCCGATCGGATATGCCTCATGGTATTCCTGGAAAAATCCTTCCTTCCTATTGCTTTTGGCTGCTGTTGGAGTATGTGCAGTTATTTGTGCGCAGGCAGTTTTTAAACACCATGTTAAAAGAATTAAGCCAGTAAATTTTATCCTCATCAAACTTTGTTTTTTTCTTCACTTATAAAAAATGCAACTACTATTTCTATTGCTGTTTGCCCGCCGCAGCCGTAACTAATTTTTGTATGGTATCAACTATCTGTATTTCGCATCTGCCGCCCTGCATCCGTGCCTGTTTAATTACGACCAGTTGTTGTTTAAGCCATTCAGCATCCGCGGTTTTGTGTTGCTTTATGTATTCAATCGATTCCAGGCCAGCCTCCCCCAGCAAGGAAAGATGTTGTGATAATGGAGCAGCTTCCAGCAATACCGGCGAGTTCGCAAGCAGCTGTTTAAATGCTGCGTCATTTTCTTTCCAGAGGATCAATTGGTTCGTAATTTTTTTTTCCTTACCTGCGGATGAATTCATTAAAAATTGCTGCACGGATTTATTAAATATCCTTGGTAACGGCTGATCAGGCGTAGCGACATCAGCAATTTTTGTAAAGGGAGAAAATACCGTGTACATCGTATCGCCTTCGTTGCGATCGTATATTTTTAAGGGCTCCAGCACACTTACCAAAACCTCCAGTGCCTTAATATTATTTCCATTGCAAAGCTGCCGCATCATTGCCGGTTTATAAGTCAGGTGTTGCAGTCCGAGCGATTCAAGATGCAGGCTTACAATATCCAGCCGCCTGTACATATCATCAGTGTCGCTGACTGCTTTAGGAGACCATAATCTTTCCGCAATAGCAGCAGTTCTTGGCCATATTCTTGAGTCAACTGTTGTTGGTGTTATCAATTCGCTCCACATAGTTGCCTCACCTCCCAGAATCAATTTCTTTTCGTCCGGTGTCAGCTTCACGCTATCCGGTATGGGATCATTCTGGTAGTGATAAGAAGCTGGTTGCATCAAATCAATATAATAACCATAAGAAAGAATGGCTTTATATCCCTGCTTTACTGAACTATAAAAACTTTCGTTTCCCCGCCACGATTGAATGAAAATTTCCTTTGGCAAACCCGGATGAAACACCTCGTCCCACCCCATCATTTTTTTACCGGCTTTGCGAATGATGGGCAGTAAGCGCTGATTAAAATAAGTCTGTAAATCCATGGTCGTTTTCATGCCATGTGTCTGCATAAATTTTTTGATGTGCGGCACCGCTTCCCAATCTTTACCCGTGTTTTCATCGCCGCCAATATGAAAATATTCATCCGGAAAAAGGAAGGCCATTTCCGTAAACAGTTTCTCTAAAAACGGGTATACTTTTTCGTTGGTAGGGTCCAGCACCGGATCAAATACGCCAAAATATCTTTGTAATGAGTAGGTTCTATTAACGCTTGCCAGTTCAGGATAGGCCGTTAATATGGCCGTGGTATGCGCCGGCACAACAAATTCCGGCACCACACGAATGCCTCTTTGTGCTGCATATTTTACAATGGTTTTGATATCTTCCTGTGTGTAATAAATACCATCGGAAGCTACCTGCTGCAACCGGGGAAAAACTTTTGACTCCACTCTGAATCCCTGGTCGTTGCAAAGGTGCAGGTGCAGTACATTCATCTTGACCGCAGCCATTCCATCCAGCGTTCTTTTTACCACCTCCACTGGCATAAAATGCAGGGCCACATCCAGCAATAAACCACGCCAGGCAAAACGGGGATGGTCTTTAACAGACACTGCCGGAATGTAATATCCGGCAGCATCTGTACTAACCAATTGTATTAAAGTTTCCAATGCATGAATGGCGCCCAAATCAGTGACAGCGGTAACAAGCACTTGCCGTCCACTGGTTTCAATTACATAACTTTCATCTTCCCCCAGTTTCAGCAATCCGTTGCGTTGTATAGTAACAAGCAAGGTTGCTGTTGACTTATCCTGCTGCCGCGTTACAAATTCCTGTTTATCCAGGAAAATACCTGTTTTGTTACTCAGCCGTCTTACAAACCGGCTGGCTTCTGCATATATCCGGTCGTTGGCGGTGCCGGATATTGCAACCCGAAATTGCTGATCAATTGCGATCCTGCCGGTTGTTGCCGCCTGTATTGCAAAAGGTGCCGGCATCAAATTATAGGTGTTATTTACCTGGCCATAACACAACAGGCTAAAAATAACCGCGATAGCTGACAAAGCTCCTTTCTGCCTTATGGTGTAAGCGCTGTACTTCATTTACCAGGGCTTACCAGTTCCGTCAACCAACCAGAATTTTGACCAGGAGCTATTGTTGCCGTCTGTACCTACGTAAGAAGATGGTTTTAATTTGGCTATTGCCGCATCACCATTGGCTGCATTGTTTTGCAGTTCTGTATTGTCGTACGCAAAACGAAGTGGGATAGCGCCCCGGTACGAAGCCCATCCTACGTTGAGTGTGGGGTAACCAGTTCTTCTCCAATCCATAAATGCTTCGTTACAAGCCTGCCACGAAGCAATCCATTTTTGTTCTATAATTCTTTGCAGTGTATTATTGAACTTAACTGATGGCTGTGCGATATAGCTGGCGAAATCTTTTACGCAGCCATAATAATCATTTACATCTGACTGGTAGTCGCTGAAAACTTTCCATGTATCAAAACTTGCCTGTACGCCTTTGTTATACCAATCTTCTGCGGTACCATTTACATTCCATCCTTTTAACGCAGCTTCCGCTAAATCAAAACATACTTCACTGTAGGTTAACAGTTTTTGATTGAGCAAATCACCGGTTGGGTTATCGTAAATATCTCTTCTCAGGTAAGACACATAATCATTTAAAGAAGTAGACTGCGTGCCGGTTCCGTTGATATTGTATTCAAAATCGAAATTGCTGTAGCTGATCGGAATTCCCACATACCTTGCTGAAGTATCGTACAAACTGTAGATACTGGCTGCAACCGCACCGTATGGCCTGTCCTGCGCATAAGTCGCTGTATCAAACTGTTTAAATTTAGAAGCGGCGGCGGCGGCAGGGTTAATATAACGTATGCCATTGACTACGTTCAGCAAAGTTGTATTATCGCCGGGTGCAAATTTAGCTGCATCTACTACTGACCGGGTTACAACAGGTTCGGCCATTATCACAATCCGTGGATCTTTTAACGCTTTTAGTTTCATTGTCAACGTACCGCACATTTTGTTTCTGTTATAGCCGGAAGGGCCATTGAACTTTGAACAAAACTGGTAAGACGTTCCCTGGTCTGCGCCTGGTAAAGGCATTACCCAACTGCCGTCATTATCTGCTATTACTTTAGACGCAATGGCTTCAACATTTGCTTTTACATCCATTTTAGAAGATACCCGCATGTAATATCGTAGTAAGAGTGAATAGGCCAGCTTTTGCCATTTTGCAGGATCACCTCCATAAAAAACATCCGAAGACATGGTGACACCCGTAATTTCAGGATGATCAGTTGTACTGCCATCCAGCAGCGGAACGGCCGCCTGCAGATCTGCAATTACACGTGCATAAATTGCTTCCTGTGAATCAAAAGCAGGATATAGATTTTCGCTTCCGTTTTGGTCGCCGTTCAGTGCCATAGAATCTGGTGCATCTCCCCAAACATCAGCGATATTACCAAAGTTAAAAGCCCTCATGGTTAACGCCACTCCCTGGTGAAATTTCCAGTCGTTGGTCTGCGCTTTTTGCAGCAACAGTTTATTGTCTCTTAATATCGAATAATTACCTGCCCATGATTCTGGACCCCACTGGTAACCACTAAACGTATTGCCAAATGCATCCTGGTAAGTTTGCTGCATGGCGCCGGAAAATATTCCGGAACCGTAGTTTCCGTACCACATGGCTGATTGCGTAAGCACATTTGCCATTAGGTAATCCGGTGAGGCGACTGAAGGTGTAATAGAGTTGGGATCGGTGTTGAGCACATCAAACTTTTTACATGAATTGCCCAGCGTGATTATTGCAAAGAAAACGCACATAACCAGAACTACTTTTTTTGCGCTTTTCATTTTTTTCATTTTTTTGATATTACAAATTAGATAAGGTTATTGAAGCCGGGATTTAAAAATGTACACTCAGTTTTACACCAACCGGTATTGTCCATGGAGTGATATTGTACCTTTCTATACCTTGCCTGAACTGCGAACCATTGCCCTGGCGACCTTTTTGAAACTGGTAGGCCATTTCCGGATCCACACCAGCTTTGGCTTTTGTCCAGATGATGATGTTGCGTGTATAAACACCAAGCGATATTCCCTGCAGTTTTAAAGCATCTGACCAACGTTTGGGCAATTGCGTAGTTAAAGTCAGTTCTCTTAACTTAATATAAGACGCATCAAACATGCTCATTCTTGCAAAGTTCCAGCCACCGGTAACTGCATCCTCATAGATATCATATTTTGTTGTTGCAGGATCACCGAGATTTTCTATATATCCGCCATTGCCATCTTCATATACACCGGGATAAAACGCTCCGTCATTAATAGTAATACCGTTATTGGTAAAGGGGAAGCCACCTAACTCAGTTGTTGGTCCGCCCACCAGGTGAAATTGAGCAAGATTACCGCTGACAATAATATTGGCACCGGGATTTGCTTTGAGGTAACCTGGTATATCGCCTTTGGCAGATGCAGGAATGGGGATACCCATATTTTCCTGGCGGGCCATTGCTGCATCCGATCCCAGGTAACGGTAGGTTTGAGAAAAGAAAGTGCCGCCCCAGCGGGTGTCAATACTGGCGCTCAGGGTGAGGCTTTTCCAGCTTACAGATGTTTGTATGCCCAGTAATAACTTGGGATTGAAATTACCTACCACAGTTTTGTGTTGAAAATCGCCATTGCCTACAGTTTGAATAAATCCATCATTATCCAGTAAAGGCCAGCCATAATATTTGGATGTTTTATCTGTAACGGTTGCTAGCTGGTTATCCCACAACTGGCCCAGTTTACCATCGCTGATTACCTGTTTTCCGTTGGCATCAAACATGTTCGGTATTGGCTGACCTTTGGCATAAGTCCATGATCCGCTACGTCCATCCTGCCAGAAAGAGAAATAATTTACACCGTTTGCCAATGACATAACATACGCGTCATTTTTGGTATAGTTAACAGCCATGTCCCATGTCCAGTCTTTATTGGCAATGATGGTACCGGCTAATCTTAATTCAATACCCTGGCTGCGAACCAAACCTGCATTAATTTGTCTGCCACTGTATCCGGATGATCCGGGTGTAGAGATAGATAATACCTGGTTGCTGTTATCAGAACGGTATACTGTTCCTTCAAAACGAAGGCGGTTTTTATACAGGTTCAATTCAAGGCCCAATTCTGTAGACACCGCTTTTTCCGGTTTCAGGTTCGGGTTTTTCAAGGTAGAAGATGTTCCCTGGGTAATAATCCCACCAAAACTTCCCACACCAACAGTACCATACAGGTTATAAGGATCCGTGTCTTTACCCACACTGGCCCATCCGCCTCTTATTTTAAACAGGCTGATGCTGTTGCCCATATTGAACATTTTGTTCAACAGCAAACTGAGTGAAGCAGAAGGATAGAAGTAAGAATTTTGACCGGCAGGTAATGTACTTGACCAGTCGTTGCGGCCTGTCAGATCAAGGTAGGCCATGCTTTTGTATCCCAAAGATGCTGTAGCATACGCACTGTAAACAGCTTTTTGGCTATAGCCTGAACCATACCTGATATTTGTTTGGGAAATATTGGACACGTTAAAATATTCAGGTGCGATAATGCCGCCGCCATGGGCAGAATTAGTTAACAGGTTGGAGCCATATGTGTATAATATGTTTCCTCCCACAGAAGTTGACAGATCAAACTTGTTTTGAAACGTATTGGTGTAAGTGGCAAGAAAATCAGTATTGCTTTCTGTGTTATAAATATTTGTGAGCGAATAATAACCATTTATTTCGTCGTTGAAACTTTTGGAAATTTTTGTTTCCCTGTTTTCATAAAACATATCCTGGGAGTAGCGAACAAACGTACTGATATGCGGATTTAACTGGTAACTCAATTTTACATTTCCAAACAAATGGTTTCTTACAAAACTGTTTTTAACCTGGTGCAAATAAAAATAAGGATTGTCGTCGCCATTATCAGCAGGATCCAATACATCCGGGCTTTGGTCAACCCCAACCGGGGGCAATACTTTTCTTTGCTGAATGCCTGGTGTTAACCAGAAATTTTTCATATCCCTTATATCAACGCTAGGTGATAAATAAGCAACATATTTTAAAACGCCATCATTACCCGCAACAACATTATCAGAACTTGACCTGCCGTAATTGATGACAGAAGATATCTTTAATGCGTTGCTGATTTTATGCTCTACATTCAACGACAGGTTATGTTTCACCACGCCAGTAGTTGGTATGATGCCCTTGTTGGTAGTATTGGAATAAGAAAAACGGTAATTGTCTTTATCAGTAGCATTTTCAACAGAAAGACTGTTGGTGCTGGTGATGCCGGTTTCAACAAAATTTTGCAGGTTGTTATGACTAACCATTGGCAATGGAATATAGTTTCCGCTGGCGTCTTTCGGGCTGTTCCACTGTATGGCTTTCAAGCCTTTGTTCAACGGCGTACCAAAGCGGTAAGTGTCAGTTCCGGCCATGTCAACCAACACGCCGTTCCAGCTATTGAAACCATTGGGTTCTGTATAAGGATCGGTACCTATCGTGTAAGACTGATTCAATGGCAGGTAATGGTATGGTGTTGCAACTTCTGTAGCAGAACTAAATGTAACACCCGAGCCCTTTTGCTTTTTGCCAGATTTGGTGGTAATCAATATAACGCCGTTACCGGCTCTTGACCCATACAAAGCCGCGGCGCTTGGTCCTTTCAACACAGATACATTTTCTATGTCATTGGGGTTTAAATCAGAAATGGTATTGCCATAATCAACATCATTACTGTTACCAGTATTAGTACCAATATTACTGAGCGAATTTTTTACCGGCACACCATCAATAACAAACAATGGCTGATTATCGCTGTTTAAAGAACGGGTTCCCCGGATTACAACACTAACGGATGAGGTTGGTGAAGCGCCTGTTGAACTGACTGTTACACCGGAAACTTTTCCGGCCATTGCATTGAGCACATTGGTTTGCGTAACCCGGTTCATATCTTCTCCGCTTATCTGGCCTACATCATAGCCCAGTGATTTTTTTGTTCTGGTGATACCGAGGGCGGTTACTACCACTCCCGACAATGTATTGGCATTGGTACTTTCCAATACTGCATTGATAAATGTTTGTCCCTTCACTTTAATTTCGGAGTTGTTGTAGCCTACGTAAGAAACTACCAGAGTGGCGGCTGATCCCGAAACAGGTATTTCAAAAACGCCTGATGCATCAGACATAGTTGTGGCTTTGCCGCCTTTTTCGGAAATGGTTGCTCCCACAAGCGGACCATTGGCGTCGGATACCTTACCCTTCACTATGTGTTCTTTCTGAGCCAGGACAAGGGTATTTGTAAAAAACGTAAACCCCAGCAATATCAGCCATTGTAATATGGGGGTGAGCGAAATTTTCTTTCTCATGTTTGGTTTTGTTTGCAGTTATGAAATCGGACTTGTTTTCTTTTCCGTTTATTGGTTATTGATATGGTTAAACAATGATCTTTTTACTGGCTGAACCAGGGTTACATCAATTCTGGCTTACCCTCTCCCCTGTATATATCCAACATGGGATTATTGACATCTAGCTCTGTAATCACATAATCCACATCTGTTAAATCCGCAATTTTTATTTTTTGAACGGTGTTGAATTTTTCAGCAATACAAACCGTTGCTGTTTTTTTGGCTGACCTGATCATGGCCTTCATCACCTGCACTACTTCCCAGTCTGAATCGGTCAATCCATCTTCTACCGAAATACCGTTTGTACCGATTATACACAAATCCGTTTTTATACCGGCCAGTTCGTTTATTACACTAGCGCCGGTATGTATATTCGCATTTTTGGCGAGCCTGCCACCAATAGTGATTACATCGATGTTTTCATGTTCGGCCAATGCCAGCGCAACCTGGGGACATACGGTTAAAAAAGTGGCGTGTAAATCTGTTGGTATTTGTTTGGCGATTTCCATTATGGTTGTTCCGCCTTCTATCAAAATCAGCATGTCTTTTTTAAAAAGTGTGATCGCTTTTTGTGCAATCAGCTTTTTTGCCTCCAGGGCATATACCGGATTTTGACCGTTAAAAGGATAATGGAAGGTTTTACTCATTGCACCTCCGTGCACTTTTAAAATCATTTCCAATTCGTCCAATTCATTTAAATCTCTGCGAATGGTATCTTCGGACACGTCCAATAATTCACTTAAGTCGCTGGTAAGCACCTTATTATGTAGGTTCACTTCCCGCAAAATAATTTTATGGCGTTCTTCCTTTAACATGCAGTTGACAGTAATCGTTTTGATAAAACTACTAATTTTGCGTGAATCTACATACTTTTACAAAAAAAACAGGAAAAAAACCGCAAAACTAACATAAACATAATTTATGGTCCCTATTACTGAGCAGCCATCCCAACACAGACACCTGGAAAATAAAAGCATCAAAGAGATTACGGAATTAATTAATAATGAAAACGGAACCGTTACTGGTGCAATAGAAAAAGTCCTTCCTCAATTAAACAAGCTGATACAGGCCATTACAGATAAATTAAAAGCCGGGGGCAGGCTATTTTACCTTGGTGCCGGAAGCGGGGGAAGGCTTGCGGTGTTAGATGTGATTGAATTACCTACCACCTTTGGGATAGAAAAAGGTATCGTAAATATTGTGCTTGCAGGCGGTATCGAACGATTGATTGAAGCAAGGGAAGAAATGGAAGACAACTATAATGAAGGATGGGAAAAATTACTGCAGGAAGAAGTAAACTCAAAAGATATTGTATTGGGCATATCGGCAAGCGGCACAACTCCTTTCGTACTGGGTGCATTAGAAGCCTGCCGCAAAAATAACATCACCACCGGGTGTATCGTTAGCAATCCTGATTCGTCCATTAGTCAGCATGCCGATTACCCGGTAGAGGTAATCACTGGTCCTGAGGTGATTACCGGCAGCACCCGCATGAAATGTGGTACCGCACAAAAAATAATTTTCGACATCATCAGTACAACGGTGATGATTCAGCTTGGCAGGGTAGAAGATAACCAGATGGTGCACGTACAACTGATTAATAAAAAAATAACTGACCGTGCAGTAAAAATGCTGATGCAGAAAGTGGGCATAGCAGATTATGCCGAAGCCGAATCGCTGTTGCTTGCAAACGGCAGCGTAAAAAAAGCCATGGATCAGTTCAATATGAATCTTCAGAAATAGACTACTTTATTGATTGCCGAAAAGCTTGTTGACTATGCGCATCAAAAAACCAATTTTTATAATCGGCACCTTGTTTTTTGTATTTGGTTTTTTAACCTGGATCGGCTCCGTGTTAATCCCCTATCTTAAAATAGCCTGCCAGTTAAACAGCGTGGCTTCTTACCTGGTAGCCTTTTCCTTTTATATTTCTTACATGGTAATGGCCATTCCGGCGGCGGCATTGTTGCAAAGGACAGGATATAAAAAAGGCATGACGCTGGGGCTGCTGCTGATGGCTGTTGGTGCAGCATTGTTTATTCCTGCTGCCTTATCAAGATCTTATATTTCATTTCTTACCGGTTTATTTATACAGGGAGCCGGGCTGGCTATTTTGCAAACCGCTTCCAATCCATACATTACTATTTTGGGCCCGATGGAAAGTGCCGCACGGCGTATCAGCATTATGGGCATCTGCAATGGCACAGCGGGTGTAATTGCCCCACTTATACTGGGCGCCATTATCTTACAGGATGCAGATGGCATAACGGCACGCCTCGCCGGGATGACGGCAAACCAAAAAAATGACGTCTTAAATATGCTTGCTCATCGCGTGGTAGTGCCCTACCTGGTAATAGCTGTTGTGCTGGTAGTGCTGGCCATACTGGTGCATTTATCCGGCCTGCCGGAACTGGATACTGATGAAGGGGATGAAGCGGTAGGTATTGCCAATCTTAACAAAACAAGTATCCTTCAATTTCCGCATTTGCTGTTAGGTGTTGCTACACTGTTTTTATACGTGGGGGTAGAAGTAATTGCAGGGGATTCCATTATTAATTACGGTCCCTCGCAGGGCATTCCACTTTCCACCGCCAAATTCTTTACCAGCTGTACGCTTGGTTTTATGTTGCTAGGTTATGTGATAGGCATTATCATTATACCTAAATATATTTCGCAGGTATGGGTGTTAAAAATATCTTCTTTGCTGGGGCTCATTTTTTCGTGCTTTGCCCTTTTAACCAGTGGGTATATTTCTGTTGCTTTCATTGCTTTGCTGGGGCTGGCAAATTCGCTGGTTTGGCCATCCATCTGGCCGCTCGCCATTAATGGCCTCGGACGCTTTACAAAAACTGGCTCTTCACTTTTGATAGCGGCTGTAGGCGGAGGTGCGCTGTTGCCTTTATTGTACGGATGGCTGGCGGGTCATTACTCACCGCAACACGCGTACGCCATGTTACTTCCCTGCTACCTGTGCATTTTTTATTATGCCATGGCGGGTCATAAAATCGGATTACCAATAAAAAATTCCAAATGATACTTGTTGCTGACAGCGGTTCAACCAAAACAAGCTGGTGCCTGATAAATGAAAAAGCAGGTCTCTCTTTTTTTAATACCGAAGGTTATAATCCTTATTTTGTAAACAGCAGTTACATTGCTCAGTCACTTTCTTTAGGTTTGCCATCCGTCATACCCCCATTGCAGATCAGCCATATTTATTTTTACGGTGCCGGTTGTTTTGAAGATAAGACGCACATTATCAAAGACGCCCTGCAAAAGGTTTTTCCAACAGCGACCCTTGCTGTGGGTCTTGATTTGTTAGGTTCTGCAAGAGCTGTATTGCATGATCAGCCAGGCTTTGCTGCTATATTGGGAACCGGTACCAATAGTTGCCTGTATGACGGAAGCGCCATCACTGCCAATATAGATTCACTGGGTTATTTACTGGGAGATGAAGGCAGTGGATTTTACATCGGCAGGCAATTGCTGGGCGACTATATCCGGGAGTATATGCCTGCTGCGGTAAGGGCTGATTTTTTTGCCGCCTACGGCCTTAAAAGAGAACAAATTATGGACCGGGTATATTCGGAAAAACTTCCCAACCGTTATTGTGCCGGCTTTGTGCAGTTTATCTCTGTTAGCACAGCTGATAAAGAATACACCAACCAGCTGGTGAAAAATGCTTTCATTGATTTTTTTGAAACGCTTGTGACCAAATACCCCAACTACAGGCAGTATAGTTTTAATTGCACCGGATCTGTTGGGTATGCTTTTAAAGATATTTTATCCGCAGTGGCAACCCTGTACGGCATGAAGCCGGGTGGAATTATACGGACGCCTATTGAAGGGTTGGCTAGATATCATTCACTTCAAGGCTAACATTTTTGCGGTTGCCCTTTAGCAAAGAAAAAACGGTGCCTGTTAAAAATATGGTGAGTGTGCCAATTACAATTACCATATTGGTATGAAAGCTGCTTCGGATGCCGGCCAAATTTTCCGGAATTAAGGAAGGAAATGTCATCCAGGCAATTACCAATACCCCAATAATAACGGCTATTATAGCTTCTGCATTTTTTGCACGGCTGGCGATACCCAGTAAAAAAAGCCCCAGCATACCAGCCGCAAAAATACCAGACAGTTGCCACCACACATCCAGTATGCTTTTAACCCCAATCATCGCAATACCGGTTATGATAGACAGAACGCCTATCACAAATGTGGAAGTAAAAAGCAACGTCATGGTTTGACGCTGGCTAATGTCATGTTTTATATAGCGCTTGTAAATATCAAACGTAAACACAGTAGCGCAGGCATTCATTCCCGAGCTGATGGTGCTCATCGCTGCGGAAAGTATTGCTGAAACAATAATGCCGACGATACCAACCGGTAATACATTTACCATAAAATCAGGCAATACTTTATCACCGTAATCGGCTGGTAGCAACGTGTTGGCCACGGCTCCCATTTCGGTTACCGAAGCCCCGGAAGGCAAGCGTTCTGCTGCTGCCCTTAGCTTGATGGCATTCAGCATCTCCGGGTGCACCTGGTACCAGGCATACAGCGAAGACCCGATTACAAAAAACAGAAATGAAGCGGGCAGGTATATTTTAACACAAAGCCACAACGATTTAGCAGCTTCTTTACCGGAACTGGTTGCCTGATAACGCTGAATGTAGTTCTGGTCCATTCCAAAATTATTCAGGTTGATAAAAATGCCGTAAAAGAAAATCACCCAGAAGGTGGAGGTAGTAAAATCCGGTTTAAAACTGCCCAGGCTGAATTTACCATCTGCTTTACCAATGGCCATGATATGATCCACACCACCCGGCATTTTGCTGATGATAAAATATAAAATAATGATAGCTCCAAATGTCTTGATAATACCTTGGGCAACTTCGGTCCAGATCACGGCTTCCATTCCACCCAACACGGTATAAATTATAATTATGATACCCATTACAACCATGATGCTTTGCATGGAATATCCCGTCATGGCCTGCAGGCTAAGCGCTATACCAAAAAACACAGAGCCCATGCGTGCCAGCTGCGTCAGCAGAAAACAAACTACTGCATAAGTTCTGGCCCAGGCACCGAAGCGTTTCTCCAGGTGAGTATAGGCTGATACTTCGCCACTGTTTCTGTAAAAAGGAATAAAATATTTTGCCGCAATCCAGGCTGCAAAAGGCATCGATAAACTAAAAACAAAAGCATTCCAGTTGGTACCAAATGCTTTTCCTGGTACGCCTAAAAAAGTATTGCTGCTTAAAAAAGTGGCATAGATAGAAATGCCAACGGCCCATTGTGGAATCTGGCCTGAAGCTTTTGTAAACTGGTCCGGGTTTTTATTCTTTTTCGAAAACCAAACACCGGTCAATATCATGGCCAGCATATACAAGGCAATAATGGCGAGGTCCGCAACCGGTAAATGTTTCATAATAGCTTATTGGCAATCGTAGTTCTGCAAAGGAATTAAATAACTGGCTGTATGCCCAGGCGGTGGCACCAGCCAAGAAAGCTGGTATAGATGTCATCCAGTGTTTTCTTTTGATCAGGAGTTAATTCCAATGCAAATGTTCTGCTGATGGTACGGATGGGCAAACCTCTTTTTTGTAAAAAATATTTTGCACTCATAGGGTATGCCTGGTGAATTAAAGGGTCTACCCTGGTGATTTCAGATTGCAGCCATTTTACGTCCTCCTGCTTGTCGGGGTTGGTAGCATTGTTACACATCCAAACCAATATTTCAGGATAAAAATTACCGGAAATAGATGACATACCTTTAGCACCGGCTTGCAATGAGAACATGGCATTGGGTGAATGCGCATCGTAAAACTCCAGGTTATTATTTCCAACCGATTTCAGCACATCCAGCTTTGCTTTTACCTGTGCGTGTTCTATAGAAGTATCCTTATGATAAACCAGCCGGTTAAAACTTAACAGTTGTTTGAAAACATCCGCTGAAATAATTCTTTTGTACGGCGCAGGGCATTCATACATGCCCAAAGGAATGTTACCGGTGAGATCAAACATTTTTTCAAAATTGCGCAGCAACACATCATCACCGTCTTCTACATTGGCAAAATGTCCGGTAATCATGATGGCCGCGTCGATACCGGTATAGTATATTTTTTTTGTAAACTTTGCCTTGTCTTCAATTGTCAATCCAAAAGATCCGGTAGCTACTACGGGCACCTTTCCATTTACATACTTAACAATATGCTTGGTAATTTCCAGCCTTTCATCTTCACTGATGCTAAACATTTCACTGCTTAAACAATTCGCAAAAAAACCTTTCACCCCTGCCGCCAGGTAAAAATCAACCAGGCTGTTTAAAGCATCCATATCAACGGTTGCCTTCAGGTTAAAAGGTGTAATCATCACCGGAACAAATTTCTTTTCATCGTTGTTCATGCTATTCATATTTAATGGTATAAGACAAGAAAAAGTATATATTTATGATCTGGCATTAAATATAAATCATCCTGATAAAACCCAGCCTGATTTTTATTTTAATAAATAGTTACACCGAATTTTTACCAGACTCATCCAATAAAAAATAACCCTTTTTAACTTACACATATCAAATGAAACGATTACTTGTAATTTGCTTTGCCGGCAGTTTTATATCCAATGCCCTGCTGGCACAACCTGCAACAGAAAAAGTATTGCCTGTTTTTGAAAGCTTGATTTTTCCCACGCAACCGCAGCATACGCATGGCAGCAGCATTGTTGCTTTGCCCAATGGGGACATACTGGCGGCATGGTTCCAGGGAAGTGGCGAACGAACTGCAGACGATGTAAAAATTATGGGCGCACGGTTAAAAAAAGGATCAACTGTATGGTCAGCACCGTTTGAAATGGCAGATACCTACGGCTTACCGGATTGTAACCCGGTATTGTTTCTCAACAGCAACAACAAGTTGTTTTTGGTTTGGATTGCCGTACAGGCTCATCGATGGGAATGCTCTGTTCTGAGATTTCGTACAGCTATTGACTACAATAACAGCGGAGCGCCGGTATGGAACTGGCAGGACAATATATTGCTTGCCCCAAAGGATAGTTTCGCAACAGAAACCGCCATCAAATTTAAACAGCTCACCCCCAACATCGGAGGCTCTGGTGCTTATGCTCCTTCTTACGATAACATGATAATAGACGCCAGTAAGGACCTGGCAAAAAGAAGTACTGGCTGGATGACAAGAATAAAACCTTTGCGGCTTGCCGAAGGTAGAATACTATTGCCATTATACTCAGATGGCTATAACATGTCGCTGGTTGCTATTTCTGATGATAACGGCGATACATGGCATGCAAGTCTTCCTATTGTTGGAAGAGGTAATGTACAGCCGGCCCTCGTGCAAAAAAAGAATGGCAATATCGTTGCTTTTATGAGAGATAATGGAGATGACCCGCCAAGGGTACAAACAAGTGAATCGGCAGATAATGGTCAAAGCTGGAGTGCCGCAAAAAAAACTACCATTCCTAACACAGCAAGTGTTGAACTGATAGCAATGAAAGATGGCCGCTGGGCATTTGTAGGTTGTGATGAAGATGATGGCCGCTACAGATTAAGCCTTTATTTATCGGATGATGAAGGCGCCAGCTGGAAGTGGAAAAGAACGCTGGAGAATGAAGCAAAAGGAAAAGGTAGTTTTTCTTATCCCTGTTTAATACAAACTGCTGACGGGCTGTTGCGCATCAGCTATTCTTATTCAATGGAGAAGTCTGGGGAAGCAATCAAGTATGTGGTTGTAGATCCAAAATCAATTCATTAATACACGACTATCGGTTGAATAAAATCTTTAAGTAAAATAGTGGGTTCATAAATTTTTTTCTGATATCTACATTCTCAAACATACAACTAATCGTTTCTCTTAACTCTTTACTGCGACTGGCTTTGCCGATTACAAAATTAAACAGGCGGGGTTTGCTGGAAAGTATTTGCAGGTAATGGCTTAGCTTCAGCTCTGCCCATAATTTTTTATAAATGACTTCGTCGTATTGCTGTAAAAAGGCTGCGGAAAAGTCATTTGCGGCTATTGCTTTTTTTATTTCTCTAGACGCCACCAAACCAGAAACCATTGCATTGCCGATACCTTCTCCTGTAAACGGATCTATCAGTGATGCTGCGTCGCCGGTTAATAAAAAGCGGTTGCCGCTAAGTGTTCTTTTTTTAGAGCCAAGGGGCAAGCCCCAGCCTTCAATGGCTCCTTCCAGCGTTGCATTTTTAAACCGGTCTTTTAAATTGGGATGTGTTTGAATGGCATCCAGCATCAATTGTTTCAGGTTAACTTTTTTCAGTGAAATGTTTTTGCTGAGCATGCCCACACCCACATTGGCGGCACCGTTTGCCAATGGAAAAATCCATAAATAACCTGGCTGAAATTCTTTTAAAAAATGCAGCTCAATATAATTTTTGGCATGCAGCCCGCCTACGTTTTTATAATAGCCACGAATACCTGCACTGTAATGTTCAGGCTCCATTTTTTGATTGGCCATTTTTTTCGCCACGATGCTACCCCTGCCTTCGGCACCCACAATCATTTTGGTAAATATCTGTTTACGTTCGTTGCCCTGTTTTACGGTTACGAGTAAACCACCTTCCTGTTCTTCGATGTCTTCAAGTATTGTTTCAGTAAACCATGTAGCGTATGGACTTTTAATTAAACCTGCCAGCGTATTATCAAAATCAATGCGCTTGCTTACAAAGCCCGGCGGGTCTTGCCGGCCGGTATCATTTAGTAAAAAAGGCACATTGAGTGTGGCATTACTGGGCGCAATAAATTGGATGCCGGTGCAAACAATGGCTTTGTTTTTATCTGCTAAAAAATAATCCTGCCAGGCGGGTGTAATGCGTTTTAACATGCCGACAGATTTGCCACTTAATGCATCGCCACAAATTTTATCTCTCGGAAAAATAGCTTTGTCAATAATAATGTGGTTGATTTTTTCCTTTGTAAGAAAAATAGAAGTGCTTGCTCCGCCGGGCCCTGCACCTGCAATTAAAACGTTGGTTGTGTATTGAGGATTATTCAAGATTTTTTATTCAGAAAATTTTAGCCTTGCAAAATAACACAGTAATATAATATTGTTTGGATGGCTTTTAAACTGCTTTAATTTACCAATCCCAATACAGCACTTGTTTTTGCCCTGATGGCATCACAGAGGTCCGGATTTGTTACCAGTGAACTACCATAAGAGGGTATCATTTTTTTGATGATTGATTGCCATTCGGATGATTTTATTTTCTCCGGAAAACAACGTTCAATTAAACCAAGCATAATAGACACCGATGTAGATGCTCCCGGCGAAGCACCCAACAGCGCAGCCAGGGAGCCATCAGCAGCTGCCACTACTTCAGTTCCAAACTCCAGTACACCCCCTTCTTCCTTATCTTTTTTTATTACCTGTACCCGCTGACCTGCAATTTCCAAATCCCAGTCTTCCAGCTTCGCTTCAGGTAAAAACTGTTGGAGTGATTTTAATTTATCTTCCGGTGTTTGTAATACTTCGTGGATAAGATATCTTGTTAAAGGAATATTTTTTAGGCCCACCGAAATCATCGGCACTATGTTGCTGAACTTAACCGACAGGGGCAGATCAAGATAAGATCCATTCTTTAAAAACTTGGTGCTGAAACCGGCATAGGGTCCGAACAACAATGCTTTTTTTCCTTCAATCAGGCGAGTATCCAAATGCGGTACCGACATGGGCGGTGCTCCTTCCGGCGCTTTACCATACACTTTTGCTCCGTGTCTTTCAATCACAGCGTCATTGGTACAACGCAGCCATTGCCCACCCACCGGAAAACCTCCAAAACCTTTGCCTTCAGGTATACCCGACTTTTCCAGCAACCACAACGAGCCGCCGCCTGCGCCAATAAAAACAAATTTGGCATTCAGTTCACGTGAATCTTTTGTAGCCAGGTCTTTTACAGAAATACGCCATTGATCGTTTTCGGCCCTTTCAATATCCCGTACTTCATGCTTCAGGTGCAGGGTTACATTATCCCGCTGTTGCAGGTGCGTAATCATAGCACGGGTGAGCTCGCCAAAATTTACATCGGTGCCGATGTCCATATAGGTAGCCGCTATTTTTTGCGAAGGCTCTCTGCCTTCCATTACAAGCGGCATCCATTTTTTTAGTTGAGCAGCATCTTCACTATACTGCATTTTTTTATAGGGATGATATTGCGTAAGTGCTTCGTATCTTTTTTTAAGATAAGTAACATTGTCTTCGCCCCATACAAAACTCATGTGCGGTACACTGTTTATAAACCCGGGTTGGATGATTTGCTGTTCTACCATCCAGGACCAAAACTGCCGGCTGATATCAAACGCTTCGTTGATGGCGAGGGCCTTTTTGCAATCGATGGTGCCGTCTTCTTTTTCGGGTGTATAATTCAATTCGCATAAGGCTGCATGACCCGTACCTGCATTGTTCCATGCATCTGAACTTTCTCCGGCCACCATATCCAGCCTTTCAAAAATTTCAATGCTGGCTTGCGGCATCAATTCTTTTATCATCATTCCCAGGGTAGCGCTCATAATACCGGCACCAATTAAAATAACATCTACCGTTTTCTCCCCGTTTATATCCTTCTCAATCATCAAAATTTGTTTTGGTTTTTTTACATCACTTCACATGCCATAAATCTAGGCTGGTTTTATTTACCTTAAAGTACGGACATTAACTATAAAGAAAATAAGAGAGTAGTGATTGACCTGGCCGGCAATATAATGTCATAGCTATTGGCCGATTTTTCATCTGCTGTGTTTGCAACGGGGTAGGGCATCATATCTTCTCCGGCACCCGCTGATGTTATATACCGTTTGATCAACCTTGGTTTTGCAGCCTTTGGTAAACCCTGCAATGCGAAACCGGCAATGGTGTTTTCTATCGTATAATTGATCACATTTACCACCAATGTTTTAGCATCTTTAAAGGAAGATACCATTACCTGCTGTGCAGCGGCAATATCGCTTAAACCATCACTTCGACTGGTTTGCAGCCGGTACATGCCCGGGCGCACAAATAAACTGTAATGCCCCAGCGCCCATAAGTTTTTGGTTACGCTATACAGCTTTGCAGTTGTATCTTTTGGTTCTTTCAGTGCTATCAGGTAATACCTTGTATTGCTGTCGGCAGCGCCCGGTTCAAAAGCATTCCAATAATGCCAGGCAGTAGCATTGCCTGCTGTAAAATCCTGGTGAATTACTTTCGCTAAAAAAAGAGCGCAATCCATAGCACTTCTTTTTTCAGTCATGGCTTTTTCTTTATATCCATCTCCAAGCATGCAATATTCCGATTGCCAGTATTCCAGGCGTGGATCATATTTTTTTAAAGTATCTCTCAGTTTTTTTCTAGCACCCAACAGGTTTTCATCACCTTCATCTGTAAAATATCCATGGCCTTCAACAAAGGGTGTAGTATGGCTTAAATTACCAATGAACAAATCGCTTTTGGGGTTCCAAAAATGGGCAATTTGCCGGGAAGCCTTTGCGTTGGAATCATACAGATTGGATAACATGGCAGCTTCGGTAGTAATTATTTTTGTGCTCAACTTTTTTTGCTGCAAACTATTGTTCAGTGATTTCACCACTTTATAAATTTCTTCGTTTGTCCATGGAGATCCTTCCTGCTTTGCCTTGCCATACTCCCCGCTCCAATCCCATTGCGGCTCGTTTACCGGGCTGATGTAATTGAAATGGCAGTTGATCTTATCAAAGTGCTGAATGACGGTTGCTAAAAAATTAGTGTAGTTTGTATATTGATCTTCTTTTAAATTACTTATAAAGTCTTTCTGTAGTTTATACCCCAGGCCGTTTTTTGTAAACTGAACAGGTGGACTGTTTACAAATGCAATCAAATCTTTTACCCCATATTCTTTTGCCTGTTTTAGCAACCAGGTGTATCCCTGTTGTTTGCTCCAGTCGTATTTACCTTGCGGCGAAAGGAAACACTCTACCCGGCGTGCAGGATCACTGATCCCGCTGCTGTCTCCCTGCTCGGCAGTACCGGCGCCGATATTAAATCGAAAGGCAGAAAGGCCAATGCCTTTGGGCTGACCATTCTTTTCAAAGCCACGGCTAAACAGGCGTTCCGTGATGACTGCCTTTTCAGCTGCCGGCCATTTCTTCCCAATCTCTTCTCCAAACCAACAGGCCGATGCCCCAATGTTCCTGATTTTTTGTACGGTGTCGTTTAAGTTAATGGTAAAAATTGTCTGGCTTTTTTGTTGCGAAAATGCTGCTGGTAAAATGAGCAACAGGGTGCCGACAATCCATCCAATTTTTAAATCTGGTTTGTATAAATATGCCATAAAAGAACTGGTTTAAAATAACTTGGTTTATTAAAATATGCTGTATTGTTTTTTGGCAGTTGGTTACAAACTGCCGGTTCTTCCGCCGTCAACCGGGATATTTACGCCGTTGATATAAGCTGCCGCAGGCGTACATAAAAAAGCCGCGACGGCTCCAAATTCTTCGGGTTGCCCCAGGCGTTTTGCCGGAATGCTGTGCACAATATTTTTTTCAATATCGGCTATCGTCAAACCTTGGTTACTGGCTTGCTTTTCAAAAAGATATTTCAACCGGTCGGTATTGGTGTAACCCGGTAAAACATTGTTGACCGTAATGCCGGAGTGGGCAATTTCATTGGCCAGTGTTTTTGCCCAGTTGGCCACTGCCGCCCGAATGCTATTTGAAATCCCCAGCCCATTGATGGGTTGTTTAACAGCGGTAGAAACAATATTGATGATGCGCCCATATCCAGCCTGCTGCATACCCGGCACCAATAGTTGCGCCAGTAAATGACTGCTTACAACATGTGACAGAAAAGCTTTTTCAAGGTCTGCAGCATTAGTATCAATCATAGGCCCCGACGGCGGTCCGCCTGCGTTATTGATTAAGATATGTATCGTTCCATGTTGATGCATCCATTCTTCCACAACGGCTTTTGCTTTTTCAGGATCAGTGAGATCTGTCACCAGGTAATGATGTCGCTGGCCTGCGGTGCTATCCAGTTGTTGAAGGGCTTCCACTAATTTATTTTCTGTACGGCTTGCGATAATAACTGTTGCACCCAGTAAGGCAAGTTCTTTAGCTGTTGCTAGTCCAAGTCCTTGCGAGCCTCCGCAAACAAGAGCAGTTTTATTAATCAGGTTAAGGTTCATGTTTAAAATTTATAATCTTCTCTTTCCGGTGTAAAAACATCCAGCAATTCGCAGGCCGTAATGGCCCTGCCACTATGTACCGCATAAGACGGAATTACAGCGACAGTACCGGGTTCTAAAATTGTTGTTTCTCCATTTATCGTTAATTCAAATCTGCCTTTTAATACATTGGCCACCTGTTCGTGCAGGTGTTGATGCTCCGGCACTTCGGCCCCGGCCTTCACATCCCAGTAAATAAAACTCATGGTACCTGTATGGATTCCCCGTGCGGTAAAACCCGGAAAAATTTCTTTTTCAGGCAGGTTCTCTAATTCTATAAAAGGCATGTTATATGGTTTATTGAACAAATGTAATACTAAGATGATAAGCGAATATGCTTTGCCCTTAAACAGTTATACAAATTTCTTTTTGTATCATCATGAACTTTATAAAGAGGTAGTTTGCGCTGTATCCTGAAACTTAAAATTGGTAATTAAAAAAAAAGCTGTAGTTTTACAATGCTTCTACGTACCCTGACTCCAACATCCGTTTAACAACCAGCCATTCCAATTTAGATTTAAACTTTACACCAGTCATTTTGTCCAACATCTTGCGAACGCCAATAACTGGCACGGCAAATGCACATTAGTTTATAAAATCCTTCTATACTTTTTTTGATTTATTCCTATCCTGTTTAAAAATCATCCGTTATTGCTGTTTCTGATTTAGTGCGAAATGCACATTGGTACCATACTTTAACTTGTTCCACTATCTGCACTGAAAACCGGGAAATTATCTTAAATACAAACACCGGTAAATACCGTAAATTTTAAAAAATACTTGTATGGAACATTATTACAGCGCCTATACCCGGACGATTAATAACAGCCTTTATTTTTTTGTAAAGAAATATATCCGTTACACTGAAGTAAAAGATGCACCGGCCATGCTGGAAGGTTTTGGTATGCATACAGACTTTGATAAGGCCTGCAATATTGCCGGTATAAAAGATGCAGAATTAAAAGAATGGCTTAAGGCAGAAGCAAGGCCATCAAAAGTGCATCCTGAAAAAGTTGCGCCAGTTATACCCATTCTTTCTAAAAACTTCAGGGTGGAACATGTCAATAACAGAACAGCACTGGTGAATAAATTATCTGGCATTAAAAAAAGTATAACAGATAGAATGCCACAGTGGATGGCCATTTCACATTCTTAAAGACAGTTTCTTTTTAGTATATATATATTTGCAACAGGGTATTTTGGTAATTCAAAATACCCTGTTTTTTTGGACCACAATAACCTCTTTATTTCGGATTGATAAAATAATTTTTACAAAATATGGCAGATCAAAATTTAGAGGTTTGGCAACGGGGCCCTGTACCAGATGTGCCTCCTTTACTGCAACCTGTTGCACATGCGCTGTTGCAGGCCAGAGAAGAATTGGCCGTACTGTTGCAACATTTTCCGGACAGCCTGTTATGGGAAAGGCCCGCCGGCGTTGCGTCTCCTGGATTTCATTTACAGCATTTATCCGGCGTCCTGGACAGGGTATTTACTTATGCACGCGGCGAAGCATTGACTGCTCATCAACTGGAGCAATTGCATGCTGAAGACATCGCCCCTCAAACAGGTGTTGATACCAACGCACTGTTAACCCGTTTTAATCAGCAGGTAGATGAGGCAATTGCGCAGTTAAAAAATACAGATGAAAAAATACTTACTGCCTTTAGAGGTGTGGGACGAAAGCAGTTGCCTTCAACTGTAATTGGTTTGCTGGTGCATGGCGCAGAACATACCATGCGGCATGTGGGTCAATTGATGGTAACGGTAAAATTTTTACAACACAATAACACAAAGAAATAATTCTTTGCCAATTGTTTATACAATCTCAATCACTGCATCATTTTTGAAACCTGCATTTTCCCTGAATTTAATATAGCCAAGCTGGTTGGTGATGAGTTTGGTTTTGCCAATGTTAAATGCAGGCGTATTAAAATGGTGGTGGCCATACAACCAGTAATCAATGCCTGACTGTTCAATCAATGTATGCAGTTCGGTTGCAAAGGCTTCATTCAAAACATCTCTTTTATATTTTGCCGGGTACTGTAAAAATGTTGGAACATGATGGGTGATTACCATGGTGGCGGTATCTGCTTTAATCGCTAATTCATGCTCAATAAAATTTTTGCATTGGCCATGCAGTGTGTTATAATCATCAGGAGTGAAAACCCTTTCGCCAAAGTTGATAGCACTAAAATCAGCCATCCTCCTTTGAATAAAAAAAGCTGCATCTGTTGATATAGCAGACCACAATGTTGAAAAGATTAATCTTGCCTTATTCGTTTGTATCGTTTGATTATTGACTAAAAAAACATTGCTTCGAATAGCTTCATTGATAGTGCCGCTTTTTGTACTGATGTCCCAATAATAATACTCATGATTTCCGGGAACCCAATAGGTTGTTTCAAAGTTATCAGCCAGGTAATTAAAAAATTCATGCTGTTCTTCGATTATTGCAAAAGGCACTATATCACCGGCCATTACCAATATATCTCCCGCAGGTTTTAACGGATGTTTTTTTATAAACTTGTTATTCTGTATAAACTCCAGGTGAAGATCAGAACAGTATTGTATTTTCATTTCTTAATAAATAGCCGTTGTAAAATTAGGTCACCTGTATGGCAACCATGAGATAATTCTGTACTCAATTATTTTCAAGATGATTGTTTTTAAAAACTAAATCCCTATTTTTATAATCTCAATTTAAGTTTATGAAAATGGTTCCGGGTTCTGTAATCTGCTAAGAACCTCTTTTTTACCGGCAAAAATTAACAGCTCATCCCTTGGCTGTGCCTTACATTTCATCTACATCTAAATCTACTTTACAAAATGGAACAAGCCATACCTGCCAATAAACTATCTTATTATTTTACCTTACTAAAACAGGCCATCAACGGGCACGAAATGGATTATACCTCCGGCAGCCTGCGGAAAGCCGTGCTGATGCTGGCCATACCCATGATGCTGGAAATGTGCATGGAGAGCGTATTTGCAGTGGTTGACCTTTATTTTGTCGGCCACCTGAAAGATGCCAGTCATGCCATACAAACTGTTGGCCTTACAGAATCTGTACTCACCATTATTTATTCCCTGGCCATTGGCATGAGCATGGCTGCCACCGCAGTAGTGGCCCGCCGTATTGGTGAAAAAAATCCGGAAGCTGCTGCACATGCGGGCATACAAGCCATAGTGGTTGCACTTGCTGTAACCGTATTAATCAGCATCGGGGGCTGGGTTTTTGCCGCTGATATTTTGCGCTGGATGGGTGCATCTGCCGACACTGTTTTAAAGGGGACAGGCTTTGTCCGCATAATGATGGGCGCCAGCATTGTGATCATGCTGCTCTTTTTAATCAACGGTATTTTTCGCGGCGCAGGCAATGCAGCCATGGCGATGAAGAGTTTGTGGCTGGCCAACATCTGCAATATTATTTTATGCCCTATCCTCATCAACGGACTTGGACCAATACCCGCATTGGGTTTGGAAGGCGCCGCCTGGGCTACGGTGATTGGCCGTGGCAGCGGGGTCGTGTACCAGTTGTATCATTTGATAAACGGAGACAGCCAGTTAAAAATTAAGGAAGATCACTGGGAACCAGACTGGGCGGTGATTGGTTCGCTTGTAAAAATTGCGGCGCCGGGTATTTTGCAATTTATTATAGGCAGCTGCAGCTGGATTTTTTTAGCACAGCTGGTAGCTACAACAGGCGGAGAAACCGGCTCGGCAGGTTACCAGACAGCGCTGCGTTTGATGATGTTTTTTTTATTGCCGGCATGGGGCCTCAGTAATTCTGCTGCAACGCTGGTAGGCCAAAACCTGGGTGCCAAACAATTGCAGCGGGCAGAAGAATCTGTGAAGAAAACCATTTACTATAATGTAATTTTTATGGCCGTAGTAACTGTCATTTTCTGGGTGATGGGAAATTACCTTGTGTCATTTTTTACAGCAGATGAAGCCATCCGGAAAGTGGCAACGCAGGCAGGGCGTATCATTGCATCGGGCTATGTTTTTTACGGCATAGGTATGGTGATGATGAATACGTTTAACGGTGCCGGCGATACATGGACGCCTACCATTATTAACTTTTGCGGCTTCTGGTTAATCCAGATTCCATTGGCGTATATGCTGGCTAAATATTTTGAATGGGGACCTTTAGGCGTTTTTATTGCAATACCCGTTGCTGAGACTGCCATCACACTGGCTGGTTATTTTTACTTCAGAAAAGGGAAATGGAAAACGATCAAAGTGTAAAACAATTTTTTTATTCACAGGATTTTAAATGTGCAGGTTGTAAATCAATCTGCACATTTTAGTTTTACCCAAACAGACAAAAAAGCAAGACGACTCCGATACCAATACATCCTCCCAATACGCCTGCCCATACATCCGGCAATTCGTAATGTCCTTTTCCGGTAATTAACGAGTATAGTTCAAAAGCGTAACACCCTGCAAATAATATCACAAAACTGGCTGCGGTATCCGGCCAGGTATGTTTTGGAAATGCTGATAAGCAGATTATTTGCAGCGATGCACCCAGGGGAATGCCTACAAAAAAATGCTTCCATTTATCAGGTGCTATCTTTTTCAGTACAAAAAAATAAAAGTGAGCAAAATGGTTAGTACTGATAAAATTCATTCTTTTTAATGAAGAATAAAAAGACTTTTATTTGATTGGTATTTGCCGGCACATGTGAAGAAAGGAGTTTAAAAATCAAATTACAAACTTGTAAGTTGTACAAAAATTGTTGATCAAATTGCTGACAATTATTTTTTGTTATTTGTCACCTCGCCGTGATTGGTTTCCATTGTCATATTTTCCTTGGATTGAATACTTTGATGGCCTGTCTCAACTTCTACGATTTTGGTTGTTACCGCATACTGGTTTGGGTGAATAGGTGATCCATACTTTACGGCATAAGCCTTAGTAAGTTCTGCACCAAAATAGAGTATCAATGAAGAATAATAAATCCACAATAATAAAACTACCAGTGAGCCAGCGGCACCATAAGTGCTGCCCACATGGCTTTTGCTGATGTAAAAAGAAATACCAAATTTCCCCAGCATAAACAAAAATGCGGTAGCCATGGCACCAGCCAGCACATCTTTCCATTGAATATCGGCATCAGGCAATACTCTGAATATAACGCCGAAAATGAGTGTTGTAACACTAAAAGTGATCAATACATTGATGATATAAAATACAATAACAGCCACACCGGGAAATTGATTGGTAAGCCTCTCGCTGAAACCATCAATAATGGAACTGATGGAGAGTGAAACAAGCAACAAAAAGCCTAGACTAATAATAACGGAAAAAGAAAGCAGCCTGTTTTGTATCATCTTCAACCAGCCTCTCTTGGGCTTTGGTTTAAGGCCCCAAATACTGTTGATGGAATCCTGGATTTCTGCAAAAATTGATGTAGCCCCCAGTACCAACGTTACCGTGCCAACAATCGCGGCTAATTTGCTTTTGCCGGCCAGCGATGCATTCTTTATCATATCCTGTAACTGCACTGCCGTATCGGAGCCCACAAAACCTGCCAGCTGCCCGTAAATTTTTCCCTCAACCGCTTCCCTCCCTAAAAACATACCACACAAAGAAATAATAACAATGAGCAAAGGAGCCATTGAAAAAACGGTGTAGTAAGCCAGCGAACCGCTTAGTTTCATTACTTTATCATCTCCAAAGCCACTAAAAGCATTTTTAAATATTTCTATCAATCCTTTAAAAGAAAATTTTTTAGCCATCCCGGTAGTTTTTCCATTGCAGAAAACAAATAGGTTGCCAGTTAATTTTTGCCTTATAAAACAATGGCTACACTCCTGTACGGGAAAATTATGCTACAGTGGCCGCCCAGGATTTTATGTTTTCTAACAAAGTGTTGTGGATATAAAATGACGAGTTGTTTTGTCTTTCGATGCGGCTAAAAATATTTCTGCGATTGAGCGTGTGATCAAAAAAATTATATCATCAATTTTGTGCTGTAATGTTTATTTTTAAAAATTCTTACCAACAAGTCAATTGCTGCCATGATACAAAAGCATTTATTAGCCACCGCCTTATTCCTGTTATTTACGTTAACCATCACCGCACAGGATCCATGGAACATCACTGCCACTAAAATAGACCCCGCAAATTATTATGGAATTACGGTTGCCAACGGTATGATTGGCATTGTGTCTTCACCAGAGCCTTTTAAGGTAAAAGATGTAGTACTGGCCGGCGCTTACGACCTGTATGGCCGGGGCCGGGTGAGTAATTTTTTAAGAAGTTTTAACCTGCTCAATATGTACCTGGAAGTGGATGGAAAACGCATTGGCAGCGCTGATGCAGCCAACATGAAACAACAGCTGGATATGCATCACGCCAGTTTCACAACCCGTTTTAATTATGGTGATAAGGCAGATGTTAGTTATACCTATTATTCATTGCGCCAGCTGCCATTTACGGTTTTAATGGATGTTACTGTTACTGCGAAAAAAGATATTACAATTAACAGCGCCAGCGTGATGGAAGCGCCAGATGCCTTAAAGGAAGTACAGAATTATTATAATGAAATTGACCGGCCGCACGTGGTCATCAGCCTGCTGACTTCCACCGCTAAAAGCCCTACGGGTAAATTATTGATGTGTGCCAGCAATACTTTTTTATTCACTGAAAAGCATGGCGAAGAACCAAGGGTAATTCACGAAATGTGGGACAATAACATGCACCTGATGAAGTTTACCAAGAAAATAAAAGCGGGTGAAACCTATCATTTTTCTATCGCCGGTTCCTCCATCACTTCTGCGCACCATGACGACCCGTTGAACGAAGCAGAGCGAATGACCATCACAGCGAAATTAGAAGGCAGGGACAGGTTGATTGCATTTCACAACAAAGCATGGGATGAAATCTGGAAAAGTGACATCACCATCGACGGTGATCCGCAGGCGCAACAGGATATACACAGCATGATGTATCACCTATATTCTTTTGTACGGGAAGGTACGGCTTTAAGTCCTTCACCTATGGGTTTAAGCGGACTAGGCTACAATGGTCACGTGTTCTGGGATACGGAGTTGTGGATGTATCCCGCCATCTTAGTCCTGCATCCAGAAATGGCTAAAAGCCTTGTGGAATACAGGTTTCAGCGACTGGGTGCAGCCAAACAAAACGCTTTTAACCATGGTTTTAAAGGTGCCATGTTTCCCTGGGAAAGTGCGGGCACCGGCGTAGAAGAAACACCCGTTTGGGCATTGAGCGGTCCGTTTGAACATCATATTACCGCATGTGTTGGCATCGCCGCATGGAACTATTATTGTGTAACGCAGGATAAGGACTGGCTGCGTGAAAAGGGATATCCAATACTAAAAGAAACCGCCCTGTTTTGGGCAAGCCGTGTGGAAAGAAACGGGCCGGGCAAATATGAAATTAAAAATGTGGTAGCTTCTGATGAATGGGCTGAAAATATTGACAACGATGCTTTTACCAATGCAGCCGCCAAAGCGGTATTGCAACATGCCACAGAAGCGGCTGTTTTATTAGGCTTAAAACCAGACGCAAACTGGATGAACGTGGCCAATAACATTCCCATTTTGAAAATGGACAATGGTGTTACAAGGGAACATGGTTCTTACAATGGCGAAGGCATTAAACAGGCCGATGTAAACCTGCTTGCTTATCCTTTAAAAGAAATTACAGATGTTAAACAAATCAGGAAAGACCTGGAGTATTATGAAACAAGAGTGCCCAACGAAGGCACACCCGCAATGACGCAAGGCGTGTTTACTTTGTTGTATTCAAGGCTGGGTGATGGCCCCAAAGCTTACCATTTTTTCCAGGATGCTTACCTGCCTAACCTAAACCCGCCACTCAGGGTAATCGCTGAAACCAAGGGTGGCACCAATCCCTATTTTGCTACCGGTGCCGGCGGCATTTTGCAAAGTGTGCTGATGGGTTTTGGCGGACTTGAAATTACCCCGAAAGGCATTGTTCAAATTAAAACCGCGTTACCCCCCAATTGGAAAAGTGTAACCCTAACCGGTATTGGAGTGGATAAAAAAACATATATCAATAAGTAAAAACTGCGCTTTTTTCTGCAGTGAATAAAAATAAATCGCACCAAATGCGCCACCAATAAGAATTTTCATTATTTTCACTTTTCCAAACAATGCGTAAAACTGCTGCCATACTACTTTTAATGCTGTTTGTATTCAACACCATTGGATATAAACTGTGGTTCAGCATCGCCATGCAACAGGCCGATAACAGGCTGGAAGCCGCACTGGATAAGAATAATTTTAACGAGCAGGACCTGTTTACTTTAAAAATTCCCATCAACTTACCTTACCAGAATACCTGGGCCAGTTTTGAAAGAATCAATGGCGAAATTACAGTGGATGGAGAAACATACATGTACGTTCAACGTAAAGTAGCGAATGATACCATGTATTTACAATGCATCCGCCATGCAGAAAAAAATGACCTGCAACAAAAATCAAACGATTATTTTGGAAAAATAAATGATGTCAATGGCAGCAGTGATGCTAAAAAAATGCCGGGCAAAACTTCCGGCATGGTGAAGTTTGCCGCATCTGATTTTACAAATGATATTATCTCCTGGAAATGTATTTCGTTTATAGCCGACCCCCTGGTCTATGCTATCAAACCTTCATTGGATAACAGTTCCGCTCACATCCTGCAACTGATTAAACCTCCGCAGGCAAGTACTTCTTTCACAGTATAGTTACTTAATTTCAGCGATTATTTATACGTTGCTGATACTGTCCATTTACTATAACAACAAAAGATGAGAAGACTTTTTGTATGTCTTTGCATTGTAGCATCATTGTATTCCTGCAAGCAAAACATCGAGTATAAAGCGTACCTGCATGACCCACAGTTGTTTTCCAACACAGTACATGAACTGAATGGTGTTGTAATGGGAAACAATTTTCCACCAATGATTGCCGCACGCAATTACACTTATGGCGCAATAGCAGCGTACGAAGTAATCGCAGCGGGCTACCCAAAAAAATACCAGTCACTGGTGGGGCAGGTACACGGGCTTACTGCGGTAGCTAACCCAGCAGCCAATACGCCGGTTGATTTTGAGCTGGCTGCATTATTAGCTTATATTAAAGTTGGTGAAGCGGTTACATTTCCGGAAGGAAGTATGCAGGAATATAAAGACAGTATTTTGAAACTGGCACGAGATAAAGGTTTGCCGGAAAATATTGAAACTGCATCACAGACATTTGCAGACAGTATGAGCGCAAGTATCATAAGATGGAGTAAAAAAGATAATTATGCTGAAACAAGAAGCGCTGAAAAATACACCGTAAGAGATGAACCCGGCCGCTGGGTTCCTACGCCGCCCATGTATGCGCAGGCCGCAGAACCTCACTGGATGGAAATAAGGACCATGGCTATCGACAGTGCCAACCAGTTTTTAACACCGCCGCCTATCCCTTTTGATATTACCGATAAAAAGAGTAAGTATTACGGGCAGTTAATGGCAATCAAAAATGCAATAGACAGCTTAACCGATGAACAAAAGCATATAGCTGACTTTTGGGATGATAATCCTTTTAAACTCAATGTTTCTGGTCATGTAATGTTCGGTACAAAAAAGTTTTCTCCCTCAGGTCACTGGATGAGTATAATTGGCATTGCGGCTAAACAAGCTAAATCCAGTTACGATGAAACGGTGTATGCATACGCCAAAACTTCCATTGCCTTATTTGATGCATTCATTCAATGTTGGCAGGTGAAGTATACGTACAATACAGTGCGTCCTGAAACAGTGATCAACAAATACATTGATCCCAACTGGAGACCTTATTTACAAACACCGGCTTTTCCGGAATATACCTGCGGACATTCAACCATTTCATCAGCGGCAGCGGAAGCATTAACTGATATTTACGGTGATAATTTTGCCTACACAGATAGCACGGAGCTTGAGTTTGGAATTCAAAACCGCAAGTTTACTTCTTTCAGGCAGGCGGCACTGGAAAATAACTCAGCCAGGTTTTACGGCGGCATTCATTTTCACCCATCCTGCATCGTAAGCAATGCCGTGGGCAAACAAGTAGGCGACTTCATTAACGGTAAATTGAAAATGAAAAAATAACAACCTGTGCCGGTTAGTTAGCAATTAATATTGCCAGGTGTAGTCACCTGTTAGCATTGATTGGAGTTGTACATGGCATCCAAAAAATTCACTACTCAAAAATCAAACATGAAACAGATCATATCTATTTTTATTATAGCTTTATTATTAACCACCACTATTCATTTACAATCAACAGCGCAGGGCTGCGTAGCCGTACGCCAGATGGGCGGGCTGGGCGCCATGTCTCCATCAGGCTCATACAATCTTTCCAAAGGCGATTTCCAGGTTGGAACCAACTACCGTTACTTTCACAGCTGGCGGCATTTTGTAGGCACAGATGAACAGCCTCAGCGCCAGGTATTGGGCAATGCGGTTAATATTTATTCTCATGCGGTGGATCTTAATTTGTCTTACGGTTTAACCAATCGTTTACAGTTAAATGTGACACTACCGTATGTGCACAATGAGCGCTCTCAAACGCTAACGCTGAATAAAGATTCGGCTTCAAAAAAACTAACCCGTTACAGTGTATTTGCGCAAGGAATTGCTGATGCCCGTTTGGGACTTAACTATTGGGTTACTGATCCTGCAGTTGCACACACAGGAAACCTGATGATTGGCTTTGGTTTGAAACTGGCAACTGGTAGCCATAATACCAGCGACAATGCACTGCAAAAAGATGGCACCACTAAAAGTTCAATCAACGATCAGGCAATACAACCGGGCGATGGTGGCGTAGGATTTTCTTTGGAATTCCAGGGATTTACAAAAATCTACAAAGACATTTATGGCTTTGCAAATGGCTATTATTTGTTTAACCCAAGGGAGTCAAACGGCACATTTAAATCTGCGGCAAAACCAGGTTTGGCAGGTTACAACATTTACGCCTGTCCTGATCAGTATTTTGTTCGTGCCGGCTTTATGGCTTCTGTTTTAAAGGCTAAAACACTCACTTTTTCATTGGCAACCAGGATGGAAGGCATTCCTGCGTATGATATAATCGGCGGCCAGGTAGCATACCGCAGACCAGGTTATGTAGTAGCTATTGAATCCGGTGTTTCTTACCGCATGGGTCAACACAGCATTAGTCTATTTGTTCCATATAACTTCATTAAAAACCGTACACAGAGCGCCGCTGATAAGGCAGACCAAAATCTGCAAAATTCAAAAATCAGCGACGTAAGTAAATTGGTTCATGTACAAGGCGATGCTGCTTTTGCAGATTATTCCATCAGCCTTGGTTATTCTTACAGGTTTGCAAAAAATAAAAAACACGCTTAACCAGAACACCCTTTTTTAAACCAGCGACATAAGACTTTGTAAAATTAATGAAGCCCTGCATTGGGGTATATTAATTTTCACACGCCTTATCTTTTTATTTACTGCTCCGCATTGAAAAATAGGGCCGCTATTCATTCTATTGACTTAAACATAAACCATTCTTAAAAACTAACTACTAAAAAAAATTATTATGAAGTACATTTTATCTATCCTGTTGATTGCAGGCTTTTATATTCAAACATCGGCGCAGGGCTGCGTTGCAGTTCGCAGTACAGGCAACATCAATATGCTGCATCCTGACGAACATGATAAAGCTTCCTGGTTATTAAGTACCACATCCCGCTCCTTCAGGTCTTTTCGCCATTTTTCCGGCACTACTGAAAATAAGCAAAGACTGGTAGATGGGAGCGAAGTAATCAATCACCAGACAAGTATTGATCTTGCATTAACACGCATAGTAAATGACCGCTGGTCTTTTATGGTTGACCTGCCTATTTTGTCGAATGCACGTTCATCCCTGTATGAACATGGGCTTGTAAACGGCGCTTACATAAAAAAGGAAAGACACACTACACACTCTTTTGGCCTGGGTGATATGCGTTTTGCTGCCTACAGATGGTTGCTTGATCCAAAGAAAAGTACCAAGGGAAATATCCAGGCAGGGTTGGGAATTAAGCTGCCAACAGGTGATGACAATTTTAAAGATTACTGGTATAATGTAGGGCCTAACGGAACAAAAGAACTGCGCACAGTAGATCAGTCCATACAATTGGGCGATGGTGGCACCGGCTTTACAACTGAACTAAATGCCTATTATAATTTCACCCGCAATTTTGGTATGTATGGCAATTTCTATTACCTGATTAATCCCAGGGAACAGAATGGCGTAAGAACTTATCGTGAAACATTGGTGGCGTCTTTAGCCAACGAAGCCATTTGCAGTGTGCCGGATCAATATATGTTCAGAAGTGGTTTTAATTATTCAATCAACAGCTTGCACGGATTAACTGTGGCGGCCGGTGCCAAATTAGAATGTGTACCAGTGCATGACCTGATTGGCGGCAGCGGCGATTTTCGCAGACCAGGCTATATATGGTCAGTAGAACCAGCCGTTGCTTACATGGTGCATAAACTAAACTTCTTTGTTTCTGTACCCTTTGCTGTTGCCCGCAACAGAACACAAAGCGTAACAGATAAAGAAAACAGCGTTACACAAAATAAACATGTACAGGGCGACGCCGCCTTCGCAGATTATGTGGTTAACCTTGGTTTTAGTGTGAAATTCTAAATGACAATTCCCGCTTTTATCAAATTAAAAAAGAACTATAAAAATTGGATATGAAATACTTGTTATCGATTTTATCAATCGCAATAGCTGTAACAGGCTTGCCTTTAATGAGCAAGGCGCAAACAGATTTGGATGCCATTATGATGGAGAAAAAGCAGTTTTGCGTAGGACCAATGTACAACCATAGCAGTTGGAAAAATTATTGGGAAGGAACTCTAAAAAGAGACAATCAAAACCTTGGCACAGTAAGCACGAATACTTTTGCAGTAATGGGCGCATACGGCATTACCGGAAAACTAAATGCTTTATTTAATGTTCCCTATATCAAAACAAAAGCCTCAGACGGCACACTGCATAGCATGCAGGGCTTTCAGGATCTAAGCCTGTTTATAAAATGGATGCCAGTTGAGCAGATGCTCGGCCCTGGCACATTTTCTTTGTACACCATTGGGGGCGCATCTATACCGCTCAGTAATTATGTGGTTGATTTTCTTCCCCTGTCAATCGGGCTGCACAGCAAAACACTTTCTGCAAGATTGCTGCTGGACTACCAGGTAAACAACATTTTTGTTACCGGCAGTGCTACTTATGTGGTAAGAGATAACACAAAATTGGACCGCACATCTTACTATGATACGCAGTCGCATCTCACCAATGAAGTGTCAATGCCCGATGCTTCCAACTTTAATTTCAGAGCTGGTTACCGCAGCAGTAAATTAATTGCAGAAGCCGTGCTGAACAAATGGACCACGCTTGGCGGTTTTGATATCACCAGGAATAATATGCCTTTCCCCAGCAATAAAATGAATGCCACCACCATAGGTGCCAATGTTAAATATGTTGTTACAGCAAATCACAATTTATCATTGGTAGGCGGTGGTAATACAACTGTTGCCGGAAGGAATGTTGGGCAGGCAACTGCTTTTTACGGCTCCGTTTTTTATATCCTCGACTTTACACGCAAAACAACATCAACTGATAAATCAGGTAAAACAAATTAACATGAACAAGAAATTATTTTTGTACCAGGTTTGTATTGTGGTTGCTGCGGCAGCAATCATTATAGCATGCAATAAAGATATCGTGGGCAGAACAGACAATGCACCTGCCCTGGCACCAACCAACATTGATTCGAATGCAGGCACGTGGAAACCCGTGCTGCTGGCTGCACCGACAGATATCGTGGTAGCAACTCCTATCGCCACAAACACTCCTGATTACATTGCGCAGATCAATGAAATAAAAAGCGCCCAGGCCAATATTACGCCGGAAGAAAAAAAGATGGTAAAGTATTGGAGTGCCGGCGCTATACTGCGCTGGAACGAAATTTTAAGGGAACTGGTAGCCAAACACAACCTGCCTCCTTATCAAAACCCCGATGGTACCTACCCTATTCCAAGTGCCGCCAATCCACTGGCATACCCGCAATTTCCATTCAGTAATCCGCCTTATGCAGCAAGGGCCTATGCTTATGTAAGTGCAGCCCAATACGATGCTTTGGTAACTGCCTGGTATTATAAAAAACAATTTAACCGTGCGGCACCGTATAAAGTGGATGCTACTTTACAGGTATTGGTTCCAAAGTCAGAGTTGCCGTCTTATCCATCCGAAGATGCGGTAGTAGAAGGTACAGCGGTTGAAATGCTGAAACTACTTTTTCCCGGAGACCAGGATTATATACAACAAAAAGCAGCAGAACACAGAAGAGCAAGAATTATTGCCGGCGCCAATGTACGCAGCGACATCGAAGCAGGTGAGGCTTTGGGCAAAGCAGTAGCACAAAAATTTACAGCGAGGGCACGAGGCGACAGGGCGGGTGCTGCAGTAGGTACGCCCACCATTTGGGCAAAGCTCGAAACGGATTGTATGGCAAGGGGCGAAACCCCCTGGTATAGCCTGGAAATTCCAAAACGGCCGCCCATGCTGCCTGTTTTTGGAAAAACAAAAGCTTTTTTATTTGATTCTTTAACTGCGTTATCATTGCGCCCGGCGCCGCCACCCGCTGTTGGCAGCAAGCAAATGAAAGATGAAACAGAAGAGATTTACCAGATGGTAAAAACCCCAACACGCGAAAGAACCGCCATTGTTCAGTTCTGGGCTGATGGGGTCGCTACATCCACTCCTCCAGGCCACTGGGATGCCATAGCTGCTGAAGATTTTATTGCAAAAGGTTTTAGTGAAGTTCGTTGGGCAAGAAATATGGCATTACTTAACATGTCGCTAATGGATGCCGCCATTGTTTGCTGGGATACAAAAAATTATTATTACAACCCACGGCCGACACAATTGAACCCGGCAATAAAAACACTTACAGGGATACCTAACTTCCCTTCTTATATTTCAGGCCACTCTACTTTTAGCGGTGCCGCGGCGGCCATACTGGGGCATATCATTCCAGAAAGGGCAACCGCTTATGAAGCGATGGCGCAGGAAGCTTCTATGTCAAGAATGTACGGCGGTATTCACTTTCGCAGCGATTGTTCCGTTGGCTTAACAGTAGGGAAAAATGTAGGAGCATATGCCATAGAAAGAGCAAAGACGGATGGCGCCGAATAAATTGATTCAACTTTTAGTTCAGGTTTAGTTTTTAGGTTAATAATGCACAATACAAGGCGTTGTAATTCTTTACAATGCCATTTTCAACAACCTGAGCAATTACAATTTTATAGTTAAAATAATACACCAAACCAGGCAATATTCTTAGTCAGTCGTTTTTAGCAGTTTAGTTTAATGATAAGGCGTCATAATTCTTTATGATGCCTCTATTTTGAATCTTTTTTCTTACTATTTAACCTATCTATATGCCATATATTCCATTAGAGGATCACCTGCCTGGTATTACCGGTTTGCTGGAATACAGCAAAGAAACCGCAGCACCCATCAGGGAGTTAACGCAAATTCTGCTCCGTGGTCCATCCACCTTAACCGAAGGCGAAAGAGAATTAATCGCCACGGTTGTTTCACACCGCAATCAATGTACGTTTTGCACAACAGCCCATACGGCAGCAGCCAATATTTTATTGGGCGAAGAAGAAACCTCGGCCAGGGTAAAACAGGATATTATCACTGCCCCGGTAAGTGAAAAAATGAAAGCCTTATTAACCATTGCCGCACAGGTGCAGCAGGGTGGAAAAAATGTAACAACAGCATCAGTGCAAAAAGCAAAAGAAGCCGGAGCAACAGACATAGAAATTCATGACACTGTGTTGATCGCAGCATTGTTCTGCCTGTACAACCGTTATGTAGACGGGCTGGCAACTGTTACGCCAACCGATCCGGCATTTTACAAAGGGCTTGGAGAGCGTTTAAAAAACAATGGATACAATCGTTTGCCACAAGGCTATGAGCATCTTAAAAAATAGACAATGACTTTACCAACACAAGACGAAAAAATAAAACCCTATCACTGGTTGTTGTTTGCTATTTGTTTTTTGGGAACCGCATTCGCCGGCACCATATCGACGTTGATGAGTGTTTACCTGCCCGTGGCTGTAAAAGATTTACTGGGCGAAAAAAGTGAAGGTGAACTCAATACCATCAGCGCCTATATCAATGCGGTTTTTATTTTCGGCGGAGCATTTGGTGGTTTTATTTGCGGTATCATAAGTGATAAAGCAGGCAGAAAAGCAGGCGTGATAGTGTCAATTGCCAGCTATGGAATATTTACCCTCTTAACTGGCTACATGCCCAACTGGTGGGGCGTTGTAATCTGCCGCTTTTTTAGTGGTTTTGGTTTGGGCGGTGTACTGGTTACCACCGTTACTATCATGATGGAAGAATGGCCACAAAAAACCAGGGCCATCTTCATCGGTATTTTATCCATCTCAATACCCGTGGGTATTTTTTCCGCAGGGGTAATTGATTATTTTGTTTCCTCCTGGCGACAGGGTTTTTTAATAGGTGTCTTCCCTGTGGGTATCGCCATAATTGCCTGTTTTTTATTAAAAGAATCACCCAAATGGAAATACAACCGGGATGAAATTGCTTTGCAATCACATGTTAAAGACACTTTATTTACCGGCAGCCATCGTAAAGATTTAATAACGGGCTCCATTATTTTTGGCACTATGCTGATTGGCTTGTGGGCGATCTTTTCCTGGCTGCCTACCTGGATACAAACACTCGTAATTAATGGTGATGCACAAAAAGAAAGAGGGCTTAGCATGATGATGCTGGGTATGGGCGGTTTAACCGGAGGTTTTTTGTCCGGTTGGTTAACCAACGCCATCGGCCTTCGCAAATCCATGCTGCTTTGTTTTTCAGTTTGTGCAGTAATGTCACTCATCCTGTTTAAAACAAATGTTCATTTTTCTCCGATTGTATATTTCGAAATTATTATACTGGCTTTATTCTTCGGCGCCAGTCAGGGCGTGCTTTCCGTTTATATACCACATTTATTTCCGGTTGAAATCCGCGGGGCCGCAACGGGTTTTTGTTTTAACACAGGCAGAGTTTTAACGGCGGTTGCTGTACTGTTTGTGGGTGTGCTGGTGACTGAATTAGGCGGCTATAGCAATGCCTTATTTATTTTTTCCACGGTGTTCCTGATAGGCTTAGTAGTAACATTTTTCACTGCTGATGCTGCAGACATCGAATCAGTGACGGAAGTAAAATTTTCGGCTGATAGTATTCACTAAACCCTGTATTCTCCTCCAGGCAATTAACCGCCAACCGGCGGCAGAGGCGAAACAACTATGGCGCATATTCAAGTAGAAGAAAACATTCCGGGCATCAGAAGCCTGGTACTTTTTCGGCCTGAAACCGGAAAGCCTTTGTATGATTTGGCACAGGTTTTATTGCGTGGCCCTTCGTCCTTATCTGAAGCCGAAAGGGAATTGATTGCAGCTTATGTATCCTACCGCAATGAGTGTATATTTTGCATGAGCAGTCACGCCGCAGCGGCAAGATGCCTGTATGGGCCGGATAAAAATCTGGTGGATGAGGTGTTGCATGATATGCAGCAGTCTGGCGTGAGTGATAAACTAAAAGCTTTACTCCACATTGCCGGAAAGGTACAGGTGTTGGGAAGAGAAGTAACACCCGAAGACATTGCAGCTGCAAGGGTGTTGGGTGCTGATGACCGCGAAATCCATGATACAGTGCTGATTGCCGCAGCTTTTTCTATGTTCAACCGCTACGTTGACGGACTTGCCAGTTTTACACCGACCGACCTTGCGGTATATGAAGCAATGGGCGAAAGAATGGCGAAAGGATATGTGCTGCCTGCATCTCCGGAACCGAAGTGATGAAAATTATTATAAAGTAATCCATCAAAGCCGCTCCCTTAAAACCTTTCAACTTCCAGGGATATTGCCTTTGCAAAAATAAAAGCCAGGATAGATAATACCGGACTCGCAGAAAAAATCAATTCAATTTTTAAACGATTGTATGCCACACATTAATTTCAACAACGATTTTCCGGGGATTAGAAGCGCCATGGCTTATAGTCCCGAAACTGCTGCACCAATGGGTGTTTTGGCAGAAATTTTATTAAGAAGCGAAGATGGTCTATCGCGTGCTGAACGGGAGTTAATCGGCACTTATGTTTCTTATCTCAATGACTGTTTTTACTGTAATCATTCCCACGGGGCGATTGCCTGTATTTACCTGGACGGTGATAATGAGCTGGTGGAGCAGGTAAGAAAAGACTATTCCAAAGCCCCTGTTTCTGACAAATTAAAATCGCTACTGGCCATTGCGGCAAAAGTACAGCGGGGTGGAAAAAACGTAACCACAGCCGACGTTGAGCTGGCAAAAGAAAAAGGCGCTACAGACAAAGACATACATGATACCGTGTTGATTGCCGCTGCATTTTGCATGTTTAACAGGTATGTAGATGGCCTCGCCACCATTACTCCAACCGATATGGATTCCTATCCGCTTCGGGCAAAA
Organism: Ferruginibacter sp.; assembly: GCF_028288465.1. GTDB lineage: Bacteria > Bacteroidota > Bacteroidia > Chitinophagales > Chitinophagaceae > Ferruginibacter. The sequence goes on along the minus strand of NZ_JAQBNR010000019.1, from coordinate 28,625 downwards.
CAAATTGTGGATAATGGCTACGGAAACCATGTTTTTACCAATAAACAACCCACTTAAAAGCTATCCATTCTAATAATCCCAAATCAACATTAAAATTCAAAACAAACTCAAATGAAAAAAGCATTTCATTTTTTACCGGTGATCCTATTCCTTATATTTTTACCTGACTGGCTTTTTGCCCAGGAAAAAACAATCACAGGTAAAGTTACCGATGCCAATATGGCCCCGTTAACTGGCGTTACCATCTCCATCAACAAAAGCAATAAAGGCACCATTACAGATGCCGATGGAAAATTTACTTTAACACTGCCTGCCACTGCAAAACTAACTGTCAGCGCTTCGGGATTTAAAACAAAAATAATTACAGCCGATGCCGCACAGAACGACATCCAGGTAAAAATGGAAGAGGATTTTGCCAAACTGGATGAAGTGGTTGTCACAGGCTTGGCTACCAATGTAAAAAGAAGAAATCTTGCCAATGCAGTAGCTACTATTTCTTCCAAACAATTAAACGGCGTAGCGCCAGCCCAAACTTTTGATGCCGCTCTTAACGGAAAAATATCCGGTGCGTATATCAATTCAAACACCGGTGCGCCAGGTGGTGGTATTTCTGTAAAACTAAGAGGCGTCACATCCATTTACGGCAATACCCAACCGTTGTATGTGGTGGATGGTGTTTTTATCGATAACACGGCTACTTCGGGCGGATTGAATGCAGTAACAAACGCAGCTTCAGGTGGTAGCCCCACTTCCAACCAGGACAATGCTTCCAGCCGCATTGCAGATATCCGTGCAGAAGATATTGATAACATCGAAATTTTAAAGGGTGCTTCCGCCGCCGCTATCTATGGTTCCAAAGCATCAGCAGGTGTTATTGTCATCACCACCAAAAGAGGTAAACAAGGAAAAACAAACATCAGTATTTCGCAGGATCTTGGCCAGGTTTCAGCAAGAAAATTATTAGGCGTACGGGAGTTTACTGCAGAAAAAGCCGCCAGTCTTTCGCGAGACCCGTCAGCGGGAGCCGCACTGGCAGCGCAGTTTACCGCAGCAAAAACAGCGGGGCAAATTTATGATTACGAAAAGGAAGTGTATGGCAACAAAGGCTTTGCAAGAAATACTGTGTTAAGCGTGAGTGGTGGGGGCGAAAAAACAAACTTTTTCTTTTCAGCAGCACAAAAAGATGAAGACGGCATTGTAAAAAATACCGGGTACAGAAACAGCAGTCTAAGGTTAAATGTTGATCATCGCATAACGGACAATATCAAAATCGGTATCAGTACAAACTATATCAATTCATCTGCAGACAGGGGTTTATCCGGCAATGACAATACCGGAACGTCTATTGGTATTGCCTTGTCATCTACCCCCAGCTTTGCGCAGTTGCATGCTGATCAGTTTGGCAACTATCCAGCCAATCCATTTGGCGCATCCAATCCTCTGCAAACAATTGCATTGATGACCAATAATGAATCGGTGAACCGTTTTATAACCGGCTTAAACCTGGATGCAATTCTGCAAAAAAACAACAACAGCATTACAAGGTTTGTAGCAAGGGGTGGTTTCGATTTTTATAATCTTGAAACCAATGCTTTATTTCCAAGTGCCCTGCAGTTCCAGGCAGTTAACAAAGGAACTTCAATACAGGGTGCTACAAAAAATTTAAGCACCAACTATATTGCCTCGCTGGTGAATTCCTTCACCCCTTCTGACAAACTCTCTTTTACTACATCTGCAGGTATCACCAGAGAAAGCGGTGATTACTATAATTTACTGAACGTCGCTACACAGGTTATTTCGGGTCAGTCAAATGTTGATCAGGCGGGTGCTTTAACTGCCACCCAGTTCAGGGCCAAATACCAGAATGATGGGGTGTTTGTACAGGAAGAAGCGGTGATCAATAATGGTATTACGTTGACAGGTGGTGTACGTTTTGACCGTTCCAGTAATAATGGCGATGTAAAAAAATATTATGCTTATCCAAAGGCCGGCGTGTCACTCAATTTAACCAGCCTGGGTCTCATACAAAAAGGCTTGTTTGATGACATCAAATTAAGGGCGGCTTACGGACAAGCCACTAACGTTCCGGCGTACGGCAGCAAGTTTACTTCTCTGGTGGTTTCTAATATTGCCGGCAACCCTGGGTCGTTGGTAAATATACAACGCGGCGATGCCTCCATCAAACCAGAAAAACAAACCGAACTGGAAGCTGGTATTGATTTTAGTTTGCTGAACGGCAAGCTGGCTTTTGAATTTACTTACTACAATAAAAAAATATACGACTTCCTGATGCTTGCCGGCCTTCCGGCTTCTTCCGGCTTTTCTACCAAATGGGTAAATGCAGGAGACTTACGCAACCGGGGTGTTGAGCTTGGTGTAAAAGCAAAACCAGTTGCATCAAAAAATCTTACCTGGAATACATCCGTTAATTTCTGGCTGAATAAATCGCTGGTTACAAAATACACCATCACACCCGTTCCACAGGGATCATTTGGTTATGTGCTTGGTTCGTTCCAGGTTGAGCAGGGCAAATCTGCCACACAAATCGTTGGGCTGAATGGTGCTGGCGTGGGCGTGTTAGGCGATGCAGAACCAAAGTTCCAGATGAATACTTACAACGAAATTACTTTTCACAATAAGTTAAGCCTGCGCTTTTTAATGCATTGGAAAAAAGGCGGCGACAATGTAAACCTGACTTACCTGCAAAACGATTTTGGGCAAACCTCGCCTGACTTTGATGCGATGACCCTTAAGGCAGGCATGCCAAATGGCATCTACCGTATTTCACAGGTCGGAAGTTCTGCCAAAGTTTTTGTGGAAGATGCCAGTTACCTGCGCCTAAGGGAAATAGGATTGTATTATTCTTTCAACAAATTACCACCTGCATTATTTATCAAAAATATCAGGGTGGGCGCTTCGCTGAATAATTATCTCACCATCACAAAATATAAATCCTACGATCCTGAAGTGTCCAATTTCGGGACAGGTTTTTCATCAGGTGTTGATGTTGATCCTTATCCTGCATCTAAACGGGCTTCTTTACATCTTGCTATAGATTTCTAAATCTTTTGAAAAGTAAAAACGGATCAATTAAACAAAGCAAATAAAACTATCAAAATGAAACACAGTAAATATATATACACCGCCATAGTAATTGCAACAGCTATTTTCTTTTCTGCCTGCAAAAAAGATTATGGCAATTTAAACAGTCCAACAATTGAACAATTTCTAGGCAACGCCTCCAAAAGCGAATTGAATAATTTGGTGAGTGGCACCGAATCCGGCATGCGCAACAACATCGCTTTTTACCTGGATGATGTAGGCACCATCGGAAGGGAAGGATACCGTTTTTCCGGATCAGAGCCCCGCTATGTTACTGACCTCTTAGGTGCAAATGATGCTACACTAAGCAACAGTAATTTTTATATCACCAATCCATGGGCTGCCCGTTACCGGGTTGTAAAAAATTGTAACATACTTATCCTGGCTGCCACCAATTCAAGTCTAATCAGTAGTTCAGAAAAAAGCGGTTATATCGGTTTTGCAAGGACCATCAAAGCCTACCAGTTATTACTGAATCTCAATCTTACCTATACAAAAGGAATAAGAATAAATGTAACAGACCCGGATAACTTAGGTGCATTTGTTAATTATGATGATGGGCTAACTGCCATCGCATCTATTTTGGATTCCGCGAAAACAGATTTCGCAACAGCTGCAGTAGCATTTCCGCTTGCCGGCTTTGATGGTTTGAATGATGCTGCCGGGCTCTTAAAAGTAAACCGTGCCATCGCCGCCCGTGTTGCTGCCTATCGTAAAAAATGGCCGGAAGTATTAACTGCCTTGAATGAATCTTTTTTTGATGTAACAAAAGACTTTTACCTGGGTGTTAACCATGTTTTTGGCACCGGCTCCGGCGATCAGTTAAATCCGATGTTTATTCCTAAAAACCAAAGTGGAGAAGTGAGGGTTGCGCATGCTTCCTTTGCAGCAGATATTAAAAACGGCGACGACCGGATTAATAAAACAAGTGTTAGAAATTCTACCGCCTCACTCAATGGTCTCAGCAGTGACCGGGACGTATGGGTGTATACTTCAAGTACAGCCCCCTTACCCATCATAAGAAATGAAGAGTTGATATTGTTATATGCCGAAGCAAAAATAAACACCAATGCTTTTCCTGATGCAGTAACTGCATTAAATGTAATAAGGCTGGGACATAACCTGGCTCCTTATGCAGGCGCAATAACAACAGATGCACTGATAGCCGAATTGTTGTACCAGAGAAGGTATTCTCTTTTTTATGAAGGCCATCGTTGGATAGATTTGCGCAGGTATAACAAACTGGCAAACTTACCAATAGACAGAACAGGGGACGATGTGTGGACGGAATTTCCATTGCCTGTAACGGAACAATGATCTTAATGAGTAATTTTTTAATGGATAACGGATAATGGTTAGTAACCAGCTCAAATAATGAAGACAACGATTTCAAATTGATTACGCTTGTATTTCATTATCAATTAAAAAATTATCCATTATCCATTCATCAATACACTTCAAAATTTAATACACCAACAATGGCTCATATTAATTTAGAAAACGACTTTCCCGGCATCAGGGGACCGATGGCTTTTAGTCCTGCAACAGCCAAACCATTGAACGACCTGGCCGAAGTATTGTTACGCAGTGAAAATTCACTAAGCCGTGGTGAAAGAGAATTAATTGCTGCTTATGTATCTTCTTTAAATGATTGTTTTTTTTGTCAACATGTACATGGAGGCCTGGCACAACATTACCTGGAATGCGATAGCGCCTTTATTGATGCGGTGAAGAAAGATTATATGGACACCAACATTTCTGATAAAATGAAAGCGTTGTTATGGATCGCCGAAAAAGTTCAACAAGGCGGAAAAAACGTAACCGCCGAACAAATTGATGCCGCTAAAATTACTGGTGCAACAGACAAAGAGATACATGACACTGTATTAATAGCAGCAGCATTTTGTATGTTTAACCGTTATGTAGATGGCCTCTCCACCTGGGCTCCGGAAGATAAAAATTATTATATTGAAAGGGCAAAGCAAAGGGCGGAGCAAGGTTATGCCGGTTATGATGCAAGCAAGTAATGAACAAGGAATAATCATATAATTGAATTTCATGAAAAAAATATTTTATGCCGGTTTCTTTGGCCTGCTGTTTTTTGAAATATTGAATGTGTACCTCATCATGCCAATGCCGGGCAGCCAGCAGATGAATAGTATTGATGTGGCATATTTTTTATACCAATGGCGCTGGGCATTTAGGATAGTGTTTGCGGCAATGATTATAGTTGGTGCATACAAGTTCGAATGGAAGAGGTGGTGGACACCGTTACTGTTTTTGCTGCTGCTTGTTTCAGTAATTTATATCGTCAATTTTCAAATGGCCGCAGACCATATGTTTTATAAACCAACACAAGTGGTGATGGCAAATGAAACCAATAATAAGGTAGATTCCGGGAGATTGGTAATTGGCGTGGTCAACAACGGCGAAGCAAAAGCTTACCCCATCAGGTTTTTAGGTTATCATCACCAGGTGCAGGATACAGTGGGCGGTAAACCATTATTGATTACTTATTGTACCGTGTGCAGAACGGGCCGCGTATACGAACCAATTGTATATGGCAAACCGGAACAATTTCGTTTGGTTGGTATGGATCATTTCAATGCCATGCTGGAAGATGCGACGACAAAAAGCTGGTGGCGGCAGGCAACCGGGGAAGCCATCACCGGAAAATTAAAAGGACAAAGACTGCCGGAATTTTTTAGCACGCAAACCTCCTTAACAAAGTGGCTGGCACTTAATCCCAACTCGTTCGTGATGCAGGAAGACCCGGCATTTAAAAATGAATATGACACGACCGGTAAATTTGAAAGTGGCAAAAGTACCAGCAAACTAACCGGTACGGACAGCCTTAGCTGGAAAAATAAATCGTGGGTGATTGGCGTAAAAGCTGGCAAGGAAAAGAAAGCATACGACTGGAACCAGCTAAAAGAAAAACGCATTATCAACGATACCCTGGATGGAAAAAATATTATCCTGGTTTTGGCGCAAGACGATAAAAGTTTCTTTGCATTTGAAAACACCGATCCCGCAAATAGCTTTGCCTTGAACAACGATACGCTTGTACAAAATAAGCTGAAATACACTGTGGACGGAAAAGCCGTCGAGGGCGGTAAATCATTAAAAGCTTTGCCTGTCTATCAGGAGTTTTGGCACAGCTGGCGAACTTTTAATCCTGAGACAAAAAAATAAGCACCTGTTTTTCAAAAGGCTTTTTCCCTTATACTATTTTATTGCTGATATTGCAGTTGCTGACGCCAGGCGCCAGCCGAATCCCTTTTTGTTAAATAGAGAAAAAGATAATCCATCAAATGAATAAAAAAATAATTGGCTTTGTGCTAACTGGTTTTACCAGCATTTGCATGCTATCTTCTTTTAACAAAACGGGCAGTCATCAAGGCTTTCCTCCTAAAAATCCCAGCCATCCTAAAATAGTAAACATTGTAAATTTTATCCGGTTGCTGGAGCCGAGAGATAGCGCCGTTACAGAACAGGTGTTGTATGAAACTGTTGCAAAGCAGGTAGAAATGATGCAACAATACAAACTGGGCGGAACGTTTTTGTTGCAGTACGATGCGCTGATGGATGCACGCTATCAAAACTTACTGAAAGCCTTGCCCCGAAATAGTTTTGAAGTAGGGGCATGGTGGGAAATTCCGCAGCCGCTGGTTGAAAAAGCCGGCCTTAAATGGCGTGGCCGTTACCCCTGGGATTGGTTTGCTGATGTTGGATTTTCCACCGGTTATACACCCGTGGAAAGAGAGAAATTATGTGATGTATACATGGCCGACTTTAAAAAAATATTTGGTTACTATCCAAAGTCTGTCGGCTCCTGGTTTATTGATGCACACACGCTGAATTACCTGTATACCAAATACCATATTGTAGCGTCCTGCAATTGTAAGGACCAATATGGTACCGATGGCTACACGTTGTGGGGAGGTTACTGGAACCAGGCTTATTATCCCAGTAAAATAAATTCGTACATGCCCGCCCAAAATGAAAAGAATCAAACACCCGTGCCCATCTTTCGCATGCTCGGTAGTGACCCAATTCGTCAGTACGACAATGGTTTTGGATCAGCAAGACAAGGCGTTGTAACATTGGAGCCCGTTTATCCATCGGCTGGCGGCGATTCTGCCTGGGTTAACTGGTACTTTAAAGAATTTGTTGAGGGCGCAGATATGGAATATAATTATACGCAGGCGGGCCAGGAAAATTCGTTTACCCGGGATGCCATGGCAAAAGGATTTGCCATACAATTGCCTTTAATTGCCCGGCTTAGAGATGAAAAGAAACTACAGGTGGAAACACTGGCTGCCTCCGGCCAATGGTTTAAAGACCATTATAAAATTACACCCGCCACTTCGGTAACTGTAACAAACGACCTGGAAGAAGGAAACCATAAAACCGTTTGGTTTAACAGCCGCTTTTACCGCCTCAATTTGTTGTGGGAAAATGGCACGCTGCGTTTTCGTGATATTCATTTATTCGACGAAAATTTTCCATCATTTTACACTTTGAACAAAGCCACATCCAACGAATGTTCGTTTTTTACGCTTCCCTTTGTTGACGGCTATATCTGGAGCAAACCAGGGAATATCGCTGGTCTGCGTTTTAAAGCCGTTATTGATGGGAAGGAAACACTGTTGACAGGCGGTGATCCTATAATAACCGATTCTGTTCGTGGCAAATTGCATATCGCCTGGCCTCTGCAATCTGTTGATGGAACTCTGCAAATGGATATCGATGAACGGAGTATAAAAATAAACCTGCGTGCGAAAGACAACGTAAAATGGTTTCTTGATCTCAATGCAGCAGACAGCGTTAAACTACCATTTCAAAAAATAAACCTGCACCGGCTGGATTGCAGGTTTGAACACATGAATTATTCCATCACAACCAAAAAAGGAATATTTTCAAAACCAAACGATAGTGTAGTTGCAAGAATAAGTCCTGAAAAAAACTGGCTTGAGCTGAATATGGCAGCTGACAATAAAACAAAATAAATCTGTTTACTACTTTATCAATGAAGTCTCGTGCTTGACCTGAGAGCCCCATTGTAAAAGTGTATCTTAATCTCATTAATTTTAATCTTATATAAAATAATATGGATAAATAATAGTTATATACCTGTACATTTACACTTTGTCGATATCTTAACCAGCATTGCATGAATCATACCCCCAGCGTTAGCTACCCGGCTAAACGTACCTCCGCTTGTTACATTGTAAAAAGATGGACCCTTACCAAATCATCCCTTTCGTTTTCGCTGTTCTGCTTGTTTTCTTTCTTCTCTTTCCCGATACAGGCCCAAAATGATGATGACCTTAGTACGGCAGAATTTTATGCTAAAAAATTTAAAGATGATGGCATTATCTGTAAATCATCTTACCGCTATTTCACTTTTGACAAGGGTAAAAACGCCCTCAATGATAAAGTGGTGGAAATACAGGAAGACGCAGAATACGAATTTCTATCGCTTAAAAAATTTTCGGGTATGACCTATGCTGAATATTACAACAAGTTTATTCAGTTGAAAACGTTTAAAAGGGCTTTCAAATATAACAGTAAATATATCACCTCCGACCGGGGCGGCATAGACCGCTCAGTAACGGATGATGGCGTTTTCTTTGATGATAGCCGGGTGCAGTTTTACCCTTTGCGCTTTTCTCAAAAAGGTGATATGGCAAGAGTAATGGTTAAAAAGGTTTACCTGGATGGTAAGTATTTAACCCGGCTATTTTTTCATGCGGCTTACCCAATCAAAGAGCAGGTATTTGAATTTAAAGTGCCGGACTGGTTAACGGTAGATTTTAAAAAAATGAATTTTGAAGGCCGTAAGATCGAGATCCAGGAAAATAAAAAAGGCGGTTTTACCAACTATGTTTTTACCATGAAAGATATTCCCGCCTACAAGCCGGAGTATAGTCGCATTGGAAGAGCCTATACGGATCCGCATATCATTGTACAAATAAAATCCTTCGAAAGCAAAGGCGAGACGTTGAAAGGATTTGATAAGGCAGATGATGTGTACAACTGGAACAACCGCCTGTATTTAATGGCCGGTAACGTACAGGATAAAGTACAGCAGCTGGTAACAAAAATTATCCTGGGCAAAACCACAGATCTGGATAAAATAAAAGCTATTTATTACTGGGTACAGGACAACATCCGTTACATCGCATACGAAGATGGTTACTCAGGGTATATACCCACTCCGGCGCAGGATGTGTTGGCAAAAAAGTATGGCGATTGCAAAGGCATGGCCAACTTGCTAACAGAAATGCTGAAGCTGGCCGGCTATGATGGCCGCTTTAGCTGGATAGGCACCCGCCTTATTCCCTATCCGCAAAGCATGCCTGCCCTTTGCGTAAACAATCATGCTATTTGCACTTTGTACTTTGGCGGCAAAACCTACGAACTGGATGGTACTGAAAGTTACTCGCCATTCGGTGAAAATGCTTTTCGAATTCAGGGTAAGGAAGTAATGATTGCAAATGGCGATAAATACGAAATTAAAACAGTGCCGTCTTCTACAGCCAATGACAATAAAATTATTACCAGGGCTGATTTTACACTGGCAAATGATAAGCTGAACGGCAAAGTGAAAGTTGTACTTACCGGCAATGAAAGAACAGAATTTCATCAGTCGTTTCAAAACCTGCCGGTGACATCGCAGCAGGAATACCTGAATGATTATCTTGAATTTGGCAATGACAATATGGTTGCCACTAACCTAAAAACCAGCGATCTGAAAAACAGGGAACTGCCCGTAACCATTGAAGGCGATGTGGATTTATCTAATACCGTAAATACTATCAGCGGCGACAAATACGTAGGCATAGACTTCTTTCCAAAATCATTAGACAAATTTATTCCGGATGAAAAAAGAATTGAAGGCTACGATTTGGATGCACTGGTAAAATTTGAAGATGAAATTGCTCTTACCATTCCTGCCGACAAAAAATTTGTTGACAAGCCAGATAACCTGGAACTGAAGTTTGACGGTTACAGTTTTAAAGGTGAATATACCATCACAGGAAATAAAGTAGTGCTTAAAAAAGAACTGGCTATCAACAACAGCATTATTAAAAAAGCAGACTTCGCCAACTGGAAAAAATTTATTGAATCTATCAAAGAGTTCAATAAATATTTACTAAGCATTACCAAAAAATAAACAGCCAACCGCAATGAAAACAATTAATTATAAAAAGATAATTCTGCCGGTTGCGTTTGCATTTCTTGCCTTCGCGGCCAGCGCTCAAACTATTATTAACGAAGATTTTTTAGATAATATTGAAGACAATGCTAAAACACTTTGGGCAGAAAATATTCCTGCATTTGCCACCAATATTGTACCCGATAAATATAAAAATGAATCGGCCATTGTATTTGGTTTTAAACGAAGCGTAACCATTGATAAAAAATCAAGGTTTGGTTTTTTATCCAGGGGAGAAAGAAGTTTATTATTTTTTGAAAACGTACGATTTAAAATAAAACTGAATGATAAAAATGCTGTGAAATCTTTTACTGAAATTTATTTCAGGTACAGCGATAAAACAGATGGCTTTAGTGCCCGGATAACCAAGCCTGATAGCAGTTCCAAAGTAGTTGCTTTAAATGACGCCGTAGGAGTGGAGTCAATATCAGACGTACCCGAATTTTTTAAGAGTTTTTTCGATCAACAGGTTGGTGCTCAAAAAAGATATTATAAAGTTGCCGTGCCAGATCTTGAGCCGGGCGATATATTGGAATATGTTACGAACACCAAAAGCAAGCTGGATGTTAAGGGAACGGGGTACATTGAGTTTGATCCGCAATACGAAGTGTGCAATAAAAGTTATCCCATACTTTTTAACCAGATCAATATTGAAACCGATAATAAATCTTTTTTCAAATCCTTATCCATAAATGGCGCTCCGGATTTTAAAAAGGCAGACGCAAGCGACGACGGTTTCTTTAAATATGTTTTTACAGATAGCGACCGGGGCGTTGAAAAAGATGTGAACTTTATCAGTTCATTCCAGGTGTATCCCTTAACAAAATTCCAGGTAATATATGCCAATAACGAGAAAATAAAAGGAGCACTTATTGGTCAGGCGGGGGAAATTAAAACCGGTTTCACGAAAGAAGAGCTTGCCAAAAAAGCATGGGAAGATTTTGAACAGACCGGAAATTATTATTACCCCGAATACGGTACAGTATACGCATACGCATCTGTTGTGTGGTCACAGTTGAAAAAGCAGGGTGTCAAAGACCTCAGTGATAAAGAATTTCTCAACCTTGTATATTACAAAATGAGGAATATTGCGATAAACCGTGATAATTATTTTAGTGATAAGGTAGCCGCATATATTTTCAGCTTTTTGCTTTCGCAAAAAGACATTCACACAGATATATTGATCAGTGTGTCCAATACTTTGGGCAAACTCAGCAATATATTATTCGACCAGGAACTGCGCTATGTATGCAAAGTGAATAATAGTTTTTATTTTAACTGGACCGATCACAGCAATCCGGGCGACCTTGTGGAAAACCTGTTAGGTAGTGAAGCTTGGATCATAGATAAACCAACAAAACAAAATACGCAGAATATAACTCCCGTACAGCTTCCCGATGCAGGCTTCCAGGATAACGTTTCCGACTACACCATAAATGCATCACTTGCTGCAGATATGAGTACATGGAATGTTTCCCGTGTCAGCACTTACACGGGCATCAGTAAAACCAGGAATATTTATACCGCCCTGAAGTATACACCCTATATGCTGGACGACTATAAATATTATGGCGGTTCATCTCCTACGGAAAAAATGAAAGATGCGCAGGAAGAGGAATACATCAAATCAGTGAAAGCACTGAAGGATGAATTTAAAGAAGCAAAAGTTGAACAGGTGAAAAGTGAGTTGCAGGGAGAGTTTCAACAAAAGATAAAATATAAAAACTTCGCCATTTCCAGCGATGGCCGTTCATTAAAAGCAAAAAACCTGGTGTATACAGAAGACTTTGAACTGGCAGGCATGGTGCGAAAAGCAGGAAAAAAATACCTGGTAAACATTGCTGGCCTGGTAGGGTCTCAATTACAAATAAAAAAAGAAGAGCGTGTAAGAAAATATGATATCAATGTTGGGTACGCCAGAACGCTTAACTGGACCATCAATTTTAAAATACCAGACGGTTACACAGCTGAAGGAGTAAAGGAATTAAAAACAAGTATCGATAATGAGACCGGCACTTTTACCTGTGATGCGGAAGAACAAAATGGGATGGTGGTTTTAAAGATCAAAAAAATATATAAAAAAGCAAATAACCTTAAAGATAAATGGCCTGCTATGCTGGCTTTTATTGATGCCGCCTATAACAGCTCGTTCAAATATATTTTATTAAAACCTAAAAGCTAACCCATTTTATGAGCCCAGGCAGACCGCACCAGGTCCGCCAATGTACCTGTAGGATTTCCAGGTTATAAAGTTTTCACCAATCATCTTTATGCTTGTGTTGGTATACGCTTTAATTTAAACGGAAAAGGTTAGATTTCTACCTTTAATTTTATTGATAACAGGTGCCCGTTTTACAACGGGCACTTTTTAATTTTATAACAGTGGCCTGAAATTTTTCGGAATCTGCAACTTAACGGACATTAAAAATAATACCTGTTGCTGTTGAATCAGTATCTGTAAAGGTTGTGTATATTTAAGCACTCATCACGATCAAATTGCTATATGAATAATTGGAAAATTAAAACCTCGCTGTATTTAAACTATTTTGTTTTTGCAATACTGCTGAACAGCGTGGGTATCCTCATTCAAAAATCCATCAATACCTATCATGTCGATGAATTAAAAGCCAGTTCGCTGGAAGCATTTAAAGATCTGTCGATTGCATTTGTGTCTTTTCTCATAGGATCTTTTTTACCCCGGATAGGATATAAGAAAGGAATGCTGATAGCACTGGCGCTGGTTTTTGTTGGCTGCATCGGAATGTACTATGGCAATTCTTTTACTTCGGTGCGCATCTTGTTTGCATGTGTTGGTATTTCTTTCGCGGTAATTAAAGTATCCGTTTATTCCATGATCGGTATTATCACCAGCAATGATAAGGAACATAAAAGTCTGCTTACTTCCATCGAAAGTTTTTTTATGATTGGCATCGCCGGTGGCTTTGTTGTATTCCCGCTTTTTTACAGCGATACAAATCCTGACGCATGGTTGCGCATTTATCTTTTACTGGCAGTATTGATAGCTGCGTCATTTATCATCCTGCTAGTGTCTGATTTTAAAGTTAATTATGAAATACCCGGCACCAGCCTGGGAGACGATTTTATAGAAATGATTAAACTGCTGAAGCGCCCGCTGGTGCTGATTTTTGCAGTAGCTGCATTTATGTATGTAATGACGGAGCAGGGTATTATGAGCTGGCTGCCCACTTTTAATCAAAAAGTGCTGCATCTGCCGGAGCGTACCAGTGTTTTCATGGCTGTTATATTGATGTTGTCCATCGCGTTGGGCAGGTATATTTCTTCATTGCTTGTTAAAAAAATTGACTGGCTGATCATATTGGCGGCCTGTTTAATTGGGGCGGCGTTGATGGTGTTGTTTGTGTTGCCTCAAACGCAACACCTGGAAGCAAAAGAAATTCTTTCATTAAAGGATGTGCCTGTAATCGCTTACGTGTTTCCGCTGATTGGTTTTTTTCTGGCACCCATTTACCCATTGGTAAATTCGTTTGTATTAAGTGCTACAGAAAAAATGTTTCATAGCCCTATGGCATCATTGCTGGTTTTCTTTTCGGCCATTGGTGGTACAATTGGTTCAAGACTGGTGGGTTATCTTTTTAAACATATTGGCGGCGAAAACGCCTTTTATTTTTCGCTGATACCGATGACGGTGCTGATGATTTGTTTGTTTTTCTTTTACCGCATACAAAAGAAGACCGGCGCTAAAATTGAATTTACAGCCGGAGGTCACTAAACGTTAGTTAAACTATTACAACGATGAGCAATACCGATATCTTTGAGTGTCGTCCCTTGTTTGAGGATGTTCAAATGGGTAATGTATTCGCAGATGGAAAAACCTTTGTGGATTGTATTCCAAAAGGATCGTTGGATAACATTTCCCTTCAATATCTCCAGGAAAAAGATCAACCGGTCTTCGATCTTAAAAAATTTATAGCAAAAAATTTTGATGAGCCGCCAGTGATTGCCGCCAATTATCAAAGCAATAAACAACTTTCTGTTGAAGAAAATATCCGGCATTTATGGGATGTGCTTACAAGAGTTCCTGTTGAAGAGAAAAGTTCGCTGATCAATCTGCCATACACCTACATAGTTCCCGGCGGCCGTTTCAGGGAAATTTATTACTGGGACAGTTATTTTACCATGCTTGGTCTGCAACAGCACGGGCGGGTAGATCTGATCGAAAGCATGATCAATAATTTTTCTTTTTTGCTGCGGACCTGTGGTCATATCCCCAACGGCAACCGCCGCTACTATTTAAGCCGCAGTCAGCCTCCTTTTTTTGCATTGATGGTTACTTTGTTGGCCGGGATAAAAAAAGATGAAGGAATTTTTGTTCAATATAAAAATGAACTGGAAACAGAATACAACTTCTGGATGTTGGGATCAGATAATCTCAAGCACGGCGAAGCAAATGCCCGGGTGGTTATGATGCCCGATGGCGAAATATTGAACCGATATTATGATAACAATCCAAGCCCGAGGCAGGAGAGTTATGCGGAAGATGTGCATGTAAGCAAGCACAGCCGGCAGTCGGCTCACCAATTATTTACCCACCTGAGGGCCGGTGCTGAAAGCGGCTGGGATTTTAGCAGCCGCTGGTTTGCTGACCAACTAAATATTGGAACGATTCAGACCACGGATATTGTGCCAGTTGATTTAAACTGCCTGCTGTACACGCTGGAACTAACTATTGCGAAAGCAAACGCAATGGCGGGTAATGCCTCCTATGCCATTGACTTTGAAATGAAAGCAGCCAGGAGAAGTACCGCTATTCAGAAATACTGCTGGAATAATGAGCTGGGATTTTTCTGCGATTTCAACCTGCAAACAAAAGAAATCAATAGGAATATTACGGCAGCAGGTCTTTTTCCACTTTTTACAAAAATAGCCACGGATGAACAGGCGGTGGAAACAGCCGCGATTACCCGTACATTTCTTTTAAAAGATGGGGGACTTGTTACCACCACCAACCATACGGGTCAGCAATGGGATGCACCCAACGGCTGGGCGCCACTGCAATGGGTTGCGTTTGCCGGACTGAATAACTACCATCATGAAACGCTCGCAAACGAAATAGCCCGGCGCTGGCTTGCGCTAAATGAAAAAGTGTTTAACGAAACGGGTAAAATGATGGAAAAATACAATGTGGAAAACCTGGATGAACCGGCCGGTGGCGGTGAGTATCCCGGCCAGGATGGCTTTGGCTGGACCAATGGGATTTACCTAGCCATGAAAGCTAATTTATTAACGGCTCATTAATCGGTAATATGCAGCTATCCCAATGCATTGGTTGCCTTGTAACAAACACCCCACTTATAAAAGCTTAATTGCCGGCAAAGATGTCTGATGTTATAACGCTAAAGAAAATTTCGCAACTGCTCAATATAAGTATCTCTACTGCGTCACGTGCATTAAAAGATCATCCTGATATTGCAGATGCGACCAAACAAAAAGTAAAGGAACTGGCAGAAATGCTGGACTACGAGCCCAATCCTTTCGCCATACAATTAAGCACAAGCCATAGTAAAATATTCGGGTTAATTGTACCGGAAGTAAGTAATTTATTTTACACTTCTTTTATTGATGCGGTAGAAAATGAAAGCCGCAAAATTGGCTACACTTTGATCATCCTTAAAACCGATGATGATCCGGAGATTGAAGCCAATCACATCCGCTATTGTAAAAAACAACGGGTGGCAGGTTTGTTTGCCTGCATCACGCCGGGTACGTCTAATTTTGAATTGTTTCAGAGCCTGAGTAAATCGGGTATCCCCGTAATTTTCTTCGATCGTGTACCGGACAGCAATAGTTGCAACCGCATTTGTTTTGCTGATGAAGCCGCCGCCACTATTGCCGCAGAAGCCATCATCAAAAAAAATAAAAAAAGGGTACTGGCTATTTTTGCCGAGCCAAGTTTATCCATCACTCAAAAAAGATTAAAGGCTTTTCAAAAAGTTTTTCAGCAACAAAAAAATGCGCCGAAGCTGCTTATCTACAATACCAATCATTACGAAAATACCAAAGAAGTCATCAAGCAAAAATTACTGAACGGTGAACGTCCCGACACCATCTTTTGTATGACGGATGTTATACTGAACAGCACCATGAAAGCCGTTCAGGAACTTGGACTTAAAATACCGGAAGAGGTGGCTGTGATCACCATCAGCAACAGTGACTTTTTTCCAAAACTATACACGCCCGAAATTACCTATGTGGAAACCAGTGGCTACAAGTTGGGCGTACTGGCGCTTTCAGCCATGATGACCTGCGTAAACGACGATGTTCCCTACCAGGAATTATATGTTGACTCTTATTTGGTGGAAGGACAGTCTTTGTAACCTGCTAAATATGAAAAGGTCAAAGCTGGGTAAAAAATCAGGGAAGTATTTTAGGAAGTAACACTGTCCTTTTATAATAGTAAGCGATAATCCTGTCACCGATCAATTGACAAAGATGTTTATCTGGAAATTCGGAGTCGGTCCACGTGAAAATATTTTCCATGTAAGTTAAATGTTCTATAACCCCCGTTTCGCCGGTATCTGAACGTTTGTATTCAACCCGAAACGTTTGGTAAGGTTTGTAATCTTTATACTCAATGGCCTTAATTTTTGTGCTATAAGTGATATGGTTATTGGTGATGCTGAGTAAGAACTCATCTAATACGGCATAGTCTATCATGGTAAATGTTTTTTGCGATTTTTCCGAAACATCTTCCCTCATACATAATCGGGAGCATTTATTTCTATTAACAAAAGTACCAATCATCCCTGGTAAAAAATATGTTTGTAGATCATGAATCAAACAAAAACTTAAAAGAAATCAGTAACGTTTTTTGAAAGAGATACAGTCGTTTATATAACCCAAACTGCCCACATCAAACGTTTGCAACCAGCCAATCAACCGGTTGCAGGGTTTCTATAATTATCTTACTTTCACGATTGTTATAAACATTGCCTGCTTATGTCATTTTCTATCCCAAAGCCTCATTTAAGTTTTCAGCAAATCATCAATATGAATGTTGGTTTTTTTGGCATTCAGTATAGCTTTGGCTTGCAGCAAAGTGCAGTCAATCCTATTTATGATTTTTTAGGCGCAAGCCCTGACCAGATACCGATTTTAAATCTGGCCGGACCAATGACCGGCCTGCTGATTCAGCCCATTATTGGCGTGTTAAGTGATAAAACCTGGCATCCCCGTTTTGGAAGACGCAAGCCGTATTTTTTTATCGGTGCCCTGCTTTGCAGCATCACTTTATTTTTCTTTCCCTTCAGCAGCAGCCTTTGGATGGCCGCAGGTTTATTATGGGTGCTGGATGCAGGAAACAATACCGCCATGGAGCCGTACAGGGCTTTTATTGCAGATAAATTACCTTCAGACCAACACGCCACCGGCTTCTTAACGCAAAGCTTTTTTACCGGGCTCGGCATCACCCTGGCAAACCTATCGCTATTTGTGTTTCAAAAATATTTTCCGCAGGGCCATGGTAAAATTCCAACCTGGGTATATGGCTCCTTCTTCCTTGGTTCATTTTGTTCCATTGCTTCGGTATTATGGTCAATAAAAACAACACCGGAAATTCCGCCAACAGCAGAAGAACTGGCTGCCCTGCGTGCCAATAAAAAGGGTTTGGCCGAACCTTTTATAGAAATCGCCCATGCTATTAAAGATATGCCCAAAGTAATGTGGCAACTGGCGCTGGTGTACCTCTTTCAATGGTATGCCTTGTTTTGTTACTGGCAAAACGCTTCCAAAAGTATCGCCCAATCGGTATGGCATACATCGCCTTCGGCAGATCCCAAATTATACGAAGAAGCAGTTGGCTGGACCGGACTTGTAAATGGCTGGTACAATGTAGCTACCTTTTTATCGGCCTTTGGGCTGGTTTGGCTGGCCAATAAATACAGTCCAAAGCTGGTGCATTTTAGTTGCCTGGTAATGGCAGGTATCGGTTTATTAATTTTTCCGCACATTGAAAATAAATACCTGCTGTTTGCACCCATGACGGGATTTGGAATTGCCTGGGCGAGTATGATGGGCATTCCTTATTTAATGGTAGTGGGCAATATCCCGAAAGAAAGATACGGTGTGTACATGGGCATTATCAACATGATGATTGTAATACCCATGATATTACAGAACCTGACCTTTGGTTATATCCTGAAGCACTTGCTGAATAACAATCCGGGCAGCGCCATTAGTTTTGCGGGCGCCTTTTTAATCATCGCGGCATTGGCAACTGCGCTGATAAAAACGGTGCCGCCGGGTGACGAAGTGCAACTGCCCATGGGTGGCGGCCATTAATTTTGACACAACATTTATCAAACAATCTTCTAAATAATTTATACCAATGGATACCGTTTCAAAAAATAAAGGCAAAATTCTTTGTATCGGCGAAGCGCTGATTGATATGATTTGTACCGACAAGGGAAAATCACTTTCTGACGGAAATAACTTTTTAAAAAAAGCCGGCGGAGCACCAACCAATGTGGCCGCAGCCATTGCAGCCTTAGGTGGTAATGTAGAGCTGGCGGCGAAAGTAGGTATTGATCCCTTCGGCAGACACTTAATAGAAGTGATGCAGGATTTTGGTGTGTCTACCAAATGGATGCTGCAGGATGAACATTATTTTACCACGTTTGCTTTTGTGTCGCTGATGGAAAACGGGGAAAGAGATTTCTATTTTAACCGCGGCGCAGACGGGCAGTTAAGCCGGGAAGAAGTGGATAATATTAATCTCGATGAGTTCTCTATCATTCATTTTGGCTCTGCTACCGGTTTTTTACCGGGACCATTGCAGGCTGCCTACCAGGGCTTATTGCAAAAGGCGTTGCTGAAAAATATCTTTATCAGTTTTGACCCAAATTACAGGCAGCTATTATTTCAAAATAACAAGCAAAGTTTTATTGATCAATCCTGGAATTTTTTAAACTGCTGTCACTTTTTTAAAGTAAGTGATGAAGAAGCCATGCTGATTACAGGTGCCGTAACGCTGCCGGATGCCGTGGCTATTTTGCTGGAAAAAACCAATGGCATTTTCGCCATTACACTTGGTAAGGAAGGCACCATGCTGGGCCTGAATAAAAAAACGATGATTGTGCCCAGCATCCCTGTAACACCTGTAGATACTACCGGCGCAGGTGATGCATTTGTTGGTGCATTGCTTTACCAGTTAAGTGATAAATCGCTGGAGCAGATAAACGCAATGTCTGAAAACCAGTGGAACCAGCTTGTGGTAAACGCCAATAAAGCAGGCGCCCGAACCTGCGAATACCTCGGCGCCATGGAAGCCTTTAAACACCTAACAACAGACATCTTTAATTAACCGTTGCTGAATAAATATGTACGACTACCTGCTGCATCAAAAAATAAAATCGGCGTTACTGAAATTCCGGGTTGGTAAAGAGGAAGATGACCTTTCTTTTTACAGCCGGTTAATCGCCAACGCATCTACCATAAAATCATTGTATGATGAATTGTACCGGCAGCATCCAGCAGCGGTACCACAGTTTGATCTGTTAATTGAAACGCTTACATCTGCTCATAAAAAAAGAAAACCGGCATTAAAAAAAACCGATGCGATCAAAGCAGAAAAAGGAAACTGGTTTTTAAGCAATGAAATAACAGGGATGAGTCTATATGTTGACCAGTTCTGCGGCAACCTCACCAACCTCGGCGAAAAGCTTGATTATTTTGATACACTTGGCGTAAATTTTCTACACCTGATGCCGCTTTTTGAAAGTCCGGCCGGTGAAAGTGATGGCGGTTATGCCGTATCTGATTTCAGAAAAATTAATCCCCGTTTTGGAACCCTCGATGATTTAATTGTCGTTCAACAAAAGATGAGTGCTGCAGGCATGTACCTGATGACAGACATCGTACTGAATCATACCTCCCGTTTACAGGAATGGGCCATGAAAGCCAAGGATGGTGACAAGCATTACCAGGATTATTTTTATATGTACGATGACCGCACCATGCCTGATATTTTTGAGCAGACCATGCCTGATATTTTCCCTGAAACGGCTGCCGGCAATTTTACCTATGTGCCCGAATGCCATAAATGGGTGATGACCGTGTTTCATAATTACCAGTGGGATCTTAATTTCAGTAACCCGGCAGTATTGGCAGAGATGCTGGACATTGTATTGTTTTATGCCAACCTTGGGGTGGATGTTTTGCGCATTGATGCACCCGCCTTTATCTGGAAGGAACCCGGCACTACCTGTCAGAATTTGCCCAAAGCGCATACCCTGTTGCGGCTGCTGAAACAGTGTGTGCAGGTTGCTTCGCCGGGCATGGCTTTATTGGGTGAAGCCATCGTAGCGCCTAAAGAAATCATGCAATATTTTGGTACCGGAAATTTTGTTGCCCGGGAATGCGACTTTGCCTACAACGCCACGCAAATGGCATTGCAATGGGATGCACTTGCTACCGGCGATACCCGGGTAATGCTGGCCGCACAACACGAATTGTTGAAAAAGCCGTATGGCACATCCTGGTTAACTTATACCCGCTGCCATGATGATATTGGTTTGGGTTATGATGATTATATGATCCAGCAAGCGGGCTTCAATCCTTACCTGCATCGCAAATTTTTGAAGGATTTTTACTCCGGCAACACGCCAGGATCTACTGCGACAGGTGCATTGTTTTCTGTAAATCCAAAAACGCAGGATGCAAGAATCAGCGGCACGTTGGCCTCTCTGTGCGGGCTTGAAAAAGCCATTGCTAATAATAATGAAAATGAGATCAGCACTGCAATTAACAGAATCATTGTAATGCAGGCCGCCAGTTTTTTTATCGGTGGTTTACCCATGCTATTTTATGGGGATGAGGTAGGGTATACAAATGATTACAGTTACCTCAGCAACCCTGCCAAAAGTTATGATAACCGCTGGATGCACCGGCCTGTAATTGACTGGGATAAAAATAGCAAGGCTGAAGTGGAAGGAACAATTGAGCATCGCATTTTCAGCGCCACGCAACAAATGATCCGCCTGCGTAAAAAATTACCGGTGCTGGCGGATTATAGTAATCTCACCTGGCTTTCTCCTTACAACATACATGTCGCGGGTTTTTCACGGCAAGTGGAAGACAACAGGCTTTTTTGTTTTTTCAACTTTAAAAACGAAGTAATGTACATTGACTGGCAGGTGGTAAAAGAAAAGGGAAACCCACCAGTTATGTTATATGATCACTGGAATAAAAAAGATTACATCGTGGGCAGAGATAAAGAATATTTGATTGTAGAACCGTATTCCTTTTGTTTGCTGGAAGCAGTAAAATAAGACGCTGCTTTTGCGAAGTAAAAAATTATTCTTTGAAGATAAGTATGCTGTCATTGTTTCTTGCAACAAGTATGTATTCGCCGCCGTTAGCCAGCTTTATTTTTTTGATGTCTCTTACTTCACCGCTTGCCATAAAGCCACTAATGTATGATGGCAATACATTAAATCGATTGGTACCTGCATTTGTCAAAACGCTTCCCAGTCCTGCATCATAGCGGCCTTCATAAGGCAATACGCCGAAAAAATTGCCGGCTGAAATGATATCCGGTTTTCCATCGTCATTTATGTCATCCGTTAAAAAAGAAAACACTGGCGACCATTGAACGGATGCAGGTAATTTACTAATGGTAAACTTTCCTTTGCCATTGTTGGCGAGCATTACAGACGACAATAAACTGGCCGTATATTTTTTTGCATGATCCAATTTTTCACCAAATACTTCTTCCACCGTTTGTCCCGCAAAGCTGCTGTACAGTAAATATTTTTTGCGCATCAAAGCAGGCAATTGTTTTTCTATTTCTTCTTTACCCAGAAAGGTATAATACTTGCCCTTTTTTTCAGTGGCGAGTACCTGGTCCATGGCACCATTGTTATCCAGGTCGCCGGCAAATAATTTTAATGGATATTGTTCACTGGCATGCAGCTTTGAATTTTCTCCCCAGTTACCCGCCAATAGTTCATCGGTGCCATCATTGTTTAAATCAGCAGCATGAATCGTAGTCCATAGGCCGGTTGTCTTTGCCAATCCAGCACCCTCAGTTCCATTTACCAGTTTGCCTTGTTGGTTTTTATACAGAGTGATGGGCATCCACTCACCAACGATTACCAAATCCTGCCAGCCATCTTTATCAATGTCAGTCCATATGGCATCCGTTACCATTCCGATTTTATTCAGGCCCGGCGCTTTTGTATCATCAGCTATTGTAAAATTTCCCTTGCCATCGTTCATCAATAAATAAGAGGTTGGTACATCGCCGTACCTGCCTGCTACCACTCTTCCACCCACAAATAAATCCAGGTCTCCGTCATGATCTACATCAGCAGCAACGGCTGCAGATTTATTTCCATAAAGCAATGGCAACGTGGCGGATTTGCTGAAGTTTCCTTTGCCATCATTGATGTATAACCTGTCTAAAGAAGATGCCACTTTTGCTTCTGTTTCATTGCCGCCCGTTACTACATACAGGTCTTTATCGCCATCATTGTCTGCATCAAAAAAGAGGGCATTCACATCTTCACATGCGGCATCTGCACTAAATAAATTTTGATTGGTGGCAATGAATTTACCGTAAGCATTTTGCTGAAACAAAGCGCCCGCCTGTCCCGCAGCGCCGCAAACAAAAAAATCTTCCAGGCCATCGCCGTTCACATCAGCTACTGCCAATTTTGGTCCTTGTGTAGAAACCATATGTGGAATAAAAGCCTGTACATTAAAATCGTTGAAATTATTTTCCTGGTGTTTATATGACAGTTGAATGGAATCGGTAATATTCTTAAATAAACTATTACCTGTAGAATTAATGCCTGGAAGCAATAAAGTTTTATTGTTATTTTCTGCGTTCTTGTATAAAACTGTTAATCGCTGATTGGCTTTTACATCTGTAAGTATTTCTGATTTTCCGTCAGGCCATGAAATTTCTATTCTATCAATGATTGAATCTGAACCAGTACCAAAATGAATGTACTGAAGCGACGCACTTTCAAAACCTTTGCTGGCATTGAGATAACTGGTTTGTATTTTGTCTTTCTGCTGAAGCGTAACTTTTGCGCCGATAGCAAATTTGTTCTGATCATCTCCATCTAACTGCAGTTCTATGAAATGATTTAATTGTTGCTGCACCGTATTGTTCCTGTAAATAGTAGCTGGTTCATTGATGTTGTTGATAACAATATCAAGGTCGCCGTCATTGTCCAAATCAGCATAGGCAGCACCGTTACTAAAGCCCGGGTGTTGAAGACCCCATGCGGTGGTTTCATCAATAAATTTGAGGCTGTCGGTTCCTTTAAAAATGTAGTTGCTTATTTTGCCTTCGGGCATCTTGCTGATGGCTGCCAAATCTGCTGCACGGCTGGTATCATTGCCTGTTCTGCTGCTGTAAAATTTCACAAAATCAAGATCGTTAGGTCGCCTTAAAATACCATTGGAGATAAATAAATCTTTGATGCCGTCGTTATCAAAATCCGCTGCCAGCGGGCTCCAGCTCCAGTCTGTTGCAGCAACACCAGCATACAGGGCAATGTCACTGAATTTTTTTCCGCCGCCTGCATTCATCTGTAAACAGTTGCGTGCATACTGGTGGTAATATCCAAACCCAAATTTAAAATTGTAAATGTCGAACGGGTCATCCCCGGCAGAAGCCTTTAAAATTTTTTCGTCTGCCGGCAACATATCTAACGTTATAATATCCTGCCAGCCATCGTTGTTCATATCAGCAATGGCACTACCCATGGAGAAGCGACTTTCATGACCAAAAGCCTCGCGGTTTATTTCTGAAAAAGTCCCGTTGTGGTTGTTGACATAGTAATAATCATTTTCGTGAAAATCGTTGCTTACATAAATATCATCCCAGCCGTCGTTGTTGATATCGGCAATGGCAACATTAAGACCGTAGCCGACAATGCTGCTGTAAATTCCAGCTTCAGTTGTTACTTCAACGAATTTTCTGCCGGTGGCTGTACTATCATTCCGGAATAATTTATCCCCTGCGGCATCATTTTTTACATGCCGCATGGAAGAGTCGCTATAGCTCTGGCTGGAATGTACAGAATGATTTACCAGGAACATGTCCAGGTCACCGTCATGGTCGTAATCAAAAAAAACGGACTGGGTATTGAAGCCTTCAATATCCAGTCCGTAAGTATGGGCGCTTTCTGTAAAACTAACCTCACCCCGGCCCTCTCCTTTAGGAGAGGGAGAAGAACCATTATTTATAAAAAGTTCATTGTGGCCTTTAAAACTTTTATATCCTCCCACTTCACAAACGTAAATATCCAGCAAGCCGTCACCGTTAACATCTGCCACTGTAACACCTGTTTTCCAATTGCCCTTTCCCTGTACGCCTGCTTTCGCAGTGATATCTTCAAATTTAAAATTGCCTTTGTTGAGGTATAATTTATTACTGCCCTGGTTGCTGGTAAAATAAATATCCGCCAGTCCATCATTATTAAAATCAGCCACTGCTACACCCCCTCCGTTATAGTAATACAAATAATCGAGGATGTTGAGCGTGTCCGTATCCGCAATTTTATTTTCAAAGTCAATACCCGTCTGCGCTGCAGGCATCATTGAAAAAAGCGTAACCGTTTTACTTTTACATCCGCAAAATATAATGGCCGTAAACAGGCAATATAATGTGCGTTGAAAATTCATTGGTTGGTTATAGTTCTCTCACCCAGATATTGCGGTAACTGATTGGTTCACTTTTATCACCATGGGCTTGTAATTTAATGGGCGCAGCACCATGTTTTTTATATTCCGGTTTACCAATGTAGGGTGTATCGCCTGTTAATGTTGTATTATTTTGTACCAGTACGCCATTGTGTAAAACCGTTACACGGGCAGGGCTTTTCACTGTACCATCTTCGTTAAAGCGGGGTGCAGTCCAAACAACATCATAGGTTTGCCACTCGCCGGGTTTTCGGCAAGCGTTCACCAATGGCGGCGTTTGTTTATACATACTTCCGGCCTGTCCGTTTACATAAGTGGTGTTGTTGTAATTATCCAGTACCTGTAACTCGTAACCACCGGCGCCCCATGGCAATGCCGCTAAAAAGATACCGCTGTTACCACGGGCCTGGCCGCTGCCGGTAATGTTGGCCGGAATACGGTATTCAATATGCAATTGAAAATCGGTAAAAGATCTTTTTGTCTGCAAATCGCCGTTGGCTTTGTTTACGGTCATGCAATTATCAGCAACAGTCCATTTGTTGTTTGAAGTGCTGTCTTTGGTTGGCACCCACTGGTCCAGATTTTTTCCATCGAATAATACAATCGCATCACTTGGCGGCACACCATATGCACTACCCGGGGTAACTACTTTAGGCACCGGTGTATAGTATTCTGTGTCTTCTGGTTTTGCATTCTGCGCATTGGTGCTTAAAAAGCCGGCCACCAGTATTGCTGAAAAAAATAAGTGTTGTTTCATTTTTTAATGATTGATTTGTTGTTAATTATTAGTTGTATTGCAAGCCTTCTTTGATTGGTCACTCTGTTAAAATGTGTGTTTAAATATTTCCTTTCTTCAATTCACTCACGGCATACTCTGCTGCCCGTGCTGTTAAAGCCATGTAAGTAAGTGATGGATTTTGACAAGCGGATGATGTCATCGCTGCGCCATCTGTTACAAACACGTTCAGTGCATCCCATACCTGGTTGTGCGAATTCAATACCGATGTTTTGGGGTCGTTGCCCATGCGTGCCGTACCCATTTCGTGAATGCCTTGGCCAATGTTATAGTCCTTATCCCAGGTAGTAATATTTTTCACGCCTGCGGCTTCAAACATGGCTACCAGTTCTTTAATAATATCTTTACGCATTTTTAATTCGTTTTCTTTCAATCCTGCATCCATAGATAAAACGGGTAAGCCCCATTTGTCTTTTACAGTTTTGTGCAAAGAAATTTTATTATCATGGTAAGGCAGTATCTCACCAAAGCCTGTAGCTCCAATGCTCCATGCTCCGGGTTCAGTCAACGCTTCTTTAAAATCGCCGCCAATATTCAGTTCAGCTACTTCACGGCTCCAGCCTTCCCGGCTGGCACTTCCCTGGTAACCATACCCACGCAAAAAGTCCCTTTTATCACCATATAAATTCGCAAAGCGGGTAATATAAAAACCATTCGCCCTGCGGCCGTAGGTTGTTTTATCTTCAAAACCTTCTATTGTTCCCTGTGCGCCCAGCATGTAGTGATGATCCATTACATTATGACCTAATTCGCCACTGCTGCTGCCCAGTCCATCAGGCCAGATATCAGTTGCTGAATTCATTAGCACCCAGGCACTGTTTAAAGCAGAAGCATTCAGGAAAAGAATTTTTGCATGAAACTCGTAAGTTTTATTGTTTTCAGCGTCCAGCACTTCTACGCCTGTTGCCTTCTTTGTATTTTTATCGTAAATGATTTTTGTAACAATGCTCCATGGCCGAACGGTTAAATTACCGGTAGCAGTTGCCGCTGGAAATGTAGACGACTGCGTACTAAAATAACCGCCGAAAGGACATCCTTCCCAGCAACGGTTCCTGTACTGGCACTGGGTTCTTGCCTGCAATGGTGCTGTTAAATTGGCCACACGCCCAATGATCATATGGCGGTCTTTGTATTGTTGTTTTATTCTTGCTGCCACATCTTTTTCTACCACATTCAATTCCATCGGCGGTAAAAAATGTCCGTCCGGCAAATGCGGTAAACCTTCTATGGAGCCACTAATGCCGGCGAATTTTTCTACATAGTCATACCAGGGCGCCATCTCTTTATAACGGATCGGCCAGTCGATGGCAATGCCGTCTTTTGCATTGGCTTCAAAATCCAGGTCACTTAAACGATAGCTTTGTCTTCCCCATAAGAGTGAACGGCCGCCAAACTGGTAGCTGCGCCACCAGGCGAAAGGCTTTTCCTGTACATAAGGACATTCCTTTTCATTTACCCAACTATCCAGGATGGCTTCCTGCGCTGCGGTGCCATACATGGCCCAATCACGGGATATAACCGGGTTGTCTTTTTTATACTGCAAGGGCGCCTTACCGCGGTGAGGAAAATCCCATGGGTCTTTACTGGCCGATGCATAATCTTTGATGTGTTCATGCGGACGGCCACGTTCCAACATCAATACTTTTAATCCTTTTTCACTTAGTTCTTTCGCGGCCCAGCCACCACTGATGCCGGAACCAATTACGATGGCATCATAAGTATTTTGGGTGGCTGATTTGTTGTTGACGTTGGTGGAATCTCCAGGCATAGCACTCTGTTTTAATCGTTAATCAAATTATTTTTACTGTTCGGTCTTTAATTGTTCTGCTAAAGGCAGTCACCTTTATTTCAATTCGGCAAGCTCAATCTTGCGGTAATATATTTCTGCTCCTTCTGACTGAATAATTATTTTTCCTTCGGTTACACTTGGGTCTGTCGCTTCATTTACAACGGTACCATTTACAATATGTGTAAGCTTTCCGTTGTTTGAAATTACTTCTACCCTGTTCCATTCGCCTGTTGGTTTTTCTGCATCGGCTTTCTTTTTAGCCCGGTTAAAATCTTTAGGACCCGAACGAACGCCATCTACTACAACTGTTGCACTATCCACCATCCAGAAATCACCTACATCACCTTCCTGTATCTGGCATTCGATACCTTTTGGCCAGACAAAATCCTTTGCATTGAGCGGTACGAAATATAAAATGCCGTTGTCTCTTTTAGTAGTGTCTGCATCTCTTGGCGGATACTTTTTTGTGCCCCATTTAAATTCAACTATCAGATGAAAATTGCTGTATACTTTTTCAGTACAAATATAACCGAACTCTTTCCCCGAAATATGCAGCAAACCATTTTCGATATTGAATACTTTTTCAGGATCACTATTCTTTCCTTTTGAAGTAAGAAAGCTGTACCAGCCATTTAAATTTTTGCCGTTAAAAAGTGGTTTCGTTTTCGCTTTTTCGGTTTGTGCATTTGCCGTAATCCCGGCAAATAATAAGCAGGCAACAATTAATTTTTTCATATCAGCATTCGTTTTTTTTTTAAGTGATCCTGCTTATTTATTTATCATTTCAAAAATCTTCGGCGCTTCATTGTTCATGGAAAAAATGGTTAGATTTCTTTTACCAGCTTTGATATTGGTAATATTTCTTACCTGCCCTTTAACCATTATTCCGCTTTGACTTTCATTAACCGCTTTAAAATTGCCCTTGCCATCTCCTTTCAGCAGCAGGCCGTAGCTGGCATCGTAAATACCTGCCTCCGGTTTACTCTGGTAAAAGTTGCCGCCCAGCAGTATGTCCGCCT
>NZ_JAQBNR010000079.1 GCF_028288465.1 Ferruginibacter sp. | reverse complement strand
GGCCAGGATGCATTCGGCAACCTGGTCGCTGCGCCTATCGGCAAGCGAGTACTTGAGGCGGTGCTAAACAAATGAGACCCACGAGCGGGCTCACTTTCGGCGGCAGGTACCAGCTGTCCAGTCGTGTTGCGATCGGCGGCATGGGTGAGGTGTGGCAGGCGACCGACCTGGTCATTGGCCGCACCGTCGCCATCAAGATTTTGAAGGATGAATACCTCGGAGACCCGGGGTTCCTCGAGCGCTTCCGTGCCGAAGCCCGCCATGCGGCCCTCGTCAACCACGAGGGAATCGCGAACGTCTTCGACTACGGCGAGGAGGACGGCAGCGCGTTCCTGGTCATGGAGCTCGTTCCGGGCGAGGCGCTCAGCACGATCCTGGAACGCGAGCGCGTGTTGTCATCCGACCGCGTCCTTGACATCGTCGCCCAGACGGCCAACGCCCTGCACGCCGCGCATTCGGCGGGGCTCGTGCACCGCGACATCAAGCCGGGCAACCTGCTCATCACCCCTGAGGGCCGCGTCAAGATCACCGACTTCGGTATCGCGCGCATCGCCGACCAGGTTCCGCTGACCGCCACCGGCCAGGTCATGGGCACGGTCCAGTACCTCTCGCCCGAGCAGGCGAGCGGGCACGCGGCATCCCCGACCACCGACATTTACTCGCTCGGCATCGTCGCGTACGAGGCTCTCGCCGGGCGCCGCCCCTTCACCGGTGAGTCGCAGGTTGCCATCGCGATGGCACAGATCAACGAGACACCGCCAGAATTGCCGGTCACCGTTTCCGAGCCCGTGCGCAACCTCGTGTACTCCTCGATCGCCAAGAGCCCGGCCGACCGCCCCGCCTCCGCCGCGCACCTGGCGCGGGCAGCGCAGGCACTCCGCCGCGGCGATGTGAACTCGGCAGCGGCATCCGTCCCCGGCATCATCGGTGCGGGGTCCCTGGCGCTCACCGCGGGCGCCAACTACGGCAACCCCACCGTCGCAACGCGGGTCATCCCTGCGACCACGGTGATGGATGCCCCGGCCTCCGGCCCCATCGAAACCCAGCGGCGCAACCCGTGGACCTGGCCCCTCGTAATCCTGTTCGCGCTGCTGGCCGTCGTGCTCGTGGCGACCATCATCGCCCTCCTTGGCCAGCCCAAGAAGCCCCCCGTTGTCATCCCCAGCACGTCGTCGAGTCCGACGCCCAGCGCAACTCCAAGCGCGACACCGTCGCCCGCCCCAACCATCGCGTACTCGATCCTCAAGGAGAGCGACGTCAAGGGTCACGACAAGGGCTACGTGGAACGCGCACTCCAGGACCTCAACCTCGTCCTGAAGATCCTCCCAGGCACGCCCGCCCCCAGCGCCGACCAGGTCGGCCTCGCCTACGACGTGAGCCAGACCGGCAGCATCCGCCAGGGCACGGTCATTTACGTTCACTTCTACGGACCGCTGGCAACCCCGCCTGCACCGACGCCCGCGACCGCACCCGCTGGCCCGTACACGCTCGGCCAGGTCGTCGACATCCATTGGGACAAGTACACGGGCTGCCCCGCTGGCGAAGCGCTGAAGGTCTACAACTTCACCATCGACAATGGCGGAACGGCCGCAGACGACAACCCCATCTCGGCTGCGGTCACCGACCTGAAGGTCACGCTGAACTCACCCGGAGACACGCACGTGACCTACACCGCCCAGTGCGGCGACACCCTGACGTCGGAAGCGTCGCAGCCCCTCACGATGACGGTAGGGCCCTAGCGCGCGATGCGGTGGGTACACTGACATGGCTTTAGTGACACATATACGGGAGATGACTTGGTGACCGAGAGCGTAAGCCAGGGCGTGCGCATGCTCGCGGGGCGCTACCAGATCGGCGAGCTCATCGGCCGCGGCGGCATGGCCGACGTTCGGCTGGGAACGGATGCTCGGCTCGGCCGTCGCGTCGCCATCAAGCTCCTCAAACCGAGCCTTGCCAACGACCCCGCCTTCCGCACGCGCTTCCGCCGCGAAGCACAGGATGCCGCGAAGATGGCGCACCCCACCATCGTCCGCATCTTCGACGCCGGCGAGGAAACCATCACCGACCCGAGCGGGCGCGAAGCGCAGATCCCGTTCATCGTCATGGAGCACGTTGACGGTCGGCTGCTGAAAGACATCATCGCCGAGGGTCCCGTGGAGCCAAAAGAGGCCACCCGGATCATCGAGCAGGTGCTGACCGCTCTCGAGTACTCGCATCGCGCGGGCGTCGTCCACCGCGACATCAAGCCGGGCAACATCATGATTGCCAACAACGGACAGGTGAAGGTGATGGACTTCGGCATCGCGCGGGCGATCTCCGAGTCATCCGCAACCATCGCCGAGACGAGCGCGATCGTCGGGACCGCCCAGTACTTCTCCCCCGAGCAGGCCAGGGGCGAGACGGTGGATGCCCGGACCGACCTGTACTCCACCGGAGTGGTCCTCTTCGAGTTGCTCACAGGGCAGGCGCCCTTCCGCGGGGAGAACCCGGTCGCCGTCGCATACCAGCACGTCAACCAGAACCCGGTCGCGCCCAGCACGCTCAACCCGAAGGTTTCGCCCGCGCTCGACGCGGTGGTGCTGCGCGCGCTGTCGAAGGACCGCTTCACTCGCTT
>NZ_JAQBNR010000033.1 GCF_028288465.1 Ferruginibacter sp. | reverse complement strand
CCAAATGCTTTTGGTTTTTTATACTGGATATCCAGTACGCTGCTCATTTTATCACCATACTTTGCCTGGAAACCGCCATTGTAAAAATTGACGTTCCTGGCTAATTCAGGGTTGATAAAACTAAGCCCTTCCTGTTGGCCGCTACGCACCAGGTAGGGTCTAAAAATTTCAAAGTCGTTGATGTAGAT
The DNA here is from genome assembly GCF_028288465.1 of Ferruginibacter sp. Lineage (GTDB taxonomy): Bacteria > Bacteroidota > Bacteroidia > Chitinophagales > Chitinophagaceae > Ferruginibacter. The sequence continues at coordinate 68,252 of NZ_JAQBNR010000033.1, read as the reverse complement.
CAGGTTCTCATCGTAATTACCACCACGCACGTTATATTGAGAAGTGAGTTCATTGTTACTGCCTACGAGTATTTTGATCAATCCTTCCACACCACCGGTTGTGCTGGGTAAAACGAGTGCATTCTTTGGGTTTATTTTGGTTAACCCCAGTTCTTTTCTTTCCCTGTCGTTGGTAACAACAACGGTGACAAGTGTTTTACCATTCCGCTGTAAACGCACCGTAATGTGTTCTTCTTCATTTTCACTTAAATAAAAATTCTTTTGAATTTCCGTATGGCCAGTGTAAGAAAAAGTAAGGGCTGTTGCCTTGCCGGCAGTTACTGTGATGCGAAAGAAACCACTATCGTTTGTAACAATGCCGGTGGTTTTGCCAAGTATGGTTACAGAAACACCGGGCAATGGGTTTTCATTTTCATCAATTACCTGCCCGCTAACGACAGCAGTTTTTTTTTGGGCAGATGCAGTTAAAAAAAACAGGACCAATACCAGTGAGGTAAATACTCTCATTGCATGAAGGTAAATATTTTATGTTTTAATAAGACTGTCACAAAAAATTTGCTTCCTTCTCTTTAATTTTGAAAAAAAATAATTTGAAAAATTTATTGTTCGTCGCCCTTATACTATTGCCATTTTTTTACAGTTGCAATGATGGCAATTCAAAAAAAGCTGCCACTAAAACCGCCGCTATTGATTCACCTTCCAACTCGCTGGTTTATTTAACAAGGGCTGATTCCTGGCCGGCGCTATTGAGCCAGAATTGGGAAGCTAAGGAAGATGTTGATGATGGAATATTGAGTAACAGCAGTGACCTTGAAATGCCCTTTCGCAGTTATTGTTTTTTTGATGATGGCGTGATGGTGCAAAACCCACGTGATAATATGAAAACAGGTAAATGGACATTGGATGAAAAAACAAAGATGATTCACCTGGTTTTTGATGACGGTTCCAAAAAAGATCTGGGCTTGAATGGTATTGGCGTTAACAGTCTGCTGCTGAAAACCGGTAAAGACAAGCCTGTAAAATATATTGCAGATGGCATGAAGCGCAAAGTAGTTTCGGATCATCCTTTTTATCCTTCCAATAATCTATGGCGAAAAAAGCCAGCCCAAAAGGAAACGGATGAAGCATTAAAAAACCGCATCATTCAGTGTGTACTTTTTTATAATAAATTTTTCCAGGATAATGCCGACCGCAAGGGAAAAGTTATTTCTTTTTATGGAATACCTTCCTGTTTTAAATGGTACAAAGGAGGCATATCCATCACCAATAAAGATAAGCTGAACCAAAAATGGGTTGACTGTTTTTACAATAGAGACCAGGCCATACAGGGGCAGCAAATGCTTGAAAATATCATCTCCAAAAAATACAAATGGAACCTTGATGAGCCCAGTTGGATAAAGCAATCAGCCGGTGTGTTACTGCAAATTGCGGATTCGCTTAAATAGCTTTCAGGGCGGCGATTGTAGCGATCGGATCGGCAGCTTTAAAAACGGTACTGCCTGCAACCAGAATATCTGCACCAGCATCGATAATGAGTTTTGCATTGTCCAGTGTTACACCGCCATCAATTTCGATGCTGACATTCAGCAACTGCTCATCAATCATTTCTCGCATTCTTTTTATTTTATTGATGGTATGTGGTATAAAAGACTGTCCGCCAAAACCCGGGTTTACACTCATCAGCAATACCATATCTACATCTTGCAAAATATCTTTCAGCAACTCCACCGGCGTATGCGGATTCAATGCCACACCGGCTTTCATACCTAAACTTTTTATTTGCTGAACATTGCGGTGTAAATGTGTGCAGGCTTCGTAATGTACCGTTAAAATATCAGCGCCTGCATCTTTAAAAGCCTGGGTATACCGTTCGGGTTCTTCAATCATCAAATGTACATCGCAGGTTTTTTTAGTAGTTTTTCTAAAAAAATTCACCAGCATGGGTCCGTAACTGATATTGGGCACAAAGCGTCCATCCATTACATCCAGGTGAAACCAGTCTGCCTGGCTTTCATTCAGCATGTCGCATTCATTTTGTAATTGTAAAAAATCTGCTGCAAGAAGGGAAGGAGCGATGAGAGCCATTTTGATTATTTAATTTAAAAAAGTCTTAAGTCTGATTTCTGGAAAGCAAAGTTAAGTGCATCAGGTTAAAAGCAACTTGCTTGTTGTACACTTTTAATTGAAAAGAATATCAAATCAATTTAGTGCTCGTATTTAACGGAAACAAAATTACTTAACGCCTAACCTGGCCAACGCATCTTTTGCCTCAGCATAATCAGGGTCAATTTGTATAGCTGCCTGGTAATTCATAATGGCTTCCTTTGGCTGTTCTAATTTTTCATAACAACGTCCCAGCCAGTAATAGGCTTCATCATACGTGCTTTGCAGTGCCACTGCTTTTTCAAGCGATTGGATGGCCTCTTTATATTGGCCAAGATTGTACAGGCAAATAGCTTTCTCTTTATAGGCGTCTGTGTAGGTATAATCTATTGCCAGGCAGGTGTCAAAAAAGGGTATAGCTTTTTCACAATCGTTGATGTACGAGTAATAGAACCCTTTTATAAACTCAGCCTGCTTACCTGCTTTGGCCAAAGAATCAGCGAGCAACCAATTTGCCACCGAAAGCGCTTTTGCATTTTTTGTTTGGGCATAAATTAACCCGAGCGAAATTCTATATATCGGTTGCGGATCAATGGCGATGGCCTTTTCAAAAGAACTCATTGCATTAACTGTGTCTTTGTTCAAAAAATGCAAGGTGGCTTTTATATCCCACAATCTTGCATTGGCGCTGTCTTTCTGGATTGCTTTTTCTGTTTCTGTAATAGCCTGGCCGTAGTTGCTGTTTTCCCTGAAATACTGAATCAGATTTTCCTTCAGCAATAATGAATCAGGATGTTGATTGATAGCATCCCTTAACTGTTTTTCCTGTTCAGGCAATGCAGCTTCTTTGCTATTGGTATCAGTGTTGTTACAAGCAGTACACCAAATGCAGGCGGTAATCAATCCTAAAAAAATATTCTTCATGTCGGTTAATAGTTGGCTGCAAATTTAGTGGCTTGTAAATAAGCGGCTGCAATTTTTTAGCTCGCAAAAAAACACCGCTTATCTTTATGTTTCAATTTTATTGAAGATGAAAAAAACTGTCCTGTCCTTATTGCTATTATCATTGGCCATTTTTATAAGTGCTTATAAAAATCAACGGGCTTTACCAGTATCCATTGCTAATGATAAAACAGATACAGTTCAGTTTCCCGGCGAAACGCATTTTGCTAATGTGCAACAACTAACTTTTGGAGGTGATAATGCAGAAGCCTATTTTAGTTTTGACGACAGGTACCTCATCTTTCAAAAAACAAATCCTAAAGAAGGCATTGCCTGCGACCAGATATGGATGGGTAAAGTACCCACGCAAGCGGGCGAAAGATTTCAGCCCAAACTGGTAAGTACCGGAACCGGCAGAACTACCTGCGCCTATTTTTTCCCGGATGGAAAACACATTCTGTACGGCTCTACTCACCTGGCTTCAAAAGATTGCCCGCCGGTGCCGGACAGAAGTAAATATGGCAACAAATACATCTGGGCAGTGTATGAAGGATTTGACATTTTTAAAGCCGATACCAGCGGTAAAATTATACAGCAATTGACCAATACAAAAGGCTACGATGCAGAAGCTACTATATCTCCGAAAGGCGATAAAATATTATTCACCTCTATCAGGAACGGCGACCTTGATTTATATACTATGGACCTGAATGGCAGGCATGTAAAACAAATAACCAACATATTGGGTTATGACGGCGGCGCCTGGTTTAGCCCCGATGGAACAAAAATTATCTGGCGTGCAAGCAGGCCAACAACAGAAGCAGAAATAAAAGAATACAAAGACCTGCTGAAAGAAAACCTGGTAGCACCAACCCACATGGAAGTATGGATTGCCAATGCTGACGGAAGCAATGCACACCAGATTACTTTTTTAGAGCAGGCCAACTGGGCGCCCAATTTTACACCCGATGGAAAACGCGTTATTTTCTGCAGTAACCATGAGTATAAAAGAGGTTTTCCTTTCAATATGTACCTGACAGATCTGGATGGAAAAGGGCTGGAAAAGATAAGCCGTGATAAAGGATTTGATGCGTTCCCCATGTTTAGTCACGACGGAAAAAAGATTGTATTTTCCAGCAACCGCAACAATGGCGGCACGCATGATACAAATGTTTTTATTGCAGATTGGGTGGAATAATAATGGATAATTTTTTAATGGATAATGGATAATTAGAGACTATATAATTTCTGAATCGTTATTTGATGAACACCTAAATCAATTATCCATTATCAGTTAATCAATTATCAATTAAATCAGAGTTCAATCACCTCACAGTCCTTCATGTCCTTTCCGTCGATGGTAAAACGGATCAGCGTTCTTACTTTATGCCACCCTTGTTTACCTGCTGCACCGGGGTTCATGTGCAGGCAGCTGAGTTTGTCATCGTACATTACTTTTAAAATATGTGAATGGCCACTGATAAACAATTGCGGACGATGCAGCAAAATTTCTTTTTTTGTTTCGGGATTGTATTTCGGGGGATAGCCACCAATATGCCGCATCATAACTTTCACCTCTTCACACATAAAAACCAATTGCTCCGGATAAACGGACCGTATATCGGCACCATCAATATTACCATACACACCACTTAACGGGCGAATGGCATTTAATTCATTTGCAATTGCAATGCTTCCAAAATCACCTGCATGCCATATCAGATCACAAGCTTTAAAATGGTCAGCAACTGCTTTGTCAAGGTAATTATGGGTGTCTGATATAAGTCCTATTCTTGTCAACTAAATGGGTTTAAAAATGTAAATTTGATATTAAGATTGCACAATACAAAATCAGGCATGCCATTGTTCTGCTATCCGACGGTTCCATAAACAATGAAAATTGATTTCTTCATCAAACAACCAATTTTAACAGGCAATTTAAAATTATACCACAGTTAAATTCCGATAACGATGCCCCACTACCATAGCTTAGGAAATATTCCGCATAAACGCCATACGCAGTTTCGCAAGCCGGACGGCGGTTTGTATGCAGAACAATTGTTTTCAACAGAAGGTTTCAGCAATGACTATTCGTTGTTGTATCACCATTATCCGCCCACGCAAATTATTAAAACAGATAAACCGGTGAATGTGCAACCTATCATTGCCGAAGAAAAAATGCTGCAGCACCGCAGTTTTGAAGGCTTTAATATTCAACCCGAAAAAGATTTTTTACAAAGCCGTAAACCGGTACTGGTAAATAATGATTGCTATATTGTGTTATCGGCTCCCCAATTGAGTATGGGCAGTTATTTTTATAAAAATGCGGACGCTGATGAATTAATTTTCGTTCACGAAGGCGGCGGCGTTTTGCAAACCATGTATGGCGACATTAATTTTGGCTATGGGGATTACCTGGTTATACCAAGAGGTACGATTTACCAGATACATTTTTCATCCACCGATAACCGGTTGCTGATTGTTGAATCATTTAGCCCCATTCGTTATCCTAAAAAATACCTCAGCCCTTATGGACAGTTGCTGGAGCATTCCCCTTACTGCGAAAGGGATATACGGCCACCTGCAAATTTGAAGGCGCATGACGCCACCGGGGATTTTTTAATCAAAACAAAAAAGAGGGGCATGCTGTACGGCATCCATTATCATCACCATCCTTTTGACGTAGTCGGGTGGGACGGCTGCTGCTACCCGTTTGCATTTTCCATTCACGACTTTGAGCCTATTACAGGAAGAGTGCATCAGCCGCCACCTGTACACCAAACTTTTGAAGCGCATAATTTTGTGGTATGTTCCTTTGTGCCGCGATTATTCGATTATCATCCCGATTCGATCCCGGCGCCCTACAATCATAGCAATATTGACAGCGATGAAATGTTGTATTATGTGGATGGCGATTTTATGAGCCGCAAACACGTCACCCGGGGAATGATCAACCTGCATCCGGGCGGAATTCCTCATGGTCCGCATCCGGGAGCCGTGCAAAAAAGTATCGGCGCCAAACAAACCAACGAACTGGCAGTAATGATCGACACTTTTCACCCTCTGCAATTAACCACCACCGCCCTGGAAATTGAAAATGAGGGATACGTAATGAGTTGGGCCGAATAGATTTTTTTTAATTTTTACCTTAAACTTTTGAATTTGAAGTGCGCCCGGGCCGGCTATACGCAAGTACTCCGCAGCGCCTTGGTTACTGGGGCTGAAGCACGAAAATTTTACGGCGCTTTACGGGGTACTTGCTCCTATCCCTGGCGCTGCAACTCCGAAACAAATTCTGTCTCAAAGTATTGTACCCGTTGATTTGCAGCCTGCGGCATCATCCTACCTCACACCTTAATCAACCACAGATTTTTTGCAAAAATTTTAAAAAATCAAGCAACCATGATATGTTTTTTTTCGATTATAAAACCATCCTCCTTTTACAATCATTAAAACAATCAAAATCATGAAATTTTTTTACACTGCCATACTGGCGATGTTGCTATGTGGCTCCGCCAATGCTACCATCTGGAATGTTTCAGTTGCCAATAACACTTTTAATCCTGCAACAGTCAATGCTGTGGTGGGTGATGAAATTAAATTTAACTGGGTCATTGGTTTTCATACCACCACCTGCGGTAGTGGTTTGCCTGGCACTTCTCTGCCAGCGGGTGCCGCTGAATGGGATGCGCCGATGACATCAACCGCCACTACTTTCAGTTATATTGTTACTGTTCCCGGAACCTATTTATATGGCTGTACGCCGCATTTTGCATTCGGTATGCAGGGTACCATTACTGTCAGTAGTGTTTTGCCCATACAGTTCGGGTCGTTTGCTGTTTCAAACGCAGACGACAAAGCACTGGTACAATGGCAAACGTTTTCAGAACAGCATACTGATTATTTTTCTATCAGGAAAAGCACAGACGCTACCAGTTTTTATGAAGTAGGAAGGGTAGAAGCGGCTGGTAATTCAAACACGCCGCAATCGTACAATTTTATAGATACCGACCTGGGGAATATCAATAAATATTTGTATTACGAAATAGTAACTGTAGACATGGATGGAAGGGAAACCTTTTCCCCGATAAAAATGCTGCGCAATAACGCAGCAGTAAAGCAGGATCTGATTGTAAGCCTGAGTCCGAATCCCATTTCAAGACCGGGCCAGGTGCAGCTAAAATTTAATGCGGATAAAAGGGGTATAATGGATGTAACTGTGGTAAATATGTCGGGGAAGGTTGTTGTAAAAACCAAACTGGCAGCGTTTTACGGCTTAAATAATGGCCATCTGCATGTATGCGATTTACAAAAAGGTACCTACAACGTAATTTTTAGTCTGGCCGGAAAAAAGGAGACAAGAAAAATAATGGTACTGTAATATAAAATTGCCCCGAAATCATTTTCTTCTATTTTTTAAGATGATGGCACATTATTTTCTAAAAAGTGGTAAATTGTTTAATAATAAAAAATAATTTGCCATGATAAAATTCCACGACATTAAAGTAGGTGATTACCTGATGGCCGATAACGACGGCGATATATTACAGGGAGAAGTAACTGACCTGAACGGAGACGAAAAACAGGTATGTGTTGATACAGGAACGCAGGAGTTTTGGTTTGAGACCAGCCAGCTGCAACCTATTCCCCTTGATGAGGACCAATTAGCCCGGCTCAAATTCACAAAGCAGGAAAACGAAGACGGCAGTGTAAAATTTATGAAAGGTGCTTTTCGGATTTTATTGCATTCTAAGGGTGAATTCTCCAATATGGAAATATGGTACCGAGATGAAAGAAGACATATCATTCAGCCGTTAAGTGTTCACCAGTTGCAGAACCATTTTTATGAAATGACTAAAGTTCATCTGAATGATGAAGTATTTAGTTAATACTTAAATTAAAAAGAAAAGGTTGCATTCGCAACCTTTTCTTTTTTTGCATAATTCCGAAATACCCGGGAACCTTCCCAGACCATCACAAACTTCTGGCTGGATGCCTGCAATTGAATGTTATTTTATATCAGCAGACTTTAAAATAGTTTGCTGATCTGTATTGCTGACAATGCCGCTGTAGTTAATATTGATTTTATTGACTGACTGTATAAGGCCATATTTTTTGGCATAAAAACTTTGTACATCGCTTGTAATGGCTGAAGCAGGCAGTGGTATTCCAAATGCCGAAACTGCAATTGTAGACATGACATGAGTGACATCCGTGTAGGCAATATTGTTAACTGTTTTGCTGATTCCCTTTTCAGCAATGGTATTCACGATGGTTATGGTAAGCGGAACGCCTGAGGTCGTCACTGAATAATTCTGGCTCCAGGAAGTACCCGCTGCCGCATTATCTTTTAAATAAATATTTTCAAATAAATTGCCGCTTAAAGTCGCGGGCAGGTTTTGAAAATTATAATAATCACTCCCTGAAAGAAAATAATACTGGTTGGCTCCGCCGCTGTTAGTAAATACATGGTATGCTTTGCTATTAATTGTACTGTCACGGTCGGTAGAGGTAATCGTATAGTTAGTTGTAACCGCCGTTAGATTGTCTGTTAGCGCATAATTCCATGAGCTGTTTGCGGTAAAACTCATATATTTGACAGTATCAGCTGGAGAGGTGACAGTATCTTTTTTACAGGCAGCAATTCCACTGCAAACAACCAATAAGCCAAAAATGATCTTTTTCATGGGGAAAAATTGTTTTTAAAAGGTAAATATCTGATTATTTTAATAATAATTGAAATAATCCTCTTATCTTTGCGCTCCCAAAATATATGGCAAAGCAAGCACTCATTAAACAAGACGGTACAATTTTAGAAGCGCTGAGCAATGCTATGTTCAAAGTTAAGCTTGAAAACGGACACGAAATACTGGCAACTATTTCAGGTAAAATGCGGATGCACTATATCAGAATTTTACCGGGAGATAAGGTAGGCGTAGAAATGAGTCCGTATGATTTGACAAGGGGAAGAATAATTTTCAGGTATAAATAACAGGTACTAATAAATAAAAATTAACAAGATGAAGGTTAAAGCTTCCATTAAAAAGAGAAGTGTTGATTGCAAAATTGTACGCAGAAAAGGTGTACTGTTCGTGATCAACAAAAAAAATCCACGTTTTAAACAAAGACAGGGATAAATTGATAATGGTGAAAGCCATGTAAAACCAATCAACACATTAACAAACTAATCAAATTATGGCTCGTATTGCCGGTATAGATTTACCAAAAAACAAAAGAGGCGAAATCGGACTTACCTATATATATGGTATCGGTCGTTCTACTGCTCAGTATATTTTAGACAAAGCTTCTATAAGCTATGATAAAAAAGTGAATGAGTGGAATGATGAAGAACAGACTGCCATTCGTAACGTAATTAACAGTGAGTTTAAAACCGAAGGTGCTTTACGCAGTGAAGTGCAGATGAACATTAAGCGTTTGCTTGATATCGCCTGCTATCGTGGTTTGCGTCACCGTAAAGGATTGCCATTACGTGGTCAGCGTACCCGTACCAACAGCCGTACCCGTAAGGGCAAACGTAAGACAGTTGCCGGCAAGAAGAAAGTTGCTAAAAAATAATTAATTGATACCAGGTAGCACTTACCTGGTATCAGTTTTTACAGACTTAAACACAATTGAACAAACGCCGGATAGCTTATAAGTCAGCAGGAGGGTTTGATCAGTCCTTGTACAACAGGGATTTCATTATTTAAAAGATTACCTATTTAAGTTATTATGGCAAAAGCACAAAAGGCTCAAAGCGCAAAAGCAGCCGCAAAAAAAAGAGTAGTAAAAGTAGATAGCTACGGAGATGCTCACATCGTTGCAAGTTTCAACAACATTATTATCAGTTTAACCAACAAAAATGGCCAGGTTATTTCATGGTCAAGTGCTGGTAAAATGGGTTTTAAAGGTAGCAAAAAGAATACACCCTATGCAGCCCAGATGGCTGGTGCCGATGCAGCGAAAGTTGCTATGGACGCAGGTTTGAAAAGAGTGGATGTATTTGTAAAAGGACCAGGTTCAGGCCGCGAAGGTGCTATCAGGTCTTTGTCTCAGTCTGGTATTGAGATTAACATGATCAAGGATGTTACGCCTTTACCACACAATGGCTGCCGTCCTCCAAAGAAAAGAAGAGTATAACACTATGTCTGATGTCACATTTAATGATGTCTGATTTTGAAGATATCATCAAATGAAACATTAGCTGTTCTAACATAATTTTATCAACGGGTGCAACATTTATTTTACGATTTTTTAATGTTGCATCGTCACTAAAAAATCAACTTTATAATTATGGCAAGGTACACAGGCCCAAAAACAAAGATCTCCAGAATTTTCGGAGAGCCTATTACAGGAAACGGAAAGTGGTTAACTAAAAACAGTAACCCTCCGGGAATGCACGGAGCAAACCGCAAACGCAAAACTTTAGGCGAATACGCTTTACAGTTACGTGAAAAACAAAAAGCAAAATATACTTATGGTTTGCTGGAAAAACAGTTCCGCAAAACATTTGATGAAGCTGCAAGAAAGAAAGGTGTTACTGGTGAAAACCTGATTAAATTACTGGAAGCCCGTTTGGATAATGTGGTGTTTCGTATGGGTATTGCGCCAAGCCGCCAGGCTGCACGTCAGCTGGTTAGTCATAAGCACATCACTGTTAACGGTGATGTATTAAACGTTCCTTCTTATTCATTGAAACCAGGTGAAACTGTTGGATTGAAAAACAAGAGTGCTGTTAATACTTCTATTACTGGTAATGTTCGTGGAAAAAATACTAAATTCAACTGGATCGATTTTAACGAAACTGAATTGAAAGGTACTTTCATTGCATATCCTGAAAGAGAAAGTGTTCCTGAAAATATTAAGGAGCAGCTGATTGTGGAATTGTACTCTAAGTAATATTAATTGTTTCGGTTACCGTGAACGGTTGATGAAAGCGATAAAAGTACAAGTGAGTGACACAACGATGATGAGCAAAGCAAAAATGCCCGTCAAACAAATTTTAAACATTAAAACAACAAAATACAAATGGCCATTTTAAATTTTGTTAAGCCCGATAAAATTGTTCTGCAAAAAGCAAATGACTTTGAAGCACAATTTGAATTTCGCCCGCTTGAACCTGGTTATGGTGTAACTATTGGTAACGCTCTTCGCAGGGTTTTATTAAACTCCCTGGAAGGTTATGCAATCATCGGTATCAACATTGTTGGTGCTGATCATGAGTTTGCAACCATCAAAGGTATTACAGAGGATGTAACCGAAATAATCCTTAACCTTAAGCAGGTTCGTTTTAAAAAGAAGGTTGATCATGAAGTGAGCAGTGAAAAAATCACGCTTTCTATTAAAAATAAAACAGAGCTTACTGCCGGTAACATCGGTGAAGCTTCCTTGTCTTTTGAAGTAATGAATCCTGAACTGGTGCTTTGCGTAATGGACAGCAGCGCTAAACTGGATATCGAAATTACCATCGGCAAGGGCCGGGGTTATGTACCTGCAGAAGACAACCAGGATAAGAGCACGCATTTTGGATACATTGCGGTGGATGCGATTTATACGCCCATCAAAAATGTAAAATATACCATCGAAAATACCCGTGTTGAACAACGCACGGATTTCGAAAAATTAATCATGGAAGTGGTTACAGATGGTACTATTCACCCGGAAGAAGCGGTAAAACAAGCCAGCCGTATTTTGATTCAGCATTTGATGATCATTACTGATGAAAACATCACTTTTGATACCAAAGAAGATAAGAAAGAAGACCTGGTTGACGAACAAACTTTACAATTGCGTAAAGTGCTGAAGACACCATTGGAAGACCTGGATCTTTCTGTACGTGCCTTTAACTGTTTGAAAGCTGCAAAAATCAATTCATTGAGCGAACTTGTTCAGTACGAACAGGAAGACCTGATGAAATTCAGAAACTTTGGCCAAAAATCTTTAAGTGAAATTGAACAGGTGCTGATTGAAAGAGGCTTAGGTTTTGGAATGGATTTGAGCAAGCTGAAATTGGATGACGAATAATAGCAGTCAGCTAAACACGAATTTTGAATTAGGAAGTATACGAATTTAATAATTGAGTAGGTTATAAATCCTGACACGGTATAACCGAATTTTAAAACAACAATGTCATGCGTCACGGAAATAAGAATAATAATTTAAGCAGAACAGCTTCTCACAGAAAAGCGTTGCTGATGAACCTCGGTTGCCAGCTGATTACTTTTAAAAGAATCACTACTACATTGGCAAAAGCAAAGGCTTTACGTACTTACATTGAGCCATTGATTACAAAAACTAAACATACAGACACCAAAGAGCAGATTATGCACAATCACCGTATTGTGTTTAGCTACCTCAATGACAAAGCTGCTGTTAAGGAATTGTTTACCGTAGTAGCTCCTAAAATTGCAAGTCGCCCGGGTGGTTATACACGTATCATTAAATTAGGAACCAGAACAGGTGACAATGCTGAAGTAGCAATGATCGAGCTGGTTGACTTTAATGAGATTTACGGCAACAGTATAGTAAAAGCTGCAGCTGCTGAACCAGCTAAGAAAACAAGACGTAGTGGCGGTGCTAAAAAGAAAGCGGCCGACACTTCATCAGTTGACGAAGCGGTGGAAGTGAAAGGAGAAGAAACTTCAGAAGATAAAGCGACTCCCGAAGCATAAATGAGTATTTTAAAATTACATATAGCTCCGATATTTATATCGGAGCTTTTTTATGGGTTTGTGAAAAATGAATATGGGTTTTACAAGCAATTGATAAATTCACAGTGTGAAAAAAATAATTGCATTATCCATCACCGAATCCTTTTCTTTGCAAAACTTTTGAAAAATAATGGCAGCTACAATAAATAAAAAATCAGCTATTTTATTACTTAAAGATGGTACCGTTTTTTACGGCCATGCTTTTGGTAAGATAGGAACTACAACAGGTGAAATTTGTTTTAACACCGGCATGACGGGATACCAGGAAGTATTTACTGACCCGAGTTATTATGGACAGATACTGATCATGAACAATGTGCATGTGGGCAATTATGGTGTTAAAGAAATCGATGTGGAAAGTGACGGTGTAAAGGTAAAAGGCATCATCGGCAGAAACCTGGAAGAGAAATATTCCCGCTTTATGGCGGATGAATCGCTGCAGCAATATTTTGAACAACAAAATGTGGTAGCAATTGATGACGTGGATACAAGAGCACTCGTAGCGCATGTTCGCATTCAGGGTGCGATGAATTGCATCATCTCATCTGAAATCACCGACCTTGAAATATTAAAAACGGAGTTGGACAAAGTACCTTCCATGGATGGGCTTGAACTTGCATCAGTAGTTTCTACAAAAGAATCTTATTTTGCCGGTGACCCCGACAGTAAAATCAGGGTTGCGGTGCTGGATTATGGCATCAAGAAAAATATATTGAACTGTTTGGTTGAAAGAGGTGCTTATGTAAAAGTACACAACGCCAAAGCTAGTTTTGAAGAACTGGAATCATTTAGTCCCAATGGTTATTTCATTAGCAATGGCCCCGGGGATCCGGCGCCAATGGATTATGCGGTGCAAACAATCAAACAAATTCTGGCATTGGATAAACCCTTATTTGGTATTTGCCTTGGCCACCAGTTACTGGCACTGGCCAACAACATTCCGACTTTTAAAATGCATCATGGCCACAGGGGATTAAACCACCCGGTAAAAAATATCATCAGCGGCAAAAGTGAGATCACTACACAAAATCATGGCTTCGGTGTAAACCCCGATGCAGTAAGAGCTTCGGCTGACGTTGAAATTACACACCTTAACCTGAATGACGACTCTATTGAAGGCATTCGCATGAAAAACAAGCCAGCCTTTTCGGTACAATATCACCCGGAAGCAACACCTGGTCCACATGACAGCCGGTATTTGTTTGATGAGTTTATTGCTTCGATTGTAAAAAATTAGGCAGAGGGCTGCCGGTTGCAATTCGTGTAATTCGTGCTTAAAAATTCGTGTTATAAACTACTCGCATTATGAACATAGCCATCATCAACGGACCAAATTTAAACCTGCTGGGTACACGGGAACCTTCGATATATGGCAGTCAGACTTTTGAGCAATACTTTGAAGAAATAAAAAACCAGTTTCCTGCGATTGATTTTCATTATTTCCAAAGCAACGTGGAAGGCGAATTGATCAATGAAATTCAGCGGATAGGGTTTACTTATGATGGCATTATTTTAAACCCGGGCGGCTACACACATACATCTGTTGCTTTGGGAGATGCTATCGCTTCTATAACAACTCCTGTAGTAGAAGTTCATATCAGCAATATTTTTGGTCGGGAAGATTTTAGGAAATTATCGCATGTTTCTGCAAAGGCAAAGGGTGTTATCAGCGGGCTTGGCTTAAAAGGCTATGCATTAGCGGTGCATTATTTTCTTTAACAATCAGTTATTTCTTTTACCAGCAAACTTGCGTTTCAGTACATCCTGCACCGGGATATTTTCCAGTTTGCTTTCCAGCCACGAAATAATATCCAGGTAAATAAATGCCCTGGTTTCAAAACGGTTGTTCTGTAGTTTCTTTAGCTTCACCAGCAACTTCTCCAGTTCCGGTTTGATGGTTCTTACACTCAGTTGAAAGGATTTGCGGATAAATTTAAAAATCTCTTCTTCCACCACACTCAGGTTCTGCATCTTCGACATAAAACGGTACACCGATTTTATCAGCGAGTCCAGTATTTTATCATTGCCCAGTTCATAATGTGCAATGAGGTGCAGCAGGCGGCTATAGCATTGCAGGTCGGTACGCAGATCCACCTTCCAGTTAATGATTTTATTTAAATAATCAATCGCTTTTTCATAATTGCCACTGCCAAAATAAAGACAGGCAATTTTGTAGTCAAACACCAGGATGCGGTGACGGTCCATATAAATTTCATACTCTTTTAACTTCGCTTCTATATCCGGTACCAACTGTAGGCCCTCGGTAAAACTTCCTTCCAGAAAATGCTTGTTGAGGGTAGAAATGGCTCGGTACACAAAGCACTGTATGCGGTTATTGACATTATTGAGCACAATAGGACTTTCACAAAAAACTTCAAATTGTTCCAGCGTTTCTTCTAATTTTTTATGATTCGCCAAATCAAAATGGGATCCCATCAGGTTGTGCATGCCCTTTATATAGTGGCCTGTTTCAATGGCGATCATGCATGGTTCCTTTTCAAAAAGATGAACCCATTTTTGCGTATACCGGTAATATTGCAAAAAATCCTGCCGGATGAAAGCGCTCCAGCAAAAGCTTTGATACAAGTATAGTTTTTCGTAAAAGTGTTTGCATTGTGAAGTCTTGTCACCGAGGTTATCTACAAAAAATTTTTGTACTGCTGCATCTTCTTCTTCATTGCGGCTGTGGCCGTTCTGTATGTACCAGCTGTACAGTTGCAGGGAAAGGTTGGATAACTCAGAGGTAAGGCTTAAACTCGTATTAACCACTACGGATTCTTTACTCAACTGCTCTGCCCGGTTTTGGATGCTACGGGTTATGTAAAGCGACTCAATACTCTTTTCAAAAAATAATACTTGCTCGAGGTACGTAAACTGGTTATTGGCTTTAGCAAGGTCTTTGGTTTTATCCAGTACTTTCAAACTTTGATGGTATAGTCCCTTATTGTATAAAATGCGGGCATAATCCATCTGCTCGTTCAGCTGTATATCTATATTGGTTTCATCGTTTATTAACCGGAGGCTGCTCAAAATCTGTTTGTACAGGTGCGCCTTCATATTGCTCAGTTGCTGCTTCTTAATAGTTTCATTTTTTCTCAGTAGCAACGCCTCATCATATTCATCCATTTTATCAAGTGCATCAAACAGTTGAACGCTCTTTAATTCCTCGCCCGACGAATTGCGGTTGGCGTACAGTTTAAAGTTGCGTTTTTCGCTTTTCTCCAGCGACTTAATCAGTTGAAATAAGGTATCTGTACTCCTGTTGGGCATCGTAATTTAATTTCTTTAAAACGCTTGCTGGTTGTGCATTTGATGCGGTAATGAGTGGTTTATGAAGCGTAAATAAGGCTCTATTATGTGAAAAATACACCATTATTAATGGTTATATTCGTAATTGAAGGTTAATAATTATTTAATAGCTAACCCCATCAACAAAAATAATTAAACCAGATCGTAATAAATAACCTATTTCTATGACAGATAATAAGATACACATTTTTGATACCACGCTACGCGACGGCGAGCAGGTACCAGGTTGCAAACTCAATACGAAAGAAAAAATTGAGCTGGCATTAAAGCTGGAAGAACTGGGTGTTGACATCATCGAAGCGGGGTTTCCCATCTCTTCTCCCGGCGATTTTAACTCGGTCAATGAGATATCGAAAATCATCAAAAACGCATCGGTCTGTGGCCTTACAAGAGCTGTTCAAAAAGACATTGAAGTTGCTGCTGAAGCATTAAAATACGCCGTCCGCCCAAGAATACACACCGGTATCGGCACCTCCGATCTGCACATAAAAGCAAAATTCAATTCTACACAAAGCGAAATTTTAGAAAGAGCCATTCAGTGCGTAAAATGGGCGAAGAACTTTGTAGATGACGTTGAATTTTACGCAGAAGACGCCGGCCGCACCGGCAACGAATATCTGGCAAGGGTAGTGGAAGCGGTCATCAGGGCAGGCGCCACGGTTGTAAATATTCCGGATACAACAGGTTATTGCCTGCCGCACCAGTACGGAGAAAAAATAGCTTACCTCGTTAACAACGTTCCCAATATTGATAAGGCCATCATCTCCTGCCATTGTCACAATGATCTTGGCCTGGCTACCGCAAATTCCATTGCAGGTATCATCAATGGTGCAAGGCAAATTGAATGTACCATCAATGGCCTTGGCGAAAGAGCCGGCAACACTTCCCTTGAAGAAGTGGTGATGATCATCAAGCAGCATAAAGACATGGGCTTTTATACCAACATCAACGCAAAATTATTAAATCCATTGAGCCAGCAGGTTGCTGAAACCATGCGCATGCCGGTTCAATGCAATAAAGCCATTGTGGGCAGCAACGCATTCTCTCATTCTTCCGGCATTCACCAGGATGGATTTTTAAAAGATGCATTGACATATGAAATCATTAACCCAGCCGAAGTTGGAGCTGAAGAATCAAAGATTGTATTAACCGCCAGAAGTGGCCGCAGTGCATTGGCACACCGTTTTCAAAAATTGGGATACCAGTTCGACCGGAACGATATTGACGTGCTGTACAAAGAATTTTTACTGGTTGCGGACAGTAAAAAAGAAGTGATGGAAGATGACCTGAACAAATTGGCGAAAGCACATACCAAAGAGTTAACGGTATAATTTTTTTAGCCGGGCAATTGTATTTCAATTTTGCTTCATTGGCGTGGCAGCCGATAGCTATCGGCTCTTGTACAATATTACAATTAGCGACTTGAATGATGTTTTATAAAAGGCTGTACAAACAGAAAGGATAAAACAAAACTAATTACTACCCTGGTAATTAAGATAATTAATCAGCATACAATTATCCTCCGGGATAAAAAATGAAAAAAAACATTGCAGTAATAACAGGTGATGGGATTGGTCCCGAAGTAACGCAGCAGGCTGTAAAAGTACTGGATGCGGTTGCTGAACATTTTAAACACAATTTTAATTACACGTACTGTTTAATGGGTGCCGTAGCTATTGATGAAACGGGCGATCCCTTACCAGACATTACTGTTGAAGTTTGCCTGGCAAGTGATGCCATTTTGTTTGGCGCTATTGGTCATCCAAAATACGACAACGACCCAACCGCTAAAGTAAGACCTGAACAGGGTTTGCTGAAGCTGAGAAAATCGTTGCAGTTGTTTGCAAACATTCGCCCGGTAACAACCTATCCATCATTGCATCATTTATCTCCTTTAAAAAGTAAATACATCGAAGGGGTAGATTTTGTCATTTTTAGGGAATTAACCGGCGGTATTTATTTTGGCGAGAAGAAAACAAATGAAGAGCAGACATGGGCATCGGACGATTGCAGTTATACAAAAGAAGAAGTAGAGCGCATCGCACACCTGGCTTTTCAATCGGCACAAAAAAGAAGAAAGAAATTAACACTGATAGATAAAGCCAATGTGCTGGAAACATCCAGGCTTTGGCGCAAAGTGGTAAAAGAAATAGCACCGCAATACAAAGATGTAAAGCTTGAATTTTTGTTTGTAGACAATGCGGCCATGCAGATTGTATTAAACCCAAAACAGTTTGATGTGATTTTGACGGACAATTTGTTTGGCGATATTTTAAGTGATGAAGCAAGTGTAATTACAGGATCACTGGGCTTATTGCCATCTGCATCCATTGGTAATTCAAATGCTTTGTTTGAGCCTATCCATGGTTCATATTCAAAAGCAACCGGTAAAGATATTGCCAATCCGCTGGGTGCGGTTTTATCAGTAGCCATGATGCTGGATTATTTTAATTTAAAGGAAGAAGCACAGCTGGTAAGGGATGCAGTAGAATGGACGATAAAGAGTTTGTTTGTATCAAAAGACATTGACCCGGTAAATTTTTATTTCACCTCTACCATCGGCGAACTCATCAGCGAATACATCAGCGGAAGAATCAGCGGCAGGGTGAATAAAGAAAATATAGAATTAAGGAAGTCAACGATTATATAAAACGCCAGTTCCCTAAAGAGGGCAACCCGGGAATATGAGATCGTCGAATAACTTTTCTTTAACGGGATAGGGGAAAAAGTTCTTTGTTATTATGAATTGCTTGGGTATATTTGCTGTACAACACTTCTTTATGTTCGCAGCAAGTTTATTTAATGGCTTTAAAAGAATCAACGTAGTTATTACGCTGGTCTTGGTCATTATTATACCCGTAGCAAATGGAGCAGGATTTAATATATAGTATCATCAACTAATTATAAGAAAAGCCCGCCTCCAAAAAGAGACGGGTTTTTTTATTGTTCAACAATTATCACCAGTAATTTTCAGCACAACAAAATGGAATTAAATAAGTACAGTAAAACCATCACACAGGATGCAACGCAGCCTGCGGCACAAGCCATGTTTTATGGCATCGGATTAACAGAACAGGATTTGGCGAAGGCGCAGGTAGGCGTCGTAAGCATGGGCTATGACGGCAACACTTGTAACATGCACCTGAACGACCTGGCGAAACTGGTAAAAGAAGGCGTCTGGGATAATGATATGGTGGGACTTATTTTTAATACCATCGGCGTAAGTGATGGTATGAGCAATGGTACAGATGGTATGCGGTATTCGCTGATCAGTCGTGATATTATTGCCGATTCAATTGAAACAGTTTGTGGCGCACAATATTATGATGCGTTGATAGCAATACCTGGTTGCGATAAAAATATGCCCGGATCTATTATGGCGATGGGGAGATTAAACCGTCCGGCTATTATGGTTTACGGAGGTTCCATTGCTCCCGGTCACTACAAAGGCCAGGATCTGAATATTGTTTCTGCCTTTGAAGCGCTTGGTCAAAAAATAGCAGGCAAATTAGATGAAGGAGATTTTAAAGGCATTGTGATGAACAGTTGCCCCGGCGCAGGCGCCTGCGGTGGTATGTACACAGCCAACACCATGAGCAGTGCGATTGAAGCAATGGGCATGAGTTTACCTTATTCATCTTCTAACCCGGCCTTAAGCGAAGCAAAAAAGAAAGAATGTTTGGATGCAGGTAAAGCCATACGCAACCTGATGGAAAAAGATATCAAACCTTCTGATATCATGACCAGGAAAGCATTTGAAAATGCGGTGACTGTTATCATGGCGCTTGGTGGCAGCACCAATGCGGTATTGCATTTCATCGCCATCGCAAAAAGTGTGGATGTTGTTTTTACGCAGGATGATTTTCAATTAATTAGTGATAAAGTACCGGTGCTGGCCGATTTAAAACCAAGCGGTAAATATTTGATGGAGGACCTGCATAATATCGGCGGTGTTCCGGCTGTGATGAAATATTTATTAAAGGTGGGCATGTTGCACGGCGACTGCTTAACCGTAACAGGGAAAACCATTGCAGAAAATTTAGCTGACGTACCTGAGCTGGATTTTGATTCGCAAAAAATCATTTTCCCGGTAACCAACCCCATCAAAGCAACAGGACATTTACAAATATTGTTTGGCAACCTGGCGGTAAAAGGAAGCGTTGCAAAAATCAGTGGCAAAGAAGGCGAATTATTTGAAGGACCTGCACGGGTTTTCAATGGTGAGTTCGAATTAATAAACGGCATAAACTCCGGTAAAATAAAAGCAGGAGATGTTGTAGTGATAACACATGTTGGCCCCAAGGGCGCACCGGGTATGCCCGAAATGCTGAAGCCTACATCTGCTATTATAGGTGCAGGCTTAGGTAAAAGCGTAGCCCTTATTACTGATGGAAGATTCAGTGGTGGTACACACGGTTTTGTAGTAGGTCACATCACACCTGAAGCATTTGAAGGCGGTTTGATTGGCCTGGTAAAAGATGATGACATCATTGAAATAAATGTGGCCACAAAAGCAATTACATTAAAAGTAAGTGAAGAAGAAATAGCAGCAAGAAAAGCAGCCTGGACAAAGCCAGCCTTAAAAGCTACCAAGGGTATCTTATTTAAATACGCAACCTATGTAAAAGATGCATCGGAAGGTTGTGTAACGGATGAAGCATAAAATTTAATCAGTAAAAAATAACAAACCTATTACCTGTAAGAAAATTAAATTAATGAACAATGGAAACATCAGACATCATAGAAAAAATAGCGCCCGCCGATAAGGCAGCGGTTGCGGAAACATTACCGTTGAAAGCGGAAACTACTGCTATCAGTGGATCACAAGCCGTGCTGGAAGCTTTCGTCGCGGAAGGTGTAGATACCATATTCGGATATCCGGGCGGTGCCATCATGCCCATCTATGATGCTTTGTATGATTACCATGACAAACTAAAACACATATTGGTCCGCCACGAACAGGGTGGTATTCACGCAGGCCAGGGCTATGCAAGGGCATCCGGAAAAACCGGGGTTGTTTTTGCAACCAGTGGTCCGGGCGCTACCAACCTGGTAACGGGTTTGGCAGATGCGATGATCGATAGCACCCCCTTGGTTTGCATTACCGGCCAGGTATATGCTCATTTGCTGGGTACGGATGCTTTCCAGGAAGTGGATGTAATAAATATTACCACACCGGTTACCAAATGGAACTACCAGGTAACGGACGCCACCGAAATACCTGCTGTTTTGGCGAAGGCTTTTTATATAGCCGGTACCGGAAGACCAGGACCAGTTTTGATAGACATTACCAAGAATGCGCAACTGCAAAAATTTGATTACGAAGGCTACACAAAATGTACGCACATCCGCAGTTACCGCCCTAAGCCAATTGTTAGAAAAGAATATGTAGAAGAAGCCGCCAAACTGATCAACGAAGCAAAAAAGCCGTTTGTGCTTTTTGGACAAGGGGTAATATTGGGTAAGGCAGAAAAAGAATTCAAAGCATTTATTGAGAAAGGCGGATTGCCTGCAGCATGGACTTTGCTTGGCTTAAGTGCCCTGCCAACCGATCATCCGCAAAATGTGGGTATGTTGGGTATGCATGGTAATTATGGTCCCAATGTTTTAACCAATGAATGCGATGTTTTAATCGCAGTAGGTATGCGTTTTGACGACAGGGTAACCGGCCGTTTGGATAAATACGCCAAGCAAGCCAAAGTAATTCACTTGGATATTGATCCTGCAGAGATTGATAAAAATGTAAAATCAGCCGTACCTGTTTGGGGCGATTGTAAAGAAACATTGCCCTTGCTTACATCACTGATAGAAGCAAAACAATATCCGGAATGGATGGCGAAATTTAAAGAGTTTACGCAAAAGGAAATAGACGTTGTTATTAAAGATGAACTTAACCCAACAAGTGATGAATTAACCATGGGTGAAGTAATTAAAATACTCAATGAGATCACTGAAGGCAATGCCATTATTGTAACAGACGTTGGCCAGCACCAGATGGTTTCCTGCCGCTATGCAAAGTTCAACCAGACAAAGAGCAATGTCACTTCCGGGGGTGCCGGTACGATGGGCTTCGCCTTGCCTGCGGCAATTGGTGCGAAATTCGGCGCTCCACACCGCACCGTTGTAGCGATCATTGGTGACGGTGGTGTACAAATGACTATACAGGAACTGGGTACAATTATGCAGACTGGTACGGATGTGAAAATATTAATTCTTAACAACCAGTTTTTGGGTATGGTGCGGCAATGGCAACAGTTGTTTCATGATAAAAGATATTCTTTCGTAGATATTGAAAGCCCGGATTATGTACAGGTAGCAAAAGGATACCGCATAGAAGGCCAGCGTGTTGACGAAAGGAAAAATCTGAAAGCAGCTGTAAAAACAATGCTGGAGCATAATGGCGCTTACCTGCTGGAAGTAATGGTAGGCAAGGAAAATAATGTATTCCCGATGGTGCCACAAGGTTGCAGCGTTGCAGAAATAAGATTAAGTTAAGCACATAAAATAATAACGTGATGGTAATAGAAAAAGATAAATGCATTGATACAATTCTGGCTTCAAGAAATTTATTTTTGAAGCTGATGGATGGGTTGACTATCGAACAACTCAATAAAGTCCCTGAAGGATTTAACAACAATATCATCTGGAATTTCGGGCACGTGATTGTAAGTCAGCAGATACTTTGTTATAAGCTGGCAGGATTGCCAATGAAAATCGATGCGTCTTATGTTGCTAAATATTCAAAGGGTACAAAACCTGAAACATTTTTGGACGAAAAGGAGTTTGAGTTTTTAAAAAGCCAGTCTATTGGATTGATCAATGAATTAGTTGCAGACATAGAAAAAAATATTTTTACCAGCTATAATAACTACACTACAAGTTTTAACGTAGAGTTGAACAGTGTGGATGATGCTGTTAAATTTATTACCATGCACGAAGGCCTGCATTTAGGATATGCAATGGCACTTAAAAGAATTGTAAACAGATAATGAATACCGCAACAGTACATACCAACTGGAATCCTCATCTGTATGATGACAAGCATTCTTTTGTATTTAAATACGGAGAAGGCCTGGTAGATCTTTTAAATCCACAGGCGGGCGAACGCATTTTGGATTTAGGTTGTGGCACAGGTTATCTTACAAGTGTGATAGCTGCGGCTGGGGCTACGGTTACTGGTATTGATAATTCTTTGGAAATGATTACAAAGGCCAAAGCACAATACCCTGAGCTGGCGTTTAAAGTGCAGTCTGCCACGGAGTTTTATTTTGACCAACACTTTGATGCGATCTTTTCAAATGCAGTGCTGCATTGGGTGTTGCAAAAAGAAATGGCCATTGATTGCATGTACCGCAATTTAAAAAGAAGCGGAAGACTTGTACTGGAATTTGGAGGAAAGCAGAACATGGCCAAAATTGTCACCGCTTTACAAAACAGTTTGATAAGCCATGGCTTTGCTGAAAATGCAGCTATTCCATTATGGTATTTTCCTTCTGTAAGCGAGTATACCAGCCTGCTTGAAAAGCGGGGTTTTCGTGTTACATATGCCGCACATTTTAACCGTGATACAAAGCTTGCTGATACACAAAATGGTATTAAAGATTGGGTCCGTATGTTCGGAAGTTCTTTCTTAAAAGGAATTGACGAACCAACAATCGAAACGATATTAGATGAAGTGCAGGCAGCGCTTAAGCCAACCCAGTTTAAAAATGGAGACTGGTATGCCGATTATAAAAGACTAAGAATAATTGCAATAAAATAAATTTTTCATCATCCGGTCAACACCGCAACAGGATAAATATGAAACAGGAATTTACGATCACCGTTTACACCGAAAACCAGATAGGTTTACTCAACCGTATCGCCATTATTTTTTCAAGAAGGAAAATTAATATTGATAGCATGAACACTTCTCCTTCAGAAATTGAAGGCATTCACCGCTTTACAATTGTGATAGACGAAACAGAAGAAGTAGTAAGAAAAGTGTGCAGGCAAATTGAAAAGCAGGTAGAGGTTTTAAAAGCCTATTTCAACACCAACGATGAAGTGGTTTGGCAGGAAATGGCTTTATATAAGGTATCAACAGATGAAATTGCTGAGAAGGTAAAAGTAGAAAGGTTGTTAAGGGAATGTGGCGCCAGGGCGATTGCCATCCGTAAAGATTTTACCGTTTTTGAAACAACTGGTCACCGGGAAGAAACGAATAAACTGATTAAAGCGCTTGAGCCTTATGGATTGATAGAATTCGTCCGCAGTGCAAGAATTGCGATTATAAAAGAAAGTCATGGTTTTCATGAAAAGCTGAAAGAATTTGAGCAAAGAGAACCTGGTGAAGAAGTGATAGAAAATGAATTCCTGAATCAGCAGGACGAAGTATTCAGCATGTAAGACCAGCCTCTGCTGCGGCAAGGTTGATAAGTTGTGTGATTGAAAATTGTTTTGAATTGATGAAGCGTACCAAAAAGCTGAAATGGTACACGGGAGTGACACAACGCTGATGCCATGAAACACAAATACCGGATGAATAATATTTGAAATAAAAAACGATAGTAATAATAATTATTAACACTCCATAAAACCCCTTTCGGGGATGGGGGCAAACAACAAACAACAATGGCTAATTACTTTAACACATTATCGCTAAGAGAAAAATTAAATCAGTTAGGGGTATGTGAGTTTATGGACAAAAGCGAATTTACAGACGGCGTAAATGAATTGAAAGGTAAAAAGATAGTGATAGTAGGATGCGGCGCCCAGGGCTTAAACCAGGGATTGAATATGAGGGATAGTGGCCTTGATATTTCTTATACATTAAGGCAGGAAGCTATTGATGCAAAAAGACAATCATGGAAAAGTGCTACTGAAAACGGGTTTACAGTAGGTACTTATGAAGAATTGATTCCAACTGCGGATTTAGTGATTAACCTGACACCAGATAAACAACATACAGCGGTAGTAAGCGCCATCATGCCATTGATGAAACAGGGAGCCACTTTATCGTACTCTCATGGTTTTAATATTGTAGAAGAAGGTATGCAAATCAGGAAAGATATTACTGTTATCATGGTAGCTCCAAAGTGCCCGGGTACGGAAGTGAGAGAAGAATATAAAAGAGGTTTTGGTGTGCCTACTTTGATTGCGGTGCATCCTGAAAATGATCCCGAAGGTAAAGGCTGGGATTATGCAAAGGCGTATGCGGTTGCAACAGGCGGTCACAAGGCTGGTGTTTTAAAATCGTCTTTTGTAGCTGAAGTAAAATCAGATTTGATGGGCGAGCAAACCATTCTTTGTGGTTTGCTGCAAACCGGTTCTATCCTGAGTTTTGATAAAATGATTGAGAAAGGAATTGATAAAGCTTATGCTGCTAAATTAATTCAATATGGCTGGGAAGTTGTTACCGAAGCTTTGAAACAAGGCGGTATCACTGCAATGATGGACAGGTTGTCAAACCCTGCAAAAATTAAGGCGTTCGAAATTTCTGAACAACTGAAAGATATCATGCGTCCGCTGTTTCAAAAGCACCAGGATGATATTATGAGTGGCGAGTTTTCTAAAACAATGATGGAAGACTGGGCCAATGG
This sequence comes from Ferruginibacter sp., assembly GCF_028288465.1. GTDB lineage: Bacteria > Bacteroidota > Bacteroidia > Chitinophagales > Chitinophagaceae > Ferruginibacter. The sequence continues at coordinate 42,607 of NZ_JAQBNR010000033.1, read as the reverse complement.
CGATAAGAATTTATTGACCTGGAGAGCGGCTACCGGCGAAACTGCTTTTGAAAAAACCGCACCTACTGTATATAAAATTGCAGAACAGGAATATTTTGATAACGGATTATTGATGGTAGCTTTTGTAAGAGCGGGTGTTGAACTGGCTTTTGAAACGATGGTTGAATCAGGCATTAAAGAAGAATCTGCTTATTATGAATCACTGCATGAAACGCCATTGATTGCAAACACCATTGCCCGTAAAAAATTATTTGAAATGAACAGGGTTATTTCTGATACGGCAGAGTATGGCTGTTATTTATTCGATCATGCCTGCAAACCATTGCTGGCTGATTTTATGAAGACAGTAGATACCAACCTGATTGGAAAAAACTTTAATGATGGCATTGATGCAGGTGTTGACAATAAAGTGATCATCGCGGTAAATGAAATTATCCGCTATCATCCAATTGAATCCATCGGCGCTGAATTAAGGCAGGCGATGACTGAGATGAAAACGATTAATACAGTTGCTTAAGTCCAATTCAAAGCTTACACTTTTTGGGGAAGATTTAAAAAGAAAACAATAAAGAAAATAGAGGAACAAGATAAGTGAACACAATTTTTGAAAATAGAGAAACTGATGCTTTTGTTGGGCTCGACAAAAATTTGAGGAGGGAAGATAAGGCAGACTCTCCAAATGCCCCCCCTTTAGGGGATGGGGGGAAGATGCCCGATATCCCTGCTGCTGCAGAACGTCTTAAAAATATTGTAAGCAAAACACCACTGACTTATAATGCCAATCTTTCAAAAAAATATGATTGTACTATTTTTTTAAAGAGAGAGGATTTACAGGTGGTGCGCTCTTATAAATTGAGGGGCGCTTACAATATGATGAGCAGTTTGCCGGAAGCACAATTGCAACAGGGCGTAGTTTGTGCCAGTGCCGGCAATCACGCACAAGGCTTTGCTTATGGTTGTAAAAAATTGCAGGTAAAAGGCGTGGTGTTTATGCCGGTGGTTACGCCCAATCAAAAAATAAGTCAAACAAAAATGTTTGGCGAAGAATGGATTGAAGTGAAACTGGTGGGCGACACATTTGATGACTGTGCCGTGGCTGCAAAAAAATATACGCTTCAAAACGGGATGACTTTTATTCCGCCATTTGATGATTATAAAATTATTGAAGGTCAGGGTACGGTAGGATTGGAAATACTTGAAGAACAGCCACAAATAGATTATTTATTTATGCCGGTTGGTGGTGGCGGATTAGGTGCAGGTGTTGGAAGCTATTTTAAAACCGCGTCGCCGGAAACGATTTTAATTGGCGTTGAACCGGAGGGTGCACCCGCCATGTTTGAATCTTTTAAGGCCGGTAAGCCTGTAACCCTTGACAGCATTGATCGTTTTGTAGACGGGGCTGCGGTAAAAACCGTCGGAGATCTTACCTTTGCTATTTGTAAAGAGGTGTTGCGGGAGATACATTTGGTGCCGGAAGGAAAGGTTTGTACCACCATTTTGAAATTGTATGGCGAGGATGCAATTGTTGCTGAGCCCGCTGGCACATTGTCTATCGCCGCCCTGGATGCTTATGCAGATGAGATAAAAGGGAAGAATGTAGTTTGTATATTAAGTGGTGGAAACAATGATATTGACCGCATGCAGGAAATAAAAGAACGTTCCCTGCAATATGAAGGATTGAAGCATTATTTTTTAATCAGGTTTGCACAAAGGCCAGGTGCGCTGAAAGAATTTGTAAATTTTGTGCTGGGTGAAAATGATGATATCACCCGTTTTGAATACATGCAAAAACACAATAAGGAAACAGGACCGGCATTGGTAGGTATTGAGTTAAAAGACAAAGCTGATTACCATGTGCTGTTACAAAATTTAAATAAATACCAGGTCAACTTTACGGAATTGAAGAAGGATGATAACCTGTACGGATACCTGGTATAAAAAACATACGATTGCTGCTGCCAAATGAATTCATTACAAAAAATGAATTGCTATTTTTTACTAAAAAAATTTCGATTAGATGAACAAAACTGCAACTACTAAAACGCCTCAAACAAACAACGAATCGTTGAATATCTCCACTGCAGCAAACAGGGGATTGTACGATCCTCAGTTTGAGCATGATGCCTGCGGTATCGGGTTTGTTGCCAATATCAAAGGCAACAAAAGTCACCAGCACATTTCAGATGCATTAACCATTTTAGAAAATATGGAGCATCGGGGTGCCTGCGGTTGCGAAACCAATACCGGCGACGGGGCAGGTATTTTCATCCAGATACCGCATGAGTTTTTCTTTGATGAATGTGTAAAGCTGGGCGTTCATTTGCCATCCTTTGGCAAGTACGGTGTAGGCGTTATATTTTTTCCAAAAGAAATAAAACTCAGGGAAGAATGCCGCGATATATTTAACAGGGCTGCAGAAAAACTGGGGTTGGAAATATTGACTTACAGAAGTGTTCCGGTAAATACATCGGGCATCGGTCCGACAGCATTATCGGTTGAGCCGGTGATGGAACAGGTTTTTATCGCTTGCCCCGATCATATTACCAATCCATTGGACTTCGAAAGGAAATTATTTGTACTGCGTAATTATACAAGTCACACAATATTCAATACCGTAAGGCAGGATGCCATTGGTTTTTACATCGCATCGCTTTCATATAAAACCATCGTGTACAAAGGCCAGCTCACCAGCCGCCAGGTACGCAATTATTTCCCTGATCTTAATAACAAAAGGGTTGTATCTGCCTTTGGGCTGGTACACTCCCGTTTTGCAACCAATACCTTTCCTTCCTGGAAACTGGCGCAGCCGTTCCGCTACATTGCACACAATGGCGAGATCAACACATTGCAGGGAAATTTGAACTGGTTAAAGGCAAGTGAAACAGGTTTTGTATCTCCTTATTTTAGTAAAGAAGAAATGGAAATGTTGCTGCCGGTGGTTACCAGTATGCAATCAGACTCTGCCTGTTTGGATAACATGATAGAATTGCTGACACTGACAGGAAGGTCATTGCCACATGTGATGATGATGCTGATACCAGAAGCCTGGGATGGCGATGATAAAATGGATCCTGTAAGAAAAGCTTTTTATGAATATCATGCATCCATGATGGAGCCATGGGATGGACCTGCTTCTATTTCTTTTACAGACGGAAAAATCATCGGCGCTACTTTAGACAGAAATGGCTTGCGTCCATCCAGGTATTGTGTTACCAATGATGACCGTGTTATCATGGCATCTGAAACAGGGGCATTGCCTGTTGATCCTTCCATCATCATCGAAAACGGAAGATTACAACCGGGTAAAATGTTTGTAGTAGATATGGAGCAGGGCCGTATCATCAGCGATGAAGAATTGAAGAAAGGTATCTGCTCACAAAAGCCTTATGGCGAGTGGTTGAATAAATATAAAATCAGGCTGGAAGAGCTGCCCGAACCAAGGGTAATGTTTACCCACTTAGGCAGCGACCAGGTGTTTAAATACCAGAAAGCTTTTGGATATACAACAGAAGATCTGGATACTATCATTGCTCCAATGGCGCTGGAAGGAAAAGAGCCGATCGGTTCCATGGGCACGGATGTGCCGCTGGCTGTATTAAGCGATCAGCCTCAGCATTTGAGTTCTTACTTCAAGCAATTGTTTGCGCAGGTTACCAATCCGCCGATTGATCCTATTCGTGAAAGATTAGTGATGTCTCTTGCGACCTTTGTTGGCAACAATGGCAATTTATTGAATGAAGATCCTTTGGCTTGTCACACGGTGGCATTGCAACACCCGGTGCTATCCAATTTTGAGCTGGAAAAAATCAGGAGTATTGATACCGGAGTGTTCCAGGCGAAGACTTTGCAGATGTATTATCGGGCAGATGGCAAACCGGATTCGATGAAAAAGGCGTTGGCAAGAATTTGTCGTTATGCCGTAGATGCAGCCGAGGATGGTTTTGAGGTATTGATATTAACTGATCGTTCTATAGATTCAGATCATGCACCCATCCCTTCTTTACTTGCTACAGCTGCCGTTCACCACCATCTGATCCGTAAAGGTTTAAGAGGACAGGTTGGTATTGTTGTAGAAGCGGGCGATGTTTGGGAAGTGCATCATTTTGCCTGCCTGCTGGGGTTTGGAGCAACTGCTATTAACCCTTACCTGGCTTTATCCAGCATCCGGGACATGAAGATCAGCGGCAAGCTGGTTACTGACCTGGATTCAGATTATCTTAAAAAGAATTATACCAAGGCGGTTAATGATGGTTTGTTGAAAGTGTTCTCCAAAATGGGCATTTCTACTTTGCAGTCCTACCAGGGTGCACAAATATTTGAGATCATTGGTCTAAACAGGTCTGTTGTAGATAAATATTTTACTGGTGCTATTTCCCGCATTGAAGGGATGGGACTGGATGAAATAGCCAAAGAAAATTTAGCTAAGCATGCATTTGCATTCAGCAAAAAAGAAATACCGGTTGACCGTTTACCTGTAGGCGGATTGTACCAGTGGAAGCGTAAGGGAGAGTTTCATTTATTCAATCCCCAGACGATTCACCTGTTGCAATATTCGACCAGGATGAATGATTATGCTACGTTTAAAAAGTATTCAAAACTGGTAAATGACCAGGGTGATAAAGCTTGCACGCTGCGGAGTTTGTTTCAATTTAATTTTCACCGTGCACCCATTTCAATAGATGAAGTAGAACCAGCAGAAGGAATATGGAAACGTTTTGCAACCGGCGCCATGAGTTTTGGATCTATTTCTCATGAAGCACATAGCACGCTGGCTATTGCCATGAACCGTTTGGGAGGAAAGAGTAATACGGGCGAAGGTGGTGAAGACGAAATGCGTTATAAACCAGCTGCCAACGGTGACCTGATGCGGAGTGCCATCAAGCAGGTTGCTTCGGCAAGGTTCGGCGTTACAAGTTATTATTTAACAGAGGCGGATGAATTGCAGATAAAAATGGCACAGGGGGCGAAGCCTGGCGAAGGTGGCCAGTTGCCTGGTCATAAAGTAGATGACTGGATAGGAAGAGTGCGTCACGCAACACCTGGTGTTGGATTGATTTCTCCTCCACCGCATCACGATATTTATTCTATTGAAGATTTGGCCCAGCTGATATTCGATTTAAAAAATGCCAACAGGGCTGCACGCATCAATGTAAAACTGGTGTCAAAAGCGGGTGTAGGTACTATTGCAGCGGGTGTTGCCAAAGCTAAAGCAGATGTGGTCTTGATAGCCGGCAACGACGGCGGAACCGGCGCTTCGCCTATCAGTTCTATCAAACATGCAGGCTTGCCATGGGAGCTGGGACTTGCAGAAGCGCACCAGACTTTGGTAAAAAATAAATTACGCAGCAGGGTGGTTTTACAAACCGACGGGCAATTAAAAACCGGTCGTGATATAGCAATCGCAACTTTATTGGGAGCAGAAGAGTGGGGGGTTGCAACGGCGGCGCTGGTTACCGAAGGCTGTATCATGATGCGCAAGTGTCATCTGAATACTTGTCCCGTAGGTGTGGCTACACAAGATCCAAAATTGCGTGAGCGTTTTACCGGTGATGCTGAATATGTAGTGAACCTGTTTAAATTTTTAACAGAAGAATTAAGAGAGATCATGGCGCAGCTTGGCTTCAGAACCATCAACGAAATGGTGGGCCAGGTTGATTGTTTGGAAACAAGGCCAGACATTACACACTGGAAATACAGCAAACTGGACTTGTCACCAATTTTATACAAAGAACCCGCCTCCATTTACACGGGCTTGTATAATAAAGAAAGCCAGGATCATGAAATGGATAATGTGCTTGACTGGAAATTACTGGCAGCTGCCCAACCTGCATTGGACAAGCTTGAAAAAGTAACCGCCAGTTTTGATATCAAAAATATCGACAGGACAACGGGAACAATTTTAAGCAATGAAATTTCAAAAAAATACAAAGGTGCCGGTTTACCCGACGACACCATTCACTTTAAATTTAAAGGCACAGCAGGACAAAGTTTTGCAGCTTTTAATACAAAAGGTGTAACAATGGAACTGGAAGGCGATGCCAATGATTATTTTGGTAAAGGTTTGAGCGGAGCCAAGTTGATTATTTATCCTTCGGCTAAAGCGAGGTTTGTTCCGGAAGACAATATTATAATTGGCAATGTGGCATTTTATGGAGCTACGTCGGGTGAAGCATATATCCGTGGAAAAGCAGGTGAGCGTTTCGCGGTGCGTAACTCAGGTGCCACAGCCGTTGTGGAAGGCGTGGGTGATCACGGATGTGAATACATGACAGGTGGAAGAGTAGTAGTGCTGGGAAATACCGGAAGAAATTTTGCTGCTGGTATGAGTGGTGGTATTGCTTATGTGTATGACGTAAAAGGAAACTTTGATGTTAACTGCAATAAGGAAATGGTGGATCTTGACCCGGTTGGTGAAGCAGATAAAGCGGAATTAAACCAATTAGTCAGCAATCATTACCAATTTACAAAAAGTACTGTTGCCAAATTTGTGCTGGATGATTTTGAAAACCAGCTGAAGAATTTCATCAAGGTATTTCCAAAAGACTATAAAAAAGCACTGGCTAAAATTTCCGCTGCAGCTGTTGAAGAGAAACTCAAATAGAAGGTAACCTTCTCCGCTTTGGTAAAAGCCGATACGAATAAAATGCACAAGAGCAGATAGCTATCGGCTGCGACGCCACCGCCGATGCAAAGAGCAAAAATGCCGGGACAATAATTACGGCACGAAAAAAATAATTAACTGAAAAACAAATAATACAATGGGCAAACCAACCGGTTTTTTAGAGTTTACAAGAGAGCTTCCTGCCAAGCGCCCCGCTCAGGAACGTGTGCACGACTATAAAGAATTTATAGAAAGATTTCCCGAGGAAAAATTAAATCAGCAGTCAGGCAGGTGCATGAATTGTGGCGTACCTTTTTGTCACAATGGTTGCCCGCTCGGCAATGTAATACCTGAGTTTAATGATGCAGTGTATCGCAAAAGCTGGAAAGAGGCTTATGATATTCTATCTTCCACCAATAATTTTCCTGAGTTTACGGGTCGTATTTGCCCGGCGCCGTGTGAGGCAGCGTGTGTGCTGGGAATTAATCAGCCAGCTATTACGATTGAAGAAATTGAAAAGCATATTATTGAAATTGCTTTCGATAAAGGTTTCGTAAAAGCACACAAACAGGTTTCCCGCACAGGTAAAAAAGTAGCTATTGTTGGAAGTGGTCCGGCAGGTTTGGCGGCAGCAGCCCAGCTAAATGTTGCAGGACACACCGTAACCGTTTTTGAACGCGACGATGCGCCGGGCGGTTTATTGCGATACGGTATACCCGATTTTAAACTGGAGAAATGGGTAATTGACAGAAGGATAAAATTGATGGAAGAGGAAGGAATTATTTTTAAGTGTAATGCCAATGTGGGTGTAAATATCAGCATCAGTGATTTATTACGGGAATACCAGGCAATAGTGTTGGCTGGAGGGTCAACCATACCAAGAGATTTACCTATTCCCGGCAGACACTATAAAGGTGTGCACTTTGCCATGGAGTTTTTAAAGCAACAAAATAAAAGGGTGGCCGAAAGAACTTTCGATGAGAAGGATATTTTTGCTACAGGTAAAAATGTGATTGTTATCGGCGGTGGAGATACCGGCAGCGACTGCGTTGGAACCAGTAATCGGCATGGAGCTGCCTCTGTGACTCAGTTTGAATTATTGCCCAAACCACCCGAGGCCCGCAGCCTGGTAATGCCATGGCCTACTTATCCTATGTTGTTAAAAACCACATCTTCACATGAAGAGGGATGTGAACGCCATTGGGCGGTTGCTACCAAAGAATTTATTGGTGATGAAAAAGGTAATTTAAAGTCGCTGGTATTGGTAGATTTAGAGTGGAAAGTCGTTGACCACAGGCCGGCGCAATTCGTGGAAGTTAAAGGAAGTGAAAGGGAAGTTCCCTGTGAACTGGCTTTGCTGGCAATGGGATTCGTGCATCCGCAACATGAAGGTTTGATTAAAGAACTGGAACTTGAGTTGGATGAAAGAGGCAACGTAAGGGCTTCGGAGAAAAATTACCAATCTAATATTAGTAAAATCTTTACCGCAGGGGATATGCGCAGGGGGCAGTCGCTGGTAGTTTGGGCGATAAAGGAAGGACGTGATTGTGCTGAAAAAGTAGATGAATTCCTTGTTGGAAACTCGCTGCTTGAGACAGCCGACGGGAATATGATTGCCCGGTACCTGGCTTAATAATTTTCAACTTTTAATGAAAACTCTCTGTGCAAACAGGGAGTTTTTTATTTAGAGTGTATATAATTATTAAATATCTGTATATTTTGTATAGAATAGTCAGTTAATGTGATGTTAATTGAAATTAAATGTACTTTATTAGTATAATGTTAATAATTATTCATCCGGATGAACGTTTGTCTGTAAAATTTTGCTATTTTTGTTTAGATATCAAATTATTATATTATTTTTTAATACTAAAACCACTAAACGTTATGAAAAAAATCGGAATAAGGGAAGTGCTACCTTTTTTTGCACTTACGGCAGTAGCTGTAGGAAGTCTTTTCTTTCCTACTGCTGAGGCCTTTGCAGATACTTCCAAATATGTAACGGGAGATATCACATGGGTTTTGATATCGACTGCTCTGGTGTTTTTGATGACGCCGGGTCTGGCCTTTTTTTATGGAGGTATGGTGAACCGCAAAAATGTATTGAGTACTATGATCAAGAGTTTTGTCGCAGCCGGTATTGTAACTGTTTTGTGGATTACAGTTGGCTACGGAATGTCTTTCGGAACTACCATTGGAGGTGTTATAGGAAATCCAATGTCGCATTTATTTTATAAAGGCGTTGTGTCCGGTGCTCCGTGGGTAGGTGGTCCAACCATTCCGCTAACCTTGTTCTCTTTATTTCAGTTAATGTTTGCTATCATCACCCCAGCACTGGTTGTGGGTGCAGTGGCTGAAAGGGTTCGCTTTACTTCATATGCCTTATTTATTGTGTTGTTTTGTGTATTCATCTATTTTCCTGTATGTCACTGGGCATGGCATCCTGACGGATTTTTATTTAAAATGGGCGTGCTTGATTTCGCTGGTGGTACAGTTGTACATATTACGGCAGGTTGTGCAGCGCTGGCGGGTGCACTGGTATTAAAAAGAAGAAAATCGCATATCGACAATATTGAAAATCATCCTGCAAATGTTCCCTATGTATTGATCGGAACCGGTTTGCTGTGGTTTGGCTGGTTTGGTTTTAATGCCGGTTCAGCGCTGGCTGCCAATACATTGGCGGTATCTGCTTTTGCAACCACCAACACAGCTGCTGCCACAGCCGGTTTGTCCTGGATGTTTTTTGATGTATTACGCGGTAAGAAGCCATCTGTGCAGGGGTTTTGTATTGGGGCTGTTGTAGGCTTGGTAGCTATTACTCCGGGAGCAGGTTTTGTAGGTATTGCACATAGTGCCTTTATTGGTTTTGTTGCTGCCATCATTTCCAACCTTGCTGTTTCATTACGTTCCAAGACCAAAGTGGATGATACATTGGATGTATTTCCCTGCCATGGCATAGGTGGGATTGTTGGCATGTTGTTGACCGGTGTTTTTGCCTCTCATGCAGTTAACAGCGGGGTAGGTTTAGATGCCACGGCCAATCACCAGGGATTATTTTTTGGTGGTGATTTGTTTTTTACACAATTGAAAGGGATGGTAATAGTTGCCAGCTATAGCTTTATTGTAGGGTGGCTGATATTTAAATTTATCAATTTCGTTAATCCATTGCGTGTCTCTGAAGATGAGGAATCTGCGGGCCTCGATGAATCTCAGCATGGTGAAAATTATGTACAGGGTACTTTACTGGTGAGGTCTGAAGGTATTATTGAAGAGAGACCAGTTCATTAAATTTCCAGAGACATAAATATTATTAAATCCGCGGCAGTAATGTCGCGGATTTTTTTTGTCAAACGCCGCCATCCGTCTTTTCAACCTAAAAATGCAGCCCAATCATTTTGTTAACCAGAAGTTATTGTATGATATATATTATATTTCATAATCTTAATAAAAGACAGTAAATACTGCATTTTATATAAATTTTGAGCGTTACTTTCAAAATTTTCTAATAAATCGACCCGTTTATACACATGTTAACTATAAATATGTCTTTTTATTAGGGTTACTTTTACTTTTTGTGCGTATTATTGTGAAAGAGATTTAGATTACACTAAATCATAATTTATATGATTTTGCCCTTATGATACACGGAATTGCTTTTGCCAAAAGAGATTCAACACTTTTCTTTAACCAACTACTAAACTAAAAACAATGATTAAAAAAATTTTTGGAACTGCAATCATCGCTTTGTGTGCCATGCAAACTCTTCATGCGCAGGATTCTACCAAATCTCTTGCCATTTCCGGATCTGTTGATGGTTATTACCGTTATAACTTTTCGAATGCTGCCGGTAATAGTAACAACAAAACAAGCTTTACAAATTCGCAAAGTTCATTTGCTTTAGGCATGGCTACAATCAAGGCCGACGCTACGGCTTTATCCGGTAAAGTTACCGCGACTGCTGATTTGGGATTTGGCACAAGAGCCGAAGAGTTCTCTTATTATGAGTCTGCCGCAAAATCCAGCCTTGCAATGGTAAAGCAATTATACCTTACTTATGCATTATCCAGTAATGTAAAATTAACTGCAGGAAAATTTGCAACCCACGTTGGTTATGAAGTGATGGATGCTCCTTTAAACAGGAACTACAGCATGTCCTATATGTTCACTAACGGTCCATTTTCTCATACAGGTGTAAAGATGGATGTTACGGCAGGCCCAGTTGGATTTATGCTGGGTGTTGCTAACTTCATTGATCAGACAACTTCTACTACAAGCACAAAAACGCTACTCGCACAGGTTAGCGGAGGCTCTAAAGATGGCAAATTAAAAGCGTATCTGAATTATGCCGGATTTTTTGGAGCCCATGAAGGCTCAAATCCACTGGCTTTAAAAAGTTTAAGTCAGCTTGATCTTGTTGTTAACGCAACAGTAACCGATAAATTCGGCATTGGGTTTAACGCAACCATGCAGGATCGCAAACAAATTGAAGGTTCTACCAATCCAAGCGGCAGCTGGAAAGGCCTTGCTTTGTATCTGAATGTGGATCCTTCGCCAACAGTTGGCCTTACCTGGAGAAATGAATTGATCAGCGATAGTAAAGTAGTTTATTATGGCACGAAAAGCATTTATGCAAGCACTCTGTCCTTAGATTATAAAGTTGGTCCTTTTACCCTTATTCCTGAATTAAGATTTGAAGCTGCTCAAAGCGAAATTTATTCAAAAAATGATGGCACCGGTTCTAAATCAACCGCCACCGCATTGCTTGCAGCAGTTTACAAATTTTAATTAATTTTTTGTACTAGTATTTTATCACCTTAAACTTACCACCATGTTCTCAGCAACTTTAGCTAATCTCAGGCAAATGGGTCAACGGAAATCCGGCGCCACAACTGCTATACCACTAACAAAAGCAGAAAAATGGAAAATGTGGTTTACCATCGTTTTTGCAAAAGTGCTCGGCGTTTTTCTTGTGGTTACCGCAATGAAAATGTTACCGTCAATGATAGCTTCCACGGCCATTGCACAGGAGGTTTATACGCCGCACGAAACAGTTTTGATAAATACCGCCAATACAATATGGACGTTGGTTGCAGCTTTTTTGGTTTTTGGTATGCAGGCAGGTTTTGTAATGCTTGAGGCTGGGTTTGCCAGAAAAACTGAAACTGTAAACGTATTGATGGAATGCCTTTTTGATACCTGTTTATGCGGGTTGCTTTTTTGGGCAATTGGGTATGCTTTTATGTTTAGTGAAGGAAACTCCTATATTGGTTACCACTGGTTCTTTTTACAAGGTGCACCGGAAACCTATCTTACTACAGGCATTCCCGTGATTGCGCACTGGATTTTTCAATATGCATTTGCTGATACTTGTTCAACAATTGTTTCTGGTGCAATGATCGGTCGCACGAGTTTCCGTGGCGATATTTTATATTCAATAGGAATAACCGGATTTATCTACCCTATCATCGGTCACTGGGCATGGGGGCCGGGCGGTTTCCTTGCAACTTATGGTTTCTGGGATTTTGCCGGTTCAACAGTTGTACATACTATCGGTGGCGTTGCCTCTTTGGCTGGTGCAATAGTATTAGGTCCACGCATTGGCCGGGTATTTAAACGTGACGGCGGCGGCATGCCACCAGCTCACAACCTCACATTAGGGGCAGTCGGTGCCTTTATTCTTTGGTTCGGGTGGTATGGTTTCAACCCGGGAAGTACGCTCTCTGCAGTTGATATGCAGGGTATAGGACGTGTTGCCACCAATACAACGCTTGCAGCCTGTTCCGGAGGAATGGTTGCAATGTACCTGGCATTATGGTTTGGCGGAACGAAAGGAAAATTTGATTTACCTTTTACCGTGAACGGTGTTTTAGCAGGCCTGGTTGCCATCACTTGTCCTTGTTATTGGGTTTCACCTACAGGTGCTGTTATTATCGGTGCGGTAGCTGGATTAGTTGTTTACCTTGTTACCGGATTGCTGGAATACCTGAGAATAGATGATCCTATTGGTGCGGTACCTGTTCATGGCGCAGCTGGTATCTGGGGTACATGGTCATTGGGCTTGTTTGCATGTGGCAAGTATGGTGTAACCGGTCCAACCGGAGCCGATAACTCAGCTCCTTTAAAGGGATTGTTTTACGGCGGCGGTAAAGACTTGTTTGTAAAACAAATGGTTGGCAATCTCACTATTGTAGCAGCAACATTTGTGGTAGCATTTATATTAATGTGGGTAATCAATAAATTACCTAATCCATGGAGACTGCGTGTAGAAGCTGAAGCTGAAACAAATCCTGGAGGGCTAGATGTTTTTGAACATGGAACTGCAGCCTATTCTGAATAGATCTCACTCGTTATTACACCCAAAAAGCCGTGTTGATCTGATCAACATGGCTTTTTGGTTTTGTTAATTAATTGTTAAAATAAATTCTTATTCTCAAATTATCTAATCCGTTTTATTTTAATAGCTGGTTAACTTGAAGGTTATAGAGGTGGCAATTTGGATTTATTTTTTCTCTTCTTGTTTTCATAAAGTTTTTTTTTTCTTTTGCAGGCTCAGATATGATCATTCTCTAGATTATTTTTGATATTTAATAAAAATGAAATTCGGCTGTACTTGCTGTAACGCCCGCCCGTACTGCAATTTTGTATTTATTTACGTCGTTATTTTGTCTAATAAATTAAAATAACAACTTAAAAAAAATACAATGAAAAGTTTAATTCAAAAAGGATTATTGACATTAGCAATTATTATAGGTTTTCAAATTTCAACGATGGCCGAAGGACCTGTTGCCATTTCTGAACCGGGAGTAAGCGGAGCTGCTGCTGTTGGATATTTTTTACTGCTGGTAGCCTTTATAGTTGCTCCTGCTTTTAAAAAGAGCCAGCATACAGCTCATTAAAAAAATTGTTATAAAGAATGCGATAGGCTGTCTCGAAAGAGATAGCCTACTTTTATTTTATGTTGTGATTCGTTTAAGTTAAATACAGAACAAGAGGAAAATAATAGTCAATCGGTTATTCAACCAATACGCTATTTTATTGATGATAGCTGAATTGCCGGTTTGTTATAGTTTTTATTGATTCGGCCATTTGCCGGGTTGTGGCTAATCACGCCAAGTGTTGAAAAATGGGTTTGCTTTTCCTGAAAATTCCCATCTTCCTGTAAGTTATCTGGATTGGATTAATAATTTCCCGATTGAAATTTTTTCTGATGGCCGGAACTGAAATTAAACGGGAATCAATGAAAGGCCAATATCTTCTTAAGCAGTTCTGTAGCAACCGTATTAAGGCGGGATTACTTTTAGGTAAGCCATCGGACATATTTTTAATGAGCTGCTTAATGGTAAACTTGAATAAAACAAAATTACCCGGGAACATTCAATGGAACTATATCCCTGGTATTGTTTGCTCCGAGGCATCGGTTTTACAATGTTTGTTTTTCACGCTGTCGGCTTCTAAGATGAAGTCCAAAAAGATATTGTTAACATCGCGATTTTGACCAGCGCTGGTTTATCTATATTTGTAAGCGTAACTTTTGGGGTGATAAACACCTTTTTCAGCAACAAAAAAGTAATTGCCTGTCTTGAACAGCAATTCATTTAAGCTGAGTTTCTGCCTGCGTTGATAATACCAAAAGAAGAACGCATAATCAATTTTTCGTAGGTTTCTTTAAGTGGAGAATTAATGAGGTTGTCCTCAATCTCCCGTATGTTCATGATAGCAAACTGTTGTATCGTTAATAGAGGCAGTACAATTCTTTCCCGCATTGCAATAGACAACTGATCAACTGGGTAATCGCTCATCAATTCTTTTTTGCCGGATATCTTTAAAATGTATTGCCTGGTTAAATTAAATTCATCATAAATCACTGTCCAGATTTCACTGTATTTTGGATCTGCTGATAAAAATTCGGTGAGCGGGAAAAAGCATTTCTTCATTGCCATTTCACAATTATCCAGCAAAGTTTTAAAAAAGAGCGACTTATCATAGAGTACTTTTAACTCATCGAATTTTCCCTGCTGGTCCAGTTCTTTCAAAGCACTGCCAACGCCGAAGTACCCGGTAACGTTTTGTTTTAACTGAGCCCAGGCTCCCACGTACGGGATAGCCCGCAGGTCTTTTAAAGAAAGTTTGCTACCTCCGGTACGCTTGGCTGGCCGGCTGCCGATATTGGTTTCGCTGTAAAATTTCAGCGGACTTACCTGTGATAAATAATCGGTAAAGCGGGGATGACTTTTTAATGCGGTGTATTTTGTAAAACTAACTTCAGCCAGGTGTTGCAGCAAATTTTCTTCCTCCTTATTCATCAGCACATGACGGTTATTAAACAATTCATTTGTTATACCGGCATGCAGTAATTGTTCAATATTAAATTGGGCGCTTTCCACAGTTCCAAAGCTGGAACTAACCGTTTGCCCCTGCACTGTCAATTGAATTTCTTTGTTGGAAATATTCTGGCCCATGGACGCATAAAATTTATGCGTCTTACCCCCACCTCTTGACGGTGGTCCACCGCGGCCGTCAAAGAAGAGTACTTCTACCTCGTGTTGTTTTGAAACCGTGGTCAGGTTTTCCTTCGCTTTATAAATGCCCCAGTTTGCCATCAGGTAACCACCATCCTTGGTTCCGTCAGAAAAGCCGAGCATAATGGTTTGCCTTTTACTTCTATTTTCGAGATGCGTTGCATAAACTTTGTTCGAATACAATTGCTGCATTACGTCCGGTGCATTCTGTAAATCTTCTACCGTTTCAAATAAAGGTATAATGTCGATGCTTAGAGCTTCTTTTTCCCAACCGCATAATAAGAATAAAGCATATACTTCCAGCACATTCAATGCGCTTGAACATTGGCTGATGATATACCTGTTACAACCAGCTTCTCCATTAAAATCCTGTATGTTTTTAATGGCTTTAATGGTGGCAATCGTATCTGCAACCAAAGGATCGTCAAACTTTTCTTCTTTTAACGGTACCTCAATGTAAGTAAGGAAATCAATTTTTTCTTCATCAGATAAGCTGGCGTAATTGTCCGGCAGGTAGCCTGATTTTTTTGAGATAGCTTCCAGTACTTTATTATGAACCGAACTTTCCTGGCGCACATCCAGCGAAGCAAAATGCAAACCGAACACATTTACTTTATTGATAAAATTATCTATCAGGTAAAGAAACAATCCATTGTGTTTGTAAATCAATATTTCCCGGATTTTATGCAGTTCGTCAAGTATTTTATTTTTATTGATTGCAGTCCGCTGACCGGGGATAAAAATGTTGTTGTACATCTCCGTTTCAAGATCTGCCAGAATGGTGTCTACGCCCTCAAAAGTTAAGCGGCGTTTGATCCTTCTTATTTCCAGGTAGTAAGATTTGATAATGCTTCCCCTTAATGCATCGGCCACTTTTAAAGTAGTAGAGGCAGTTACGAAAGGATTGCCATCCCTGTCGCCGCCGGGCCAAAAGCCCATCGTTATAATCGGGTGATTGGCATCTATTGCATTCGGAAACTGGGAAGTTAAAAAAGACATGATCCTGCCGGTGGCAGCATAAAAAACATTTTCAAGATACCATACCAGGTTTAAAGCTTCATCGTATGGGGTTGGCTTTTGCTTTTTAAAGAAAGGTGTTTTACCTAACTGCTGCAGGTACATATTAATTTGTGCCGCATTGTTTGCCATCAATGCTTTAGATAAATCATTGATGATACCTAAAACAGAACCCGGATAAAACTGTGTGGGATGTGCCGTGAGCACAAGCCGAACTGCAAAGTTTTTTAATTTGGCAGACAGTTCCTCTTCTTTATTGGTTTGCAATACTTCGCTTTCCAGGTGTTTTAAAGTACCAACGCCCCCCATGTCGTTTACTTCTTTAAAAGACGCATCTTCCAGGGCATCAAATAACACGACCTGTCTTTCTATATACTGAATGAATCTGAATAAAAGGTCCAGCCGCTCCTGCGGCTGTCGGTAGGTGGTTTGTTTGTTAAAAAAGTCTTCAATTATTTCCACCGGACTTTGCTTTTTACGATACCCCTCTTCACAGTTATTTTGTAACAGCGATAGAAGTATTCCTGTTTTTTCAATCCGGTGAAATGGAAGAGAAGTAAAGAGACTGTTATACAATTGAAATTTTATTCCAACCAAGTTCTTAAAATGCTGCAAACCTGTCGACGACTGATGATCCATATTCAATAAAAATTAATAAAAAGTAATAAAGCTGGCAGCAATTACCACAAAGCATGAAAATACTTAAAAAATTTCAAATCGGTGGCCTTGTTTCCAATTATTTACTTAATTTAGCAGCCACAAAAGTGGTACATGTGAAATTACATATTATCTCATCGCAAATGCCTTTAGCAACTTCTGCTGCAGGTACCACTATTTTTACAACAGGCACAACCCGTTAAGGGTTACAACTTTCATATTACCTTTGGGCAAATCGCCGTTTTCATAAATAAAATTATTACAGTCATCATTTTACATCACATCTATAAATAAAAGAAATGCAGGTTCTAAAGTTTGGTGGAAGTTCTGTTGCCAACGCGTCCAATATTAATAAAGTAATTGACATTGTTAAAGAGAAAATTATAACAGATAAAACAATTGTGGTTGTATCTGCATTTGGAGGAATAACGGATATTTTATTACAATGCAGCCAACTGGCAGCGGAAGGAAATGAAGCGTACAAGCAAAAATTACATGAAGCCGAACTCAGGCACCTTAGTACTGTAAAAGAACTGATTACAATAACCCAGCAAAGTGCGGTGTTGAGTTTGGTAAAAACTTTGTGCAACGAGATTGAAGATATTTGCACAGGTATTTATTTGCTGAAAGAACTATCCGAACGCACCAAAGATAGAATTGTAAGCTACGGTGAAATACTATCCTCTAAAATTATAGCCGCAAAATTAAATACAGAAGCCGTCGCATGCGAATGGGTAAACTCCGCAGAGCTGATTATCACCAATTCAAATTATGGTTCAGCTGCTGTTGATTTCACCATTACCGATAAAAAAATTGCTGACTATTTTGCAGCCTCCGGCGCAGGATTATTTATGATGCCGGGCTTTATTGCTTCAGACAGTACAGGCGCTAATACTACGCTTGGTCGTGGTGGTTCTGATTATACCGCAGCGATTGTTGCTGCGGCATTATCCGCACAAGTGCTGGAAATTTGGACAGATGTATCGGGTATGATGACAGCCGACCCCAGGCTCGTAACCAACGTAAAAATCATTCCACAGATTTCTTACCAGGAAGCGATGGAACTGTCGCACTTCGGAGCAAAAGTAATTTACCCGCCAACTATTCAGCCTGTACGTGGCAAGGGCATACCAACATGGATAAAAAATACGTTTGCGCCGCAGGACAATGGCACCGTCATTCAACAAGAATCAAGCAATAATACCAATAGCATTCGGGGTATTTCAAGTATTAACAGCATTGCATTGTTAAGCCTGGAAGGCAGTGGAATGGTAGGTATTCCGGGTTTTTCAAAACGACTGTTTGAGGCACTGGCAGAAAAAAAGATCAATGTTATTTTAATTACACAAAGTTCTTCGGAGCATTCGATTTGTGTAGGTATTGATGCCGCCACAGCAGAAACCGCCAGGCAGGCTATTAATGAGGCATTCGCCTACGAAATTGAAACCAAAAAAGTAGATCCCATCGTTGTTGAAAAAGACTTAGCCATCGTAGCACTGGTGGGGGACAATATGAAAAGTCATCCGGGCATAAGTGGAAAAATGTTCGGTAATCTTGGTCGCAATGGTGTTAACGTTCGGGCAATTGCGCAGGGCTCCTCTGAAAGAAATATTTCAGCGGTTGTATCTACACAGGATGTAAAGAAAGCCATCAATGTACTGCACGAAGAATTTTTTGAAACCGTATATAAAGAGATAAACCTTTTTATAGCTGGCGTTGGAAATGTAGGAGGAAAACTAGTGGCACAAATACTACAGCAACAGCAATTTCTATTGCAAAATCTTCATCTGAAAATAAATGTGGTTGGTTTGTGCAACAGTAAAAAAATGCTTTTTAAAGATGAAGCGATTGATCTGAAAAATTGGAAATCCTTGCTGCTTGAGGAAGGCGAAACAATGGACATGCAGGTATTTATCGAGAGGATACAATCCAAAAATTTACGTAACAGTGTTTTTGCAGATGTTACTGCCAATGAAATGGTAGCTACCTGTTATGAGCAGTTATTACAAAAAAGTATTTCGGTGGTTGCCTGCAACAAAATTGCCTGCTCTTCTAAGTATGAGTACTATAAAAAATTAAAGAATCTGTCCAGAGAATTCAATGCGCAATTTTTATTTGAAACCAACGTGGGCGCCAGTTTGCCCATTATCGGAACATTGAATGATTTATTGCGCGGGGGTGATAAAATCAATACCATACAGGCTGTATTAAGTGGTACACTCAATTTTGTTTTTAATAATTACGATGGTAACAAGAGCTTCGCCACAATTGTAAGACAGGCGCAGGCTGAAGGCTACACAGAACCCGATCCCCGGCTGGACTTAAGCGGTAAAGACGTAATGCGGAAAATAATGATACTGGCCCGGGAAGCCGGCAACGTAATAGAAATGGAAGACATTGCCAACAACAGCTTTATGCCGCCTGCATGTATGGTTGGTTCTGTAGAAGATTTTTACAAATCCATGGAAGAGCACGAAGCACATTTTAAACAATTATTTAAAGAGGCGGGCGAGAATAAATTAAAATTTGTTGCATCCTTTAAAGAGGGTAAAGCATCTGTTGGATTGCAGCACATCAATTCACAGCACGACCTGTACCATCTATACGGAAAAGACAATATTGTATTATTTTATACCGATCGTTATGTGGAACAACCACTGGTAATAAAAGGTGCAGGCGCTGGTGCTGATGTAACAGCTTCCGGTGTGTTTGGAGATATTATCAAAGCGTCAAGGGTGTAATAAAAATTGTTGGAAAGAAAGTAAAATAGCAAGAACTTATGAATGAAAATCAGCACACAATATTGGATCACGGTGCAAAAAATAATATGCCAATAGTTGGGAAAAAGGGTAAGCTGGTAAAGATTTTGGCGCCAGCTACCGTAGCAAATTTGGTTTGTGGTTTCGATGTGCTGGGACTGTGTCTGCATGAACCAAACGATTTGATGGAGATAGAATTACTGGAAGAAAAAAAGATTATCATTGTTAGTGCCGACGGGTATCCGCTGCCATTGGATCCGGCGCTGAATACAGCAGGAGCGCCATTGGTTGAAATGATTAATGAACTGCCAGACAATATTGGTTTTAAAGCCACCATTCATAAAAAAATAAAGCCCGGAAGCGGGATAGGTTCAAGCGCTGCCAGCGCTGCAGGCGCAGTGGTAGGTGCCAATTATTTATTAGGCGATTTTTTTTCAAAACAAGACCTTGTGCGTTTTGCCATGTTTGGCGAAAAAGTAGCTTCCGGTGTAAAACATGCTGATAATATAGCGCCCTGTATTTATGGAGGCATAACTCTTATCAGAAGTATTCATCCGCTGGACATTGTGCCAATCCCTGCCCCTGAATTATATGTGACCATTGTGCATCCGCAGATAGAAGTGCGTACATCAGACGCACGCCAGATTTTACGTAAAGAAGTATTGCTGAAAGATGCCATTAAGCAATGGGGAAATATAGCTGGCCTGGTGGCAGGCTTTATTCAAAAAGACCTGGCGTTGATCGGCCGTTCACTGGAAGATGTAATCATAGAACCTGTGCGAAGCATTCTAATTCCTGGTTTTGATGAAGTTAAATTGAAATGCAAGGAAGCAGGAGCTTTAGGTGGCGGCATTTCCGGTTCGGGTCCTTCCATTTTTATGCTTAGTAAAGATGAACCAACTGCGATTGCGGTTGAAGGCGTAATGAAGGAAATTTACAACCGTATAGGATTGGCGTATCATACTTATGTTACCACAATTAACCAAACTGGCGTTACGGTAATTGGTAATTAATAATTTATTGGTTTGGGTTTTAACCCATCCTGATACACATATCAACAACTGAGGCGCTGATCAAATTTTTGTCGCTGGCATAGAATTCTCAATTCATAACTTATAATTCATCACTCACCAGATGCAATACTATAGTACCAATCATCAATCTCCCAAAGTAGATTTCAAGCAGGCGACCATTAATGGGCAGGCGCCAGATAAGGGGTTATATTTTCCGGAACAAATACAGCAACTCCCCACCGGCTTTATCGACAATATCGGCGACTACTCTAACGAAGAGATTGCATACCAGGTCATCAAACCTTATGTTGGCGATTCCATTCCTGAAGCGGAACTGAGGCGCATTGTGAACGAAACGGTGAACTTTGATATTCCATTGGTAAAGATAACAGACGCTATTTTTTCATTGGAACTGTACCACGGTCCCACATTGGCCTTTAAAGATATTGGTGCCAGGTTTATGAGCCGTTGCCTGGGGTATTTTGTAAAAGACCTTGAAAAAAAAGTGACCGTGCTGGTGGCAACGTCAGGAGATACCGGCGGAGCTGTGGCCAATGGTTTTTATGATGTGGAAGGCGTTGAAGTAGTGATACTATATCCTTCGGGGAAAGTAAGTTCGGTGCAGGAAAAACAACTGACTACACTGGGTAAAAATATTCATGCACTGGAGGTGGATGGAACATTTGATGATTGTCAGCAAATGGTAAAGCAGGTATTTACAGACGAAGCATTAAACAATCAGCTATTTCTAACATCAGCCAACTCTATCAATGTTGCAAGATGGCTGCCGCAGCAATTCTATTACTTCTTTGCTTATAAACAGTGGGCTCAAAAAAACAACCCGCCGGTAATCGCTGTGCCGAGTGGTAATTTTGGTAATATTTGTGCCGGTATCCTGGCCCATGTTTCCGGCTTGCCGGTAAAACATTTTATTGCGGCCTGTAATGCCAATGATGTGGTACCCGATTTTATGGAAACAGAAAAATATACGCCAAAAAAAGCGGTAGCAACCATTTCCAATGCAATGGATGTTGGTAATCCAAGTAATTTCATCCGCATCCTCGAAATTTTTCATCACCAGTTTGCCAGTCTGAAGAAGGAGTTCAGCAGCTGCAGTATTTCAGATGCTGAAACAAAAGCCACGCTTCAGAAAGTGTATAAGGAAGAAGGCTATTTATTGGATCCGCATGGGGCGGTGGGCTACCTGGCGTTGCAGGAATATTTGAAAGAAAGCCCAGCCGAAAAAGGCATTGTTTTAGAAACAGCTCACCCGGTGAAATTTTATGATGTGGTGGAACCTGTAATAGGTGAAGCCGTACCCATACCGCCAACCGTACAGCAACAATTACTGCTGCAGAAAAAAAGCACAAAAATGGCGGCAGATGCCGGTTTATTAAAATCATTTTTACTCGCTATGTAACCAATAACCTGCTGGCCAAAATTGACCCTTATGAATAAAATAAAAAAGAGGTTGTTGTATTGTCTGGGAGTTATAGTACTCGCTTACCTCTTAATGCTAATACCAGATTCAGACAAAGCGGGAGGTAGTGCCGCAACCAATAAAGCTTTTGTATGGGATAAAGATATATTATGGAGCCAGTTGGAAGATAATTTCAAAATAGCCAAACTGGAAAATAAATCGAAAATTGATTCAAATATCCAGGCTTTGTTTTTATCAGGAGAAAAATTAGTTGATAAAATAAAGTTGCCAGGTATTGCTGCTACAGATACAAGCTTCACCCTTCTTTTAAATAATTTTTTTTCGCTTGCACCACTGATTGCAGCTCAGCCACAGCAAAGAGATTCCTTTATTCGTTTCTACAATAAAATCCGCAGGGAAGTCAAGTTACAGTCACAGCACTGGAAAATAAATGACGTTGTGGTACGCAATAGTTTATACCAGTTATTATATGGCATGCGGGCAGCGGAAGAAGAAGTGTTATTGCAAACTGCGTCCGTTCCTTTTGACGCAGCCATTATGGTAACTGATGGAGCCTCTGCGACACCTGCTGCAACATTATTTGGCATCACCGTTCACAGTGGCGATTTACTGGTATCACGGGGAGGTGCAGAAGTATCGGCATTGATCTCAAGAGGCAATGATTACCCGGCGAATTTTTCTCATGTGGCTTTAATTTATGTGAATGAAAAAGAAAATGCTTTTTTAATCGAGGCGCATATTGAAAAAGGTGTAGCCGTTTCTTCATTGGCTCAATATATAAAAGATAAAAAATTGCGTTGTATGGTGTTGCGTCCCCGGGCCGATTTACTTCAATTGCAGCAGGATAAAATGTTGCCACAAAAAGCAGCGAAGCTGGCGTATGATGAGGCACTCAGCCGGCATATCCCTTACGATTTCAAAATGAATTTTTACGACAGTACCGCTATGTTTTGTTCGGAGGTGGCCTCTTATGCCTATCGAAAAAATGGCATTGATTTATGGCAGGGTGTGTCTACTATTTCATCACCTGGAGTTGTTGACTGGTTGAATGCATTTGGGGTAGAAAATTTTGTGACGCAGATGCCGGGCGACCTGGAATATGATCCGCAGTTAAGTGTGATAGCAGAATACCGCGACCCCGAAACACTGCTGAAAGATCATATTGATAATGCAGTAATGGATGTGTTGCTGGAGCAGGCAGATAAAGGAAAACAGATTAAGTACAATCACTGGCAATTACCTTTTGTGCGTATGGTAAAAGGCTGGTGCATGGTAAAAAATTATTTTGGCAAGCCAGCTATCATACCGGAAGGAATGAGTGCAACAAGAGCGTTAAAAAATCAGTATTTTGTCGCCATGTACCAGGCACTTAAAACAAAAGCGGTCGTTAAAATTGACCAGTTTAAAAAAGACAACCATTACCTGCCACCTTACTGGCAAATGATAAATCTGGCAAGGGAAGCTGCAACAGAGCAATAAGGCAGTTCTTAGGCTGCTGCTTGTTCTGCAATTTCGTCCATGCTGATACCACTGTGACTTTCATCGTAAATGCATTCACTGTTTTTTATCAGCAATACCTGAGGCGATTCATGGCTCACATCAAATACATCCACTATTTTTTGCGAGATATTTCTGTGTTTAATAAGATCAAGATAATAGAAATCAATGCCAGCAGGCGCTGATCCTCTTTCCAAACGGCTTTTAGCCATGCTGCTGATAGAGCAACGTGTGCTGTGTTTAAAAATAAGTTGCGGTTTGGTATTTGAAAGGTTTTTGATATCGCTTAATTGCGCTTCGTCGTTTAGTTCAATCCAGTTCATATAATTAAGGAGTACTTTTTAGTGAATGATTTTTTCGGTCATTGGGCAGCCGGTTTTCCTGCTTGAATAACAGGATGTCAAAACAGCTAACATGGTAAAAATTACCAGCGTAGTTAAAATGATTTTCTTCATGTGTTTTTTAAATTGAATAAGATCAATAAAACGCAAAGATACAAAATGGCGATTATTAACATAGGCGCAGGGTTTTGCTATTTAAATCTTAACTTGCCTTTAGTATTTCAAACTTCATTTTTAACGATGCTTTTCGGAGTACTATTTTCAACAACAACCAATTAAAACAACAACAAAATTCCCCCAATGTCTTTACAATTAGTCCGACCAATAGCCTTTATAGATTTAGAAACCACCGGTGTAAACCTGTCAACAGACAGGATAGTAGAAATTGCGATGATAAAAATTTTGCCTGATGGCAGCCGCGTGGTAAAAAGAAAATTAATCAATCCACAAATGCCTATCCCGGCTGTAACTA
Organism: Ferruginibacter sp.; assembly: GCF_028288465.1. Taxonomy (GTDB): domain Bacteria; phylum Bacteroidota; class Bacteroidia; order Chitinophagales; family Chitinophagaceae; genus Ferruginibacter. The sequence continues at coordinate 18,290 of NZ_JAQBNR010000033.1, read as the reverse complement.
CCGCCATACATGGCATTACAGATGAAATGGTAAAAGATGCGCCGACTTTTAAACAGGCAGGAAATGAGTTAAAAATGTTTATAGAAAACTGCGACCTGGGAGGTTACAACAGCAATCGTTTTGATATCCCTATGCTGATGGAAGAGTTTTTGCGTGCAGGAATGGATGTAGATCTCAGCACCCGGAAGATGGTGGATGTTCAGCATATTTTTTACACCATGGAGCCCCGTACTTTAACCGCAGCCTATAAATATTATTGTGAGAAAGAACTGGTTGATGCGCACAGTGCCGAGTCGGATGTTAATGCAACCATTGATGTGTTGTTGTCGCAGATACAGCGTTATCCGCAATTGGGTAATTCAGTGGAGAGTATTTTAGGTTCAATAGGGGAAGAAAAGATAGTAGATTATGCCCGCCGCTTTTTATTTAATGATAAGGGCGTGGAGGTTTTTAATTTCGGAAAGCATAAGGGCCGGCCGGTGATGGATGTATTAAAAGCGGAACCGCAATATTACGATTGGATGATGCGGGGCGATTTTCCGTTGCATACCAAGCAGAAATTGACCGAGATTTTGAACAGAACCCTGTTAAAGAATACCTAATTAGAAAGTTCGCGTAAAATGGTATGGGAAATATTATTTACAAATTGTACTTTCGTTTAAAGTATGCCATTTTAGTCTTTGGAGAAACTTGTTATCATACCAACCTATAACGAAAAAGAAAATATTGCCTCCATTATTGAGGCCGTATTTGCTTTGCAGCAACAGTTTCACGTGCTTATTATTGACGATGGGTCACCTGATGGAACCGCTGAAATTGTAAAAACACTATTTTCAAAATACCCGGCTCAATTATTTTTAGAAGAACGCAAAGGGAAGTCTGGTTTGGGTACTGCCTACATCCATGGGTTCAGGTGGGCGCTTGCAAAAGGTTACCAGTTTATTTTTGAAATGGACGCCGACTTTTCTCACAACCCGGCAGATTTGCAGCGCTTATATGAAGCTTGTAAAAGTGGGGCTGGGGTGGCAGTAGGGTCAAGATACGTAAAAAATGGTGCTGTTGAAAACTGGCCGGCCAATCGTATCGCCTTGTCGAAGGGAGCTTCTTTATATACAAGGCTAATCACCTGGATGCCGGTAATGGATCCAACTGCCGGATTTGTTTGTTACCGCCGGGAAGTATTAGAAGCCATTAATTTATCAGCTATTCATTTTGTAGGATATGCCTTCCAGATAGAAATGAAATTTGCCGCCTGGAAATTGGGATTTGTCATTAAAGAAGTGCCCATCACTTTTAAAGACCGTAAGCTGGGCGATAGTAAAATGAACAAAGGCATCATTAAAGAAGGCGTTTTTGGTGTAATTAAATTACGCTGGTTAAGCCTTTTTAAAAACTATCGCAACAATGTAAAAAGCGGTGATACTGTAAATTTTCAACGCCAGGAAATAATACTGGAAGGAGAATAGTATCAGTATCAATCCCTCACTTCTTTACTTGCTTCCATCAAAAAAATACATTTTCTGAAGGCAAAATCCTTTGTCTGAAATATTTAAACTCCGCACTTACCGTCTTGAAATCACCCCTGAAATTTACATTGCAAATTAACAGAAGTTATTGTTGCCGTTTTGTATCATATTCTTGTACTGCTCATGTCACCAGGTTGGGCCTTAGTTCCGGAGTGAGGCCCGATCATTCTTTCAGTGCTCAGATGTGTCCTTATACAATTTTGGGTACGAGTTGGATACTTAAGTTATACGCCAGTGTCACCTGCATTGCTGTCAATTATTCTTTGGAAAAACTGTTTCTCTTTTAATAGCTGGTTTTAATTATTTTTACGCCCTTCAATCAATATTGCAGTAATTAAAACCACTATACATGTATGATATCTGTTGCATAGGACACATTACGCTGGATAAGGTAATAACTAATAGAGGCGAAAAGCACATGGCCGGGGGAACATCATTTTATTTCTCCAATGCGCTGCGGAACATGGATGTGAATTATTGCCTGGTTACAGCATTGGCGGTAAGTGAAAATCGTTTTGTCGAGGAGCTGCGTGCCAATGGAACAGAGGTAATTGCGCTGCCCAGTAAACATACCGTTTATTTCGAAAATAATTATGCCAACAGTCTCGACCACCGCACCCAGCGGGTACTGCAAACTGCGTATCCATTTACGGTTGATCAGCTAGGAAATATTGATGCTGCCATTTTTCACCTTGGGCCGTTGCTGGCGGATGATATACCATTGGCATTAATAAAAGAACTGGGTGGCAGGGCCAGGATATCGCTGGATGTGCAGGGATACCTGCGCAAGGTAGAAGACAAACAGGTACAGGCGGTTGACTGGGAAGAAAAAAAAGAAGCTTTGCAATACGTTGAAATCGTTAAGGCTGACGAATCAGAACTACAGGTTCTAACCGGAACCAACAGTGTGCGCAGAGGCGCTGAAATGCTTGCAGAATGGGGAGTAAAGGAGGTGGTAATTACCTTTAACAGCAAAGGTTCGTTGGTATATGCCAACAATATTTTTTATGATATCCCGGCCTTTGTACCTGCAGTAGAAACTGATGCAACAGGATGCGGAGATACCTATATGGCCGGCTATTTATATCAGCGTGTAAAAGGAGCTTCTGTACAGGATGCAGGAGAATTTGGAGCAGCAATGGCCAGTTTGAAAATTGAATCTTCGGGACCTTTTACAGGTACTAAAGAAGCAGTGCTCCTTCAAATGGAAAAAAGTAAAACGTACAACACAACTATAAATTAAACACATGAAATACTTATCCAGGTTGTTATTGTTATTGCCTTTGACATGGCTCTCTTTTACGAATCCTCCTAAAAAGATTAAGGTAGTTTTTTTTGGCGATTCAATTACACAGGCTGGTGTTCAGCCAACAGGGTATATTACGAAGCTTGATAGCGTAATAAAGCAATTGCATTTGCCTGATTCTATTGAACTCGCCGGTGCCGGCATAGGTGGTAATAAAGTATACGACCTGTATTTGAGAATGGATGAGGATGTGCTGAAAAAAAATCCCGACGTAGTTGTTATATATGTGGGCATAAATGATGTATGGCATAAAGCCAGTTCAGGCACCGGCACTGACCCTGATAAATTTGAACGGTTCTATCGGGCCATCATCAAAAAATTGCAGGAGAAAAATATTAAAGTTATTCTATGCACGCCGTCAGTCATTGGTGAGCGCAATGATAATTCCAACCAGCAGGACGGCGATTTGAACCAATACAGCACCATTATCCGTACAATGGCAAAAGACCTTTCTTTGCCGGTTTGCGATTTGCACAAAGCTTTCGCTGATTACCTCAAAGTTAATAATGCTTCCAACCAGGAAAAAGGAATATTAACATCAGACCGTGTGCACCTGAATGAAAAAGGTAATTTATTTGTGGCTATGGAAATGTGGAAGGCGTTGCAGAATATCATTAAATAATTTACCAGCCATTAATTGGATGCGGCATGTTACTATCAAAAGAAAATCTTAAAAAAATAAATAGGGACGCAGTATTATTGCCGGATGAAGCCCTGCTGAATTTACCGGAAAAAGTGTTGCAATTTGGTACAGGCGTATTATTGCGGGCACTGCCCGATTATTTTATCGACAAGGCTAACCGTTGTGGTAAATTCAACGGCCGGATTGTGGTGGTAAAATCGACTGATGGCGGTGATGCAGGTGCGTTTGACAGGCAGAATGGTTTATATACATTGTGCATGCGTGGCATTGCAGATGGAAAATCAATACAGGAAAGTGTGGTTTGTTCTTCTGTAAGCAGGGTATTGTCCGCTGCAAAAAACTGGCAGTCTGTGCTGGAGTGCGCCGCCAATCCGGAACTTGCTGTAATTATTTCAAACACAACAGAAATAGGTATTGAATTGGTAAAAGAACCTATCAGCTCAAATCCGCCTGTATCTTACCCTGCTAAATTACTAGCCTTTTTATATGAACGGTTTAAAGTATTCGGGGGAAGTGTGCAAAGCGGCTTTGTGATTATACCAACAGAATTAATTTCAGATAATGGCAATAAATTAAAAGCCATTGTTCAGGAACTGGCAGAGTGGAATGAATTGGATAAAAAATTTATTGAATGGCTGCTGGCGTGCAACCAGTTTTGCAATTCGCTGGTTGACAGAATTGTACCGGGCTTACCGGATGCAGGCAAAAAAGCGGCGCTTGAGCAGGAACTAGGATACCAGGATGATCTGCTGATCATGAGCGAAGTATATAGCCTGTGGGCAATTGAAGGTAATGAGCAGGTAAAGTCGGTATTGTCTTTTGCAGCTTCAGATCCGGGCGTTGTAATTGCAGATGACATCACGGTTTTCAAGGAATTGAAACTGCGCTTGCTCAACGGAACACACACACTCAGTTGCGGGGTCGCATTCCTGGCCGGTTTTATCACTGTAAAGGAAGCAATGAATGATGCCATCCTGAGCCAGTATATAAAACAGCTTATGCTGGAGGAAATAGCAGTTGCCATTCCATTCAACGTAGAAGAAAAGCATGCAAAGGAATTTGCATTAAAAGTGTTGGACCGGTTCAGCAATCCAAGTATAGAACATCAGTGGATAAGCATTACCCTAAATTATACAGCCAAATTAAAAATGCGGGTTGTGCCTGTTTTACAGTGCTACTACAAACTATACAAAAAAGTGCCTGAAAATATAGCAACTGGATTTGCTGCCTGGCTTCTATTTATGCATGAGGTAAAAAAGGATGGCAATAATTATAGGGGAGAATGGAAAGGAAAGGCTTATCCTGTTAAAGATGAGATGGCATCTTTGTTCTTTGATCAGTGGCATAATTTAACCCCTGATAATTTAGTAAAAGCTGCCCTATCTGACATCAATTTATGGGGTGCAGATCTTACACAACTGGATGGTTTTACGGAAAATGTTACTCTTAAATTAAAAGCCATTATGCAGCAGGGAATCATGGCTGTAATTGTTTAGCACAAAGCACGATAATCATTGTATAACAATCAGAAAAGTAATGTGGAATGAAAAAATTTATGGATGACAATTTTTTGCTAAAAAATGCAACTGCACAAAGGCTGTATCACGACTTTGCAAAAAAAATGCCCATTATTGATTACCACAATCATCTTTCACCGGAACAAATTGCCAATGACATTAACTTCGAAAACCTTACCCAGCTTTGGTTGTACGGAGATCATTATAAGTGGAGGGCAATGCGTACCAATGGGATAAATGAAAAATTCATTACCGGCGACGCTACTGACTACGAAAAGTTTGAGCAGTGGGCAGCCACTGTTCCCTATACATTGCGCAACCCACTGTATCACTGGACCCACCTGGAATTGCAGCGCTATTTTAACATCGATACCATATTATCTCCGGCAACCGCAAAGGCGATATATGATGAATGCGCAGCCAAATTAAAAACGCCTGCATTTTCTGTAAGGAATTTGTTGCTGAAAATGAATGTGAAAGTACTTTGCACAACTGACGACCCCACCGATACCCTGGAACATCATCAAAAATTACGGGCCGATGAATTTGAAATAAAGGTACTTCCAGCCTTCAGGCCGGATAAAGCAATGAATGTAGATGATGTGGAGTCCTTTAACAACTATGTAAACAAATTACAGGAAGTATCCGGAATATTAATTGCAAGTTGGGATGATTATTTGCATGCCCTTAAAACACGTCATGACTTTTTTGCAACAATGGGATGTACCATCAGCGATCATGGATTGGAACAATTATATGCTGTTGATTACAACGAAGCGGAAATAAAAAATATATTCCGTAAAATCACTTCAAACGAAACCATTTCGCAACAGGAGAACATAAAATTTAAATCAGCTATGCTGATACAATTTGCATTATGGGATCATGAAAAAAACTGGGTGCAGCAATACCACGTAGGGGCTTTACGTAATAACAACTCAAGGATGCTGAAAGAACTTGGTGCTGATACCGGATGGGATTCCATTGGTGATTTTTCGCAGGCAAAGCAGTTATCCAAATTTCTGGATAAGCTTGACAGTACTAATCAACTGGCAAAAACTATACTGTATAATTTAAATCCAGCGGACAATGAATTAATGGCTACCATGGCCGGCAATTTCAATGATGGAAGTGTGGCGGGAAAAATGCAATATGGTGCATCATGGTGGTTTTTAGATCAGAAAGATGGTATTATAAAGCAGCTTGAAACCCTGAGCAATATGGGCCTGCTGAGTAAGTTTATTGGCATGCTTACAGACAGTCGCAGCTTTATGAGTTATCCACGCCATGAATATTTCAGAAGAACGCTTTGTAATATCATTGGTGAGGAAATTGACAATGGAGAGTTACCTGATGATATCAATTGGGCTGGTAAAATAATACAAGACATCTGCTTCAACAATGCGAAGGCATATTTTGGATGGTAACACAAATCAGGCAATAAGCTTTCAATAGATTATATTTAGACCCTCACTTTGAGTACCATTTTTTGTATGGGTAAATCGTCCACGGCAATCATTGGCGCATGAACATCTTCAGGAAATAAAATAACAAATTGGCCTGCATGCAATTCAAAAAACATGTCGGGCTTATCTTCAAAAATTAATACATCATTCTCGGTATCGTATGCTCCTTTTGGTTTAACACAACTGGCTCTGGGTTTCCATCCGAACTTTTCTTTTCCACGTATACAAACCTGGATGTCGATGTGTTGATTATGGCACTCAAATTCGTCAATCGATTTTTCTTCGCTTACGCCAGGTTGAGTAAAAAAAATTGCTTTAATATTCTCGCCATCAACAATATATTTCCCCGCGGGTATTACAGAAAGTGCCGAACTATTGATATAGGCAAATGCCTTTTCAAAAAAGGGGTGTAGAGAAAAATATTTAGTTGCGTCTGTCAATGAGTCAATTATCATGAGCGTTTATTTTTGATTTCAAAGAAACAATGTTCTTGTGAATAAAGTGTATAAAAGATTTAAAAGTCGTTCCTGTACAATGATTTTAAACAGGCAATGAATGTTGTTATCCTTAGTCAGTTAGTGTAAAAAAAAATTAATAAAAGAGCATATACAGTAAGTTTTGGCAATGCATTTAATTACAGTACAGATTACCTGCGTTGTTACTTTATGCCATGAAACTATCTGCCAGCCCATGTTGTATTGAACATGAGATTTTAGTTGCTGTTCAACTGGAACACGAATTTTCTTGAAAAAAAGTATGCGGAATTTAAAAACTTTTACCGGCTAAAAATATAGAATGGTATGGTTGTTGCAAAAGCGATTGTTGTATTTTTAGTTTTCATTTTTTATTCCAATAACTATGACCATTCTTCCAACAATCATCTCCCGTTATTTTATTTATTTAAAAATTTGCAGATCCTACCAGCGGTGTCAGCCAGAAGATTTGCCAGACGGCAGGTAGTTTAACAGTACTGGTTGCGAATGTATGCTTACGCATTTCTGCGATGGACCATGCTGCACGTCTGTTAGTCAAATTTGTGCAGTGATGCATTGATACTACTTCCTTTTATAACAAGCTTGCAGGTTGCTGTTTAATATGGCCAGGGAGGGTGTTTGCGTTTCTCCAAGCAGTATAAGTCATTCATTGCAACAATTATTATCCGGTAATTCTTGTTGCACCTGATAAAAGCTGCCCAAAATTGCTGGCAGACCGGCAATTTTTCTATGAATTTTTGAATGTCCCATTGCGAAAAGCGCTTACTCTTCCGCTAAAGAAGCGCCACGTAGTTAAGTCAATATCCATACAAATCCAATTTACATGAAACAGATTTCATTACTCCTTTTTTGGCTATTTTGTACGCTGTTTTCAAATGCTAAAAATTATTATGTTTCTGCGTCAGGCGATGACTCAAACGATGGTTTAACAATAAACACACCATGGCAGTCGCTGGCTAAAGTTAACCAATCGTCTTTCGCTGCTGGCGATGTTATTTTATTTAAACGAGGCGATTCATTTTACGGGACCATCAATGTATCAAATAACAACCTTACGTTTGATGCCTATGGTACAGGGGCATTACCTGTTATATCAGGGTTTACAACGTTGTCTTCATGGACTTCAGTTGGCGGTGGGGTATATCAGGTATCAGCCCCAGATGTCAAAAACGCAGTGAACATGGTCGTTATTGATGATGTACCACAAGAGGTTGGCCGTTACCCAAATGCCGATGCACCCAACGGGGGGTATTTAACCGCAACCGGTTTTTCCGGAACTACGGAAATAAGTGCAGATGGCCTTTCGGGAGAGGTATGGACAGGTGCTGAACTTGTAGCGAGAAAAATGTCTTACATTATTGAGAGGAACCGTATTGCGTCTCAATCCGGTAATACTTTAACGTATGTTCAAACGATTCAAACAATTAATCCCAGAAATTCCAGTAATCAATCGCCTGCATTGCCGAATTCGCCGGGATTTGGATTATTCATTCAGAGAGATTTTAAAACATTGGATAAGCTGGGGGAGTGGTTTTATGATTCAACCACACATCTTATGAGCATGTATTTTGGAGCCACTAATCCGGATGGCTATAGCATTCGTGCAAGTTCATTTGATACTTTAATCAACATTGGTGACCATAGCGGTATTACCATAAACAGTTTAAGTTTAAGCGGCGCTAACCTGGCTGCTGTATTTTTTCACGATGGCCGCGATATTACGATAACAAACTGTACTATTACCAATAGTGGCGCCAAGGCAATATTTGGATGGTATTCATTCAATACTTTTATTAGTAGTAATACAATTAACTATTCCTTATGCAGCGCTATTGATGTTAGAGGCATAGCAAGTAATGTTACCATAACAAATAACCGCATTAAAAATACAGCACTGTTTCAGGGCATGGGAAGTTTTTATGATCCGGCTGATGCCAATGGGATATACGTAGGTGTATCAACAGGAGCCAGGGTGAGCCTTAACAGCATAGATAGCACCGGTTATAATGGAATTCATTTTGATGGATCGAACGTAAATATCGACAGCAATTTCGTAAACTATTTCTGTTCAAATAGAAATGACGGGGGGGGTATTTACACATTTAGTACCAGAAATACCAATCGGAAAATTAGGAATAATATTGTTACAAATGGAGTATTTGCACCGTTGGGTACGCAGGAAGATACTGGAGCACAAGGCATTTATCTCGATGGTGGAGCTCAGGGAGTTGAGATATTGAACAATACCATCGATGCTCTTTCCGGCAGCGCATTCGCTGTATTTATGAATTCGCCAAAAGATGTTTTGGTGAGGGGCAATACTGCATACAATTGTAACGGGTGGTATGTAGGCCGGCAATACAATGAAGGAATGTATAATTTTTCTTTAAAGAAAAACATTATTTTTAACACCCAGCCGACCCAACTGCCTGTGTTGCATACCCATACTGGTTTAAACACAACAATAGGTTATGTCGCAGGCAATATACAGCAGTCGCTGCAGCAGCTGGGGGCAGTTGACAGCAATTACTACAATCTACTAAATCCAGCAGGCTTTTCATGGTATTATGCCAACACGTTTGGAGGGGGCTTTACCTTCCCTCCTTCAGTGGATTTATCGTCATGGCAGGAGTATACCGGGTTGGACGCCCATTCAGTAAAACTTGTAACCGATAAATCCATATTAGAATACAACGCAACGGCAGTTAATAAAACAGTGTCATTGGGTAGTAATATCTATAGGGATGTATTTGGTAAAACATATTCCGGTAATATCTCACTGGCACCTTATTCTAGCGTTATTTTAATCAATAATGGTGGCGTATTGGCAAATCACCCACCGGTAGCCAATGCGGGGGTTGACAAATCCATCATGCTACCTGTTAATACTGTAACTCTTACGGGTAGTGGTACCGATGCAGATGGCTCCATCAGCAGTTATGCCTGGAACAAGATTTCGGGGCCAACAGGCGGAACTATCGTCAGTGCCAATGCAGCGTCAACAGCATTAAACAATTTGCTGCAGGGTACCTATAATTTGGAATTGACGGTAACGGATGATAGAGGGGCCACGGCAAGGGATACCGTTAAAATAGTTGTCAGTGCGGCAACTGCAGTTGCAATAGGTTCTAACAAGGCGCCCGTTGTAAATGCCGGCAGCGATAAAACAGTTACGCTTCCGGCAAATACTGTAACGCTCACCGGCACGGCAACCGACCCGGATGGTGCAGTGAGCAGTTATCTATGGACAAAAATAGCAGGCCCTGCGGGAGGCACAATAACTACGGCCGGTGCGGCCACCACTTCTGTAGGTAACCTGGTGCAGGGTACGTATAATTTTGAACTGATGGTGACGGATAATAAGGGCGCTAAGTCAAAAGATGTTATTACAGTTGTGGTTAGTGCTGCAAATAATAATAAAGCACCTGTTGCCAATGCAGGTACTGATAAAACCATTACCCTGCCAGTAAATACAGTAACGCTCCAAGGCAGCGGAACAGATGCCGATGGAACCATCGCAGGGTATACATGGGCAAAAATATCCGGACCTGCTGGAGGGACGATTGCTGACAGCAAGGCTGCTTCAACAACCATAAGTAACCTGGTAAAAGGTGCATATAATTTTGTATTGACAGTAACAGATAATAAAGGAGCTTCTTCAAAAGACTCGGTTAAAGTAATTGTTAACGCAGCGGTCGTTACAACTACAAACCCAGGTGCTAATAAGGCGCCTGTAGCCAATGCAGGCACTGATAAAACCGTTACCCTGCCGATAAATACAGTGACGCTTACGGGTAGCGGAACAGATGCGGATGGAACCATCATAGGTTATACATGGGCAAAAATATCCGGACCTGCGGGCGGAACGATCGCCACAAGCAACGCAGCTTCAACAACAATCAATAGCCTGGTACAAGGTGCATATAATTTTGTATTAACAGTAACAGACAACAAAGGTGCTGTTTCAAAAGATTCAGTTAAAGTAATTGTTAATGCAGCGGCTGTTACATCGCCGGTTGCTAATAAGGCGCCTGTTGCAAATGCCGGTGCGGATAAAACCATTACCTTGCCTGCAAACACAGTCGCACTTGGTGGCAGCGGAACCGATACCGATGGAACCATCAGCAGTTACGAATGGATAAAAGTAGCAGGACCTGCAGGCGGAGCAATTGGTACAACCAATGCATCTTCAACCGTAATAACCAGCCTTGCCAAAGGAATTTACAAGTACGCATTAATTGTAAAAGACAACAAAGGACTTACAGGAAGAGATACGGTACAAATTACAGTGAATGCGGCATTGCATTCATTGGCTGCCAGCGCCGGCACCAGCAAATCTGTAACGCTGCCAAGAGATACTGTGTCATTGGTTGCCAATGTATCCGTAATAAATGCGATTGTTACCAGCTATTCATGGACACAAATAGGAGGTTCTGCTGCGATAATAGAAAACGGTAATGCGGCTGCTTGCCTGGTTAAGAATTTAACGAAAGGCAACTATACTTTCGAGCTGACTGTTACAGATAATGCAGGCGGCGTTGCAAAAGATACCATCAGCATAACAGTGGCGGAAGATCCGTTTTTACACCGTGGTTCTTCGCTCAGTGTTTATCCTAACCCGGTAAAAAATACCGCCAATCTTGACCTTAAAACTGCTGCAAAAGATGGAACCAAAATAATGGTTTCGGTTATTAACAGCAGTGGTAAGGTAATGTCAAGAAAGCAGTTTGTAAGCGCTGGTAATAATCCTGTTTTAAAACTGGATATGACTGATTTGCTGGATGGCTTTTACATTGTTAATCTCATTATTGAAAATGAACAGCCCTTAAACGCAAAAGTTATAAAGGCCAGGTGATGTAGTATCAGCTAACTTAGAAATTAAAAGCGACATTGAATTTGTAAAATGTCGCCTTTTTAATTTTTTAAAAGAAATTTATAATTTCCCCGTGAGTGCCGCTATTCCGTCACGGTAATTATCACTCACCGGCAATTCCAGGGAGTCAATAAAAACGCTTGATTTCCGAACGGAAGTAATAAATGCAATAGAAACGATGTACGATTTATGAATGCGAATAAAAGATTCAGGAGATAACTGCTCTTCAATTGTTTTCATCGGCATTCTTGTAACGAGGGGCCGCTGCGTACTTTTAAGGTGAATTTTTATATAGTCTTTTAAACCTTCAATATATATAATATCAGCAGTAACTACTTTCACCAAACTGTAGTCGACATTTACAAAGAAATACCCTGCCCCGGAAGCAACTTTGGGTTGCGCTCTTAAATAAAATAGTTCCCTCGCTTTATTGCAGGCGTTTACAAAACGGTCCAGCGAAACAGGCTTTACCAGATAATCTGTTACATTCAGCTCAAAGCCCTGCAGCGCAAATTTTTCGTAAGCTGTAATTAAAATAATCATAGGCTTTACCGTCATGCTTTGTATAAACTGAAGTCCGGTAAGCCCCGGCATCTGAATATCTAAAAAAATAAGGTCAACTGTTTGCTGCTCCATGATGGACATTGCTTCCATCGCATTATCGCAGGCCGCTACCAGTTGCAGGTAAGGCACTTTGCTGATATTATCAGTAAGTAATTCCAGTGCTAATGGCTCATCATCTATGGCAATGCAACGAATCATACAGCAAGATTTATTTGTAATGAAACAATAAATTTCCCATTCTCTTTTACAATTTGCAAGGTATGATGATTGGGATATAATAAGTCCAGTCTTCTTTGAACATTTGTTAAACCAATACCACTGGCCTTATCCTTTACTTCCACCGATGTAGGATCGTATTTATTGGCTACTATAAACTGTAGTGTGTTATTTTCCGCCTTAAGGTCAATATCTATCTGTGCCTGTTCAATCATACCCGTGCCGTGTTTAAAAGCGTTCTCAACAAAGGGTATCAGCAGCATTGGTTCAATATCATATAATTTATCCGTTGTCTGCATATTTACATTGATGATAACCTTCTTGCTAAAGCGTTGCCGTTGCAGGTCAATATAACTTTGCAGGTATTCTGTTTCTTTTTCCAGCGATACTTTTTCTTCATCTGTTTCATACAACATGTACCTCATTAAAGAAGATAATTTAATAAGGGACGGCTCCAGGAGATCAGATTGTTTGCGTGCAAGTGCCACCATGTTGTTCAGCACATTAAACATAAAATGGGGGCTTACCTGCGAGCGTAAAAGCGATAACTCTGTTTTTAAATATTCGTTCTCTTTTTCCTTCGCCAGGTTATCCGCAATTATTCTATCCCTGATAGTTTTGTAGGCAATACTGCAGGCCAATATAAACAGGAAAATGAATGTAGAAAAGAAGACGTGTTTTCTAAATTCGAAAGTCTTATCTGCAGGTGTGAAAAAAACCTTTAATAACCACAGCAGCATCACATACATTGTAAAGCTTCCAAAAATTGCGAGGGTATACAGCGTGTATTTTTTTTTGTAGAATAAGCGGGGTATTATCAAAAGGGCGTTCAGGTAAAAAAAGCCTATCAGCAACACATCACCCGTAAGCCAAATGATGTTGTTGATCGTCTCGTTGGGCGATTTCGGGCGCACAGGTTCATTGGGATTTTGAGGCCTTAACAAATATGGTAAAGAAAACAACAGTACCCATGCTGTTGTATGCAACAGAAGGGTAATCCATTTTTTTGCGTACCAGGGCTTTTTCATACAGGCAAATTAGCAATACATTACAACATAAAAGACCATCCGGCAAATATTGCGACGAAGCAGGCATTTTCAGATACCAAAATGCTAAAAAAATCATCATTTTGGGCGATTATCACCCCAAATTGTAATGATCGTTGCGTTTTTTGGATCATTTGACAAACTTGACCGGGTAATCGCCGTAACCCGATTATTTTTTTTTATTTCTCTCCTTTTTACACCATCTTTTAAATGCAACCGGGTCATTTTTTGTAAAATCACAGAAATGCAGGCCAGTATTGTATTGCAGCGTTTAAATTCAATAATCACACACTGAAATCTTAATGTACATTTTTAAAATTAAAACTCAATATTAATTTAATGTTACCAATTTTGAATGTTGGTAACAGGTAGATTGTTGGACGGGTTGTTGTGTTTAGCTTTGTAAAAAAATTGCCATGCTACCAAAAGACAAATACGAACTTTTTACAGCTGAATATTACAGGCAGGAAATATTTTCTGATGTAGTAACCAAACGGAAGATTAGCAAGCATATTTCTGATATCAACGATACTATTACGGAAGACGATATAAAAAATGTGAAGACAAATTTTGGTAATACATCCACGCTTGATGCCCATCAGATTGAAATGAAGAAAGCCAACAACAATTAATTACAGAAACAGGTAGTGCTGTGCAGCACATGGTCACTTCTTATTATTTGTCTGGCAGCGTATGCTCCAAAAGCATTCGAGTGTAACCGTTGTGATGAGTAGCTGTGATTTCTATCTGCAGTATCCTAGTGCCCATCAGATAACCATAAAAATGATAACTGTACTTACGCAGCCCCCGCCTAATTTTTTTGCACCATAGCCTGCAATAAGGGCTTTAAAAAGATTATTCATCCCGGAAGTATTTAGTTAGTGTTAAAGTGAATGTGACCACTTACACTTTGTAATACCTTTTATTAACCTTATTTATTTTCATTATTCCTTCTTCTCGCCATCTTTTATAGGTATAACAAGCACGGGAATTTTGCTCAGATGAATTACCTTTTCTGCTACATTTTCCATCAGCAACTTATCCAGTCCGCGTCGGTTGTGAGATCCCATTACAATTAAATCAGCCATACCACTTTCAGATGCATCTACAATACTATGCGCAAAACTTCCTTCAGTTACCATCGTTTTAATACTGTCATTGCCCAGGTGTTTTTTTGAATTTTCAAGGAACTCCTGTGCCATTTTTTTTATGTCATCTTTAACTGTGTCTGTTAATGCCGGATCAATTGTATCCATAAATCCACTATATCCCATAATGGGAGAATAATCCAAAGAAGAGTAGTAGGCAGGCTCGGCAATAACATGCAGTAATGTTATTTCGGCATTCAATGCTGTCGCAATTTTATAACCTGTTTCTGCAATCATTTCTGCAGAGGGTTCGTAATCCAATGCAATGAGTACTTTTTTCATGCGTATAATTTTAAGATTAGGTAATTAATTTGTGTTGAATAACGGATGAAACAATTGCAATAGAAATGCCAATCAGTTAAGGCTTCCTTCAAAAGACAATTCTAATCGTCCGTACATTTATTTATGATCGTCATTTACTTCTATCCAATAGCCATCAGGGTCCTGAAAATACACTTGTTTAATTCCATCTACCCGCGTGGTAACAGCAATTTTTGCACCCAGCCAGTCCTCATATGGAATATGCTCCTGGTTAAGCTTTGTGATGAATTCACTTAAGGATGGAACACTAAGACACAAATGACTAAACTTATCACGGGGAACTCCTTTTTCTGCACCACTTATCAAGTGAAGATTGGCGTTGTCGCTTACTTTAAGCCAGGTATGTTTACCATCGTGAAATGGTTCAGGCACGGAATCCAGCGCTAAAATGTTTTCATAAAATAAAGTGCTTTTTTGCAGGTCAGATACATGAAGTGCAATGTGATTTAGCGTGGTATCCTTTTTGGGAAGGAGTGTTTTTAAACTGAATCCGCAAATTAAAATTGCCAATGGCAAGCCCGTTAATAGTATTTTTTTCATGGATACAAGTTAATAAAAGAAAGCGGCTTTTGTGAATCGGGAAAAAAATATTGAGTAAATTTTAAATCGAAAAATAATTTAGTTGCTTGTGGCGGAGAAAACCGGCTCCCTTAAAATTCTTTATTTTCACTTTATGAAATACATTTTTTTATTCCTGTTGACAGGCTTTGAAAGTAGCCTGATTGCTGCGGTAGCGCAGGCGTCCCAAACATTACCTGCAGGTAAATTGTTTATAATAGGTGGTGGAAACCGGTCGCCGCAATTAATGAAGAAAATGGTAGCTACGGCCGCTCTCGGTCCTAAAGATTATGTGGTAGTATTGCCCATGTCAGGCAGCGAACCAGATACTTCCTTTTATTATTTTAAGGAAGACTTTCAGCCAGTATGTAACGCACCGGTTGCGAATTTAAATTTTACAAAAGATAAAGTGAATGATAAAGGCTGGCTGGATTCAGTGAAGCATGCCCGGCTGATTTTTATAACCGGTGGCGACCAGGAGCGGTTTATGGCGATCGTTTTAAACACTCCCGTATACGAAGCCATTCATGTGGCATTCGCCAATGGCAGTACCATTGCGGGTACCAGTGCCGGCGCTGCTGTAATGAGCGAAAAGATGATCACCGGAAAAGAATTGACTGATACCAATTACAATGCTACGTTTAAAAAAATTCATACAAATAATATCCATATTGCAAAAGGTTTGGGGCTTTTAAATAAAGCCGTAATTGATCAGCATTTTATTGTCAGGAGCCGCTATAACCGCTTGCTGTCGGCTATTGCAAGCTTCCCCTCCTATGCCTGCATTGGCATTGATGAAGCCACGGCTATCATAGCAGAGGGCAATAAAATAACGGTTACAGGCGAGAGCCAGGTAGTGTTGATGCGAAATCCGCGGGGACTTCAAATTACGCCCGCAGGACTTGTTAAAATGAAATCGCTGCAATTGAGTATGTACACGGCTGGGGATGTATTTTTTCTCAATCACCTCTGATGATAATTTCTTTTACTCAAAACACCCCTATCAAACATATATTGGGTCAATTCATTTCTTTGCTTTGTAACATTTGTAACCATCCGGATTTTTAACAGCAGGTAATTTCGTTTTTCAAAACCATTGTTATTAAGGTGATTGAAAATTAAACAGCTAAAAAAATATACAAATGATCAGTGCAATTAAAAAATTATTTGGAATAGGGCCCGCAACGGATTACGCTCAATTGGTAAAGCAGGGAGCCATCATAATTGATGTGCGCAGTAAAGGTGAGTATGCGGGCGGTCATATCAGGGGATCGCTGAATATTCCGCTCGACCAGCTTAATAATAATCTTAACAAGTTAAAAGATAAAAACGCAACCATCATCACCTGTTGCGCTTCAGGGATGCGCAGTTCGTCAGCAAAGGCGCTGCTGACGTCAAAGGGTTACACGGCAGTATTCAATGGTGGTGGATGGAGCAGCTTACAAAATAAATTGTAACCGCAATGTTGGTCGCTTAATTTGACAAAGCTCTTTTTACTGAACATAGCTTTTTTTAAGCCAGGTATTTTGCCTGGCCTTTTTGTAACAACAAAAGAACAAATTTCAGCTGGAAGGTTATTTTAATCCACGCCTTCTCTACTTATTTCAATTGATATTTTTTTACCTGTTACGTTCATTACTTAAAATGATTGCTGCATTTCTATTTAACTTAATTTTAAAGAAAAATTTAAGTATGAAAAAAATGATTGCACTAGCCATCTTCAGCTGCCTCGCCATTGCTGTAGTTTCTGCACAAAAAACACCTGCCAAACTGCTGCGTCATGTGGTAATGTTTAAATTTAAAGACGATGCATCTGCTGAAGGCATTAAGTCTGTTGAAGATGCTTTTATGGCTTTAAAAGGAAAGATCAGCCTGATCAAAGATGTAGAGTGGGGAACCAACAACAGTCCTGAGAAATTGAATGAAGGTTTAACCCATTGTTTTTTTGTAACCTTCGCCAGTGAAAAAGACAGGGACGATTACCTGGTGCACCCGGCCCACCTGGCCTTTGTAACCATTTTAAAACCTTACCTGGATAAAGCAGTCGTGCTGGATTACTGGGCAAAAAAATAAGGTACTCCATCGCTAAACTAACCCGGCCAATAACAATTTGCCAATGTATTTTTCATTATTTTACATTCAATGTCGTTTACTTAGCGAATGAAGGTGGTCGACCTTTTTATAGTTATCAGTTGTTTAATAAGGTCGACCACCTTTTCCCCAGGGCTAAATTTATTTAAGTAAACGACATTGATTTTACATTTAATAATTCTCTTAAAAATACCGCTCCATGTTTGAAAAAAATGTTTTTATTCACCATGTTTATTTTTGGCTGAATCATCCCGAAAATCAACAAGACCGCGACGGATTGATTGAAGGATTGAATAAATTATCAGTAGCTTCCACCATACAGTCTTTTCACATTGGTGTGCCGGCCGCCACCAGCCGTGATGTGATTGATACCAGCTACAGTATATCGTGGTTATTGCTTTTTAAAAACAGAGAAGACCAGGATAGTTACCAGACAGATCCCATCCATTTAAACTTTGTTGCAACCTGCAAGCATCTGTGGAGTAAAGTGGTGGTATACGATACTGTGGGAGTATGAAAAA
>NZ_JAQBNR010000024.1 GCF_028288465.1 Ferruginibacter sp. | reverse complement strand
CGTAATAATGAAACTATTTTTTCATTCCCTTTTAAATGCATTTTTTCTATGCCAATCCGTTTGCCTTTCAAACTGCCGGCATCTAAAAATTTCGCGTAATCGGCATGGAACTTTCCTTCACTTTGTAAGGTAACAGCGTCGGCACTGTCAACACCCGTTAAGGCACCCAGTAAAATGGCTGCATCCTTTACTGTACGGGCCATCGGGCCGGCTGTATCCTGCGTAGCAGAGATAGGAATAATACCTGACCGGCTCCACAAACCTACGGTTGGTTTTATCCCAACCAGGCAATTTATAGAAGAAGGAGATACAATAGAACCATCTGTTTCTGTACCAATCGCAATGGTGCAAAGGTTAGCTGCTGCCGCAGCACCCGATCCGGCGCTAGAGCCTGAAGGATTGCGGTCAGTGATATAAGGGCATTTGGTTTGTCCGCCCCTGCTGCTCCATGCACTGGTACTTTTACTGCTGCGAAAATTGGCCCATTCACTCAAATTGGTTTTGCCTAACAGTACGGCACCGGCCTTTCTCAACTGGGTTACTATAAAGGCATCCCTGGCTGCGATATTTCCCTGCATTGCCATAGCGCCCGCAGTGGTCATCATTTTATCCCCGGTATTGATATTGTCTTTTATTAAAACAGGTATGCCATGTAACGGGCCTCTTATTTTTCCAGATTTTCTTTCTTTGTCCATTGCGGCTGCAATGGTTAAAGCATCTTTGTTTATTTCAATTACGGAGTTAATTGCAGGGCCCGCCTTATCAATCAACGCAATTCGTTTCAGGTAAAGTTGCGTAATAGCAACGGAACTGGTTTGGCCGGTTTTCATTTTGTCCTGCAATTCCGAAATCGTAGCCTCATCCAGTTCAAAATTGTCCAATGGTGCTGTGTTGCCTGTTGGTAGCGGGTTTTCCAGTGCGGTTAATCCGGTTGTAGTAAGTGTCAATCCTGCCAGCGAGCCACTGCGTAAGAAAAGTCTTCTGTTCATAAAAGTTGTTTGACTAAAATTAATTGTAAAAATGATAATCTTTATTTTTTGTTTAGGAATACATTTTTGCAAATAAGTAAGGTGAATTATTCTGGTACATCTTATTTTTGAACGGATTATTCTATAAAATAAAGGGCATAAAAAAACCCCCTGGAAAAGGGGGCTTCTTGTTATCCAAACAATCCATAAAAACAAAAGCTCTTGGTGTTAGGACACGAAACTTGAGTTAGAAAGCAAGGAGTAAGTATTTAAAATCTTGGACAGCGGACCGCTTCTTTGCTGCTGTTATCCCTGTTAATAAATTTTTGGTATGAAATGCCCAATTCAAATCCACCTCTGCCAGTAGTGGCTGCCGCAAGCTTTGAAATATTGGCATCGTAACTTACCGATATGGCAAGAGGTTTCATTTCTATTTTTCCTACCGGGATAATAGCATCCCTCCATCTTATCACTGCACCGCCGTGTATCAGGTATTTTGGCATATCGCTGTCATCCAGTTTATAAGTATACATCAGTCCCGTAATCAGTTCAGTATATGGTCCCTGTTTGCTGTAATCTCCTTCAATAGTTATAAAGGACTGTTCTGCTGTACTCAGCCTGATGCCTCCTGAGTAAACGAATTTTGGTTTCATTTCTAAATTGCTGTTATCATAAAACGAAATTTTAGCAGCTTTATTAAAATGGTGATAGGCTATGCCAGCATACATGTTGTTATCCTGGTTGTCGCCCAGCTGTGCATTAAAACTCATGCCTGCAATACCGTCAAAATAACTGTATGAACTGTTGTTAAATGTTTCCCCTGTCGCAAGGTTTCCATTATAACCACTGCCATCAAACTGGCTATTGGTGGTCATTTTACTCCTGTCCAGCCTGCGTTGTACAATACCACCCATAAAGCCCAGAGAGAGGTACATATTTTTCTCGTCACTTAAAGATTTGTGATAATTCAATGCGGGAAGAACGTGGGTTGCGGTCATTGCTACATCACCTGCTTTATCATACAAAATCTGTCCGCCGGCAGTTAAAAAATCGGCACTCTTGCCAACAGCAATTTTATATTCACCATTTAACGAAACAGTCTGGTATGGTACGGTTACACTTTGCCATTGTGTTCTGTAAACTGATTGTAATCTTATGTCGCCTGAAAAAAGCCCTCCCAGTGCGGGATTGCGTAAAAGAGGAGTTTCGAAAAACTGTGAAAAATGAATGTCTTGTCCGGTAACCTGCAGAAAAGGCAGCAGGACCAACATGCAACACAATAGAATGTGTACATCATTTTTCATGGGTTTAAGATTTTGGTTTCGAGGTATTTTTAGTACAGGTATAAAACGGCTAACTGCTTGTTTTAGTATGTTGTTGTTTAAGAAACTTTGTCTAATCATCCATATTTTTATTCTTAATTTATCAGCAATTTTATTGGATCAGGGCTATGTTTCCTTTATAATTCAGCACGCTGTTGTTATCACAAATAATATCAATTGTATAAACAAATACTTCGGGATTTAACCTGGCTCCTTTAAAAGTACCGTCCCAGCCAGATGAAGGATCATTGGCATTAAAACTATTTTTTTCAAAAACAATCTGTCCCCAGCGGTTAAAGATGCGCAGCGTTTGAATTTTAAAAAGACCGGACCCCCGTGGATAAAAAACATCATTGGCCCCGTCACCATTCGGGGAAAAAGTATTAGGCATAAAAACATTGCTGCCATCGCAGGTTACAATAATGTTCACTTTGTCTTCTGCCGTACAACCACCGTCATTGCTTACTTTAACTGTGTATTCCGTATTGGTAACCGGTTTAACCGTAATGCCAGGGTAACTGTTGCGGAACACGCCGGTGGTGGGCGACCATAATACTTTGGTAACGTCAGCAGAAATGGTGGGTATTAAATCAAATGACTTACCTACATTGATAGTCTGATCAAAACCGGCATTTACTGTTGGTATTGGATATACTTTTATAAATACGTGTCCCGTATCTGTAAAACAACTCTTATCATCTTTACCCACTACCATATAATTTGTAGTGGTATCCGGTGTAGCGGTAGGTGTTGCAGAAAGCGGATTGTTAAGTCCTGCCGCGGGCGTCCACGTATAGTTGCTGGCACCAGTGGCAAATAATTTCCCGGATTCTCCCCGGCACAACGTATCCCTGTTGCCGTAAGTAATTTTGAATGGAAATTTTACAGTTACTTTTAATGTGTCTGAAGCAGTGCAGCCATGGATACTGGTGCCCTTTACGGTATAAAATATTTCAGCTGCCGGCGTTGCCAGCGGATTTGCGCAAGCGGTACAGCTTAGGCCTGTTGAAGGCGACCAGTTGTAAGTGCTGGCGCCCGTTGCCTGTAAGTTAATACCACGTTGCTTGCAGATAAAAGTATCCTGTCCGGCCCTAACATTTGGTATAGGGTAAGATTCGATAGATTTAGTCACCGTATCAGAACAACCGCTGCTGTTGGTAACCTGCAGAGAGATATTGTATATACCAGCTGTACCATAATTTTGTACAACCGGATTTTGAAGTGTTGAAAAGGAGTTATTACCAAAATTCCATTGCCAGCTAAGGGCCGCCGTGTCGGCTACTGTTACTATACCTTTTGCTGTAAGCGTTAACGGGGTGCAGCCATTGGCGGTTGTAGTAAAATCGACATGGGGAGTTGGTGCTACTTTTACAGGAACGGATGCCGTTACTGAGTCTGTACAACCATGTTCTGTTGTGATTACCAGCTTTGGATAATAGTGTCCCGTGTTATTGTATTGATGCACCGGATCCATTTCCGTACTTACGGTACCGTCACCCAAAGTCCAGTTATAATTGCTGATAGCATCATTGCTGTAAGAAGAATCTTTAAAAGACACAGTACCCGCATTACACAGTACATGGCTGTTAAAATTAAATGCAGCCGTTACTCCGTTTACAACAATAGTATCGATTCCCCTGATTGGCACCTGGCAACCGTCTGTGTCGGTTAATATCATTTTTGGAATGTACTGTCCGGCATAGGTGTACAGGTGACTTACGGTGGAGTCGGTTGTGCTGAATGTTGCTCCATCATTGAAATCCCACAAAATAGATACAGCATCAATTGTATTGGCAACAAAATTACTGTTCACCTGTTTGCAGCCCGTCAACGGACTGTAATTAATCGTTCCCTTAGGTCCTTTAATAAAGATGGATTTTTCCATCATGGTGGTACAGCCACCAGGCCCTGTGGTTGTCAACGTGACTTTGTAGGTGCCGGCATAACTGTAAAAGTGGGTAGGGGAGGCGGTTGTAGCTGCTGTGCCATCTCCAAAATCCCACACAGATGAAACCATACTTGGAGTTAAATTGGTAAACTGTACGATGAGTGGAGGACACTTACTCACGGAATCACTCATTAAAAAGTTTGCCTGCGGAGTTATTATATTCACCAGATTATTTTTGATTACAGAGTCGGTACAACCGTATTGATCTGTTATTAATAGTGACACACTAAAACTGCCATTTGTGCTAAATGAATGCAACGGATTTTGAAGGCTGGAAGTTGAACCGTCACCAAAAATCCAGTGGTAGCTTAAGTTTGGTCCTGTTGACTGGCTGGTGAACTGTACCGGTTTTGAGGGACAGCTAAGCGTATCCTTTGTAATAAATTTAGCTACGGGTTTTGAAATGATCAGCGGTGTTACAAGGGCAAAACTATCTTTGCAACCAACAGAATCAGTAATAAGTAATTTAACTGTATAACTTCCCTGCCCCTGGAAACTGTGTTGAAATGGTGCCGCGGCAAAGGTCTCGGTAATTCCATCTCCATATGCCCAGGTAAAAGTTTTTATCGGATTGAGTCCATCAGTTGTAGACAGGTCGTTAAAAGCAACTGGCGTGTTAAGGCAGCTTCCCGGAACGGAAGCCGTGAACTTTGCAATAGGGCCATTTACTCTAATGCCAAGGTTTTTAACCAGTGTATCACGGCAACCCGGCAGGTTGGTAATAATCAAACGGACAGAGAAATTGCCGCTTGCACGGTAAATATGCGTAACAGCATTTTCAATAGTATCCAGTGTTGTACCATCTCCAAAATCCCAGGTAAATTTATTTATTTCATCCAGGCTTAATCCTGTGGTGAACCGTATACTATTGCCCCGGCAAATAACGCTGTCAGATGTCGTAAAGGCTGCTTTGGCATCAATAATCTGCACTAGTATTTTTGTAGTATGTTCACACCCGGTGGTGTAATTTTTAACAGTTAAACTGGTTTCAAAAAATCCGGCATGGGGATACTGGTGCGTAACATTTTTTTGTGTGGAAGTAGTGCCATCACCAAAATCCCAGTTCCATTCATCTGCACCAATGGAGAAATCCGTAAATACTCTTTGATACGGATTTTTACAATCCATCTTGCTCGAAAATTTTGCAACCGGTGCATTGATATAGATATAATCTTTAAAGATGATGCTGTCAGCACATCCATTGTTCCACACAATCAGCTTGATATCAAATTTACCTGTATCGGAGTAAGTGTGGGAAGGATTTTTTGAATAACCCATCTGGCCATCTCCAAACATCCACAACCATTTGGTGACTTTGCCAACGGTGAGATCTTTAAAATCGACGGCTGTTTTTGCACAGGTGATCCTTGGCGAAGCGCTGAAGTTCAATAAAGGCTTTGTGTCGGCAATGATACCACGTCCAACACTTGCCGTATCCGTACAGCCACTCGCTGTGGTTTCAATTACTGACACAGCATAAACACCCTCGGTAGTATAAGTATGTGTAGGTGTTGCTTCTGTGGAAGTGGTGCCATCGCCAAAATTCCATAAATAACCTGTTACCGGATCAACTGTATTGGATGTGCTGATAAATGTTTTTGCAAAAGGAACGCAGCCACTGTCCGGCAGGTTGCTAAAACTTGCAACCGGTTTTTGAATTTGGATAAAATCATTTTTAAGTATCGTGTCGGCGCATCCTCCCGCATTGGTAACAATCAACTGCACCGAAAATTTGCCTGTGCCGTTGTAAGTGTGAACTGGATTTTGCTCACTGCTAAAGGTACTGTCACCAAAATCCCAATAATAATTAGCAGCATTTGAAGACTGGCTTGTAAAATGCGCAGCAAAAGGGCTGTTACAGGAAGCGGTATCAACGGAGGAAAATGCTGCTACCGGATTATCGTTGACTGTAATCGTTTGCGTTACAGAATCGGTGCAGCTTCCAAAACTGCTAACCAGTTTGACTTCGTATGTTCCGCCAACGGCAAACTTTTTAAAAGGGCTGACGGCAGATGAAAAAGTGCCGTCGCCAAAACTCCATTTGCTGGATAGTGGTGTTGGGCTTGAAGTATTGACAAATAAAACTGGGCGCTGTGCACATATTGTGTCTGTATTGGTAAAAGCTGCTTTTACCTTATTAACTAAAATTTCGTTGTTTTTTATGATGGTATCGGAACATCCTTTGGCATTGACAACAATTAACTGAACAGAAAAATTGCCGTAAGCCGTGTAAGCATGGGACGGGTTTGCAAGTGTGGATATCGTACCATCTCCGAAGTCCCATTTATAATTGAGGGTGCCAGATCCTGAAGATAAATTTTTGAAGTTGATTACAACAGGAAAAGTACAGTTATTAGGTGTATTATTACTAAAATTGGCTTTTACTATCGGGCTTATTTGTATGTATTTGGATTTTGACAAGGTGGTTAAGCAACCATTACTGTTTCTTACCCTTAGCGTAACATTAAAATTGCCGCTTGTTGTGTACGTGTGAACCGGATTTTTCGCTCCCGACGAAAAGCCATCACCGAAATCCCACTGCCAGGTAGTTATGGAATCTGCGGGGGCAGTGCTTTGGTCCGCAAACTGAACTGGTAATGGAATACATCCTGAAGTTGCGGAACTTGTAAAGAGCACTTTTGGCTGAGCGTAAACCGTGATAAATTGGATTTTGGTGACGGAATCTGAACCGCTGCTGTTTTTTACCACCAGCTTAATGGTGTACTGGCCAGGGTTAAAATAAGTAACCGAAGGGTTTTGCAGAAATGAAATGGTGCCGTTGCCCAGGTTCCATTTCCATTGCGTGGGTTTATTGGTGGTGTTATCTGTAAAACGAACTACCAATGGCGCACAACCGCTGGTGGGAGTTGCCGTGAAATTAGCTGCCAGCTGGGCTGAGGCGCCAAAACCGAGTACCGTCAATAGTAACAGACAGTATGCCTTGGTTGCAATGCTGGCTATCATAAGATTTTTTTGCTTTTGGTTCTAAAATAGGATGTTGAAACGTATGCTGGACAACGCTTTATAAAACTCCAAAAGGCTTGAAAAATTGTAGGTCACATATAATAGTGAGGGAAGTAGAAAACTTACTACAACAAGTGCCCTGATTTTTGGCTAAAATGTAAACCGGAAGGTGTTTAACTAGCAGAAGTATTGTGGAGAGCATCCGGCTATAATCTCCTCATGTGCAGTACTTTGGGATCAGTGCTGCCCCATGGAGCCAACTCAAGTACGGGAACCCCCTTTTTTGTAAACTTCCAGGAGCGGTTTAAAAATGCAAAAGAAGCCGGAATGTTGGATGAATTTAAATTAATTACCAATTTGCTGTAGTCGCTGTTACTGGACCAGGTGCCGGTACAAGTAATGCCGTCTTTGGTACCGGTCATATCACCTTCGTAAAACGAAGTAGTCTTGGTAAGAATAAAGTCATAACCGGCATATTGACTGGTGATGTCCGCACTGCTGTCGCTTGCAAAGTCTACCACAAAAGTTCTTCCCAATACATTATCTGCAAAATATTGCTCCAGCGTGCTTTGGTCACCGCTAAGCAATTTTAGTTTTTTACAGCCGCTGCCGAGCAACGTTAACGAACAACACAGGGCAATTAATACTGCCAGGTAAAAATGGCCACAACGCTTGTTTTTTTTACAGACCATAAATGGCGGTGTATTTTTTTGTTGCATAATCAATAAAATACGTTGAATTCAATGTTTCACCGGTTGCTTTTTTACACAATTGTTCTGAAGTAAATTCACGACCATACTGGTGAATTTTTTTTCTTAACCAGTTTAAAACGGTTGCTGTATTCCCTGCTTCAATTTCTTTGTTTAGAGATGCATTTTCCTTTTCAATCGCTGCATATAATTGCGCCGCGATAATGCTGCCAAGGCTATAAGTAGCAAAATAACCAAAACTGCCGTGGCTCCAGTGTATGTCCTGTAAACATCCTTTGCTGTCATCCGGAACTGTAACACCCAGGTAGCTTTGGTAATGTTCGTTCCAGTAGGCCGGAATATCTTTGGCACTGATGGTTCCTTCAATCAGCATTTTTTCAATTTCGTAGCGGATCATCACGTGAAAATGGTAGGTCAGTTCATCCGCTTCGGTGCGTATGAGCGAAGGTTCCACTTTATTGATTCCCTTATAAAATTGTTCTGCTGTCAGTCGACTAAATTGGCTGGGAAAGAAAGTGTGTAGCCGTTTTAAATTGTGCTGCCAAAAAGGAAGTCCTCGACCAATACAGTTTTCCCAAAGCCGGCTCTGGCTTTCGTGGATGCTAAGGCTGCAGTACTCGCTAAGCGGCAGTCCATATTCCGTGGCGGGTAAGCCTTGTTCATATAACGCATGACCACCTTCGTGGATACAGCTCCAGGTCATATTGCCAAAATCTCTCTCGTCAACCCTTGTAGTTACCCGCACATCATAATTGTTAAAGCTGGTTGTAAAGGGATGTACACTCAAATCCTGCCTGCCGGCTTCAAAATCAAAACCAATTTCTTTTAAGATTTCAATGCCAAATTTCCACTGTGCGTCTTTATCAAAATGCTGGTGCAAAAACGAATTGTCAACCTGCGGTTTGTTTTTTATTTTGTTGAGTAAAACTGATAACTGCGGTTTAAGATGATTGAATATGCCGTCCACAGTCGCAACGGTAAGGCCCTTGTCGTAGTCGTTCATTAATGCATTGTAGGGATGCTGCTCATAGCCAAGCAAATCTGCTTCCTGCTTTTTCAATTCAATCAGGTTATGCAATGGTTGCTGAAATGTTGCAAACGAATTATCAGTACGGGCTTTTACCCACGCATGGTAAGCCGTATTGACTGCTTCACTCATCTTTCTTACAAAATCACTGCTCAGTTTTACATTGCGGATGTAGTCTTCCAGGCTAAGCTGTACATTTCTTTTTTCGCCGGCACTCAAATCTTCTTTACTGTTTAATTCCTGCAATAATGTGCCCACGGCTTCGGTGGTAAACAGCTCATGCGCCATTTCACTCAATGTTGCCAATTGTCTTCCCCTGAAGTCGTTGCCTTTCGGCGGCAGGTAGGTTTCCTGGTCCCACTGTAAAACGGCGCTGGCGTATTTTACGTCAGCAATTTTTTGCATCTTTGTTTTGTAGGCAGTATATAATTCAGCAGAACTCATCTTTTTAATTTTTTATAAATGACCATACAGCAAATCTGTTCTTTTTTAGAAACCATTGCGCCTGCAAGTTTACAGGAAAGTTATGATAATGCTGGTTTATTAACTGGTGAACTCAACCGCGAATGTACCGGCGTTATTACAGCATTGGATGCAACAGAAGCGGTGGTACAGGAAGCGATTGAAAAAAATTGTAACCTGGTAATAGCCCATCACCCCATTATTTTTAGCGGATTAAAAAAAATAACCGGGAAAAATTATGTTGAAAAAACAATCATTGCAGCCATTAAAAATGACGTTGCCATTTATGCCATCCATACTAACTTGGATAATATTTTAACCGGCGTAAATGGTAAAATGGCTGATTTACTCGGCCTGGTAAACCGCCGGGTATTGCAGCCCAAAAAAGGCATGTTGAAAAAACTGGTGACTTTTGTACCATCTGCACAGGCAGAAACAGTTCGCAGTGCTTTATTTGCTGCCGGAGCCGGCCAAATCGGTAACTATAGCGAATGCAGTTTTGCGGTGGCTGGAGAAGGCAGCTTTAAAGGGGGCCAGGAAACAGCGCCTTTTGTGGGCGAGCCTGGTTTGCGGCATGCCGAAAATGAACTGCGGCTGGAGACGATTTACCCGGCATGGGTTGAAAATCAGGTAATAAAAGCTTTGCTGGCGGTACATCCCTACGAGGAGCCGGCCTATGATCTGTTTTTGCTGGATAATACCCGGCAGCAAACCGGCAGCGGATTGATTGGGGAATTGCCTGATGCGGTACCCGCCGCCGTTTTTTTACAACAACTGAAAAAAGTATTTGAATTAACGGTCGTCAGGCATACGCCATTGCTGGCCAAACCGGTACAAAAAATAGCGCTTTGCGGAGGTGCAGGCAGCTTTCTTACCGGTGCTGCGGTGTCCGATGGTGCTGACTTTTACGTAACGGGAGATGTGAAATACCACGAGTTTTTTGATGCGAATGATCAGCTTGTAATTGCAGATATAGGTCATTTTGAAAGCGAACAGTATACTGTAGACCTGTTATTTGATATTTTGAGGGAAAAATTCCCTAACTTTGCCGTCCTTAAAACAAGGGTTAAAACCAACCCTGTTAACTACTTTGTTTAAATTCGGTACTAAAATACCCACAAAGGCAGTGTAGAAAGGGGCAATTTTGACGGCGTTCAATAACGATGGAAAAGTACAAGAGTGCGACGCAACGATGTTCAACATTGCTGAAATGCCGGTAACACAACTTTTAAAACTATAAATTTCAAACAATAATATGGCCGCAGTAAAAGATTTCTCCGTTGAAGAAAAATTAACATCGCTTGTTCGTTTACAAAAAGTGGATTGCAAGCTGGATGAAATTCAGATTTTGAAAGGTGAATTGCCAATTGAGGTAAAAGACCTGGAAGATGAAATTGAAGGTTTGCACGCCCGTCAGACCCGTGTGGAAGAAGAAATTAATGGCATGCAGGAGTTTATTAACCAAAAGAGAGAAGCCATTAAGGAAGCGGAAGCGCTGGTTAAAAAATATGAGAAGCAAAGTGAAAATGTAAAGAATAACCGTGAGTTTGAAGCGATCAATAAGGAAATTGAAATGCAGACACTGGAAGTAAAGCTGTGCGAAAAACACATTAAAGACGCCACTGAAGAAATCGGCGAAAAAGCCCGTCAGCTGGAAACTGCTAAAAAAGCGGTGAGCATTAAAGAAGGCAATTTAAGTGGCAAGAAAGGGGAACTGGAAAAAATTATCGGTGAAACTGAAAAGGAAGAAAAGCAATACAATAAACAGGCCCTTGAAGCAAGAAGCCATGTAGATGAGCGTTTATTGTTAAGCTATGACCGCATCCGTAAAAATTACCGCAATGGGTTGGCTGTAGTACCTGTAGAAAGAGACAGCTGCGGAGGTTGTTTTCATGCAATTCCGCCACAAAAACAAAGTGAAATTAAATTGCGGAAAAAGGTGATTGTATGTGAAAACTGTGGCCGTATACTGGTTGATGCAGATTTGAACGACAGCATTGAAATAAAGTAATTTGCCATACGACTTCGGATGAAAAGCACTTCAGTTACTGAGGTGCTTTTTTATTTTTAAGCAAGTGGTTAAATTTTATGAAACGGGCAAAACAAGCCAAAAAAAAACTAATTTGCTGCCTCAATTATGCTGCAAAAATTAAACATACAGAACTACGCAATCATAGATCAAATTGCCATCGATTTTAGCGCCAACCTCAATATCATTACCGGGGAAACCGGAGCCGGTAAAAGTATTTTAATGGGTGCCTTAAGCCTGATACTGGGTGAAAGAGCGGATAGCGCCACCTTAATGAATAAGGACAAAAAATGTGTGGTAGAAGGTTTTTTTAAAGCCGGGGGCAGAAAGGAAATTAAGGGTTTTTTAAAAGAGAACGAACTGGATATAGAAGATGAAGTGGTAATAAGAAGGGAGATAGCTGTAAACGGTAAATCGAGAGCGTTTATAAATGATACGCCCGTAAATCTTGGCCAGTTAAAGGAACTCAGTTCTTTATTGGTAGATCTTCACCAGCAATTTGATACGCTTGAATTGGGAGACAGTGATTTTCAGCGCCAGGTGCTGGATGCGCTGGCGGCCAATGGCAACCTGCTACAGGAATATGCAACTGTTTTTACTCAATACAGTAAAACAAAAAAAGAACTGCAGGAACTGGTACAACAACAGGCCGCAGCCAATGCGGCGCTCGATTACAACCAGTTTTTATTTGATGAACTGGAGGAAGCGGGGCTAAAGGAAAATGAATTGGAAGAACTGGATGCTGAACTAAAGTTACTCAGCAATGCCGAAAACATAAAGCAGCAGTTAAGTGCTGTTTACTTTGAATTGAAAGACAGCGATCAACCTATTACACAACAGGTAAAATCACTTGGCAATAAATTGCATGGTTTGCAGCAATACCATGCGTCAATTGAAGAACTTACAAAGCGTTTATTGGGAGCACAGGCAGAGTTACAGGATATAGGTGATGAACTGGAAGCCATTGACAATGGCGTACAGTACAACCCGGAAAGAATACAGGTGGTAAATGATAAAATTTCACTGGGATATAAGTTATTAAAAAAGCACAACGTGAATATTACTGCGGAGTTGCTCGCCATTAAGGATGATCTTCAGCAAAAACTGAATGATATACTGAACATTGGCGAGGCAATTGCAGCAAAAGAGCAGGCTACAAAGGAATTGCTGCGGCAATGCGAACGGTTGGCTGCAGCCATAACGGCCAATCGTAATAAGGCCATCAAACCATTTACCGAAAAAGTGAACGCGTTGTTGGCGCAGGTAGGTATGCCCAACGCGGTGATCAAAGTGCAGTTGCAATCAATAGCATTACATAATGATGGTGGTGACAGCATTGAATTTTTATTTGATGCCAATAAAAGCGGCCGCTTTGAGCCGTTGCGCAAAGTGGCCAGCGGTGGGGAGTTGAGCAGGTTAATGCTTTGCATCAAATCTCTGGTGGCAAAAAAATTGCAGTTGCCTACATTGATATTTGATGAAATTGATACCGGCATCAGCGGTGAAGCTGCCAAACAAGTGGGCATCATTATGAAAGATTTATCATCCGGCCACCAGTTAATTGCCATAACGCATCAACCCCAGATTGCTGCCAGGGCTAGCGCCCATTATTATGTATATAAAAGCACTAAAGGTGACAAGATTAATACTGCTATCCGCCTGTTAAGTAACGACGAACGCATTACCGCTATTGCTCAAATGCTAAGTGGCGAAAAGCCAACTGCGGCAGCATTGGAGAACGCCAGGGAAATGGTGGCAATCGATTGATAATTGACAATTTAAAACGAATAATTTTCCCGGGTTGATGTTGATAATGACTAGCTGGGTATGATTTAATGGATAGCAGGAACACCATTTTACAGGTAACCAACAATACTGGCTTTACCGAAAAAACAGCCATTCTCCAAGGTCCATCAGCCTTTTACCCTTGAAGATTTTTGATTACACCATACAAACCTTATTTTTACCCTTCAAATTAAAATAAGCTATGTCTTACAATTTACTAAAAGGAAAAAAAGGAATTATTTTTGGAGCCCTGGATGAAAAATCGATTGCATGGAAAACAGCATTGCGTTGTCATGAAGAAGGTGCCGAATTGTTGCTAACCAACGCACCTGTAGCGATGCGCATGGGGGAAATTAATAAGTTAGCTGAAACAGTTAATGCCCCCGTAATTCCCTGCGATGTTACAAGCAATGCTGATGTACAAAACCTGATTGTTAAGGCAAAAGAACATTTTGGTGGTGGTGTTGATTTTATTTTACATTCCATAGGTATGAGTGTTAATATGCGCAAGGGAAATTCTTATACTGAAATTGATTACGGTTTTAATGCCAAAACGCTTGATATTTCTGCTACCAGCCTGCATCGGGTGCTTGCAATTGCTATGAAGGAAGATGCCATTAAGGAGTGGGGTAGCGTGGTAGCACTGACTTATATTGCGGCACAACGGGTATTTCCAAACTATAATGAAATGGCGGACGCCAAGTCATTACTGGAAAGTATAGCCCGTAGCTTTGGTTACTATTATGGTGTAGGGAAAAAGGTCAGGATTAATACAGTCTCTCAGTCACCCGTACGCACCACAGCCGGCAGCGGAGTTAAAGGCTTTGATGGTTTTATCACCTATGCAGAAAAAATGAGCCCGCTGGGTAATGCAAGTGCTGAAGACTGCGCCAATTATTGCGTTACGCTGTTCAGCGATTTAACCAAAATGGTTACCATGCAAAATTTATTTCACGATGGAGGTTTTTCAAATACAGGTGTTACGCAAACGGTAATTGAACAGATGGAAAAATAATTTCACGACATGGTAGAAATAATTATACTAGCTGGTATTCTGCAAAGAATACCAGTTATAGTTTAAGCGCCAGCCAAATGCTTAAGAAAATAATACTGGTGCAGGTCAACAATAAAGCATCAGTTTATACCAACGACAAAGCCACTGACAAAAGTCAATGGCTTTAATGCACAAATAGTATGATGAAAGGCAATCCCGGGCGGACAGCTATGTATTCAATTAATATTCATCCTCATTGAAAAAGAAGTCTTCCTGGCTTGGATAATCAGGCCAGATATCTTCCAGCCCTTCATAAATTTCACCTTCATCCTCCAGTTCCTGCAGGTTCTCAATTACTTCAATAGGAGCACCGCTGCGGATACTAAAATCTATCAGTTCATCCTTTGTTGCCGGCCAGGGAGCATCTTCTAAATGAGAGGCCAATTCTAGTGTCCAAAACATCGCTTAATGGTTTAATTTTTTGCAAATGTAAAAGTTTGGTGGAATTAAACAAATGTGTTTTTTCACCCTTGGTTTGATTTTTTATTTTAAACGGGTAAATAGTGTTCTTAATTGTCCTTAAATTATTAATTATTAATTACTTTAGCCAGATGCTGACAGCAACAAACATTATTAAAAATTACGGCAGTCTGCCGGTTTTACGTGGGGTTGATATCAACATAAAAAAGGCGGAAATTGTAAGTATCGTCGGATCGTCAGGTGCAGGTAAAAGCACGCTGCTGCACATTCTTGGCACTTTGGATACGGCTGATAAAGGCTCTGTGTTGCTGGCCGGGGAAAGGATAGAAAAGCTCAGCGGGAAAAAACTGGCTGCATTTCGTAACAAAAATATTGGCTTCGTTTTTCAGTTTCATCACTTATTACCTGAGTTTACGGCTGTTGAAAATGTATGTATTCCAGGCTGGATCGCGGGCAAAAAAAAATCGGAGATTAAAGAAAAAGCCATCCAATTGTTAACAACTTTAGGTCTTTCTAACCGGATTGAAAACAAACCACAGCAACTTTCAGGTGGCGAACAGCAAAGGGTAGCTGTGGCCAGAGCCTTAATAAACGACCCCTTAATCGTTATGGCAGATGAGCCAACGGGCAACCTTGACAGTGCCAATGCAAAAGAATTACACCAACTTTTTATTCAACTCAGGAATCAGTTTCAACAGACTTTTTTAATTGTAACACACAATGAGGAACTTGCCCAAATGAGCGACCGTATTTTGCACATGAAAGACGGCAGGATAGTGGATAATTTATAAGCAATAATGGATAATTGGTTAATGGATAATGCTGCCAGTTAGCTGGAGCTTATGTATTATGCGACGCGGGCTTATTTCGTTACGGGATTGATTACAAAATTTTTTAGGATTTTTCGCAGCCAAAAAACTAATTAGCCATTTAATAATTATTAATTGTCAGTTTATCCGCGGTTTCCAGGCAATTTCCTGCACGTGTAACTGATAACCTATGTATCTGGCCAAAATAAAAAGATAATCACTCAATCGGTTGATGTATTTAATAACCAATGGCTCAACAAATAGTTCGTGTTCCTGCATATTCACGCACAAACGTTCTGCACGCCTGCAAATGCACCTTGCCACATGGGTTGTGGAAACAGCAACGTGGCCACCCGGCAATATAAAATGTTTCATAGCTGGCAGCATCTCGTTCATGCGATCTATTTCCTTTTCCAACAATACCACATCATCCTGTTTAAGATCAGGGATTTTCATCAATGGTTCTTTATCGGGATCGCATGCCAGTGAAGAACCAACAGTAAATAGACGGTCCTGAATTTCTTTTAAAATAATTTTAGAATGGGCATCTTTAATAAGATCACTTACAAGGCCAATGTAAGAATTCAATTCATCCACCGTGCCATAGGTTTCAATGCGTAAATGATTTTTGGGCACTTTTGTTCCACCGATTAAACTGGTTGTTCCCAGGTCGCCGGTTTTAGTATAAATCTTTGCTGCCATATAGTTTAGTAGATTGAATTATAGCAAAGCAAACAACGAAACACTCAATAAGTTTATAGATAAAAGCATTAAGCCGGTTGTGCAATAACAGATGGATTGGAATTTACCCTGTCCGTTTCAATCAAACCGTCTCGTAAACGCACTACCCGGTGTGCAAATCCGGCAATGTCTTCTTCGTGCGTTACCAGTACTACCGTGTTGCCATCATTGTGAATTTTGCCCAGGATATCCATTATTTCGTAGGAGGTTTTAGAATCCAGGTTTCCTGTAGGTTCATCTGCCAAAATAATGGCAGGATCATTTATCAGAGCCCTCGCAATCGCTACACGCTGGCACTGTCCGCCACTTAATTCGTTTGGTTTATGGTGGCTTCTGTCATCTAGTTTTACTTTATGTAAAACTTCCCTGGCCCTGTCCATTCTTTCCTTTTTTGCAATGCCGCTGTAAATGAGCGGCAGCGCTACGTTTTCTGCTGCGGTTAACCTGGGAAGTAAATTAAATTGCTGAAAAACAAAGCCAATTTCTTTGTTGCGTATCTCGGCCAGGTCGTTGTCAATCATCCGGCTAACATCATGGCCATTTAAAATGTACCGGCCGCTGGTGGGTGTATCCAGGCATCCTAAAATATTCATCAGGGTAGATTTTCCGGAGCCACTCGGTCCCATCAATGCTACATACTCGTTCTTAAAAATATCAATGTTAATGCCTTTTAGTACCTGCAACTCCTGCTTGCCTAAATAATAGCTTTTGCAAATATTTTCCAGATGAATAATGCCCTGCATGGTGATATTGATTTATTGATTTGCTAAATGATTACTGGTAAAAGCCGGTAAGGTTGTATATTAATAAATTTAAGCGATGTGCCATTAAGACGCATGGCCGTTTATTTTTTGATTACTTTAGGCACTTTAAAAAACTCCTCATCGTGCAGCGGAGCATTTTTTAATCCTTCCTCCCTGCTGATGCTTCCTTTTACTTCGTCTTCCCGCAACACGTTTATATTATCGCTCATATGCAGCAGCGGAGCTACTCCTGTCGTGTCCAGCTCATTCAGCTTTTCTACAAAAGCAATCATTTTTTGCAAATCTGTTTTAATACTTGCTTTTTCAATATCATTAAACTGAAGCCTTGCCAGGTGCGCAATTTTATCTACCAGGGTATCATTTACTTCCATCAAACAAAAATAAAGGATTAGGCTGACAGACCTACTGAATTTATATGAATGGCAGCCAATTTTTTTCCTTTACAGATATGGCTTAAGACTATTGTGTTTTGTTATCTTTGCCGTCTTTATGAGTAAAAAACAAGAAATTGTAATGAGTGGCATCCGGCCTACCGGATTTTTACACCTGGGAAATTATTTTGGGGCCATACGTAATTATGTAAAAATGCAGGAAGATTATGACTGCTATTTTATGGTGGCCGATCTTCATTCGCTTACTACGCATCCCGATACCAAACAGCTAAAAGATAACGTGCACAGGGTATTGGCGGAAAATATCGCCTGCGGACTGGACCCTGATAAAGTGGCTTTATATTGCCAGAGTCAGGTATTTGAAACGTCTGAATTGTATTTGTACCTGAATATGCTGGCGTATACCGGCGAACTTGGAAAGACCGTTACTTTTAAAGACAAGGTCCGACAGAGTCCCGATAACATCAATGCCGGATTACTCACTTATCCTGTTTTGATGGCCGCAGATATTTTGTTACACAGGGCCAAATATGTGCCGGTGGGTAAAGACCAGGAGCAGCACCTCGAAATAGCAAGGACCTACGTTAACCGCTTTAATCATCGTTACGGAGAAGTTTTTCCAGAGCCGTTTGCCTTTAATTATAATCAGCAACTGGTAAAAGTGCCCAGCCTCAATGGTAGTGGCAAGATGAGCAAAAGCGAAAATCAAATGGCCACTTTATTTTTGGCGGATGAAGACGATGTAATCCGCAAAAAAGTGATGAAAACAAAAACTGATGCAGGACCGCAGGAGTTAAATTCACAAAAGCCGGAGTACATTGAAAATGTATTTAGTTTGATGAAACTCGTAAGTGGCGATGACGTAATTTCAAAATTTGAAAATGACTATAACAATTGTTCTATTCGTTATGGAGATATGAAGAAGCAACTGGCGGAAGATATGGTGCAATTTATTGCTCCTATCCGGGGTAAAATAAATGAAATTTTAAATGATAAAAAATACCTGGGCGAAGTAATGGAAAAAGGCGCAGCAAAAGCAGGTATTAGCGCAAAAGCTACCATGCAGTTGGTAAGAGAAGCAATGGGATTAAACTATTAAGCTTGTACCAAACCGCAATTTTGCATTTGTATGTTTATATACCAAAGTTTGCTACATTCACTTGTCATTGTCGGAGTACTATATTATTTTATCATCTTTAAATTACCCATTGGGGTGGGGCAACATGGCCAAATCTAAGAAACCAAAACACATTGCAGTAGCCGGAAACATCGGAGCCGGTAAAACTACTTTAACAGAAATGTTGAGTAAACATTACAAATGGATACCTCAGTTTGAAGATGTTGACCACAACCCTTACCTGAATGATTTTTATGAAGATATGCCTCGCTGGAGTTTTAACCTGCAAGTATTTTTTTTAAACAGCCGTTTAAAACAGTTGCTAGAAATTCAGCATGGTTCAGAAACAGTGATACAGGACCGCACGATTTATGAGGATGCGAATATTTTTGCACCCAACCTGCATGACATGGGACTAATGGGAAAAAGAGATTTTGATAATTATTACCAGTTTTTTGAAACACTCAAGTCAATGGTGCAGCCGCCGGACCTGCTTATCTATCTAAAGGCCTCTGTACCTACGTTGGTGGCACAAATTCAAAAAAGAGGCAGGGAATACGAAGAAAATATCCGGCTGGATTATTTGAAAAAACTAAATGATTATTACAACGGATTTATTGACAGTTATAAAGAAGGCCCTTTGCTTATTATTGATGCAGATAAAAATAAATTTGCAGAAAATGAAGAACATTTGGGGCAGATTATATCCAGTATTGATTCTAAATTATTCGGGCTATTTTAGTCTGAAGTAAACTCTTCCAATTATTATCAGGACGAATTTAATTCAAAAGGTAAAATTTGCATTGACTTAAACGTGAAGGCAAACAAGGGGAATAAAATCAGCCATTCGGTAAATTATAAAAGAAGAGATGCTCACATAAAGAACGAAGAAAAATGTTGGAAAGACCAAAGGAAATCTAACAATGATGTAAGCGATAATCGTTTTAATCTATCAGTTGATTTTTCATAGCATAAAACACGAGGCCTACAGAATTTTTTACACCGAAGCGTTCCATCATCCTGTCTTTGATTGCTTCCACCGTTCGCGAGCTGATATCCATTTTTTGAGCAATTTCTGCAGCAGTAAATTCCATGCAAACCAATGTAAGTACTTCTTTTTCCCGATCCGTTACAAGAATTTCTGTATTAAGAGAAGGATTAAATTTTTGCCTGCTATAATTCTTTTTAATTAATACTTTATTTACAAAAGGGTTTAAATAAAATCCCGTTCGCATCACTTCCAAAATGGCTTTTTTTATTTCTGCAGGATCAGTACTTTTTAGCAAATAACCTGCAGCACCACAATCCATCAGGTGTCCTACGAAACGTTCATCTTCGTACATGGTTAAAATAATAACACGAATGTGGGGATAGTCTTTTGTAATTTGTCTTGTAGTATCAATGCCGTCTTTAAGTGGCATTTTTAAGTCGCATAAAATTACGTCCGGCGCAGCTGCTGCAAGGTTTGCCAGCAGTTCTTCACCATTATCTGCCTCCAACACAAATTGAAATTCCGTGTACGACCTCATAGAAAGAATTACTCCTTTTCTGAAAATCTGGTGGTCATCGGCTATTGCAACTTTAATTGGATTCATAAAAACTGGTTAATCAAATTTATGAAAAAGTTTCGGTTTTTCTTTAACCGGTTTATATCAACGGGCAAATCCGCAAGTCTGGAGACATGCAGTAGTTAGTAAGTTGAGTCTTTTGGAATCTCCAGTGTTACTTTAAAATAAGTATGGCTGGGATCAATTTCAAAAAAAATCCGGCCATTCAATACCTTAATGCGACTAGCTATATTTTTTAACCCCAAGCCTGTTGAAACATGATTGAGCCGGTCGAACTCTGTTTGAACAATACCTTGCCCATCATGATGGAGTCTGAAATAACTATGAGTGGCATTGGCATTTTGTGTGAGATGAATAAATCCTGCACTGCTGTGTTTGATGATATTATTTACCAGCTCTTGTATAACCCGGAAAATAAGTAATTCCTGGTCGAGTTTTAAACGGGTGCGGTAGTCATGAAAACGAACGCTGGCGTTCAGGGTTCCGCTGCCATTTATTTTCTGAAATAAATCGCTCATAGCGCTTTCCAATCCAAAATTTTTGAGGGTGGGCGGCATCATGCTATGACTGATATTTCTGATCAGCTGTATAGAATCATCAATAATTTGCTTGGCGCTGAAGATGGATTGTAACTGTACGGCCGGCTCCTGGTTAATCAAATTTTCATTCAGGTATAGCCGTGCAGTAGCCAGCAGGGGGCCAACGTCATCGTGTAAATCTGCGGCAATCCGGTTCCGTTCCTCTTCCTGGAATTTAATAGATGCATTCAGCAAGATTTGTTGCTTGTCATCTTCCAGTCTTTTCAACTGATCGTTAAAGCGGATAACCCTGCGCTGATGAAAAATAACAAAAAATACGATACCTAACGTTAAACTAAGCATTGCAAGCGTACCAAAAAGCATGATGTAGTTAAACCCCGAAGATGAGTTGACTGGAACTTGTAAAAAGATCATTGGTAAGCTTAAGTATTAATTGATTTATTAAACGGTTTAAAATTATCCAGGTATAAATCGGAAGGAATGGGGCGGTCTTCGTTTTGAGTCATCGTATTTTTATTAACAATAATAGCGACACCAAGTAACGCGTTTTTGATAATAGTTATGGAACTATTAATAAAGGTATATTGTTTATTAAAATCTGATTTGCCCATCATAGATTTGGAATATAAAAAAAGGAAAAAATTGCCGGAAAAATAGACCAGCAAGGCTACAGAAATCCAGAAGCTGGGTAATTGATACAATGGAGTTGTAAAATTATGTTGCATTATATAATAAAAGTAGTAGACGATTAACAATGTAAAAAAAAGACATTCAACTACCAGCGGCATGAAATCAAATTCCGAAAATTTGATGGTGAAAAAATTATAAATCCAATAAACTGTATATAAACAGATTGACAAGACAATAAATTGTTTACTTTTAATACTTTTAAATATAGAAATGTATACCAGAGAAAGAAGGATGAATTCAAGTATTAAAAAAGACCTCACCACAATCGCAAGGTATAAACTCGAAAATTTAATGATCAATAAAGTACTAGCTAAAAAGATTGCCAATACAATTGTGTAAACAAAAAAAACCTTTATTTCTTTGCTAAGAATTCTTTTGTAGAATAATAAACAAAGAAAGAAAGGTGCAATCTCCGAGAGATAATTAATCTTTTGTAGAATTTCTATGATAATAGGTAGTTTTCTCAAAAGTAATTAACTTTTTTCAAAAACCTACTTTATTAATCTCTAGAATAAACGTGTTCCGTGAGGTAAATTAACCAGCGTTCCGTACATAAAAAATTAGTTTAAAGGATTTAGAAATGATTCCGTGATGTAAACTTCATATTAAATAGCATCATAAACAATGGGTATAATCAGAAACACCAGGTATGATATCGTTAAAATACAGTGCAGACAAGGTTTTTGGGCGAAAAGGCAAGGTAAAAAAAAGTAAAAAAATGGGTAATTTTACGTATACTGTATAGTAAATTTACTATCAGGTTTTGCAGTAATCATACGATTATCTTACTGCGTAATCATACGATAGTGTAATTACCTGATGAGTTGGTAAGTAGATTTTTAATTAGCTATGCAGGGTAATACGAAGGATAACTTTAAAACGAGATCAGTTAATAATACTTTGGAGATATAAATGGAAAGAGCAAACCAGGCAAGGATGTTTGCAGATGATACATTACTTTGAAAGTACCAATAGCAATAACACTCATAATAATGCGATCAAATTATGGTGAGGTATGGTAAGGTTTAATAAATGTGGTATGATTTTTTTGAGCACGTTAGTATAATTACTCAGTACTCGTTCGCAATAACAAAATATTAATCACGTTATTTGCATTACAAAAAACTAAATGAATTGAGAATTTTATACCGGCTAATTTAATTTTCTTCAGATGTAGTGACTTTAAAATAAATTCAATTATATAATTTAGTGACAAACCAAACTAATTCTTCTGTTGTATGTCTATCTCTGCGGATTACTTAATCAAAATAGCTATCGCCGACGACCACAAAATTTTCAGGGATGGAATTAAAATGGCTCTTTCCGGTAAACCCAATCTTAAAATGCTTTGGGAAGCAGAAGATGGGAAGGACATGATGCACAAGATTGCCATTAAAAAACCAGAGGTATTATTGATGGACATCCGGATGCCTGAAATTGATGGCATCAACGGCATTGAGCTTATAAGAAAGGAATATGACGGCATAAAAATTATTGTGCTCAGCATGTACGATGATCACCAGATGATTAGTAAAATGATGGAGATGGGAGCCAATGCCTACCTCACAAAAACAACAGATCCGGAAGAAATATACGAGGCCATTTTAACTTGTATGAACGAAGATTTTTATTTTAATGACCTGGTGAACAAGGCTGTGATGGGCAAGTTAATGCAGAAAAAAAATGTACGCCAGCATTATACCAATACGGCAGCTATACATTTTAATGAGAAGGAAATAAAAATTCTTCAACTACTTGCAGAAGATAAAACGACAGAGGAAATATCCAAAACAATATTTTTAAGCCCCCGCACAATTGAAACAATCCGCCAAAATATGAAAACCAAGGTAAACGCCAAAACCATTGGCGGGCTGATTATGTACGGCATGCGAAACAAACTAATTGAATAATATTTCCTGCTTTAGCACGTTTAATTACAGAAATGTTTTTCAATGGAGTCACCTGCGTAAAATTGATTACAAATGCATAGTGTGGCAGGTTTTGCTGAATTTTTTCCCAGGCTGAGTATTTACCATAGTAAAATTCCTATGTTAAATAACACGTAGTTCTCCTAAGAATGGTAAAGGAAATTGAGCGATATTGCATTTTTAAGAACGCTTTTTTGTAATTTAATAAGTACTCTTTTATATTTAAACTAACAAATTTTGGAACCGATCAAAGTGTTAATTGCGGACGACCATGTATTATATCGGGCCGGTGTAAAAACTGCCCTGAGTTCGAAAAATGACGTTAAGGTAATTGCGGAAGCAGATAATGGTATGCATTTACTAACTATGCTGAAAGCGGTTCAGCCAGACGTAATATTGCTGGATATTCAAATGCCTGTAATGGACGGTATTACAGCTCTTCCGGAGATAAAAAAGAACTGGCCAGATGTAAAAGTAATCATGCTCACCATGCTGGAGGATCACAGTATGATAACGAAGTTGATGGAACTGGGAGCCAACAGCTACCTTAGTAAAACCAGTGACATTGAAGTTATATACGAAGCAATTAAAACCTGCTTTGAACAGGACTATTTTTTTAATGCACTCACCAATAAAGCCTTACTTACAAATCTTAAACAACGCAACCAGGTAACGCCTCAAAAATTAGTTCAGCAGGAAGCGCAATTAAATGATAAGGAGATGCTGATCTTAAAATTAATGTGCGAAGAAAAAACAACAAAGGAGATTGCCGATATGGTAGATCTTAGTCCACGAACTGTTGAAGCTATCCGCGATAAACTGAAGGTGAAGACTGGAGCAAAAAGTACTGCAGGTTTAATCATGTATGCGGTAAAACACAATATACTAAACGAGGAAATTTAATCATTAATCAAAATATCTAATTAAATAAGAACCGACCTGTTTATATAAGACAGAAAAGTTGCACCTTTACAATAATTTTTTTCTCTTACAACCCCGATGAAGAAATGTCCCATCAATTTACTTTGGTGGGATTTTTTATTTAATGAGTTTTTAAATTTTTTACAGCATGTCCGTTCATATTTTTGCCTATGAACTATTTTAATTACAATGGAAAAATTTTTGTTGAAGGAGAAGCTGTAATAGGTGCAGATAGCCGTGCCCTGCGTTATGGTGACGGATTGTTTGAAACCATCAAAGCAAAAAACGGATTGCCGGAACTGGAAGACGAACATTTTGCAAGATTATGGAACGGCATGAGGGTGTTGCAATTTGAAATACCCAAACATTTTACACCAGACAAATTACACAGTGAAATTACCACCCTGTTAAAAAAGAATCGTCACGAAAATACAGCCCGTATCAGGCTAAGTGTTTTTAGAGGGGACGGGGGGCTGTTTGATGCAAAAAATCATTTGCCCAATTATATCATTCAAAGCTGGCCGTTGCCGGAAAACAGTGGAGAATTCAACAGCAACGGACTGGTGTTGGGTGTGTACGAAGAAGCAAAAAAAAGTTGTGATATATTAAGCAATATCAAACACAACAATTACCTGCCTTATATTTTAGCGGCATTGAAAGCCAAAGGTGAGAAATGGAACGATGCGATAGTTTTAAACAATCATGGCCGCATTTGCGATACAACTATTGCAAATATATTTTTAATAAAAGAGGGAATTGTTTATACTCCGTCATTAAAAGAGGGTTGTATCGCAGGTATCATGCGCAGGAAAATTATAAAAGAATTAGCTGATAATTGGC
This sequence comes from Ferruginibacter sp., assembly GCF_028288465.1. Classification (GTDB taxonomy): domain Bacteria; phylum Bacteroidota; class Bacteroidia; order Chitinophagales; family Chitinophagaceae; genus Ferruginibacter. Next base: position 226,711 of record NZ_JAQBNR010000024.1, on the reverse strand, counting down.
AGGTAATTGAAAATGAAATCACGCTGAAAGATTTGCAAAGCGCAGATGAGGTTTTTTTAACTAACAGCATACACATTATGCAGTGGGTTCAGCGAATTGATGACACATCTTACTCAAACCAACATAGCCAAAAAATTTTCAAGACAATTTTTGCAACCATTCCGTAACCAGGCTGTTAAATATACGCGTACTATTTTAAGGGATATTTTATTTAGCAGTATAATGTTTATGGAAGCAATTAACATTTTTTGGTTTCGCAGAGATTTAAGATTAGAAGACAACGCAGGACTCTACCACGCTCTGAAGGCAGGCAAACCCGTGTTACCCATTTTTATATTTGATAAGAATATATTGGATCAGCTGGAAGAAAAAACTGACAGAAGGGTAGAATTTATTCATGCTGCGCTCGAAGAAATGCAGGCAGAACTTGTTGAAATGGGATCATCATTGAATGTGTTTTACGGCACACCCGCAATTATTTTTAAACAGCTGCTTGCTAAGTATACCATAGATACAGTTTTTGCCAATCATGATTATGAGCCCTATGCGTTGGAAAGAGAAACCTCCATCGCTAAATTGTTGAAAGAAAATAATGTGAGTTTTAAAACATACAAAGACCAGGTTATTCTTGAAAAAGCGGAAGTCTTGAAAGATGATGGCACTCCTTACACGGTGTTTACACCCTACAGCCGAAAATGGAAGGCTGTATTAACCGATTTTCATTTAAAGCCATACCCCACAAAAAAATACTTCAGCAATTTTTATCCGCATTCAATTGTGCAGATTCCAACTTTGGCTTCCACGGGTTTCCGCCAATTGGAAAAACCTTTCCCATCAAAAGCGCTGAAGGACGAACTGGTAAAAAAATATGCAGAACAAAGAAATTTTCCCGCTGTGCCAGGAACGTCTAAATTAGGCGTACACCTAAGGTTTGGAACAATCAGCATACGTGAACTTGCTGCCCGTGCGAGGCCACTCTCAGAGACTTATTTGAATGAATTGATATGGCGGGATTTTTATCACATGATCTTGTGGCATTTTCCAAAAGTAGGCAAGGGAAAGGCTTTTAAAGCTGCCTATGACGGCATTCACTGGCGAAAAGATACCGGGGAATTTGAGCAATGGTGTAATGGCCAAACAGGTTACCCGATTGTTGATGCAGGCATGCGGGAGTTAAATGCAACGGGTTTTATGCATAACCGCGTTCGCATGATTACAGCGTCTTTTTTGTCAAAGCACCTGCTGTTGGATTGGCGGTTGGGTGAAGCTTATTTTGCAACAAAATTACTAGACTTTGACCTGGCAGCTAACAATGGGGGGTGGCAATGGGCGGCAGGCAGCGGATGTGATGCAGCACCGTATTTCAGAGTTTTTAATCCCCGGTTGCAAACTGAAAAGTTTGATAAAGACTTGAAATATATCAGGCAGTGGGTTCCCGAACTGGACAGTTTTGATTATCCAAAACCAATCGTTGACCATGAGTTTGCAAGAAAGCGATGCCTGGAAGTGTATGCACAGGCGCTCAAAAAAGAATGATCCCAGGATTAAGTCAGCTTACAAAAATTTCATCATACCCGATTGTACAGTCGTTTAATTGCTGATATACATCCATTAATTTTTTAACTGTTTTTTTTCCCTCTTCTCCAAGGTTGATCGAGTAATCGTTCACATACAAATCGATGTGTTTACGCATCACATTTTCGCTCATTTCCTGTGCGTTGTTACGGATGTAATCGTTCAGCTGGGGGTAATTGGAGAATGCGTATTCAATACTTTTTTTGATAAGGGCATCAATGTCTTTTTGGATGCAGATGTCTATATCCCGTTTAACAACTATGCCTCCAAGGGGTATGGCGTTGCCTGTTTCTTTCTCCCAAAAATCGCCCAGATCAATTATTTTTTTAAGTCCTTTATCCGCATAGGTAAACCGGTTTTCATGAATGATTACGCCCAGCCCCTGGCCACTGCTGACAAAATCTTCTATGGCATCGTATCTTAAAAAAATCTTCTTTCGTGCTTTGGGATAGGCAAGCGAAAAAAGTAAATGAGCTGTCGTTTGTTCACCTGGTATTGCAACGGTATAATCTTCAATATTTTCAGTGACAGCATCATTCCCTGCTATCAGCAAAGGTCCTACGCCACGGCCCAACGCACTGCCACTGTTTAGTACCGCATATGTTTTCAATACCAGTGGCAATACACCATAACTTAATTTGGTGATTGCCAGTTTGCCTTGCATGGCCCACTCATTCAGGGTTTGTACGTCTTCCAGCACCGGCTCAAAACTGATATTCCCAGTATCAATTTTATTATTTACCAATGCATCAAAAATAAAAGTATCATTGGGGCAGGGCGAAAATCCTAAAGTATATTTCATGGTAAACTGATTAATATTTTTTGAAGTTCAATATTTAAATTTATGATAGCATCTTTCATTGCCCACTTCGTTTTATCTCTTTCCCCAACGGCATTGCTGACACTTCTTATTTGTAAAAACGGTACTTTTTGTTGAAGACAAACATAATGAAATGCAGCACCTTCCATGCTTTCTGCTGCCGGGTTAAAATGTTCAATAAGTTGTTGCTTTTGCAACAAAGTATCGCTTATTTTGTTTACCGTTATTCCCTTTACAGCCACTAACGCAGATGTTTGAAAAAGACCAGTTGTATCATTTACAAGCCATCCATCTGTGAATGGATAATCATTTTTGCCGGCAAAGCCGGCATCAAATAATGTAGCAAACTGCTGCTTTTCTTCAATGCCTGAATCACCGAAAGCATCCTGTTTTATTAATACGGTCTGGCCTAAAGATAACTGGCCGGAAAAGCAGCCGGCAATACCCGCCTGTAAAACCAAATCCGGTTTATTGCTTAGTAATTTTACAGCCAAAAGATAAGCGGTATTTACCTGTCCCACACCGGTAATTAATACCTCGGTTGTATGCTTTCCAATTGTGTTTTTCTTTTCTTTAAGTAACTCTAAAGTGGGCTCAATCTCAAAGCTGGTAGCCGAAATAAGTAAAATATGCATTTTGCAAAAATCGTACTTACGCTTCATATTTCAGGATTTAGCAAGTACCTTTGCGCAAAATTTTAAGTGCGAATGGTGTACATAACAAGGGTAGAACATTTTAACGCTGCACACAGGTTATTTAATCCGGTATGGAGCCGTGAGCAAAACGAGGAGGTCTTTGGTAAATGCGCCAATGAAAACTGGCATGGGCACAACTTTGAGCTATATGTTACCATAAAAGGCGAACCCAATCCGGATACTGGCTTTGTTTATGATGTAAAAAGATTAAGCATTATAGTAAATGAGCATGTAATAGAAAAACTGGATCACAAGAACCTGAATGTAGACGTCGATTTTATGGCGGGTAAGCTGTGTTCTATAGAAAACCTGGTCATTGGAATCTGGCAACAATTGGTTCCTCACTTGCCGGAAGGAGTGCAGTTGCATTCCCTTAAATTATATGAAACCCCACGTATTTTTGTTGAATATTTTGGAAATTAGTTTGGCATATTGAAACAATTAACTGGCTTCTTTGTATCTATTTCAGCGCAGTATCCGCCGTTTCTAAAATGGGTAAAATCCAACTGCTGAACCAGTTTAAACTCACCTTTTATTTAAAAATTATTGTTGTAAAATGAATAATAAAGTAGCTGTTTACCGTAAAGAACATTTTAATGCGGCGCACCGTTTAAATAATCCAAAATGGGATGAGGCAACCAATGACAGGATTTTTGGCAAATGCAATAATCCAAGTTTTCACGGGCATAATTATGAACTGATTGTTAAATTAACTGGCGTGCCTGATGCTGAGACAGGGTATGTGTATGACATGAAATTATTGAGCGAGGTAATAAGAGAAAATATTTTGGAACGCTTCGATCATAAAAATTTAAATCTCGATACAGCAGAGTTTCAGCACCTTAATCCTACGGCAGAAAATATTGCGGTTGTAATCTATACTATCCTGAGAGAAAAAATTGATACCAAGTTAGACCTTCAGGTAAGACTATACGAAACCGAAAGAAATTTTGTTGAATATCCTGCTAATTGATAAATTGGTGCCGGGATTGTCAGGATAAGTATCCTTCACAGAACAAAATATATTATTTGTTGTTAAAGCTGGCAATCAGCAAAATTTACCACAAACTTAAAGAATGGCATACAAAAAAATAGAGCAGTATGATGAAGCAGTTACTGCTGGCCTTATAACAAACTATAAAGAAGTGCTTAATCTGTTAGGCGAAGATGCCGGCAGGGAAGGACTGGAAAAAACACCCGAACGTGTTGCAAAGGCGATGCAGGTGTTAACCCAGGGATATCAGCAGGATGCCAATACCATTTTAAATTCTGCCAAGTTTCATGAAGAAGTGAGCGAGATGATTATTGTGAAGGACATTGAATTATACAGCATGTGTGAACACCACATGTTGCCTTTTTATGGTAAAGCGCACGTAGCTTATATTCCTAACGGTTGGATAACCGGGCTGAGCAAAATTGCACGTGTTGTAGATGTTTACAGCAGGCGTTTGCAGGTTCAGGAAAGACTTACACACCAGATTTTAAATTCTATTAAAGAAACGCTGAATCCGCTGGGTGTTGCGGTTGTTATTGAAGCTTCTCATTTGTGTATGATGATGCGGGGTGTGCAGAAACAGAATTCAGTTACCACTACATCTGCTTTTTGGGGTGAGTTTGAAAAGAATGAGACAAGAAGTGAATTTGTAAAACTGATCAGTGCCAAATTACATTAGAACAAATGGAACTAAAATATTAATCCCTCCGCGTGAGGGATTTTTTGTTTTATTTGCAATTGAAATAAAAGAAAAATTATGGCACATGCGTATGTATTTCCCGGCCAGGGAAGTCAGTTTAAAGGAATGGGAAAAAATTTGTATGATACCAATCCGATAGCGAAAGAATTATTTGAACAGGCGAACAGCATAGCAGGCTTTCGCATTTCTGACGTAATGTTTACGGGCTCTGATGAAGACCTGAAACAAACCAATGTAACACAACCGGCCGTTTTTTTACATGCGGTTATTGCTTTTAAAACGCTGGCCGATGCAAGGCCGGATATGGTGGCAGGCCATTCCCTGGGCGAGTTTTCTGCTTTGGTAGCCAATGGTGTGCTGAGTTTTGAAGATGCTTTCAAATTGGTTTCGATAAGGGCTAAAGCAATGCAGAAAGCTTGTGAGTTGGTTGCCAGCACAATGGCCGCGGTGTTGGCTTTGGCAGATGAAAAAGTAGAAGAAGTATGTGCGGATGTACACAGGGAAACGGGAGAAATTGTAGTGCCGGCCAATTATAATTGTCCGGGTCAGTTAGTAATAAGCGGATCAGTGCCTGGCATTGAAATAGCCTGCGAACGAATGAAAGCTGCTGGTGCTAAAAGGGCACTTATATTACCTGTAGGAGGTGCCTTTCATTCTCCGCTGATGCTACCTGCTAAAGAAGAACTGGCTGCAGCAATTGAAGCTGCTACATTCAATATTCCAACTTGCCCGGTTTATCAAAACATTGTGGCTAAAGCTGTGACTGACCCTGCTGAAATAAAAAAGAATTTAATTGAGCAACTCACCGGCGCCGTAAGATGGACGCAAAGCGTGCAGGCTATGATTGCCGATGGAGCAACACATTTTACAGAAGTTGGTCCGGGTAAAGTGTTGCAGGGATTGGTGCTGAAAATTAATAAGGAAATGATTACGGATGGTGTTAGCTAATTGTGGTTATGAAAATAGAGTTGCTTTTTCATCAGCGGTAAGTTTGGCCAGAAAGCTTAAGCTCAAAAGAGAAAATAGGGTACAAGAGGGCGACGCAACGATGATCCACATTGCTTCTTAGCCCGGACAAGTCTTTTACACACTTAACAACATATAACAAAGCCTCCCATTGCAGGAGGCTTTGTCGTATCACATTTTGTGAAGTTTACAATGTAGCCAATACACTGTTCATACTTCTTACAGCGTCTGCACTTTTGTTAAAGGCAGCTTGCTCTTCTTCATTTAATTTATAGTCGATAATTTTTTCCCAGCCGTTTTTGCCAAGGGTAACTGGTACGCCAATGCAAATATCCTTTTGGCCATACTCGCCATCCAGTTTAACGCAACAGGTAAACAATTTCTTTTCGTCGCGTACAATTGACTTAACCATTGCAGCACATGCAGCACCCGGTGCATACCAGGCAGATGTGCCTAATAAACCCGTTAAAGTAGCACCGCCAACCATTGTGTCGGCAGCAACTTTTTTAAGCGCAGCTTCGTCTAAATAATTACTTACGGGAGCGCCCTGGTAAGTAGCCAGCCTGGTTAATGGAATCATGGTGGTATCACCGTGTCCGCCGGCAACAAAACCCTGCAGGTCATTTGGTGAGCAACCTATTGCAGTAGACAAATAATATTTAAAACGGGCACTGTCCAGTGCACCACCCATACCAATGATCCTGTTTTTTGGTAAGCCGGTAGCTTGTAAAGCCAGGTAAGTCATGGTATCCATTGGGTTGCTTATGATGATGATGATTGCATTGGGCGAATGTTTTAAAATATTCTCTGCAACGCCTTTAACTATCCCTGCGTTGATGCCAATCAATTCTTCCCTCGTCATGCCGGGTTTACGCGGCAGTCCGGATGTAATTACTGCAATATCGCTGTTGGCGGTTTTTGTATAGTCGTTAGTGCTCCCGGTGATTTTGGTATCAAAACCCAGCAGCGCAGAAGTTTGCATCATATCGATGGCCTTGCCTTCAGCAATACCTTCTTTAATATCAAGCAAAACCAGTTCTTCACATAGCGCCAAACGGGCAATATTATCTGCGCAGGTTGCACCTACAGCTCCTGCACCAACAACGGTAACTTTCATAATATATATTTTTTAAGTAGAAAAATAATTTGCGCTGCAAAGGTAGCGCATTACGTCATTGGGTAATAATTGAAAATGAAATTATTTCGCTGCATCCAGGATGGCCGGTACACTAATATTGCCAACAAAGGCTTTGGACAGTTTACCCTGCTGGTCATAAACAAAAATGGAGGGGAAGGTTCTTAGTTGAAAAATGCTTCCCAATGCGAAATTGTCGTCGTGTCCCATTTTGATATTTGGCATGGAGGCGACACCATAGTCCTGGTAAAATTGTTTTATCATAGGATAGCTGCCGGGAGAAGCCATCAATATCCTGATGTTTTTTAATTCTTCTTTATAGGCCAGTAACTCTTTCATTTCTTTTTGGCAATGCTCGCAATCAGGACTGAAAAACATAATTATAAAAGGCTTGTTTTTATGCAGGTCTTTGTTGGAAAAAACAGTGCTGTCGGGTAAGGAGTAAATAGCGAAAGAAGGAATCGTTTCGAATTTGGGCAATGCTTTGGCAGAAGAATCAGTTTGTGACAATGCGATAATTGAACAGCCGATAAAGCTTGCGAATAGTATTAATTTTTTCACGCTGAATTTTTTGTGAAGATAATTTGAAAATTGTAAAGCTGCTGTTAAGGGCATGTCCTGGATTTCGTCACAGTTTTAAAAGGAGCAAATTCTGAGCAAAGGTTTAAATTTTAGTTTTACCGTTACTATTCCTACTTTTGCAGCCCGCCTTAAATAATTGCGGTGGTGCAATAAACTTAACAAGCAAATAAATAAATCAACATGGCAACAACAGCAGACATGCGCTCAGGCCTGATCATCAAAGTAGATGGTAGTTTGTACACGGTAATAGAATTCGGTCAAAATAAAACTGCCCGGGCAGCCGCAAAGGTTTGGGCTAAATTAAAAGGGGTTGATAACAGCCGTACGATTGAATTGACATGGAACAGTGGTGAAACTATTTTTCCGGTTAGAGTAGAAAAGAAAACCTACCAGTATTTATATAAAGATGATACGGGTTATAGCTTTATGGATGTGGAAACCTTTGAACAGATAACCGTACCGGAAACAATGGTAGATGCCCCACGTTTTTTGAAAGACGGCCAGGAGGTATCAGTATTGATCAATGGCGAAACTGACTTACCTATGGGCGTTGAATTACCGGATAAGATAGTATTAATGGTTACCTACAGCGAACCTGGCATGCGTGGAGACACTGCCACCAAAACGCTTAAACCAGCCACAGTTGAAACAGGCGCAACCGTTAATGTGCCCTTATTTGTAAATGAAGGAGAATTGATCAGAATTAATACCAAGACCGGGGAATACGTAGAAAGAGTGAAAGAGGCTTAAACTTAAAATATTTTAATAAAAAAGGGCAATTTTAAAAGATTGTCCTTTTTTAATTATTGAAAAAAATGGGTAAAAAAGACCATTTTAGCCCTTTTTTTTTATGTTTTTTGCCATTTTGGCCCTTTTTTTTCTATTTTTTAAATTTTAAATCGGCGGTATTAATAAATCATTACCTACCTTAGCCGCCCGTTCTAATAAAAAACCATTTTAACCTTTCAATATGGACATAAAACAAATCCAGGAGCTGGTTAAGCTCATTAATAAAACCAACATCGGTGAAATTACAATTGAAGAAGAAGGCATTAAAATAACCGTTAAACAAAAGAAAGACCCCGTTCAGCACATTATTGCGGGAGGCCAGTCAGGACAAATTTACTCAAATCAGCCCCAGCAACCAGCCGCCCCCCAAATTCCTCCTCCCGCTGCCACCATTACAGCACCACCTGCAGAAGCTCCCAAATCAGATAATTACATTACCATCAAAAGCCCGATGATCGGTACTTTCTACCGTCAGTCAGGTCCGGGAAAGCCCATTTTTGTAAATGTGGGAGATGAAGTAACACAGGGTAAAGTAGTATGTATCATCGAGGCAATGAAGCTTTTCAATGAAATTGAAAGTGAAGTAAAAGGAAAAATAGTCAAGGTATTGGTGGAAGATTCCAGCCCGGTAGAGTATGATCAGCCCTTATTTTTAGTAGATCCTAGCTAGGTGAAAATTAAAAATTCAAAACTAAAAAGGGTCATTGGTTTTGGATGAATTTTAATTTTTAATTTTTAATTTTTAATTGAATGTCGTGTTTAAAAAAATATTAATTGCCAACCGCGGAGAAATAGCCCTGCGTATTATACGTACCTGCAAGGAGATGGGCATTAAAACGGTAGCCGTTTATTCCACCGCAGATAAAGATAGTTTGCACGTAAAATTTGCAGATGAAGCAGTATGTATAGGTAAGCCCAGCAGCATGGATTCTTACCTCAATATTCCCCATATCATGGCGGCAGCGGAAATAACCAATGCAGATGCAATTCATCCTGGTTATGGCTTTCTGGCAGAGAATGCCAAGTTTGCCCAGATATGTACTGATCATGGGATAAAATTTATCGGACCAACACCTGATATGATCAACGCCATGGGCGACAAAATCACCGCCAAAGAAACAATGATTAAAGCTGGTGTGCCCGTAGTACCTGGCAGCGGTGGTTTACTGGAAAGTGTTGAGCAGGCAAAAAGCCTTGCAAAAAACCAGGTTGGTTACCCGGTAATATTAAAGGCTACAGCCGGTGGTGGAGGAAAGGGAATGCGTGTGGTTTGGGAAGAAAGTGAAATGGAGAAAGCCTTTGATAATGCCAAAACAGAAGCAGCCGCATCATTTAAAAATGATGGCATTTACATGGAAAAATTTGTGGAAGAGCCAAGGCATATTGAAATACAGATAGCAGGGGACCAGTTTGGAAATGTATGCCATTTAAGTGAACGGGATTGTTCTATCCAACGCCGCCATCAAAAGCTTGTGGAAGAATCACCATCGCCATTTATGACCACCGAATTGCGTGAAGCAATGGGCAATGCGGCTATTAAAGCTGCCAGTGCTATTAATTATGAAAGCGTTGGTACCATTGAGTTTTTGGTAGATAAGCACCGCAATTTTTATTTCATGGAAATGAACACCCGTATCCAGGTAGAACATTGTGTTACGGAAGAAGTAGTGAATTATGATTTGATAAAAGAGCAGATAAAAATCGCCGCCGGGCATAAAGTAAGCGGTAAAAATTATTATCCTCAAATGCATGCCATCGAATGCCGGATCAATGCGGAAGATCCGTACAACGATTTTCGTCCAAGTCCGGGGAAGATAACCGTATTACACACACCCGGAGGGCATGGCGTAAGGGTAGACAGTCATGTTTATGCAGGCTATGTAATTCCTCCCTACTATGATAGCATGATTGGTAAATTAATCACGGTGGCACAAACCAGGGAAGAAGCAATCGATACCATGCACCGGGCATTAAGCGAATATATAATCGAAGGAGTAAAAACGACCATTCCCTTTCATCTGCAGCTGATGAAAAACGAAGCCTTTAGAAAAGGTGATTTTAATACCAAATTTATGGAGAGTTTTAAAATGAAATAGATTATTCCTCCTGACTTTTTACAAACAATGGCTGCCTCTGTTAAAGGGGTAGTCATTGTCTTTTTAGCTCATTATTTTTTTTATATATTATCAGGCTGTGGATGAAATTTATTTAAAAATAATACGTTATATTGCTGTCTTTATGATATTGTCCATTATTTAATTTCGAAACCTATACCCAAACCTGCTCCAAATGAAAAGATGTCCTGTATTACTATTAGCAGTTGTATTGCTATGTTCAAAACTCTACGCCCAGGATAAGCCTGGTATCAAATTCAATCATGTTTTACCCGCAGATTTTAATATCGACAATTTAAAAGTAGATACTTCCTACGGGGCGGTCATTATCGCTGACATAGGCAGCAGTTCATTTGATGGCAATAACAAGGGATGGTTCAGCCTGATATACAAACACCAGCGACGCATAAAAATTATCAATAAAAAGGGATTCGACTTGGCAAGCGTGGAAATACCACTGTATATTTCCACTAAAACCAATTCAGAAGAAAGATTGGAATCCCTGAAGGCCAGCACGTATAATCTTGAAAACGGAGTAGTGACAGAAACAAAGCTGGATAAGGATGCTGTGTTTAAAGACAAGCAGGATAAAAATCATATTGTCAGGAAGTTTACAATGCCTGCGTTGAAAGAGGGCTCCATCATTGAATATTCTTATACCATCAATTCCGACTTTTTGTTTAACCTGCAGGAGTGGGTTTTCCAGGGAAGCTACCCAAGAGTTTGGAGCGAGTATAATCTTGATTTACCTAATTTTTTTGAGTACGTATTTTTATCGCAAGGCTACAATCCATTTGATATTAAGAAATCTGATACGAGGACTACAACTTATAGCGTGAGGGAACAGGGAGAGGGGATGCGGACTGAAACCTATACAATTCCTGCGACAAATACATCTACCCGCTGGGTTATGAAGAACGTACCTGCCATGAAGGAAGAAAAATTCCTTACTTCTTTGGATAACCATATTTCCAAAATAGAATTTCAGATGTCAGGACAACAATTTCCTAATATGCCTTACCACGATATTATGGGCAACTGGCATACGGTATCCGATGCTTTGTTAAAAGATGAAGATTTTGGAGAAAGGCTTGATAAAGATAATGGTTGGTTAAACGATGATATGAAAGCTATAAAGGCTGGTACCACGGATAACCTGGAGGAAGCAAAAAAAATATATGCCTTTGTAAAAAATTCCTTTAAATGTAACGGCCGTCACGGAATTTATTTAACAACTGGCATGAAGGAAACATTTAAAAATAAAAATGGCTCCGTGGCAGACGTTAATCTGTTATTAACGGCGATGTTGCGGCACGAAGGCATGCAGGCGAATCCTGTTATTTTAAGCACCAGGTCCAACGGCTTTACCAATGAGATTTATCCGCTTATTAACCGGTACAATTATGTTATATGCAGATTGGACATTGACGGGAAGCGCTACTTTTTAGATGCCTCCGAACCCTATCTTGGATTTAATAAGTTACCTGAAAACTGCTATAATGGTGCAGCCCGAACAATCAATAAAGAAGTGGAGCCGGTATATTTTTTTGCCGACAGTTTAAGAGAATCAAAATTTACCAATGTAATGCTTTTTAACGATGAAACGAAGGCTGGTAAATGGTCTGGTTCGCTTACAACCATACTTGGCTACTACGAATCAAGCAACATTCGAGACAAGTTTATTGACAATGGAAAAGAGGCTTTTGAGAAGAAATTAAAAGAATCTTACAGTGGTGATTTTTCTATTGATGATATAAAATATGAAGATGAAAAGGATGGAGAAAAGTCCATCCGCATGTCGCATAACATCACAATTGATGGTGATAACAGCAGCAATATCATCTATTTTAACCCGATGCTGAAAGAAGGGTATAAAGAAAATTTCTTTACAGCTGCAGAAAGAAAGTACCCGGTGGAAATGCCTTATAAAATGGATGAAACATATAATTTTCAGATTGAAATACCGAAGGGATACGCGGTAGATGAAATACCTAAATCAGCTAAAGTAAGCCTGAATGATGGTGAGGGGTTCTTTGAATATTTGGTATCAAAAACAGATGAATCGGTTATGCTGCGTTCCAGGGTAAAACTTGAAAAAGCCACTTTTTTACCGGAAGACTACGAAACACTCAGGAATTTTTTCGATTACATCGTAAAAAAGCATGCAGAACAAATTGTATTCAAAAAGAAGTAACCATGAAAAAATATTGTTTAGTATCGCTCTTCAGTGCCACTTGCTTTTTATCAGCATTTGCCCAAACTAATTATGATGTAAAGTTAATTCCGGCAGAGTTACTTCCGCACGCCAATGTTGTAAAAAGAATGGAAGAACTAAGGGTGGTAATTAAAAATGCGGGCAAGGCGGTTTTATACAATAAATATGCGGTTACCATATTAAACGCAGCGGGTGAAAATGCAGCTGGATTAACGGAGAATTATGATCAGTTTATTTCGGTAGAAAATATTGCAGGCACACTATTCGATGAAAATGGGAAAAAGATAAAATCCCTCAAAAAGAGTGAAGTGCAGGATTTAAGCGGTTCATCAGAATCTTCTCTTGCAGATGACGCCAGGATTAAGCACCATAATTTTAACTGCCGCATGTATCCCTACACAGTAGAATACCAAACAGAAGTTGAATTAAAAGGTGTTTTTTATTTGCCACATTGGCTCCCAATAGAAGACGAAAACTTTGCAGTGGAAAAAAGTAAACTCATTGTTGAATGTCCGCTGGATTATAACCTCCGTTATAAAGTATTTAATTATAACAAAGAGCCGCAAAAAACGCTATTGAAAGAATCACAACAGTATGAGTGGTCTGTTGAAAAATTGCCCGCCATTGAAAGTGAGCGGTATCAGCCGGAGTGGCACGAAATTACGACCGCTGTTTTCCTGGCACCTTCCAATTTTGAAATTCAGCATTACACCGGTAATATGAACGACTGGAAGGAATTTGGTAAGTTTATTTATGCACTTAATATCGGCCGGGATCAATTGCCGGCTAACATAAAACAACAGGTGCATGCACTTACAGATAATGTTGGTTCATCAAAAGAGAAAATTAAAATTTTGTATGAGTACATGCAAAAGAATACCCGTTACATCAGTATTCAATTGGGTATCGGCGGATGGCAAACTTTCGATGCCAGCTATGTTGCATCGAAAGCTTACGGCGATTGCAAAGCACTGAGCAACTATATGTATTCACTGTTGAAAGAAGCTGGTATTAAGTCGTATTATACATTGATAAAAGCAGGTCAAAACCGTACGGCTTTACTGGCTGACTTTCCATCGAACCAGTTCAATCACATTATTGTTTGCGTGCCACAGCCAAAAGATACGGTGTGGCTGGAGTGTACAAGCCAAACCTTACCTATGGGTTATCTCAGTGGGTTTACAAGCAACCGGTATGCCCTGCTGGTAGATGAAAATGGCGGAACCCTGGTTCACACGCCTGATTATAACAAGCTGGAAAATTTGCAGACAAGAAAAATTGCCGCTGATGTCAATGAAGAAGGAAAGCTAACTGCCAGTATTGAAACAAAATACAAGGCCCAGCAGCAGGATGAACTACAGGGAATGCTGGACGCAGTTAATAAAGAAAAGATTGCTGAAATTTTAAAAGAAGAACTCAATCTGCCCTCCTACGATGTTAGCAGCTTTAATTATGCTACGCAGAAAGCCGCCTTGCCGGTAGTCACGGAAAAACTTGAATTAACGGCCAATAATTTTGCCAGCATCTCAGGCAAAAGATTATTTATTTCCCCCGACGTCCTAAATAAATCCACCACAAAAATTACACAGGCGGATAAAAGGAAATTTGATATCAAAATACCTTATGCCTTTACAGATGTGGATTCGGTGGAAATAACCATACCTGCAGGGTATACAGCGGAGAGTATACCGGCCAATGTGACCATTGATACAAAATTCGGAACCTATTCTTCTACAATAAAAGTAAACGAACGCAAAGTATCGTATGTAAGAATTATGCAGCGAAACAGCGGCCGTTATCCCGCAACAGACGCGGTGCTCCTTGCCGACTTTTTTTCAAAAATTTACACGTCAGACAGATCTAAACTGGTATTTGTCAAAAAGGACTAGGCAATTTAGTCTTTTACGGAAATTCAGGCAAACGATTGCTATCCTAAAATCAGCTTTTGAAACCGCTGCTGGTTTCAGTATTGCCCGGCGGGTGGTTTTTGGGCTTTGGAAGCAGTGCCGTATTTCTTATCTTTGCCGCTCACCTAATATTTGGCAGCAAATGGCATTAATAAAAAGCATTTCAGGCATCCGCGGCACCATCGGGGGCAAAACAAACGACAACCTTACTCCATTGGATGTAGTCAAGTTTACTGCTGCCTACGGCACCCTGTTAATGAAGGAAGGGGCAAACAGAAAGATTGTGCTGGGACGTGACGGCCGCATCAGTGGCGCCATGGTTAAAAATCTTGTCATCAGTACTTTAAATGCACTTGGATTTGATGTGGTGGATCTTGACTATAGTACAACACCGACTGTAGAAATGGCCGTGGTATTCGAAAATGCGGCTGGTGGCATTATATTGACTGCGAGTCATAATCCAAAAGAATGGAACGCTTTAAAACTACTCAATAGCAAGGGTGAATTTATCAACGCAGCTGAAGGAACAGAAGTATTGAGAATTGCAGCTGCCGAAGAATTTACTTTTGTACCTGTTGATAAACTCGGCGTAACTACAACGAATGAAGATGCCTTACAAAAGCACATTGATGCTGTTGTAAACTATGATTTGGTGGACGTTGCCGCCATAAAAAAGGCAAAATTTAAAATAGTTATTGATGCTGTAAACAGTACGGGCGCCATTGCAGTACCGGCTTTGTTACGGGCATTGGGTGTTAAAGAAATTGAAGTGCTGAATGCAGAAGTAAACGGCAAATTTGCGCACAATCCTGAACCTTTACCAGAGCATCTTACAGGTTTAAGTGCAGAAGTGGTAAAACAAAATGCCAGCCTTGGTATAGCAGTAGATCCGGATGTTGACCGCCTGTGTTTTGTTTGTGAAGACGGCAGCATGTTTGGTGAAGAATATACATTGGTCGCTGTGGCCGATTATGTACTTAGCAAAAGAAAGGGCAATTCTGTTTCCAATATGTCCTCCACTAAAGCATTGAAGGATGTTACTGTAACGCATGGTGGTGAATATTTCCCAAGTGCAGTTGGAGAAGTAAATGTGGTGAACAAAATGAAGGAAGTGAATGCAGTAATTGGCGGAGAGGGCAACGGGGGAATAATTGTACCTGATCTGCACTATGGCCGGGATGCTTTAATCGGCATCGCCCTGTTTTTAACGCATCTTGCCAACAGTAAAAAAAGTATTAAGCAGTTAAGAAATACTTATCCTGGCTATTTTATCAGCAAAAATAAAATTACCCTCTCAACCGGCGTCAACGTTCAATCCATATTTGAAAAAATTAAAGACAAGTATAAAAATCAGCCGATCAATGCTGAAGACGGCTTGAAGATAGAATTTGATAACGACTGGGTACATCTTCGTACCAGCAACACGGAACCAATCATCCGTATTTATGCGGAAAGCAATTTTGAAACTACCGCGGATAACATCGCCAAAAGACTGATGAAAGATATTCATGAAGTGATTTAGTGAATGGTCAATTGTGAATGGGCAATCAGTTTTTAGCTCCTTCAGTATTTATCATTTCGTTGGTCTTTTATTATTAACAACTCACCATTGCCCATTCACCACCTTCCTGATATGACAAGAATTTATTTTGATAATGCTGCAACAACATCGCTTGACCCGGCTGTGCTGGAAATTATGATGCCTTACCTGGTTGAAAAATTTGGTAACCCATCGTCAATTTATTCTTATGGCCGCGAAACAAAGATGGCCATTGAACAAGCGAGAAAATCAGTAGCCAAAATTTTAAATGCCCATCCGGCAGAAATATTTTTTACCAGCGGAGGAACAGAAAGCAGCAATACAGCCATCACCGCAGCCGTGAAAGATTTAGGTTGTACGCATATCATTACTTCAGCCATTGAACACCATGCCACTTTACATACTGTAGAGCATTTAGCTGCCCAACAGCTAGTAAAAGTGAGCCATGTAAAATTGTTGCCGAACGGTCATGTTGACCTGGAACACCTGGGAAAATTACTGGCCGCAACTGAAGAAAAAACATTGCTTACTTTGTTACATGCCAACAATGAAATTGGCAATATGCTCGATATCTATGCAGTGGGAAATTTATGTAAATCATACAACGCCGTTTTTCATTGCGATACCGTTCAAACGGTAGGTCATTTTCCTTTTGATCTTCGAAATACACCCGTACATTTTATCACCGGTGCAGCCCATAAATTTCACGGTCCAAAAGGGGTTGGGATATTGTACATCAATGAAAACGTGCGGATAAAACCTATGATACAAGGTGGCGGCCAGGAACGCAATATGCGTGCAGGTACCGAGAATATTTATGGTATAGTAGGTTTTGCCAAGGCGCTGGAACTGGCTACTGCTGCATTTGAAAAAGACAGTGCATATATAGGAAGCTTAAAAAAATATATGCATGATGCATTAAAAAAGCACGTTGCCGGTGTTGAATTTAATGGCGATGTCTTCGGCAAAAGTTTATATACGCTGCTGAGTGTTAGTTTTCCTAAAACAGAAAAGTCGGAGATGCTGCTTTTTAATATGGATATCCATAACATTTGTGCCAGTGGTGGCAGTGCCTGTACCAGTGGGGTGGAACAGGGTAGTCATGTAATAAGGGCAATCAATAATAACCCCAACCAGGTTACGGTACGCTTTAGTTTTTGTAAAAACAATACGGAGGCAGAAGTAGATACAGTAGTGGCAGCGCTGCAGGAAATGCTATAGCTTTAAAAACATCCGGTTGCCTACTTTTGTTAAAATATATCCAGTTACTTTAAAAAGTGAGTTAACTTTTTATTTTTGAATTGCCGGTTACATTTATAAAGGAAGCGTTGACCAACCTATAAAACTTTGATATGTCAGTTAAATACTGTAAATATTTATTTAGTGCCAGTTTACTCTTCATTATCTTTTCATGTAAAAAAGATACGGCGATAACGCCTGTTGTGCCACCCGGTTTTACACTCAGTTATGGCGACTCAGTTTTTTATCTGAAAGACCAGTCTGAAGATTACATTATCAAACCAACACAGGCGCTTGCTGGTGAATATGGCGGCTTCCCGGAAGGTATAGAAATTGATCCTGCAACCGGTGCTATCAATGTTTCAAAAAGCGAAACCGGCCTTCGCTACCGCATTACTTTTTTGCCAACTGGTAGTAAAGACACCATCAGTACAATACTGGTAATTTCAGGGATTAATTTTTTAGATGGATTTTATAAATTGACCACGGCTGATTCTGTTTTAAAACCACTGTACAATGCGGGCAGAGGCACAGCAATACCCGGTTCAGGCAGTGGTACTTTATTTGATGAAGGATCCAATTGCAACGGTGCCGGTTGTACGGTGAATGTATCCAATGGCACAATTAACCTTGCTCAAACGGTGCGCAATGGTGTGTTTGGCTCAACGCCTTCCAATAACGACCGCCACGAGTTTCTGATGAACTACCGCATTAACGATAAAAGCGGTAAGGCCCTCAATTCATTAAAAGTAAAACTGTATTACTTTGATTCTATCAATGATGTTACCCAGGAAGTGTATGACATCATTCAGTCAAGAAATGGTACTGTATTCAGAACCAATCTTTCCAATAGTTCGGCATTCAGCAGGCCTTTCGGTGTTGCCGGTAAACCTTCAAAGCCAAGGCCTCCCTGTATTTTTATACTTGCCAGGTAGCACAAAATTTACCAGTAAATCATAGTTCCGGATTGTTTTGTAATTTACCCCGATTTAAAATTACATTGCTGCAAATTTGGTCCGGATGCTTCGTTTCTGTTGTCTGTTTTTTATTTTATTAATTGTACTCATTTCTCCGCAAAGCCAGGGTATAAAAGAGATTGCTCCCTACGAACAATTGTACCGCCAGGCTGAAAAACTGTACGCATCACCGGATGCCTCGATAACTACAGATAGTACAGCCTTATCAATTTATCAACAGGTCGCCGGTACCTTACAGCAAAAAAATATATACAGCCCGGTATTACTCGATTGCTATCTGAAGGCAGGGATCTTAAAAATGTCAGCAAATGATCAGCGACAGGCACTTTCATTTTTCAATAAAGCCATAACTGTTTTTTTTAAAGGCAATCATCTGCCGGACTCACTGCTTTTTAAACCCTACTTATATGCAGGCAGCATTCACTACACACTGAATGATCTCGACAGTGCAAAATATTATTATTTCAAAGCAGAGGCAATCAATGCGACTTATCCATCAATAGACGAGTCGGAAAGACTGTTCAATAAACTGGGAGCGTTGTATTATGAAACCGGGGATTACAGGAAGAGTATTCGTTATTTTGAAAAGGCGCTTTCGGTAGTTGAAAATAAAAAAGCAGGCAGTGATTTTTTTATAGTGAACTATAAAAATAACATCGCTACGGCCTGGTTGAAGCTGCATGAATATGAAAAAGCACTTCAAATCTTTAACACCGTATTGCCTTATAAAATAGCGTTGAATGAATTGTACTACAACATGGCAAATGCTTACATGGGCGAACGGGATTATGAAACAGCCCTTCGTTTTTTGCGGCAGATTCGACAAATGGACCAGGAAAAATATAACACGATAGCAAAAGTTTTTTTAGAACAGAAACAATACGACTCCGCTGGTACTTATATCGACAAGGCTGCCAAAGTTTATAGCGAAACAAAAAAGTCTGCTTCAAAAATTAATTACGGAGTTACCCTGACTTATTCAGGTGATTTGAAAGTTGCAGGAGGCAAGCCTCTTGAAGCAATAAACGATTACCAGCTTGCCATACAATACCTGTACCCGGTTTTTAAAGATAGCAACATGGCAAGCAACCCAATTTCTTTTTCCGGGTTACAGAATTTTTCATTATTGTTTGATGTGTTGACCGCAAAGGCCAATGCGTTGAATATGTTGGAAAGCTTGCAGCCCGGGCACCACTATCTGCAATACGCTTTAAATGCTTATACGTCGGCAGCAGCCTTAGCAAAACACATTGAACGTATTTATTTTTCGGATGATGCCCGGTTGTTTTTAAAGACAAAGGTAAGTCCGGCAACGCAGCAGTCGGTGGCAGTTGCAATTCATCTGTTCAATCAAACAAGGGATCAACAATACCTTCAGACAGCATTTATGTTTGCGGAAAATAATAAGGCTTCAGTTTTGCAGGCCGGACTTCAGCAACAGGAATTGTCATCCATGGCAGGATTACCATCCGGGCTGCTTGCATCTGAAAAAAAATATAAGGCAGAGATTGCTAAACTGGGTATACAATTAAACCAGGCAAAAGATAGTTTGACCTTACACACATTGCAGAAAGAAAGCGATGAAGCAGAAATCAATCTTGCTGGAGTCCAGGAAAAGCTGGATCAGGATCCGTTATATCATCAGTTGAAATTTAATAACACTTCTGCTACGACAGAAACGCTCCGGCAAAAAATGGTTTCTAATGATGAAGCTATTCTTTCTTATTATTATACAAACGACAGCCTGCTCTGTTTCTATATAACCGATAAGGAAGCTGGCTATTCATCTGCTCCGCTGAAAGAAGATTTTTTTCTATCAGTAACATCATTGAGGCGGCAGCTTGAAACGCCTGCCGCATCCAGCAGAAGCTTGCTGAAGCAATACGGGGCGGCTCTTTTTAATGATTTGATTTTACCAGTTGCTGAAAAAATAAAAAACATACGCCACCTTCTAATCATCCCCTATAACGAAATAAGTTACGTCCCTTTCGAAATGCTTTTTAATTCAGCTGATGGTTCTTTGTTGCTTAATAAACATGCTATTTCATATAACTACACAGCTGGACTTTTACCAGAAAAAAATAGTCAGCAATCAATAAATTATCAAGTGCTGGCCATGGCTCCGTTTTCTGACAAGAATGATACTTCCTTGGCATTGGCGCCACTTCCTTCCTCCGGCGGTGAGATATCAGGTCTTCCTGGAATGGAAATATTAGGTTCGCAGGCTACAAAAGCACAGTTTGAAAAAATGTCGCAGCAGTATCCTGTTATTCATCTTGCCACACATGCAGTTGTAAATGATACCAACGCATTGGGATCTTATATAGAATTTTATGGTAAAAAAGGCGATGCCGATACAAGCCACCGGTTATATGAAAGGGAAATTTATAACCTGGATATGAAGGCTGCAAAGCTGGTAATTTTAAGTGCCTGTGAAACGGGTAACGGTTTAATGGTGAGCGGTGAAGGTGTGATCAGTTTGTCAAGGGCATTTTCTTACGCCGGTTGCAAGAGCGTGATAACTTCTTTATGGAAGGCGGATGATATTGCAACAGCATTTATTATAAAACGCCTTCACTATTATCTGCAGAAGGGATTAAAAAAAGATGAGGCTTTGCAAAAGGCAAAAATTGATTATTTAAACAGCAGCGATATTGATGCCCGTTTTAAAAGTCCGGCATACTGGGCACACCTGGTGCTGATAGGAGATCAGCAGGCATTGGTAAGCAAGAGTTACAAATGGTATTTTTTTATTGCGGCAATGGCAGTAATGATTTTAGTGGCGATATTTTTTTATAAAAAGACAGGGCAAAAATAATTGCCCTGTCTTTTGGTTTTAAGCATGTGCTTATTTGCGGAGGGTTACATTATTTACTTTAGCATCTTCTTTTCCGCCAATAGTAATGTTTGTAATGGTTGTGTCTTTATAATTTCCAGCGGTAGCATGATAAAGTAATGCCCATGTTCCGGGCTTAAGGCCGATGAATTTAAATTCACCTTCGTCTTCTGGTTTTGCTGTGCTGGTGTCAGTACCATTGGTTGCTGTTACAACAGCCTTGGCATCTTTTGGAAAAACGCGTCCTTCCAGGCTGCCTGACCTTTCCTTACTGAATACTTTTACACTTGGCTTTAATTCAAAATCGTTACCATGTTTTCTGATCGACTGGCCAGCATCAATGTCAATCCAGAAATTTGTTAAACCGCCGTTGTTAACCTGTACCTGCGATTCGTCAATTTTTATTACCACGAAATTGTCATTGCCTTTAATTGTTAAAGGAGAAGGTACTCCACCTAATTCAACACTGTTATTCTTACCCAGTGTCAGTCGTACTTTCTTCAGTTTTTTAGTTGAACTAAAACTGGTGGATGCAAACAGCGTATCCAGCCCGTTTCTGAAGGCCAGAATATCATACACTCCCGCGTGAATATCAACATTCATCCAGCCGCCGGAAACTTCGCCGTTATGGTCGTGATCATCTGATTCGCTCTCATGCTCACTTTCGTGTTCCGCTTCGGAACTGTCTTCCACCTTTATTTCAACCTTGCTGATATCAAGAAAAACGTGATCAAAAGCTAAGGACGGATCATCCGTAATAAAAATATTAACGGAAGATTTGGCTCCGGTGGTAGCATCACCACCCGGTAAAGCTTTTTGACAGGCAGCCAGGCCAAGGCATATCAAGCAAAAAGCAGTAAATGTTTTTAGTTGTGGTTTAAATGAAAGCGTTTTCATGATAATGTTTTTTTAATTGTTGTGTAATGGTTTAAATTTTATGAACTACACTAATTGGTACATGCTGTTGCATAAAATGTAACCGGCTTTCTAAAAAAATAAAAAACCCATACAGAATATGGGTTGTACAATTAAAATATGAGTGTAGGGTATTTTACTTAGCAGTATTTACATGCGCAGCTTTGCGAAGCAACCAGTCAGAAACATGCTGGTGATAAGGATGAGTAACGTCTGCGTTTATTTTTTTTAATAGCGGAAATGCTTTTTCAGCTTCATTTGCGGCCAGGTAGCTCATTGCCAGGAAATACTCTGTGTCTTCCTCATAATAATGCGTATTGTCTGTTTTATTTTTTTGCTGTAGAGTTATAAATGCGTCAATTGCATTTGACGGTTGCTTGCTGTTGAGATAGGCATTACCTGCTAAAAAATAATCTTCCTTCCCCGGTTGCTGCAGCAATTTATATTGCTCAATTACTGCTGGCATGTCGCCTTTCTGATAAGCGTTTCTTAATGCAGATGTGCCGGTACCCCTTGTTTCATTTATCTTAAAACTGGCAAAATTTTGACTGAAAAGTTTTTCGGGTGTAGCAGAAAAATACTGGTAGGTAAAAAATGAGCCTGCCGCCAAAATCAAAATAGCTGCTATGCGCAACGAATACCGGAGCATACTCCTTACAACGCCTCCGGTTGCCGGAGTGTTTGTTTTAAGTTCCTCCATCATTTCTTTATGTATCAATCCAACTCTGCTTTTTATTCCATAGGATACTATTGCTGCTTTTGCCATACGCAGGTTTTCCAGTTCTTGCCGTGCAAGTTCATCCTGGTCAAGTGTTCTTTTTATACCGGCAGCCTGTGTTTCATCCAGTTCCCCGTCCAGGTATTGGATTAATAATTCGGTTGTTGTAAAATTATTATTCATATACAGATTTAAGATTTTTAGCGAGTTGAGGGTTTGATGTTATCATTTGCTCCAGTTGTTTTAAACACTTGAATTTTTTATTTCTAACTACTTGTTCATTTTCATACGCCAAAGTTTTTAAAATGTCTTTCATGGCCAGGTTGTCAAAATAAAAAGCCAGCAATATTTGTTTGCATGTTGCTCCTAAACTATCCACCAGTTGCATCAGCTGATTTTTCGTTTCCCTGTTTGCGATAAAGTGGCCTACATCCGGGCCTGTTGTATCTTTTTGTTTTTCAAATTTTTCATCCCTGATTTTTGCACGGTCTCTTTTCTTTAACTCATTTAGCCACGTGTTACGGGTTAATGCATATAAAAATGTACTCACACTGCTTTCGCCTCTGAATTTATCTTTCTTTACGATGTCAATAAAAGTGCAAATCACTTCCTGAAAAATATCTTCTGCATCTTCTTCACTTCCGCTATTTTGCTGTATGTATACTTTTGTCAAATTATATTGTGTACGGTACAAATGCCTGATAGCGTCATCCGGATTGCTATCTGACCGCAGTGCCTGTACAAGTGTTGCATCGTCAAATGTTCTGGTTAACTCCATCCTGCTGTATTGAATAGTAAATGTTAAAGTTCAAAATGTAACCTAACCTCAGTTAGGTATTTTTATGATTTTCTAAATATCAACAGAACAAATTTATACATATAAATCTGATAGCATTATTTCGACTGCTATAAGGCAACCATTTCAGATCGTTTTTTACTCAACGCCAATGTCTTTTTTACATCACCCTGATTTAAACAATCACCTGTTACTTTCCATACAGGGGATTTGCCTGCGGCGTATATTTGCTGTGTTTCGGCGGTTAATGTCTTATAACAATTTTCGCGGAACAAGGGTAAATGCCTTTCATTATGAATACTAAAAACCGGGATGTCTATATAGTGTCTTGTATTGCTATTGTTATTTTTATATTTTACTGGGTAGCAATTTTTATACTGGCAATGCCGGCTACCAGGGCCAGTGAAATAATATCGCACCGGTCTCCTTTTTTTACGAATACCTTCGGCGTTTCGTGGACATTGTTCACGCCCCCCTCTACTTTTAATGATCGTTTATATTTTATTGTAAGAAATGGCACAAACCATGGATTGGCCGATACTATTGAAGTACTCGAAAATATTGCACTTCAAAAGCAGCGGCGTGCTCCTTTCAATCAAAAAGAAAATGTTATAGACCACCTGGTGAATAATAATGTGTGGAATCTAAAGAAACATGTATGGCTTAATAAAAAAAAGCCATCGCAAAGTCTATCATCCTGCGCCGATTCTTTGTACATAGCCAGCGCTATTGCGGCGATTATTAACAAAAGAGCCTATACGGCTAATTTAAATACATTGACCAATTATGCCAGGATGGTATTACAGCAACATAAAATTGACACAAATGGAAAAGAAATAAAAATATTGATCACAGAAAAACAAATCAGGCCATTTGGGCAAATGGATGATACTAATTTTAAGCCAACCGAAATTGTAGTTTTTGAAACCCCTTTTACTATGCTTGCCAATTGATGCATCGATATATTTCTCACTATATTGAGTTACTGCAGAAAGAGAATTATAAATCTTTTTACCTGGCTTTTTTAAGAGTGGCCCTTTGTTGCTGGCTGCTCAAGGAGCTTTTTATTAACTGGGATAGCCTGGATCTATTATACGGCACATCGGCCTTTGTTGAAGCCAATGCCATATCACATCGCAACTTTATCTATGAAATATTTACTCTTGCAAAAGGCCACCATAGATGGTTCATCTTCGCCTACACGTTTGTTATAGCCCTAAATCTGTTGGGGGTTGGCAAACACATCAGTGCGACTGTTCTTTTTTTGTTTGTTTGCTTGCTGCAAAGATTAAATATGTCCATAATTAATGGGGGTGATATCCTTGCAAGAATGATTTTATTTTACCTGATTTTTGCCGGATCATACCACCACTTCGTTTTATTTAAGGAAAAAGAAGATAATACTGAACTGAAAAAAATCCGTAATCTGATCAGCAACTTTGCAGCTTTATCCATAATGCTACAGCTTTGCATGGCTTATTTTTCTGCAGGTATTTACAAATTAATCGATCCTGTATGGTTTCGGGGTGAAGCTACCTATTATGTAATGTCGATGGAACGATATACAGGTACCGGATGGAATAGGTACATTGTTCATCAAAGATGGTTTGATTATATCGCCAACTATGCCACCTTGCTTTTTGAATTATTATTTCCTTTGCTTGTGTGGAAAAAGAAATTCCGGAGACCCCTGCTGGCGGCTGGGTTATTGTTTCATGCTTTTATTTATGTCTTTTTAATGATCTATGGTTTTGAAGTGGTGTTTGTGCTTACTTACGGGCTGTTTTTATCCAACCGGCAATTCCATAATATTTTTGACAAGCTAGCATCGTATTTTAGGTTTAGAAAGCAACCCTTGAGCGCTTTATGAGTTCATGGGTTGATCAATAATAAATGTGCTAAGGTTTATTTCACTCCAAAAACCGCTACATTCACGCCAACTTGAAATTGCCTGTTTTTCCATTGATACCTGTTATCAATATCATTAATGTTGGTAATTCCATAATAATAACTGGCAAATAAACTGACATCCGGGGATGGATGAAATTGCATTCCTGCCCTGACACCGGCATCATTATTTTTGAATGCCTTTTTGTTGTATAACAAGGCTTCATTTGAATACACCAGCAGGTTATATTGCGGGCCTGCGTTAATTGTTATTTTAGCGGAGAGGGGATAGTTCAGTAAAATTGGAATACTTAGATAAGCAAGGTTAAAATCCCTGCTTGAGGAAGGATTGTTATTATCTACATAATAAACAGGGAAACTGTTGCTGCGGCTTACCTTTAACAAATTGAACAACAGTTCTGGTTGAAGGGTTAATTTTTTAGCGACGGGTATCAGCGCAAATGCTCCAGCTTCAAAGCCCGACTGATATTTAGCTGCCATACCATTTCCAGTAACATTACTTACATTCAGGGAGGCAGTAAGACCATATTGTTTTTTTTGTGCAGTTGCTGTAAAATAAATCGCGGTAAAAGTAAGCACGAGACATCCTCTTAAATTCATAAAATAGGTTTTGATAAATAAAGTGTAAAAATATTCTGCATTGCAAAAGGAAAATTGTTATTATATACCAGTGCTGCACAGTAGACTATCAGCCGGCATTTTTACGGTGTTATTTACAGTAGTACGATTTACACGTCCATTGTTCAGCTTATTGAAAAAGAGAACTGAAGAGTTACTTTAATTGAAAGTGTTTTTTGTTATTTTTAAAAGCTATAGCCCAGCTTAATTGATACTTCGGTTGGTAACGCTGGTAACTTTCGCCTGTCAACCAAAAAACTATTTAGTTGCGCAATTTCTTTAAAAATAATGTGCGCATCCATTGCAGCCTTCAAATAGCCGGCGCCGGTACTGCCACCTGTACCAATACGGGTGCCGATCATCCGCTGCACCATATTGATATGGCGGTGTCGCCAGTTACCTAACTGATGGTCAATTTCCAATAAAGTTTCCAGTAATTGAAAAGGCAATTCCAGCAATGGATATCCCCTGTATAACATAATAAAAAGAGCATTCCGGCAAGCCGTTGCCGTTAAGTGCCGGTGGGTGTTTTTGGGTTCATTGTAAAAAGTCTCTTTAAAAAAAGCAATGTTGTTTTTTTCTGCCTCTGCCAGGCTGCTTGTATAAATCGCTTCATAAGTTGCAAAAAATCCGGTGTCTTCATTGCTCCCGCTATCGTCTGACGGCCATGCAGCCAGGTCTGTTAAAAAAGGCATCCGTTCCAGCCACTTGTTTAATAACATCACCAGGGAGGGTGCATTTTCTGCTGCTTTAATCAGAGCGATTTCTTTTGCATGTAATTGCGAGGTATAATAGGCTTTGCCGTGTCGGTCTTCAAAACGAAGACCCAGCTTTGCTTCCAGAATTTTAAACTGCCAGCTTTGAAATCCCGATGCCGGTCTTAACATATCCCGGAAATCTAGAAAGTCCATTGGTGTCATCGTTTCAATGATGTCCACCTGTTGAACGAGGGTTTTTAAAATAGTGGCTACTCGTTTAAGCCGGTGCACTACTGTTTGCAAATCTGCTGCATTGTCATTCAGCACCGGTTGATGCATAATTGCAAGCACTGAGTCAACCTCAAAAAGTACTTGTTTAAACCACAGTTCATACGTTTGGTGAATAATTATAAACAACATTTCATCGTGGGCCAGTGGAGCACCATTTTTACTGCTTTCGGGATGCTGGGCGTTTAATAGTTTGTCGAGCTCAAGGTAATCGGCATAATGAACAGGGGTGGGTTGCATACAAATAATTTTAGAAGGCTTAAAGCCCAAAGAATAATTAAACGCTTTTACCTGATTAACACAGTGGTGCCTTTTTGTGAGATCGCTTTGCCCGTATCAATGTGCGTGTAAATCAGCGTCCATACATAAGTGCCGGGGTCTTGCGGATTCCCTTTGAAAGTGCCATCCCACTTATTTGTCCAGTCGTGGGTTTCAAATACCAGTTGCCCTGACCTGTTGTACACCCGGAAAATAAGGCCTCTTGCTTTGTAGGCATTGGTAGGGTTTAGATAATCGTTCAGTCCATCTCCGTTCGGCGAGAATGCTTTTGGGACTGCAATGTAGCAGTTACTTGCAACGGTAATGGTATTGATAGCAGTATCCTTACACCCGATGCTGTTGGTAACAACCAATTGGACTGGCACATCATGCATGGCATTGGACGAAGGGTAGTATTGAGCGGGTGGCGATTGAAGTGTGCTGACAATACCATTGCCAAAATTCCATTGCCATTGGGTGTTTAAATCTCCGGTGCTTTGGTCAATAAAAGCAGCAGGGTCGCCAGGGCATACAACCGGCGTGGATTCAAACATGGCATTGATGGCATTGTTTAAATAAAGGGTAGTAGAAGCTGTGTCACTGCACGTTCCGTTGGTTACGACCAGTGTAGCTTCTTTTTGGCCAAACACGGTATAAGTAAGCGTGTTGTTTTTGGTAATACTGTTTACTGAATTATCGAATGTCCACTGCCAGCTGTTTACGCCATTTCTTCCGTCATGACTATAAAAAATAGTATCTGTAACGCAGCCATATTTTACTGTGGTATTAAAGGCTGCAGACACTGTGTCTTTGGTTGTAAATGAAAGAGCAACTCCTGGTGCAGTTTCCTTTCCACATTCATTGATGATACTGTTTCCATCAGAGCCAGTTAACAGAGTCAATTTAAAATTTCCCGCCTGTTGAACAGGAGCTGATAATTTTATTTCGATAATATCTGTAAGGTCGTTGCTGTTGCAATTACCGCTGGCACTTACAATGGTCACCGTACTTGTGCCTGTAATAGCAAAATCACTTCCATCTGAGGCAATGGAACTGCATTTCATCGGGTCACGGAAAAATAACCGCAACACATCAGGTGCACAGGCCACCTTTTGCATGCTGTCCATCGGAGTGGCAATCAAAGGATAGACTGTGACTTTGAGTGTATCTGCCGGGGGGATCATTTTATCGCAATTGTCCAACAGATTATCAGTTGCCTTTACAGTAATTTTATAATCGCCGGGGGGAAGAATACCGCCGAGTTTTATTACAACAGAATCCATATCAAAACTGCTGGAACAGCCTACGCCAATTGCACCAATGATGGGAGCAATGGCAGGTATTATTGTAAAATCGCTGCCATCAGCATTTAAACTGCGGCACTTCATTTTTTTATTGAGTTTTACGGAGATGGACGATCCGTCACAGGCAGCTCTCGCCGCCGCTAAATGCGGGTCCAGCGGGTCGGTGATATTGGCAGTGCCGCCCCTAAAGGTTAAGCTGTAACCACTCTGTGAATCGCCGGAAAAATGACTGATAAGCAAAACATATTGATGGCCCTGGATTAAAACAGGCATTCTGCTGAACAATGGCACGCCATAACCTCCGCATAGCTTCAATGATGCACTTACAGAATTGGTGCCTGTATTACCAGATTCTCCGCTCCAGTTACAAGCCACCACCATCGATGCATCGCGATATACATCTGCAGGATTTTTATTGGTCACATCGAATAATTCCCAGTCATAATCATCTCCCTGGTTTACCGGAGATAAAACAAAGCCGAGTGTGCCTGCTGAAAAACAGGTGAATTTATACCAGTAAGGATTGATATCAGTAACCATATCTGCGTCGCAGGTGCCGGGGATACGTGTGCCACCACAGATGGGCACTGAGCCCTGCACGAAAGTATCAGTACCGCAAACCGGGAATGCCGTGTTAGGATTTTGCCCCAAGCCGGTGCAGGTTTGAGCCCTGGTAGCCGCTGTAAAAAGGCAGCATATTAATATCAATACCAAAAAATGTTTCATCGTATAATCGTTCAAAGTTAATGAAGGAACTTGTAACAGGGATTACCATGCCCGATGCAATCAATTAACTGGTGTTATTTTATTTAAAAAAAACGTCAAAAAATAAAAATAAAATAGGGCGTTTAGTTAGGGCTGCAAAGGATGAAGATAGGAGTTTGTAATTTTTAATTTGATTTCAACCTTAATAGAAAAAATATTTTTCATGGAAAAAGTATTGACTTTGAAATGCATGACAATCACAACAGGCTTTCAGTTGCATAGTAACATTTTTTTTAAGGTGGTTTTTATTTTTACCTTGGGCAGATGAAGAATAAAACGATTGCTTACTTTTTTGGGCTTTGCTGTGTTACCGACATACTGTCCAATACTTTTGGTATTTCGATACTGCACTCAATCGCAAAGCCATTACTAATGCCCTCGTTGATGTTGTTACTGGTAATGGAAACTGGGCCTGTAAAAGATAAACGTTTTCTGCTGATGCTGCTGGGATTGTTTTTTGGATGGCTGGGAGATGTATTACTGATGTTTGAAACCATGCAGCCCATATTTTTTATTTTAGGGTTGGT
Organism: Ferruginibacter sp.; assembly: GCF_028288465.1. Lineage (GTDB taxonomy): Bacteria > Bacteroidota > Bacteroidia > Chitinophagales > Chitinophagaceae > Ferruginibacter. Next base: position 196,832 of record NZ_JAQBNR010000024.1, on the reverse strand, counting down.
TGGATTTTTAATTGGTCATCTGTTTTATATTTTTTATTTCAGACAAATAGCTTCGGTTATCACACTAACGAAAAAAGGAAACCTTTTTTTTATACTGCCGGTGGCCATTTACGTAGTGGTTTTGTTGTATTTACTTTTTCCTTCACTGGGAGCGCTTAAAATTCCGGTAACAGTGTATGCCGTTGTGTTGTCGGCGATGCTGTGCATGGCATTGTGGCTGTATTATAAAATTGATTTTCAAATAGCATTGCTTTTTATTGTTGGGGCTACTTGTTTTGTAATATCGGATAGTGTGCTGGCAATAAATAAATTTTATCAATCATTTCCTGCGGCAGGGTTCATCATTATGAGTACCTATTGTCTTGCGCAATACCTGATTGTAAGGGGAGCCATTAAAGTGCATCAAAATAAATTTGATGGCAAAGAAGCGATCGGGTAGGAGTGTAATTATTTTACCTTTGCTTTTATTTCCTGCAATTTTAATAGTGCTTCCACAGGTGTAAGGCGGTTAATATCAACAGCATTCAGCAGCGAACGTATTTCCTCAAAAGTAACGGAGTGAACATCAAAAATACTCAGCTGCATTTTTGGGGTGTTTAAATTTTTAACTGTTTGCTGCAAAGTGGAGCCTTGGTTTTCGTCACTGCTGTCCCGGCTTTTTTCGAGTTGTAATAAAATTTCGTTGGCCCTGTCGATCAGTTGCGGTGGCATACCGGCCATGCGTGCCACGTGAATACCAAAGCTGTGTACACTACCGCCGGGCGCCAGTTTGCGTAAAAAAATAATTTTATTGCCGACTTCTTTATTGGTTACATGGTAGTTTTTTACACCGGGTAATTTGCTTTCCAGTTCATTCAGTTCGTGGTAATGAGTGGCAAACAGTGTTTTTGGTTGATGAGCACTTTTATGCAGGTATTCGACAATACTCCAGGCAATAGAAATACCATCATAAGTAGAAGTGCCTCTGCCAATTTCATCCAGTAAAATCAAACTGCGGCTGGTAATATTATTGATAATACTTGCAGTTTCATTCATCTCTACCATGAATGTGCTTTCACCTCCACTGAGGTTATCGCTCGCGCCCACACGGGTAAAAATTTTGTCGGTCAACGGAATATTGGCATCTCTTGCCGGAACAAAACTGCCCATATGCGCCATCAGTGTAATCAGGGCGGTTTGTCGCAGAATAGCACTTTTACCACTCATATTGGGCCCGGTTAAAATGATGATTTGCTGCGTAGCCGGATCCAGTAAAATATCATTGTCAATATAACTGTCACCTACCGGCAAATGCCTTTCTATAACCGGGTGCCTGCTACCTTTGATGTCTAAAATAAAACCATCATTCAATGCGGGTTTTTTATAGTTAAACTGTAATGCATTACCAGCAAAGCAGGTAAGGCAATCCAGTATAGCCATTACCTGGCCGTTTACCTGCATGGGCGCAATGTAATCCTGCAGCTCGTTCAGCAATTTTTCGAAAAGCTGCATTTCTATCAGCAGAATTTTATCCTCTGCTCCAACAATTTTTTCTTCGTATTCTTTTAGTTCCGGTGTAATATAACGTTCCGCATTGGCTAAGGTTTGTTTGCGTATCCAGGTGTCAGGCACTTTTGGTTTGTGCAGGTTGGTAACTTCCAGGTAATAACCAAACACATTGTTGAAACTGATTTTTAAGGAAGATATGCCGGTAACAAGCGCTTCTTTCTGCTGTAATTCTACCAGATACTCTTTTCCGCCACTGCTGATTTTTCTTAAGGCATCCAGCTCATCATCGATACCCGCTGCAATAATTCCACCCTTTGATGCAAGCGCAGGCGGGTTCTCGCTAATTTGCGCCACTATTTTGTCAACGATATATTTACATGGATTTAATGAATCTCCCAGGCGTTGGAGGTAAGTGTTGCTAAGTGTACTGCAAATAGTTTTAATGGCTGACACCTGTTGCAGGCCTTTAGCGATCTGCAAGACTTCCCTGGGATTTACTTTTTTTAACGGCACTTTACTAGCCAGTCTTTCAACGTCGCCAGCCTGTTTTATATGCTGCGTAATTTTATTGCGGATGTCCGTTTCCTTAATAAAATATTCCACCGTGTCCAGCCGCTCCCTGATTTTAGAAAGGTCATTTAAAGGCAATATCATCCAGCGTTTCAGCATACGGGCGCCCATTGGAGAAACAGTGTTGTCCAGCACTTTTAATAATGTATTGCTGCCATCAGCTCCTCCAAATAATTCGAGGTTTCGGATAGTAAAACGGTCCATCCATAAATGTTCATCCCTGTCAATGCGTTGTACAGATGTGATGTGGCCAAGGTTGGGATGCTCCGTATCTTTTAAATAATGCAGGATAGCACCGGCGGCAATAATACCCTGCTGCATTCCTTCAATACCAAAACCTTTCAGGCTGTGGGTTCCAAAATGTTTTAATAAACTTTCCTGTGCGTACGCATCTGCAAATACCCATTCATCCAAAGCGTAGGTAAAAAATTTGGTGCCAAAATATTCCTTAAAATATTTTTGCCGGTTACGCTGAAAAATAACTTCGGCCGGTTTCAGGCTCTGCAATAATTTGTCTGCATATTCCTTATCACCTTCGGCAATAAAAAATTCACCGGTGCTGATATCTAAAAAAGCAATGCCGGTTATATTTTCTTCAAAATGAATGGATGCTAAAAAATTGTTGCTGTTATGTTCCAGCAATTTATCACTGGTAGCAACACCCGGTGTTACCAGTTCTGTTACGCCGCGTTTTACAATGCCCTTGGCTGCTTTTGGATCTTCCAGCTGATCGCAGATGGCCACCCTGTAACCGGCTTTTACCAGCTTGTGTAAATAAGTATCCAGTGCGTGATGCGGAAAGCCTGCCAGTTGTGATGAATTGGCATCGCCGTTATTTCGTTTGGTTAAAGTGATACCCAAAACAGTGGAAGCGGTAACAGCATCCTGGCCAAAAGTTTCGTAAAAATCACCCACCCGAAATAACAGAATGGCATCAGGGTAGCGGGCCTTGATGGCATTGTGTTGCTGCATGAGCGGTGTTTCCGTGGTGGCTTTGGCCATTATTGATAATCGATTACGGTTGTTGTTGATTGTTTGGGACGGCGCAAAAATAGGGCTTTACTTAGTTTGTGGCAATCTTTGTGGCGAATGTGAATTACTTTTGCACATAATTTTTTTGAATGAGAAAACTGAGCATGGAGGAATTGAACCGGTTAACGGTGGAGGAGTTTAAGCAAACAGAAAAGATTCCGGTGATTGCGGTACTTGAAAATATACGGAGCGCCTACAATGTAGGAAGTGTGTTCAGAACGGCCGATGCATTCTTACTGGAAGCCATTTATATTTGTGGTTATACCTGTACGCCACCGCATAAGGAAATTAAAAAGACTGCATTAGGTGCCGAGGATACGGTTAGCTGGAAACATTTTGAAAACACGAATTTGGCAATACAAGAATTGCACGAATCAGGATATACTGTTTTTGCAGTGGAGCAGGTTGAAGGGAGCACGTTGCTGAATAATATTGATTATAAAATTGGGGATAAAATAGCAGTAATTTTTGGAAATGAAGTTACCGGTGTTGAACAAAGCACCATTCAGCAATGCGCTGGTTGTATAGAAATACCCCAAGCCGGTATGAAGCATTCGCTGAACATTGCGACTGCAGCAGGTGTTGTGTTGTGGGAACTGGTGAAAAAGCAGCCCTGATCGCCTAAAGGGGAATAAAAAAGAGTTGCCTTTATGGCTAAAATAAAAAATCGCCGTTTTAATATTTATTGAATGAGTAGCATAAAAAAATATTTGAGTTTAGTAAAGTTTAGTCACACCATTTTTGCAATGCCGTTTGCCATTATTGGATTTTTTTTGGGAGCTTATTGGTCACCAATACGTATAGCAGAGAGTAATGCAATCAGAACTCGTTCATCATGGTCAATCTACATTACACCTCCCTATTTAATTTTTGTACTTGTTATCCTATGTATGATATTCGCCAGAAGCGCTGCCATGGCCTTTAACCGCTACCTCGACAGAAATTTTGACGCAAAAAACCCACGTACGGCTATCAGGGAAATCCCCGCCGGTATTATTTCAAAAGAAAGTGCTTTACGCTTTGTAATAATTAACTGCCTCTTATTTGTTACGGCCACTTTTTTTATTAACAGGGTATGTTTTTTATTAGCTCCTGTAGCCTTGTTTGTAATATTATTTTACAGCTATACCAAGCGTTTTACACCTTTGTGCCACCTGGTACTTGGTGTAGGTTTAAGTTTGGCTCCCATTGGAGCTTACCTGGCTGTAACCGGTGTTTTTGCATTGCTTCCAATTATTTTTTCAATGGCCGTAATATTTTGGGTGAGTGGTTTTGATATCATTTATTCTTTGCAGGATGTGGAGTTCGATCAGTCGCAAAAACTATTTTCTATGCCGGCATGGTTGGGTAAATCCAAAGCATTAAGGGTGTCCGAAATGCTGCATGTATTGTCTGCCGCCTGCGTAATATTTGCCGGCATTTATGGTGATTTTGGATGGTGGTACTGGATTGGGATCGCTGTTTTTTGCGGCATGCTTTTTTACCAGCACTCAGTGGTAAAACCAAACGACCTTAGTAAAGTAAATCTGGCTTTTATGACGGCCAATGGTATCGCCTCGGTAGTGTTTGCGGTTTTTGTCTTGCTGGATATTTTTTTACACCATCATGCCAATCCCATTATAAAAATTTAGCATGGCGAGAATATTGGCAATAGACTATGGTGGAAAAAGGACGGGCCTTGCTGTAACTGACCCGCTTCAAATTATTGCGACAGGGCTGAGCACCATCGAATCCAGAGAATTAATTCCCTACCTGAAAAAATATTTCTTAACCGAAGTGGTTGAACTAATCATCATCGGCCTGCCCAAAAACTGGGACGACAGTGATACACATGGTACACCATTTGCAGAAGCCGCGGTTAAAAAATTACAAAAGGCTTTTCCTCAAATACCGGTTAAAACCGTTGATGAACGATATACTTCCAAAATGGCAAAAGATGCCATGCTGCAAATGGGAATGAAAAAAAAGGACCGGCAGGTAAAGGGAAATGTCGACATCATAGCGGCTACCATTATACTTCAGGAGTACTTACAGAGTATCCAATAAGAATAAATAATTGTAATTTTGTAGTACAGCATGGCAAATAGACAGCTTTGAAACGCCAGGCATTTATGTTTGTGCAAATTTTCCAGTTTATTTTTCAAAAACAATAACAAGAGAAATCGCTTAGAAAACACAATATGATTTTACCAATAGTAGCATACGGTTCGCCGGTTTTAAGAAAGGTTTGTGATGATATCAATAATGATTATCCGGGCCTGGAAAAATTGATTACAGATATGTGGGAAACGATGTATGCCAGTAACGGGGTGGGAATTGCGGCGCCGCAGGTGAATAAAAACATCCGGTTATTTGTTATTGACAGCGAACAGATTTTTAAGAATATGGATGAAGACGATGAAGATGATTACCCGGATGAACCTGGATTCAAGGGTGTTTTCATCAATGCACACATTGCAGAACAAAATGGGAATGAATGGCTTTATACAGAAGGGTGCCTCAGCATTCCGAAAATAAGGGAAGATGTAAGTCGTAAAGAATCAGTTACCCTTAGTTATGTTGACGAAAATTTTGTGCACCATACAAAAACCTTCAATGGAATTACAGCAAGGGTAATATTGCATGAATATGATCATATTGAAGGCAAGCTTTTTATTGATCACATAAAGCCACTCAAAAGAACCCTGTTGAAAAGAAAACTGGATGATATTTCGAGAGGGAAAGTGCAGGTAGATTACCGGATGGTTTTTCCAAAATAGAGTAATCTCAATAAAACGCCTTATCTGACTTCGGCAGTTGTAATAATATTATGACGCAACGATTTTATTTCAATTGTAATAATTTGCAGGTATGATAAAAAAAATCATACCTGTTTTTTTTTCTGTCCTGTTGGCTGCTGTAGCAATGGGCCAGGATAGTGCGATGGTGATCGGCAAAAAAACTATTACGCTATCAGAAGTGGTAGTAAACAATAAACTGAATGTACCTGCATTTATCGACCGGGTCAAAAATGATACTACGTTTTACAAAGCCTTCAAAAATCTGCGAATACTTAATTATATCGCCATTAATGATGTACGCATGCTGGATAAAAGCGGCGGTAACCGGGCAACAATGCACAGTAAAATTCACCAAATAAGAGATAGTAACTGCCGGCGGATGGAGACGCTGGAACAGCAGAGCACAGGGGACTTTTATACAACTGACAGCGGATACAATTATTATACGGCCCAAATGTATGCCTCATTATTTTTCACAATTGGGTTAGTGTGCGGCGAAGATAATATTGTGGCGGGCGATGCGTTCAATACATCCGGTAAAAGTGGGCTGGAAAAACATAAGGAACAATTGAAAATATTATTTTTCAATCCAGGCAAAAAAATAACCGGAATACCTTTTGTTTCGGGTAAAACAGCCATTTATGAGGATGATATGGCTGAACTATATGATATAAGCGTAGATATGGATGAGTATAATAAAACCAGCTGTTATATTTTAAGGCAAAAAGTAAAGCGGGGTAAAGAAGATAAGGTAGTAGTGGATGAAATGACGACATGGTTTAACGACAAGACCTTTGAGGTAGTAGCAAGAAATTATAATTTAAGGTATGATGCAGGTGTATATGATTTTGACGTGCAGATGGAAGTGCAGATGACGCATGCAGGAAATTACCTGGTTCCGGCTTTGATAAAATATAATGGCAACTGGAAAGCTATTTTTAAAAAACGGGAACGAGGCGTGTTTACTGCTACATTGTTTGATTTTAAATAAGATATAGTTTGATACCCGGGAGCTTCGACTTATTGAACACATCTGATATTTACAATACATTTGCGAAGTAGAAGAAAATCTATAAAATCAGTTTTATAGTTAAAATCTACTTATAATTTGTATTTTTACAAAACAAAATAATTGTATTATGAAATTATTGACAGTTGCTTTTATGTTTATCGCCAGTGGCTGCTTTGCACAGCAGTGGCAAATAGAGGCAGGAGGAGGAATAACCGGGTATAGCGGAGACCTGTCACGGCCAGGAATAAATTTTAAAACAGTCGGACCATCTTTTGGTGCCAATGTTAAATATTTAATGCCCAATAATTTTGTCGTGCTGCGTGCAGGTTTGAATTTTGGTAAGGTGCAGGGCGACGATAAATATAGTAAAGATGCAGGGTTGGTTTCCCGTAATCTTAATTTTAAAACAAATATCCTGGAGGGAAGTGTTGCTGCGGAAATAAATTTGGCTGATCCTACAGTTTATGATGGCTTACCTTATATATTTGTCGGATTAGGTGTTTTTCATTTCAATCCTTACACTTATGACAAAAATAATACTAAAGTATTTTTACAGCCTTTAGGTACAGAGGGACAGGGATTGTCAGAATACCCTAACAGGCCAATGTATAAAACCACCAAAATGTTTATTCCGATAGGGCTGGGTTGGAAGTTTAAGGCAAGCGAAAGAATTGATCTTATATATGAGTGGGGTTTCCGTTACATCAATACAGACTATCTGGATGATGTAAGCAGTACGTATGCTGATCCACAGGTTTTGCTTGCAAAAAGGGGCCCTACTGCAGCAGAATTATCATTTCGGCAAAATAAACCTTCTGCAGGGATAGCCGGTCACATCAGGGGAAATCCGGATGCAAAAGATTGGTATTATATGACAGGTATTAAAGTTTGTATTAAGTTGGGCGACGTTTTTGATGATTATCAATAATTGATTTAACACTACTATTTTACAAGCTCAGACAAGCAAAATAACCAGCTCCCACCAAGGGAGCTTTTTCATTTAATACAACATAAACAGTGACTTCCTTCAGCAATTGATTCATGCGGCCGCTTTTACTAAATACATCTTTCCAAACCTCGTGATTCAGTAAAGGCAAAACTTTAGGAGTAATTCCTCCTGCAAGGTAAAGTCCACCTGTTGCTTTTAATTTTAAAATCAGGTTGACAGCTTCACATGCCAGGTATCGGTTGAATAGTTCTATTGTTTCAATGCAAACAGGGCAAATGCCCTCCAGAGCAGCCTTACTTATCACAGGAGCCGGATCTGTATTTTCCATCTGTTGCAATAACCACTGCGGAGCATTCTTTTTTTCAACTCCCGTCAGGTATTGCCAAATGGTGTAGATACCATTTCCGCTCAGCAACCTTTCCCAACTTACGTGTTCATGCCTGCTTAGTAAAAAAGTTAATACTGCGATGTCTCTTGGCGTGCGTGGCGCAAAATCGCTGTGGCCACCTTCAGTTGCAAAGGGATGGTACAATTTCCCATCAAAGTATAAGCCAGCCTCTCCCAAGCCCGTACCGGCAGCCAGTATTGCGATATTGCCCGGTGTTTCATTTGTTCCTTTATACAAAATGGTAAGTTCTTCTTGCTTTAAGCCAGCCAGGCCATAGGCTGTAGCCTCCAGGTCATTCAATATAGCAACCGGGCTGCCATCAACATGTTTGCTTACCTCTTCGCTGTCTATACTCCAGCTGAGATTAGTAAATTTTACCTTGCCTTCAATCACAGGCCCGGCAACCGAAAAGCAAATTTTTTCCGGGTGCTGTTGGCCTTCTAAGAAATGGGAAAGTAAAGCTGTAAAAGAATCGAACTCACTGGTATGGTAGCGGCATTCTTTAATGGTCTCAAGTCCCTTTGCTGAGTACCGGCTTAATTGCATGTTAGCCTTTGTTCCGCCAATATCTCCGGCTAAGATAGTGATAGGTTTATCACTTACATTATTGGGGTTCCTGAAAGCAACAGGGATAAGCAATTGTAGATTCATATTAAATGAAATTAGAAAAATGCCAAGAAAAAAAATGCATCAACAAATCTATTGATTAACACCAATGCTTCCATCAAGCTTCAGCCTTAATTTAGAATAATTTATTTTTTTGATTTTCATTTCGTAATTTCCATGTAATCTTTAATACTGCTTTTTGAACTTATAGTCTTTTGATTATCCTGGCGGAAACCATATCTCTATTCTTATAATCGCTAAACATTTTAATCATGAAAAAAAGACTACTAGGCATTATCTGCATTTTTGTTTTTATTATCGGCGCCAAGGCACAGGTTACACAAATCAATTCGAACAAAAGTTTGCAACTGGTTAGTCCGCTTACTACCACGCAAACTATTTTTGCTTCTGTAACCGATAGTTCCTTGTGGGTAACAGATGGAACCCTTGCCGGAACTGTTCAAATAACTACTACAATTAAGTATGAAGCGTTAGCCGGCTTGCTTTCAGGTAAACTTATTTTCAGAGGAAGTACGGCAGCAACAGGATCAGAACTGTATATTACCGATGGCACTTCTGGAGGAACGGCACTCGTAAAAGATATTAACGCGGGTACTACAGCATCTGCGCCGGCAGAATTCGCCTTACTAAATGGCTTTATTTATTTTGATGCTGCAACTGTTGCTGAAGGCCGGGAATTGTGGAGAACCAACGGCACCAATGCTGGTACAACCCTGGTAAAGGATATCGTTCCGGGAACAGACAGCAGCAATGCCATTAATGAGTACCATCTTTTTTCAAACGGAACTTTTTTACTGTTTGCCGCGAAAACGGCAGCTAATGGAATCGAGCTTTGGAAATCCGACGGCACAAATGCTGGCACTGCTCTTTTACTTGATATCAATACGGGCAACGCAGGTGCTGATTCATCTAACCCTGCCAATTTTTATATTTACAACAGCGTTGTTTTATTTTCAGCCACCGATGCCACACATGGTAATGAAATATGGAAAACAGATGGTACTGCAGTGGGCACACTATTGGTAAAAGATATTAATCCCGGTACAGGCAGCTCCACTACGCTTGATATATTTGGCTTTTCCTTTCCACTTTTATTGGGTTTTCATACATTTAATAACCACGTTTATTTTAATGCCAGTGATGGAACCAGCACAGGAGAAGTATGGAGTACAGACGGAACAACGGCAAATACTACGTTATTAAAAAACATCGTTCCCGGACTTTCAATTTCAGTGATTTTATTGATTGATGCAGTTGATCTACCGGGCAAGTTTATTTTTCCTGTTTCTGATGGAGCAAGCCGTACCGAATTGTGGCAGTCTGATGGTACACCTGCCGGTACGGTATTATTTAAGTCATTTGATGCGGTTAGTGCTGGTGGAGATATTCCTGCGATTTTTTTGCCTTACAATGGCGATTTGCTTAGCGGAAATTTTTCTCAAACGTTGTTCCAGGGAAACAAATTTTTCTTTACTGCAAGTACAACAGCTGCGGGATATGAATTGTGGATTTCGGATGGCACGCTTGCAGGCACAACAATGGTAAAAGATATAATACCCGGCTCAGGAAATGGCATTGATGCAACAAAAAGTCTTTCTTATTTGTACACTTCAGGTGAGTTATATTTTGCCGCAACAGATGCAACGCACGGCAATGAATTATGGAAATCTGACGGTACCAACGGTGGCACTTCAATGGTGGCTGATATATACACCAATACAGGAGATGCTTTGCCTGAGTTATTTCTGATAAACAATAGCAAAATCTTTTTTGGTGCTACCAACGGCGACAATGCGACGGCAACTGACTTATATGTTGTAAACGGAATTTTTACCCCTTTGCCGGTTAAGCTCGTTGATTTTACAGTTACTCCACTCGCAGAGGATGCATTGATAAAGTGGACAACGTCCCAGGAAATTAACACCAACAGTTTTACCATACAACGGAGCAGTGATGGATTGCATTTTGAAAACATAACAACTTTAGCCGCGGCCGGTAATGCGGCCAATAACCATACATATTCTTTTACTGACAACAATATACTCAGTGGTGGAGGATCAACAGTTTATTATCGCTTGCTTACAACAGATACAGATGGTAAACAGGAAGTCAGTAATATCATTGCCTTAAAAATAAAACCAACCCATTGGGATGCAAGACTACTTGGTAATCCTGTTAAGCAAAACATACAGCTTATCACATCAGGCATTACAGCCAATGCGCAGATGTCAATAAAAGATATGTCAGGGAAAATCGTTTACAGCAGACAATTGCAGCGGATAAATGGAGTTGAATCTTTTCCGGTAACCTCATTGCCTCATGGTCAGTATATCTTACTAATTACAAATGGTATTGAAAACAAGTCGATCCTTTTTATAAAATAATTTGCCTGGTAAAAGTAAAAAAGCAGTTCACCATGAGCTGCTTTTTTTATTGCATTATACCATTTAAAAAATACATGCAGTAATGGGCATGTGTGAATTTAATAATAACGTATCTTCCATTTTACCTGTAAAAATAAAATATGCTTATGAGAAAAAATAATATTGCAGCAGTTGTATTAATGCTGTTATTGAATTGCACTTTGGACGCCTCGGCACAAGCAGACAGTATTGCTGCTACAATTCCGCAAAAATTTATTACAAAGCATAGTATTAAAATCGATAACAAACTAATCAGTTATACGGCTGTTGCCGGAACATTGACTTTAAAAAATGAAAAAGATGAACTGATAGCCTCTATCGGTTACACCGCTTATACCAAAGATGGTGAAACAGATAACAGCAAAAGGCCGGTAACATTTTCGTATAACGGCGGACCTGGTTCTTCTTCGATGTGGCTGCACATGGGTATTATGGGACCAAGAAGAGTAGTTGTAAACGACCCATCGCCAAATGGCCCTGCCCCATACAAAATAGAAGATAATAATTATTCCATTTTAGACGTGTCAGATGTGGTGATGATTGATCCTGTCGGTACGGGCCTGAGCCGTGCCATTGGCAAGGCTAAAAACACAGATTTTTGGGGAGTAGATGCAGACATCAAATCAATCAGCCAGTTTATTAAAGATTATGTTCACCAAAACGAGCGGTGGAACTCGCCAAAATATTTATTGGGTGAAAGTTATGGTACATTCCGTTCTGCAGGAGTTGCAGATTATCTGCAGGAAAATTTCGGTATTTCAGTAAATGGTGTTGTGCTTGTATCCAGTGTTTTAGATATACGTACACTATCATTTCAACCCACTGATGATCTTCCATTTATCGTTAATTTGCCTACCTATGCAGCGACTGCCTGGTACCATAATAAATTAGCTAATAAGCCTGCGAACCTGCAGCTGTTTTTAAAAGAAGTAAGAACTTTCGCCACCGGCGATTATGCTTCGGCATTGTTACAAGGAGATGCGCTGACCGTTGAGGAAAGAAATAAAATAATAGACAAACTAGTTGGGTATACAGGCCTCAGTAAAGATTACCTGGAAAAGGCAAACATGAGGGTAGTTCAGCCACAATTTTCGCAGGAACTGTTACGCGGAACACGGGAAGTCGCAGGTCGTTTAGATTCCCGCTATAAGGGGATTGCCCAGGATGAATTGGGTGAATACGCTTTTTATGATCCGCAATCATCCGACATCAGCCCGGCTTTTATTTCAGCCTTTATGAACTATTATACCACTGAGTTAAAGGTAAGTAAGGATAAAGTGTACAATACCGGGGCATATGCATTTCCGGATTTTAAATGGGACTGGAAACATGCACGCAGCAACGGTTTTTTTGGCGACGCAGCTACTCCTAATACTGCACCTGATTTAAAGAATGCTATGTCAAGTAATCCAAAAATGAAAATATTGGTGTTAAATGGTTTGTATGATCTGGCAACCCCATTTGCCGGTACAGAATATACTTTCGATCACATGGGCTTGAACAAAAAAATCAGGAGCAACATTTCCATGAAATATTATGAGGCGGGGCACATGATGTACATTTTGAATTCAGCTGCTGCTGCATTTAAAAAAGATGTGGCTGAATTTATTACCGGATCTTCAAAATAATTACTGCTTTAATGCTGTAGCAATAAAAAAGTGTACTAACTGATGTCATTTTTGTTTTCGCTGTACTTTCTCCATTTTTCAATTACGGCCAGCATATCATCCGGTAAATAACTTTCAAACAGCATTGGCTGTTTGGAAGTTGGGTGTATAAAGCCCAGTTCCTTTGCATGCAAAGCCTGGCGTTGGCACAGCGCAAAACAATTGTCTACAAACTGTTTGTACTTGCTGAAAATGGTACCTTTTACAATTTTATCGCCGCCGTAAAAATCATCATTAAATAAAGGATGACCAATGTACTGCATGTGTACACGTATCTGGTGTGTGCGACCTGTTTCAAGCCTGCACTCAACCAGCGTAACGTAATTAAAACGTTCCAGCACTTTGTAATGGGTTACGGCTTCTTTGCCATGTTCCCCTTCCGGGTAGGTGGTGAATAATTTTCTAAAACGCTGATGCCGTCCAACATGGCCGCGGATGGTTCCTTCATTCTCTTCAAAGTCTCCCCAAACCAGGGCTATATAACGGCGGTGAACGGTATGATTAAAGAACTGTTTAGCCAGGTCAGTCATTGCTTTAGGCGTTTTAGCCAATACCAGCAGCCCGGTTGTATTTTTATCTATCCTGTGTACCATTCCAAAACGGGGTAACCCATTTTCTTCCAGCTTAGGATTTTGTTGTTTTAAATAATAGGCTACGCCATTGATTAACGTACCGCTCGGGTTGCCGCTGCCGGGGTGTACCACCATACCGGCTGGTTTGTTGATGAGTAATACATCATCATCTTCAAAAACGATATTTAACGGTATATTTTCAGGGATGATATCATTGCTGTCGGGATGCCGGTTATCGAAAACAACAATTTTATCGTAGGGCCTTACTTTATAATTGGCCTTTACTGGTTTATCATTCACCAGCACCATCTCGTTGTCAATACCTTGTTGTATTTTATTGCGGGTAGCACCTTCAATACGATGCATCAAAAATTTATCAATGCGAAGTGCTTCCTGGCCTTTTGGGATATCAATCACCAGTCGTTCATACAATTCTTCACTTTCCTGCAAGTCATCTTCTACAGCTATTTCGTTGCTCATTTTTATTTTATTAAACTCATTTTATATAATGGACAATTGAGAATCGAGTGCCATCGATATCCAACCATCTGACAAATAGTTCTTTTTCAGCAGTTATTCACAGTCTTGAATATTTAAACACTCAATACCTGGCACCAAATACTAATCCTGCATTCAATTAACTTTGCAAAATAAACTAATTACATTGACTAAGCAGATAGTATTGTTTAAAGACCTGGGTTTAACCGATTACCAGTCGGCATGGGATTACCAGGAAAAGCTGTTTCAGGAAAATGTACATATAAAGGCGGTAATAAGGAATAGGGAAATGGGAGCACCTGGGTTGGTTGCCGAAAATATTAGCCTGCTTAAGGAGTCTGTCGCAGATACTAAACCCGAAACGCAACATTATTTTCTCATCTGCGAACACCTGCCGGTACTGACCTTAGGAAAAAGTGGCCATGTTGAAAATATTTTGATCAGCGAACCGGAGATGAAGAAGCGGGGCATACAATACTATAAGACAAACAGGGGCGGGGATATCACTTTTCACGGGCCCGGACAAATTGTAGGGTATCCCATTCTCGATCTCGAGAAATTTTATACAGATATTGGCAAATACCTAAGGGCGTTGGAAGAAGTAATTATACTTACCATGCAGGAGTACGGTTTAAAAGGCGAACGCAGTAAAGGCGAGACGGGGGTATGGATGGATGCAGGCATAGCGGGTAAAGAAAGGAAAATTTGCGCCATGGGCGTGCGCTGCAGCCGCTGGATAACCATGCATGGATTTGCGTTGAATGTAAATACAGACCTCTCTTATTTTGACACCATAATTCCCTGCGGAATAGAAAACAAAAAGGTTACTTCCCTTCAAAAAGAACTCTATAGAACTTTAAATTACGAAGAGGTTAAGCAAAAAGTTAAAGCCAATTTTGAAATTGTGTTTGGCGTTGAATTGCAATAATGATTATTGAGGCTCGGTCATGATGGGCCTTTTTGTTTCAGGTGGTGGCGGCCCAACCCAGCCATCTTTCGCAATATAGAACTTGTATTTCTCCAGTAAAATACCATCATCATATAAATGATAGTAAAACCAGCCAGTGTGTAAAAAATTTACTTTTTCTACAATAAGGTAAGATTCTTTTATATTTTTTATCTCAAATACCAGCTTGTCTTTTTCGTCAAAAAAATACAGAGAAAATTTTTCTTTGTCTGCATCGGGCAGGCTTACAATGAGATTGTTTTCCCTGTTGGCATAAATGAATTTACTCGGTACAAATCCCGTTGGAGGCTTGGGTTTGAAAAATTTTTTTGTCGGAGGCAAGAGATCTTCACCCGGGTTTGATATATCTGGTTTTTCCTGAGCAGGCTGTAAGGCTACAGGAGTTGTAAAGTCCATTACGTTTTTTTGGTATTCAGTATTTTGTCTTACTACACTGGCCGTGTCGATTTGTTTCGGAAGCTCAATAACAGGTTTCTGTGAACGTGAAAAAATATAAGTGCCTCCTTCAAATGCTACAAATACGCGATAGAACATACTAGGATTGGGGGCTTTACCATCCACATATCCATTTTCTTTATTCAGGGGATTGAGCACTGTTCCGATAGTTGTAAAATTTTTAATACTATCGGCTGAGCGCTGGATATTGATATTGGCGATTTTAACGCCATAATTATTTTTCCAACTGATGATTATTTGATTGCTGATATTTTTTACGGAGATGCGGGGCAGTGTATCCTGGGCAAGACAATGCCCGGCAAAGGCAGCAATGATAATAAAGGACAACAAAAATTTGCGCATAATTTACTTTGAACGCGGAAACAGTTTTTTTGTTTTAAACACAAAGATAGTAAGCCATTAAAACATATCAGAAAATTAACGTGCCAGCTCGCAATGACGAGTTGCCCTGCAAACCACCTGTGTGAAGACAAACAATTTTACTCCCCTCCGGGAATACATTTTTCTCAACACTATCCAATACGGCAAACATCATTTTTGCAGTGTAAACAAAGTCAGTCGGTATGTTATTTTCTTCGTAAAATGTATTCATAAAGTGCAATAAGGCAGGTGTTTTTTTTGCATACCCGCCAAAATGATAATCGTTCAGCAATGTGGCCGTATTGGGTGTTCCGGTTAAGTAAGCAATTCTTTTATCAATGTCTGTCATTCCTTTTAATACAGGAACTCCAACTATTTGCTGTTTTTTTTTTGCACCTTTCATTAATCCGGCCAGCGTAGTTGCTGTACCCAATGCCGTGCATATATGGGTCGTATCTTCTTCAATCAGCTGTGTTATCAAAGCCGCGCCGGCAGCACCTTTTGCATGATAACCCCCTTCCGGAACCAGTGTAAAATTTTTCCACTCTTCCTGAAACTGGTTCATAGAATTATCTGCTTGTCTGTTACTGTATTCTGCCCTTGATAAAAAATGCAACTTCATTCCATATTGTATACAGGCCTGTAAGGTTGGCGATAATTTGTCTGGTTTTTCTCCACGTACCAGGCCAATGCTTTTTAATCCGGCGGCTGTACATGCAAAAGCCGTTGCTAAAAGGTGATTGGAATAAGCACCTCCAAACGTGACAAGGCCTTGTTGAGAAGAAGCCAACGCATCCTGCAAAAAATAATGGAGTTTAAAGAGTTTATTGCCAGATGCGACAGGATGAATTTTATCTAACCTCAATACAGATACACTTATGTTTTTTCTGATCAAACAATCGTTTTCAACAATATCAACAGAAATTTTTGCAGTGTCAAACAGCATTTTATTCACCTATTAGTTTATTTTCGCATCGCAATATAATTCAATGTTTCAATGTTAATTCTAAGTACTCATAACTGATATTGAGACAATTCCTAAACATCCTGTTATAAGCAGGAACAAACTAGTTACAAAATGAAACCAACTCTTGTGGTATTAGCAGCGGGTATGGCCAGCCGCTATGGTAGTATGAAACAGGTACAGGGTTTTGGCCCAAGCGGCGAAACCATCATGGAATATTCGATTTACGATGCCATCCGGGCAGGATTTGGCAAAGTAGTCTTTATTATCCGCGAAGAATTTTTGGATATGTTTAAAGAAAATTTTGCAACTAAATTGAAAGGGAAAATTGAGGTTGAATTTGCCTTCCAGGAATTATCGAAATTTACCGGCAACAGGCAAATTCCGGAAGAAAGAAAAAAGCCATGGGGTACAGCTCATGCCGTGCTCTGCTGCAAGGGAATAGTAAAAGAACCTTTCGCAGTCATTAATGCAGATGATTTTTATGGCCGGGATGGCTTTGAGAAAGCATACCAATTTTTAACTACGCAGGTTGCTGATAACAATTACGCTATTATAGGGTATGAGTTAAAGAAGACATTAAGTGACAACGGCAGTGTTAGCCGCGGCGTTTGCAATGTAGATTCAAACGGCAATCTGGTAGATATTAATGAGCGAACAAAAATCTATCGCAATGAGCAAGGCATCATTACTTATGAAGATGAAACTGGTTTACATGAAGTAAGTGAAGATTCCAGCGTAAGCATGAATTTCTTCGCATTCTCCCCCAACTTTATTACCCAAAGCGAGAATTATTTTGGTGAATTTTTAGACAGGGAGCTTCATAACCCTAAAGGCGAATTCTTTATTCCTTTGGTGGTAGATAAAGTGGTAAAAAATAAGGAAGGTGATGTAAAAGTAATACCTACCTCAGCACAATGGTTTGGAGTAACGTATAAAGAAGATGCACCTGAAGTAAAAGCCAGTGTTGATAAGTTGGTGGCGGATGGACAATATCCATCTAATTTATGGGCTTAATATCACAGCTGGTTGAAACTTGCTAAAGTAAAATAAAAGAAGCGGTCTATTACAAGACCGCTTCTTTTATTTTATGATTTTATATTTCTAATTACCAACCACCATATACACAAATTCTTCCATTTTTTTAACTTGCTGAACCCTGTCCAGGCCTTTCAAAGTTGTGTTGACGGGAG
Organism: Ferruginibacter sp.; assembly: GCF_028288465.1. Taxonomy (GTDB): domain Bacteria; phylum Bacteroidota; class Bacteroidia; order Chitinophagales; family Chitinophagaceae; genus Ferruginibacter. The sequence goes on along the minus strand of NZ_JAQBNR010000024.1, from coordinate 178,886 downwards.
TTTTTAACTGATATTTTTCCTCTGGTTTTATTTTATCCAACAAATTAAAGATGTTCTTTGATTTAGCTGCATATACAACACCATCCGCTTTTGAATCCTTTGCGGTGATGATGCCTATAATCTCCCCGTTGCGATTGATGACGGGGCCGCCACTGTTTCCCGGATTGGCAGAAACGGTTAACTGGTACGAGGTGGTATCTCCATCACTTCCAGACTTCGCACTTACATATCCTTCGCCATACACAATCTCTTTCCGCGGAAACCCTAAAGTAAAAAACTGCTCACCTAAATCAGAATTGGACCTTTTAATGCTGTACGGTAAATTAGTCACAGCCCTGAAAGCAGTATCATTAATCTTCAAAATTGCAAGGTCAACATTATTGTCAGTATACACAGCGACCGCATTATAGTATTGTCCCTTTGTATTTTCAACATAAATATTTTTCATTTTACTTATTACATGGGCATTGGTAACGAGGTAACCTTTTCCATCTATTAAAAATCCTGAGCCCATAAAATCAACTTTTGGTTCAGGCTTTATTGGAATTGCAGGTAGTACATTTTTACTCTTCAATACAATTATTTCTTTGTTGGTCTTGGTAATCTCCTTTACCAGTTCGTAATAACTTTCGTTACCATATTTTTTGGTATAAGTAATAGTAAGCCCAAGGGTTAATAAAGAAATAAAGCCTGCAATAGACGCAGCCACAGCCATGCTTCGTTTATACTTGTTCCATAAACTGAGTACTTTGGCTTTGCCCTTTAGTGCAGGGGTTGCCATCAGTCCCTCGCTTGCCAGGTTGGATTCCACTTCCAGCAGGGTGTGTTTAAATGATTTGAGTGTACCATATTTATCCAGCCCCTGTAAAAAATAAGTATGTTCTACAACCAATTGATCCAGCTCTGCATTTTTTTTACGCAAATCTTCAAACACACTTTTTTCCTGCAGGTTCATTTCACCTGCCAGGTATCGCTCAACAGCTTCTAAAAGTAAAATATCTTCCATCTCAATTATGCGTTTTTATATTGTGCAAAAAATAGCTTCTTCAATCGTACCAAACATTTGTATTTCTGGGTTTTAGCATTATCAGCATTGGTATAGCCAAACTCACCGGCTATTTCCAGCATATTCTTTTTTTGCAGATAATAAGCGTCCAGCAAACTTTTGCAAGGCTCTCCAATTTTATTCATGGCATGTTCCATTAAAATAAAATCGTTGTTAACTTTTTCATGTTCTTCAATTTCCTCCTCTACAGCCACCGTTTCCTCCAGGTTTTCTACCTGTGTGCTGAATTTGCTCATTTGTTGCAAACGTTTCAACCATAAACGCCGGCAAATTGAATACAGGTATGTTTTAAGCTGGCAACTCAGTAAAAATGATGACAATTTTGCCTTTTCATATAATACTACCATCGCCTCCTGAAAAATATCCCTTGCGTCATCTGCCGAACCATTGTTGTTGAGTACAAAACTTTGAATCATTGAATAATTCTGGCGATAAATAGTTTCGATAGACTTTTTATCGTTTTCGGCTAATCCCTTTAATAATAATTGATCGTGTTCTATAGTACTCACCCGGCTTATATTAATACGTTACTGGCTGCAATAGTAACCCAAAGCAACGAAAAAAAAGATTTTAAAAAAAGTCGGGTTACCTTTTTTACCAACCTGTATTAACCGTTATAAATAAACAAATTAAAACTCAAAAAATGAAAAAAGTACTTTTTGTATTAGCAATCGCTGCATCTTTTACGGCTTGTAATAGCTCAACTGAAACACCTGCAACAACTTCTATTGATTCTGCAAAGACTGCTGATTCAATTAAAGCTGCTATGCCAGCAATGGATACTGCTGCTAAGAAAATGGATTCTGCTGCTGCAAAGATGGACACTGCCGCAAAGAAAATGGATTCAGTTAAAGTAAAGAAATAATTATCTGACCGGTTTATTGCTTGTAAAATACCGGTTTTATATAAAGATTTTCATATGGCAAGCAATCGTTAAAGTCGCCCCTATTCTTAGGGGCGTCTACTTTTATAGCCATTATAACCGGTTCATGATAAATATAATTAAAGCAATCAACTGCTTTGGTGACATTTTTTCAACGTATCATTATATTTTTTGCAAAATTATTGGCTGATTCAAAATATTGATCTACTTTCGATTTTCAAATGACAACAGCTACAACTTACACCCGATTTTATTTTAGCTTCTATTTTAAAAATAGACCGGGAGTCTTTTGTTAAGCACTGAAAACAATTAAAACAGATTAACATAAAAAGAATCCCGGCTAAAAAGGTCGGGATTTTTGTTTATAAGCCATCTGGGCAAATTTAAAAATTAACAGTAAATGGGTGAGCCGCACAATGCAGTTAACGGAAATGAGGTAGTTGAACGTAGTACACAACGAAAGGTGTCTATCCAGGGATTTGAAGGATGTTTTCACCAGGAAGCTGCAAGAATTTTTTTTGGCAACTCGGTTGAAGTGATCTGCTGCTCCACTTTCAAGGAAGTAATAGAGATAGCCGGCAATAAAAGGAAGAGCGATGGCGGTGTAATGGCCATAGAAAATTCTATTGCGGGAAGTATATTACCCAATTATAATTTGCTGCAAAAAAGTAACCTCACCATTGTTGGCGAAGTTTATTTACAGATTAACCAGCATTTGATGGTAAACCCTGGTGTTGAGTTAGGCGATATCAGAGAAGTGCATTCTCATCCAATGGCTATTCAGCAATGTTTTGGATTTTTAGATAAATACAATTGGAAACTTGTTGAAAAAGAAGATACGGCACTAAGCGCCAAACAGGTTCATCAGCACAGAAGCAAGCATGTGGCTGCCATTGCAAGTAAACTGGCCGCAGAAATTTATGATCTTAGTATTATAGCCCCAAACATTCATACGTTAAAAAATAATTACACCCGATTTTTAATACTGCAAAAAGCGGGCGAGGCAGAAGCAATACCTGGTGCTGACAAGGCTTCTATCAATTTTCATACAGACCATTCAAAAGGCAGTTTAGCCAGGGTATTAACCAATATTGCCGATGCTGGCATTAACCTCAGCAAATTGCAGTCTTTCCCAATACCTGGCAGCGATTTTAAATATTCCTTTCATGCGGATGTTGAGTTCGATACAGTAGAACAATTTTATAACCTGATCAAAAAAATTGAACCGATTACAGAAGAAGTAAAAATATATGGTATCTATAAAAATGGAAAAGCTGTTCCTTTGCCTTCGCAAAGCCAGAAAATAAAACAAAAGTAAAGGCATAAAATACAGGCAATTTTTTTTAGTGTTAAAGAACAAAGCATGAGCAAAGAAACGATTTCGACCCAAACAACAACAGCAAATGCCGTTGCGCCAGTCACCAGTGAAGTAATTGAAATGACTGTTGCAAAAAGGCTGGAAGGTATTGGTGAATATTATTTTTCTCAAAAACTAAGAGAAATAGATGACTTAAATAAAGCAGGTAAGCAGGTAATTAACCTGGGAATAGGCAGCCCTGATCTGCCCCCTCATCCTGATGTAATAAAAACATTGCATGAAGAAGCTGTTAAGCCGGGCCAACATGGTTACCAGAATTATAAAGGCAGCCCTGTGTTAAGAAAGGCAGTTGCTGAATGGTATAAAAGGTGGTACAACGTTGTACTGGATGCCGATACAGAAATACTGCCGCTGATAGGCAGTAAGGAGGGTATCATGCACATTTGTATGACGTATTTAAATCCGGGTGATACTGTTTTAATACCTAATCCCGGGTATCCTACTTACATGAGCGCTGCAAAGATTGCCGGGGCTAACGTGGAAGCATATACGCTTACAAAAGAAAATAACTGGTACCCTGACTTTTCGGCACTGGAAAAAACAGACTTACAAAAAGTAAAGCTGATGTTTGTAAACTATCCTCAAATGCCAACCGGTCAATTACCATCACAGGATTTATTTATGCAATTGGTTGCCTTTGCAAAAAAACACCACATTTTATTGGTGCATGATAATCCATACAGCTTTATCTTAAATGATACGCCGGCGAGCTTGCTAAGTGTTGAAGGGGCTTTGGACGTTGCAATAGAACTGAACAGCTTGAGCAAATCTCATAATATGGCAGGGTGGAGGATAGGCATACTTGCCGGTGCCCGGCAAAGAATAAATGAAGTATTACGGTTTAAAAGTAATATGGATAGCGGTATGTTTTTGCCCCTGCAGCTGGCAGCAGCAAAGGCATTGCAATTGCCCGCCAGTTTTCACAAAGAAGTAAATGCGGTCTACAGTGGAAGAAGAAGAAAAGTAGTTGATCTGTTGAATTTACTGCAATGCACATTCGACGAGAGCCAGGTGGGTTTATTTATGTGGGCAGCCATTCCGCAAGGATATAAAGACGGATATGCATTAAGCGATAAAGTGTTGTACGAATCAAATGTATTTATAACTCCGGGGGGCATCTTTGGAAGTGCGGGGAATGGTTATATAAGAATCAGTTTATGCAGCAGTGAAGAAAAAATAACAGATGCAATTGAGCGCATTAAAAAAATAGGTTTGCAAAAATAAAAGGCTGCAATAAATTAAGATTGTTTATACAATGGAAGATAAAGAATTGATGAATACAAATATTCAGGCCACCAATGGACAGGCTTTACAACCGTTTGTTGGCGAGGCTAAAACAGATGTTGTTACTATTGTGGGCGTGGGCTTAATAAGCGGTTCCTTTGCATTGGCCATGAAGGAAAAAGGATTCGCAAAAAAAATAATTGGTGTAAGTAGAACGGCGGCCAGTTTAGAAAAGGCAAAAGCATTGGGTATTATCGATGAAGCCCTGCCGCTGGAAGAAGCTGTAAAACAAAGTGATTTTATTTATGTAGCAATTCCGGTAGATGCAACAGTTGTAGTAATGAAACAAATAATGGATTTGATTACTGGAAATCAGATGGTCGCAGATGCAGGGTCAACCAAATTTGCATTGTGTGATTCGTTAAAAGGTCATCCTATGCGGCACCGCTTTATAGCTACGCATCCTATGTGGGGTACGGAGTATAGTGGGCCGGAAGCCGCAGTGAGAGGTGCTTTTGAAGGAAGAGCCTGTGTAATTTGTGAAAAAGAACAAACGGATGAAAGCGTTGTAAACGCTGTTGAAAATATTTACAGGGCATTGGGCATGAACATCGTTTATATGGATGCGCACAGTCATGATATACATGCGGCCTACATCAGTCATATCTCACATATCACTTCTTTTGCGTTGGCCAATACAGTATTAGAAAAAGAAAAGGAAGATGAAGCAATTTTTGCACTGGCAGGCGGTGGTTTTGAAAGTACGGTGCGCTTGGCAAAAAGTAATTCGGCCATGTGGGCACCCATCTTTATGCAGAACAGGGAAAACGTATTGGATGTGTTGAATGAACATATTACGCAGTTAAGAAAATTTAAGGCAAGCCTGGAAAAAGAAAATATCGAATACCTGACTGAGCTGATGGAAAATGCAAATAAGATAAAAAGAATTTTTCAATAGTTTTTTGTGATGATTTTTAGAGAAGCGCAAAAGGATGATATAAAGCAACTGATGGAAGTGAGGCTTGCGGTAAAGGAAAATACATTGAGCAACCCGTCATTGGTAACGGAGGCCGATTATTATAATTATTTGTTTAATCGTGGCAAAGGCTGGGTTTGTATGGTACAAGACCGGGTGGCTGGTTTTTCCATTGTGGACTTGACAGAGAAAAATGTTTGGGCATTGTTTGTTCATCCGGATTTTGCAGCAAAAGGGATCGGAAAAAAATTACATGATTGTATGTTGCACTGGTATTTTGGTCAGGAGCAGGATGACATTTGGTTGGGTACAACTCCCAATACAAGAGCTGCAAAATTTTATGCACTGCAGGGCTGGAAAGAAACAGGATTGCACGGAACTAAAGAAATAAAATTTGAATTGAGTTTTAAAGATTGGAAGATCCGGCAGGCCGGAAGTTGAATCAGCGATAAGCAGAGTTACTATTATGGGAGAATGGTATTAATGAGGGAGGACACAAAGGGTATTGACTGTGAATTGACGGAGTTTACGATAAAAGAGAATGGTTACAATTAGAGTAACTGTACAAATAGGACGAATAAATGTTGGTAACAAAAACTAATTTTACAATGCAAACAGAAAACAAGACAATGAAACAGTTAATGCAGGAAAAATGGACCAAGCGCCCATTAATTATTAGTGGCCCGTGCAGTGCCGAAACAGAAGAGCAGGTGATTGAAACTGCTACCCGGCTTGCTAAAACAGGTAAGGTAGATGTACTACGTGCAGGCATCTGGAAACCCCGCACAAAGCCAGGTTTATTTGAAGGAATTGGCGCAAAAGGCTTATCGTGGATGGCCCAGGCGAAAAAAATTACGGGCATGCCAACTACTGTGGAAGTTGCTACCGCAAAACATGTGGAAGATGCATTGCATTTTGATACTGACATGCTTTGGATTGGTGCAAGAACAACCGTAAATCCTTTTAGTGTGCAGGAAGTAGCAGATGCCCTGCGTGGTGTTGATGTACCTGTGCTGATTAAAAATCCCATTAATCCTGATCTTGAACTGTGGACTGGAGCTATTGAGCGCATACAGAAAGCAGGAATTAAACAAGTTGGTATGATACACCGGGGATTTTCAAACTACGGAAACACAGAGTACCGTAACGCTCCTATGTGGCATTTGCCCATCGAAATGAAGCGTCGTTTTCCGGAAATGATTTTAATCTGCGATCCTTCTCATATCTGTGGTAACAGAACTAATCTGCAGTCAATTTCTCAAAAAAGTATTGACCTTGATTTTGATGGCGTGATGATTGAAAGCCATATTGATCCTGATAATGCGTGGAGTGATGCAAAACAACAAATAACCCCCGAACGCTTATCTGAAATGCTGGATGCATTGATCTGGCGTTCCGAAGCAACAGACAAGCAGGAGTTCATTACCGCCCTTGCCACACTTCGTGAGCAAATCAATCATGTAGATGATGAGTTGCTTGCATTGATTGCGCAGCGCATGAAAATTGCTGATAAAATTGGTGAATATAAAAGAGCGAATAACATAACCATTTTGCAAACCAACCGATGGAATGATATTTTGCAGAAGGCGATTAACAAAGGCGATAAACTGGGGTTAAGCCAGGACTTTATCACCAAATATTTTGATGCAGTGCATTTGGAAAGTATCAACCATCAAAACAAGGTGATGAATAGTTAAAAAGTTGGAGAAATTATTTTTGCAATTAACAAAGAATTTTTGATTTGATTGAGAGGAGTAAGACATTACTCAGGATGCTAATTTTTTATTAAGGTTGTTGTATGAAAATTATAAAGGTTTCCTCATTGTCAGGTTCTGCCGAGGCGTTACCCGCTGGTGGAAATTTTGATGGTGTATATTATTTTGACGCCACGTTTGCTCATCTTGAACAGGTTGTAAGCAGACAAAAAACTGTCTTAATTACAGATAGCAATGTTTTTCAGAGCCATCAAACATTATTTGATGGCTGGCAGACCATTGTGCTGCCGGCAGGTGAAGAGCATAAACAGCAGTCAACGGTTGATTTCATCGTGAAAGAACTGATAGCAAAAAATGCAGACAGAAACACTTTTATTGTGGGCGTTGGTGGTGGTGTGGTAACAGATATTACGGGCTATGCCGCCAGTATCTACATGCGGGGTGTAAAGTTTGGTTTTGTACCAACTACTATTCTTGCAATGGTTGATGCTTCAATTGGTGGTAAAAACGGGGTGGATGTTGGCATATATAAAAACCTGGTGGGGCTGATAAAACAACCAGAGTTTTTATTATTCGATTATGCGCTTTTGCAAACCTTGCCCACAGACCAATGGATCAATGGCTTTGCTGAAGTAATTAAACATGCCTGTATAAAAGATACCGCTTTATTTGAATTGCTGCAAAAGGAGTCAATCGAAAGTTTTAAATCCGATGCAAATAAACTGGCAGCACTTATTGAAAAAAATGTTCAGATAAAAACAGCCGTGGTAGTAAATGATGAGTTTGAACAGGGCGACCGTAAGCTCTTAAATTTTGGCCATACACTGGGGCATGCTATCGAAAATATGTACCAGCTTCCACATGGACATGCTGTAAGTATTGGCATGATGGCCGCTACAGATATTTCAGTATCTGTAAATAATTTTTCTACTTCCGAAGCCAACCAAATAAAAGAGTTGCTGGAACAATATCAGCTACCAACACAATTTGACTTTGATAAAGAAAAGATTTGGGAAATACTAAAAATGGATAAAAAGCGGTCTAGCAATACAATGAATTTCATCCTGCTGAATAAAATAGGGCAGGCTATGATTCAACCTATTGGCATGAACGAACTGGAAAATTTGATCCGTTAAACAGAACCTGTTATGGAACTAATTACACACATACGTTCCCTAACTTTTGCAAAGACTTAAGTATAATCATGACTGTAACCATTCAACCTTCTGCTGTTTCAGGAATTATTAGTGCGCCCACATCCAAGAGTTCTATGCAGCGTGCTTGTGCCGCTGCCCTGTTGAATAAGGGTAAAACAATTATTGAAAATCCGGGTAAAAGCAATGATGACCTTGCGGCGTTGGAAGTAATTCAACTACTTGGGGCCACTATCGCATCTGCTGCTGATAATTATATAACTGTTGACAGTAACGGAGTTCAGCCATCAGGCAGTGAAATAAACTGCGGCGAAAGTGGTTTAGGTATCCGTATGTTTGCACCTATTGCCGCGTTAAGCCAAAACCCAATTCGTATCAATGGCACTGGCAGCCTGTTGACGAGGCCAATGAATTTTTTTGATGACATCTTTCCGCAACTGGATATTGCCATTCAATCAAACAACGGCAAACTGCCCATTGAAATAACCGGCCCGTTGCAGCCCAAAGACATTACCATTGATGGATCGCTGAGTTCTCAATTTTTAACGGGCTTGTTGATGGCGTATGGAAATGCTGCCAGCGAGTCGGTAACCATCAAAGTAACCGGGTTAAAAAGCAAACCATACATCGATCTTACCTTGCAGGTGATGCATCATTTCGGGTATGATGTTGTTAACAACAATTATGAATCGTTTGTGGTGAACCCAGTAAGAAATGAAACCGGTAAACTCATTAAATATACGGTTGAAGGGGATTGGAGCGGCGGAGCTTTTTTATTGGTGGCAGGCGCAGTTGCAGGTAAGATAACCGTAGAAGGATTAGATACTCATTCTACGCAGGCAGATAAAGCAATTTTGAAGGCGTTAATTGATTGCGGTAGCAGCATTTCCATACAAGAAAAGCAGATAGAAATTGGTTTGCCGGCAACAGGCAGCAGCGGCTTAAAAGCTTTTCACTTTGATGCTAGCGATTGTCCCGATTTATTTCCGCCGCTTGTTGCATTAGCCGCGTATTGTAACGGTACTACTGCAATTGAAGGCGTTAGGCGTTTAGCACATAAAGAAAGTAACCGGGGATTAACCTTACAGGAAGAGTTTGGTAAAATGGGGATTAAAATAACATTGCAGGATGATTTGATGTTAATAGAGGGTGGTCATGGTGTTCATGGCGCTTCCGTTTATTCTCATCATGATCACAGGATTGCGATGGCCTGCGCAGTTGCGGGTTTAAAAGCAAGGGGAGTAACCACCATCAAGGATGCGGAGGCAATTGATAAATCCTATCCCGGCTTTTATCAACACTTAAGGCAATTAGGTGCAGCGGTTAATTAGCAGCGGTTCAATTAAGTTTAGTATAAACAATAAAGCCTGTTGAAATGAAGTGACAGGGTAACCAGATAACATTTATGAACAGTTTCGGAAGAATATTCAGGGTAAGCATTTTTGGAGAATCGCACGGCGAATGTGTGGGTATTAATATTGATGGGTGCCCTGCAGGTATGCCATTGGCTGTGGATGATTTTACCGCTGACATTGAAAGAAGAAAAGCAGGAGCTAAAGGAACCACACCCCGTAAGGAAGCCGACCTGCCGAGGATTATGAATGGCGTGTATAACGGTAAAACGACCGGCGCTCCCATCACCATCCTGTTCGACAATACCAATACCCGCAGCGGCGATTATGAAAAGCAACGGGCGGTACCAAGACCCGGACATGCAGATTTTGTTGCTACAAAAAAGTTTGGCGGCTTTGAAGATTACAGGGGCGGAGGCCATTTCAGCGGAAGGCTTACCGTTTGCCTGGTTGCTGCAGGCGTGGTAGCGAAGAAATTATTAACTAACATCAGCATCGTATCCACCATACTTGAAATAGGTGGCGAAACAGATATGGAAGCTGGTCTGCAAAAAGCCATTGATGCGAAAGATACTATTGGAGGCATTGTGGAATGTAAAGTAAATGGCTTACCCGTTGGTTTGGGCGAACCATTTTTTGATTCAGCAGAATCGATGATTGGCCACGCTGTTTTTGCAATACCTGCGGTAAGAGGGATTGAATTTGGAACCGGGTTTGCGGCCGCCCGCATGTACGGCAGTGAGCACAATGATGCCATTGCTGACAGTAGCGGAAAAACTGTGACCAATCACGCAGGTGGCATTGTTGGTGGCATTAGCAATAGCAACGAACTGGTATTCCGGATAGCTATCAAACCCACATCTTCCACTCCAAAAATTCAACACACGCTCAATATAGAAACTGGCGAAACTGAAGATTTTTCCGTAAAAGGCAGACATGATCTTTGCATCGCGTTAAGGGTGCCAGTTGTGTTGGAAGCAGTAACAGCCTTTGTTTTAGCTGATTTGATGATGCTGGAACAGAATATCCGCCGCATAGTTTAAAAAACTTACCCACCTTGCTGGCGCAATTGTTTCTTTCCCATTATTTAGGGGTAGGTATTGAATCATTGCGTAATTTAATTTGCCTGTTTATCGGGTAACCTACAATCACGATATATGGAGCAATTGTATTGCCTGCAATAGCGATAGCCGCATTCAGCATTTTTTTTAAATATTTTTTGATACCGCCGTCATATACATTGTAAAAGCCATTGTAGAATTGAATGCTAAAGCCGAAGGCGTTATAAATGCGGGTATACTCCTCCAGGGACAATATTCTTTCAGTCCAGCTGCCGCTGATGGGGTTACAGGTATTTGTACCTGTGGGTGGTAAAGGCATCTTTCCAGATACGCTGAATTCTTTAACTGCCCCTGCAATATCAAGTTCGTTTTTACCCCTTGTAGCTTTCGCCAGCTCCTTAACAATAACACAGTTTAAGCCACTGCTATATTTCCCGATAATTGCTTCCCGTATTTTTATAAAAGGTTGCAAGGCAGTTTCCCCAAATAAAACATCGTCATCGGGCGTTCCTCCTTCCAGTTCGTCTTTTAGCTGCAGCTTTTTTAAACTATTAACTTTTAAAAAATTAGCAGGGTTGGATGCAGTTGTAAAAACTGTGATCATCAATTGGTTCATTTGCTGAATACAGGCGAAGAATTCTTCCAGGCTATAGATATGTTCAATTACATCTGTCCCTGCAACCGCATCCGGCGCTTCATTTTTAAAATGGGCTTTTACAGCGTTGATATCGCCAGGTATATACCCATCCATTTTAATTTCCAGTTGCTCAGCAAGGCGTCTGGCAGCATGTACAAACTTCTCATCAATGTCGTTGACAAAAACTTTTTTAAATCCACAGAATTTTCCAAATAGGCCCAACAGCCCATTACCCGCTCCAAAATCTACCAATACAATATTTGCCTTGTCTTGTACACCATGCCGGACCACTTTTTGCAACACATCCGCATAAATGGACAGGTAATATTTTTTATGTTTTAAAAGATGCGCCAAATATTTTTTGCAGTACAATTCGGGGGAAATATCATTAATTATAACATGATCAAGCCTGGCTTCAAAAGCGGTAATGTATTCTTTAAAATTATCGGACTCCTTCATTAAAAGCGGGGATTAGATCACAATATAAACAAATATGCCGTGGCTATCATTTCAATGGTAACAGGCTTTTGCATTTTTTATAGTACCAAAAAACTTCTGCCTGAATACAATAACCCATGAATATTTTTGGCCCGGGTACAAATGTATTTTAAAGAATGGTGTACAGAGGTGATGCTGTGCTTGTATAAACGCTTGCAGGTACTGGCAAATTACGGGTGTGCAAAATCATCAATTGTAGGGTATTGCAGTTTAAGCTGTAAGGTTCTATCAATTTTTTTTATACTTTCTATTTTTAATGCAAGGATGTGTTACGTTGTAATATCACTACTTTATCACAGTTACAATAATTAGCTGCAGGCGCATTTTATACTACTGAATCTTGTGGGACACATAAAAAGGAGGCAGTAAACTACCGCTATATTAATGCTATTTGTTATCTTGTATCGCAATTATATGACTTTAGTTTTTCCTGAGAATATCCGTTTCCAAAAATTAGCAATATTTACCTTATATATGAACCATCTCAAGAATAACCTTTTATCACTTCTTTGTGTCTTCGTGTTTTTTTTCGTAAGCGGTTGTCACAATAGGAAAGCTCACAATGAGCCGATTATAGTTAGTACGCCGGAAAAAATGGATAAGCAAACCAGCCAGACTATTCAAGATGTGCTAGAGTATGCATTGCAGCACAATGGCGATATCGGCGACACTATTCATTTGCAGTTTACCGGACCCGTAAATAGTTTTTATGCAGGGAATGATTTTAATAATATATGGAGTCACAAAGAAAAGTGGGAGCCGCTGGCAGATTCATTGTATTATTTTATTGAACATGCTGCGTGGCAGGGCTTGTTTCCTAATGACTATCATTTTAAAAAACTCCAAAAAATCAAAGCTTCACTGGATAATGATTCCATGAAGCGAATGGATGCCAATCTATGGACAAAGGCCGACCTGATGCTGACCGATGGTTTTATACATCTTGTAAAGGATTTAAAGCAGGGGCATTTAAGCAAGGACAGTATTTCGTTTAATAAGAAAGAATTGACAGACACATTTTATTCAGCCACGCTTGCAAACTTATTATCTGCAGGGCAACTTACAAATGCACTGAATGCATTGCAACCTGCCAATGAGGGCTACCGGGCATTAAAGGACTGTATACCTCGGTTTTTAGACAGTATGGACAAGCGCACCTATACCTACGTTACATATCCTTTTAAAACCAACGATGAAAAAGATTCTTTATCTTTTATAAAAAAATTGCAGAAACGGCTTAGCGAAAGCAAGTGTATTGAACCTGGGACTTCCCTACCGGACACTGTGCAATTAAAGGCCGCTATTAAAAAATTTCAGCATCTTAAAGGAATCAAACAGGATGGAATGATTTCTGCCGGCCTGATCAAAACGTTGAACAACAATGATGCTGAACGCTTTAAAAGAATCGCCATTACATTGGACAGGTACAGGCAGTTACCTGACTCAATGCCTGAAAAATATATCTGGGTAAATCTACCTGCCTACTACATGCAGTTGATAGATCATGATACAATTGTGATACAATCTAAAATTATTTGTGGCAAGCCTGCTACCCGTACACCCTTGCTCAATAGCTACATCACAGATATGGTTACGTACCCAACATGGACGGTACCCAATAGTATTATTGTAAAGCAGTATTTACCCAAACTCAAAACTAATCCCAACTACTTAGATGGAATTGGGCTTCACCTGGTAAACGATAAAGGTGAAACTGTAAACGGCAGCGATGTAAAATGGAGCAAATACACCAAAGGCATTCCATATAAAATTATGCAGGGAAGCGGGGATGATAATGCACTGGGTATTATGAAATTTAATTTTAGTAATGCCTATGCCGTATACTTACATGACACCAATCAGCGTTACTTATTTAAGAATGCTACCAGGGCGTTGAGTCACGGTTGTGTGAGAGTACAGGAATGGCAGAAACTGGCTTTTTATATTGCAAGAAATGATAGCATGAATGTAAAGCCAGGCGAAACTTTACGTTACACTACCGATTCGATTATGAGCTGGCTTGACAGAAAAGAGAATAAAAGAATCGGGGTGAAGAATAAAATATCATTATTCATCCGGTATTTTACCTGCGAGGCCAGGAATGGTAAAATAAAATTTTATGACGATATTTATGGTGAAGACAAGATAATCAGAGAAAAATATTTTACTGATAAATAACCAATAACTCCAATCCCTTAACCAACGATTCAATTTCCTTGCATGAAAAACTTTTACCCTACAGTAAGGTCTGTTATTATTATGTTCTTTTGTCTGCATCAATATACTGGCACCTTCGCCCAGTCAACCGCAAAAGAAAGCAAGCCCGTTCATGCCTCCAGGCGGATTTTATATGGTACTGCAAGTTTTTATGCCAACAAGTTCAACGGCCGACAAACAGCAAGTGGCGAAATTTTTAGCCAGGACAAATTAACATGCGCTTGTAACATATTACCTTTCGGCACCTGGATAAAAGTAACCAATGTAAAAAATGGCAACTCCGCCATTGTAAAAGTCAATGACAGGATGCATCCGAAAATGAAACGTATTGTTGACCTTACAAGGGCAACAGCAATTTCACTTGGTTACAAATCACAGGGTATTGTAAAAGTAAAAGTAGAAGTGCTTGGAAAGACAAGGCCACAGCTGTAATAGCACAGAAACAAGTGTCGGTAATTAATTTTAAGATTTAATCCTAAGCAGTTACTTTTGTCTTCAGCAAAACTGCACTTCATATGAAAAAATTCATTGTATACTTGTCAGCCGTTATTTTGACTGCTACTACATACGGCCAAACGGATTACACCAGGCAACCTTCATTTGCAATTCATTTGTTGAAAAACGATTTTCAAACAGCTTCAGAAATCAGGTCTTCGGGATTGGCTACGGCATTAAAAAATTATTCTGCCAGTGGCAGGTTAAAAGGAGGTATCGGGCTTAGCTACATACAGGGCTTAAGTGAACACGCAGATTTTGTTGCAACGGCTGCCGGATCTTTTCTCAACTATCCAGTTCCCGGAGCGCCCGTTTCGATCAATGAAAGTTTTTTAATGGAAGTAGCTGCTACCGTAAATGTAAAACTGCTGACTGATAAATATTTTGTTTCTCCTTTTCTTACCAGTGGTGTGGGTGCATCTAAATATAGAGGTTATTACGGTGCTTTTATCCCCCTGGGAGTAGGTTTGCAGTTCAATATTGCCAAGGATGCTTTTGTTATTTTAAACTCGCAATACCGGATGCGGGTGACTGAAACAGTTAACTATCATTTCTACCATAGTATTGGAATTGGAGGTAATCTTTTTCCGAAAAAAGAGGTTGCCCCAAAACAATTGCCTGTTCCGGTAGCTGCGCCGGTGAAAGACAGGGATGGCGATGGTATTGTAGATTCCCTGGATAGATGTCCTGATGTAGCGGGCGTTGTTTCTTTGCAGGGATGCCCTGATAAAGACGGTGATGGTATTACTGATGCGGATGATAAATGTCCGGACGTAGCCGGTCTTGCACGTTATAATGGTTGCCCTGTACCCGATGCCGATCATGACGGCATCAATGACGAAAACGATAAATGCCCTGCTGTTGCCGGTGTAGCCCGCTACCAGGGTTGTCCTGTACCGGATACAGACGGGGATGGAGTAAATGATGAAGATGACAAATGTCCCAATGAAGTGGGTACGGCAGATAATTTTGGTTGCCCTGTAATTGATAAAAAGGTGATTGAAAAAATCAACGTGGCAGCGAAAAATATTTTCTTTTCTACCGGCAGTTCCAAACTGTTACCAAAGTCATTCAAATCATTGAATGAGGTGGCAAAAATTTTAGCTGATAATCCATCTTATAAATTAGCTATTGATGGGCATACAGATAATACAGGTAAGGCAGATAAGAACCAACTTTTAAGCGAAAGCCGGGCTAAAGCAGTGGCTGCGTATATAGAAAGTAAAAAGATTGATGCAGCCAGGCTAACAGCCAATGGTTACGGCCAGGATAAACCGGTAGCGGACAATAAAACAGCTGCCGGACGAGCTAAAAATCGCCGGGTAGAGCTCAGTGTCAAAAATTATTAAGCAATCAACGTACTAAAATAGAATTGGATCCCCTCGCATTTGCGGGGGGATTTTTTTGTACGGTAAATAGTTAATCCGTCACTCTGCAAGGAGATCTGTTAGGATGTCATTTTAAATTACCGATCTCGCAAATGAACAACAGTTCCTGATCAAATGAGCCCTTCATTATTTGTTACTTTTGCAGCAAATACATTTATTCAACCAGGCAGAAAAATATTATGGCAAAAATTGGTATCAATATAGCAACGGGTAGTTTGCAGCAGGAAGAAATAATAGTGGGGATAGATCTCGGCACTACCAATAGTTTGGTGGCAATCATACATCCGGAAACTAAACAGCCGGTTGCGTTGAAGGAGCACAACAGTAGTTCACTGGTTCCGTCTGTAATACATTTTGATGAATTTGGCAATGTTACTGTTGGAGAAGAAGCAAAAAAATATTTAATTACCGAACCTCAAAATACCATTTTTTCTGCCAAGCGGTTAATGGGTAAATCATATAACGATATAAAAGACAACGCCTCTTTTTTTTCTTATAAGGTAATTGATGATGCCAGCCAGGCGATGGTAAAAGTGCAGGCTGGCAGCAAGTTTTATACCCCCGCAGAGCTGTCTTCTTTTATTTTAAAAGAATTAAAAAAGCGGGCAGAGCACATTTTAAAAACACCTGTTAATAAGGCCGTAATAACTGTGCCGGCTTATTTTAACGATGCGCAAAGGCAAGCCACAAGAGACGCGGGAAAATTGGCGGGCCTGGATGTTTTAAGAATTGTGAATGAACCCACGGCCGCCAGCCTGGCTTATGGACTTGGTTTACATAAAGACAGTGGAGATAAAACAATCGCAGTGTATGATTTAGGCGGCGGAACTTTCGATATCTCGATTTTAAAAATAAGCAATGGAATTTTTGAAGTATTATCTACTAACGGTGATACTTATCTTGGGGGCGATGATATTGACAACAGCATTGTGCAATACTGGTTGCAGCAGGCAGGTGTAAGTGAAGATGAATTAAGAACCAACAGGGAGTTTGCCCAGGGCATTCGTTTGCAAGCCGAGGCGGCAAAAATATTTCTTTCGACCAATGGTGTTTTTGACACAACTTTTAATGGCGATTCGCTAACCATTACAAAGCAGGTGCTCGAAACACTTGTACAGCCATTGGTTGACAAAACAATTGTATGTTGTACAAATGCTTTAAAAGATGCTGGATTAAAAAAGGAAGCAATAGATGTCGTTGTGATGGTGGGAGGCTCTACCAGGGTTCCGCTGGTAAAGGAAAGCGTTAGCCGGTTTTTTGGCAAACCTGTAAACGACACTGTTAATCCGGATGAAGTGGTGGCACTGGGAGCCGCAATACAGGCCGATATTTTGGCGGGTAATAATAAAGATGTGTTGCTGCTAGATATCACACCATTATCATTAGGGATAGAGACAATGGGCGGATTGATGGATGTATTAATACCCCGAAATTCAAAAATACCCAATAAAGCTTCCAGGCAATATACCACGCATAAAGACGGGCAGAGCGGAATGAAAATTTCAGTTTACCAGGGTGAAAGAGATATGGTAAAAGATAATCGTAAATTATCGGAATTTAATTTAACCGGCATACCCGCTATGCCCGCTGGCCTTGCTAAAGTAGAAGTAAGCTTTTTGATAAATGCAGATGGTATTTTGGTAGTAAAGGCAAAAGAGTTAAGAAGCGGCGTTGAGCAAAGCATTGAGGTAAAAGCGCAGCAGGATTTAACAGATGCAGAACTGGAAAAAATGTTGCTTGATTCAATTACCCATGCCAGTGAAGATATTGCTACAAGAGCATTGGTTGAAGCAAGAACAGAAGGAGAGCAGCTATTGGCAACTACAGAAAAATTTATCCAAAAAAATATTACTCATCTTAGCAATGAAGAAATGGCTCAAACGGCTACCGCAATGCAGGCACTACAGTTAGCGCTTACTATGACGGATAAAGATTTGATTCATTCAAAAGTAGAAGAACTGAATGAGATTTCGAGGCCCTATGCTGAGCGCATTATGGATCAGGCTATTTCGATGGCAATGAGAGGAAAAACAGTATAAAATATTAAAGTGGAGATTGTCTGATATTTGGATAAAGTCTTGCGATAGAGTCAGCAAGTTGGCTTGAATAAATTCTTGTGCCTGGTTCATTCAGATGGATATCATCCACAAAATAATCATCCGTAAAATTGAGATCGTTTTCAAAGTGTATTATTTGCAAATGATTCTTTATAGCAATATTGTTGAAAATTGACGCTGCTTTTGCAGTAATGGGCTCTTTCCTGTTTGGAGAAGGTATTCTTTCCGGCGGATAAACAAACAGTATGTCACATCCCTTTTTTTGTAATTCCATTACGGTTTGCTGCAGGTAAATTACAGCAGGACACCAAACCTTCATTGCTTTCTTTTCGGTATTGTACAACCCATCTACAGTTGTTTTTGTAAACTGGTGAATATTTAAAAACCCCCGGTAAATATTATGGTCGAAGACGGGATAAGGCTTTCCCCGTACAAATAAGGATGTGCGGTTGTACTCGTCAAAGAAGCTGTATTTAGTAAACGGGAATATTTTTATTATGTCTGTCGGAAAGCCTGCCCTTTGCATGTGTTTATTGATGGTATCATTCTGCAGGTAAAAGAGATAGTGAAACCTTGTCTTTAAAATGGTGTTTTCAAATAGCATGCCCGCATCTAAAGATATAACCACCAGTTTAGGAGCTGCGTGTGTTTGCAAATAAAGATCTGAAGTTACCATAATATCTTCCGCATCTGCACCTCCGGTTCCAAAATTATAACTGTTCAGCTTTGTTACCGAATCAATATAATAAGGGTTTATACCAAAGTGAACCCTCGAATTCCCAAGGAATATAATATCATAATTAGTGTTTCCTTTTATCAGTTCATCGGTTTTGGCAAAGTACAATTGTAACCATCTTTTTTTATACATATTATCAAGGAGCATTCCTGTAAGGCAGGCTGTCAGCCAGGTGATGCAACACAGAATCAATATTTTTTTTAAGTACATTAATTAAAATTGAAAGTAGATAAAACTTGATTTTTGAAATATCCCAAAAAAAATGATCAATAAAATGGTGCCTGCAAATACCCCCGTCTCCACTATTGTTTTTGAATATGGGTTCAGTAGTTTTGGCGTTGTGAATTTTTCAATTATAAACATGTAAGTAATGACGCACATGGAAAATGCCATCGTAAAATTACCGAACTCTAAACCGGATTCGGGAACAGAAAGGATGTTACCAAAGGAAATGTCAGCGACTTTACTGCCGCGGGATATAACCGTTAATGCATTCGCTAGTGACGAAGCCCTGAAAAATATCCATGCAAAGCCAACGCAGCAGCAGGTAATAAACCATGCGATTCGGTCGGGTATTTTAATTGTTGAAAACCGGGCATTAAAAAAATCATATATCAACATGTAGGTGCCATGTAAAAAGCCCCATACAATAAACGTCCAACCTGCCCCGTGCCACAATGCACTAAGGATAAATGTTATTAATAAATTCAGATTTTTTCTGCGCTTTCCTTTTCGGCTGCCACCAAGCGGGATATAAACATAGTCCCGGAACCAGCTTGAAAGTGAGATATGCCAGCGCTTCCAGAATGCTCTTATATTGGTGGACTGGTAGGGCCTGTTGAAGTTGATGCAGAGATCAATGCCCATGCACCTGGCTGCCCCAATAGCAATGTCTGAGTAGCCGGAGAAATCGGCATAAATCTGTATGCTGAAAAAGAATACTGCCAGCCATATTTGCATTGGCTCCAGATGCGCCGGGTGCTTAAATACGGCATCGGCATATAACCCGATTCTGTCTGCAATCACTACTTTTTTAAAAAAGCCCCAGGCCATTAACCGCAGGCCTTCATACAATTTTTGAGAAGAAAATTTTTGGTGAATAAAAAATTGCGGAAGCAGGTGCTGGGGCCGTTCTATTGGTCCTGCTACAAGTTGCGGATAGAACATTACATACAATGCAAAGTACCCGGGGTGCCTCACAGCTTTTTGTCTGCCGTAATAAACTTCGATTGTATAACTGAGTGACTGGAATGTATGGAAGGAAAGTCCTATGGGCAGTATCAGGTTCAACATTATTAAATTGCTGCCCGTAAGCTCATTGATGTTGGTGACAAAGAAATTATAGTATTTAAATAATCCCAGCAATGAAATATTTGATAGGATACTTACTGTAAGCCAAAATTTTTTGTTCCTTTCCTTTTCTATCAGGATGCCCATTGTATAATCAATGGCAATCAGAAAAAAAAGAATCAGTAAATAAGATGGTATAAAGGCAGCGTAAAAAATGCAACTCGCCAGCAAGAGATGCGCCCACCGTAACTTGTGCGGGATTAAAAAGTACAGAATGGTGCAGAGCGGGAAAAAAATAAGAAATTCAAGCGAATTAAAAAGCATAGCTGTTAATACCGTTAGAGTTAGTAAACATAAAGAAGTTTTGTTACAGAAACCGAATAGAAAAATAATTTACATGATGAACACCGGCGCACAAATAAATAATTAAAACGACCGCAACATGCAATAGTGTAAAGCTAATTTATTATAGATACAAAACTACTTTCAGGCATCAAAGCTAACCTGCAGATGAAACCGCTTATTAAGGTTGTAGCAATGTAATCATGTTTTCTTTTTGTTTGGCTGAAATGGCAGCGGTAAAAGTAATAGCAAACACAAGGCAGTAAATGTTATGACACTTAGCAACATCGCACGTTTTACCAAAG
The DNA here is from genome assembly GCF_028288465.1 of Ferruginibacter sp. Lineage (GTDB taxonomy): Bacteria > Bacteroidota > Bacteroidia > Chitinophagales > Chitinophagaceae > Ferruginibacter. The sequence goes on along the minus strand of NZ_JAQBNR010000024.1, from coordinate 158,112 downwards.
TGGGTTCAAAAGTAAAAACAATATTATTTTCTCCTTTATTTAGTGGTGCTTTCATAAAATTTATTCCGGCACTATCAACCAAGCCTTTTTGCCGGCCATTTTTAAAGAACCAATGCGGGTAATAATTTTGCTGTAAAACAATGCTGGAAGGATTATCTGCTGTGACGCTTAAAGCGATCTTGTCAGGAGCAAAAGATTGTATAACTATTGACCTGCTATTTTGAGACCCGTCAACAAACAGGAAAGGATGGTTTAAAAAATTACGGCCAGGATAACGTTCATTCGTTTCAAAATATGCACGCATATTTTTTAAAACAATGGGGTAAGCAACTTCTTCCTTTACGCCGATTTGCTTGTTGTATATGCTCCAGTCGCCGATTATTTCTTTTACATTTACCTGCAGCGTATCAATTTTATTAATGGGTTGCAGGATTGGAATTGGGATTCCCTGAGGGGATTGATTTAACAGATTTTGTATAGTAGCAACAGAAGTTTTACCTACACCCGTAAACGGAATGTTTAGCAAACTTGCAATTATCAAATCTGCTACTACCAATGATCTCAGCAAATTAAAATTACGGGATATTAATGCCCGCCTGATAACCAACCAGATTATCAACTGGATACAGCCTTGTATCCAAAGCGTATCATAAAAACTAACGGCATCTACAAGTGTTTTTAATTTTTCGGCAAGTGTATACTGTTGCGTTATTCTGCTCAAAACAAAAACAAAAGAATCTTTGCCGCTTATTGCAAAGTATAAACCACAAAAAATACAGCCGATAAATATCAGGAATATCGCGTAATAACTCCATTGTATAAAGCCGGAAAAACTTTCTTTTTGTTGAATAAACTTATTTAAATGAATGGCAGCAACTATGATAAAACATAAGAGCGCAAAAATGCTAAATTCACCATTCAATCTTACATAGCCAATTAATGGGATGAATTTGTACGCAAAGGTTTTAAAAATACCACCAGCTGATAAAAAAGAAAATAAAACCCCGGCGACCAGTAAAAACTTTTGCCAGTTATTTTTTTTGCTAAAGCAGGCCTGCAGAAAAAATAACAAAAGTGCCAAACTAAAATAATTATTACGCATTGAAATGTCAGTCTGGTAAAGGCTGTCATTCTTTACAGTAGCCAGCGGCAGCAGGGCACTGATCCAACTTGGAAAACTGGTTGGGTTACCAAGAGAAGCCGTCACGCTAATCTTTTCTCCTCTTACAAAAAAAGGTAGTATATCCAGGTACCCTGCTATCATCCCTGCACAGAGTAATACAAACAATAACAACAATCCAGCATGCATCAGGAACAGTTGTTTAATTTGTTGGGTACGATTTATATTTTCTCTTTTATTTATAATATAAAAAACAAGCACAGCCGAAAAGAAATAAATGGCACTGATAATAATTCCCGGGTGGGCAGATGAAACCAAAAAATAAAAAAGAAGGACAGTCAGTACAAAGCGATTTTTTGAAAATTGTTTAAGCAATGAAAGGTAGCTCCATAAACACCAGGGTAAAAAAGCAGCACCACTGATCCAATTAAAATGTTGCAGGTGGCCAACGATATAACCACTGCACATAAATGCTACACCCGCAATCTCACGTACTCTTTTATCCATGTTCCAAAAGCCAGTTAGCTTATACATGCCGATGCCACCCAACAATATATAGAACAATACTTCCAACGTTAGAGTGTATGCGTTGTAGCCGGCAGTTGATGCGATTATCCAGGTTATGGGGCTCCAAAATCCGCCGCTCATATCTCCGTATTGGGGAAATCCGAAATTGATGTATGGATTCCAGAGTGGGAGATGGCCAGCATGAATACTTTCGCTCATAAAAAACTTGGGAGGGAAATAACCTGCAAAAGCATCATTCTTTAAGAAAAATAAAAAAGAAGAGATGGGTAAAAATGCAATCAAAAGAATAATAAAAAAAAAGAGAATCTTTTTTAAAGATGCCCAGTTTGAATTTGCGTAAACTTGCATGGATTAAAAATACACAATTCCCTAAAAAATGAGCCAAAGAACTTTTGATGACTTCGATGAGTTTGCAAATAACTACCGTGACATTCATAGCCAAAATTTGAAATTGGCAGGTGCCGATAGTTTTTATTTTGCGGAAATGAAAGTAAGGATGCTTCGGCCTTTTGAAAAGAATGAAAACCTGCAAGTGCTGGATATTGGATGTGGTGATGGCACAACGGAAGTATTTATGCAGCGATATTTTTCAGCCTGGCAGCTGGCAGGTATTGATGTTTCTGAAAAAAGTATTGTTGCAGCAAAAGAGAAGAATCTGTCGGGTGTTAATTTCTCATTGTACAATGGCTCAGCAATTTCGTTGATCGATGAAAGTGTAGATGTAGTTTTTATCGCCGGTGTGTTGCATCACGTTGCATTTAGTTTGCACTATGCCCTTATAAAAGAAATTGCAAGAGTTTTAAAGAAAGGAGGGCGGCTGTATGTTTTTGAACACAATCCATTAAACCCTTTGACAAGGCATTTAGTAAATACCTGTATGTTTGATTCAAATGCAAAATTGCTTCGAAGTAACTATGCCATGCGATTGCTTCGTCAAAATAAATTCAAAATTCAAAGTAAAAAATTCATCATTTTTTTTCCAAGGAAAAAAATATTTTCGGGTATGATTTTTTTGGAGAAGTATTTAGAATGGCTTCCGTTAGGTGGACAATATTTTATAAGGGCGCTGAAGTAATCAGGCAATATTTAATTTTTTTTCAACCAGGTAAAGCGGTCTGTGTTTGGCTTCTGTAAACAGACTGGCAATGTATTCTCCCAACAGACCGATCGCCAATAATTGGGTACCACCCAGGAACATGATTGCAATAATAATGGATGCCCATCCCGGTACAGTGTTTCCCTTAAAGTAGGAGATTAGGGCAAAAACCCCAAAGGCAAAAGCAAACAACGAAATAAAACTGCCCACAAGCAACGCCACCCGAAGTGGCTTAAAACTGAAAGAGGTAGTGCCTTTTAATGCCAGCTTAAGCATTTTTCCAAAAGAATATTTCGTCTTTCCAAACTTTCGTGCTGGTGCATCAAAATTGATGGTGGAAGTTTTATAGCCAATCCAGCTAAAAATGCCGCGAAGAAAAAGATCTCTCTCTTTAAATTGTAAAATACTCGTCAATACTTTGCTATTAAAAGCTTTAAAATCGGCGACATTGGCCTCTATTTTTGTGTCGGAAATAATGTTGATAAATGAATAAAACAGGGAGGCCATTATTTTTTTCACAGGGCCTATATTCTCTGTTTTATTTCTTTTGGTTACTACTAAATCAAATCCATTATCCAACTGTCGCGCCATTAACGGAATCAACGAAGGAGGGTGCTGAAGATCGCCGTCCATGATTATGATTTTTTGTCCTGCGGCGTGTGCCATACCTGCCATCAGAGCATTTTGGTGCCCGAAGTTTCTGCTCAATGAAAGGCATTTAAAACATTTATTATTATTGATTATTTTTTCAATTTCAGCCAGCGTATTATCTGTACTGCCATCATTTACAAAAATTACCTCATAATCGCCTCCGCAATGAAGCACCAGTTCAGTACACAAAAGATGTATGTTCTCTTCTTCATTATAAACGGGAATGATGATGCTTAGTAGTGTCACTTTTTGGTGTAGAAACTTTTGGTGAAGTTTAAAAGTAGAATTTAATTTTTAAAAGAGGTGTAGAGATCTCACTATGGATCAGTACATTACTTCAATTGTAAAAAGCGATTAACATACTTACCTATCATATCAAACTCAATATTTACGGCGTCTCCTTTTTTGAGGTACTGCATACAGGTATGGTGATAAGTGTAGGGAATAATAGCTACTGTAAATCCATTTTTTGTTACATTAAAAATGGTAAGGCTGGTTCCATTTAAAGCAATGGATCCTTTTTCTATTATCAGCGGGCCAAACTGCGGGTCAAACTCAAATTCGTATTCCCAGCTGCCATCTTTAGCAATTGTATTGATGCAGGTGGCGATGGTATCAACGTGGCCCTGTACGATATGGCCATCAATTCTTCCATTCATTTGCATACATCTTTCGATATTTACAGTGGTGTTCATTTTCCAGGATGATAGATTGGTTTTCTGCAATGTTTCGTCAATGGCTGTCACACGATGTGTGTTATTTTGAATCTCTTCTACCGTAAGGCAGACTCCGTTATGCGTAACACTCTGATCTATTGAGAACTGGTTCGACACCGGCGACTCTACCCAGAATGTTTTATTGGTTCCTGAAGCAATAATTTGCTTTATTGTGCCTGTAGTTTCTATTATTCCTGTAAACATGGATCAAAAATACTTTTTTTATCATTTTGAATTTTGAATTTTAAATAATTCTGTTATCTTTGCGCTTCTAAAAAAAACTACCAAAGGAGGTATATCAAATGTTAATAATAGATTCAAAAGATTGCGAAAACATCGACAAGGCGTTAAAGAAGTATAAAAAGAAATTCGAAAAAAGCCGCGTGTTGCTGCAGTTAAGGGAAAGACAGGCTTTTATCAAGCCATCCATCAGGCGCCGCACACAAGTGTTAAAAGCAGTGTACAAACAGAACATAGCAAGTGGTAAAATAGACGTTTAGTCATTTAACCAATAATTGATATTTTTAAAACTGATAACCATGTAACTTTGGTTATCAGTTTTTTTATGCCCATCCATCAACAATTTTATATACAGGGTTTCTTAGATTACCTTAAGTTTCAAAAACGGTATTCACAACATACCATTATTTCTTACGGGAATGATCTTACCGGTTTTTTTGATTTTATCCAGCTACAATTTGCAGCTGAATCTATTGGCGACATCACATCATCTTTTGTACGCAGCTGGCTGGCATCATTGAAAGAGAAAGGAGTAGATTCAAAAACTATCAACCGTAAGATATCATCCCTGAAATCTTTTTTTAAATACCAGCTAAAAGAAGGCGCCCTGCAAAAAAGTCCAATGGCTACCATTGTTTCCGCCAAAGTCAAGAAGAGATTGCCCCAGTTTGTCGCAGAAGCAGATACGGGAACTTTGTTTAATTACCTGGAATTTCCCGATGACTGGAATGGGAAAACTGATCGCCTGATATTTCACTTATTGTACAATACTGGTATCAGGCAAGCGGAACTCATCAGTCTCAGGATGGCCCATATTGATGCAGGAAATAATACCATTAAAGTATTGGGGAAAGGCAACAAAGAAAGGATATTGCCGGTAAGCAGTCAGCTCTCGCAAATAATCAAAAGCTACATCACCGACAAAAAAGCAAATTTACAGGGGACTGATACGGATGTACTGCTGGTAAATGAGAAAGGGAAAAAATTGTATCCCAAATATGTATACAGTGTGGTGAAAAAATATCTGTCCGGCGTTACAACAATAGATAAGAAAAGTCCGCACGTGATGCGCCATACTTTTGCCACCCATTTAATGAATAATGGTGCTGATATAAATGCGGTTAAGGAATTGCTGGGACATAGCAGCCTGGCCGCAACCCAGGTCTATACGCATAACACGATTGAAAAATTAAAAGAGGTATATAAAAAAGCGCATCCGAAGGCTTAAATCTGGATATTGAACAATAAAACAGCAGGTTATAAGTTTTACAAAACAACAGAGATTTATTTTGGAATTTACACCCGCAAGAACTAACTTGAATTTGAAAAATAACCTCACTTAAACCCCTGTAACTTTCGCCTATGAGTTAATTGTTTACCCGAATTTTTTCACATATTTGTTCACTGATTAAAAATTAGATTGCTATGAACGTAAACATTCAGACTGTGCATTTTGACGCAGATGTAAAATTGAAATCCTATATTGAAAAAAAGCTTTCCAAGCTTTTACAAGTTCATGACAGGATTACAAAAGTTGATGTGTATTTAAAACTAGACAATGTTGTACACACGATTAAGGATAAAGTAGCTGAAATAAAAGTGCATGTTCCAAAGTATGATTTTTTTGTTAAGCATTCCTCCAAATCGTTTGAAGAAAGTTTTGATGAAGCGTTGGATTCTGTGATATTACAGATAAAACGAAAAAAAGAAAAGCTCGCAGCTTAAACAGATATAAAACCCCCGAAAAACGGGGGTTTTTTTATTGTCTTTTGCGCTTATGCACATTTTTATTTTTAAAGTGTAAAAAAATCTTTTACAAAGTTTTTGTATTAATCAAATATACTTACCTTTGCCATCCCAAAAATAGTAATGCAACACAGCAGTGATATTTTTGAAAAAGTTCTTTAAATAAATAAACCAAAACAACTCCGTTGATAGAGCATCGCCGGTACCAATCGGAAAGGTCGAATGCCCCACATTCTATCAATGGTTGTTAATGGTGAAAAACGCCGAAATAGCTCAGTTGGTAGAGCAACTGATTTGTAATCAGTAGGTCGCTGGTTCGACTCCAGTTTTCGGCTCTGAACCGTTGAAATATATTGAAAATTATATTTCTTGTTTTTTTGGGTAGATGGCCGAGTGGTTAAAGGCGACAGACTGTAAATCTGTTCACGTAAGTGTACGTAGGTTCGAACCCTACTCTGCCCACTTTTAAAAATTAGCTGGTTAGCCAATGGGCTGATCAGCTAATTTTAAGTTCTTTTAATTTTTGGAGTGTTCTTTATTTCTTCATTTAATGAATTGTATAAACACATTTTTAAGCGGAAGTAGCTCATTTGGTAGAGCGATAGCCTTCCAAGCTATAGGTGGCGAGTTCGAGCCTCGTCTTCCGCTCTTTGTTGCCTTGGGGCAATGGTTTAAGCCTTTGTAGCTCAGGGGTAGAGCACTTCCTTGGTAGGGAAGAGGTCGTGAGTTCGATTCTCACCAACGGCTCTAAAAGAAGATATTTGGAAAGTTAGGAACAAGTAGCTCAATAATGAGATGATTGCTCAAGGCGCTAAAAATATTGAATGGTACAGGGAAGATAGAAGTAAATTAATAAGGTCGATGGTTACAGACAATAAATGAAAACCAATTTTCAAAACAATTATTAAAAATTAAACAATGGCAAAAGAATCTTTCAAGAGGGATAAACCCCACTTAAACGTTGGTACTATCGGTCACGTGGATCATGGTAAAACAACACTAACAGCCGCTATAACCGATGTTTTGTCAAAAAGAGGTTTAGCGGAGAAAAAAAATTATGATGATATTGATGGTGCTCCTGAAGAAAAAGAAAGGGGTATTACAATTAATACAGCACACGTTGAGTATGCTACCAATACACGTCACTATGCACACGTTGACTGTCCGGGTCACGCTGATTATGTAAAGAACATGATCACTGGTGCTGCGCAAATGGACGGTGCTATCCTGGTAGTTGCTGCTACTGACGGACCAATGCCTCAAACTAAAGAACACATCTTGTTGGCCCGCCAGGTAGGTGTACCTCAAATTGTTGTTTTTATGAACAAGGTTGATCTGGTAGATGATCCTGAATTATTGGAATTGGTTGAAATGGAGATCCGTGAGTTGTTAACTTCTTACGGTTTTGATGGCGATAACACACCAATTATTCAGGGTTCTGCAACTGGTGCTTTGGCCGGTGATGAAAAATGGGTTGCAAAAATCAATGAGTTGATGGATGCAGTTGACAGCTATATTCCTTTACCTCCAAGATTAGTTGACTTGCCATTCCTGATGAGTGTTGAGGACGTATTCTCTATCACTGGTCGTGGTACAGTTGCTACTGGTCGTATCGAAAGAGGTCGTATCAAGGTTGGTGAACCAGTTGAAATTGTTGGTTTAATGGAAAAAGCACTGACTTCTACTTGTACTGGTGTTGAAATGTTTAAGAAATTACTGGACGAAGGTGAGGCCGGTGATAATGCAGGTCTTTTATTACGTGGTATTGAAAAAACTCAAATCCGTCGTGGTATGGTGCTTTGCAAACCAGGTTCTATTACTCCGCACACTGAATTCAAAGGCGAAGTTTATGTATTGAGCAAAGAAGAAGGTGGACGTCATACTCCATTCTTCAACAAATATCGTCCTCAGTTCTATTTCCGTACTACGGATGTAACTGGTGAAGTTACTTTGAATGCTGGTACTGAAATGGTTATGCCTGGCGATAACACTTCATTGAATGTTGTGTTGATTCAGCCTATTGCGATGGAAAAAGGTTTGAAATTTGCGATTCGTGAAGGTGGCCGTACAGTAGGTGCTGGTCAGGTTACTGAAATTGTAAAATAAGATAATCATTAGTATCTTTGAGATAGAATTAGCTAATCGGCCAAATTTGCTGATTAGCTAATTCCTTTATACGGGCATGGTGCAACGGCTAGCATACGGGTCTCCAACACCCTTGATCTGGGTTCGAATCCTAGTGCCCGTGCTAATTAATTTAATGCGAAAATTGCTCAATGTGAAAAGGGCTCAGTTTGAGGGGCAATTAATTTTACATTGAGTAATTTTCAAATTTTCAAATTGGAATTATGAACAAGCTGACAGCATATTTAAGAGACTCTTACAAGGAATTGGTTGAAAAAGTAACCTGGCCTAACTGGGAACAGTTACAGCAATCCACAATGGTTGTGCTTGGAGCTACCTTATTAATTACTGCTGTAGTGGCTTTAATGGATTTTGTTGCCAATGGAAGTTTAAAATTTATTTACTCTTTATTTAAGTCAAACTAACAATGGAAGAAACTATCGTACAGGATAAGGAAAGTAAGTGGTATGTACTTCGTGTTGTAAGTGGCAAGGAGCGTAAAATTAAAGAATACCTTGATAAGGATATCGTACGCAATGGATGGGTTGATATTATTAAGCAGGTTTTTTTACCCGTTGAAAAAGTGTATAAAGTTCAGGCAGGTAAAAAGGTAATGAGGGAAAGAAACTTTTATCCTGGTTATGTAATGATAGAGGTGGCTGATAATAAGCTGAACGATGATATGGTGCAGCACATCAGCAATATTAGTAACGTAATGCATTTTTTAACCGATGGTAAAGGCAGTAAGGGAAATATTATTTCCTTGCGTAAAGCGGAAGTTAATAAGATGCTGGGTAAAGTAGATGAATTAGGCGAAGGTGGAGGAATGACAATGAGCGAGCCTTTCATTATTGGTGAAACAATTAAAATTATCGATGGACCATTTAATGATTTCAATGGAATGGTAGAAGAAGTAAATGATGAGAAGAAGAAATTAAAAGTACAGGTGAAGATTTTCGGACGGGCAACACCAGTAGAATTGAACTACATGCAGGTTGAGAAAATAGTTTAATGAAATAAAATAATGTAACAATATTCAAGCTACCTAAATTGGGTAGCTTTTTTGTTTTAAAGGATGATAATATTTACTTACGATGTTCAATAATTAAAAATTATTCTCTACCTTTGCCGCCCCAAATAGTTCTTTATAGAATTTATTGAATTGGGAGTTGTGCTCATTGGCCCAACGTTATCACCAAAAAAAATTAAACATGGCAAAAGAAATTACCGCCTACGTCAAGCTCCAGTGTAAAGGAGGACAGGCAAATCCGGCACCGCCAATCGGACCTGCATTAGGTTCCAAAGGTGTAAACATCATGGAGTTCTGCAAGCAGTTCAACGCAAGAACCCAGGATAAACCAGGGAAAATCCTTCCCGTTCTTATCACAGTTTATGCTGATAAGTCTTTCGAATTTATTATTAAAACTCCTCCAGCCGCAGTTCAGTTAATGGAAGCAGCAAAAATTACCAGTGGCAGTAAAGAGCCTAACAGGGTAAAGGTTGGCAAAGTAACCTGGGCACAGGTAGAAGATATTGCCAAAGATAAAATGGCAGATCTGAACGCTTTCACCCTCAATAGTGCAATGAGCATGGTTGCAGGTACAGCACGCAGCATGGGTTTAACTGTTGACGGAAAAGCTCCATGGGAAAATTAATTATCAACCACAAAAATTTTAGAAAATGATTACTAAAAAAAGAAAATTAGCAAACGCTAAGGTTGATGTTAATAAAACATACTCCTTAAAAGAAGCTTCAAGTTTAGTTAAAGAAATAAATACAACCAAATTCGACAGTTCTGTTGATTTGCATATCAAATTGGGCGTAGATCCAAAGAAAGCTGACCAGGCTATCCGTGGTACAGTTTCTTTGCCTCACGGTACAGGTAAAACCAAAAAAGTATTGGTGCTTTGTACACCTGATAAAGAAGAAGCTGCAAAAGGCGCTGGCGCTGATTATGTAGGTTTGGATGAATTCATTGCAAAAATTGAAGGTGGGTGGACAGATATTGATGTAATTATCGCAACTCCGGCAGTAATGCCTAAGATAGGTCGTTTAGGTAAAGTGTTAGGGCCACGTAACTTAATGCCAAATCCTAAAACTGGTACTGTTACCAACGACGTTGCAGGTGCAGTAAATGAAGTAAAAGGCGGTAAAATTGCTTTTAAAGTTGATAAGGTAGGAATTATTCATGCTTCTATCGGTCGTGTAAGTTTTAGTGTTGAAAAAATTGCTGAAAACAGTCAGGAATTGATCAATGCAATTATAAGACTGAAGCCACCAACTTCTAAAGGAACTTATCTTAAAGGAGTAAGCATGGCCAGCACGATGAGTCCGGGTATTATTGTTGATACCAAATCTGTTCAAAATTAATCAATGTAAAAAGGCAGGTCACTGCGGTTTTACTTAAAATATTTGTTATGACAAAACAGGAAAAAAACGACGTAATAGAAGTACTGAAAGGCAAGTTTAGCCAGTACAATAATTTTTACGTTACCAATACAGAAAGCTTAACGGTAGCACAGATCAGCAAGTTGCGCAGCCATTGCTTTGATAAGCAGGTTGAAATGCGTGTTGCAAAAAATACGCTTATTAAGAAAGCGCTTGAAAGTTTAGGAAGTGAAAAATATGCGGGTGTATTTGATTCTTTAAATAATGTAACTGCATTACTTTTCAGCGAAAATCCAAAAGAACCAGCGTTAATTTTAACAGGGTTCAGAAAAGAAAGTAAAGGAGAAAAACCTGAACTGAAAGCTGCATTCATCAATGGTGATGTATTTGTTGGCGACAACCAGCTAAAAGCTTTAACCCAGATTAAAACTAAGAACGAACTGATAGGCGAAGTAATTGGATTGCTGCAATCTCCTATACAGCGCGTGTTAGGTGCTTTGCAAAATAAGGATGCAGCAAAAGCGGCGGAAGCAGAAGTAGCAGTTGAAGCAGCTCCCGTTGCAGAAGCAGCAGCTCCGGCGGCTGACAGTGCAGCGCCTGAAGCTCCGACAGCTTAACAAATTAGTTATCCTTTATGGATTTACATAATTAACCTGGCCGGACGGTATAAATAAAGGCACAAACAATTTTTTTTAAACTCCGCCGGAGTGAAACACAATGAAGGCGGGAAAAAAGTAACTATTATGGCAGACGTAAAAGCACTAGCTGAAAACCTTGTAGGTTTAACAGTAAAAGAAGTTCAGGAATTAGCTGAATTTTTAAAATCAGAGTATGGTATTGAACCAGCTGCAGCTGCAGTTGTTGTAAGCGCAGGCGGCGGCGAAGCTGCTGTTGTTGAAGAGAAGACATCATTTAATGTTATCCTGAAAGCAGCCGGCCCTAACAAATTAGCAATCGTAAAGATTGTTAAAGAATTAACAGGATTGGGATTGAAAGAAGCTAAGGATTTAGTAGACGGAGCTCCAAAGCCAGTTAAAGAAGGTGTTGATAAAGCAACTGCAGAAGAATTGAAAACTAAGTTAACTGAAGCAGGTGCTGAAGTTGAAGTAGCTTAAGTTTAATGTACAAATAGTTTAAAGGCCGGAGAGAAATCTTCGGCTTTTTCTTTTGAAATGACCAAAAAATGCCAGGATTTATTTTATCAGCAAAGTCTGCGTGATTGAAGCATTGTTACTACCAGTAATTCTTACGGCATAAATTCCCTTTGTAAACCGGCGACTTACAAACATAGAAGATTGCAGGGTGGAAGCAGTGTATATTGCTTGTCCTTCAGCATTGTAGATAATAATCTTTGCCGGTAAATATGGAGAAGGAATAGTTATTTTAAAATCACCTTCGGCAGGATTAGGGTAAATGCTTGCGCCGAAATTACCCTGATTTTTTATCAATGCAATTTCCGAGTAACTGATTTTTCCGCTGGGTTCGGTAATTTTGATTCTGAAATATTGTGTTCCGGTTTCGATGTTGTTATCAGTCAAGGAATATTTGTTGGTTGCTTTTCCATAACCAGTTAACAAAGCGATATCCTTAAAGTCGCGGGAATTAGAACTTCGCTGAATGGTAAAAATAGTGCCGGGGTTCTCGCTGTAGGTAGTCCATTTTATCTGGCAGCTGTTGCTGCCATTTGTAGACAAAGACAAGTCTGTAAGCTTTACCGGCGTAGTAAAACCTCCTATAATTACACAGCCATTGGAAGCGTTAGGTGTAATAGAGGCGAAAATCAAGGGAATACTACAATTCACACACAAATAGGCACTTCCCTTACCTGGTCCGCCATACGTACCAGGAATTTTTACTGAGTCAATTACTTTTACAGGCGTAGCCCTGAATATGTATACAGTCACCCCCTCCGGCCAGTTATATAATAACACACCACAACCTTTTGGACAGTTGGGATCAGCATTTAAAAAAGCACCTGCTCCTGATGGACATTGGGATTTTACGGACTGTAAAAGGGCCGCTATTACCAAAACCAGTAGAAAATATTTTTTCATGTCAGAAGATATTGAGACTGTACTGCCTTAACGCTAAAGGGGCAGCTATTAGTATAAAAACTTGCAGTTAATCGTATATTAAATACTACCCCGCAGCAAATTTTGAAAAATGCATGTAAAATCAACATTCAGCGTCTTAAATGTGAGAGGATTAGCCCGGCAAACAAGCATAAATTGGGGAAACCAAAATAAGACAGGCCATCACTAAAAAGAGATAAACAATATTTCCCCAATAAAATTGTTAAAACCCTCTCTTTTATCAAAAATCAATCCAGAAAGTATAAAAAATGGTGACAATATGCTTGTAATTGAATAGTATGTCGTACATTTGCCATCCTTTAATTTCGGGTTAGTGGCATTAGTTCTATTTAGCCTGAAAATAGAGAACCTTCTCAGCTTTAAAACGTTTTAATTACAATATGTCTGCAACAAAATCACCCGCTGCCCAGCGTATCAATTTCGGAAAAGTTGAACTTCTGGCAGAACAGCCCGATTTGCTCGGAATTCAGATTCAGTCGTTTAAAGATTACTTTCAGTTGGAAACTACGCCCGATAAGCGTAACAATGAAGGACTGTTCCGTGTATTTAAGGAAAATTTTCCTATTACTGATACACGAAATATCTTTGTACTGGAGTTTTTAGACTATTTCGTAGATCCCCCACGCTACACCATTGATGAGTGTATTGAAAGAGGTTTAACTTACGCTGTTCCATTAAAAGCAAAATTAAGATTGAGCTGCAATGATGAAGAACACGTAGACTTTCAAACCATCGTTCAGGATGTGTTTTTGGGCAACATTCCCTATATGACTCCTCGCGGTACTTTTGTTATCAATGGTGCTGAAAGGGTAGTAGTATCCCAGTTGCACAGGTCCCCTGGTGTATTCTTCGGACAATCTGTTCATCCAAACGGAACAAAAATTTACTCTGCCAGGGTAATTCCTTTCAAGGGAGCCTGGATGGAGTTTGCAACAGACATCAACAATGTAATGTATGCATATATCGATCGTAAGAAGAAATTCCCGGTAACAACTTTGTTACGTTCTATCGGTTTTGAAACTGACAAAGATATTCTGGAATTGTTCGGTATGGCCGATGAAGTAAAAGTTGATAAAAAGTCTTTACAAAAATATATAGGCAAAAGGCTTGCTGCCCGTGTATTGCGTACATGGGTTGAAGATTTTGTAGACGAAGATACCGGTGAAGTAGTAAGTATCGAGCGCAATGAAATTGTGTTAGAACGTGATACGGTATTGGATGAAAGCAATATTGATATGATTGCTGACATGGATGTGAAGAGTGTGTTTGTTCAAAAAGAAGAGGTGAGTGGTGACTATGCGATTATTTACAATACCTTAAATAAGGACACTTCTAACAGTGAACTGGAAGCCGTACAGCATATTTACCGTCAGTTACGCGGTGCGGATGCTCCGGATAATGAAACAGCACGCGGTATCATTGATAAATTATTCTTCAGTGATAAACGTTATGATCTTGGTGAAGTTGGTCGTTATAAGATCAACCGTCGCTTAGGGCTGAATTTCCCGATTGAAAAGAAGGTATTGACTAAAGACGATATCATCGCCATCATTAAAACACTGGTGCAATTAACCAATGGTAAAAGTGAAGTAGATGATATTGACCATTTAAGCAATCGTCGTGTACGTACAGTGGGAGAGCAGTTATATGCTCAGTTCGGTGTTGGTCTGGCCCGTATGGCCCGTACCATCCGTGAAAGAATGAACGTTCGTGATAATGAAGTATTTACTCCGGTTGATCTGATCAATGCAAGAACATTGTCTTCAGTTATCAATTCATTTTTTGGTACATCGCAGTTATCTCAGTTCTTAGATCAAACCAATCCTTTAAGTGAGATCACGCATAAGCGTCGTATCTCCGCACTTGGACCGGGCGGTTTAAGTCGTGAAAGAGCTGGTTTTGAGGTGCGTGACGTTCACTACTCTCACTATGGCCGTCTTTGTACAATTGAAACTCCTGAAGGACCCAACATTGGTTTGATATCTACACTTTGTGTACATGCCAAGATCAATGACATGGGCTTTATTGAAACACCTTACCGCAAAGTAACCGACGGTAAAGTGGATATGAAAAAAACTATTTTCCTGAGTGCGGAAGAAGAAGATACTGCGAAGATTGCTCAGGCAAATATTGATATGGATGAAAAAGGAAACTTTATTGAAGATAAGATCAAGAGCCGCCAGACGGGTGATTTCCCGATCTTAGATAAACATGAAGTAGAATACATGGATGTGGCGCCAAACCAGATCGTTGGTTTAAGTGCTTCTATGATTCCATTCCTTGAGCATGATGATGCTAACCGTGCGTTGATGGGATCAAACATGCAACGTCAAGCCGTACCGTTGATTCGTTTGGAATCTCCGATTGTAGGTACTGGTTTGGAAGGAAAAGCAGCCCGTGATGCAAGGATTCAGTTACATGCTGAAGGAACCGGCGTTGTGGAGTATGTGGATGGTAATGAAATTCATGTTCGTTACAACCGCAGTGAAATGCAGCAGCTGGTTAGCTTTGAAGATGATCTGAAGATATATAAAGTAACTAAATTTATCCGCACCAACCAGGAAACATGTATCAACTTACGTCCGGCTGTTGTTAAAGGACAGAAGGTGGTTGAAGGCGATTTCTTAACCGAAGGATATGCAACCAAAGGTGGTGAAATGGCATTGGGCCGTAACCTGAAAGTGGCATTTATGCCATGGAAAGGGTATAACTTTGAAGATGCGATCGTGATTTCTGAGAAGGTAGTTAAAGAAGATTTATTTACGTCTATCCATATCAGTGAGTTTGAAACGGAAGTTCGTGATACTAAATTGGGTGAAGAAGAACTAACTCCGGATATTCCGAACGTTAGTGAAGAAGCTACCAAAGATCTGGATCAGAATGGTATTATCCGTATCGGAGCTCATATTAAAGAAGGTGACATCATCATTGGAAAAATTACTCCAAAAGGTGAAAGTGATCCAACTCCTGAAGAGAAGTTGTTGCGTGCTATCTTCGGAGATAAAGCAGGTGATGCTAAAGATGCTTCTTTGAAAGCGCCAAGTGGAACAGAAGGTGTTGTAATTAATAAGAAATTATTCCAGCGTGCCAAAAAGGATAAGAATGCGAAAGTAAGAGAGAAAGCAAGTTTGGATAAGATTGAGAAAACGCATGAGAAGAATGAAAATGACATCCTGGAAATGCTCGTTAATAAACTGCAGACTTTATTGAAAGAAAAGAGTTCTGCAGGTGTTAGCAACAATTTTGGTGAAACATTGATTGGCAAAGGAGCTAAGTTCAATCAAAAGAATTTATCCAATATTGATTACCTGAACGTGAATCCTTTGGGATGGACAGGTGATGCAAAAACTGATGATCTGATCAACGTATTACTGCACAACTATAGTATCAAGTTCAACGAAGAGTTAGGCCGTTATAAGAGAGAGAAATTCAACATTAGTATTGGTGATGAATTACCGGCAGGCGTATTGAAATTAGCGAAGGTTTACTTAGCTGTAAAACGCAAGCTGAAAGTGGGAGATAAGATGGCGGGACGTCACGGTAATAAAGGTATTGTTGCCAAGATTGTTCGTCAGGAAGATATGCCTTTCTTAGAGGATGGAACTCCGGTTGATATCGTATTAAATCCATTGGGCGTACCTAGTCGTATGAATCTTGGACAGATTTATGAAACAGTATTGGGTTGGGCCGGTGAAAAGCTGGGTGTAAAGTTTGCAACGCCAATTTTTGATGGTGCAAGTGTAGACCAGATTGCCGGATACATTAAAGATGCTAACCTGCCAACTTTCGGACATACTTATTTATATGATGGAGAAACTGGTGATCGTTTTGATCAGAAAGCAACGGTGGGTATTATCTACATCATTAAACTACATCATATGGTGGATGATAAAATGCATGCCCGTTCAATCGGACCATACAGTTTGATCACTCAGCAGCCTTTGGGTGGTAAAGCTCAGTTCGGTGGACAAAGATTTGGTGAGATGGAGGTTTGGGCACTGGAAGCATACGGAGCCTCTAACATATTGCAGGAATTGTTGACGCTTAAATCGGATGATATCATCGGAAGGGCTAAAACTTACGAAGCAATTGTGAAAGGTGAAAATATTCCAAGGCCAGGTGTTCCGGAGTCATTCAATGTATTGGTTCATGAATTAAGAGGTTTAGGATTAGACTTAACTTTCGAATAATATACTCAATGGTCAATGGTGAATAGTCAATATTTCACCATTGACCATTCACCATTCGTATGCTGGTTGCTCATAGCTGAAAATGTACAAGTGAGTGACACAACGATGTTGAGTTAAGGTTAAATGATCGTTCCAAAGGAATTATCAATTATCAATTAAAAAATTATCAATTAGCAAAATATGGCATTCAAAAAAGAAAATCGTCCCAGATCAACTTTTTCTCAAATCACTATTGGTTTGGCTTCTCCCGACAGCATTTTGGAAAAAAGCTTCGGTGAAGTGTTGAAACCTGAGACCATTAACTATCGTACCTACAAGCCCGAAAGAGATGGTTTGTTTTGCGAGAGAATTTTTGGCCCGGTAAAAGATTACGAATGTGCCTGCGGAAAGTACAAGCGTATCCGTTATAAAGGTATTGTTTGCGACAGGTGTGGTGTGGAAGTAACAGAGAAGAAAGTACGTCGTGAAAGAATGGGGCACATCAAACTGGTGGTGCCTGTTGTGCATATCTGGTATTTTAAATCTTTGCCAAATAAAATTGGTTATTTGCTGGGCATGAGTTCCAAGAAATTGGAAACTATTGTTTACTATGAGCGTTTCGTGGTAATTCAATCTGGTATCCGTGCTGATAAAGGACAGAATTTTGGTGACTTGTTAACTGAAGAAGAGTACCTGGATATCCTGGATACTTTGCCAAAAGATAACCAGTTTCTTTCTGATGAAGATCCTAATAAATTCATCGCCAAGATGGGTGCTGAAGCGGTGCATGATTTGTTGCAGCGTATCGACCTGGATCAGTTAAGTTTTGATCTGCGTCACTCAGCAGCCAACGAAACATCTCAGCAACGTAAAGCAGACGCCTTGAAGCGTTTGAGCGTTGTAGAAAGTTTCCGTGATGCTAATACAAGAATTAACAACCGTCCTGAGTGGATGGTAATGCAATACATTCCTGTTATTCCGCCAGAATTACGTCCATTGGTTCCATTGGATGGTGGCCGTTTTGCTTCTTCCGATTTGAATGATCTGTATCGTCGTGTTATTATCCGTAATAACCGTTTGAAAAGATTGTTGGAGATCAAGGCACCGGAAGTAATCTTACGTAATGAAAAACGTATGTTACAGGAAGCCATCGATTCATTGTTTGATAATAGCCGTAAATCCAATGCTGTAAAGGCAGAAGGTGGACGTGCATTGAAATCATTGAGTGATGTTTTGAAAGGTAAACAAGGACGTTTCCGTCAGAACCTGTTAGGTAAACGTGTGGATTATTCAGGTCGTTCTGTAATTGTGGTAGGACCTGAGTTGAAAATGCATGAGTGCGGTTTACCAAAGGACATGGCTGCTGAATTGTTTAAGCCATTTATTATTAGAAAATTAATTGAAAGAGGTATCGTAAAAACAGTGAAGTCTGCCCGTAAACTGGTAGATAAAAAAGAAGCTGTTATCTGGGATATCTTAGAAAATATTTTGAAGGGTCACCCGATCATGTTGAACAGGGCCCCAACACTTCACCGTTTGTCAATCCAGGCTTTTCAACCAAAATTGATTGAAGGTAAAGCGATCCAGTTGCATCCGTTGGTAACAACAGCTTTCAACGCGGATTTCGATGGTGATCAGATGGCTGTGCACGTGCCATTGAGTAATGCTGCGGTACTGGAAGCGCAGATGCTGATGTTATCTTCTCACAACATTTTGAACCCACAGAATGGCACCCCAATCACCCTTCCTTCACAGGACATGGTATTAGGTCTGTATTACATTACTAAGGGTAAAAAATCAACTGAAACAGAAAAAGTAAAAGGCGAAGGCAAGGCATTTTATTCTGCAGAAGAAGTGATTATAGCTTACAACGAACAGAAGTTGGATTTGCATGCACACATTAAGGTAAAGGCCAACTACAGAAATGATGACGGCACATTGACCTATAAATTAATTGATACTACTGTTGGTAGAGTTTTATTTAACCAGCATGTCCCAAAACAGGTAGGTTTTATCAATGCACTGTTGACAAAGAAATCGTTGAGAGAAATTATCGGTGACATCATCAAATGGACAAACGTTCCGATCACTGCTAAATTTTTGGATGATATCAAAACACTGGGATACCGCATGGCGTTCCGTGGAGGATTGTCATTTAATATCAATGATCTTATTATTCCCGATATTAAGCAAGAATTGATTAACAATGCTACAGTTGAAGTGGACGAAGTTTGGGAAAACTACAATATGGGTTTAATTACCAATAATGAACGTTACAACCAAACAGTAGATATCTGGAGTCGTGTCGATACAAGAATTACAGAAACACTGATCCGTGAACTAGCCGCAGATAAACAGGGTTTTAACTCTGTGTACATGATGCTTGATTCAGGAGCCCGTGGTAGTAAGCAGCAGATTAAGCAGCTGGCTGGTATCAGGGGATTGATGGCCAAGCCTCGTAAATCAGGTTCATCAGGAAGTGAGATTATCGAGAACCCGATTCTTTCCAACTTTAAAGATGGTTTGAATGTATTGGAATACTTTATCTCTACCCACGGTGCACGTAAAGGTTTGGCGGATACGGCTTTGAAAACAGCGGATGCCGGTTACTTAACACGCCGTTTGGTGGATGTGGCGCAGGATGTAGTGATTAAAGATGAAGATTGCGGAACATTGCGTGGTATTGCAACAAGTGCTTTGAAAGATAATGAAGATATCATTGAACCACTGAGTGACAGAATCGAAGGCCGTACATCCTTACATGATGTTATTGACCCGATCACTGAAAAATTACTGGTGAGTGCCAATGAAGAAATCACACATGAAATTGCACAGCGCATTGAAGAAAGCAGCATTGAAACCGTGGAAATACGTTCAGTGTTAACCTGCGAAAGCAAGCGTGGTGTTTGTGTAAAATGTTACGGTAAAAACCTGGCAACAGGTTATACAACACAAAGAGGTGATGCTGTCGGTATCATCGCGGCACAAAGTATTGGTGAGCCAGGTACACAGTTAACCTTACGTACCTTCCACGTGGGTGGTGTGGCAGGTTCTGCTTCTGTAGAATCTACAATGCCAGCAAGGTTTGACGGTACAATTCAATTTGACGGTTTACGTACAGTTGCAACTGAAGATGCTGAAGGTAAAAAAGTAAATGTGGTTATTGGTCGTACCGGTGAGGTTCGTATCATGGATGTAAAAAATGATCGTTTACTAATTACCAATAACGTGCCTTACGGTGCTACACTGAATGTAAAAGACGGACAGAAAGTTACCAAAGGAGAAGTTATCTGTACATGGGATCCGTTCAATAACGTAATTGTTTCAGAAATTGTTGGAACTATTAAATTTGAAGCTGTAATTGAAGGTGTAACAGTTCGTGAAGAAGCGGATGAGCAAACAGGCCACAGAGAAAAAGTAGTAATTGAAACAAAAGATAAAACCAAATTGCCTTCGATCATCATTGAAGGTAAGGAACACAAATCGTACAACTTGCCGGTAGGTAGCCATATTGTTTTGGAAGAAGGCGACACCGTAAGGGCAGGACAGGTACTGGTTAAAATTCCAAGGGTATTAAGTAAACTGAAGGATATCACGGGAGGTTTGCCTCGTGTAACAGAATTGTTTGAAGCACGTAACCCGGGCAATCCTGCGGTGGTGTGTGAAATTGATGGTGTGGTTACTTTCGGCAATATCAAACGTGGTAACAGGGAAATTATCGTGGAAGCAAAAGATGGTGTTGTAAGAAAATACTTGGTTCCATTGACACGCCAGATTCTGGTGCAGGATGGTGACTTTGTAAAAGCAGGCGCTGCATTAAGTGATGGTCAGACAGCACCGGCAGATATCCTGGCAATTAAGGGGCCTTTTGCAGTACAGGAATACGTGGTAAATGAAATCCAGGAAGTATATCGTTTGCAGGGTGTGAAGATCAACGACAAACACGTTGAAGTAATCGTTCGCCAGATGATGCGTAAAGTAACCATTGAAGATGCGGGTGATACTATATTCTTGGAAGGTGATACAGAAGATAAACTGGACTTTAATACAGAGAATGATAACATCTTCGACAAAAAAGTTGTTACTGAACATGGAGAAAGTACCAAATTAAAAACTGGCCAGATTGTTACACTGCGTGATGTACGGGAAGAAAACTCTATTCTGAGAAGAGCAGATAAAAAACTGGTTGAATTCCGTGATGCAAAACCAGCGACATCTTCACCGTTGTTACTGGGTATTACAAAGGCATCTCTCGGAACTCAGAGCTGGATATCTGCCGCTTCGTTCCAGGAAACTACCAAGGTGTTGAGCAGCGCAGCCATCAATGGTAAACTGGACCTGATGCAGGGATTAAAAGAAAACGTTATCACCGGCCATCCGATACCGGCAGGTACAGGTTTGCGTGAATTCGAAAACATGATTGTTGGAAGCAAGGAAGAATACGAATTGCTGATGACAACCAAGGAAGCGATGAGCTTTGATGAAGAAGAATAATTTATTCAGGTAATAAAAATGCTTAAAGGAGTAAGATGAAAGTCTTGCTCCTTTTTTTTTGACAATACGGTAAAAAGCATTCTCTTTTTTTTGTAACTACATTGGCAGTCCCCCAATAAAATATTTCACATAGCTGTTCGTCATCCGTTATAAAAGCCGTTGATAAATAAAAAAATATAGCAAAGCGGTGCTAATTTTTTTTTGATTATTTTTCCAAATTATTAACCCCCATCAATATGGAAAACAAAGCAGGTTCGCACGGTAAAAGTAAGCAGAAAGGTGCCAGCGTATTCAGCCTGCTTGGGCCTTACAAGGGTATGATCTTTTTACTCTTGCTGTTCGCCCTGCTAAGCAATGGTATCAATCTTTTTTTACCTAAAATAGTTGCCGGAGCCATTGATGCTTATCCCAGAAATTATGTGCTGCAGCAGGTGCTCGTTAAATTTTTATCTGCCGCGGTGATTATTTTTATTTTTACCTGGTTACAGGGTCTTGTTCAGATTTATGCTTCAGAAAAAGTTGCCAGGGATTTGCGTACCAGGCTGGCCCATAAAATATCTGTACAAAGCCACTCTTATATTGAAGAAAACAATCCGTCTAAACTGCTTACCAATTTAACGGCCGATGTAGACTCTATAAAAATGTTTGTATCACAGGCTATTGTGTCTATAGCATCATCTATCATTATTATCATCGGGGCATGTGTGTTATTGTTTTCTATCAACTGGAAACTGGCGCTCGCAGTTGTTGCCATTGTGCCCATTATTGGTGGTGCATTCTTTTTTGTATTGAAGAAGGTAAGGGTAATATTTTTACAGAGCCGTCAGGTAATTGACCGGCTGAATAAAGTAATAAACGAAAGTATTTTAGGCGCCGCTATTATAAGGGTCATCAATTCCCAACAACTGGAATATGAAAAATTTCTGGATGCCAATACCAAGGCGAAAACGTTGGGAATGAGTATACTTAAATTATTTGCCGGCCTGATACCCGTTATTATTTTTACTGCTAACATGGCTGGTCTTGCGATACTGACCATGGGAGGTCATTTTGTTATCACCGGTTCTATGTCGCTGGGAGACTTTGCGGCATTTAACAGTTACCTGGCCCTGCTGATTTTCCCCATCCTGGTGATAGGGTTTATGAGTAATGTAATAGCCCAGGCTACGGCCAGCTATCAACGCATCAGCAGTGTGCTTAATACGCCGGAATTACCAGATACTACTTCTGTAAAAAGTGTTTTGCTGGGCAGAATTGACGTGGAAAAGGTATCTGTTTTGTACGGGCAAAAACCTGTATTAAAGGAGATTAGTTTTTCGGTGCCTGCGGGTTCATCGCTTGCGGTAATAGGCCCTACAGCTGCAGGCAAAACACAGTTGCTATACCTGCTTACCGGTTTAATACAACCTGCAACAGGCGTTATCAGATTTGACGGAACAGCTATTGAAAAATACAACAAGGAAAATTTTTATAGCCAGGTTGGTTTTGTTTTTCAGGACAGCATTCTTTTTAACATGAGCATCAGGGAAAACATTGCTTTTAGTAATTTGGTTACAGATGAATCTCTAGCCAAAGCGATTGAAACAGCAGAGTTAAAAGATTTCATTGATACACTGCCCAACAAACTAGATACTGTAGTGTCGGAAAGGGGCACCAGCCTTTCGGGCGGGCAAAAGCAACGTATTATGTTAGCGAGAGCCTTGGCGGTGAACCCTAAAATATTATTGCTGGATGATTTTACGGCAAGAGTGGATACCAATACAGAAACAAAAATTTTGAATAACCTGCGCAACAATTATCCCGGTATCACTCTCATTTCTGTTACTCAAAAAATATCTGCTGCGGAGGAATACGATCAGATAATTGTATTGATGGAAGGTGAAATTGTTGCCACAGGTATTCACAGCGATTTAATGAAACAGAGCCCGGAATACATCCAGATTTTCAATTCACAGCAGAGCACCAGCAATTATGAACTACAACCTCAATGATATTTCAGAACAGCAGCCAAAGGCATCCACGATGGGTGCGCTGAAAAAACTGTTGAACCTGATTACGGAAGAACGCCGGAATATGCTGGGTGCACTGCTGGCTATTTTTATCAATTCCTGTCTTAACCTGCTGGCACCATTTATTGTTGGTCATGTAATTGATACTTATGTTGTGCATAAGGATTTTCATGGAGTGATGGTTTGGGCCGGCATACTGTTGGGGATGTACCTGGTGGCCTTTGTGGCCAGTTACCTGCAAACAAGAATGATGGGCGGTGTAGGCCAGCGGATGCTGTTTAAATTGCGCAATACGGTTTTTAATAAACTGCAGGAATTGCCTGTGGGTTTCTTTAACCAGAATAAAGCCGGTGATTTAATATCGCGGGTTAATAATGATACGGATAAGATCAACCAGTTTTTTTCGCAGTCGCTGATGCAGTTTATCGGCACCATTACTACCATGGTTGGCGCAGGAATATTTTTGCTGATCATCAATTTTAAACTCGGCGTGGCTACTTTGTTGCCGGGTTTGCTGATATTTATTTTTACCAAATTCAGTTCGCCGTGGATAAAGAAGAGAAATGCGCTCAGCATGCAGCGCACAGGCGGACTTAGCGCAGAGATACAGGAAAGCCTGCATAATTTTAAGGTAATCATTGCTTTTAACCGGAGAGACTATTTTAAAAACCGTTTTGAAGAAGCCAATAATAAAAATTATACCAGCGCCATTGCTGCCGGCATCGCTAATAATGTTTTTATACCTGTGTATGGCTTTTTTGCCGCTGTTGCTCAACTGGTGGTATTAACATTTGGCATTTACCTGATCAGTACCGGCCAGTTTTCAATCGGTCTGTTGGTAAGTTATCTTGCCTATGCGGTTAACTTCTATAATCCACTACGGCAACTCGCAGCGTTGTGGGCTAACTTCCAGGTGGCGATGGCAGGTTGGGACCGGATTTCTTACATACTAAATTTAGAAAGCGACCTGCCCGTGTTATCTTCCGAAACAATTGAAAAACCCAGCGATGCTATAATGGAATTCCGGAACGTTTCATTTGGCTATGACGAAGGAAAAGAGATTTTGCACAATATCAACTTCAAACTTGAGCAGGGAAAGACGTATGCTTTGGTTGGCCCTACCGGTGGCGGCAAGACGACCACGGCTTCACTTATAGCCCGCTTGTATGATCCGGTAAAGGGAGAGGTGTTGCTGGAGAACAGGGATATCCGTACGTATGCGGCATCCGAACGGTCAAAAAAAATTGGTTTTATTTTGCAGGAACCCTTTTTGTTTTCCGGCACGGTTAGAGAAAATATTTTGTACAGCAATGAAGCCTATGCTGGCT
Source organism: Ferruginibacter sp. (assembly GCF_028288465.1). Classification (GTDB taxonomy): domain Bacteria; phylum Bacteroidota; class Bacteroidia; order Chitinophagales; family Chitinophagaceae; genus Ferruginibacter. The sequence continues at coordinate 133,410 of NZ_JAQBNR010000024.1, read as the reverse complement.
TTTCGAATGAGCAACTGGAGGCGACTATTAAAGCCGCTGGTCTGCAAAGTCTGCTGAATATTTTTGAAAAAGGATTGGATACAGAAGTGAATTCCGGAGACAGCATTAGCATTGGGCAAAAGCAGCTGATTGCTTTTATGCGGGCCGTATTGCGCAGCCCGGCGTTACTAATTTTGGATGAAGCCACCGCTAATATTGACACCATCACCGAACAAATATTGCAGGACATTTTAAATAAACTACCTGCTACTACCACACGTGTTATTATTGCACACCGCTTAAACACGATTCAAAATGCGGATGAAATATTTTTTGTAAATGCGGGCGAGGTAATCCGTGCCGGCTCTTTCGATCATGCAGTGAATATGCTGTTGCATGGTGAGCGGCAAAGTTGAAATTTTCCGAAGAAGTGATAACCGGACGCATCAGTCGATTTCCTCTTTTTTGTAACGAAGTTGAAAAGATGAAATAATTTTTGCCAGCATACAGATAGCATTATTTTTTCATTTCTACACAATGAGGAATATTCACCTCTCGAAATTTATAAATCGGATTGCATACACTTATAAATGCAGCAAAGAAGGAATAGTTCTAAAAACGAATTTATCTTTTTTTCAAATGGTATACTTGTTGAAGGATGTATTAAAGACCTTTCCGGTAGCAGGTACGCATTCAAAACAGATAACCATTAATTAATCTTCTCTTTATAACCTGTTTACATTAGAAAGGTTTCTTTGTAAAACCTTTGTTATGAAACTACTTTGCTGTGTTTATTTTCTGGCTGCATTTACTTCTGCTTCATTTGCGCAAGCACCCGCACAAAATATTTTTCTCATCACACTGGATGGCACGAGGTGGCAGGAAATATTTAAAGGAGCCGACGAAGCCTTATTACGCAATAGCGAATATGTAAAGGATTCTACGTTGATGCTGCAGCAATATGGGCAGGGCAATGCAGAAGAAAGACGACGCAGGCTGATGCCATTCTTTTGGTCTGTACTGGCGCAACAAGGCCAACTGATGGGCAACCGGGATCTGGATAATAATGTGAATGTAGCCAACCTGTATAAGATATCTTATCCTGGTTATAGTGAAATGTTTACAGGTTATGCCGATAAACTTTTAATACCCAACCTGCAAGTGAATAACCGCCACAGTAATGTGCTGCAGTGGCTAAATGATCAGTCGCAATATGAAGGACAGGTAGCTGCCTTTTGTTCATGGCAGGTAATGCCGTTTATATTAAATGAAAAAAATGGATCGCTCCCGGTAAATGGTGGCTATGAAGTGCTGGAAGAAAGTGACAGCATCAGTGCAATAATTAATGGTGTGCAACAAGGCATATATTCCAAGGGCAATACAAGGCACGATCTGCTTACTTTTGAATGCGCTAAAAATTACATGCAGCAACATCACCCTAAAATAATGTACCTGGGTTTTGGAGAAACAGATGAGTTTGCGCATGAAGGTGAATATGACACCTATCTTCAAAAAATACACCAGGCCGATGCCATGATTGGTGAATTGTGGTACGCTGTTCAAACAGATCCGGTGTATAGGAATAATACTACTTTCATTATTACTACAGATCATGGACGAGGGAATAAAAATAGCACCTGGTCTGCACATGGATTTTGGGTAAAAGGATCAGGACAAACGTGGCTTGCTATGATTGGAGCAGGCGTTAGCCCGTTGGGAGAGTGCAGCGAAAAGCAGCAGGTATATCAAAAGCAACTTCCAGCTACTATTGCAGCCCTGCTCGGTGTTACCTTTACAGCGAAACATAGCGTAGCTGCAGCTTTGCCCGTTCACATAAAAGATCAACCTACTGTAGCCGGACTAACAGCAAAAGGTAAGTAATGTATCACTTCCTGAAAACCCAGCTTGCCCTGATAGCTGGTTCTATGGCTGATTTCACAATGACTGTTTTACTGGTAGAAGCTTTTCATTGCTGGTATATTGCGGGAAATGCAGCTGGTAATGTAACAGGCGCCCTGGCCCAATTTTTACTTTCCAGAAACTGGGTGTTTACCCAAAGTAAAAATCAAAACACTTCATTACAGGTTATTAAATTCATATTGATGTGGATTGGTAATATTGCGTTAGCCGCCCTGGGCGTTTTTCTACTCACCAATTTTCTGCATTTGCATTATTTGCTTTCCAAAATAATTGTATCGGTATTACTGGGACTTAGTTATACTTATTTTGTCTCCAAAAAATTTGTGTTTGTTTGATTTTTCAGGCTATCATAAAATAAAATTCTTTTCTTTGTTGAATTGTAAAAGATGCATGTTTTGCGACAGCAGTAAAAGATTGCTACTTATCAACAAAAACATTATGACCGGCATTGTACATTTTACAACTTTTTTAATGACGGGTATTTTATTAAACTTAACCCCCGGCAACGATACTATTTTTATTCTAACCAAAAGTATCGGGCAAGGTAGAAAGGCTGGTATTATGTCTGCTCTGGGCATTGGTACCGGAAGTGTCATTCACACTTTGCTGGCGGCTTTGGGGCTCTCTGTTATCATCGCTAAGTCCATCCTGCTTTTCAATATTATAAAATATGCGGGGGCGGCCTATTTATTATACATTGGCTATAAAATGCTAATCGACAGAAGCCAGCTGAATACCAACATGGCCGTAAAAAATGGCCGGGCAAACTATCTGAAAATATACCGGGACGCAATTATAACCAATGTGCTCAATCCAAAAGTGGCGCTGTTTTTTATCGCTTTTCTGCCACAGTTCATCGATCCTGCTGTAAAAAATACGGTGCTCCCTTTTTTATTGCTCGGCCTTACATTTATAACAACCGGAATGATCTGGTGCCTGGTGCTGGCAATTTTTGCAGCGGCCATTTTTTCCAGGTTAAAAAATAATACGGCGGTATCAAACTACATCAACAAAATTTGCGGCCTTGCATTGGTAGCGCTCGGTATAAAAGTGGCGTTCGCAACTCAAAAATAGGTTGCCGTTTCTTTCGTAAATCGCCTTTCCATAAGTGGCCAATTGTCAGTGAATTATTTCAAAAAATTATTTGCATTACAGCAGGGCAAGATATGGCCCAATTATAAAATATGCTTCAGCCGTAAATATTGCAACAGCATTATTGTTTTGGCATCTTTAATTTCCCCGGTATCAATCATTTTAAGGGCGTTTTCGATGTGCATTTCCAGCACGTCAATTTCTTCCTGTTCCTGTGCAACGCCACCACCTTCGGCAAGCTTCATTGCATGCGAATATTCGGCGATAAAAAAATACAGCATTTCAGTAACCGAGCCGGGGGACATATAAACTTCCATTATTTTTTTAACCGAATTAATTTTGTAGCCCGTCTCTTCTTCCGTTTCTCTTTTGATGCAATCTTCCGGATTGTCTTTGTCCAGCAAACCGGCACAGGCTTCAATCAGCAAGCCGTCTGCGTTGCCATTGATAAATGTAGGCATGCGAAACTGTCGGGTTAGGATGACTGTTTTTAACGAACTGTTGTAAAGCATAATGGCAGCGCCGTTACCCCTGTCATAAGCTTCGCGGCTTTGGGTCTGCCAGGTACCGTCTTTTTTCAAATAATCGTAAGTTATTTTTCTAAGCGTGTACCAGTTGCTGGATAATACTTCCTTGTTAATAATTTTTACCTTATTATTCTGCATGGGGAACATCTTCTAAACGGTAATAAATTTTAAGACCACTTTCTTTCGCAATCCTTACATCTTCGTCAGCACCTTTGGAGGCGCCTTCAATGCGAAATACAGCATCGCATTTTAATAGTAAGCGGTGAGCCACAGGATATAAAATTTCTTCATAGGCAGCATCTCCCACCTTTGCCGAACCTGCAAGGTTTAGCAAAGGCAAGGCAACCCATTCACCAATCATCGGGGTATGACCTAAACGAAACAAAGGCAATGAGACTGCTTCCAGGTTAGCCAGGTTTTGGCGCATCAATTCCGGATCATCGTTGGTGCCACTGCGGTAGGGGCCTGCAATTAATATCAGCATAACGTGTCTATTTTTTTACAAAGAAAGCAAGTGAAATTTGCAAAGGAGTTAAGGTATATTAAGAATCTAATTTTTTGTCTTGTTTACTTTCAGGCTGCTTAAAAATTCCGGTGTAATTCCCAGGTAAGAGGCTATTTTTTTTTGTGTAACCTGTTTTACCACTTGCGGGTATTTGGTGAGAAAGCTATGGTATCTTTCTTCTGCTGAAAGTGACAGGTTTTGTATAACCCTTAACTGTTCCCGGATATAAGCATTCTGCATTATGATCCTGAAAAATCTTTCAAATTTCGGCACTTCAATAAGTAGCTGATCCAGGTCTTTTTTCTGCAAGCCCACAATGGAACTGTTTTCTACCGCTTCAATAAATAACATGGCTGGTTGGCAATTGATAAAGCAAAACATGTCCGTAATCCACCAGTCTGATAAAGCAAACATGATGGTAGCTTCTTTGGCATCTTTGTCAAGATGATAGGCTCTTAGTATACCACTGCTTACATAATAAATGTTGTTGCATAACTGTCCTTCTCTTAAAACAAGCGCCTTCTTTTTTAGCTCCTCCGACTTAAGCATTGAAGTGAAATACTGTTTCTCGGCAGGTGTTAAACTGATATGTTTGGCTATATTTTGTAAGATAAGATCGTAAGCCATATACTATTTTGGGATGAAAATTAAAAACTCAAATGATTCTAAAGTCAACTGATGTACACCTTATTAAGACGAATTTTATCCCTTTAAAGTTAACCGTACAGATTCGGTCTCAAAAAAGAATTGCCGGCAATTTGCAAATGCCGGCAATCATAAAAGAGTAAAAATAATCAAGGTGCACTTTCAGTAATAAAGCAGTAAAATATCACAACGCAATCCTACAATCTTTTGGCCATTACACTTTTGGAAGCGTATAACCATTGTGATATTCCTTCATTAAATATTCTTTGTTGATGGCTTCATCTGTGAAAGCGCTCTTTGTTCTGTCCCACAATAACTTTTTGCCACTGCGGTAAGAGATGTTACCCATTTGCGCCACCGTTGCAACATGCGCACCAGCTTGTATCGGGCAGTGCAAATCAGCAGCATTGCGGCTTTTGATAGCGCCCACCCAATTCACCATATGCATGTCAAGGCCGTTGTCTGATGGTTTTTTAAATGGCATGATAACTTTGCTCTTGCTTTGCTTTTCTTCTATTACTTCCCAGCCGCCCCGGTTTAGAATCAGCGTTCCGTTGTTGCCAATAAAAGCAATACCATGGTCGCGGTCATACGAGCCGTTATCAATGCCCATTGCAGAATCCCATACCAAATTGAATTTATCAAATTCATATAAGGTTGTCAAAGTATCCGGCGTTTCTTCATACAAATCCGGGTAAGCAAAACGTCCACCAAGACCAACTACACTGATGGGCAAATCAGCCTTCATTCCGAGTAATCCGTAGTCCAGCAGATGCACGCCCCAGTCGGTCATCAACCCACCGGCATAGTCCCAAAACCAACGGAAATTAAAATGAAAACGGCTGCTGTTAAATGGCCTGATGGCAGCTGGTCCCAACCATTGTTTGTAATCTACACCTGCGGGTGGCGCACTGTCTGGCACAACTGGTCCGGGTTTCATCCAGCCCTGGTAGCACCAGACTTTTACGGTGCGTATGTTACCTAATTGCCCGCTCTGTACAAAGTCAACCGCATCTTTAAAATGTTTCTGACTGCGCTGCCACTGCCCCGCCTGTACAATCTTTTTATAGCGTTGCTGTGCGGCTACCATCGTATTGCATTCAACAATGGAATTGCCCACCGGCTTTTCAACGTACACATCTTTACCGGCTTCACAAGCATGAATCATTATCAAAGCATGCCAATGATCAGGCGTACCAATAATTACGGCATCAATATCTTTTTGTTCCAGCAGTTTGCGGTAGTCATCGTATCTTTTTATTTTGGAAGCATCTATCTTCAGTTCACCCAGTTCGCCAAGGCGTTTATCAATGACGTTTTTGTCTACGTCGCAAACAGCCACCAGGTTTACGCCCGGCACTTTCAGCGCCGCTTTAACGTCAGCCCAACCCATACCGTTGATGCCTATGGCACCGATATTTAACTGATCACTGGGCGCTATGCGGTTCTTAAAAAAAGCATAGGCTTTGTTATCAAATACAGAGGCTAATGCACCTGCAGCAACCAGCGCAGATGATTGGTTTAAAAATTTTCTTCGTGATGACATATTCGTTTTTTTAGAAAGAGAAAAGAATTGTTTTAATCGAATTGAAAGAAGAAGTGTATTGGATATTTACAAATGTCCGTTTGACTTTTCTGCAATCGTTTTTTGAAACATAAACTTACTAAAATTCTGTTGTAGTAACTAAATGTTTGTTTGGGTCAGCGCATTTTTTTGATTCATTCATGTCAAATTGATCTGCAAAGAAAAAATTCCTTAGTTTTATTTCAGACCCTTGCGCAGGATATATTGTTTATCGGCGATACAGGTGTAAGATTGCTTAATACTTTTCTTTATCTTAAAGCACAACTGTAAAATGAAACTTATGACATTAAGAACACGATTCCTGGTGATGGTATTGTTGATTGCCTGTACGGCAACCGCACAAAAAATTGAACCTGCCACCAATGTTACAGCTATTGGATTTTCAACAGACAGGTTAAAAAGAATTGATGACCAGATGAACGACTGGGCTAAAAAAGGCTGGGTAAGCGGTACAGTAGGCCTGGTGATACGCAATGGCAAAATAGTATATTATAAAGCTGCAGGTTATAATGATATTGCAGGTAAACAAGCGATGAAAAAAGACGATATCTTTCGCATTGCATCACAAACGAAAGCCATTACCAGTGTGGCGGTAATGATGTTATACGAAGAGGGGAAATTTTTACTGGATGATCCGATTTCACAATATATCCCGGCGTATGCCAGCGAAACAGTGCTGGATAAATTTAATGAAGCAGACAGTTCTTATACCACTGTGCCAGCCAAAAGACAGGCGACTATTCGTGACCTGTTGACGCATACTTCTGGAATCGGTTATGCCCAAATTGGTAGTAAAGAAGCCAATGCCATTTATGCAAAAAATAACATAACGGCCGGGCTTGACGTGAGTGGCGATAAATTAGCGGATGCCATGAACCGGTTAGGAAAGTTGCCTTTAATGCACCAGCCGGGCGAAAAATTTACGTATGGGTTAAATGTAGATGTGCTGGGCGATTTGGTTGAAATCTGGTCGGGCATGAGCCTGGAAGATTTTTTCAGGACAAGAATTTTTGAGCCGCTTGGCATGAACGATACCTGGTTTAATTTGCCCGCATCCAAAGCAGCCAGGCTGGTGAATATGTACAGTGAAGATTCCACCGGCACTTTGCAAAAGCTAACAGGCGAAGCATTGGGCGGGCATATTGACTATCCCCTGCGTAAGAAAACTTATTTTTCAGGTGGCGCCGGTCTGTCTTCTACCGCCTATGATTATGCAGTGTTTTTGCAAATGATGCTAAACGGGGGTATTTACAATGGTAAAAGAATATTGAGCCGTAATACGGTGAGAATAATGACAATGAACCAGATTGGCGACGTGCCATTTGGCAATGATAAATTTGGTCTCGGTTTCTCGGTGGTTACAGAGAAGGGGAGTGGGACTAACCCGTCGCAGGTCGGAACATTCAGCTGGGGCGGCGCTTTTAAAACTTCTTATTGGGTAGACCCCAAAGAAAAGATGGTGATTGTATTTTACAGGCAATTACTTAATACCAGTCATGGAGAACTGGCAGATAAATTTAAAGTAATGGCTTATTCGGCGTTGAACGATTAACGCCAGGAACACGGATGACTTGAATTAAAGCTGCCTTTCACTGACAAGTTTTTACAGAAAAGAAAATGGGGAATAATCCAACAAAGGTCATTCCCCGTTTTTATACTTTATTATTGAAGTGCTGACAACAATACGAAAAAATATCAGCTTTCATGATTGCCAGGCCTTGTCATCAAGTTCCCCTTATTCATGGACTATTCTACGCTAGGCCTTATCAAAACTTACACATTCCTTCAGTTCTTTCTCCGTGTAAGCCACATTGTACTGTTTTAATACATCATCCGGTACACCGTTCCATTGGTTGGGTTTATTGCCCTGGTAACCGATGTCTGTAACTCCAATTTCTGAAGTATAAAACCCGGTACAAGTAAGGTCTCTCATCAAATTAAAAAACGAAACACCTGGTTGCATGCCCGGCTTTACTTTGTTCGGATAGGCAATATCATCCACAATGGCTAAGCGTTGTTTTTCGTCAATATCGTTGAACGATTTTTCAAAGCGTTTCAGCGATTCAATCTGCAACCAACGTAATCCACCCCGCATGGGTACCTGGTGTTCAGGCATATCTTTTACAATAAATTCAATAAACTCTGGTACTTTGGCATCCGTAGCGCTGCCACTTACGGCATCTTTTGGTATAATAATATCTGAAAGAATGGTGATGGTAGCCATTTCTTCTTTAGTAAAAAAGATTTGCTCATTCAGTTTTTTTATTACTTCCAGTTCTTCCTTTGTACGGCTCAAATCTACTGCTGCTGCGGGTTCTGTTATCGTAGCCGTAGCCGCTTTTTTATCGGTTGGGTTACAACTCTCTATTAACACACCGGTAGCTGCCGTGCCGACTAATAAAGCTTTGATCGATTTACGTCTGTCCATAAAAATATTTTTATAAATTATTTATGCAGTATTAAAAAAAATTGTCCGGGCTGATCAACAATCATCATTATCGTTGATCAGCCCTCTTGTACTGTATTATTTCAATTGAACTTCAGCCCTCAAATTGAAGTACTTGCCCCAATTTAAATATTCTGTTTTTTCAACTGATCAACAATATATTCACTTGCTCTCATAGATAAAGCCAGGATAGTCCAGGTAATGTTTTTATCTCCCTGCGATACAAACTGACCCCCATCCACATTGAATAAATTTTTGCAATCATGTGCCTGGCTCCATTTATTTAGAGCGGAAGTTTTTTTATCATCTCCCATGCGTATGGTACCGGCTTCGTGAATGATATTTCCAGGGTTGGCAAGGCCATATTGATTGTCGGCATTGTCATCGCCCCAGGTAATTACAGCGCCCATCTTATGCATAATTTCCCTGAAAGATTCTTTCATGTGCTTGGCCTGGTTCACTTCCTGGCTGCTGTATTTGGTATTAAAACGCAATACAGGAATACCAAATTTATCCACCACATTAGGATCAATTTCGCAATAATTGCTTGCCAGCGCTAAAGCCTCGCCGCGACCAGCCATACCAACAGAAGCGCCATATAAGTAACGCTGGTCTTCTTTTAAGGAAGCGCCATAGCCACCGGCTTCTTTTGTTTTGCCATTGATCGGCACTTTACCATTCTGGCCTTGTACGCCCATACCAAAACCGTATGCAGGTTGTTCCATACCTCCCCAATATTCAATGTGGTAACCGCGGGCAAAATCCAGCTTTTTATTATCTCCCCACCACGGCGTATATACATGCATTCCACCAACACCGTCTTCATTGTAGCGTTTACGGCCAAACAATTTTGGTAAATAGCCACCCATTGCAGCACCAGTTGAATCATGCAAATATTTACCCACCACGTTACTTGAGTTACCAAGGCCATTGGGGTGTGCAGCAGATTTTGAGTTCAGCATCAGCCTTGCACTTTCGCAGGCGCTGGCTGCAAGAATCACCACTTTACCCTGCACCTGGTATTCCTGCATATCATCTTTCAACACATATGAAACACCGGTGGCAAGACCTGCCGCATTGGTCATAACCTCTCTTGCCATTGCGTTGGTAATAAGGTCCACATTACCGGTAGCAACGGCTGGTTTTATTAAAACAGACGAAGAAGAAAAATCGCCATATACTTTGCAGCTACGGCCACATTGGGCGCAAAAAAAACATGCCCCACGATCCTTATTAATTGGTTTGGTGAGAATTGACAAGCGGGAAGGAATAACCGGGATGCCAGCGCTGGTAGCCGCATTTTTTATAAAAATTTCGTGCAACCTGGGTTTGGGAGGTGGCAGAAAAAAACCATCCGGATCGTTGGGCAATCCTTCATTGGTGCCAAACACACCGATCATTTTATCAATCTTATCGTAATAGGGTTTTACATCTTCATAGCTAATTGGCCAGTCATCACCCAAGCCATCGATACTTTTGTGTTTAAAATCATTGGGTCCAAAACGCAACGAAATTCTTCCCCAGTGATTGGTACGGCCACCTACCATGCGTGCACGCCACCATTCCCATTTATCGCCGGGGGCATGGGTAAAGGGTTCGCCCTCGATATCCCAGCCATGGTAACAGCCATCAAAATCGCCAAATGGGCGGAACTTGGTGCTTGCACCACGACGGGCAGATTCCCATGGATTTTTTAATTGTGAGGAATGGATGGCAGGATCAAAATTAGCGCCTGCCTCTAAAAGGCAAACCTTTAAACCTGCATTGGCAAGCACATAAGCCGCCATGCCGCCACCGGCACCTGAACCAACAATAACTGCATCGTATTGTTTGGGTTGTTTTTTAATTTGCAAACTATCGCCCATGTAAAGAGTTAAATTTTTTTAACAAGCTTAAAAAGTAAAATACTAAAAGGAAAAATACAAAAGTTTTGTGTGATAGCATCGGACAGGTTGATCTTTTTATGTTTTTATTGGATAATTGGAATGTTTAGCGAGCCATGTTGGATTAAGTATAAAAAAATCATCGAATTTGTTACACAGGCAGCATCAATTTATGTCCGGGCCAGGCGGAATAATTTGAATTTGCTGTGTTTTTATAAATTAATAAAATAAGCTGCATCATTGTATTTGTTGCAAAAAAAATCTATGTTAGTATTCAGATTTTTTTCTGCGACTTTTCAGTTTTGCTTCTGCCATTTTAATTTATTCTTTATTGACCATTGTTTTCATTTGCCTGGGCAATGGCAGTTACAACAGGTAACAAGTTGGCATTGTAAGTATAAAAATAAAAAACAATAGTATGGGCGTAATGATGCAGGCTTTCTACTGGGATTGTCCACGGTTGGAAAACAAAGAATTTGAATGGTGGAATTTCATAAACGAAAAAACGGCAGAACTTAGCAAGGCAGGTTTTTCAGCTCTATGGTTGCCTCCTGCATGCAAGGCTGCCAATTTAGGTGGTTTATCTATGGGTTATGATCCGTATGATTATTACGACCTGGGAGACATCAATCAGAAAGGATCTGTACCTACCTGGTTTGGTACAAGAAATGATTTGGAAAAGCTGATAAAAGCTATTCATCAAAACGGCATGCAGGTATATGCTGATATGGTATTGAACCATACCAGTGGCGCAGATGAAGAGGAAGTAAATTTGTTCGACGGGCAAAAACGCTGGACAAAATACGATCCCGGCAGCGGGAAATTTTCAAGAGATTGGTCTTGCTATCATCCATCTTATTTTGAAAGATGGGACGGAGAAGTGTTTGAAGGCATGCCCGATTTATGCCATCACAATCCCTATGTATACAGTGAGCTGATGGAATACGCCCGCTGGGTGATAGAAGACATAGGTTTTGACGGATTGCGGTACGATTTTGTAAAAGGCTATGGTGGCTGGATGATAAGCGCCATTCTTGACAGGTTGTATAAAAAAAATGGCGAGACCAATTTTTCACCTTTTGGTGTGGGGGAGTACTGGGATTCTGATGGCAATATTTCGGAATGGCTGAGAGAAACCAATGTGTTTACCGACAATCCTGTTGCAGCGTTTGACTTTCCCCTTCGCGGCAGGTTGAAAAGCCTTTGTGATAGTTATGGTTTCAGTTTACAAACCCTTACACAAGCAGGCACATTGCTGACAGACGGAACAGCTTCCTGTGCAGTTACTTTTGTGGAAAATCATGACATCATCAGGCAAGATCCCATCGTCAGCGACAAGATACTGGCTTATGCTTACATACTTACGCACGAAGGATATCCCTGCGTGTTTTGGCAGGATTATTTTAATTACGGCCTGGCAAGAACTGGAAGTAAAAATGGAATTGAGGCACTTGTTGCAATACATGAATTATATGCCGGTGGAAAAACAGCCATATTGTATTGCGATAATGATTTGTACATTATGCAGCGGCATGGTAATGCGCAGCAAAAGGGATTGGTATTTGTGTTAAATAATTCCGGACGTTGGAACGGAAGGCAGGTTAATACACAATGGGCGCAAACCAAATTTATTCCGGAAGCTTTTTGTGGAAACGATGATGCTGCCGGATTGCCCATTGCGAAATGGAGCGATGGATATGGCAACGCTGATTTTTGGGCGCCGCCAAGAGGATATGTTGTGTATGTGCCTGCTGCCGACTAACAGCCATAAAATATGGGGAAATTCATTTTTCACTCAAATGATATTCAGCACCATATTACATATCATTTTGAAAAGCTGCTAATTTTTCATCTGCAAAATAGATAAGCCTTTCCATTTTTTCCGCGATGATGCCAATTACCAGGTGACACAATTTATGCCTCGTAACAATGGCAGCTTTTATCGTGCAAAATTTTTTTCTGCACCATTTTTGTGCCTGTACATCTACACTTTAAAATGATATATATATGCCTGCGATAAAATTGTCTGTTAACGAAAAAAAAGATTTGCGCTTTGCCGGGCTGGGTACAGCAGGTTATTTGTGGAAATGTAACCTTGATGATGACTCAAAAGTGAAAGTTGAAAAAAGAATGGATACTGAGCCGATGCGAAGCAATGCAGTTGGTGCCAGCCATGATGAAATATTTACTGTTACCGCTTTAAAGAAAGGTATTGTACATGCCAGTTTTATTCAATATCGTAATTGGGAAGCTGAAACTTCGGCCATAAAAAAAATGGATTATATAATTGAAATTAACTGACAGATTGCCTGCGCAACAACACGCGTGAGATAGTGCACAAAAAAAGGATACTGCTCTGGAGGATCCTTTTTTCTATTTTATGTGAATGCTTTGCATTTATTGTTTAATGACCTTTTTAACCAAAACCCTGTCTCCCAAAATAACCCGAACTATATAAGTTCCTGCAGGATACCGGGCTATGTCGACGTTGTACAACGAAGCCCCTGCACCCGAAATATTTGCCTGATATAGTTTTTGTCCGAAAAGATTAAATAGCTGGATGCTTTTCAGGTCGGCTGGGTTAGGATAAAACTGCACGGCAATGTTGCTTTTTGCAGGATTGGGGGTTACCAGGAAGCCGGCTGCTTTAAGATTGGGATTGATCGTGATGGTACGCACATTGATGTCATCCAGGTAAATGTTATTTTCAAATCCATTGGTATTCCTAAACGCCAGCAAAACTTTTCCATCATTTACATAAGGAGTAAGGTTGATAGAATCTCTTCTCCATTCGTTGGCACCAGGCCTGAACGATTCGGTTGTTTCACTGGCTGTTGTTACCAGGGTTGCCCCCCACTTTTTATACAAACTGGTATAGGTTAGGCCACAATCCTTACTGATCAGTACTTCCAGCGTATCCCAGTTATTACCCGCCGTGCTTACCGGTGTATAGGTAGATGCAGCTACCTGGAAAGTGAGAAAAGCAGAGTCCACCGTTGCAAAATTAAGTTCAGGCAATCTCAGGTAATCCTGCTCATCTGTATTGGTATAATCAAAATTATTGATGCCCACACTCGCATTGCCGGTTTTGGCAACACCGGTTACTTTTTCCCAGGTAATTGACTGATCGGGGTTAACAATATCCCAGCCTGCCGGAGGAAATACCGATCCTTCAAAACTTTCGGAAACAGACGCAACGGCATCTGCATATTGTACAATGTTAGTAAGTGTATCGTTGCCTGTAAACTGATCGGTTCCGGCGTTGGGTGCTGTTACAAATATTTTTATTTGATGTGTACCCGATCCGATCGTGACTGGTTTCAGCGTAACAGCACTGGTGGCCAGCGATGCCAGGGATCCTGTCCAGTTATTAATAACAGGGGCGCCATTATCAATAACAGTTTCAATGGTCAATGAGGTGAGCGTTTGTGTTCCCTTGTTCCTGATGGTTACCTGTGGTGTAAATGAGCTGGTGCAAATGCGCTGAACCGGAGCGTCAATTGTTTTTAGCTGTGCGTCCAGTGTTTTAAGAACAACGGGCGTGCAGCCATCTGAAGTAGTTAATGAAGAGCGGTAGGTAAGCAGGGCAGTTTGCATTCTCACGGCCTGCAATTTTGTAAACAGCAGCAGGCATTGATCAAAACTGTAATCCATAAAATTTTGGTACATAATGCCGTTACCGGTCTTTGTGCAGCTATCCAGTTTTATACCTGTAAAACAAGCAGTGGACGCATCTCCCTGGTTGGGCGTATCGTCTACAAAATCGCTGCCGGTACAGGCACCGTTATCATCGCCCCATATATGGAACAAATTAAAGTAATGACCGGTTTCGTGGGTAAGTGTTTTACCACCATTGTAATTAGCGTATGATCCGCCCGGCAGGGAATGATAGTCAATTACAACACCTTGTTCCAACGGCGCGCCGTCATTGGGGAAAGTACCATAGCCGAGTAAATTATTGGCCAGTACACACACCCAAACATTATAATATTTATCTCCATTCCAAATGTCGGCCCCACCTGAGCTTGTGTGCTTTACGCCATCATCCGAATTTGAAAAAGAAGTCTTTCTTGTAACGATTCTTTCAATTCCGTCTGTAATGTCGCCGGTCGGAGTACGTTGTGCCAGGCAAAACTGAACAGATGCCTGACCGATCAGGGGTTTAAAATAGGCAGGAACGCTACTAATGTCAGTATTGGATGCATTATATGTTTTATTCAAAACGTCCAGTTGCGATAATATTTGCGCATCTGTTACCTGCGCAGGGTTAGACATCACAATATGAAATACAATAGGAATGGTGTATACAGCCGTGGGCTTTTCAACTCCAGTAACATTTTGCTCTTTTTGCCTGGCCACCTTGTCAGCGACCGCTTTGTTAAAAACATTCAGTTGCTGATAAAACCTGGGTTTAAGGGAGGGATTGCGTTTAAATTTTTCTTCCAAACGCACCATGGTAGCGCACTGCTCCTGTTTTGCAGGCTGCTTGTTTTTTTGAGCAAATGCTCCTGAAAAAAGTCCATTTATCAGCAGCAGACAAAGCACTACCCGTATATTTTTCATTACTAAATTTTATATTTTAAAATTACTACAGCTTACAATTACTAAAAAAAACAAAAGGTAAAAGGTTCATTTGTATCGGTTATTCTAACGGCCGGATGACGATTTAAGTATTGATATTAAAACAGTAAATATACGCCAATGAAATTGTTTTACTCCTGCGGTTAACAATGCATTAAAGAAAAAGTTAGTTGGGTACAACCAGTTTTCTGAAAACAGTTGTCTTTCCACTGGTGAATCGCACGAAATACATCCCGGAAGGTAAAGTTGAAATATTAATTTTCGCTGTTGGCGTAACAAGAATGACCCTTTCAACTATTTTACCATTGGCATCAATAACATCAAGGGTTCCAGTCGATTTAGCTCCGCTGATAGTAAAATAATTTTTTGCAGGGTTAGGCGATAGCACAATTAATGGCGAAACCGTACTGGAAATATGAATAATTGGGCTATAAGTGACTGCATTGCCATCCGTTATTTTCAAACGGTAATATAAGGTACCCATATTGTGTGTCTGGTTCTTATCAACATAGTTATAAGAAAGCCTGCCTCCCGCTAAGGCAGCTATAAGTCTAAAGTCAGTACCATTATAGCTTTGCTCTATTTCGTATTTCTGCAGGTTAACCTCATTATTTACTTTCCAGTTTAAGTAGATGCTGCCTCCATTTTCATTTGCAGTAAAGGAAGTCAGTTTTACCGGTAATGCTACAGGCTTTACCAGCGTAATGTCATCAAAATAAACATTGATAGCCGGAGGATTGAACAATATTTGTGTTTGCATTCTAATTCTTATGGTGCGGGTGCCGGCTGGCGCAACTCTTGTATCGGTATAACCCACCCAACTGCTGCCGGAGCCGCCAAAATAAGATTGCCAGCTGCTGGTGTAACTGGACCCTAATACGGAATTGGTTCCATCAAGATATTCTACAATAAAACGGCCCTGGTCAGTTTGGTTGCTAACGGGTGTTTGAATATAGCCGCTAAACACATAGGGCATAGTACCGGCATCAATATTAATTGCGTCTGCTGACACATTAATATCTTGTCTCAACTCAAATGGGCCCTGCAAAAACGGACTGCATCCTGAGTAAAATACCGTACCTCCGGCTGTACCTGTAGTATGATCATAGGGATAGTTGACGGAGCCATCCGGGATCATAGTCCAGTTAAGAAAATTATTTGTTGGAACCAACAGGCAGGTGGAAGCACCCTGGCTTATGATCGTCCATCCGGTGCCGCGGGGAAGATC
Organism: Ferruginibacter sp.; assembly: GCF_028288465.1. Classification (GTDB taxonomy): domain Bacteria; phylum Bacteroidota; class Bacteroidia; order Chitinophagales; family Chitinophagaceae; genus Ferruginibacter. The sequence continues at coordinate 117,019 of NZ_JAQBNR010000024.1, read as the reverse complement.
CTCTGCATAAGAATTTACGACCAGGTTTTGAGCATGCGCTAGATTAAAATAGCATATGCTAAAAAGTAAAAGTATAAATCTCTTCATGCAGCAAGTTTTTACTAATGTACAGTAGTTTTTTGGATTATGCCTATCTGCCCCAAACCGTTTAATAAACAAGGTAAATACCTGACTAATATATTTCGTATTATTTTCATAGCAATCGGGCTCAGGTTTCATAGTGTGCAAGTGGTTGTTGTAATATATTATAAATCTTACTAAATTTTAAAAAATGCGGGGCATTCCGGGCATTTTAAATATTAAGGTTTAAAAGAAAACCTTTTTGTAAAAAAACATGAGTATTAATCATGTAAGGAATAGATAATAATCATATTCCGGTAAATAATTTTAGTGAAAATTTGTGGCATCATTTCAAAGTAATTATTCAAAGATTAAATAAAATTTATGATCAACGTAGAAAGTAAACCAAGATTAAATGGGGCATCTGACATAAAACCAGAATTAAAGTCATGGGTAACGAATATAGCCAGGCAATGCAATGCAAAAAATATTCATTGGTGTGATGGTTCTAAAGAGGAGTACGACGCTATTTGTGCTTCATTGGTAAAAAAGGGAACATTTATAAAATTAAACCAGGAAAAAAGACCAAATAGTTTTGCCTGCTTTTCTGACCCAAGTGATGTGGCAAGGGTAGAAGACAAAACATTTATATGCAGCAGAAGAAAAGAAGATGCCGGCCCAACCAATAACTGGATGGAACCGACTGCCATGAAGCAAATTCTGAATGGCCTGATGGACGAATCTATGAGCGGCAGAACTCTGTATGTTATTCCATTTTGTATGGGGCCCGTTGGCTCATCATACTCACGTTACGGTGTTCAGTTAACTGACTCTGAATATGTGGTTGTAAATATGTACATCATGACAAGAATGGGCGAAGCAATTTATCCTTACCTGAAAAAACATGATTATGTAAAATGCATTCATACCGTAGGCGCCCCGCTAAATGCTAACGAGACAGACAGCAAGTGGCCCAACAACCCAACAACAAAATACATTTCTCATTTCCCTGAAGAAAGACTGATTATTTCTTACGGCAGTGGTTACGGGGGTAACGCCCTGATGGGCAAAAAATGTTTTGCCCTGCGTATTGCGTCTGTAATGGGAAGGGAAGAAGGATGGCTGGCAGAACACATGCTGATACTGGGAGTAGAGTCTCCGGCAAAAGAAAAGACCTATATCGCTGCAGCATTTCCAAGTGCATGCGGTAAAACAAATTTCTCTATGATGATACCTGCACAGGGAGTGGATGACTGGAAGGTGACAACCGTGGGTGATGATATTGCGTGGATTCATAAGGGCAACGACGGTAGCTTATATGCCATCAATCCTGAAGCTGGTTATTTCGGTGTAGCTCCGGGTACCAACTATCATACCAACCCCAACGCAATGGAAAGCATTAAAGCCAATACTATTTTTACCAACGTAGCGGTTACAAAGGATGGTGATGTATGGTGGGAAGGTATGACCAAAGAGATACCGGAACGCTTAACCGACTGGCATGGTAAACCATACGACCCCAAAAGCGGCACACCTGCAGCCCACCCAAACAGCCGGTTTACAGCACCTGCATATCAAAATCCCGCCATTGACAGTGATTGGGATAATCCCAAAGGCGTGCATATCGCAGCCTTTGTTTTTGGTGGAAGAAGAACTACCGCTGTACCGCTGGTTTGCCAGGCTTTCAACTGGAGCTTTGGTGTATATGCGGCTGCTACTATGGGTAGTGAAACTACCGCCGCCGCGTTTGGTGAAGTCGGTAAGGTTAGACGTGATCCATTTGCTATGTTGCCGTTTATGGGTTACAACATGGGCGATTATGTAAACCATTGGTTACAATTTGGCCGCGACCTGCCAAATGCGCCCCGTATATTCAGCGTGAACTGGTTTAGAAAAGATGAAAATGGAAAATTTTTATGGCCGGGATTTGGCGAAAATATGCGTGTGTTAAAATGGATTGTACAAAGAGTACATGGCGGCGCAAGTGCAGTAGAATCCCCCATTGGATGGATGCCACGTTGGGAAGACATGGACTGGACCGGAATAGAAAATTTCACCAAAGATGATTTTGCAAAAATAATGACCTTAGACAGGGAACCATGGAAGCAGGAACTATTATCTCACGAAGAACTGTTCTCTAAATTGTATGATAAACTTCCGAAAGAATTTTATTTCATCAGGGAGTTGTTATTAAGTGCTTTATGGCGTTCTCCTGAACATTGGGGACTTGAACCTGAACATGTGTAAGAATAAAAAATAACGGGTAATTGTTACCCGTTATTTTGATTTTAAAATAATCTGTTTTTCTTGTCTTTACTGATTTTATCAGTGTAACCGGTTGCACACATGAAGTGCAATTTCGAACGATTGATTGTTTTTTAGCGATTGCCTGCTATATGTAAAATCCGGATCAATGAGTTTATTCACTGTATAGTGTTTCCGGCAATATCCTCCTATCACATTCATTTTAATCTGCGATAGGTTTATTAAGATGAGTTTAAATTAATTTTATGAATTGGTTTGTAAAGTTGTTCACAGAGCCTTCTGTAGCACAGGCAGTCATAGTTTATTCACTGGTCATTGCTTCCGGCATAGCGTTAGGAAAAATAAAAATTCTCGGTATTTCTTTTGGTATTACCTGGGTACTTTTTATCGGGCTAATCTGTTCATATGCCGGCATCTCAATTCCAAAAGAAATGGAACATTTTGTGAAAGAATTTGGGCTGATACTTTTTGTTTATGCCATCGGGTTGCAGGTTGGGCCAGGCTTTTTTTCATCACTTAAAAAAAGTGCGTTGGGCAATAATGCCCTGGCCGCTTCAGTAGTAGTACTCGGCGTGCTGATAACGATTATTTTCTTTTATACAACCGGCAATCACATGGCCATCATGGCAGGAGTAATGAGTGGTGCGGTTACCAATACACCTGGCCTCGCAGCGGCGCAATCAGCCGTTAAAGATTTGCAGGTTCAGGGGGTTGATAATTCTACCATCACACTGGCTTATGCCGTGGCTTATCCGTTTGCAGTGATGGGGATTATTTTTTCGCTGATACTGCTGAAAAAGATTTTGCGGGTTAACATTGAAGATGAGCAGGAGTTGCACCGCAAATTAAATTTTATACAATCAAACCGGCCATTATCTATCCACATCAAACTGGAGAACAAACAACTCATCGGGCAATCGGTCAGAAAGATTTTTAAAATGGTAAATGAACCGGTGATAATATCCAGGATGTTTCACAACGGTACCACCATAACGCCAACACCGGATACGGTTTTATCTGATGGAGATGTGATGCAGTTTGTAGCTACTAAAAGAATAATGGAAAAGGTCAAGCTATTGGTAGGTACAGAGAGTGACATGAACTTAAGAACAGAACCATCCAGCAATTTAATATCCCGTGCCATTGTTGTAACAAGAAAAGAAATTACACACAAAAGGTTGGGCGATATTCCTGAGATACAGCATGAAGTGTTAACGCTTACCCGCATTAAAAGATCCGGTATAGAAATGGTTGCGCATGGCAATATCTTTTTACAATTGGGTGATACCGTAACCGTAGTTGGTACGGAAGAAAGTGTAAAGGCTTTTGCCGAAGTAGTTGGTAACTCTTTAAAAAGACTGGAAGCGCCGGACCTTGGACCCATTTTTATGGGCATTGTGTTGGGCGTAATTTTAGGGAGTATTCCGTTTTATATTCCATCAATACCTGTACCGGTAAAAATTGGGATGGCTGGCGGGCCGCTGATTATAGCGCTTTTTCTCAGCCGATTTGGTAATCATTTGTACCTTAATAATTACACCACAAACAGCGCTAATCTTATCGTGAGAGAACTGGGCATTGCTCTTTTTCTTGCCAGTGTAGGCTTAAGCAGTGGCCATAATTTAGCAGCTGCGTTTACCGACGGAAGTGGTTACCGCTGGATTGTAATGGGCATTACTATTACCATGATGCCTCTGCTGATCATGGGAATTATTGCAAGCAAATTTTTCAGAAAAACTTATTTTGAAATATGCGGACTGCTGGCCGGTGCCTGCACAGATCCACCAGCTTTGGCATACGCAATTAAAACTGCCGGCAATGATATTCCATCTGCTACCTATGCAACAGTTTATCCGCTCATAATGATTTTGAGAATACTGGCGGCTCAGTTACTGATTTTATTTTTTACCTGATGTTGATTTGTGCTTCTGTAACCTGCATAGTAAAAGCAATTAACCTGTAAGCATAGGCAGTTGCCTTTTTTCCACCTCAACTAATAAAAATGAATACAAAATATAAACTCCTTATAACAATTGGCTGCTTTATTGTTCTGAGTTTTTTAATACAGTTTCAGTCAAATGCCCAAACAAAAACTAAAGAAGTGAATATACAATCGCAAAGCTGGGTAAGTGAAAACGGAACATTCAGGTTTAGTAAAAGATTTGGTATGATCGCTGATTTGCACATGCGCAGAAATAATTTTTTAGCAGACCCCGGTTTTTATTTTGCGAGAACGGGGTTGGACTATTGGATTAATGAAAATATAACCGCCGTACTCGGCTACGGACAAATGTGGGTAGCACCAGCCAATCCTGCCTGGCATCATTTTGTCCAGGAGCACCGAATATACCAGCAGTTGCAGCAATTTTCAAAAATCGGTAAAATAATTGTGCTCAACCGTATAAGGAACGAGCAACGCTGGCAGGAAAAAATTGTGAACGATAAGTTTACGCATGATTATAAATTTACTGACAGGGTAAGATATTTATTGAGTTTCACCATTCGTGTTGCTGACAATAAAAAACTGCCATCATTGGTTTTATCCGATGAACTGGCTATACAATTTGGTAAAGAAGTGGTGTACAATACATTTGATCAAAACAGGTTTTTTATTGGCATTAAACAACCCGTTTGTAAAGCGCTGAGTTTTGATTTGGGCTATATGCTTTTCACACAGGAAAAGTCAACAGGCTACCAGTATGATAAGAACAATACGTTGCGGTGTTTTTTTTATTACACACCTGATTTTAGAAAAAAGACAAAATAAAAATGCATTTATTCATTTATCAAAGCAGTAAGAGTTTGTATTAATTTTACTTCGTCAAAACCATTGCTAATTACCATAAATTTACCGGGTATCTCAATGAAAAAAACTTCTTTTAAATCCGGCATACAGTTGTCTTCCCGGTCAATAATGATCTGGCGAATTGTGCAAACTGCTGTCTGGCTCATCGGTGCCATCATTGTTTTTTGCCTGCTATTTTATCCGGACACCGGCATTAATTTATTCTGGAACATGTTAATTCCTTCAGCGCCTTTACTGCTGGTAGTTTTTACCGGCGTATGGCGAAACGTTTGTCCCATGGCCACCAATGCCTTGCTGCCAAGGCATTTCGGACTGTCTAAAAGAAAAAGATTATCTACCAGGCAAACTGCAATCCTGAATTTGGTGGCAACTGTTTCATTGCTTGTTATTGTACCCTTACGGCATACTTTTTTTAATACCAACGGGCCTGCTACGGCTATTTTAATTCTCACGATGGCTGCATTGTCATTTGCGTGCGGTTTTATTTTTGAATGGAAAAGTGCATGGTGTTCGGGCCTTTGCCCTGTTCACCCGGTTGAGAAATTATATGGTTTAAAAACAATGGTGTCTATACCAAACGCACATTGTACGCAATGCAGAAATTGTGTAATTCCATGCCCGGATAGTACACCTGATGTAAACCCTTTAACGACCTCTAAAACAGTTTACCAAAACATTGCCGGTCATTTGATGATTGGTGGTTTCCCCGGGTTTGTATGGGGTTGGTTTCATGTACCGGATCATAGCACACTAACAGGTTTGCAGTTAATTGCAGCCATGTATAACTTTCCCTTATTGGCTGCAGCTGCAACGCTTGTATTGTTTATACTGTTGAAGAAAATAGTTGGCAAAATAAATCAAGCAATACTCATCAGCATTTTTGCAGCCGCTGCAGTTGCATGTTATTACTGGTTTAGAATTCCCTCGCTTATTGGCTTTGGCATGTACCATACAGACGGCATGCTTATCAACTTAAGGGGTGTGTTACCGGAGTGGATGGTCGATGGCATGGTGGCAGCGAGTACGCTGTTCTTTTTTTGGTGGATTGTGTTCCGGAAAACAAATCAGCAAAGCTGGGTAATAAGGCCACAGTATGCCCTTCATAAGGAAGATGACAAAAGAAATTCTGCGGTAACTGCCACAAAATTAAACCATACACCAGGTAAATAATTTAATGGTAAAAAAGATGCCGGCACTTAAATACCGGCATCTTTCCTACTAAATCTTTCTATAAAAAATTGATCGGGAAACTCAGTTTAATACTAAAATTCCTGCCCATGTTATATACCCCTGTTCTGCCGGTAGCATTGTTGATGTCTGCATATTTCAGCCTGCTCATATTGCTCAGGTAAGCAACATCTGCTAAATTATTCGCCAGGAAGTATATTGAAACAAACTGTTTTTTCTTTGTATAAAAAGAAGCACCCGCGCCAATATTAAGTAAAGTGTACGCAGGTGTTATGGTTTCATTATTGAATTTATAAAACACTTTATTTTGCTCAAAATAGTGATCTATTCCCACGCTTACAAAAACATCTCTGATACATTTTTCATTATTGGTGAAGGAAAAAACGAATTTAGTTTGCAACTTGCCCGGAGGAGTATAGGGAAGATATTTTGATGAGTCACCCTGGTTTTTTTGAATGGCGCTGATAAAGGAAAAAGCATTTTCCCATCGCAGCCATTTTAACTGTTGCGGATGAAAATGGGCGATTATTTCACCGCCTTTTAATATGGCATCGCCTGCCACGAATTTAAACGTGGGTGCGCCTTCCCGCAGTGAATCACCACCCACCGTGCTGGCTAATTTCAATGGAAAAATATAGTTGTTGATGCTATTGATAAACAGTGTGGCTTCTGCAGTAAAATCAGCGGCGTGCAATCCAATTGTTCCGTCCAGTTGCAGACTGTTTTCAGGTTTTAATTTAGAGTCGCCAATTTCATAAAACGGCGTGCCGTCATGAATACCGTTTGAGCCGCTTTCAGCAACGTTGGGTGCCCTATATCCCCTGGCAATATTTAATTTACCATACAACAGTTTTGAAAAATCGTACGCAGCGCCAATGCTTCCTGATACTCCCGAGAAGTTGGATCTGTACGCGGTGAACTGTTGTGTTGCATCAGCGGCAGGCCCTGTAAGCCTTTCGCCATCCGGGCCAACATATAAATCATCGCCTTTAAAATGTCTTGTATCAAAACGGAGGCCCCCACTCAGCGTAAGTTTATCGATTGTTTTTTGCGCCAGTGAATAAAGGCCAAAATCAAAAGAATGATATTCAGGAAAAAGAAAAGCAGTCCCTTTGTTTTTAAAAGACTGAGCCATACCATTTGCACCAAAAGATACCTTCCAGTTGTTGATTTCAGCCACCTCATAACTTACATCATAATTGAGCGTTTGTTGCAGGAAATCAAAATTATATACGTCACCCAAAACAATGTCATTGGCTTCCTGCCGGTGGTTTTGCTGATACCCAATTTTCAGGCCCAGCTTGCCACTGCCGAGGGCAATACTATTATCCCAAACCGCTTTGTAATGGCGCACGTGCTGGTGAATAATGTTGTATTGGTTGTATTTAAGCATTTCATCTTTTGTAGCTACTGCAGCACTGTCTGATGTGCCATCAAAGTTCAATATGCTTTTAGTGAAGGCACCGGTCACCTCATCTCTTGCGCCTTCTATAATGCCTGTTTTTAAATTGAAACTGCTGAGTGTGACGGTTGAAAATCCCCATTTTTTTTGTACACCAAACATGCCTTTCAAATTGCTTTCGCCATAGTTGGAATTCCACACGTAGCCATCATATTTGTTCTTGTAATCGTGTGCTGTTTTGTAAGTATAATTTACATTCCATACAAACCCTTTTTGATTACCTCCTAAAAAAAGATTGCCTGCAATGAGGCCATTGTTGGATTGGTAGTTGGTTAAAAAACGACCCGCTGTTTCGCCTTCGGATGAAAATGATTGCGGCAATAAATTGATTACGCCCGCCATCGCATCTGATCCGTAACGCAGGCTACCGGGGCCTTTCAATACTTCGGCACGTTGTACGGTATATTCATCAATTTCTATCCCGAACTCGTCGCCCCATTGCTGTCCTTCCTGGCGAATACCATCATTCATTACTACAACACGGTTGTATCCTAGGCCGCGGACCACAGGCTTTGCAATCGCAGGTCCAATGTTGATCAGCGACACACCTGGTATGGCTGACATCGCATCAATGATATTGGTAGCTGAATTCTGAAGCCAATCTTTTTGATTTAAAATGCCAACCGGCATCGGGAATTTTTGTTTGTCTGTAGCTGTTTGAACGCCGGTTACAATTACTTCAGGTAAATAGGTTGCTTTGTTCACAGTGTCTTGCTGAGCCATCAATTGTGTGTTGCACAAAATAGCGGTCACAGCAATGAATATTTTTTTAGTCATAATCATTTAATAAGTAAAGAATACAGTTAATAAAAGTCAGGTGGTCGTTGTACCTCCCTTTGAAAAAATATTAACTGTACTTTGGTGGAGGTCCGGCTGGAGCTAAAAAGTGAGATGTAAAACAACTAATGGTAAACAGGTGATATTTTTCCTGTTCACAATTTTCCTGTAATTGTGAACATTCAGTTTTGTATTCAGTAAACAAAAAATGGGAAAGGCTTTTGGATACCAACAAATGGATTGGTCTGTTATAAGGAGATTCCTGCTGAGATTTTTTGATGGTTTTCAGCAGGGCTTCTTCTTTTTCATCAAACAGGCCTTTAACGATACAACTATCTCCAATTGTTGACATGTTCTCTACATCAAAGAGGCTGCCATTTATTTCCATCTCTTTGCCAGCTCTTATCCAATGAACGGCACTTTTGTTAAGAACAACGGTTGTAAAGCTGGCAGATTCCAGTTCTTCCATCATTTGCCACTGTATTAATTGCTGCCATGCTAATAACCACAACGACGCTATCATGGGCATAAAAATGACCAGTATAAGTAATACTGATAAGTAATTTTTGCTATTCCTTATGCACCGGGTCATTCAGCAACTTTAATTCAGGCAAATGTACTAAAATTTGGCGCAGGTGAAACGGCTGAAAGTGTACATTTACCTTCAGGAAAAAAATCGCCAGGCTTTTGTAAAGGTGGGATGTAAAATATTTTCACTATCCTGATTATTTGAATGCTTGCAATACCTTTAACGCATTATGGATTTACTTCAGTGGACACTTATTTTGTTGGGCACATTTATCCTGGGACTTTCCAAAGCCGGGCTTAAAGGTATTGAGATGATGAACATCACGATCATGGCGCTGGTGTTTGGTGGAAAATCCTCTACCGGTGTGGTGCTGCCATTGCTTTGCGCTGCAGATATTATGGCGGTTACCTATTACCGGCGGCATATGCAGTGGCCACAGTTCTGGAAAATTATTCCCTGGATGATGGCGGGCGTTTTAATTGGAGTGTATGTAGGTAAAGATCTGGATGAAAAGCTGTTCAGAAAAATGATGGCGGTGATCATTGTTTTAACAGTCATCATTATTGTGGTGATGGAATTCAGAAAGACAACTGTCATGCCGCAGAATAAATTGTTTGCTGCTGGTACCGGACTGGCCGCGGGTTTTACTACCATGCTCGGTAACTTAGCTGGCGCTTTTGCCAATATTTATTTTTTGGCATTGCGTATGACCAAGAACGATTTTATCGGCACCGCTGCCTGGGTTTTCCTGGTGATTAATTTTTTCAAACTGCCTTTTCAGATTATCTACTGGAAAAATATTTCGCTATCTACTTTACAAACAGATCTGCTTTTACTACCTGCACTGATAGCAGGTTTTTTTGCAGGATTAAAAGTTGTTGCACTTATCAGGGATGATAGCTACAGAAAGTTCGTTATTGCACTCACATTCTTAGGCGCCATCGTTATTTTCTTTAAATAATTCATAGAAAAATCAGATAAAAATTTCTGATCTCGGATTTTTATCTGCACTTATAAACACAACAGAAAGTACTGGCTTGTTTCACAAAAGCTTATGGTACGAATTTTGACCTCATTTACACTCATTTTCGGCTTTCTGTACACACAATTTCATTGCATTTTGGTGCCATTAATTTTGCGCTGAATTCCGCCATTTAAAAATAAAAAACAGTAACTTTAAAAGATGAAAGAATTCTCTTTATACATCGCTGTCAACCCGGAGATCCGTTTTGGCAAACCTTGCATCAAAGGCACACGGATTACGGTGTGTGACATTCTTAAGTGGCTTGCTTCGGGCATGAGCTACTCCCAGGTGCTGGAAGATTATCCCCTGTTAAAGAAAGAACATATCATGGCCGCCCTGGGCTTTGCAGCCAACAGGGAATCTGTCATTAAGATCATTACCGCCTAATGAAACTACTGCTGGACGCCAATATATCAGGAAAGGTAGTCAACAGATTAAAAATCCATTTCAGGGATTGTCTGCATGTGGATGAAATTGGTTTGCCTGTCCCACTGAAAGACATTGATATTTGGAAATATGCTCTTCTCAATAATTGCACTATTGTTACCAACGACAAAGATTTTTTGAACCTCCTGATAGAAACACCCATACCTCCCAAAGTCGTCTTAATACGTACCAGCAATCAGAGTACCATGTACCTGGTTGGGTTGATGATTAAACGTGCAGACGATTTCAGCGCCCTGGGGAATTCGAACGAATATAGTTTTTTGGATATTATCTGAGTGCAGGTTTGCAACCTTCCTTTATCAGCAACATTTTTTGTGCTGGTATGTTTTCGCCAGGCTAAAAAAATGCTTAAAAATACATTTTGTCTAAGCTGTTGTTAACTGGCAGGTAAGCAGGATAATACCAGTAAACAGATTATCCTTCTTTTGCAGGGACAGCGAGCAGGGGAACTTTTAAGTGATAGCTCATTCGTTTTGTAATGCTCGGGTGAAATATTTTATCTGCAAAACTTCTTTTGTAGGGTATCATTGCCAGCATATCCACCTGGTTATGGTTGATATAATTTTGCAGTACCAGTTCGAAATCTGTTCCAAAAAGGTGATCCACACCAATCATCGTATGCTTGTATCTATCTTTCAGCATTTGTTCGTAAGCAGGTATTTTGCGGTCCTGCTCTAAAAATACCAATGCAGTATCGTGTGCTTCATTGGTAAACACTACTACCTGCACCTGTGCGCCATAGCAATTAGCCAGGTCAAATATCGCGTCAAGTATCGAGGGCTCTGTTTCAAAGTGGTTAGTTGACAATAAAATTTTCGCCGGCTTTTTCCATTGATAATTCACAGGTATAGCCAACACAGGCACCTTGCTTTTTCCAATAATGGCAGAAGTTGTGCTGCCCCATAATTTTTGTAATAAGCCGTTAACGCCTGCGGTTCCCATAACTACCAGGTCACTATTTTTTTCGCTGGAAGTTTGAAGAATACTTTCTTTTACACTGCCGGTAAACACCATGCTTTCAACGGAAAGTGTATCTTTTTTCTCTATGCTTAATTTTAACTGTGTTAATTTATCGGTTGCTTCATGTAACTGCGATTGGTTATATTCTTTATTAACGCCCAGGTAATCCGTATATACATCTCCGTTCAGTTCAAATGCATGCAGTAACGTAATTGTCGTAGGAAAAATCCTGGCGGATTCAACAGCAAAGTTGACCGCGTTTTCGGCACAGGCTGAAAAATCGGTTGGCACTAATATCTTTTTCATGATGATTTTTTTTTCAGATCAGGAAGGATTTAAAAGAAATGATCAATAAAACTACCACGGGACACTACTGCCTGCAATGATTTATATCAGCCTTTATTATGATCTTAAATTTTACAAGAACAATTTAATTTCCGGGTTGTATTTTTATTTACTTTCAGTTTACATTATTTTAAAAAATCAATGCCAGCCCAGCAAACAGCAAAATATCTTGCCGGTACAAAAGCATCAGCAGCCTTTTCTGATAACAATAAAGTGAAATTAATTCGCGGTGGCCGGGTTTATTTTGAAATGTTGTTATCAATGATTGAGCAGGCAAGCGAAAACATCCACCTGCAGACCTATATTTTTGCAGAAGATAAAACCGGTACGATGGTGGCCGATGCTTTAATGGCCGCCGCTAAAAGAGACGTGCAGGTATATTTACTGGCAGATGGATATGCATCACAAACACTGTCTAAAAAATTTATTGATAAGTTGCAACGGGCTGGTGTTCATTTTCGTTTTTTTGAACCATTGCTAAAAAGCCGGCATTATTATTTTGGCAGAAGGCTGCATCAGAAAGTTTTTGTTGCCGACGGGAGATGCGGCATGGTAGGGGGTTTAAACATAGCAGACCGGTACAATGATATGCCCGGAATACCTTCCTGGCTTGACTTTGCCGTTTTTATTGAAGGTGAAGTTGCACGTCAGCTGTGTGTTTTATGCTGGAAAACATGGAATGGATTTCCGGTTAAAATGGAAGCTACTTCCTGTGATGATGCCAGCCGAAAATTTGATATTGTAAAAGACGAGGCCAGCAGCGTGCGGATGCGGCGCAATGATTGGGTGCGGCGGAAAAATGAAATTTCAGCAACCTATATTGAAATGCTGCGCCACTCCAAATCGCATATTACCATAATATCCAGTTACTTTTTGCCCGGTAAAATCATCAGGCGCTTATTACGAAATGCAACCAAAAGGGGCGTTAAAATAAAAGTGATAACTGCGGGACCATCTGATGTGATGGTCGCAAAGCACGCTGAGCGCTGGATGTATGACTGGTTGTTGCGCAATAATATTGAGTTGTACGAGTACCAGCCTGCGGTACTGCACGCCAAGGTTGCGGTATGTGACAGCGAATGGTTCACAATAGGTTCTTATAACATCAACAACATTAGTGCTTATGCCAGTATTGAACTAAATGTGGATGTACGGAATAAAGCCATGGCAACAGAAATGGAAAATATTATGGAAGACATTATCCAAAATAAATGTTTAGCAATTACCGCAGACGGGCATGTGTACACAAAAAATATGCTCATCCGGTTTATCCGCTGGTGCTCATACCAGTTTATCCGCATGGCATTCTATATGCTTACTTTTTATTTTAAACAGAGAAGAAGATAGGTGCCCGAAACCTGCAGATGTTTTAAACAAAAATCATTCATCATCCGTGCCGGTCTCTATTCCCATGGCGAAGAATACCATATGGTGATGTATATCCAATCCGATTTTATCTGCCACTTAATCTGGTATTTTGCTGATTCCTGGCAGCCGCTAAAAATAAAACAACAATATTTTACAGAATAATCTGTTTACTTTTACAGTAGTGAAAAAAATAGTAGTAGCCATATTAGCGCTTTTGTACATCAGCACATCTGTTGGTGCAACGGTGCATGTGCATTACTGTATGGGCAAACTTGCAGGGTGGGAGCTTGGGTTTGCCGAGACCAAAACCTGCAACAAATGTGGCATGCAAAAATCTTCACAAAAGCAAAATGGCTGCTGCAACGATGAGAGTCACCTGATACAAAATAATACTGATCAACGGATCGCAGAGCCTGCTTTCAATTTTACCCAGTCCGTACCAGTTGCCATGCCGGTTTCATTTTTTGAGCTGCGGGCTCCTGTTATTTTTTCTGTAACAACAGCAAACCCCGGTGTGCATTCTCCGCCACCAGTCAGCACCGTAGCAGTGTATGTCCGCAACTGCGTTTTCCTTATTTAGAATTTATTTACGGTATTAATGCCCGGCGGTTATCGCCAGGCTATTGGCATTAGTATATGCCCTGCTTAGTCAATTTCATCCATTCACATAAAAATCTACAAACAATGCAATCATTAAAAATGCTGCTGATGGCGGCTTTCACCATCCTGTCTGTCAATCTTTTTGCCCAGGAAGTAAAACTGGATTCTTCAAAAAAGCACATGCATAAAGACGGGCAAAAAGCAATGTACACGTGCTCCATGCATCCGGAAGTAATGAGTGATAAACCCGGTAAGTGCCCGAAGTGCGGGATGGATTTAGTGAAAGTAAAAAAAGAAAAAAGCAAACCGATGGCCATGAAAATGTATAGCTGTCCTATGCATCCGGAAGTTACCAGTGATAAGCCCGGCAAATGTTCCAAATGCGGGATGGTATTGGTTGAAAAGAAAGAAGACCATTCAAAACACCAGCATTAATCAATACAATATTTTACAATAATGAAAAGAGTAATGTTTAGCCTGTTTGCATTTGGTACCGTGCTGTTTACGGCCTGCAACAGCAATAATAAAAGGGAAGCGGAACCAGCGGCTGCGGATAGTTTAAAGAAGGATACAATGCAACATGCAGCTGCAACAGAAGATAAAGCGCCAACGGTTATACCCATTATGTTTACTGATGTGGATGCAAAAGCGGCAACGGCTATAAAGAAAATTGTTGACTATTACCTGCAGATAAAAAATGCATTGGCAAATGACAATGGAAGCGAAGCCGCCACAGGTGGAAAAGCAATGAATGAAGCAATCGGTAAGCTGGATAAATCCTTGTTGACGGCAGTGCAAAAAAAGGTATTTGATAACACAGAGGAAAGCCTGAAAGAAGATGCGGAACATATCGGAAAGAACGGCGATAAAGTGGAACACCAACGGGAGCATTTTGCAACCATGAGTGAAGCAATGTATTTGCTGGTAAAAGCTTTTGGCGGTGGTAAAACCATTTATCATGATCATTGCCCGATGTACAACCAAAGCCAGGGTGGTGCCATGTGGTTAAGCGAGACTAAGGAAATCCGCAATCCTTATTACGGTAACAAAATGATTACCTGCGGTAGTTCAGAAGAAGTGTTTAAATAATTCATGGTTTTAAAATAAACCTACATGATTCCATCAATAATTTCCTGGTCGTTAAAGAACAGGTACATCGTTTTGCTTATTGCAGCCGGGTTATTTGCGCTGGGCATCATCAATATACAAAAGAACCCCATTGATGCCATACCCGACCTGAGCGAAAACCAGGTAATCGTTTTTACAGAGTGGATGGGCCGTGGTCCGCAGATTATGGAAGACCAGGTAACATATCCGTTGGTGAGCAATTTACAGGGTATTCCCAAAGTAAAAAACATACGGGGGTCATCTATGTTCGGGATGAGTTTTGTGTACGTGATTTTTGAAGATAATGTGGATGTGTATTGGGCCAGAACAAGAGTGCTGGAACGGTTGAATTATGCACAACGTTTGTTACCAACAGGTGTTACGCCAACCTTAGGTCCCGACGGAACGGGTGTTGGACATGTTTACTGGTACACACTTGATACAAAAAATATGGACCTTGGCGAACAAAGGGCTTTGCAGGATTGGTATGTAAAGCTTGCGTTGCAAACAGTTCCCGGTGTAGCCGAAGTGGCTTCGTTCGGAGGCTTCGAAAAGCAATACCAGTTGATCATTGATCCGGTTAAGCTCCAGTTTTACAATGTTTCCCTGATGGATGTGATGAATAAAGTGAAGGCTAATAATAATGATGTAGGCGGAAGGAAATTTGAAATGAGCGACATGGCGTATATCATTCGTGGCCTTGGGTATATAAAAAATAAAGGAGACCTGGAGAGCATTGCTGTCGGTAATTTCAAAGGGATACCGGTACGGGTAAAAGACATTGGAACCGTGCAGATGGGTGGCGATCTTCGCCTCGGTATTTTTGATGAAAACGGCGAAGGCGAAGTGGTAGGCGGTATTGTGGTAATGCGCTATGGAGAAAATGCCAACAATGTAATTACCGCTGTTAAGGCGAAAATGAAGGAAGTAGAAAAAGGTTTACCTGAAGGCGTGACGTTTAAAACAGCTTACGACCGCAGCGAATTGATAGAAGCAGCTATCAGTAACATTAAAAGCAAGCTGGTGGAGGAAATGATGGTGGTTGCTTTTATTGTACTGCTCTTTTTGTTTCACTGGCGTAGCGCCCTCAGCATCATCATACAAATTCCCATCACCATTGCAATAAGTTTTATACTGCTGAATTTGTTGGGCATTTCTTCCAACATCATGTCGCTGACGGGGATTGCGCTGGCAATCGGTGTGATTGTAGACAACGGCATTATCATGAGTGAAAATGCTTACCGGCATTTATCCGACTGGCAAAATAGTCACAACCCTAAACCGTGAATCATGACAAAGTTATTCAATAAAATTAAAAGGCAAAATGACTATTACCGAATACCGGAACCAGAACGGATGAGCCTGATTGAAAAGGCCTGTAACCAGGTGTCAAGAGGCGTGTTTTTTTCTACCATCATCATCATCGCTTCTTTTTTACCGGTGTTTTTATTAACAGGGCAGGAAGGAAAATTGTTTCATCCGCTGGCGTACACTAAAACATTTATCATGGTGGTAGATGCACTGCTGGTGATTACATTGGCACCAGTGCTGATTTCATTTTTTATGAAAGGCAAGTTCAGGTCTGAATCAAAAAATCCCATTAACCGGTTGCTGGAAAAAATATATGAACCGCTTATCCGCACCTGCATTAAATGGAGAAAGACAACGCTGGCCATTAATATAATTGCGTTGGCAATCAGTATTCCGATGCTCTTTAGTTTAGGCCGGGAATTTATGCCACCGCTGGATGAAGGCTCCATTCTTTTTATGCCGGTTACTTTACCGGATGTATCTAACAGTGAAGCAAAAAGAATTTTGCAGGTGCAGGATAAACTAATCAAGTCGATACCCGAAGTGAAGAATGTATTGGGTAAAGCCGGCAGGGCCAACACGGCGACAGACAATTCCCCTATCAGCATGATTGAAACAATTGTACTGTTGAAGCCCCAAAATGAATGGAGAAAAAATCTTACAAAAAATGATATCATCAATGAGCTGAATGCCAAGCTGCAGATACCCGGTGTCACCAATGGATGGACACAGCCCATCATCAACCGCATTAATATGCTTTCAACAGGTATCCGTACAGATGTAGGTTTAAAAGTGTATGGGCAAAACCTGGATACCATCTATTCTTTCTCGCAAAAAATAAAAAATCAGCTTGAAGGAATTAGTGGTGTAAAAGATTTATATGTGGAACCCATTACAGGAGGGAAATATATTGACATCTCCGTTAAGAGAGATGAAATAAGCCGCTATGGTTTAAGCGTGGATGATGTAAACAGCGTGGTAGAAATTGCATTGGGAGGGATGAAGCTAACCACCACCGTAGAGGGGCGCCAAAGGTTTTCTGTTAACGCCAGGTTTGGCCAGGATTTTAGAAACAATATCAGTGCGCTAAAACAACTGCAGGTACAAACCATGCAATACGGCCCCATACCTCTGGATGCAGTAGCTGACGTACAAATTACAGAAGGTCCGCCGATGATCAATTCAGAAAACGCCTTGCTGAGAGGTACTGTTTTGTTCAATGTAAGAGAAAGAGATTTGGGTAGTACGGTAAATGAGACAAAAGAAAAATTAAACAGCCTGCTCACCAAATTACCCAAAGGGTATTTTATGGAATGGAGCGGACAGTATGAAAATCTCATCAGGAGCGAAAGAACACTCAGGATGATTTTGCCTGTGGTGTTGCTCATTATTTTTCTATCCATGTATTTCGCTTTTCATTCTGCGAGAGAAGCTATCCTTAGTTTGGTATCTATTCCATTTGCCTTAATCGGCGGTGCTTTTATGATTTATTTCTGGGACGTGAATTTATCTGTTGCCGTGGCAGTTGGCTTTATCGCCTTGTTTGGCCTGGCGGTAGAAACAGGTGTGGTGATGGTTATTTACCTCAACGATGCCATGCAGCAGTTGGTGAAGAAAAAAGGAAATTCAAAAGAAACGATTACAAAAGAAGACCTGCGTGAATATGTAATTGCAGGTGCGGCAAAACGGTTGAGGCCGAAACTGATGACAGTATGCGTTTCATTATTTGCATTAATACCAATACTCTGGAGCCATGGCGCAGGAAGCGATGTAATGAAACCGATTGTGCTGCCAATGGTAGGTGGTGTGCTGACTTCTGCAACGCATATTCTATTGGTAACGCCACTGATCTTTTTAATGTCGAAAGAATATGAATTAAGTAAGCATGGAAAAATTGATGTGCTTGAAACAAAACATTGATGTTAGGGAGGTGAATGGTGAGTAGTCAATGGTCAATCGTCAATGGTGAAGTGGGGAAGAACTCAATGGATAAGTTATTGCTAACAAAATAAGCAGGTAAAGAAATTAAATTATCAGGTATGAAACGAATTATCATCATGGCGGGGCTGACGTGTTTTCTGCATGCAGTGAATGCACAACAGGTACTTCGGATGGATGAAATAAAAGTCGCGATTGAAAAAAATCATCCTTCTTTAAAAATGCTGGATGCAGAAGCCCGTTCAATGAATGAGGCTGCCAAAGGCGCTTACAGCTGGATGCCACCCGAGCTGGGAGCAGGTTTTTATATGACACCTTATAATCCGGAAAAATGGAAAGTGATGGATGGCCAGCCAGGTATGGGAGCTGTGATGTTATCCGGGCTACAGATGTTTCCCAGTAAAAAAAAGCAGGATGCGGAGTATGCTTTTATGAATGCACAGTCATCTGTCGAGTTGCAAAAAAAAGCAATGCTGGAGAATGAGTTGCTGTATACGGCAAGGAAAAATTATTACGACTGGATTGTGCTGGAGAAGAAGCTGAAAGTGTTGGATGAGAATGAAAGGCTGTTGAATTTTATGATGCAGAGTGCAGAGATCCGGTATAAGAATGGCTTGGGTAAAATAAACGCCTACTACAAAGCCAAAGCGGCAATAGCAACTGTTGGTAATATGAAACTGATGCTGAGTAATGAGATCAGTCAAAAAAAGATTATGATCAATACGGTGATGAACCGGGACGTTGCAACTTCTTTTTCTATTGATTCCAATTATGAGTGGGTCGGTTTTAACAGCGACATGTTTACCAACACCGCTTTGATGGACCAACGCAGCGATATAAAAGTGATCAACAAAAACATTGAAGTAAATAAGCTGCAACGGGTAGCTGAACTGGCAAAATTAAAACCTGAGTTCGGAATTAAATATGACCACATGATGGGCTGGGCTAAGCAACCCTGGCTGTTTTCCGCCATGGTAATGATGAAATTACCGCTTGCAAAATGGTCATCTAAAATGAACAAAGCAAAAGCAGAAAGCCTGGTGTGGCAAAACGAAGCATTGGTTAACCAGCAGCAAATGATCGTGAACGAGGCGGGTGGCATGGCTGTTTCAGCCTTAAGCGAACTGGAGTTGAAAAAGAAACAAATGAATTTGTATGAACAACAAATTATCCCGGCACTCCGCAAAAATTTTCAAACCATGCAATTGGGTTACGAACAAAATACAGAAGAACTATTTGAATTATTTGATGCATGGGAGGCCCTGAGCATGACACAGATGGATTACTTTGACCAGTTGCAAAAAGCATTGCAGATGCAGGCCGAATTGATGAAAATACTGGAAATAAAATAAATAGCTTCAGCATGAAAAAAATCAAAATCAACAGGTGGTTATTTGTTTTACTAATGCCGGTGTTCTTTTTTGCCTGCAATAATAAAAAGATACAGCCACAGGTTAAAGCAGCGCTTTATACCTGCCCCATGCCGGCCGATTCTTTCTTCAGTGATAAGCCGGGCAAATGCCCTAAATGCGGTATGGAACTTATTAAAGTAAATGATACGGTGGCGCAGGCAAATCATGAAAACGCAGCACTTTCAAAAGAAGAAGTTGCCGGTTATACCTGCCCGATGCATCCGCAGATTCATAGCGATACAGCAGGCGCCTGTTCTATTTGCGGCATGCAACTGGAGAAAATTAAATCGGCCACAGAACCCAACGCCGTTTCAATGGAAGCTTTGCTGAAGCCCGCTAATGAGCAGGTAGTAGCATCCGTACCAATGGTGCACATGGTTGACAGGGAAGAGAATATTGAAATGGAGGCGTATGGTTTTATAACTTATGATACAAGACAGGCCGGCGTTATCGCAGCAAACGTTGCCGGCCGGATTGAAAAGCTATATGTTTCCTATCGTTTTCAACATATCGATAAGGGGCAAAAGATAATGGATATTTATAGTCCGGAATTAGTAACGGCTCAGCAGAACCTGTTGTTCCTGCTAAAAAATGATCCGGTAAATACGGTTCTGATCAATGCTGCCAAACAAAAATTATTACTGCTTGGTATGGGGAACCAACAACTGAACCAGGTAATGCGGTTGGCTAAACCGGCATTTACTATTACGGTGTATAGTAACTACAGTGGTCACATTCATGAAAGCAGCAGTGATGCGAAAATGATTACTGCCAGTACTTCCGCCATGAAGGATGCGGCTTTGGTTACAGAAGAACTGCCACTGAAAGAAGGAATGTATGTACAAAAGGCACAATCTCTTTTTTCTGTATTTAATCCAACCAAAGCATGGGCCGTCATTAATATTTTCGCCGGCCAGGCCGCTATGGTGAAATTGGGCGATAAAGTACGCATTACCCCGGAAACGGCTCCGCAAAAGGATTTCAGGGCAGCCATCAGTTATATCGAACCTTTTTACCGGGCGGGCAGTAAAACACTGTCTGCCAGGGTTTATTTTGATAACACCGCTTTAAAAATACCAATAGGCAGCCAGGTGAAAGCAGCCATATTTGCAGGTAACAGAACCGCCAGCTGGTTACCGGAAGAAGCAGTGCTGTCATTGGGTTTAGATAAAGTTGTTTTTGTAAGAAGCGGAGAATCCTTTGCCGCAAGAAAAATTGCGACCGGCATTGTCAATAAACATTTAATACAGGTATTAAGTGGTCTTCAGGAAAATGAAGCCGTCGCAGCAAATGCGCAATACCTGGTAGACAGTGAAAGTTTTATAAAAACAAATTAAGCATCATGAAAAAAATATCCGTTATCATCTCTTTACTTTTAGTGGTGTTTGTTTCCTGTAAAAATAAGCAGCAGGCTAAAATCAGCAAAGATGAATACTATACATGCAGCATGCATCCGCAGATAATGGAAGATAGGCCTGGCAACTGCCCCATTTGCCACATGGAGCTGATTGTTGTAAAAAAAACAAACACAACGGCGGATGAAATTATGCTGAATGATGAGCAGGAGCGATTGGGAAATATACAGGTTGATACTATCCGTAGCGGAACTATAGGCGATAAGGTAGTATTAACCGCCACACTCAATACAGATGAAACAAAAGTAAGTAGCATCAGTGCCCGCATTGCCGGCCGCATCGACAGGTTGTACTTTAAAAATACTGGCGACTATGTAACAAAGGGAACTCATTTATATGACCTGTATAGCGAAGAGTTAAACAACGCCAAGCAGGAATATATTGCCACCCTGGAGAGAAAGCAATTGCTTGACAATTCTATAATTGATTTCGACCGGTTGATAGAAAGTGCCAAAACAAAATTGCTGTTATGGGGCATGAGTGAATCACAAGTGAGCGACCTGGCAAAGTCTGGTAAAACTTCAACACTGACTTCTTTTTACAGTACCGCCTCGGGTTATATCACGGAGTTACCAGTGACGGAAGGACAGTTTGTGATGGAAGGCAGCACGATCATAAAACTGGCTGGTCTTTCTTCTTTGCTGGCCGAGGCACAGGTATACGCTTCGCAACTGTATGCGATTGATAAAGGCGGCGATGCTACCATACAAATACCAGATTTGCCCGGCAGGGAGTTTACAGGAAAGATTGAATTTGCCAATCCCGAAATAGCCCCTGATACAAGGGTGAATCTGATTAGGGTTAGCATACCAAATAATAACGGCCTGCTAAAGCCGGGAATGCCTGCCTATGTAATCATCAAAAATAAAATGATCAATGCATTAACACTCCCCATTGATGCCGTATTACGCGATGGAAAAATGAATGTTGTTTGGGTGAAGTCAGCAAAGAATGCATATACGATAAAAATGGTTACAACCGGTTTGGAAAGCGGTGATCGCATTGAAATAAAATCTGGGTTGAAAACGGGAGATGTGGTAGTAACTGGTGGCGCTTACCTGATCAACAGTGAATATATTTTTAAGAAAGGTGCTAATCCTATGGCGGGCCACGATATGAATAAAATGTAAGAATGACGTGCATTTTCTTTACCGTAGCCATCATTCGTTTCTCCCTTTCAGAATCTGTGAATAATGTAACTTATTTACTGAATCATGTAACAATTACAGGGCAGATATTGTGATCTTTAGCTTCTGCATATTTTGATTAAAAATAATGGTAGTCCCTAAATAATTCAACAATGGAACATCAGCAC
Organism: Ferruginibacter sp.; assembly: GCF_028288465.1. Classification (GTDB taxonomy): domain Bacteria; phylum Bacteroidota; class Bacteroidia; order Chitinophagales; family Chitinophagaceae; genus Ferruginibacter. The sequence continues at coordinate 94,690 of NZ_JAQBNR010000024.1, read as the reverse complement.
GAACAAAAAAAATATACCTGCCCAATGCATCCACAAATAGTGGCAGAAAAGCCGGGGACATGCCCAGTTTGCGGAATGACATTAGTGTTGGCGAAAGTGTCCGTTAATGATGCCGATACACATCACCACCACGGAAGTAATCCGCCAATGGGCCATGAAGGACATGATCATAATAGTATGATCGCTGATTTTAGAAAGCGCTTTTATGTAGTGCTGGCATTGACTATTCCCATTATGCTGTTATCGGAAATGATACAACATTTCATGGGCGTTGACTGGCAATTTACCGGGTCAAAATATATCTTGTTCACTTTATCAACCGTTGTGTTTTTATATGGTGGCTGGCCTTTCTTAAAAGGATTGGCAGATGAAATGAAAGCAAAAAATCCCGGCATGATGTTTTTAATAGGCTTTGCTATAACAGTTGCCTATAGTTATAGTGTAGCCATTGTATTTGGTTTGCAGGGCATGGATTTTTTCTGGGAACTGGACACACTTATTTTGATTATGCTATTGGGGCATTGGATTGAAATGAAATCTGTGGCAGGTGCGTCAAAAGAACTGGAATTGCTGGTGCAGCTAATGCCCGCCGATGCCCACATGGTAATGCCGGATATGGTACATGATGTAAAAACAAATACCTTAAAAGCCAGCGATATCATTCTTGTAAAACCCGGAGAAAAAGTAGCGGCCGATGGAATAATACTGGAGGGAGAAAGTTACCTGAATGAATCTATGCTTACAGGCGAATCAACACCGGTACAAAAAGTAAAAGGGGATAAAGTAATTGCAGGCGCTATCAATGGTAATGGAGCGATTAAAGTAACGGTATCGCACGCAGCAAAAGATTCTTATATATCGCAGGTAGTTAAGCTGGTAGATGATGCACAAAAATCGAAATCAAAAACACAATTGCTGGCGGATACGGCTGCAAAATGGTTAACCATTATAGCGATTGTTTCAGGTATTGCCACTTTTTTGTATTGGTATTTAACCGGTCAATCGCTGGCCTTTGCCATGGAAAGAATGGTAACCGTAATTGTAATTTGTTGCCCGCATGCATTGGGATTGGCGGTGCCATTGGTAGTGGCAAAATCAACAGCGCTGTCAGCAAAAAATGGTTTGCTCATTAAGAACCATACTGCATTTGAAAATGCCAGGAAAATTACCACGATTGTATTTGATAAAACAGGGACACTAACTGTTGGTAAGTTTGAAGTATCCAAAATTGTGTCACTGCAAAAAGGACTGAATGAAAATGAAATCATTCGTTTGGCAGCTGCATTGGAACAACAATCAGAGCATCCTATTGCAACAGGTATTTTGCAAAAAGCAAAAGATTCAGCTATCACCGTTCCTGATACAGAAAATTTTAATGCCATTACAGGAAAGGGTGTGGAAGCCTCAATAGAGGGTAAAAAAATATTGGTGGTAAGCCCCGGTTATTTAAAAGAAAATAATATATCATTTCCTGAATGCTTTACTGCTAATGACACAGAAACAGTGGTGTTTGTAATCATCAACAATGTCCTGACAGGATACATTGCTTTGTCAGATGAAATACGTCCTGAGTCAGTAGGGGCTATAAAAACCCTGAAAGAAAATAACATCAAATCCATATTGCTTACAGGCGACAACAATAAAGTAGCAAAAAGTGTAAGTGACAGTTTGGGCATGGATAGTTTTATTGCCGAAGTATTACCGCATCAAAAATTACAAAAAATAAAAGAACTGCAAAGCCATGGAGAATTTGTTGCCATGACGGGCGATGGTGTAAATGATGCACCTGCGCTGGCCCAGGCGGATGTGGGCATTGCAGTTGGCAGCGGCAGCGATATTGCTGCGGAAACAGCTGGAATTGTTTTGGTAAATAGCAATCCAAAAGATATTGTGAGTTTAATTTTATTTGGAAAAGCCACTTACCGTAAAATGATACAAAATTTAATTTGGGCAACGGGCTACAACGTAGTGGCATTGCCACTTGCCGCCGGCGTTTTGTACCAGCAGGGAATTTTATTAAGTCCTGCCGCGGGTGCAGTGCTAATGACAGTGAGTACTGTAGTGGTGGCTATTAATGCGGGTATGTTGAAAGTAAAATAATATGTACAGCTTATATACACGTATATCGTATTGAGAATTTTTCTGCCTTAGCTTTGCTGGCAGAAAAATTATGTCCCTTGCTCGTTCACGTAAACAATCCTTAAAAACCCATCAAGAAATTTTTAAAGGATTATTTGGCAGTCACTTTTTTAAATTTATACAATTCCTTTCAGCGCTTCACAAAATATTTTCATTTCTGCAATTGTACCCATACTTACCCTGCACCACCGGCCATTAAAATGATTGCGGCTTTGCACCTGGATATTTTTTGCTTCCAACTCTTTTATGCAGTCTTTTTTTATAGTATCAATATTGAACAATATAAAGTTTGTGCTGCTGGGAATGTATTCCAGCGAAAGCTGCTGAAATGTTTCTGTACACATCGTTCTGGCCCTGGCTGTTTTTAAAAGAATGTCTTTTACGTAAGCTTTATCATCCAGCGAAGCCATGGCAGCAGCGGCAGATACGATACTGATAGCGCCATCCGCCCATGGCTGACGTGCAGCAAGTTTCGCGATTGTGTCGGGGTGTGCAATTGCGTAACCAATTCTGGCGCCTGCAAGTCCGTACACTTTGGAGAATGTTTTGGCCACCACAATGTTGGGATTGGTTACGGCAAGGCCCGAAAGTGATTCGATGTCCGCATATTCAGTATAGGCTTCATCAACAAACACCATCGTTTTTTTTGCCGCCTCTCCGGCAAAATCTTTCAGGCTATTTACAGCAACAAATGTGCCTGTGGGGTTATTGGGGTTGCAGATATATACCATCGCGGTTTCGTTATTAATCTTCGCCTGCATGGTTTCAAGATCTGTTTTTTTATCATTGGTTAAAGCAATCTTGTTAAACTCAAGACCAAACGAAGCAGCCTGGCCATTCCACACTTTGTAACCCGGTTCGGCGGTAATAACTTGTTTCTTTTTTTGTGAAACAAGCAAACAGGTAAGACCAATTATTTCAGAAGATCCGGCGCCCAGTAAAATGTTTTCCGCATTAACATGCCAGTGCGTTGCTATCTTTTTTTTGAGCGACAAAATATAGTCATCAGGATAGCGGTTACTTGACAGGTAATGTTGCAACATAGCTTTCTGTGCCAAGGGCGAAGGGCCGTATGGGTTTTCATTGCTGTTCAATAAAATGGCATGCGCAGCAGGAAGCAAAGAAGAATTTACTCCTGCAATTGTATCTGTTGAAATTACGGTTGCAGCCAGCGCTGTAACCGCTTGTTGCAACCACAAACGACGATTGTATAACATAAAAATGATTTTAAGAAAGATACTTCTTTTTTAACTTTTCGTCAAAATAGAAAGTGGCTGTCAAGCTGTAAAGTGAATTGCATTTTTACATGTTTGGGCTTGCCTGGCAACTTACCTAATTGGGTGGATTTTTGTTTACATTTTACTCATTAACTTCAAGTATGAAAATTGTTTACGGAATAAGCGGTTTTGCCGCAGGCGTACTGGCTGGGCTATTACTGGCCGTGCTGGAAACTAAACTGCTCATGCAGCTTCACCGGGAAACAATAACTCCTTTTGTAATAGGGGCAACCGTACTGATCTGCATTATAACAGGCATTGTTACCGGAGTGAAACTTGCTGCCAAAAAGATGCGCTAAAATATTTTATAGGAAGCATATTTTATTTACAATCCTGTTAAGGAGTATTTATTGATCAGCATTGTTTGGTAAGTTTTGTTGGTACAAAAATTGCTTTTTCCAGCCAAACTAAAATATCCATGAAACCAACCGTCTTGTTTATCAGCCTCGCTTGCTTAATTGCTGTAGTAAGCCTTAGTTCATTTGTTACCCGGGGTGAAACCGGAATTGTTGAGGATGTTTTCAGCCTCACCAATCAATTCAGAAAGTCAAAAGGGTTAAACGGATTAATTATGCAACAACAATTAAATGCCATTGCGCACCAACATAGCATGGATATGGCAAAAGGTAAAGTAGCATTCGGGCACGATGGTTTTGCAAAAAGAAATGCAATGGCAAGCCGGCAAATTCCACAGCTGCACAGCTTTGCAGAAAACGTGGCTTATGGCGCAACGTCCGGAAGCCAGGTGGTTAGTTTATGGAAAAATTCTGCCGGGCACAGGCGCAATATGCTAGGGCACTTTAAATACATCGGTATCGGTATTGCGCGTGACAGGCAGGGCCGTATCTTTTATACTGAAGTTTTTGGTGGATAAGTATTCAACAAAGGTTTTTTAACCGGTTCAAAAATTGTTTCGAAAATGATTCGTCTAGCCGGATAGCTTCCAATAACAATTTCTTGATGGCCTGTTCGTCAATTTCTTCAGGCGTTAAAAATATTTTGTAAAATACCTGTTTATTGGTTCCGTGTTCTAAATAATTATCTGCATCTTTTAATTTGTTGCCATGCCAAAACCCCAGCAACACACCCTCTTTAATTCCTCCCTTTGGAATAGTGGCTGGCCATACAATACAAATGCCTTTATATCCAAAGAAAAATGGAACATTATATGAAATTTTCTCCCGGCAATATGCAGGCAAATTTTCAGCAATGATTTGCCTTAATACATCCACAATGATCCGCTCATTTTCAGGAAGCAAAGAAAATAATTCAATTACGTTTTTGATTTTTATCCTAATTTTTATACTGAACAAAGCGCAATCATGGGATAACACACTTGCATAATCCCGTTGCTGCTAAAGTATACAATTATTTATCACTGGTTGTAATACAACGTTAGTTGTGCAGATTGGTAAAAGTAAGTTCAAAGGAGAGGTGCTGGATGATTAAAGGAAGGAGTATTTTTTTAAAAACGATGACTTTCCACCGGTCTCTTTTATTATATTTTTGAAGATCGCTTTTTATATCCCAGGTATTTAAAACAATACCGGTAGTTAGAAATCCTTTGTCAATAGTGTTGGTCAGATGAAAGGCATCAGTTGTCCAGACCAGGAACGTTGTACTTCCGAAATAAGCTTCGCTGAAATCTCCATCATCGAAGTTTTTATACTTTCTTTTGTAACTTCTGCTGATATCGGTAAAGTCGTTTCCCAGGCCATAACTGTGATGCTCAATAGCCTGGTTAAAACCGTACGATACACCTGATAGTGCAAAAGCTCCATAACCAAAAAATTCTTTTTTAGTCGGTTTCCACCATTGTTGTGCCTGCGTGGTAAACAACAAAAGCAAAGCCAACGAACTTAATAATATTTTCTTTTTCAAATGTTATTGTTTTCGGCTCCTGGGGGTAGTCTTTGGCTAAAGGAGATATTAATTATATATATCAAACGGATATGGGCTAATAACGGATAAACTGCTTTTTTATTTCTATATACCTTTATTCCGCGGAACCTGTTGAACCACTTATAATTCCTTGGCCCATGAGCAGGTAAATTGTACTACAGAAGCGGCCGTTAATGCTATATGAATTTTGAATAAATAGTTTTAACTTTAAGAAATGGCTGCTATGCAAATCTTTGAAATTATTTTCCCCGTTTATATTTTATCAATCGCCTTCGGCATAACAGCAAGATGAAGCTTACCGGAATTAGATAGTCAGTTTTGTTTAGTTACTGATCTTGACCGGGAGTCATTACTGGATGACAAGTATAGTCGGGATTGCTGTACGAAGCGGTTACTGTTTAGCAATACTTACAAACAATTAAAGTGAATTTCAAACAGTCGGATTCAAAAGCAGTTAGTTAGTATAAGATGATATATTGGTTTCTAAAACTTTAGTGCTCTAATTCTGGAAAAGCTAATTGAAGGGTTTTCATTGCAGTAAAATATAACGTTTGTTGTTGCTGAATAAATGAATTTCGAATGGATACACACTTTTTTGGAATGATGTAATAGTTAAAGCTGAAAAATGACATGGTTTTTGCTGGGAGGTATAAAGTATACGAGTTTGATAAATTTTAGATACAATATTCGTTTACAAAGTTTACAATACTCTAAACTTAACGATCGTAATCTGAAGCTAAATGGGCATAAGTTGGTTTGGTATTAAGGAAATAAAGATGAACTTTGTTCTAAGGGCTAAAAATTTTCAGTAAAAAATCGTTATAAAACAATAAAATGTTGGTTAAGCGAATGAGCAGTCTGTTTAAGCTAAATTGAAACGTCGAATAAATTTAAATAAACTGCTTATATTTCAACGATAACCTGAATACTAAGGAAATAATTAAAACCGTAAATGAAAAATCTGCAATCCTTTTCTGTGTTACTTTTTTTATTGGCGTCGCTGGCGAGTTGTCAAAAAGAACTAAGTTTTAATTCTGATATACCAGGCATCAAAATATTTGAAAAAACCTGGATGCAGAAAAACCTGGATGTGACCACTTATAGAAATGGCGACCCAATACCGCAGGTTACAGACAATGCAACATGGGACCAACTGAAAACAGGTGCCTGGTGTTACTATAATAATGATACAGCCAACGCTCAATACGGAAAGTTATATAACTGGTATGCCGTAAATGATCCAAGGGGATTAGCTCCTGAGGGATGGCATATTCCGACTAAAGAGGAGTGGGTTATGTTGGTGGACTCCCTTGGTGGAGATCCCGTTGCCGGTGGAAAATTAAAAGCTACACGATTATGGCAAAGTCCCAATACAGGAGCTACCAATGAAAGTGGTTTTGGTGCACTCCCCGGCGGTGTCAGAAATGTTATGGGCGAATTCGGAGGAATGGGTACAGATGGTTACTGGTGGACAATTAAAGAACACGATGCAACCACGGCTGTCGAAAGAAATATGGCGTACAATCTCACCGACTGTTATATGTATTTTCTTGAAAAGCAATTTGGAATGTCTGTTCGTTGCGTTAAGAATAGCAATTAGTAGTATTATCGATTATTTCTTCAATTTGATATTTCCTCCCACAGGCAGTTTGCTGGGCACAGATTCAGGAATGGAATGATCATATCCTGCATCGTTCAGTGTATTTAGAAATTCAACAATTCTCGGTATGTCTTTAAACTCAATCCTCACTTGTTTTGCAAGGGAGTCAAGTTGTTCTTCCGGCACATACTTTGTTTTTAAAGGTTTGCCTCTCAGGTCTTCATAAAAAGTCAGCACATTCTCCAGGTTAGTAATTTTACCACTATGCATGTACGGCCAGGTAAAGCGTAGATTTCTCAGCGAAGGTGTACGAAATGCAAAACTGTTATGATAGCCTGAATCAATATCTTTTCTTTTATCAGCATCCGGGGCGCCCATAATATGTACTTTAAAATCCGAAAACATAGGGCCGCTATGGCACCTTGCACAGCCTGCATTCATAAAAAGGGTAAAGCCTTCTTTTTCGGATGATGAAAGTGCCGCCGACTGTCCACGCATATAAAGGTCAAACCTGGATTGATTGGCAATGAGTGTTCGTTCAAAGCAGGCTATCGCTTTTGCAAGATTAGTGGATGTTATCGATGTGTCACTTCCAAAAACGCTTTTAAATAGTGTACGGTAAACAGGTATGGCACCCAAGCGGCTTATTATTGTATTTAATACTTCTTTTTCTTTAACTGCTGTCCCTCTCATTTCTTCAAACTGCCGGATAGGATGCAGTGACTGGTCTTCAAGACTGGTGGCACGCAGATCCCAGAACATGGGTGCTTTTTCAGGATCATAATCCCCGTTTATATCAATGCCATTGAAGGCGGTATTCAAGATTGATTGAGAATTTCTTTTGGTAGGTGGCACAATGTCCGCATGGCGAAAATACCTGCTGGAACTGAGCCCTACGCCGCCTACACCAATAGACAAGTCAATATTTTCCGCGTAGCCAAATTCAGGATGGTGACAACTGGCACAACTCACATCCTTGTCGCCGGACAAAATTGGATCATAAAACAGCAAACGCCCCAAAGCTGCTTTTTCATTAGTAAAAGGATTTTGCCTGGGATGAATAACAGTCAACGGCAACGCACTTACAGAGCCGGGATCGGAGACAGCCTTCTTCGGGTGCGATGCTTCAGTTTTGTCTCCGGCTTGTAAACAGGCAGTGCAAAACAGGATTACTAATCCGGTCAATAATATTATCACAAATAATAGACGACTTGGCATAATAAGGTTTGCAGCAAAAGTTATAAGCTAAGTTAATTGATATGTTGAAATGCCAGCCGGTCAATTGAAGAAAGATTGAGGAAGAAATGCTGCGGTGAAGCACTATACAGATTTTTTAGGTAACAACATGTTACTAAAAATCAGATTTTATTTTTACCGGAGTTTTCATGCAACCATTAAATTTAATAGCTAGATTGGTTGCTTAAATACCATTTTTTACCTCTTGTAAATTGTATTGCACCCGATTTATTTTCAACTAACTTAATTCAATAGAGCCGCAGAAGAAGTGCGTCAATAACATCTTATTCACAATTATTAAGCGAAGTTTCGTAAAGTGTATTTTGATTGCCTGCAACAACTAATTTAGCTATCGGAGAATAATCCTGAAATACTGACTGTCCATCAGCATATACTATTTTTATGACCGCACTTAATTCATTGTTGGAAGCTTACTCAATACATCAAATCAAAGTGTGGGTATTGGCACCGCTTGTTGAAAGCAACGATACCAATATTGATTACTATTATGATTTTAGCCAGAGCATTGCTGAATATGATACAGTTTTTACAGCAATTGGTATCGAATGGAAATGGCAACCCGTTACGATGAAAAATTACATCAGCATTGTCAACCTGATTGAAAAGGAAAAAGATTTTGGTGATAAAATTCCGGTGGTGTTCAATCTTTGTGATGGGGATGAAATAAATGGAATCCCGGGTTTATCTGTAGTGAAATTATTGGAAGAAAAAGGACTGATTTATACAGGTGCAGATGAATATTTTTATCGCATTACCACTTCCAAAATTCCAATGAAACTGGCGTTCGATAATGCAGGCGTACCTACCGCAAATTGGGTGGCCATCCATGATAACGAACAGGATTGCGGTGGAATTTGTGAAGCATTTGGCATACCGGTAATTATAAAGCCATCTGTTTCGGCAGGTAGTATGGGCGTGGGCATTCAGAATGTGGTGCATAATTCAGGAGAGGTGAAAGAACAGGTTGATAAAATGTTTTTCGGTTATCGCGGATGGAATCTTGCTGCAGATGGCCTGATCGCCGAAGCATTTATTACCGGCCCGGAATTTACTGTGCTCATTTCCGGCTCATATAACTATCCCGAGACTGCTAAAATTTATACGCCGGTAGAAAGAGTATTTCATCCATCATTGCCCGAACAGGAAAAATTTTTATCGTTCGACAGGCTGTGGGAAATTTATGAAGATGAAACACCTATGCCTGGCGAAGAAAATTTTTATGAATATCAGTTACCGGATCCGGGTTTGATTGACGAAATAAAAAGAATATCCTGGGATGCATATGTTGCTACAAAAGGATGTGGTTATACCCGTGTGGATTTAAGAATAGACAAGGCAACCGGTAAAATATATGTACTGGAAGTAAATGCGCAATGTGGTCTTAGCGAGGATGAAGATTTTACTTCTATCGGCGCTATTCTTCGCCTGAGCAGTAACACGTTTACTGAACTTGTTGCGGAAATTATTAATGATGCTTTTTTACGCCATTCAGCCAAGCAAATTAATATACGGCTGGCTTAGCCTTAACCATATCAACAATGAAAATTTGCGTTCTTCAACCGGATTATGCTACTTCTGACGTGGATTATCAGTATTATGATCCTGCAAGGGATTTAAGTCATTTGTTGCCAGATGCGCTGTTTCATCATGTGCTACTAAATAAACTTTCAGTTTACAAGCAATTGAAAGAACTGAAGAAAAGCAACTATGATATTTTTGTAAATCTTTGCGAAGGTTACCTGGAATGGAATGTGCCATCTATAGACGTTATTTATTTTATGGAGATGCTGAATCTGCCTTTTACAGGTCCATCTTCAATGTTATATGATCCGCCAAAAAACCTGATGAAATATGTCGCCTATACAGAAGGCATACTAACACCTGCATTTGCGTTGGTTGAATCTATTGCTGACATAGAAAGAGAATGCAACCACTTAAAATATCCATTGTTTGTTAAGCCTGGGAAAGCGGGCGATAGTTTAGGAGTTGATCAACAATCCCTGGTGTATGATAAAGCTGCGTTGCTGCAAAAAAGTGAAGATATTATTGAAGAGTACGGGCCACTGCTGGTAGAAGAATATATTGGAGGTCGGGAGTTTACAGTTATGCTTGTGGCTGATGCGGATAACAAAAAAAAGTGCACGGTTTTTAAACCGGTTGAATATATTTTTCCAACAGGTTTTCAATTTAAAACCTACGCTTTAAAAACTTCTGAACTGCATCCCGAAGCAAATATTCCCTGCGATGACCAGGAACTGGAGGCGAAATTGAAAGATGCCGCAGTAAAAATTTTTCAGGGTTTTGATGGTGTTGGTTATGCAAGGCTTGACTTTCGGGTGAATGATAAACAAGATATTTTTTTCCTGGAGATCAATTTTACCTGCTCTGTTTTTTATAAAGACGGGTACGAAGGCTCAGCGGATTATATTCTGAAAGCCGATGGAGTCGGCCAGGCCGGTTTTCTGCAAAAAATAATATCCGAAGGAATAGCACGCCATAAAAGGAAGCAGAAAAAATATATCATGAAAGGCAATTCCATCGCCGGTTATGGCATTTATTCTACCCAAAATATAGCAGCTAATGAGCTGATTTTCAAAGGGGAGGAGCTGGCCCAGCGCATCGTTACCCGTAACTATGTAAACGGTTGCTGGGAAGAAAAAGAAAAGGATATTTTTAAAAAGTATGCATATCCACTGAGTAAAGAGGTATTTTTGCTGTGGGATAATAACCCGGCAAACTGGGCTCCTCAAAATCACAGTTGTAATCCGAACACCACTTATGAAGGTTTAAACGTAATTGCATTACAAAATATTCCGGAAGGCGAAGAACTAACCCTCGACTATTCAACCTTTCTTGATGAAAATATGGAGCCTTTTGACTGTCGTTGCGGTTCGCAAAATTGCCGTGGAAGGATTACAGGAATGATTAATAATTCTGTAACCACCAGGGAAATTTCACGCAACGGATAAAGCAACGCCGGGTGCCCACTTACTAACCCCAACAAATTCTATTTCACAGGCGATTTTCATTTAGTTGATTTAAGCATCTAAAGAACCAAGCAATGGCTAATTTTAAAATACTGCGTAATCTCATTATGAAGCACAGGTATCAGCTGATACTTACGTATTCATTGTTCTCCCTCGAAATGCTGGGGAGCCTGTTGCGCTTTTATTTTTTTGGCGAGGCTATCAACGAGTTGATAAAAGGCAGTTATCGTGGTTTGATTATATTAACATTAGTGCATCTTGCTTATTTAATCATTGGTACGGTGCGGCACATGTTTGATACCCGGACGTATTCAGCCATCTATACATCTATGGTTACCGGCATTGTGAGCAGAAAATACCGTACGCCGGATGTGTCAAAATTAACAGCGCACTCAACACTCGCCAGGGAATTTGTTGATTTCCTGGAGCATGACCTGGTATATGTTATTGAAGCAGCTTATAACATTTTTGGTTCTTTAATTATTTTGTTTTTCTATGATAAACTCATTGTTAGTATCTGTCTGATTATGATGGTCCCGGTAGTGCTGATCAGCAGAGTGTATGGTAAAAAAATGATGCGGTTGAATAAAAGCAAAAATGATGAACTGGAAAGGCAGGTAGATATTATTTCAGCCGGAAACCCTGTTCATATTCATCGTCATTATACCAATTTGCGTAAATGGCAGATTGGTATTTCTGATAAAGAAGCCTGGAATTTTGGATTTATGGAGCTGATGGTATTGCTGGTAATTACGGTTTCGCTGATAGCATCAAAAAGTTTACATAGTGCTACTATTATGGCCGGAAGCCTGTTTGCTGTTTATAGTTATATTTTAAAATTTGCCTCTGGTCTCGATACGATTCCATATACCATGGAACGTCTTTCGTCCCTGAGCGATATTACCCGCCGGCTGGAATCTGAATCTGTAAATGTGCCGGTAGAAAAAGACATCGATGTTGAAATCGCCGCCATTTTTTTGGCAGAGGAAGATGTTATGTAGACTATCTCTGCTGGAAATTTGTCCTTTAACTTGCTATATCTGATAATGGTTATTTCTCTGCTCTATCCGGGTCCCTTAATTTCAATATTGTTGGCACGATTTTACAACCTGATTGGGATGAATCATTTCACAACATTTTAAAATCAGGAATTATGTCAATCAATCTTTTAGAAACAGTACAACAAAACTTAGGATATCCTGCATTACAAAAAATAGATCCAAATACACAGGAAGTAGTGCTGGGTGCGGATACGCCCAATGAAGACAGATTCAGCCAGGCTGCAATACCTGCGGTACTAACTGCTTTTTATAAATATGTTCAGTCTGACGATGGTGCTGCCGAATTTTTGCAAGGTAATTTGAATACAAACTGGTTGGATAAAATTTTCCCCGATAGTAGAAAAGAGGCGGTTCAAACTATTTCGTCCTACGCCCACCAGTCAGGTCTGGATCCGGTTAAAAAAATAAATGAAATTGCAAGTGAAACTGTACAGGTGGTAAAGGCAAATCTTCCAGAAGATGGGGGGATCAAAGAAGTAAAATCTTTTTTCAAAAACCAGCGCAATACCATTTTACTGTATCTGCCAGCAGCTTTGAACATGGGTGAATTGCTGCACGATACCACTTTGGATGATAATACCAATAAAATGGAAGGGCCCGTATCGAGTTTAATGCACAGCATTGGATCTGCGTTTAATAATAATTGAGATAATAGCATGCAGCCTGGAAACATGGAATTTCTGGCTTATAGCAGTTTGTAGTTTTATATTACCCGCATACGGCTAAAACAAAAAGTGTTTAAATGATAGGATTTTGCCGGGCAAATTATTAAATTTGATTACACTAAATATACAATTATGAAAAAGTATCTGTTGCTTGTAGTATCATGTTTTTGCCTTGCTGTTACCTATGCATTTGATAAAGGAAAATGGACGGGTTATATCAGTGATTCTGATTGCGGCGTAAAAGGAAATAAAAAAGATCATGCCGCCTGTGCTAAAAAGTGCATCGCCGCAGGAGCCAAACCAGTTTTTGTTGTTGGAGAAAAAGTATACACCATCAACAATCCTGAAAAAGTCGCCAATTTTATTGGTCAGAAAGTAACGATCAGCGGCACCATTACAGATGATGCGCTGGAGATTGAGAAGGTTGGAAAATAAAACAGGAAAGAAAATTAAGTTGTAACAGGCTAAGACAAAAAAAAGTCTTAGCCTGTTTTTGTATAATGTATGCATTTAACCAACTTGTTCAACATTTATTCGGCTTTATCTTCAGTTCGCTTTTACCTCCCTCTATAGAAAAATTATTAATCACAATTTTTCTATATCTTTCATGTCAGTATTTTGTCCAAATAAATTGCTTTACACAGAATTATGCTGCCATGAAAACACTTTTTTGCTTCATCGCCCTCACATTTTTTTGCTTACAATCATTCACTCAGGATTTTGACTTCCCTTTAGATCTTCAGTTGTTTACAAGCGAAAATTATACCCGCTACGAACAAGATATAACCAATGCAGAAAAATGGCTGGTAGCGACACCACTAAATAAGAGAAAAGCTGTTGCTGCATGTGTACTTCAAGAGGGAAGTGGAAACGTCATGGTGAATTGTAATATCACTGCTGGTCTTCTGCAAATTTTTGCATTACCTGGTCCGCATCTATAATTCTTTAAAAAAGTTTTTAAGGCTATTTAAATACGTTCATTATCATTTTTAAACACAAAAAACATCGACATGGAAAAAGAAGAATCAAATTACAACATGATTGACTGGTGGAAAAAAGTAGTTTTTAAAAACTATGCAAATTTTCAGGGCAGAGCCAGGCGGGCCGAATATTGGAATTTTGCTTTGGTTAATTTTCTTTTGGTCATTCCTTTTTATGCTATTGCCCTTACCGGGCTTTTAAAGGGAATGACGGTTTTATCCGTATTGGGTTCTACGGTCTATATGGTCGTAGCTATTGGTACTTTAGTTCCTGGCTTGGCTGTTGCTGTCAGGCGTTTGCACGACCTGAACAAAAGCGGATGGTATTATTTCATTGCCCTTATTCCTCTGATCGGCGCCATCATTTTGCTGGTATGGTTTTTTACCGATGGCAACCGGTCTGCAAATAACTATGGAGAGGATCCTAAAAACCCGGCAGGCCCTGAATTTGATTTTGAACAAAAAGCAGTGTCGGCGGATGGTAGGTTAAAGAATTGATATTTTCCATAATCAAATCCCTCTTGCTTTGTTAGTAAGAGGGATTTCTTTTTTGTTGACTTAAGTTGACCAAGATAAGAAAGTCAAAAGATTGAAATAAAACAATTAAAGAAAAATCACTAACCTATTAACATTAACCACCATTCTATTTAAATTAATTACAATGAAAAACCTGTTGCTTCTTTTATTGGCCTGCTTAATTTTCGAGAAAGATTTAGCTCAGGTAAAAAACTGTAAAGATGTAAATGAAGGAGTGTTTTACTCTTATCCTAAAAATACATCCAAACAATATCAGTTAAATCGTAAAGATGATATTCAAAAAGAGACAGACTTGGCTACAGGAGACAGTAGCTTATGGAAAGTGAGTTGGCTAAATGATTGTACTTATAGCCTCACTTATATTTCGGGAAGTGCAAAATTAACCGAAGAAATGAAAAGCTTTTCTGGGGCACATCATTTGGTTACCAAAATAGAGACCGTAACGAATGACTTTTACAGTTACCAAATATTTATTGATAAAGTGGCGGGTAAATATCTTTTGGCGGATACAATATGGACTCAAAAGAAATCAGGCCCAACAAATAACACTTTATTTGAGGCTATACCAGCAAATGTATCTGGCAAAAAAATAAATTTTACCTCTAAGTCTCCTTTTGCTTTACTGTATGTATACAGGCCTGCTAGATTTGCGGGATCCAAGGGAGAGTATAATTTATATTTTGATGATAATATTATTTGTTCATCAAAAAATGGCGTGGCATATGTTTTTAAAGTTTTCAAAGAGGGGAACTTTAAATTATCAGCCAAACTATTTAATCAAAAAGAAACAACTCAAAATATAAATATAAAATTTGGGTGACAAATTTACCTAAAGGCTGGCGTTAAATTTATTTTTGCTAATGCGTCTGGTTGGCGACCGGATCTTTTAACTATGGATACGGAAAAAGGTAGTGAGGAATTTTCAGCAATTGAAGTTGAGTAATATTTTCGGTACGTTATTGGGCTGTTGTACAAAAGTGTAGCAGCAGCTTTTCTGATTGGATGAGTTTTAATTTAAAATGTAAAACCAAAAAAGGCAAAAATTACTTTTGATAATCTTCAAAAGATAAAGACCTTCACGTGATTCTATAAAGTTCTCAAAGCATTAAAAGTAAAAGAGGAAGATGGAACAATTTTCCCTAAAGTTGTCGCCGCCCGGACCAAAAGACCATTTTAATAAATAGGCATTATTTATAATCTGTATGGTAGAAACCTGTGAATAACCGTGAATAACTCGTGCATACATTCAAATTCACTTTCTAAACCATTGGGCTATATTTGCCCTCTTACTTAAATTATAGAACCGTGCGTTTAAAGAGTCTTGAAATAAAAGGATTTAAAAGTTTTGCTGATAAAACCGTACTCAATTTTGATGAGGGTATTACCGGTGTTATCGGGCCCAATGGTTGTGGCAAAAGCAATATCATTGATAGTATCCGCTGGGTAATCGGCGAGCATAAAATAAGCAACCTGCGAAGCGAAAACCTGGAGAGCCTGGTGTTTAACGGTAGCAAAAGCCGCTCTGCGAGTGGGCTGGCAGAAGTGAGCCTCACTTTTGAAAATACCAAAAACCTGTTGCCAACGGAGTTTAATATGGTAACAGTTACCCGTAAATATTATAAAAACGGGGAAAGCGAATACCGCCTGAATGATGTGGCTTGTCGCCTGAAGGATATTCATAATTTGTTTATGGATACCGGCGTTAGCACGGACAGTTATGCCATCATTGAACTGGGCATGGTGGATGATATTATCAAGGATAAAGAGAACAGCCGCCGTAAAATGCTGGAACAGGCAGCGGGGATAACTATTTATAAAACCCGTAAAAAAGAAGCCAAGTTAAAACTGGATGCTACAGAGCAGGATTTGGCCCGTATTGAAGATTTACTGTTTGAGATCAATAACCAGCTGAAGAGCCTGGAAAGCCAGGCAAAAAAAGCAGAGAAGTATTTTGAGATAAAGAAGGAATATAAGGAAGTGAGCATTGAGCTGGCCAAGGCAGCGCTGGAGGGATTTAACATTACCTACCGCGACCTGAATCACCAGCAGCAAACCGAAGTAGATAAGCGCCTGGAATTGGAAGCTGCCATTGCATTGGAAGAAGCGGGGCTGGAGCAGGAAAAACTGGGCTTTATTACACAGGAAAAAAATCTGCAGGATATGCAGCATGCCTTTAACGATATGCTGGGTGCCGTGCGTAGCAAGGAAAGTGAAAAAAGCTTAGCGGCACAACGCCTGCGATACTTAAGAGAACGGGAAACCAGCCTGAATGATTTTTTACAGAAAGCAGGCGGACAATTAAAGGGGTTGGATGAAAGTATCCAGTTTACCAGTGTGCAGATTGGTGAAGACGAACAGAAGCTGGAAGAACTGGAAGGCCGGTTGGAAGAATTGAAAAATGCGGTGGAAGACAAACGCAAAACGTTTGATGAAAAACGCAGCAGCATTGATGCCCTGCGCCGGGAAAACCAGGCCATACAACGTAACCAGTTTGACGCAGAAAAAAAAGTAGCGGTGGCCGATACCAGCATTCAAAATGTACAACGTACCATTGTTCAGATACAGGATGAAAAGAGTCAGCGCCAAAGCCAGTTACAACAACTGGAAGCCGACCGGAAAGTGAAGGCGGATGAGCTGGAGCAAAAGAAGGTTGACTTGCAGCAATTGCAGGATCATCACGAGTTTACAAAAGAACAGATTTTTCAAACGCAAAGTATGCTGGAAAAACTGCGTGGAGAACTCGCAGAAGAAAATAGAAAATTCGATAGTAAGAAAAACGAATACGCCTTGCTGAAGAGCCTGGTGGATAGCATGGAAGGCTACCCTGAGAGCGTAAAGTTTTTGCATAAAAATCCTAACTGGAATCATGAAGCGCCGTTGCTGAGTGATATCATTTATGTACAACCGGAATATCGTGCGGCGGTAGAAAATGTATTGGAGCCTTACCTGAATTATTACGTGGTAAATAATTTAGAAGAAGGATTGAAGGCGATCCATTTGCTGGATGATAATAAAAAGGGCAAAGCCAATTTCTTTTTACAGGATAAATTTACCGGTTTTGAAGAAAGTCACCAGCCGGAAAGAACAATACCTGCGCTAAGTGTAATCGAAGTGGATGGGAAATATGCTCATCTTGCCAAACACTTGCTGGGCAATGTTTTCATAGCGGAAGATGAAGACGCACTTACCAACAGCAACGGAGCGGTGGTACTGGAAAAAACGGGTAAATATGTAAAAGGCAAATATTCCCTTACCGGCGGCAGCGTTGGTTTGTTTGAAGGTAAGAAGATTGGCCGTGCGAAGAATTTAGAAAAGCTGGTAGAAGAAATCAGTGCGCAGGAAATTGTGGTGAATGAACTGAAAGCAACCATACAGGCCCGCCACAATGAAGTGATTGCTTTTAATGAGCAGCTGAAAGAAAATGCTATTAAGCAAACACAGCAGGACATAAATAATCTTACGAATCATGTGTTTAGCCTGCAGAATAAAATTGAGAACCTGCACCATTTGGAAGAAACGAGCAGCAAAAGAATTGATGACTTGCAGGAACAATTGGAAACAAGTCACGATGCAATTGCCAACACCAGGGAGGAACTTGAAAAGCTGAATACCCAATTGGAAGAACTGGGCGATACAATGCAGGGAGTAGAACAGGATTATGCTTCGGCCGAGCAGGAATACAATTTTGCTACAGCTACTTACAATGATGGCAACCTGCAGTTTACCCGCCAGCAAAGCAAAGTGGTGTCTTTAAAACAGGAGTTTGAATTTAAGAGCCGCCAGTTAAATGATTTGAAAATTCAGATAGAAAGCAGTACAGTTCAGTTAACTGAAGCTGCCGCCAGCATTGGTGAAACCGCCGCCACATTGAGTGAACTGGAAACATTGGTGAAGGACTTGCTGATGAATAAAGATGTGGAAGAAAAGAAATTAAATGAAGCCGACCAGGCTTATTATAATTTACGCAATGCCCTGGCAGCAAAGGAAAGCGAGCTGCGCCACAAACAAAAATCCAAGGAAACGATTGACCATTTATTAAGTGAAATAAAAGATAAACTCACCGAATTAAAACTGCAACTGGCAGGTATGAAAGAAAGGCTGCAGGTAGAGTTTAAAATTGATCTGGATACCATCATTGATGAGCCAAGAACTGGCGACGTTCCATTGGAAGATTTACAGGAGAAGAATGACCGCATGCGCAAACGCCTGGAAAATATTGGTGAGATAAACCCGACTGCAATTGAAGCGTACACCGAAATGAAGAAGCGCTATGAGTTTATCATGGAACAGAAGAATGACCTGGTAACGGCTAAAGACAGCCTGATGCAAACCATACAGGAAGTAGAAGCCACGGCCAACCAGCAGTTCCTGGATACGTTTAATAAAGTAAGAGATAATTTTCAGAAAGTATTTAAAGCGCTGTTTACAGAAGATGATACAGCAGATATGGTATTGGTTGATCCGACCAATCTGGCCGAAACAGGAATTGATATCGTGGCCAAACCAAAAGGTAAACGGCCGTCGTCGATAGGGCAGTTAAGTGGTGGAGAAAAAACATTAACGGCAACTGCTTTATTGTTTGCCATCTATTTAATTAAACCTGCACCTTTTTGTATATTGGATGAAGTAGATGCGCCACTGGATGATGCGAACGTAGGCAAGTTTACAAAGATGATCAAACAGTTTAGCGAGAATAGCCAGTTTATCATTGTTACACATAACAAACAAACGATGAGTGCCGTAGATGTGATTTATGGTGTAACCATGCAGGAGCCAGGCGTAAGTAAGCTGGTTCCGGTGGATTTCAGATCATTAAATTAACAGCACGAATTTTTAATCACGAATTACACGAATTGAAATATACCCCGGCATAGCGCGGGGTTTTTTCGTAGGTTAAGGTCGGGGCCTGATCTGAAGAGAAAATCAATGAAATTTGATCCTGTATTAAAACCCGCTTCCAAAAAATAGCTTACACTGTAGAAATAATGACCCAGCATTTAGATTGAAAACAAATAAAACGTGTTAAGCATAAGGTAATTATTACTGGCAGGCAGATTGCATTTGAATGGAGGAATTGTATTTAAAAACCTTTAAACAAAAAATCATGGAAGCACAGGCAATTATCATCACACTTATTTTAGGCGCAATCGCCGGCTGGCTGGGGTCACAATTATTCCAGGGAAGCGGACTTGGGTTGATCGGAAATATCATAGTAGGAATTTTGGGAGGCTTTGTCGGATACTGGTTATTCGGCTTGCTGCATATTAGCCTTGGAGGCGGATGGATAGGTTACATTTTAACCGCAGGTATTGGGGCCTGTATCTTGCTAGCAGTACTGAATTTAATTATTCCGCGACGAATTTGATAAAGGAAAAAAATGATCACAAGGCGCTTTATTAAAGGCGTCTTTTTTGTGCCTGTCCGTCAGCCGTCTAGTTGGTCCAAAGGATACTGCATTAAAATAAAATGACCATTTGTTCGTTACATATCAATACCTGTAGAATCCGATACCCGATTTCCCCTATTTTCCCTTGTTTTCATTCGTATTGTGAATAGATAAAATTGGCAGGCGGATTGCAACTCATACAATATTCGTTTTATTATTTAATCCTTTAAGGAAAACAGTATGGAAGCATTAGCAATTATAATTGTATTAACGTATGGCGCACTGGCAGGCTGGGTAGGAAAATTATTTAAAGGCAATAACCTGGAATTAAATGCAAGCGTATTGGCAGGTATTTTCGGTGGCTTGATAGGATACGTGGTTTGTGCTGCAACTGGCATTAATTCCGGACAGGATTGGCAGGGATATGTTTTAACGGCAGCCTTTGGTGCATTCTTTTTATTGACCTTGTTGAATATGATTATTCCAAAAAGAATTTAATTTTATTGCAAAATTATTTGATAAGATACCTTGTAAAGAGGTATCTTTTTTTATGCCTAATGTTTTAATTTTATACAAATCTTTTTTATGACAAGCATTGAAATAGTAAAACAGAAAATCATAAACATAGTGATGGGTATGGACAATGAGGCAGCATTGCAGGTATTGCATGATGTGGTAATCAAATTTAACAACCCTTCTTCGGTAGTGGAAGACGAATTGACAGATGAAGAATGGAACGAAATAGAAGACGATATGAAAGAAATTGAAGCCGAAGAATTAAAACGCCAGGAAGAAGTGGTGGAACATTTGAAGCAGTGGAAGAGCGGTAAATAAATTTTATGTCTGATGTCTGATTCCTTCGAATCGTTTGATCGTTAAATTACACGTTAGATTCAAAAATTTACAGGGTTAATTAGAATTTCTGTTTGTTGTTTGTGCTATTAATAAACATTCTGCAAAACCCAAATCATATAACTTGCATCCTCAACACGTAATTAACTTAATGGGGAACGAAAAAACAAATAAATTTTTTGCGAGAGAGAAAGCTGCGAAGCAATTTCCGAAATTTTTAATTTATGTTGTTTCTACATCAGGCAAGTAATTCACAAAAAGAAAAAAATCAGGCATCACAAAATCAGCCATAAGCCATCCGTATGGGTGTAACTGAAATAAAACTTTATAACTCACATGTCTGCAGAAAAAATTTTAGGCGATTGGAAAAAAAGATCATTTAAGCCGGTGTACTGGCTGGAAGGAGAGGAAGATTATTACATAGATAAAATTATGAACTATGCCGAGCATCACCTGTTGCCGGAAAGTGAGGCAGGTTTTAACCTGTCTGTATTTTATGGCAAAGATGCCAACTGGAGCGACATTGTAAATGCCTGCATGCGCTATCCCATGTTTGCCGAAAAGCAGGTGGTGCTGCTGAAGGAAGCCCAGCAAATGAAAGACATTGATAAACTGGAAAATTATATCGAACATCCGCTTGCATCCACCATTTTTGTAGTAAGCTATAAAGAAAAAACGCTCGACAAACGTACCAAGTTATACAAGACCATTAAAAAAGATGGTGAAGTATTTACCTCAGAAAAGATCAAAGAATACAAACTGGTGGAATGGGTTACGGAGTATATCAAAGCGCAGGATTTCAGCATGTCGCAGAAGGGTGTTTTGTTGCTGGTAGATCACCTTGGCAACGACCTGAACCGTATTGTAAATGAGTTGGAAAAGATTACGGTCAACCTCGGCCAACGCAAAACCATCACTGAAGATGATATTGAAAAATATGTTGGCGTAAGTAAAGAGTATAATGCTTTTGAGCTGCAGGCCGCCATGAGTAAAAAAGACCTGGCAAAAGCCATCCGCATCATCCAGTATTTTGAAGGCAATCCCAAAGCCGCACCCATACAATTGGTGTTGCCCGCGCTGTATGGTTATTTCAGCAAACTCTACATTATTTTTGGTATGACGGACAAAAGCGAAAATGCAGTCAAGCCATTTTTTTACAACAATCCCTTCGCCGCAAAAGAAGCCATCGCCACTGCAAAAATATATGGTTATGAAGGAGTAGAAAGAGCCTTACTTTTATTGCACGAATACAATTTAAAAAGTGTTGGCGTAAACGACAGCGGCACATCAGATGGCAGTTTGCTGAAGGAAATGGTGGTAAAGATGATGGGATGATAACCTGTCTCCGCCGCGCCGGACAATATCGGCTGATGAATTTTAGTAAATCGCTCGGATATAATTTAGTTCGCTTTTTATTTTTTTTGAAGCCCGGCAGATGTACTGCTATTAAGCTTGACAGGCGTCGCACTCTTTTACAAAATAACATTATTGGACCATACCCGAACACCCAAACGCAGTGAAGAAATATCTAAGCAGGAAATAGCAGAAGCTGAGATATTAATACACCCATAACTTATAATTCATAACTCATAACTCAGGAAGCGCTTCCATTGCCGCAATCTTATCCAGTGCCAGCTGAGCTTTCAGCGCATCCAGCCCGTTAAATTTTACTTCGCTCCGCAGATGTTTGATCAGTGTGATGGTCAATGTTTCTCCATAAATAGCTTCATCAAAATTAAAAATATTTACTTCAATCACCCGGTTGGTTCCATCCACGGTAGGGCGAACACCAATATTCATCATCCCCGCTTTTTGAATGTTGAATGTTGAATGTTGAATTATAACAGCATATACTCCGTTACCAGGTACCAGTTTATTTTCATTGTTTATCTGCAGGTTGGCAGTGGGGTAGCCAATGGTGCGGCCGAGCTGATTGCCTTTAATTACAATGCCACTGAAAAAATAATCGTAACCTAAACAATTGCGTGCTGTATCCACATCGCCCTGTAAAATGGCTTCTCTGATTTTGGTTGAGCTGATGGTCACATCTTCCAGCATGTACACCGGTATTTCTTTTACTTCGTAATTATATTCGGCGGCCTTTTCTTCCAGCAATTTGTAATCGCCGCTGCGGCCTTTACCAAAACGGTGATCATAGCCAATGATAATCGTATGCGGATGAAAAGTATTTACTAAAAAATCGCTGATATAGGCTTCTGCAGTTTGATTGGCGAAGGCTTCCGTGAAAGGAATCACTACCAGGTGATCAATATTTAATTTTTCGAGCAGGCTGATTTTTTCTTCCGGGGTATTAATCAAAAAAAGTGGTGCCCTTTCTTTAGCCACAATTTGTCTTGGGTGTGGATCAAACGTAATAATCACTGTTTCGCCATTTACTTTGGCTGCCTCGCTTTGCATCAGTTCAATGATCTTGCGGTGGCCATTGTGCAGGCCATCAAATGTGCCGATGGTGATGACGGCGTTGCGGAACGGGGGTAAGTGCTGTATATCGTAGTGAACTCTCATTTTTAGTGGTGCAAAACTACCTGAAAATTTATTAATGGATAATTGCAAATTGAAATTTAGTTTTGCGGTTCAAATATTTTTATGAGTCTTTACAGTAAAAGGGGCGTTTCAGCACAGAAAGAAGAAGTACATGCGGCTACAAAGCACCTCGACCAGGGATTATTTGCCAACGCGTTTTGCAAAATTTATCCTGACTATTTAGGTGGTGACGATGATTATGTGAGCGTAATGCATGCAGACGGTGCCGGTACTAAAAGTATCCTGGCATATTTGTACTGGAAAGAAACAGGCGATATTGCAGTGTGGAAGGGAATTGCACAGGATGCTATTGTGATGAATTTGGATGATCTGTTATGCGTTGGCGTGTATGATAATATCGTTTTTAATTCAACTATAGATCGTAACAAAACTATCATTCCCGGTGAAGTGTTGAGCCAGGTGATCAATGGCTCACAGCAGCTGTTTGATGAATTAAAAAGCTTTGGCGTGCATATCCATTACCTCGGAGGTGAAACGGCAGATGTAGGCGATGTGGTGCGTACGATTGCGGTAAATGGCACCATGACTTGCCGCTTCCTGAAAAGCAAAGTGATCAGCAATGATAAAATTAAAGCAGGTGATGTAATTGTAGGCCTGGCGAGTTACGGACAAGCCACCTATGAAACAGAATACAACAGCGGCATCGGCAGCAATGGCCTTACCAGTGCAAGACATGATGTACTGAGTAAATATTACGCCGATAATTTTAAAGAAAGTTACAACACCAGTCTGGATGAAGCGGTAGTGTACATCGGAAACAATAAACTAAGTGATGCCATTACATTCACCATTGACAATTCACCATTCACCACAACGGTTGGCAAATTGATTTTATCACCCACCAGAACTTACGCACCGGTATTAAAAGTGTTGCTGGAAAATGAGTTTGATAAAATACATGGCCTGATCCATTGCAGTGGTGGAGGCCAGACCAAATGCATGAAATACCTGCCGGAGACGTTCAGGATTGTAAAAGACAATTTGTTTGAAGCGCCGGAAATTTTTAAGCTCATTCAAAAAAGCAGTGGCAGCAATAACCGGGAAATGTACGAAGTGTTTAACATGGGCTGCCGGCTGGAAATTTATTGTGCGGCTCAAGATGCGGAGTTAATGATTTCTACTGCCAAGACATTTAATATTGATGCGCAGGTAATCGGCAGGGTAGAGGCGAATGATAAAAAGGAACTGGTTATAAAATTGAAAGACGAGACAATTGTTTATTGAGTTGTACAATAAGAGACGATACCTTTTCAAAAGGTGTCATCTCTGAGGAAGAGCTTGTTGATCAGTAGTTATTGCTCCTCTAAAACAAATGTGATTGGTTGCTTTTTGTAAGCAGTTACAGTATGGTTGTTTTGTATTGCAGGCATCCATCTGGGACCTTTTTTTATAAGGTCAATACAGGCCAATGCAGTTTTACTATCCTTGTAATTTTCAGTTGTAATGTCTGTCAGGCTGCCATCTTGGTTTACTACAAATGAAACTATCACTTTGTATTGCCCGGCTTTCCATCCTTCTGTAAGGGTATTGTAGGATCGAGGTGCTTTTGGAGGTAGTTTTTCCACGCAGAATCACCGCCGGGAAATTTTGGCTGGTTTTCTACCTGGCTAAAAATTTTGTCGCTTTTTAATATTGCTACCTGGTTTTTTCCTTCGGGGGCTGAGTAATTATTTTTCTTGGTAATAATAAATACTACGCCTTTCTTTGCTTTTTCACCATAGGTTGCTTTTATCTTTTCATTATTTAGCACTTCTATTTTTTCTATATTTTCAGGAGGAATGGCATTCATTGCTTCCTCATTTTTTTCTTCGCCATCAAAGATGTACAGGGGAGTGATCAAATTGCCATTTTTGTCTTCTACTGACGATATTATTTGAAGAGGAGCAACAGTACTCATTTCTTTATTTTCCTTTTTTATGGCCGCTTCATTGTTTAGCTCGTGTTTGACAGCATTGTCCTTTTTGACTGCTACATCGGTAAGTTTATTAGATTGGACCTCCTTAACAATTTTGACCCCATCATCAATAATAAGTGCCTCGTCGATATTTAGTTTTGTTTCATTATCGATTGTATTTTCATCAATAGTGGCATTTTCAAAAATAAGGACGCCATTCGCTCCAGCCTGGCCATATTTGCTAATAGCTTCCTTGCTTTTTACTTTAAAAATTGTCAGGTGCTTTGCTGTTATAATCTTATTTTTTAATGCGCCAAAATTCATTATTTTACTGTTCACTATTATCAATAGTGAGGCGCTGGAATTTGTAACAAGATTTTTTTCTGCTGTTTCAGCCATCATATCACTCACCTTCCTGGTTACTTTATTCACTTTAAATGAAATTGTTGAGGGTGTAGAATCGACCTTTGCAGTTGGACTATCGTTATTGTCACTTTGCACAAGTGCATATTTTTCAATCGCCGACAATACATTTTTAGCAATGGTTTCTTTTGCCTCCTCTGTTTGCATGTAGGCCAAATCTTTATTGTTTGTGATGTAACCAGCTTCAATTAAAACAGCCGGACAAATAGTTTGTTTTAAAACCCAAATTCCCGTTTCTTGCTGAGCCGGTAATTTATTTACCGGTATTTTATAATCATTCGTAAACTCATTGATGATTGCCGAAGCGAATAATTTGCTGGGGTATGTATTTCCATCGCTTTCCCTGGCGACAAAAACACTCATACCACTTTTTATATTGGCTGAATCTTTTGAAGCCGCATCAATATGGATGCTGATAAAGAGGTCCGGGTTTTGCGCTTTACTAAAATCAGCCTTCTCTTTAGGACTTTGATAAATGTCCGTTTCCCTGCTTAGCACAAGGTTGATATCCTGGTTGAGGTTCAGCGCTTTTATTTTTTTTGCGATAGAAAGGTTGAGGTCTTTTTCTAAAATTTTTCCGTCTGTGCTGGCTGCGCCAAAGTCTTGTCCACCATGGCCTGCATCCAACACTACCGTTATTTTTTTACCGTGGTACACAGGAGCATTGGTAATGGTTTTTGTTTTTAATGTAAATGCTGCGAACAATAAAGCAGCCACAGGCAATACAAGCACACGCCCGATGTAGCCCGCTTTGGGATTTTTGTTTTTTGTCAACATAAGTAATCTTCGTTTTATGGGTGAATAGAAAAAAGGATTGGTCAACGGAAAACGGTGCTGCGGGTAAGTGGCCTGCAAAATCATGGCAGCAAAAGCTTCAGTGTCGCTTTCTTCCACGGCTATTTTGTCGGCCATAAATTCGTGGATCATGTTTAGTTCTTTACGTATCATCCAGAAGAAAGGATTGCACCAGAAAAAGATCAGCACTGCATTGATAAATAATTTATCGTAGCTGTGTTTTTGTTGTACATGCGCCAACTCATGTTTAAAAATCTGGTTGCCGGTGGTGGTGGTAATATCAATATAATCGTTCCAGAAAATGTATTGCAAAAAAGAAAAAGGCGTTCCCTTTGCTGTTGTATTTACAAAGTGAATATTGTCTATAACCGTTTGTCGGTGCTGTTTTAAGAGGGTGCGGATTTTTAATAACACCTGTATAAATAGTATAAAGAAGACGCAACATACCAGGCTATATAACAGGTATGCAAATTGTTCGGCAGTGAAGTTATCACGGCGGACGGTTAATACAATTTCATCCAGGTATTCGTTGCTGCTGCCGACCACCTGTAATAATGTAATGCTTGTAGCTGGTGCATCTGCATGATGCTGGATATTGATTTGAACAAGCGGTGCCAGTAAAGACAAGACAATGGTGGCCAGCAAATAAAACCGGTTGTACTGGTGAAATATTTTGTTGCGTAACAACAGCCAGTAATACCCAAACAAAACACCTGAGCAAATAATAACTTTCAACACGTAAAATGCGAATACAAGCATGGGAAATAGTTATGAGTTATAAGGTATAAGTAGTAGGTTCTAAGTTGTAAGTAAGTGTTACCTGGTTGAAAGAATTGTTAATTATTAATTATTAATTTTTAATTCTTAATTAATTAAGGCGCTTATTTCTTTTTTAGTTGCTTCAGTAACAGCTCCAGCTCATCAATACTTAAATTGTTTTCTTTTACCATAAAGGAAACGGCATTGCTGAAATTGCCTTCAAAGTAGCCTTTTACCAAACTCTTCATACTGCTTTTACTGTAGGAATCTTTGCTTACAAGCGGATAGTACTGGTGCATGCGACCAAACACTTTCAGGCCTACAAAATCTTTTTCTGTCAAAATTTTTATGATAGTGGCAACTGTATTGCTGTGCGGTTTGGGGTTGGGCAGTTCTTCAATGATCTCTTTTAAAAATGCTTTCTCCAGCTTCCAGATCACCTGCATAATTTGCTCTTCTGCTTTGGTTAATGTCTTCATTTAAAATCGGTTTTAATTTTGTGAAACAAATCTATAACTAATAATTTAGTTTTACAACTATTTATTTAGTTATTAAACAGATTTAACATTTACCTTTGGAAAAATTAATTTTTATTGCAGGGATTCATTAGGTTAAATTTGCATCCGCGGCGGTCGGCACTGAAGGTCAGACCGCCTGAGTAGTAAGCTGATTGCAGAAAGCTTTTACGAATTGAGGAGGGTGCCAAAAGCTATAAATGTACACGTGAGTGACACAACGATGTCGCCATGAAATACAGCTGCCGGTAAAATAAATAACAACTACAAAACACAAACAAACCATGTCTCAGGCCTTAATTGAACTAAAGAACGCAAATATTTACCAGGGTGCTAACCTGATTTTAAGTGATGTAAATATTACCGTGGATAAAGGAGAGTTTGTATACCTCGTTGGCAAGACCGGAACCGGTAAAAGCAGCCTGCTAAAAACAATGTATGGCGATCTTGATTTTAAAGAAGGTGAGGGAACGGTGGTGGGCTATAACCTGAAAGAACTGGACTGGAAAAAAGTGCCCTTTCTGCGCCGTAACCTGGGTGTTGTGTTCCAGGATTTTCAATTGCTTACAGACAGAAATGTAAACAACAACCTGAAGTTTGTTTTAAAAGCTACCGGATGGAAGGATGAGAAGCTAATGGATGAAAAAATAAATGACGTATTGGAAAAAGTGGGATTGAAAACAAAGGGTTTTAAAATGCCTTTTGAGTTGAGTGGTGGCGAACAACAGCGAATTGATGTGGCGAGAGCTTTGCTGAATTCGCCGAAGTTAATACTGGCCGACGAGCCTACCGGAAACCTGGATCCTGAAACAAGTGACGAGATTATGCAGTTGCTGTTCAGTATTTGCAAAGACTATAATACTGCCATTGTAATGGCCACGCATGATTATATGGTGATCAACAAATTTCCTGCAAGAACGATTAAAACCGAAAGAGGTAAAGTGCTGGACAATGCCAGTATTACTATGTAAAAAGTATATTCTTACTGCTGACTCCAGAAAATTTCGATTAGCTTGTCTGCATTTTTTTGATTGTTATACAATCGCTTCAACACCTGTTGCCTGTTCTCATTTTCCTCCAATGCATAAGGCTTTGTGTACAATTTTTTGATAGTGTTTTTAAATTCCTCTGCCGTTTCTGCAATGGTGCAAAGGTTGTCCAAACCAGATCCTGTTACCCCGGCTTGATTCACCAGGCAATGCCTGCCGTTGTAAAGTGCGTTTAGTAATTTTAGTTTTACACCGGTGTTATTAAAAGAAGGTAAAATATTTATCTGCGCTTTTGCAATCATGTCATGCAGCTCCTTGTCGGATGGATTTGATACGAGACAGGTATGCGCATGCTGGTGGGCCATAAACTCCAGTTTTTGAGATGGGTTTTTACCGGCAATTACAAATGGAATTTTGAGATCCTGAAAAACTTCCTGCAGTAACCAAATCGCCGCAGCTTCGTTTTCATTGATGGCGAGGTTGGCATGGTACAGGCAAAAGCAGCCGTTACCTTCCCTTCCCGCCGCCTTTTCATACGGCAGAAAAACGGGCAGGTGATCGATGTGTGTGGCTTTAAAATTTTGCTGGTACAAGGCTACATCCTGCGCACTAACCGCATTGATATTTACTTTACCGGCCAGTTTGTTTTCATATTTTTTTAGCAGCGAACTTTCATGCTGGTAATACATTTTTTTCAATGGGCTGCTTTCATGCAGGGCCAGCTGATGATAATATTCAAACTCGGCATTGTGCAGGCGTAATAAAACAATGCGGTTGCGCAGCTGACCTGTATATAAATGCCAGGAACAATGTACGCCTTCAATTAAAACGGGGTAGTTGTCTTGTTGTAAGTTCTTTAACAATTCTGCTGATTTTCTTGTACTAACGATAAACGGTACACTAAAAGAAAACCGGGTCCAGCTTTTTTTGCGTTGATAATAATACACCTTAGCGCAATATTTATTCAACTCTTCCTGCTCTGGCCTTTCATTTACAAAACAGTGCAGGTAAATTTTAACATCGTTCTGGTGCAGGGTTTTTATTTTATAGAACAGGTCCATAACGCCGCCAAAGTCTGCCGGCCAGGGCACATCGTGTGTAATGATATGTAAATGTCTTTCCGCCATTGTTAATTTGCCAGCAACCTGTTATAAAATTCAA
This sequence comes from Ferruginibacter sp., assembly GCF_028288465.1. Taxonomy (GTDB): domain Bacteria; phylum Bacteroidota; class Bacteroidia; order Chitinophagales; family Chitinophagaceae; genus Ferruginibacter. The sequence continues at coordinate 64,946 of NZ_JAQBNR010000024.1, read as the reverse complement.
CCAACTTTTTTGATTCCCGCTGCCAGTTGTATATTTCCCTTGCTTTAAGGCAATTGGCTCGCAGCTCACTATGTAAAACTTCGTTGTGGAGTAAATTGTTCAGTTGCCGGGCAAGGTTTGTAATACCGGTATCATCCACGAGCATAGCAACAGGTAATTGCTCATTGATTTCCCTGTAAACGGGATAGTTAACGCACAATTGCGGAGTACCGGCATGCAGGTAGTCGAAAAAGCGGTTGGCAAGGGAATAATAGTTGCTTAATCCGGCATCATCAAAAAGTGTTACACCAATATAAGCCTGCTGTGTGATGGTCCTTAGTTCGGCTGGTGTTATCTTCCCTTTAAAAATTACTTTTTGCTGCAGGTTATTTTTTGCAACCAGTTGCCTTGCCTGCTCCATAAAATTGCCATCACCGCAAATGATTAATTTGCTGTCTACCAATTTCATTGCAGGTATCAACGTTTCAAAACAACGGCCTTCGTTTACCGCTCCCTGGTACAAAATAAATTTTTCAGTTTTTGTTTGTAATGGCAGGGTTCTTACCAATGCAATATTTCTTATCACTTCGTATTGTACGCCATACATTTTGTTGAATTCCCCGGCAATGGGCTGGTTCACAGTATAGCCATGCGGAAATTTCGGTACGGCAAATTTTTCTATTCTTTTCCACGTTGCATAGATCGGCGGGCGGGTGGCAATTTCTTTCATCTCACAAAACAACTCATGTGCATCATATACCCTTTTTATAGTTTTTATCCGGGAGATAAAATAGCAGGGCAGAATGGTATCCAGGTCGATAGATACAATGCAATCCATTTTTTTGAATAACAGAAAAAAGAACAACCTGAAGTTATAAGCTGCATAAAACATTTTACCTTTTTCAACAAAGCAGCTTATTCTTTTTTGCGCAAAAGGCTGTGGTGTTAGCGGAATGGAGTTTTTCATTTGGCGACCTACCAGAGTAACATCGTATCCGGCTTCGGCAAGGGAAGTGCAAATGCGGATCATACGCTGATCGTACGTAAGGTCTGTAGTTACGGTACAAAATATCCTTTTTGCTTTTTGGGGAAGCATAGTTTTGCCTGCATGGATATTAGACTTGTTATTGTTCATGAAAATAGCTTTGGCATTGACGCTGCATCAGCTGACAACAATTTCTTTATTGCCTGCGCAAATTACTGTTTATGAAGCATTATAGATGCGTTCTATTATTTCAACCGTTTTAAGTCCTTCGGCGGCACTGGCAAAAACGTGGCTGTCATCATCCAAAGCCATCAGCAGGTTTTGGTATACTTTATCGTGGTTGCTCATACTGCCCTGGTAGTACCCATAGCCATTGGCCGGGCTGCCTTTTTCAAGAATTGGTGTTTCCATACCTGCGACATTAAAATACTCTAATTTGTTGAGGTATTGCCCGCCAATTTTTACAGTTCCCCTCTCTCCAAAAATAGTAAAGGAACCTTCCATATTTTTTTCGAAGCTATTTACGGTATAATTTAACGAACCAATAGCACCATTGGTCATATTGAACAAAACCGCGCCACAGTCTTCAAACTCAATTGCGGGGTGTGCTTTATTGGCGGTAATTTTTTTTACAACTTCCACATCTCCCAACAGCCAGTATAATAAATCAATAAAATGACTGAACTGCGTAAACAAGGTACCGCCATCCAATTTTTTAGAACCTTTCCAATCCGTATAATATTCAACCGGCCGGTTCCAGAAGCAATTAATTTGGAAACTATAAATTTCACCCAGTTTTCTTTCGTCAAGCAGCTTTTTCAACACAATTACAGGAGGATTGTATCGGTTTTGTTTAACTACAAATAATTTTCTTTTAGCGATTTTGGCTGCCTGTAACATTGCGTTACCTTCGGTTACCGAAATACATAAAGGTTTTTCGCATAATACATGAAGGCCTGCATGCAGAGCCTGTATTGCGTGGGGAGCGTGCAGTCCGTTAGGCGTACAAATACTGACAAGTTCAAGGTTTTGTTCTGCTGCCAGCAATTCTTCAAATTGATGATATGGAGTAGCTTTGTAATGGGTTGCCAGGTCATTTGCCTTTGCCGGGACAATATCGCATACTGCTTTTACGTTTGCCAACTGGCTAATTTGTTCTGCGTGACGCCAGCCAATTCTTCCACACCCTATAATAGCAAAATTTTTGTGCATATAATTATGGCAAATATGGCAGATTATTGAATAATTTTAAAGAAAAATATAAATACAATATCAATAAAAACAACTAACCTTAACAACTAAACAATCAACTTATGCCCCAAGAAGTTACCAATGCAGCGCAAGTACATCCCCCAAGGCCCTTGTTTTTAACCGTTCTATGTGTACTTGGCTTTATCGGGAGTATCACCAGTATCGTTGTAAATGCCATTGGATTTTTTAATGCTGAAACCGAAGTAGTGCAGATAAAATCCGGTACCCAAAAAACTCAGTTGAGAAATCTATTTGGTAAAGCCGACGCCTCCCAGTTGTCGCTCAGTAATCTTACCCCCGAAAATTTTCAAAAATTTTCCGTAGGTGGTATTGTATCGGCTTTATTGTGCCTGATTGGTGTTGCACTGATGTGGAATTTTAAAAAATCAGGCTACTACTCTTATGTATTAGGTACTTTTTTTACATTAATCACCCATTTTTTATTATTTGGTGAAGAAGTCGGGGCTATGAGCCTGTCGCTTATTTGGGCCTTGATACAATTATTGATTGTGATTTTATTAAGCAGATTTTTAAGTGCCATGGACAGGGATTAAAATTTGGCGAAAATCAGCTTTTTACATTTTATATAAATATTTCTAACCTACTGAAAAGTGCTGCAACCGGTAAAAGCCATTGCGGCACTTTCATTAACACCCTTTATTATTCAAATAACTTTGCTATCGTAATAAAATCAAATATTTTTCCTACTTTTGCATCCGAATAAAAAAAGAGATAATTTAACAAAGACGTTATTAAAAACAAAGAAATGCCTTATTTAACAATCGAAAAAAAAGCGAAAATTTTTACAGACTTTGGTGGTAAAGCCGCCAACACAGGATCAATTGAGGGTCAGGTTGCACTGTTAACAGAGCGTATCAACCATATTTCTGATCATCTTAAAACCAACAAAAAAGACTTCTCTTCTCAGCGTGGACTGATGATGATGGTGGGTCAGCGCAAGCGCTTACTTACTTATCTCAGCAAACACGATTTGACAGGCTACAGAGGTTTAATTGAAAAGTTAGGTCTACGTAAATAAAACAACTACAATGTTTAAATAAATTAATTCCCAACTATAGTTTTACAGTTGGGAATTATTGTTATTTATACCCGTTTTTCAAACGGGAAATTGCATGCCTTTTCTAAATAATTTTATAAAATAACAATAATGAGTTTAACAACTAAATCAGTAACCTTTGATATAGGTGGCGGCCGTATGGTAACCATTGAAACAGGTAAAATGGCCCGCCAGGCAGATGGTGCGGTTACAGTGCAGCAGGGAAATTGTATTTTATTGGCTACCGTGGTGGCAAATAAAGAACCAAAAGAGGGGCAGAATTTTTTCCCTTTATCGGTAGATTACCAGGAAAAATTTTCGTCAGCGGGTCGCGTACCTGGCTCTTTTTTCAAAAGAGAAGCCCGCTTAAACGATTACGAAATATTAACCAGCCGTTTAATTGACAGGGCGCTTCGTCCTTTATTTCCGGAAGATTATTTATGTGATGTACAGGTATTGATCAGTCTTGTATCGAGTGATGCGGAAGTTTTACCGGATGCATTGGCTTGCCTCGCAGCTTCTGCAGCATTAGCCGTTTCTGATATTCCTATCCAGGAAATTATTTCTGAAGTGCGTATCGCAAAAAAGAACGGCGCATTCATTATCAATCCAAGTCGTAGCGAACTGGCAGAATGTGATCTTGAATTCATCATTGCCGCTACTGAAAAGAACATCATGATGGTGGAAGGTGAAGCCAAAGAGTGCCAGGAGGAAGACCTGGTAAAGGCTTTGGAACTGGCGCATGACGCCATCCGCATCCAGATCAAGGCTCAGGCAGACTTAAGGGCAGCATTGGGGATTACGGCAAAAAGAGAATACACCAAGCCTTACCGCAACGAAGAGTTGAATGAAAAAATTATCGCTTTTGCAAAAGATAAAATGTATGCCATTTCATCAGCTGCCTCTGCAAAACATGAAAGAAGCGATGCTTTTGATGCTTTGAAAAAAGAAGTAAAAGAATTTCTGGGAGAAGAATTGCCTGCTGAAGATAAGGGCCTGATAGGTCATTATTTTGGTGAATTGCAATACAATGTTGTAAGGGACATGATCCTGAACGACAGAAAGCGTTTAGATGGAAGGGGTACTGAAGATATTCGCCAGCTGGATATGGAAACCAGTATTTTGCCAACACCACACGGATCTGCATTGTTTACCAGGGGAGAAACCCAGTCACTGACTACAGTAACTTTTGGAACACCTTTGGACGAGTTGCTCGTAGAAAGCGCTTTCAAATCTGACTATACTAAATTCATCCTGCATTATAACTTCCCTCCGTTTTCTACCGGTGAAGTAAAAATGATGAGAGGCGTAGGCCGCAGGGAAGTTGGTCATGGTAACCTGGCTATGCGTTCATTAAAACAAATGATGCCCGGTAAAGATTATCCATATACTGTAAGGGTTGTTAGTGATATTCTGGAATCAAATGGTTCTTCTTCAATGGCTACAGTTTGTGCAGGTTCACTGGCATTGATGGATGCAGGTGTTCCCATTAAAAAGCATGTTAGCGGGGTTGCAATGGGCCTAATTACCAAGGAAGGAAAATTTGCCGTATTGACAGATATCTTAGGCGACGAAGATCACCTGGGAGATATGGATTTTAAAGTTACCGGAACACGTGATGGTATTTGTGGTGTACAGATGGATATAAAAGTAGATGGTTTAAGCATGGATATTATGCGCCAGGCATTGGAGCAGGCACGTAAGGGACGTTTGCACATACTGGATGCAATGTATGCCTGTATGCCTGCGCACAGGGAAGATGTGAAACCACATGCTCCGAGAATGGTTAAACTTACAATTGATAAGGAATATATTGGCGCAGTGATAGGGCCGGGTGGTAAAGTGATACAGGAAATGCAGCGTGAAACTGGCGCTACCATTAATATCGAAGAAGTAAACAATGTTGGTGAAGTAAGCGTATTCTCCGCCTCCAAAGAAAGCCTGGATAAGGCTGTAAACTGGATTAAGGGATTGGTAGCTGTACCGGTAGTAGGGGATACTTATGAAGGGACTGTGAAAAGTATTAAAGAGTTTGGTGCTTTTGTAGAGTTTCTTCCTAAAAAAGAAGGGTTATTGCACATCAGTGAAATAAGCTGGAAGCGCCTGGAAACAATGGACGGCATCTTTAAAGAAGGCGACAGGGTAAAAGTTAAATTGCTTGAAATTGATCAGCGTACCGGCAAATTTAAATTGAGCCGTAAAGCGCTGATGCCAAAACCTGAAGCACAGCCCAAAGGGTAGGCATCAACCGGCATTAATTCACATTGAAATATATTTAGTACTCCGGAAATCAAACTCCGGAGTTTTTTTTATTTAATCAACGCAAGCCGGGCAGTATTAAATCGGCTTACCTGTATTCATTTTGCCTACATTGCAGGCTCATCAAATTATCTTTCGCACCAGCGATATAAGCCCCCAATTTTTACATGCAGTATTTATCATTTGATTTTGAAATAACAAACTCCGGCGAATCCGAACAATTGGTTGCCTTATTGAGTGACCTGGGATTTGAAGGTTTTGAAGAGACCGACACTTATTTACATGCTTTTATTCAGCAGGAGAAATTCAGCGACACGGATTTTGCAGGTGTTATCCAATTGTTTGAGACGGTTGCGTACACCGCTGCAACCATCGAAAACACTAACTGGAACCAGCAATGGGAAGAAAGCTTTGAACCTGTTGTGGTAAATGATTTCGTTGCCATACGGGCGCATTTTCATCAACCCATTAAACAGGTAAAGTATGAAATTATTATCACGCCTAAAATGAGTTTTGGCACAGGCCACCATGCCACCACCCATTTGGTTATTGAACGAATGTCATCAATTGATTTTGAAGGCAAACAGGTATTGGACTTTGGTACCGGAACAGGAATTTTAGCTATCCTGGCGGAGAAGCTTGGGGCTGCTGCCGTGCTCGCAGTTGACAATGATGAATGGAGTATCAACAATGCCACGGAAAATATCATACAAAATAGTTGTACCAACGTTGTGATTGAGCAACATAATAGCATTCCGGTCGTTAAAAAATATGACATTATTTTGGCCAATATCAATCTCAATGTAATCACAGCTAATCTTGACGCCATTAAATTGGTTGCATCGCCTGGGTGTCAGATTATTTTTAGTGGTTTTTTAAAAGCAGATGAGGGTACCATGAAGGAAAATGTTGCCGCTCGTGGGCTTCAGTATGTTTCCACCCATCAAGATGGCAACTGGATTACCATGGAAGTTATAAAATAGCGTTATGGTTTAATGTGATGATTAAAAATGACTGCTGAAAAGGATAATTCAATATATTTGTAAACTCAACTCACTAAAGAAACGATGAAAGAATTATTATTATTAATCATTGCTTACTTTATTGGTTCTATACCAACCGCTTTAATTGTTAGCAAAAGCTTTTTTGGCGTGGATATACGCGATTATGGAAGCGGAAACATGGGCGCTACCAATACTTTCAGGGTATTGGGTTCGCAGTATGGAACGATTGTAATGATCATAGATATAATCAAGGGTGTAACGGCTGTTTGCCTTTTCTACTTTTTACCTTCTTATTTACATGACGAATGGGCGAGAACCAATTTGATGGTTGGACTGGGACTATCTTCAGTATTGGGACATGTATTTCCCATTTTTGCTCAATTCAGAGGCGGTAAAGGTGTAGCAACCTTATTCGGAATGATGCTGGCAATACAACCTGTTATTGCTGCCAGCTGTGTAGGTGTGTTTTTGCTGGTGTTATTTTTTACCAGATACGTCTCCCTTAGTTCGATATTAGCGGGTCTTTTTTTACCCATATGCGTTTTGTGGATTTGGAATGATGATGTGACTATATACAGAATATTCGCCGTACTGGTAGCCGCTATGATCATTCTTACCCACCAGAAAAACATAGTGAAAATCCTTCGTGGTAACGAAAGCCGTATTCCCATCTTAAAGTACCGGGACAGACGTCGTGCCCGGCGAAAATGAAGCCTTTCCAAATCTTCGTCATATTGATAAATAATGTTTGCAAACTGCTGCAGGCTAAATTGGTACACCAATTGTTTTGTGTAGGATAAAAATATATCACAATGAAAAAAATAATTTTTCTATTGGTTGCTACTTCTGTTTTTGCAGCATGCAGCCGGAATGCAGTAACAGGGCGCAGGCAACTAAGTTTATTGCCGGAAAGCCAGTTGCAGGAAATGGCCTTAACAGAATATAAAACCTTCCTTTCCCAAAACAAGGTTGTAAGTACAGGTGCTAGTAAAGATGCAGAGATGGTCCGCAGAGTAGGGTCAAGAATTGCCTCAGCAATTACAGAATACTACACCAAACAAGGTAAGGGAGACGTATTATCGGGCTACAACTGGGAATTTAACCTGGTAGACAACAAAGAAGTAAATGCCTGGTGTATGCCGGGGGGGAAAGTGGTAGTATATACCGGCCTGTTGCCGGTTACCCAAAATGAAGCAGCATTGGCTATTGTGTTAGGGCATGAAATTACCCATGCTGTGGCCAGGCATGGAAACGAGCGGATGAGCCAGGAAATGCTTACGCAGGGACTTGGTTCGCTTGTAAACGTTGCTACCGCTAATAATCCCAAAGTAAATAGCATCTTTAATACTGTATATGGACCCGGGAGTCAACTAGGTTATTCGCTTCCCAATTCCCGGAGCCAGGAGTATGAGGCCGATCATTTTGGATTGATATTCGCTGCTATGGCAGGCTATAATCCCAGGGAAGCAGTTACTTTTTGGGAAAGAATGGCTGCAGCCAGCGGAGGGCAGAAACCACCTGAATTACTAAGTACGCATCCTGCAGATGCCAACAGAATTGAGAAAATAAAGGGATTCATGAATGAGGCATTGAGTTACTACAAGCCTGTAAAATAAAATTGAATTTAGTTGTGAATAAAAGACCTTCCTTCAGGAGGGTCTTTTTATTTGCCGTTCCAAAAAAAGCGGTAACTTTGCGCATTCCAATTACATTTTTGTCGCAGTATTATCCATTTCTTTTTAAAAACTCCTTACTATACCTATTAGTGTATGTACAGGTAATCTATTTTTACCACCTGTTTAAATCATTTTAATTATGGAAGTATTAGTACCGTCACAAACAATTTTAGAAAAACTTCAGTTAAAGGATGAAAGAAATCTGTTGATACAAGGTCTGCCGTCCACCATTGAAAAACAGTTTATCAAATTATCATTTGCCAAGAATATCACCCCGCTTTTAAAAATTAAAAAGATTGATTTCGCCTTAGTTTTCGCCATCAGTAAGCAGCAGCTAAGAGATATTTTAAAAGACGTGTTGCCAGCATTAAATGAAGATGCGAAACTTTGGATTGCTTATCCCAAGCAGACATCGAAAATTGTAAGCGATTTATCCAGAGACTGCAATTGGGAATGCGTAGCCCAGTTAGGATATGAAGGTGTCAGGATGATTTCGCTGGATCATGTATGGTGCGCCATGCGTTTTAAGAAGGCTGAAAAGGTGAAACATATTTTTGAAGATTCAGTTCAACTGGACTATGTTGATACCCACGCAAGAGTAATAACTACACCGCCGGAGCTGGAAGAATTATTTACTGAAAATGCCACGGCCAGGCAATTTTTTGACGGCCTTTCTTTTACCAATAAAAAGGAATATGTTGTTTGGATAACCGGATCCAAAAAAGAGGATACAAGAACAGCCAGGTTAAAATCTACCATAGAAAAATTAAACAACGGCAGAAAAAATCCCTCTGAAAAATAGTTATTCAGTGCCCGTTACCAACAGGTGATTGATGCGTTTTGCAAGCCAGCTGTCTTTAACGGGAACCATCCAGTTTTGGAGTAATTCCTGTTTTGAGGTAACAGTATTATTGAAATAAATAGTAGACCCATCAATAAAATTGTTTTCAACAGCATAATTCAACTGCGATAACGGCAGCAGTTGTACTTTATCTTTTATTATAAAAGCAAGCGATTGCCGGTCGAATAAATCTACTTTAAACAACTTTTCAATTTCTTTGATTACATGTACCGAACTGTCGGTACTGCAGCCACTAACACCGGCTGCAGATTCGTCCGCCATCAGCACAATAAACTGTCCAAAAAATAAGTTGCCATATCCTTTTACGGTTGCCCCGTGACTTTTCCAGCTACTTACAAATTGTTCCAGAATCTCTTCTATCTGCAATGCCTCGCTTAAAAAAAACAAGCGGCTGCACTGGTAAATCCACACCCTGGAGGACGGTAAAAAATCGGCTGGTATCTGTTCTTTAAAATTGATATTCATACTACAAAATTATTATAAACTTGCGGCAATAAGCTCAGCAATATCCAGCACCTGAATATCTTCTTCCTTATTACTGTTTTTTACGCCATCTGTCATCATGGTATTGCAAAAAGGGCATGCCGCGGCAATAATGGTTGCACCTGTTTCCAGCGCATCTTTTATTCTTTCCTGGTTAATGCGGATGTCTCCCTTTTCCTCTTCCTTAAACATCTGGGCGCCACCGGCACCACAGCACAAACCATTGCTGCGACAGCGTTTCATCTCCACCAGTTCGGCATCCAATGCTTCCAATACCTTCCGAGGCGCCTCATAAATATTATTTGCCCGCCCAAGATAACAGCTGTCGTGATAGGTAATTTTTTTTCCTTTAAAGCTGCCGTTTTCCCGCAGTTTTATTTTCCCCTCGTCAATTAATAGTTGTAAAAAACTGGTGTGATGTACCACTTCGTAATTGCCGCCTAATTCGGGGTATTCATTTTTTAAAGTATTAAAACAATGCGGGCATGCAGTCACGATTTTTTTAACATTGTAGCCGTTCAACACCTGTATGTTCTGGTAAGCCATCATTTGAAACATAAATTCATTACCGGCCCTTCTTGCCGGATCTCCCGTACACATTTCTTCTTTGCCCAATATGGCGTAGCTGATTTTCAACCGGTCCAGAATGGTAACAAAGGCTTTGGTAATTTTTTGCGCCCGCTGGTCAAAGCTGCCTGCACAGCCAACCCAAAATAATACTTCCGGACTTTCGCCTTTTGCCGTCATGGCCGCCATTGTTGGTACCTGCATACATTTTGAGTTGAGTATAGCAAATGTATTAAATGTTCATTGTTTTGTAAGGGTGTTTATTTGCAGGGAAGTGGTTAATTTTGACTGACAACTTATCTAGTGAAAAACATTTTACACCGCATTACAAACTGGGAAGCATGGCCATTTGGAATATTATACGCACCATTGTCTGTATTCTGGCTGTGGTATATCATCAGGTCACGTGCAGTGTGGTTTTTTACTTCCAGTAATCCTAAAATTACTTTTGGTGGATTGGAAGGAGAGCCCAAAAAAGAGATGTATGATTTGTTGCCTAAAGAACTTTACCCACCTACATTTTTTGTTTCAGCAAACGAAGCCATTTCATCTGTTGAACAGCAATTAACAACCCACAATATCAACTTTCCTTTTATAGTAAAGCCGGAAGTGGGCGAACAGGGCGTTCTTTTAAGGAAAATCAATAACCAAAATGAATTAATACACTATCACACTTTGATGCCATGGGACTATATTGTACAGCAACTGGTGCAATATCCCATGGAAGTGAGTGTATTTTACATCCGCCATCCCAAAGAGAGCAGGGGAGTAGTTACTGGTTTTTTACATAAAATGCCGCTGCAGGTAACTGGCAATGGAACTGATACATTGCAGCGCCTTGTGATGCAGCATCCCAAGGGTAATAAACAGCTTGCTTTGCTGGAATCAAAGCACAAGGAAAACTGGCTGCAGGTTATACCGGAAGGGGAAAGATACCTGCTCAGTTATGCTGCTAACCATAACCGTGGCGCCCGTTTTGTGAATTTAAAGCATGCTATAGATGACCAGCTCACCGCTTTGTTTGATGGTATCAGCAGTACAGGGAATGAGTTTTATTATGGCAGGTACGATATTATGTGCAGCAATGTGGAAGACCTGAAGGCAGGTAAAAATTTCACCATTTTGGAATACAATGGTTGTGGTGCAGAACCAAATCATTTTTACGATACAGGATATACTTTATTGGGTGCTTACAAAGAAATATTAAAGCATTGGAAAGCACTGTACCAGATCAGTAATTATAACAGGCAACAAGGTGCTTTACCCTGGTCGTTTAGCAGGGGCAGAAAGTTTTTAGCGGCATCAAGAAAAGTGGGTGCAGAAAGAAAAGCCCTGGATTTAAAAATGGGATAGAGAGCATAGCTGATGCCTGATTTTTTGATGACTGAATTTTTTCGATTGTAGACTATCCCAACATGGTTGTACGCTTTTTAGAAGGAATTTTTTGAAGACATTAAAATGGCTGACCATGAGTTTGCTTAATCAGCCAGCCTGTTAAAAACGGCAGCCTTTTCATTATGCTGATAAAAAGATTGGTGATCCATGTTTTGCCAAAACCCTCCTGTATAAGCCTTCCGGCAAATACCCTTTTACCAAATAATTGTTGCCAGTTACGGGCATAGACAGCTTCCATCTGTGGCCTGGTGGTAATATGTTCTAAAAAATCAGTAATAGCTTCCGCTGCAATTTTACTGCTGTGCAAAGCCATGCTCATACCGTTCCCGCACAGGGGTGTGATGATTCCGGCGGCATCACCACATAATAATACATGGTTTTGTACCTGCGATTTTTTTGCAAAAGATATTTGGGAAATGGTGACGGGTGTAGAAAACAGCATGGTGGCTGTTTCGAAAATATTTTTTAAATGTTTGTTTTTATACAACACATTTTTTTCCAGCTCTCTGATGGAATTATCATTGTCTCTTAAATTGGCAGCATTGGTTAAATAACAAAGACAGTAAGTATCATCCTCTACCTTTGAGATGCCGCAGTAGCCATCCTTAAAATTGTGCAGTGCAATCGTGTCAGCCGGAAAGTTTGTTTTAATGTGGTATTTTACGCCGACATAATTACTGAGCTTATTATTTTTTTTCAGGATGAAACTTCGTTTCCATTTTACATCCAGGTTGCTTCTTTTACCAAAGCTTCCTGCACAAATGGTACTGGTAAAGTTTCCCTTTGCGGTATGCAGTTCAAATTGCCCGTCTGCAAAAATTACATCTTCTACTTTGCAGTGCTCATGCACGCTTACTCCGGCAGCTTCAGCAATTTTCTTTAATTCAAAGTCAATAACGTAACGGCTGATGCCAAAACCGCCCAATGGCAATTGATGTTGCAATGCATTTCCGTTAGGAGAACTTACGATTAACTTTTTTATAACAGGCAATTGCATTGCTGATAACGGTAGTCCTAATCGTTCAATAAAATCCCAGCTTTCAAGACTGATGTACTCGCCACAAACTTTGTGAAAAGGATATTCTTCTTTTTCAAAAAGCGCTACTGAATATTTTTTGGCCGCCAGTTGAATAGAAAGTGCCAGCCCGGCAAGACCGCCCCCGATAATAGTTACATCGTATTGTGTCGTTTCAGTCATTGATGCAAACAATTAAATGCCGGAAAGCCCACTTCCAGCTGATAGAATAATTTTTTATGGCCGCACCTGTAAATATACTATTCCATTCACATAATTTAAAACCCCGGGCAACAGAAAGGGGCGCATCATTTTTTACAAGATAAGAGGAAGAAAAAATTCGCGTAATGAGCCGGATAGAATAATACGCCAGCCAATGCCTGTGGAGATCGTTGATAAAAAAGCCGGTACTACTTTGCTTGCGCATCCACTGCATCATTTTAAGCAATTGCTCATTTGTAAAGTGGTGACAAAAAAGTGAAGAAAATACAATATCCGGCTTCATTTTGTCAAACCAAACATCCCGGTAATCTTTTACCATCCAGTGACAAGGCAAATCGGGATATTGTTGTTTTGCAAAGTCAATACATTCCTGTTTGATATCAATCCCGATAAAATTTACAGCAATACCTTTTTTTGTGCACCATTTGTTTATAGCCTGTAAATTATCACCGCCGCCACAACCAATTTCGCAAATAGTGACAGGCTGATTTGGTTTAAAATGCTGCAGTAATTGTTGCATGCCCTTGATAGTGATTCCATGCCCACCGAGCCAGGTATTGATTACGTTCAGCTCCCGCATGTTTTGCTTGATATCGGCAAAAGCAATATTGTCGTTGTCCAGAATTTCTTTTTCAGCGGATCTGTTGGCAAGGTTAATCATAGGTTGCTATAAATGTTTCCATAGTTAACCCGGGGCCAAAGGCAGCTCCAAAAACAGCGGCATCTTTGATAGCCGTGCCCTCTTTTAATTCACGCAATATTTTTTCTAAAACAAACAAAACTGTGGGGCTGCTCATATTGCCATATTCCCTTAACACGTCGTAACTAAACTGCAACTGTTCTTCTTTTAAACCGGTACTTTGTTGGATGGCTTCCAGTATTTTTTTTCCGCCGGGATGTATACACCAATGACTTATACTTTCCTTGTCCATCCCGGCATTCAGGAGGGCCTTGTTTAATAAACTGTCAAAATCTTCCTTTACAAGATCAGGCACATACCCTGTTAAAGTCATCAAAAAGCCGCGGGAGGAGAGTTGCCAGCTCATATCTTTTTTACCTTTAAAAGCAACATCAGAAAAAAAGTTTTTCAGCGTCATACCTCCTGCGCTTGCGGCGTTATGCTGCATTAAAACTGCGGCGCAACCATCGGCAAACAGCAGGGTTGAGGTAATATTATCAATTGAATTTTCTTTTTGAAAATGCAGTGTACAAAGCTCAGTACATACGATAATTATATTTGCTTTTTCGTCGCCATTGCAAAGTGCATCAGCAATTTTCAATGCATGGATAGCAGCATAACACCCCATAAAATTTACCGATGTGCGGAAAATATTGGGAGATAAACCTAATGTTTCCATAATGTCAAGATCCATTCCCGGCGCACTCATACCCGTGCAACTAACCGTTATCAGGTGTGTAATTTCGGCTGGCTCAATTTTGTCTGCAATACAATCCCGGATGGTTTCTACAGAAAGTTTAGCAGCGTTACAGGCAAACCACTGCATTCTTTTTTCAAGGTCAGGAAAAGGTTCCAGGCTCTTTGATTTGGAATAGAATTGGCGGTCTTCCGCATTGCTGCTATAATCGGGCAGTACACTATACCTGGTGTCTATCCCGCTGTGACGATATAAAAATTTTAATTTCCTGCTGTCGGTTTCACTTTCACTATAAATAGTATCAGCAAACTCAAAAATAGCATCCTGCTGGTGTTTATATTGTGGTACACCTGTGGCTATTGAAATAATTTTGCTCAAAGTTTTTCAATTAAAAATAAAGTAATAAAGGCCGCATTGATGCAAACAGATGCCAGCAGTGTCATGCGCATGGTGTTAACAAAATTTGCCGCTGTATGTTTAAGGGTTACCTGCCTGAACCACCAGAAAAAATATACGAGCACAGGGATAAAAAAGATTTGAACGATAAAAAAACTGTTTTTCTGAAGTGTGGATAACAATTGATATGCCAGTGTTGAAACAGCAACGAAGTACACAATGGCGGTAAAAATAAAAGTTCCTTTGTACCCGAGTAGTAAACTCAGTGTATTTACTCCATCGGCTTTATCCTGCTGGTGCTGGTAAATTTGCGTAAGGGGATAAAAACCGCCAATCAGCAGGGAAGCCGCAATCATGCCAAACACTGGTACAGCGAGTGTTTTATCGTTGCTGCCGCCATGCATCACCAAAAAAAAAGTGACCGCTCCCTGGAAAAAGATCACGGTTACATAACCTGCGATTGGATATTTTTTTAAACGAATGCCGCGGTAACTGTAAGCCCTTGAAGCGAGAATGTAAGCCAGTATACCAAGCACAAAATAAATGCTGATGAAACAACTCAAAGCAATTGCAATGGCATCCAGCAAAATCGTCACGTAAAATAACTGCGGTGTGGGTTGCATGGGGTTTTTTATCCCCCCAACGCTTTCAGTATCCCTATCCATATAACTATTATAACCATTACTGGCGGGATATACCAGCAAATGCAAAATGACAAAAATCAATATAGCCCGGCCAGTATTGATTTGCGGTGTTTGGCTCAAAGCAAACCAATACACCGGCATCAGGAAAAACGAAAAATGAAACCGCAGTAGTTGTATAGTGGATGATTTTATCAAGAGCATAATTTATGCTGTAATTTAATGCACTTAAGCCAGCAGGTCAAAAAACCTGCTGAGGCAGACAGCATTAGCACGCCAAAATATTCAACCACTTATCTTTGCGTAATGCCAAATATTATAAAGGTTTTTCTTTGGGGACTTGTCATCAGTTTTTTAGGATCGCTTCCATTGGGCACGCTGAATGTAGCCGCTATGCAAATTGGCATACAGGAAAGTATCCGGGAAGCCATCTGGTTTTCTTTTGGTTCGTTGCTGGTAGAAATGATTTACGTGCGTATTTCGCTGGTTGGTATTGATTGGGTGCGTAAACAGACCCGGCTGATGAAATGGATGGAATGGATTACGCTGGCTATTATTGTGGCGCTGGCAATTGGTAGTTTTATTGCGGCTGCCAAAGGTGGTGGTAACACAAAAAATATCATGCTCAATAACCACCTCCACCGTTTTTTGTTGGGTATGCTGATGTGTGCTATTAACCCTGTGCAGATACCATTCTGGTTTGGCTGGAGTACAGTGTTATTTACAAAAAATATCCTGCAGCCTGTACAAAGTCAGTACAATGTCTACATCATTGGTATCGGCATCGGAACATTGATGGGTAACTGCGTTTTTATTTTTGGTGGTAAATGGATGGTCCAAAGAATTGCCAATAGTCAGCAATATTTAAACTGGGTAATCGGTGGCATATTCGCTTTAACAGCGGTGATACAACTTGTAAAAATGTTGCTGCATAAAGATGGGGTGTCTAAATTTCACGGGGAGAAGTAGGGACATGGAATGGATAATTGATTAGTGGATAATTAAATGCAGTCCGACCGACCACCGTACACAACTCGCTATCCACCATTGACAAGTCACCACTCACGCCTCATCTGAAAATAACCGTTCCCAACTGTTTGGTCAATTCAATTTCCATGTGTTTCAGGTGCTGGTGAATCTGCAGAAATACCAGCTGTTCTTCCATTGTTTGCTCTTTCTCCATGTCCCGCTGGTTCTCGTCCATCATGCGTTTTATCTTTCGCAATTTTAAATAATTCAGTGTGCTGAAAACTTCTTCCTTATATAAATCTTCTCTTGTAGCTATCTTCCCTTCAAACACATTTTTCCAGTTATGGCTTATCTCAAAATTATAGTCCATTACACTTACCACCAGGGCGCTCAGCGCAAAATCTTCATGGTATAAAAATGTTTTCGCATTCGGCTCCAGCCCGTTATCGTACCAGGTTTTATAGGTCTTTATCAGGTCAATCAGGCTTTTATTGTCAATCATTTCTTCCAGCTGGTTGTGCTCAATTTCTGCAAACATATGGTCTGCAACACGCTGTTCACCATCCCATTCTTTTAAACCGAATTCAAGCAAACTCCTTACCATGGCCCGTTCCTGCTGTTCATCCCTGTTTAATAATCCAACAGCGTCATCTTCAATTTCAAAAGGAGCGGCAGGCGCAGCAAAATTGTCATTGGCTTCTTTTCGGTTCGTTTTATTTTCTTCACTGGTAATTTTTTCCCGTATAAATTTATTCACCAGCGCATGCAAACCACCTTCTTCGATCTTTAATAATTCAGCGCTTTGCTTAATATAATCCTGCTGACGGGTAAAGTCTTCCGCCTTGTTTATTTTAGAAATCGTTTCTGCTACCTGGTTTACCACCGCCGATTTTTTTGCAGAATCATTTCCGGCATCTTTTAAAGAAACTTCCAGCTGGAACAGGATAAAATCTTTTTTATTGGCCGCAATAAATTCCTTAAATGCGGCAGCACCTACTTTATTTACATAACTGTCCGGATCTTCTTTATCCGGTATCAATACCAGTTTTACGTTCAGGCTTTCTTCCAGCGCAAGATCCATCCCCCGCAGCGCCGCTTTAATACCGGCACTATCACCATCATAAATAATCGTGAGGTTGTTGGTGTATTTTTTTACCAGCCGCAACTGGTCGGGTGTAAGCGATGTACCGCCGCTGGCCACTACGTTCTCAATACCGGCCTGGTGCAGACTCACTACATCGGTATAGCCTTCCACCAGCAAACATTCATCTGCTTTATCAATAGCCATGCGGGCAAAATAACTTCCGTATAAAATTTTACTTTTTACATAAATTTCATTTTCCGGTGTATTGATGTATTTTGGCGCCTTATCATTTGTTTTTAAAATTCTTGCCCCAAAACCAACCACTTTACCGCTTTGGTTATGTATTGGAAAAATAATTCTACCGCGGTAATTGTCCACCGGCCGCTCATCCCTGATGGCCACCAACCCGCTTTTTTGCAGCAGCTCCACATTGTATTGCGCCTGAATGGCTGCTTTTGCGAAACTATCCCTGGCCTCCGGGTTAAAGCCCAGCTGAAACTTTTTAATGATCTCTTCCCGGAAACCACGTTGTTTTAAATAGCTCAGGCCTATATCCTGGCCTTCCTCGGTATTTAATAAATGATTGGTAAAAAATTGCTGTGCAAAATTGTTGATGATAAATAAACTCTCGGCACTCTGTTGTTGTAATTTTTGTTCCGGCGAAACTTCTGTTTCTTCAATTTCCACATTGTACCGTTGTGCCAGCCAGCGAAGCGCTTCTACATAGGTGTACTTTTCATGCTCCATTAAAAAGCCAATGCTGTTGCCACTGCGGCCGCAACCAAAACACTTGTAAATTTCCTTTGCCGGCGATACCGTAAACGAAGGTGATTTTTCGTTGTGAAAAGGGCACAGGCCCAGATAGTTGGTGCCTCTTTTTTTTAGTTTTACAAAAGTGCCCACTATCTCAATAATATCAATCCTGCTGAGAATTTGCTGTATGGTATTAGGAGAAATCAAAAGTTAGGTGTTGTTTTATTTAAGCAAATGTAACAACAATGTCTTTATGATGAAGAGAGCATTGCTCCAAGCGCTGATTCTTTCAGGCGCCCGGCGGGCTGTCCGCTCTACTCCGCAGCGCCATAGTTACCACCTGCCAATAACCGGCATGTTTACGGCGCTTTGCGGGGTGCCGCTACCATCCCTGGCGCAACCGAATCGAAGTGTAAGCGGTTTCAGCCTGTACCTTTATAGGACCGATAAACGCAATGTTTTCCGTGCAGCGGCAGTTTTGGCAATAATTTTTAAATGTGCCCCCAATTATGGCATGGTTTATGAAATTTCCATGATCTTTTTATCCTAATTAACAACAAACTAATACCTTTAACGCCTAAAATAAAATTTGAAATGAAGAAACTTTCCTTTTTCGCAGCCGCAGTACTGTTGGTTAACATTGCATTTGCACAAAGCATTGATGATGTTAAAAAATATGTTTTGCTGCGTCAGACAAAACAAGCAAAAGAAGCTGTAGATAAATATCTTGCGGTAGAAAAAAATGCTCAAAAGCCGGATGGCTGGTATTATAAAGGCTTTGCGTATGATTTAACATCGAAAGATTCAGCAATGAGTATTACGGATGCAGGTGCCATGAAAACCGAAGCATTTAATGCAATCCAAAAATATTTTCAGCTCGATCCAAAAGCACCCCTTTCCAAAGACGAAAACAATTCTGTTCTGTTCGATTTGTATGCCGGTTTTTCGTCTGACCTGGGCGTAAAAGCTTACACGCAGAAAAATTATGATGTAGCTTTTGAAAATTTTAAAAAGGCCATCGAAGTACATGATTTTATTTATTCAAAAGGGCTGGAAGGCGCTAATAAATATAAATTCAATGGCATCGACACCATGTTAACTTTGTACACAGCAATAGCTGCAAACGACGCTAAGAAAAAAGATGATGCGGCTATTTTTTATAAAAAACTGGTAGATGCCAATATTGCTGATACACAATATGTAGATGCTTACCAGTACCTCGCAGATTACTATAAAAATAAAAAAGACCAGGCAGCTTTTACCGACATTGTAGAAAAGGGTAAAAAGTTATATCCTAAAAGCGCAGAATATTGGACAGCACTTGAAATTGAGCAGGCTACGGACGGTGTAGAAAAGCCGCAGATTTTTGAAAAGTACGATGCATTGATGGCGAAGTATCCTGATAATTACATCCTGTCTTTTAATTACAGCGTAGAATTGTACAGGTACATTTATTCCGATGAAATGAAAACCGCCAATACTACTGCTTTTAAAGAAAAATTGCCAGAAATCTTAAAAAAAGCCATTGCAATCAAATCAACACAGGAGGCTAACTTTTTAATGGCAAATTTCTTATACAACAATTCCATTGATCTGTCAGAAGATGCAAGAAAAATAAAGGGGCCAAAACCAGCCGATCTTAAAACAAAAAAGGATATGGAAGCAAATGCCACCAAGCAGATGAATGATGCCATTCCATATGCTGAAAAAGTGGTAAGCCTGTATGCGGAAAATCCTAAACCAAAGGCCGGTGAAAAAGTAAATTACAAGCAGGCACTTTCAATCCTGAAGAACATCTATGATGTAAAAAAAGATGCTGTTAAATCTGCAGCCTACGACAAAAAAATAAAAGAAGTACAATAATAGTTTGTTGAATTAATTTGTAAGAGCAGCATACTAAAATATGCTGCTCTTTTTTTAACTTGTAGCATATGAACATTGCATCACCCGTAATACAGCTGATTGAATGCCCCAGGGATGCTATGCAGGGCTGGCCCCGCTTTATACCAACAAATAAAAAAATTCAATACCTCAATGCTTTACTAAAAGTAGGGTTTGATACAATTGATTTTGGTAGTTTTGTTTCTCATAAAGCCATACCGCAAATGGCCGATACAGAGCAGGTAATCTGCGGGCTTAACTCAGATGGATCAAAAACAAAACTGCTCGCCATTGTGGCAAATGCCCGTGGCGCCAAGGATGCCGTAGTACATGACGCAATCACTTACCTGGGATTTCCTTTTTCCATATCGCCCACTTTTCAACTGCGCAATACCAACAGTAGTATGGAGCAATCCTTGCAAACTGTGGAAGAGATTCAAAATCTCTGTATAAAGAATCAAAAAAAAATGGTCATTTATATTTCCATGGGTTTTGGTAATTTATATGGCGATCCCTATAATGAAAGCATAGTTATGCAGTGGTTGGAAACCATGACAGCAATGGATATAAGCATTATATCAATTGCCGACACTATTGGCATTGCCACGCCACAACAAGTAGGGTCCATTTTAAAAGCAGTTATACCTGCGTATCCGGACACAACCGTCGGCGTTCACCTGCATTCTACAACACACAATTGGAAAGCTAAACTGGATGCGGCCTTGCAGGCTGGATGCCGTCGTTTTGACGGTGCATTAAAAGGCATCGGCGGGTGCCCGATGGCTGGAGATGAACTGGTTGGTAATATGGACACTGCTTTAATGATCCCCTATTTCAATCAATTGAATTTGCTCAATAATTTAAATGAACAGGCTTTATCAGAATGCATTGATCTAGCCAATGAAATATTTGTGTAATACCGTACCAACATAATACACTTACAATATCCGTATTTTATCAGTTTTAAATTATCCGTTCAAATGCTGTCCAATCAGTGTCATCAGCGTTCCATCCAATAGTGTTCTATCCATAAAAAACAATCCAGTAATTTTGCTTCATGGATTTTCACCTGGCCTTTTCACCCAAACCATTTGCAACAAGCATCAGTCACCAGCAAAAATTGTTGCTGGTTGGTTCCTGTTTCACAGAAAATATGGGCGCTAAATTAAAGCAGCACAAATTTGATGTGCTTGAAAATCCCAATGGTATTTTATTCAACCCCATCAGTATTACCAGGTCCATTACCTCTTATATTCATAACAAACAATACCAAGCAGCAGATTTATTTTACCAGAATGAATGCTGGAACAGCTGGGAGCATCACAGCCGGTTTTCGCATCCTGACCAGGAACAATGTTTACAAAGAATTAATCATTCACAACAAAAGGCACATGCATTTTTAAAAAGTGCAGACTGGTTATTGTTAACCCTGGGCTCTGCATTTGCCTATACGCTGGCAACGGGCACTAGTGCAGGGTTGCAGGGTGAAGTGGTAGCTAACTGCCACAAAGTACCAACAGATAAATTCAATAAAAAATTATTGACCGTAGAAGAAATCACCACGGCGCTGCAGCAAATGCTTTCTGAAATAAAGGTGGTTAACCCGTCCATTAAAACAATTTTTACTATCAGCCCGGTGCGGCATTTAAGGGATGGGTTTGTAGAAAATAACCGCAGCAAAGCCACGCTGATACAGGCTGTGCATGCATTGATTGAAAACGAGCAAGACCGGTTTTATTTCCCTGCGTATGAATTGGTAATTGACGATTTAAGAGATTACCGTTTTTATGCAGAAGACATGGTGCACCCAAATTATGCGGCGACACATTATGTATGGGAAAAATTTGTGGATGCCTGTATCGATGAATCCACAAAAAAGCTGATGGCTGAAATCAATGTGATCAATGCCGCCAAAAGTCACAAGCCCTTTAACCCAACATCGCAGCAGCACAAAAAATTTTTACAAACAAACCTGGAAAAAGTAAACCAGCTAAGCAGTCAATATCCCTACATCAATTTTGAAGAGGAGAGAAGCTATTTTAGTAAGATAGAAACGCACTTATAGCGGATGAAAAGATAAAGCTGAAGTGATTAATTTAAAAAATCTAATCAATGCAGCCTTTCAGCAAGCCACTGAATTAAAAATAAATCGAGCTATAAGTAAAAATACACTCCAACCTAAATCTCCAAAAGAAGTCCTTCTTTGGGATTTAGCGAGCTTTTCAATTTAGGGCTTGTGCTAATGTATCCTGTCCCCCCTTACTTCCATCTCGTCCATCACTGCCTTCTCATACACCAGCCATTCTTTCCAGCGCTTGCGAACTTTTTCTTTTTTGCAATAGGTTTCTGCCAGTTCAATAAATAAGGTATAATGTCCGGCTTCGCTTTCCATAAAGCGGCGGTAAAATCTTCTCATGTAGGCATCATTCAACCCTTCACTTAATCTTTTAAAACGTTCGCAACTGCGGGCTTCTATCAATGCCATGGTTAGTAAATGGTCCAGCATCCGCTCATCCGGACTGCCACCTTTTTGCTGAAATTCAATCAATCTGTTTACGTACGCATCTTTTCTTTGTTTGCCCAGTTGTAATTTTCTTCTATGCAGTTCAGCCAGTACGAGCCGGAAATGTCCCCATTCCTCTGTAACAATCGGGCTTAAACTGGTAACTAATTTTTCCTTATCACTATAACGTTGAATGAGTGTAATGCAAGTGGTAGCTGCCTTTTGCTCGCAATAAGCATGGTCAGTCAGTATTTCTTCCAGTTGCATTTCAGCGAGGTTGATCCAGCGGGGGTCGGTGGGTAATTGTAAGCCGAGAATATTTTTAACATCAATACTGTCTGTCTCCATCATACAAAAATAAATAATTGAAATTAGTTTGTTAAAGATGGATTTACTTATTTTACGCATACAAATTTTTTTATGAAACTCTTGCCATGCATTCTTTCCGCAGCTGTAACAACTGGTTTGATAATTACCCTTAATTCAAAACTGTTATTACCTGCACCACTTGGTAAATTGCTGAGTCCGCAACATGGTGTTTGGCAGAATGCCGAAAATGCTGATGCTACCTTTAATGAAACGTTTAATTTTCCTCAGTTGAAAGGTAAAGTCAATGTGTACCTCGATGACAGACTGGTGCCGCATGTTTTTGCCGAACAGGAAAACGACGCCTATTTTGTACAGGGTTACCTGCATGCTAAATTCAGGTTATGGCAAATGGAATTGCAAACCCATGCCGCTGCCGGACGGGCAAGTGAAATTATTGGTGAAAAGGCGCTTACGCATGACCGTGAGTTCAGGCGGTTAGGTATGGTGTATGCCGCCGAAATTTCATTGAAAGAAATGCAAGCAGACCCAACTACCAGGGCATCCTGTGATGCTTATACGGCGGGTGTAAATGCTTATATCAGCAATATTACAGAAGCGAAATTACCCATCGAATATAAATTAATAGGCTACCAGCCCGAGCCCTGGACCAATTTAAAAACGGCTTTATTTTTAAAATACATGTCGTATGATTTGGCGGCGCATGATGATGATATTGAAATGACGAATGCAAAAACTTATTTTAGCCCGGCAGATTTTGATTTGTTATATCCCTCCAAACAAGATTCCCTGGATCCCATTATTCCCAAAGGAACGATATATGCAGCACCCAAAGTATTGGTGAAAGCGCCCGCCACAGCAGATTCTGTTTACTTCGCCAATAAAGATCTGCTGGTAATGCAGGAAGAAAAACCCGATCCGGAAAATGGCAGCAACAACTGGGTGGCTGCAGGCAGTAAAACAAAAAGCGGTGCACCCATTTTATGCAACGATCCGCACCTGGGTTTAAACCTGCCATCGCTTTGGTTCGAGATGCAGCTAAGCACTCCCAACTTTAACGTGTATGGCGCTACTTTTCCCGGCGCACCCAGTGTAATCATCGGCTTTAATGATAACGTAGCCTGGGGCGTTACCAATGGTGGCCGCGATGTACGGGACTACTATGAAATAAAATTTAAAGACGAAAGCCGCAATGAATACTGGTTTGACAGTGCCTGGAAAAAAACGGAGTTCCGTACAGAAACCATTAAAATAAAAGATCAGGCGGATTATATTGATAAAGTAGCCTACACCGTTTTTGGTCCGGTGATGTATGATAAAACTTTCAGCGGCAGCAGAATCACCGGCAATAAATATTATGCTGTACGATGGAAAGCACATGATCCCAGTAAAGAACTGCTTGCCTTTAATATGCTGAACCATGCAAAAAATTATGCAGATTATTTAGCGGCTGTAACCAACATGCATACACCCGGGCAAAACTTTGCCTTTGCAGCCAAAAATGGAGATATTGCCATGCGCACGCAGGGCGAGTGGCCGGCCAAATGGAAGGGGCAGGGCGATTTTATTATGCCTGGTACCGACAGCAGTTATATGTGGCAGGGCATGATTCCACAGGATGAAAATCCGTTTCAGTACAATCCTGAAAGAGGCTTTGTAAGCAGCGCCAATCAAAAGCCTGCCGACTCAACTTATCCATACTATCTCGGTCGTAATTATCCGCCTTACCGCGGCTTAATCATCAACAGAAAATTAACCGCTATGAGCGCCATTACGCCGCAGGATATGATGGCCATGCAAACCAGTAATTATGATGTATTCGCCGAAATGGCGAGGCCATTATTTTTAAAAAATATTGATGAAGGCAAGCTGGACGAAAGTGGCAAAAAATACCTGGACCTGCTGAAAAAATGGGACCTTAACAACGACATCAATGCAACAGGTCCAACCATTTTTTCAGTGCTCTGGACTTGTTTTGATAGTGTAGTGCTTAGGGATGAATTTAAAAAGGCACCCCAGGTAATCTCACATCCTTTTGAGAGCAGTTTACTTGACGGCATATTAAGAGATAGCAGCTATAAATTTTTAGATAACATAGAAACATCCGCAAAAGAAACGCTTGCGGATGATGTAACAGCTGCCTTTAAAGCCGCAACGCAACAATTAAAAATTGAAGAAAGCAAATCCCATTTAACATGGGCGGCGTTCAAGGCAACAAGGATAAACCATTTGGCAAAACTGGAACCTTTCAGCAGGTTGAACTTGCCGGTTGGCGGCGGTTCGCATTGTATCAATGCGACCAAATCAGATCATGGTCCCAGCTGGAGGATGATTGTTAGCCTTACAGACAAGACAGAAGCCTGGGGCGTTTATCCCGGCGGGCAAAGTGGCAACCCCGGCAGCAGGTTCTACGATAATTTTGTTGACCAGTGGGTGGCAGGAAAATACTACCCGTTGTGGATGATGAAGGCCGGTGAAGAAAAAGACGGCAGGATAAAATGGAAAATGAGTTTCAGCAATTAGCAGCGTTGTGATATTTTTTTGCAACAACCATCCTTAATTTTCAAACAGATTATATGAAATTTATCGTCTCTTTAGTATTGATTGCCTTGTTAAGTGTGGCGGCTTGCCTGTACCTGCCCTGGTGGAGCATTGCATTTGTTGCATTCATTGTATCAGGTTTAATACCACAGCAGCCGGGTAAATCATTTTTAACCGGGTTCATCTCCATCCTGTTGTTATGGGGTTCTTTATCCTGGTATATCAGCAGTAACAACAATCATGTGCTGGCTCATAAAGTAAGCATACTGATGTTTAAAACAGACAGTCCCTTTATGCTCATTGGCATCACCGCTATCATAGGCGCATTGGTGGCAGGTTTTGCTGCGTTGTCCGGCAGTTATTTGCGGCGCAGTTAAGTTATTTTGGTCCGGGCCAGGAAGCTATGTGGTAAATTCTTGCATCGCCCTCTTGTACTGTTGCAGCTGGAGGGAACGCTTTCGGATCGAAAGCTTTTTAGAATTAATTGTTAATGGTAATTTCTTAAGCCAGCATAAAAATTGGATAGTTACCGGCATCTCCCAAATTTTTGTTCCCATTTACAGCTTCATAACATAATCCCTGTTAAATTCGCAGCTATTTATATTTAACCATGAAGAAATATTTTTTGCTTCTTGCCATATTGATTGCCATTAAAACATCAGCACAAAAAATATACGGCACTGTCTTCAATGCAAAGGGCGACCTGCTGCCTTATTCTTCTATCACCATTAAAGGTACTACCAACGGTGCCAGCGCTAATAACAGGGCTCGTTTTGCATTTAATGTAACACCCGGCACTTATACCATCGTTTGCCAGCACGTTGGGTATACTACGCAGGAAAAGGCAGTAACTATCAATTCACACGATGAAGAATTGGTTTTTATTTTGGCCGAACAAAAACTGGTAATGAAAGAAGTGGTCGTAAAAAGTAATGGTGAAGACCCTGCCTACCAGATCATACGCGAAGCCATTAAAAAAAGACCCGGTTATTTTAAACAGGTAAATGCATTTACCTGTGACCTATATGCCAAGGATATGATTAAACTGCGGCACCTGCCAACAAAAATTTTCGGCAGAAAAATTCCGGATGCAGACCGCCAGGAAATGATGCTGGATACGCTGGGCGTGGGTATTATTTATTTATCGGAGTCGGTGGCAAAAGTGGCTATTCAGCAACCTGATAAATTTAAAATGCAGGTTGTCAGCAGCCGCGTGAGTGGCAGCAGTGGCTTTGGTTTCAGCTTTCCAACGTTTATCAGTTTATATCAAAATACCGTAACCATTTTTGCAGAACAACTTAACCCAAGAGGCTTTATCTCGCCCCTTGCCGATAAGGCCATTAGTTTTTATAAATTTAAATTTTTGGGTAGCTTTTGGGAAAACGGTAAAGAAATCAACAGCATCCGGGTAACACCCCGCAGGGATTATGAGCCGCTTTTTTCCGGTATCATTAATATCACGGAAAACGATTGGCGCATTCATAGTTTTGATTTAAAGCTTACTAAAAAATCACAGCTGGAGATTATTGATACGTTGCAGATAACACAGTTTCATGTGCCGGTAAATGATGAAGTGTGGCGGGTAAAAAATCAGTTGCTGCATTTTAATTTTAATAAGCTGGGGATTGATGCAATTGGCAATTTTGTAAATGTGTACACAGATTATAACGTAGCTCCCAATTTCGCTAAAAATTATTTTGACAGAGTAATTATTAAATATGATACCAATGTAAATAAAAAGCCCGCTGCTTACTGGGACAGCATCCGACCTGTGCCACTGGAAAAGGAAGAGGTAAAAGATTACCTGGTGAAAGACAGTTTATTTGAGCGCCAAAAAGATTCTGCTATCAGCAAAACGGCGATTGATTCTTTAAAGAAAAAGCAGGGGAAGGTTAAAGTGCTGGACGTTTTCTGGAGCGGTATCAGTCGTACGCATTACAGCAAATTGCACACTTATAACTGGGGCGTAAATTCACTGTTAAAGAACATGGAATACAATACAGCAGAAGGGTTGGTGCTGAATGTTGGTGGTTATTATGAGAAAAATCTGCCGGCTGCCAGGCGGCTGACTGTAATGCCCAATATCCGCTATGGTTTTAGCAATGCCCATTTAAATGCATGGACAGATATTACACTTCGCTCAAGAGACATGGAATTGGATAAAAAAATAAAGCGGGAAGAATGGGCTTTTTCAGCGGGTAAAAGAGTAAGCCAGTTTAATAAAGAAAGTCCGATTACGCCACTGGTCAACAGCATCAGCACCTTGCTGTATGGCGATAATTTTATGAAGACTTATGAAAATATTTTTGTTGCCACCGGCTTTACCAAACGATACGAAAGTGGTTTACGTTTTAGCATAAAGGCATTGTACGAAGACCGGATACCATTGAACAACACTACTAAATTTACGGTGTTTAAAAGAGACAGCGTTGATATAACCCCCAATTATCCGTATGAAAAAATAGCCACCCAGTTTAACCGTTACCAGGCGGTAATAGTAAGTACCGACATTAGTTATAAGCCCGGTCAGCAGTACGTGCAATTTCCATATCGCAAAGTTGCGATTGGATCAAAGTATCCTACTTTCACCTTGAACTATACCAGGGGTTTGAATAGTATTTTTGGCAGCGATGTAAACTTCGATAAATGGAAATTCAATGTTGCCAATGATAATAATTTTAAACTTTGGGGCTTGCTGAAATACAATGTCGGTCTCGGCGGTTTTTTGAATAACAAAACAGTTTACATCCAGGATTACCAGCATTTTAACGGCAACAGAAGCACGCTGGCCGCGGAGTACTTAAACAGCTTTCAGTTGTCTTCTTATTATGCCAACAGCACAACGGCTAAGTTTTATGGAATGGCACATATCGAACATCATTTCAATGGATTGCTCACCAATAAAATTCCTGGGTTTAATCAGTTAAACTGGAACCTGGTAGCAGGTACCAACACGTTTTACATAAACCAGCTCAGCAATCACGTTGAGTTATTTATCGGACTTGAAAATATCCTGAAAATATTCCGGGTAGATTTTATTACGGCCTTTGAAAACGGTGGCAGAAGACGCACAAGTGCCATCAGCATAGGTTTTGGCGGTTTGCTGGGTGGTACTATCAATAAAGTCGTGAATACAGACAAGACGAACGGGTTTTAAAATCTTTGTACCGCAGATTACAAATAGCCTCATTTAATTTATCTTTGCGCCGCAATTTGGTTTGCCCTGCAAGCATCCAATCTTTCAAAGATTTCCCGAAACAGCCGGGATCAAATTAAATTATATGGCCGTATTACACAACCGGGTTTCCCAGGAGGAGCTCAAAAAACTACTGTACCAGGAAACTACTCCCCGTACAACCATTTCCTTCTATCAATATTTCACAGTCGATGATCCGCAACAATTCCGGGACGAATTGTACATCCACCTCAATGCATTAAAAGTATTTGGCCGCATTTATATTGCCAAAGAAGGCATCAACGCCCAGGTAAGTGTACCATTTGATAATGTGGAAGCGTTTAGAAACTATCTCTATTCCATTGCACCACTGAGTGGCCTGCGGTTGAATATCGCGGTGGATGATGACGGGAAATCTTTTTGGGTTTTGAAGATTAAAGTTCGCCAAAAAATTGTAGCAGATGGTATCACCGATCCGGCGTTTAGTATGGAAAATAAAGGCCGCTATGTGAATGCCATACAGATGAATGAATTGCTGCAGGATGAAGATACGGTAGTGATAGATATGCGCAACCATTATGAATATGAAGTGGGCCATTTTGAAAAAGCCATCGAAATACCCAGCGATACTTTTCGTGAACAGTTACCGATGGCAGTAGATATGATGCAGGATAAAAAAGAAAAAAATATCATCATGTATTGCACCGGCGGCATCCGTTGCGAAAAGGCCAGTGCTTATATGTTACACAACGGGTTTAATAACGTATTTCACCTGGAAGGCGGCATTATCAATTATGCAAAACAGGCAAAGGAAAATAATTTAGACAGCAAATTCATAGGTAAAAACTTTGTGTTTGACGACAGGCTTGGGGAGCGGATTACCAACGATATTATTGCCCGCTGTCACCAATGCGGCGAACCTGCAGATACCCACACCAATTGTAAAAATGAAGCCTGCCATTTGCTCTTTATACAATGTGCGGCCTGCGCAGAAAAATATGATGGTTGCTGCAGCGAAGGTTGCCAGGCGGTGTATAACCTGCCAATAGAAGTACAAAAAGAAATGCGCAAAGGCATCAAAAAGGGAACAATGATTTTCAATAAAAGCAAGCAGCGGTTAAGGCCAAGGCTGGATGAAAGAAATGCTAAGGGCTAAAAGAACAAAACTAAGGGCTAACTACAATCTTCAATGTCTCGCATCCAATGATGATTAAGTGGATGAACTTCAGGCAGAAAATAAAATACTCCCTGAACTTTAGCAAGAGTTTTAAAATCAGTAAAGAACAAGTCTGCTTGCGGGTAAAAGCTGCATTGTGCTTTCGGCTTTCAGCTTTCCGCCTTTAAAAAATCCACTTAATACATACAGGGTTAGCCACTTCAATGCGTTTGCCCGTGTCCGATAGTAAGCCTGTTTTTCTGTCAATTTTAAAGATAACAATGTTGTCGCTTGCCTGGTTGGCTACCAGTAAAAAATTGCCTGAGGGATCAAAGTTAAAATTGCGGGGCGTTTTACCTAAGGTAGACTGGTAGCCTGCTAATGCCAGTCTACCTGTTTTTTGATTAATGGAAAAAATAGTAATGGTGTTGCCATCGCCCCGGTTGCTGCAATACAAAAATTTGCCATCAGGCGACACATGAATATCTGCTGCGCCAACGTTTCCTTTAAAGTCCTTGGGGATGCTGCTGATAATTTGTAATTGCTTTAATAAGCCATTGTTATAGGCATAAGCTACCACGTTACCCGACATCTCTTCCATCAGGTAAGCAAAGTGATTATTGGGAGCAAAATCAAAATGCCTTGGACCGCTTCCCGGTGCGGTTGCGGCAAAGGAAACCGTTGCAGGCCGAAGATATCCTGTGTTATTATTTAATCGATAAATCATCACCTTGTCGATGCCAAGGTTTGGCACAAATAAATAATTATTATCCGGGGATAAAACAGTTGAATGCACATGTGGTCCTTCCTGCCTGTCTTTGTTGGGGCCGGTCCCGGTATGTTGTATTGTTTGGCTTGCGGGCTCTATATCGCCGCTCTGTTTTACTGGAAATACTGATAAAGTACCGCTGGAATAATTGCCGGCAAAAACCCACTTGCCCGATTTGGTAACTGACACATAACAGGGATTTGTACCACCAGATAACTGCGTACTCATAGCATTGAGTTTTCCATCTGCAAATGAAAAAGCGGTAACGCCACCGCCAACAACCGAACCCGTTGTATCAGCAGTTTCATTAACTGCATACACTGTTTTTTTATTTGGGGCAACGGCGAGGTAGGAGGGGTTTTTTGTTTTAGCTACACTAACTAAATCAGCAGTTGCATTTTTTTCATCAAAAGAATATACATAAATGCCTTCCGATTTTCCGGAGGTATAAGTGCCTACAAGCAGGTAAGGCTTTTTTTGAGCCACTATAATTTGGGTAACAAAAAGACTAAGCAATACTATTACAAAACGCATGGTATCTTATTTAAAATAGAAGATGATTGTTGATGATTTTTTAAGCTGTTATTTCTTGCAAAGCATCAGTGATACGGTTAAAAGTTTCGGTGTCGCTCAAAGTTTCCGGCACAAATTTTTCACCAATTACTTTTTCATACAACTCAATGTAACGGTTGCTGATGGTAGTGATCCAATCATCTGTCATTTCCGGAACGGTCTGTCCCTGTTTGCCCATAAAATTATTTTCAATCAGCCATTCTCTCACGAATTCTTTGCTCAGTTGTTTCTGCCTTTCGCCCGCTGATTGTCTGTCTTCATATCCATCTGCATAAAAATAACGGCTGCTGTCAGGCGTGTGTATTTCATCCATCAGGTAAATTTCATCACCGATTTTACCGAACTCATATTTGGTGTCAACTAAAATCAAACCCTGTTTAGCTGCCAGATCTTTGCCCCTTGCAAACAGCGCCCGCGTGTACTTTTCCATTACTGAATAATCAACTTCGGAAGCAATGCCTTTTTTAATGATGTCTTCCCGGCTGATGTCTTCATCATGCCCGACATCCGCCTTTGTAGAAGGCGTTATAATAGGTTCAGGAAAAAAATCATTTTCTTTCATTCCTTCCGGCATAGTTACACCGCATAAA
Source organism: Ferruginibacter sp. (assembly GCF_028288465.1). Lineage (GTDB taxonomy): Bacteria > Bacteroidota > Bacteroidia > Chitinophagales > Chitinophagaceae > Ferruginibacter. The sequence goes on along the minus strand of NZ_JAQBNR010000024.1, from coordinate 33,457 downwards.
ATTCTTGTACCACTGCTATAAGTACGCCAGGCGTGGCCTGTGAGGTTTCCGCGGATTACCATCTCTACTTTAAAGGGAACACATTTTTTACCGATAGCGCAATTGGGCGCTGGTGTATTCACAAGCCAGTTGGGGCAAATATCAGCTGTTGCCTTTAGCATGTAAGCAGCTATTTGGTTTAATACCTGTCCTTTAAATGGGATGGGTTTCGGTAGTATTACATCAAATGCAGATATCCGGTCACTGGCTATCATTACCAGCCATTTATCATCAATTGTGTAAACATCTCTTACCTTTCCGCTGTAGAATTTTGTTTGCCCGGGAAAATTAAATGTTGCCATTCGGCTAAATTACAGGCAACTCGTCTAATCACCCAATTTACCCTTAAATAAAATTTCAACATAGCGTGCCAAATAAAATTTCAACACCATAGTAACAATGCTTATTTTGCCCGATATTTACTAACTAAACAATGCTATATGAAAAAATGTGTAACCTATATTTGCGCTATGGTGCTAATTACGCTTGTTACCATGCCTGCCCTTGCCCAAACCAATACCATCACCGGCACTATTTTTAACAAGGTAAATAATGAGAGGCTGTCCGCCGTATCTGTGCTGGTAAAAGGGTCAGATGCAGGAACTTTTTCTGACGATAAAGGAAATTTCAAAATCTCTGTAACACAGAAATTACCTGTAACGCTCATCATATCTTCCGTAGGATATGGCCTGAAAGAAGTGGAAGTTTCCGGCACAGAACAATCAATCACCATCAAGCTGGAGCCAGCCAATTCATTGGGGCAGGAGGTAGTGGTATCTGCCTCAAGGGTGCCACAAAAAATACTGGAATCACCTGTTTCCATTGAAAGATTAAGCGCTTCCAATATACGCAATGCTCCATCGGCTAACTTTTACGATGTGGTAAGTACTTTAAAAGGGGTGGATGTAACTACCTCATCACTCACCTTTAAAACACCTACTACCCGTGGTTTTGGCGGCAGTGGTAATGTAAGGTTCAATCAATTGGTAGATGGTATGGATAACCAGGCACCGGGATTGAATTTTTCAGTAGGTGCCATTATTGGTTTAAATGAACTGGATGTGGATAATATTGAATTGCTGCCAGGTGCTTCCTCTGCTTTATACGGCTCAGGTGGTATGAATGGGACCATGCTGATGACAAGTAAAAACCCATTTAAATACCAAGGTTTATCTTTTATAGTGAAAGAAGGAATTATGCACACAGATGGCAGCGAAAGATCACCCGCTCCCTATCACAACTGGGCTTTAAGATGGGGCGTAAAAGTATCTGATAAATTTGCCTTTAAAATAACCACGGAATTAATACAGGCTAAAGACTGGATAGGCACCGACTATAGGGATTACGACCGGTCAAACGGAAAGTTAAGGGCCGGCACAAGAGCCACCGATCCTAACTATGATGGCGTGAACGTTTATGGCGATGAAACAACTGCAGATATCCGCCAGGTATTAAATGGCGTGGCAGGACAAGCGCCGTTTTTAGCGCCGTTCATTGGTACTCTTACTTCGCAACCAATCAACGTATCCCGTACCGGTTATACCGAACAACAGATACTTGACCCCAACACAGTGAATTTTAAGCTTGGCGCTTCGCTTCATTATAAATTAACGCCTGGTACAGAAGCAACGCTGGCCGGCTATTGGGGCACAGGAAACACGGTTTATACCGGCGCTTCAAGATATTCCATTAAAGATTTTAAAATGGGCCAGTACAAACTGGAACTGAACAACAAAAACTGGATGCTGAGAGGGTATACCACGCAGGAAAATGCGGGTGAATCTTATAACCTTGGAGCAACCACGCAGAATTTTAATGAAGCATGGAAACCAAGTGGCGGCTCCACGGGCTGGTATGCGCAATACGGGCAGGCTTTTTTGGCAGCTAAATTAGGAGGTGCTACAGATGCGGATGCACATACAGTGGCCAGGGCAACCGCGGATGTGGGAAGACCAGTGGTAGGAACTTCCGAATTCAATGATATTTACAACCGGGTGCGCAAAATACCCGTGCCGAAGGGAGGCGCATTATTAGACAGAACAGATTTATATGGTGCAGAAGGCAGCTACAATTTAACTTCTTCCGCAAAGTCTTTTGCAGACATCATCGTAGGTGCCAATTACAAAAGATATGTATTGAACTCGCAGGGAACATTGTTTGCAGATACAGCGGGAACAATCGGTATCAACGAAATGGGCGCATTCTTACAGGCGTCCAAAGCCATTACCCCCGGTATTAAATTAACAGCTTCCGGCAGGTATGATAAAAACCAAAATTTTAAAGGCCGGTTTACGCCAAGAGTTACTGCTGTGATTAAAGCAGGAGAAAACAGCAATTTCCGGTTGAGTTACCAAACAGCTTACCGTTTTCCTTCTACCCAAATGCAATGGATTAACCTGGACCTTGTTTCCTACAAACTGATCGGTGGCAATGAAGCCTTTAAAAATATTTATCATTTTGATTCCAATCCTGCTTATGACAGGGATTCGTTAAAAGCGGGTAAAACGGTGCAGCAAAACTTTGCCACGTTAAAACCAGAAGCCATCTCTTCTTTTGAAGCCGGATACAAGGGGCTGATTGCTGATTCGAAATTATTACTTGACATTTATAGTTACTATGGTCAGTACACCAATTTCCTTGCGAGAAAAGTAGTAGTTCAATCACGCACAGGCGCTCCGATTACGCCGGCTGATGCAGATGCAGGGCAGATTTATTCTGTACCAATTAATTCCACATCGAAAGTTAAAACCTACGGTTTTGGTATTGGCATGGATTATAAAATTAGCCGCAATTATTCGCTGAGTGTAAATGCCGCTTCTGATAATTTAACCGATGTGCCAACCAATTTTATTGCGTCTTTCAACTCACCCAAATATAAACTGAACGCCACTTTTGCCAACAATGGTTTTGGAAAAAACAACAGGCTCGGCTTTGCTGTTGCTTATCGCTGGCAGGATGCGTTTTATTTCCAGGGAGATTTAGCTAACGGCAATTTACCGTCTGTACAAACGGTGGATGCGCAAGTGAGTTATAAAATTCCTTCATCAAAATCTATTATTAAGTTAGGGGCCAATAACCTGCTCAATCAATATTACTACAATGCAGTTGGTAACAGCCGCATCGGTGGATTGTATTACCTGAGTTTCGGCTATAATGTTTATTAATAACAACCCCGCATTTATAACGTAATAAAAAATTAAACTTTTTGTATGAAATACATTACCCAAATATTGAAAAATAATTTGTTGCACTTAGTAGCAGTCATGCTGATATTAGCTTCCTGCAACAAAGATGTGGAGCAGTTTACAGAAACACCGGTAACGCCCCCAACGGGGAAAGCATTGGGAGAAACCATTGCTGGTACCGCAAGCGACAGTTTGTATTACCGTCTAATTTCAAGAGCGGGACTGGTATCTACCATTAACAATAAAGCTACCAGTTATACCATGTTCGTACCGGACAATAATGCTATGAAGGTTTTCATCAATGCAATCTCCGGAGGGCTGGTTCCATTACAAGCGCCAGATGCAGTTTTTTCAGGCTTTATAAGTACCAAAATTCCGGCGGCAGCAGCGGCTGGCATTGTTAGTTATAACATTACTTCACAAACCTTGCTTTCTGGAGGCATTCCTGCTACTTTTCCCAATTTGCAATACCCCACAATTTTAAATCCGGCACCGTCTGTAAGTGCTTTATTAAGACTTACCACTTTTCCAACAACCCGCAACGGTGCATGGTTAAATAATATTCCGCTGACTTCGGTTGATATGGCGGCAGCCAATGGCGTTATACATCATACAGCGCTTGTTGTTACACCACCGCAAAAATTTCTCTGGGATAGAATCAGTACCGATACTGCTTTAACCTATTTAAAAGCAGCTATTAACCGTGCTGACAGCGGCACCGCTGCGCCGGGAACGTTGCAATCGGCTTTACTGAATATTGGTGCTAATCTTACCGTATTTGCACCAACTGACGCAGCCTTTAAAGCCACCCTTACGGGTGCTATATACAAGGGGTTGTTGCCACAAGTAATTCAGCAGTTAACAGCAGCATACATGGGCGGCGGAATGAGCCAGGCTGATGCAGCCGCACTGGCAGCAACCAATGCGCCACCAATTGCAATCGGACAGGCAACAGCACTTGCTTCTACACCGGATGTGTTTAGTAATCCGCTGCTGTTTAGTGTTTTAACAGCACAGACAGTTAAAGGCATTGTAGTGTACCATATTCTTGGTACTAGGGCTTATACAAATAATTTCCCCACCACTACTACCAATTATCCAACGCTGTTAAATGGAGCTGTAGCTGCACATCCTGGTGTTGGATTAACTGCTGTGTTTGGTGTTCCGTTTGTGACCTCCGCAACAATTAAGGGGCTGGGTAATGCCACTGCAGCAAATTTGATTATCAATGCTTCGCCTTTGTTGCCTGACCCTGTAGGTACAAGTGATCAAAACTATTTAAATGGGGTGTTACACAAAATAGACCAGGTATTGCTTCCGCTTCCGTTATAACTCTTTCAATAAAAATATTCAAAAGGGCTTCAGTTGTTGAGGCCCTTTTTAATGCAAGCAATTTGTAGTTATTTTTTGTCCGGGCCGGGAAGCTGTGTACAACTGCGGTGGCGTCGCACTCTTTTACTTTACCACTTTATTGAGCTTTTATTTTTGCGAACAAGAGATGACACCTCTTCTTGTTGTAAATCCATTTATGGTCGCTGAATAACCTATGTTGGTCCACCGATAAATTTTAATGCCGGAGTCTAAAAAAACAACTGCTTATCAGACGAAATTAGAAACTTTCCCAAAAGGTATAATGTAAAAGAGGGCGATGCAACGATGTTCCGCATAGCTTCTTAGCCCGGACAAATTATTGATACTCCATTCCCGCCGTGAAACTTTACTACAGCTGAGATATTTTCAAACTAACTCTCTTAGGGGATAGGGGCTACACATTAAACCTGAAATGCATCACGTCGCCATCATGCACTATGTATTCTTTTCCCTCAATTCTTAGTTTGCCGTTTTCCCTGCAGGCAGCCTCTGATTTATAGGTAATAAAATCATCGTAGGCGATTACTTCAGCTTTGATGAAACCCTTCTCAAAGTCAGTATGGATAACGCTTGCAGCCTGCGGTGCTTTCCAGCCCTGGTGGATGGTCCAGGCCCTTACTTCCTGTACGCCGGCGGTAAAATAAGTAGAGAGGTTGAGTAGTTTATAGGTGGAATGAATCAGCCTGTCCAATGCAGGTTCTGTCATTTTATACTCTTCCATAAACATGGCTTTATCTTCCGGATCTTCCAGTTCTGCAATTTGCGATTCAATGGCATTGGTCATCACAATTACTTCGGAGCCTTCTGCTTTTGCGGCAGCTACAAGTGCATCAGAAAATTTATTTCCGGTATGCATGCTGGCTTCGTCTACATTGGCTACATACAGCACGGGCTTATCACTTAAAAAGAAGTTTTCAGCAATGGCCTCGTTTTCGTCTTTGGTTAAACCCATGGAGATAATGCCTTTGCCTTTGTTTAAATGCTCTTTGCAGCGCAGCAGTACATCGTATTCCAGCTTTAATTTTGCATCGCCTGTCTTCAGCATTTTTTCTGTACGGGCAAGTTTTCTTTCAACACCATCCAGGTCTTTCAACTGCAGCTCTGTTTCAATAATTTCTTTATCGCTTAATGGATTGATGGCGCCTTCATCCCTTAAAATATTTTCATCTTCAAAACAACGTATCACATGTATGATGGCATCCACTTCGCGGATATTGGCCAAAAATTTATTGCCCAGGCCTTCGCCCTTGCTGGCGCCACGCACAAGGCCGGCGATATCAACAATTTCAATTTGTGTAGGAACGGTGCGTTGAGGTTGCACCAGTTCTGCAAGCTTATCCATTCTTGGATCGGGCACATTTACAAGACCTGTATTGGGCTCAATGGTACAAAAGCGGTAATTGCTGGCCTGCGCTTTGGCACTATTACTTACAGCATTAAATAAAGTTGATTTTCCTACATTGGGTAACCCCACGATACCTGCCTTTAAAGCCATGTTGTTAATTATTTTTGGTTGGTTGATTGCTGTTACTCTCCGCTGTATCATTTGTTTAAACAATGATGATCAGGCTGTTTAGTACAACAGAACAAATTTTCAGGCTGCAAAGGTAAGGTTTGCAATCAAATTTTGGGTTTCGGGATAAAACGCTAATTTGTGATCATGGTAAAATGGTAGTCATCAAAACGGAAAACCTTTATCAATACTCAAAAGCAAATTATTAATTATCCATTATCATTATGGCATTAAGCAGAATCTGGTCGGCTTTTATCATTATTGCTATCACGGTAGCGGGCATTAAATGTTTTTTCTTTGGCGACGCCCAGCTGTTTGCCTGGATGGTAAGCGGTAAAGCCAGTGATCCGCTGAATCCGCTTAAACTGGACGGTATTATTGAAACCTGCTGGGTTGCAGTAGATATTTGTCTTAAGCTGGTGGGTATACTGGCACTGTTTATCGGCTTTATGAATATTGCCGAAAAGGCTGGCGGAATAAGGCTTTTATCCCGTATTGCCGGTCCCTTCTTTTCTAAACTTTTTCCTGAAATACCCAGGGGGCATCCTTCCATGGGGCATATGATTATGAATTTTTCTGCGAATTTGTTGGGCCTTGATAATGCTGCAACGCCATTTGGTTTAAAGGCCATGGAAAGCCTGCAGGAGCTGAACCCCGATAAAGAAGTAGCCTCCAACTCGCAGATCATGTTTTTGTGCCTGCATGCCGCCGGGTTAAATTTAATTCCGGTGAGTGTAATTGCTGTACGGGCGGCACAACATGCCTCGGACCCCACCGATGTTTTTTTGCCCTGTATGATTGTAACTTTTGTGGGTACCATGGCCGCCATGATCATCGTATCCTTCAGGCAAAAGATTAATCTATTTCAGCCTGTAATATTGGCCTGGGTGCTGGGCATTTCTGCGGTTATTGCTTTGCTTGTATATTATGTTACCAGGCTGGATGCTGCTGGCATTCAGTTGTTTTCCAGTAAATTAAGCAATGGTATAATTTTGCTGGTATTTTTGCTGATAGTGCTGGGGGGCTTGTACAAGAAAATTGATTTGTTTGCTGCGTTTATAGACGGGGCTAAAAACGGGTTTGATACAGCTATCAGAATTATACCTTATATATTGGGGATATTGGTTGCAGTGAGTATGTTACGTACCAGTGGCACATTTGATGCGGTTATCAGTGGAATGAAACATTTTTTTGCCCTGCTTGGTGCCGATACCCGCTTTGTAGATGGCCTGCCAACAGCATTGATAAGGCCTTTAAGCGGCGGCGCAGCAAGGGGCATGATGGTGAGTACAATGACTACTTTTGGTCCTGATTCGTTTGCCAGTAAATTGTCGGGTATTTTTCAGGGCGCATCTGATACCACTTTTTATGTGGTGGCGGTTTACTTTGGCTCCGTGAGTATAAAGAATACCCGGTATGCTATAGGATCTATGCTGATAGCCGATTTAGTGGGTGTGATCACGGCGATCATTTTGTGTTATTTGTTTTTTGGCAATAGCATGTAGACGACGTTTTAAGACGCTTCCTTTTTATAACAGTTTAAAGCCTGTCAGCATTGTTAATTGCTGCCAGCCTTACTTTTTTTTAACGGCGTTTATGTCTTTTATTTTTGTGTTTCGATTTTGGCTGGACCTGTGCACTTTTATTTAAAAGAGCTGGTTGTTGAATGGTTGCAGGTACGCCATTTATAGGCAGCAAAATCTCTTTTACTTTTGAATTCTCAGTTTCATCTTCTTCGCTACCTCTGCCATTGTAGTCGCCGAATAAATTGGCCAATTCCTTTGCATGGTAAATATTACTGTTGTATTTATTACCAATAACAATAATGGCGACCGAATCGGGCAGCAAGCGAAGGAAGGCTGCATTACTGCCATGCCACCATCCATTGTGGTAAATGGTTTTTTTGCCGTTGGGAAAAATGTTCATCCTCCAGCCAAGGCCATAATTTTTTACGCCTGCTTTTTCATTGCTGTAAGGTGTATAAGCCTGCTCCAGTGTTTGTTTTGTAAATAGCTTACCGCCGGTCAGTGCCCTGTCCCACTTTAATAAATCTCTTGGTGTGGTATAAATATTTTTATCACCATATACGCCGTCTAAAAATCCAAGGGGAATCTGCCGTCCACGCCAGTCGTAGCTGGGGTTTACTTTAGAAGTATCCAGGCTGTTAAATAAAAAGGTATGTTTCATTTGCAGCGGTAAAAAAAAAGTTTGCTGCAGGTAATTCGGAAAATTGGTGCCACTTATTTTTTCCACAAGTAAAGCAAGTAAAGCATAGTTGGTATTGCAATAAGTAAAATGGGTATTTGGAGTTGCAATATTGGTGAGCTCTGCCTTGCGGGTGATTAAATAATTTAAGACATCTTCGTTTTTTATCAGTGTTTTTTTGTCCCATCCAAGTGTTTCCATAAAATACAAATAATTTGGCAAACCACTCCGGTGATTTAACAAGCTGCGTACAGTTACTCCAGGGTAATTAAATGCTGGAAAGTATTTGCTGAATTCATCATCAATATTGAGTTTGCCATCCTGCCATAATTTTAAAACAGCCATAGCAGTAAATGTTTTTGATACGGATGCTATGTGAAAAGAACTTAATGAATCGATGGGCTCCTTGCGGTTTATATGTGCATTGCCATTGTATGCTTCAAAAACAATATTGCCATTTTTGGCAACTACAATGCCCCCGTTAAAACCTCTTAATTTCAGTGCACTGTCGTACCATTGGGCGCAACCATCGTAAAGCCGCTGTGCTTCTGCTTTTGAGAGGGGTATGGGAGCGGCGCTGAGTAACAGGCCGGTCGAATCTTTTTCAATTACCGCCGTTTTAGGAGCCGCGGAATTGCATGCCGTAAAAAGTAATGGCATCAGCAAAATTGAATAACGTATATGGTTGCCAACAACCGTCGACAGATTGTGGCAGGAGTATCTTTTTAATGCGATCATAAAATATTAAGAAATAGATAGAATATATTTGTGCAAAATAACAAGTAAAATTCATGGCAGAGAAAAAATTAACAAGTTATCCAAAAGAGAAAATTAATATTCTTTTTTTGGAGAATATAAGTGACGTTGCAGTAAAATATTTTAACGATAAAGGTTATGCCAACGTTCGTAAATTAAACGGAGCATTGAGCGAAGAACAACTGATTAAAGAAATAAAGAATGTGCACCTGGTGGGCATAAGAAGCAAAACTAAATTAACAGCCAAAGTAATTGAAGCTGCTGAAAAATTACAAGCTATCGGATGTTTTTGTATTGGTATTAACCAGGTAGATCTTGCTTCGGCAACAGGGCATGGTATTGCGGTTTTTAATGCACCTTACAGTAATACAAGAAGTGTTGCCGAACTGGTGATAGGTTCGTCTATTATGCTGATCAGGAAGATCATAGATAAAAATAAAGCCGCCCATGAAGGTACGTGGAACAAAGATGCAGCAGGTAGTTACGAATTGCGGGGCAAAACACTGGGAATCATTGGCTATGGCAATATTGGCAGTCAGCTGAGTGTATTAGCCGAAGGCCTGGGAATGAAAGTAATTTTTTATGATGCCGAAACCAAGCTGCCATTGGGTAACGCAGAGCCTAAAAAAACACTGAAGGAATTAGTGTCCGCAGCAGATATAGTATCGCTGCATGTGCCCGAAACAGCGAGCACAAAAAATCTGATCAATAAAAATATCCTGAAGTCGTTTAAAAAGGGCAGTATATTGATTAATTATGCCAGGGGCGAAGTGGTTGACCTGGATGCATTGGCGAAAGCCTTAACAGACGGGCAATTGAGTGGAGCCGCCATTGATGTGTTTCCCTGGGAACCCGAAAAAAACGGCGACAAATTTACGAGTCCGCTGCAGGGTTTAAGCAACGTGCTACTTACCCCGCATATCGGTGGCAGTACGCAGGAAGCGCAGCATAATATAGGCGATGACGTGAGCAGCAAGTTATTTAACTACCTGGAAAAGGGAGTTAGTTTTGGATCGCATACGATACCTGCGTTGAGTTTACCGCCACAGGAGGGAACACATCGCATATTGCATATCCATAGAAACGTTCCGGGAGTATTGTCTGAAATAAATACTCAGCTCTCCAAACATAAAATCAATATCCTCGGGCAATATTTAAAAACCAATGATGCCATTGGTTATGTGGTGCTGGACGTAGACAAGAGTTTAAGCAATAACGCACTCGCCTTGCTGAAAAATGTGAAGGACACCATTAAAGTGAGGATGTTGTATTAGTTGGCAGCAGAAAAGGGCAAATTCAGCAGTTTTCGGTTTTTTTTAGAACATAATAGTTACGCATGTCGGATGAAATAATAAAAAATTTACTGGAGGCGCTTGAAGTATCGCCTGAAAATGTACCATTGCGTTTGCAGGTTGCGGGCATGTTGATGGCTGAAAAAAAATACGACGAAGCAACAAGGCAATACCAGGATGTTTTGCAGCGAAGCTATGGAAATGCAAAAGCCCAGGCAGGGCTTGCTGCGGGTTATTATTATCAGCAAAAATATTCAGCGGCCATTATCGTATATGAGCAAATGCAAAATGAGATGGGCGTAGCCGACCAGGTGCTATACATTAAGTCACTGATAAAAGAGGGATCAATGGAACAGGCGCTCAATAATTATCAGCAAGTGCTGGCGTTAAATCCCGGGTTTACGGATGAAGAAATTGACAGTCATTTGCGCATGCCTTCTGCAGGCAATTCAATGGATGACGATCTTGATTTTCTGGATGATGAGGAATACCTGATGGAAAAGCCTTCGCTCAGATTTAAAGATGTGGGCGGAATGGAAAAAGTAAAAGAAGAAATTTCTATCAAAATCATTCAGCCATTAAAAAATCCGGAACTCTACAAAGCATTTGGAAAAAAGAGCGGAGGCGGAATTTTATTATACGGCCCCCCCGGTTGTGGCAAAACATTTATTGCCAAAGCCACCGCGGGCGAAATAGATGCCCAATTTATCAGCATCGGTTTACATGATATTTTAGACATGTGGATAGGTAACAGCGAGAAAAACCTGCATGAGATTTTTGAAATGGCACGGCGTAACAAACCCTGTGTATTATTTTTTGATGAAGTAGATGCCATGGGGGCGAGCAGGAGCGATTTAAAACAGTCTGCCATGCGCCATGTTATTAACCAGTTTTTAGCGGAGCTGGATGGTGTAAGCAGCGACAATGAAGGTGTGCTGGTATTAGCGGCCACCAATGCGCCCTGGAGTGTTGATGCGGCTTTCAGGCGGCCTGGACGTTTTGACCGGATAATCTTTGTAGCGCCCCCGGATGAGGCAGCAAGGATAAATATGCTGCAAACAATGCTGCAAGCAAAACCTGTTGGCGAAATAGATGTGAAAAAGATAGCTGCTGCAACAACCGATTATTCAGGTGCTGATTTAAATGCCGTGATTGATATTGCGGTAGAAGAAAAGCTAAGGGAATCGATGAGTAAGGGAAGCATACAGGTGTTAACAACCAAAGATTTATTATCGGCTGTTAAGCAGCACAAACCAACTACTTCAGAATGGTTTGCATCCGCACGCAACTACGCCCTGTATTCAAATGAGTCGGGTTTATATGATGATATATTGAAGTACCTTAAGATAAAGAAATAACGCAATCTTAAGCATAAGGCTAAAAGCCTAAAGCATAAGGCAAAAACAAATGGACAGGCTTTCAATAAAATTAGCTCTGGCTTTCAGCCTCCAACCCGCAAAATGAAGTTATGGATCCATACATCGAAAGAGCTTCGCTGCTTTTAAGACAAGGTCGTGTAAATGATGCTATTACCCAGTTAAAAAATGCCCTTCAGCAAAACCCCGATAATGATGAAGCCCTGGCCTTATATGCCCGCTGCTATTTTGATAAAAAGGAATTTGATGAAGGAATTAAGACCACCCTTCGTGCAATCGCCATTGATCCTGCCAATCATTATTATTATTATTTACTTGCATTCGGTTACTACCGCAAAAATGATAATCCCCGAGCCATTGAATACCTGCAAAAATCTATCGAACTTAACCCCTGGTTTTGCGAAAGCTATGGTTTGCTGGCACTTGTGCTGATTGAAGATAAGGCATTTGATAAGGCATTGCTGAAAGCCAATGAAGGGCTGGAAATTGACCCTGAAAATATTACCTGCCTAAATGCGAGAAGCGTTGCGCTGAACAAATTGAAACGGACTGATGATGCCATTGCTACCATGCAATATGCATTATCGCAGGATCCGGATAATGAATTTACGCATTCTACCGCCGGATGGAATTACCTGGAAAAGGGAAAAAATAAAGTGGCTGCCACACATTTCAGGGAAGCCCTGCGCATCAACCCCAATAACATCAATGCAAGGCGGGGATTAAAAGAAGCGCTGAAATCATTAATACCACCATACCGCTGGTTGTTGCAATATAGTTTTTGGTTAAACAACAAAGGCAAAAAGATGCGGTGGGTTATTCCTGTCGGCTTGTATGTTTTGGTGCGGCTATCTGCTTCACTTTTACAATCGAATGCCGCTACACAAACCGTGGGTGCGGTGCTGATCGCCCTTTATCTTGTGTTTGTATTAACTACCTGGCTGATACATCCGCTGGCCAATTTTTTTCTTTTATTTCATAAGGATGGAAAACATGCAGTAGATGCAACCGAGAAATGGACGGCTCTCACGGTAGTAGGATCACTGGCAACTGGAGTGACTGTATTTTTAATCGCCTGCATAATTGTTCCCGGAGAGATATATCCGCCGATGCTGGTTGCAGCGATTGCATTTTGGGCCATGGCATTGCCGCTTGGCAATATTCAATACCCGCTTTCTTTTAAAGCCTATACTGGTAAAAATAAAATAGCGATGGTATTAGTTGTGCTGGGCATACTTACAGTAATCGCTGCATTTATCAACCTGGATGCAGCCATTATTATAGGCACCGTATTTATCGTACTGTTTGTGATCAACAGTTGGGTAACTGTTTTTCGGTAGCTATTTTTATTGTTGTAAAAATGGTTTTGCCCTGCTTTTGAAAGCCGCTGTTTGATAGGGCAGTTGCTCCCGAACCAGTAATTTTATTTCGGGTAATATTTCGGGATATAGTTTTGCAAGGTTGCCCAACACCGTTAACGAAAAGGCCTTGATAGCGACGGCTTCTGTCGGCGAGGCTACAGATTTAAAACACATATCCATCACCCTGCCCCTGAATTTTTCCGGAATATCAGCATACTGCAACAAACGGATGGTATTTCGTTTAACCGCATCATGTACCCCCGGTCTTTGTAAATTGTTCAGGAGGTTTTCAAAATGATTTTTAATAAACTCCGGGTGTGCTTCTACGCAATAACTCAGGGGCCAGGAGGCTCTTTGTGTTATCCTGTATTCGCCTCGTAAAAACAGCGCAAATAATTCATCAAACCGTTGTTGGGATTTGCCGACCCATTGCACGATCGTATTACATTGTTCTCTTGAGTGCTCTTTCAATATTTCGTCTTCCAGGTGCATCGGGTAGCAAATTTTGTTGTAGAAATAATTTACCTGTGCATGGATAACTTTTGAATCATTTCATTGCTGATGCTATCAGCGTACATTCCGTAAGCGCCTGTAAATACGCCTTTCATTTTGCCATCTTTCGATTCTACGGCGTACACCACTTCTTCATCTCCCGGGTCAGTGTCACCTTCAAAACGGTACACTTCTGTTATTTCAAACTCGTTTGGATTTAAACAATAATTATTTTGTTTGCAAATGATTTTATCGAATTCAATATTAAAATCCATTGTATATCCTTTGGCCTTTAGCCCGTTTACTGCTTCAGTTACTGTGTCGTAATTTTCCATGTTAAAAAGTTTAAAATAAAGTTAGTGAAATAATGGTTGCATTTTTTTACAGTAGGCGTTTAGAATTTTTTGAATGCTGACTTGATTTGAGAATGCCTTGTTTTACCGGTTACATTATTTGGGTATTTTATTTTTGTGCCAACGTCATGGCTATCCAATCGTACTTACCAATAGCTGCATCCTGCATCAGAGCTATATGCTTTGTGCAAGGTTTTCCCCGTAGCAATAGTTTGATTACCTTTGTAAGATTATAGCCTTGCGCATTGTGTACTTTTGAATGAAGACATTAAAATTAAAGCAGCCTGGCAAATAATGCAAGATACGCTTAGGTGAAAGTTTAATAATGATAACTGGTACAAGAGGGCGACGCAACGATGTCGACCAATGCTGAATATGCCCGGACAAAAAAATAAAAGAAAACCATTTTTTCCACCCTGGTTCAGGCAACGGAAATAGCAACATATTTATGAGTAAAGATAAAACAACAAAAAAGAAATCATCCCAAACCAGCACTGTCAAAGGCAAGTTGGATATTTCGAGAAGTGGAATGGCCTATGTAATTGTGGAAGGAATGGACAAGGATATTGTTGTAAGGCCAAATGATATTGGGCGTGGGTTTCATGGTGATATGGTGAAAGTACAAATTAGCCCGGACAGCGGACGTGGCCGGCGCACAGAAGGCAAGGTAACGGAGGTGGTTACACGCAATCAGACAACCTTTATCGGGAATATTTCTTTGAATAAAAATGTGGCCTTTTTTAAAGCCGCAACAGAAAAGCCAATGCCTGATTTTTATATTCCTATTGAAAAATTAAATGGTGCCGCAGATGGAGAAAGGGTAGTGGCTAAAATAGTGAAATGGGATAAATCTGATAAAAAACCGGAAGGTGAAGTTGTAAGCATCCTGAAGTCGGAAGATGTAAACGATATGGCGATGAAGGAAATTTTGATTGAAGCCGGGTTTCCGCTGGCATTTGAAAAAGCGGTGCTGGATGATGCCATGAAATTATCAGAAACTATTACAAGAGAGGAATTAAAAAAGCGAAAGGATTACAGGGATATTTTAACTTTCACGATCGACCCGGTTGACGCGAAGGATTTTGATGATGCTATCTCTATCCGGAATTTAGACAACGGAAATTATGAAATAGGCGTGCACATTGCAGACGTAAGCCACTTTGTAAAGCCCGATAGTATCCTGGATAAAAGTGCGTACGAACGAGCCACCAGCGTGTATTTGCCAGACAGGGTAAACCCGATGCTGCCGGAAAAAATAAGCAATGAATTGTGTTCGTTGCGGCCCAATGAAGATAAATATACTTTCTCTGTAATCTTCCAAATTACCAACCGTGGCGAGATTAAACACAAATGGATTGGCAGAACAATCATCCACAGCAATCACCGGTACACTTACGAGGATGTGCAGACCATTATTGAAACAAACGACGGGCTTAACCACAAAGCGATTTTATTGCTGGATAAACTGGCAAAAGGGTTTAGAGCGGAAAGGTTTGAGGCCGGGGCCATTAATTTTTCCTCGCAGGAAGTGCGGTTTCAACTGGATGAAAAGGGTAAGCCAATTGGCATTGTAATTAAAGAAAGTAAAGACGCACACAAACTGGTGGAAGAGTTTATGTTGCTGGCTAACAGAACCATCGCGGAATATGTGAGCCGGATAAAAATTAACCAGGAGCCGGTACCATTTCCCTACAGGATACATGACACACCGGATGATGAAAAATTAAAACCGTTTGCAGCCTTTGCAAAAAAATTCGGGTACACCTTCAACATACATGATGATGCAGCCGTGGCGGCATCATTTAATAATTTACTGAAAGATGTAAGTGGCAAACCCGAACAACATGTGCTGGAGCAATTGGGCATTCGTACAATGGCAAAGGCGGTGTACACTTCCAAAAATATTGGGCATTATGGTTTAGGCTTTGAGCATTACTGTCATTTTACTTCGCCCATCCGCCGCTACCCGGATGTAATGGTGCACCGGATATTACAGGAGTGTCTTGATAAAAATGTGAAGCCGGATAAAAAGATGGAGGAGAAATGCAAGCACTGCAGTGACCGCGAGCGTAAGGCGATGGAAGCAGAAAGAGCGAGCAATAAATACAAGCAGGTTGAATTTATGATGGACTACCTGGGAGATGAATTTGACGGAATAATCAGCGGGGTAGCCAGTTTTGGCTTTTTTGTAGAAACGGTTTTGCATAAATGCGAGGGTATGGTTACCGTAAGAGACCTGAACGAATTTGATGAATTTAAGCTGGATGATGCTGATTATGCATTGGTTGGTATGCGTACGGGAAAGAAGTTCAGGATGGGCGACGCGGTGAGAATAAAAGTGGTAGCGGCCAACCTGGAAAAACGCCAGCTGGACTATCATTGGGTGCAGGACGAAGGAAAAACCGAACTGAATGTTGCAAAAGCAAAAAAGCAGACCAAACACAAGAAATAATTTTACACGTAAATTGCTGAACAGATGTTTCAGCAATTTTTATTACAGCACCTATGCACTCCTTTATAGAACTGGCAAAAATTTTTGAAGACAGATTTAATACACGGCATTTTCCATTGCATACCACCACGCTGTACGATCCGGCGCAGTACATTTTGCAACTGGGCGGGAAAAGAGTACGGCCGGTTTGTGTACTGATGGGCAACGAATTGTTTGCAGAGATTATTCCAGATGCATTCCACGCCGCCACCGCGATTGAACTGTTTCATAATTTTAGTTTGATACACGATGATATTATGGACAAGGCCCCCATGCGCCGGGGAATGGAAACAGTGCACCAGAAATACGGCGAATCAACCGCGTTGCTGGCGGGAGATGTAATGTTTGTGCGGGCTTATGAATACCTCAATAAAATTGAAGTCAATAACCTGCAAAAAGTGCTGCACCTGTTTAATGAAACAGCCGCGGCCGTTTGCGAAGGGCAGCAGCTGGATATGGACTTTGAAAAACGAGCAACGGTAAGCCTTGACGAATATGTGGGCATGATTACGTTGAAGACTTCGGTATTGCTGGCCGCAAGCCTGCAGTTGGGTGCTATATTAGGTGGCGCCGGCGAAGGCAACCAGCAACACCTGTATGAGTTTGGTAAAAACCTGGGTATTGCTTTCCAGGTACAAGATGATTACCTGGATGTTTTTGGGGATCCCGAAAAATTTGGTAAACAGGTTGGAGGCGACATTCTCAGCAACAAGAAAACCTTTTTGCAAATATATGTGATGGAAAACGCATCTGCTGAACAGTTAACAGCATTGCAAAGTTTGATGCAGGAAAACGCACCGGATAAAGTGGAACGGGTAACAAAAATATTCAGGGATTGCAAAGTAGATGACTGGGCAAAAAAATTAAAAGACAGGTACTTGCAAACCGCGTTGCAACACCTGGAAGATACAGCCGTAACAAGCGGCCGTAAAAAACCTTTGATGGATTTGGCGGGTTATTTAATACAACGGGAATCATAATCCTGTATGCCTTGCAAAATAGCCCGGCGATTATTTCCTCCTTTTTAAAAGCATCAAAAAGCGCATACTTCAGTTTTATTAATTATTTTGGAGACTAATACGCCGTTAAACCAAAATATACATGTCTAACTCCTTATTCAGAACAAAAAAGATTGAAAGCATTTTAGCCGAAGGCGGTGACGATCCCCATGGCGGGCATGGCTTAAAGCGCGTACTATCCATGAAGGACCTTACCTTTTTCGGCATAGCCGCCATTCTCGGTGCAGGAAGTTTCAGTAGTCTCGGTGGGGCTGTTTTTCATGGGGGGCCGGGGGTGGTAATCTTATTTATAATTACGGCGATTGCCTGTGCCTTTACCGCATTCTGTTATTCAGAATTCGCAAGTCGTATACCTGTTGCAGGTAGCGCCTATACCTATGCATATGCTTCTTTCGGTGAATTGTTTGCCTGGATTATTGGCTGGGCGCTCATCATGGAATATTCCATCGGCAATATTTATGTGGCCTACAGCTGGAGTGATTACTTTACTTCTTTAATGGAAAAAATGGGCGTGCACATTCCCCAATACCTCTGCACGAGTTACATGGAAGTAAAACATGCCATGGCAGCAGGCAGTACTAATCCCGACGTGTTGGAGGCATATAAAACGGCGCCTGTGATGGGCGGCTTAAAAATTATTTTTGATTTACCTGCATTTGTTATTAATATTCTCATCACCTTACTGGTATTCCGCGGAGTAAAAGAAAGCCGCAATTTTAGCAATGTGATGGTGATACTAAAAATGATTGTGGTAGCACTGGTGATTATTGTTGGCGGCTACCTGGTTTTTTCCCATGGGTTAACACCCAACTGGACACCGCCCAATGACGAAGGTATACATTCATTTATGCCCAGGGGATTTAGCGGTGTGATGGCTGCAGTAAGTGGTGTGTTCTTCGCTTATATTGGTTTTGACGCGGTGAGCGTACTGGCGGAAGAAGCTAAAAATCCCCAACGCGATTTGCCAAGGGGTATGATATTATCGCTGGTTATTTGCACCGTTGTTTATATTTTACTAACACTGGTTTTAACAGGTGCTGTAAACTATAAAAATTTCGATGGAGTAGGAGATCCGCTGGCATTTATTTTTGAAAAGCAAAACCTCAACGTTGGGTGGATGCAGTTTTTTGTAGCCATCGCGGCGGTGGTTGCCATGACGAGTGTACTGCTGGTTTTTCAAATGGGCCAACCCCGCATCTGGATGAGCATGAGCCGCGATGGCCTTATGCCGCCAGTGTTTCAGCGGATTCATCCAAAATATAAAACCCCATCATTTGCTACCATTGTTACCGGGTTGGTAGTTGGCTTACCCATCTTGTTTACAGATAAAACATTTGTGCTGGACTTTACCAGTATCGCTACTTTGTTTGCTTTTGTATTGGTTTGTGGCGGTGTATTGCTAATACCGAGAAAAGTAAAAGAAGCAGGCAAATTTCACATTCCATATATTAACGGACAATATATTTTTCCATTGATTGTAGTTGCTTCCCTTTTCCTTGCGCACCACTTGTCGGCCAGTTATTTTACCGACATGTTTAATTTTGACTTTGGCAGCAATGAAGATTATGCGCAGGGAAAACAAAGTTTTATGGATATGGCAACACCTAATATTACCCTCATTATTTTTTGGTTAAGCGCCTTAACGCTGGCACTGGTAACCTTTTTAAAAAAATATTCTTTAATTCCCTTAATGGGCCTTATTACCTGTTTGTACTTACTAACTGGTATGACAAAAAATAACTGGGCATGGTTTCTTGGCTGGTTGTTAATCGGGCTGGTGATTTACCTGTTGTACGGGTATAAAAAAAGTAAACTGGCGAATTAAAAAAAATAGTTGCCCGGGCTAAGAAGCAATGTGGGGCTGCACGGGCGTCGCACCCTTGTACTATATTTTTTATGGCGCCTTTTATTGACGCGTAGATATGGCTAATATTGAATAATTCGATTCAATTGTAAAGTAAGTACTGCGGAAAAGTAAAAAATATACTGATTCGAATGAAGTGTCATGTTAAAGCACACCTTCTCGCCATGGTAAGTTGTTTTAAAATGCTTTTACCCATTTTCGCTTTCCATTAATTTTTGCCTCACAAACTAACCTAACTTTGCCGCTATACTTATTAAATAGCCAGGGGCAATGAAATACGAAATAGGAGATAAAATAATTGTGCTGCTTACCAATGAAGAGGGTAAGGTCGTGGAAATTATGAATGAAAAAATGGTAATGATTGAAGTAAAAGGGGTTCGCTTTCCGGCCTATATGGACCAAATTGATTTTCCTTACTTTAATATGTTTTCTCAAAAAAAAGTAGTCGAAAAAAAGAAAATATATATTGATAACCTGCCTAAAGAAAAAGGTGTAGCAAGAGATAAAAAGGATGAAGGAATGTTTATTTGTTTTGTGCCTGTTTTTGATAAGGACGTTTTTGATGATGATGTCGTAGAGAAATTAAAAATTTATCTTGTTAATCAAACCACTTCTTCGTTTGGATTTAAATACAATTTGCTGTTTAACGGCGAAAGCAGCTTTGACCTGGCCAATACCATCGAACCACTACATGAATTTTATTTACACGATATTAACTTTGACGACCTGAGCGACAATCCCCGTTTTGATGTGGAGTTTACCCTCACCAACCCCGATAAAAAGAAAGCACCTTATTATGAGACTTCTTTAAAACTAAAAGCAAAACAGATTTTTAAAAAAATTGAAGAGATAAAATTAAAAAACGAAGCCAGTTTTTTATACCCGCTTTTTGACCGTTTTCCCGATAAGGTGGAAGAAGAAAAAGTAGATATCAACAAGCTCGGCAACGCCGGGTATAGAGTATACGATTTATCAAGAGTGAAGGAGTTACTGCCCCCTGCAAGAACGGTGGTGGATTTGCACATAGAAAAATTAACAGATAGCTGGAAACACCTGAGCAACTTTGAGATATTAACCCTGCAGTTAAAAACTTTTGAGCATTTTTACGAATTGGCAGTATCACATTTTCAACCTACGTTAACCATTATTCATGGTGTGGGGGTGGGCAAATTAAGAGACGAAATTCATGCTATCTTAAAAACAAAAAAGGAAGTAAAATCCTTCGTAAATCAGTACAACCATCTCTACGGTTACGGAGCTACGGAAATTTATTTTGCTTACTGAGGCTGGTATTCCTTCTGAAAATAACGCTTTCACAATGTGTGGTAACAGATTTGGCCTGGTAATCGCATACCGTTTATTGGCGCACAAAACATTTTGCCCGGTTGCTTGTTAAAAACATATCGTATTCAAGCCGTATTTATAGCTTCCGGAAGAAAACGAAATGTTATTTTTTGGCTATATCCCCGAATTGTAAAATGAATTATCAACCACAAAAAATTATTAAATGAAGAAAGTGTTATTTGTTTTAACCAGCCATGATGAGTTGGGAAATACAGGAGAGAAAACTGGTTTTTGGATAGAAGAATTTGCAGCACCATATTACAAACTTTTAGACAATGGTATCCAGATTACGCTGGCATCGCCCAAAGGAGGCCAGCCGCCAATTGATCCCAAAAGTGAAGGGCCGGGCAACGATACGCCCGCAACATTGCGATTTAAATCAGATAAGGAAGCACAGCAAAAACTGGCGCATACAAGCATGCTTTCGCTGATGAAGGAGGAAGCGTTTGATGCGATATTTTATCCCGGGGGCCATGGACCGTTGTGGGATCTTGCCAATGATAAAAATTCAATCCACCTGATAGAGTCTTTTTATAGAAACAACAAGCCCGTAGCAACCGTTTGCCATGCACCGGGGGTGCTGCAGCACGCAAAAAATACGCTTGGTGAACCGCTGGTAAAAGCGAAAAAAGTAACCGGCTTTACAAATGAAGAAGAGGAAGCTGTACAACTGACCAATGTAGTACCTTTTTTAGTAGAGGATATGCTGAAAGAAAAAGGCGGCGAATATAGTAAAGTAGCCAACTGGCAGCCGTATGCCATACAGGACGGACTTTTAATTACCGGCCAAAACCCGGCCTCGTCTGAATTGGTAGCGGAAAAGTTATTACAGTTGCTGGATAAGTAATTGTTTTCTTTTTAAATGCAAGGTAAAATAAATGCAAGAGCCTGTTTAATCGAATTAAACAGGCTCTTGCATTATAACAGATAAGTTGCTTGTGAATACTACTATCCTTTTTTACCAAAAGTAGACTTCATAGCACTCATCATACCTTTGGTTGACCATTGGCCCGGTACAATCATTCTGCGAATGGTGTACAAGGGTTCTGTAGTGTCTCTTTTAGTAGATAAAATAAAGGCCATCTTATAACCATGGCTTTTTAATTCGGGAATTGCCGCCTGGTTCCACAAGCCAAACGGGTATGCAAAATAGGTTGGTTTCTTCCCGGTTATATCATTCAGGGTTTTTTCCGGCTTACTTAACTGCATGTCCCAGTCAGTGGGCGTATATTTGGTTACCATGTGGTGATCCCAGGTATGAGATTCAATGGCATGGCCGCTGTCAGACAAACTCTTGATTTGTTCCTTACTCATATAACGGGGGCGGTTAATAGAGATCGTCATGATAAAGTAAACCCCTTTAAATCCGTATTTATTCATTTCAGGTACAGCAATACTGTATTGTTCTTCGTCCGTATCATCGTAAGTCAGCATCACAGGTTTTGCAGGCATTGGGCCATTGTGCACCAGGTATTCGTACAACTGGTCTGGCAACACCGTCTGGTAGCCACTGTCGTGTAAAGCCTTCATTTGTTCTGCAAACTGGGCAGGCGAAACAGAATAACTCTTCATAGATTCGCTCTGCCCGGCCTTTGCTTCCCGGATGTGATGATAGCATAAAACCGGCACTTCTTTTTTAGCAAGCATTTCCTGCAAACTGGCTGCTGTGGCCGGTGTAGCGGCAACAACTTTTACTGAAGAATCAGCTGAACTGGCTGTCGTTGTCGCAGTCTTTTCCTTTTGAGGTGCGGCCTGGCAGCTGGCTATCAGGCAAACAATTAAACAATGTTTAAAAGAAATATATCTCATTTTTCGGGGAATTGGAACGATTACTGGAATTGGATGTAAATTGGTTTTGGCACAAACTTCATCAACTCTTCCGGCGTATACATACCGGTAGTATTGGGTTTGGTGTCATTCTTGTAAAATAATTTAAAGCCTGTAAACTGCACGGGCTCTCTGTAAATATAACGCAGGTAAGTAGACCGCTTTAAAATTTTATCGCCGAATCCGTCCATGTCCATCACCACCTGTACTTCAGGAGTGGTTTTAATTCTGTCGTATCCTGTCACCATACCTTGTGTGAAACGATGGACAATTAATATTTTGGGAGTAAGGTGATTTTTCCGCACTACATCAGTCAGAAAATCCACGGCGTCGTTGATGTCTTCCGCCGTAAAAGTGCCTATTTTTCTGCCCGGAACTTCTCCGTGTTTCATAGAAAATTCCGGATCAATTCCAAGATGTACATTGGGCAACTTTAAATAGGGTTCCAGCCAGGGTACTTCATTTTTTACCGTGCTGTGTCCTACCTGTATATCAACAAAAACCAGCGCATTG
The DNA here is from genome assembly GCF_028288465.1 of Ferruginibacter sp. Lineage (GTDB taxonomy): Bacteria > Bacteroidota > Bacteroidia > Chitinophagales > Chitinophagaceae > Ferruginibacter. The sequence goes on along the minus strand of NZ_JAQBNR010000024.1, from coordinate 10,456 downwards.
ATAGGCTTGGCCCAGCTAATCATGGTGTCTATCTGGTTTCCAGGCATGCGGTAACGGTGCATGCCATCTTTGCCGGCAGCAACCTGTGCCGTGGTAGTAATATAATGCAAAGCGGGAATTACAGGAACGGTGGTATCTGCAGCCTGAAACCTGGCTACTTCATGCAGTAACTGGGCAATCATAGAATCATGTGGAATCTGCCCAAGAATACCCATTTTTTTAGAATAAAGGTTGCCGTAAAAAGATACGATCCTGTTGTAAGGCAACACGGCGCCGGGCAGGGGATAAGCCGCTTTTGCAGGCCACTTACCTGTTGTATCGTGGTTACTCAATGCCAGCATCTTTCTGTCATAATCTGCTGTATCCAGGGTGGCCGGGACGGGTTTTACTGCACTGCCGGTTACCGGTACAACTGCAGAATCTTTTGTCGCTGCAGCAGCCTGCGCATCGGGTTGATTGCAGGCGCTGTTGCTCAATGCAAGAAATAAGGAAAAAATGCCCAACGGCAATACCAAAGCCTCTTTTTTCATAGATATGTATATTATAAATATTTTAAGTGCAAATGTATATCTTTTGTCAAACACCTGTGCCAATAACAAAACGAATAAATGGAATGGAAGGTCTACAAAAAATGCAGTTTCATCGGTTGAATCCTGCACGGAGCTTAAACAATATAAATAAATGAAATATTGTTTTGGTTGATAAATAAATTAGTTAATTTTTTCAACTGCGAATTGAGTCAAACGAGATATATTGACTTTTTGCTAAATTGCAAGCTTGCTCAATGTACAGCGAATAAGTTGACAATAAAAAAGGTGGCCTGTAAAAGGCCACCTTAGCAACTGATTTTTTTTTAATTTAATTAGCTTCTTTAATCAGCTTGATTATTATTTTTTCTGATCCTTGTATGAACTCAGCGTAGTAAACTCCGGGCCTGTATTGCTGGCCAATCTGCAATGATTGTGTTGGAGAAATGTTCTTGCTTTGTTCGATCAATCGGCCATTGTAATCAAGCACATTCATTCTTATTACTTCTTTAGATGGAGAACTAAATAAGAAGGTGAATTGATTGTGAGATGGGTTTGGTAAAACCTTTGCTGTGAATTTGGTTGCCAAAGATTCTATTGCAGCCGGGGCAGCTACTTCCATGGTTCTTGCGGTTTTCGAAGTGCTGTGTATTACAATTGAACCGCCGCCTATCACAGTAGTAGGATCAAGATTATCACCCCCACCACCTACAAGGTTATCATAGACAGTAACTCCCGCAAGATCGGTAATTTTCATTCTTATTTTATCCAGGCCGCCTCCGTTGGTTACATCACCATCAATCGCAGTCAGCATAAATTTGTAACTGCCGGTACCATTAATAGTTCCGGTTCCTTTATAACTAGCCTTAGCCCCACCAATAACTAATGACATGTTTTCGTATGCTGAACTATTGAATTTAAGATTACCTGCCTGGAACTGGAATTCAGTTTCTCCATCTACAATTGTGGTTGAACCCTTCCTGTATTTAGCAACAAATCCAAAATTTGCCTTGCCTGTTAAAGTAGGGTTAGCTATATAAGCACCTGCAGGAGAATTGATCCATCCGCCACCTGTTACAAAACCTCCATTTGGATCGTAGATAACAATGTATTGGAACATACTTGTAATATTATTACCACAGGCATCGGTGCCCGTAATTTTAGGAGCATAAACCCCAGGTGTACTATAATTATGTGAACCAAGTGAAATTGAGTTTGTGTAAGGACCAGCCATTACAGCAGAACTTGTATTATCATCCCAATTGATAGTTACGTTTGTCAATGTCACTCCGGTAAAGGTTACTGTCGGACTAATAGTTATTCCTCCGCTCGCTGGAAGTTGTTGAGGCGTTCCATTAACATTAGTGCCTGACCATACATATGTCGGTGCAGCAGTTACAGATAATGTAGCAGTATTAGAAACTGAACCCAGGTAATTTGATTCTTCAGTAAAGCTTGCCTGAATTGTAGCTTCATTGGCGACGCAAACATTAAATGTTAAGCTTGCAACACCATTAATGTCTGTTGTTCCGGTGCCAACCGTGCTTCCATTAACTTTAAATGATATGGTTTTGCCACTTAAGAAAAGATTATTTGAAACATCTGTTAACGTAGCTTTCAGGGTTGTAGTTCCACCTGTTGTACCACTTGCATTGGCAGCTGTAATACTTGTGTTTGCTTTAGCGATCGCATCATTAACATTACCACTTGTGTTGTTATAGTTTGCAGCACCGGTAAATGACCACGGATCATTATTGTACGTTCCTGCTTTGGTATGCGTAGTGCCAGATACATTGATTGTTCCGACAGTTGCACCTGATTCACTATTCACACCAGTGATGGTGTAAGTAGCTGTATGAGCATTGCCATCGTAGGTCACACTGTATGGAGTAACAGTAACGGTAGGATCAGCTTTAGCGATCGCATCATTAACATTACCACTTGCGTTGTTATAGTTTGCAGCACCGGTAAATGACCACGGATCATTATTGTAAGTTCCTGCATTGGTATGAGTAGTACCGGCAACATTGATTGTTCCGACTGTTGCACCTGTTTCACCATTCACACCAGTAATAGTGTATGTCGCTGTATGAGGATTGCCATCATAAGTGACACTGTATCCTGTTACATTAACAGTAGGATTAGCTTTATCAACAATCAGTGTTACTGATGCTGAAGCAGGTTTATAATTTGATGTAGGTGCTGCACTTACGCTTAATGTTTGTGTGCCAGCATTTAATAAAGTACCAGCAACTGGGTTATAAGTTAAAGCACCCGGGGCAGATCCGCCAGCGACACCTGCTACTGATGCATTCAATTGTGTTGAACTTAGCAATGTGCCGTAGGTTATGTTGGCAGGGTTCGACCAGGTAATGATTTGGTCTGCTTTGCTTACACTGATCTTAACTGTTTTTGTTGCGGCATTATAATTTGTAGTTGATGCAACATTTGCAACAAGACTTTGATTGGACCCTGCATCTAATAGGGTACCCGACGATGGCGTGTAGGTTAAAGTACCAGGTGCAGTTGCACCCGCTGTTGCAGAACCTGTCACTACCGCATTAAGTTGCGTTCCACTTAATAGTGTACCATATGTTATATCGGCTGGGTTTGCCCAAGTGATGGTCGGATCAGCTTTATTTACGGTTATTAAAACCGTCGTTGGGCCTGCCGCATTATAGTTGGAAGTTGCTGCAGCACTCACACTTAAAGTCTGACCGACTCCAGCGTCTAATAGCGTCCCTGAAGCAGGTGTATATGTTAATGCTCCTGGTGCGGAAGCCCCTGCTGTTGCGGAACCAGCCACCGTGGCATTCAACTGTGTTGCGCTCAATAAGGTGCCATAAGTAATGGCGGCAGGATTTGCCCAGGTAATTGTTTGATTTGCTTTGTTTACATTGATCTGTACTGTCTTTGGTCCCGCAGCGTTATAATTTGTAGTTGCCGCAGCACTTACACTTAAAGTTTGCGCCAATCCTGCATTTAATAAAGTACCTGCTGCAGGAGTATAGGTTAATGCCCCTGGTGCAGAAGCTCCCGCTGTTGCAGAACCAGCCACCGTGGCATTCAATTGTGTTGCACCCAACAATGTTCCGTATGTTATATCGGCTGGGTTTGCCCATGTAATTGTTTGGTTTGCTTTATCAACAACAAGCGCTACTTGTTTTGTAGCTGCGTTATAGTTTGTAGTTGCTGCAGCATCCACCTGTAATGTTTGACTTCCTGCAGATAGTAACACACCTGATGCAGGTGTATAGGTTAATGCGCCTGGAGCAGATCCCCCAGAAACTCCTGCAACCGTTGCATTAAGTTGCGTTGCACTTAATACCGTTCCATATGTAATGTTGGCAGGATTTGCCCATGTGATTGTTTGGTCAGCTTTATTTACAATTAATTTACCAGTGCCAGAAGAGGCTGACCAAGTAGGAAGTTCTGCAGCAAAACTGGCCCCTACACCGGTATTGTATGTATTCGCATTTATTGCGCCAAGGCTAACAGATGAAAGGGTTGCGACTCCAGAAGCATTTGTGACAGCTGTATTTATCAAGGTGCCATTTAATGTAAAGCTAATAGTCTTACCTGAAATTGGAGGATTACCACCCCCTTGCTGTTTTAGAGTAGCTGTCAGCGTTACAGTTCCTCCATATATTCCCGTTACATTGTCAACAGTTAAACTTGTATTTGCATCTGTAAACGTCCATTCCGCATGTAAACCCGAGCTTCCACCATCCGCAGTCAACAAAAAAGTTGCCCCAAGGGCATCACCATCTGTTGGAACGTCCCAAGACGATGACACGTTTCCGCTATTATCTGCAACTGTGGTAAAGGGTTGGTGATACGCCGCATCAGTACCCAATGGATCGTCTCCCACGTGAATTACCTGCAGCGTTACCGTTTCACCGGGCTGAAAGCCGGTACCAGTAATAATTGCAGTTGATCCTGGCGGGTAATCCAGCAAATCAGTTTTAATGGTTGCCTGTCCTTGCGCCTTAAAGGCACCTAAGGTTAAAAACAACATAAATGCGAGTGTTAGCCGGGTAAAAATTAGCTTGCTCATATGGCTTGTTTTGGTTAAGATGTAAAATTTATTCTATTGTAAACTTGTTTATTAGTTGTTGCAATTATTAAAAGCTACAGTCCGTTACAATGCAACATCCATTATTGCATAGACTAATGATTTTAAAAAAGTATCTTCTTTGGAATGGGCTATCGTAAAACGACGTGGTTGTTAGTAAGGATAATAATCTTAGTTACGGAATGCAATAGGAACAAATAGAAGTGGAATTTGTAATGATAATGGATCAGAAATCAGTAGGTAAGAAAACGAAAGTAACAGACTTTTTTTAAAATTCCTAAATTTTGATAACTTTTTCTTAACAAAATTTCTTTTTAAACCTGAGAAAAGATCGGCAATTATTGGTCCGGCGTAAAACAATGGATAGGATTTCACTCTCGCTTACATCATTAAATATGTCCATTTTCAATTTGGGAAAAGATTCAAAGCAAGACACCAGGCCTATTGGGCCTGGTGTCTTGCTTTGAATTTAGTTGGCCTTCAGGGCCTGAACTTTTCGAGGGAAAATTCTCCTTCGATATGGATCTGTATTTCTCTAACTGAATTAATTAAGATCTAGTAAGTAAAATCCGCCGACCAGCTAACTCTGCGATGTGTGCCTGGAGCGGAAGTAGAGGAAATTACTATGCCGACTTCATCCCCTGCGGCTACTGTAAATGAGTTGGAAGTGTCAGAACCACTTACTGAAGGGTTACCTATGGTAGTTGTAAGTGTTTGTGCAGTCCCATTTTTATAAACCGTGACAATGAGATTATTACCACCACCGGGCGATCCGTCTAATTTTACAAATAAATTCCTGATTGTGCCGGCTCTGGACATCACCGTTCTGGTTCCTGCCTGAACGTCTGATGTTGAAACAGAACTTATTGTACCCGTAATTGGATAATAATTTTTTTGACCGCCACTCGAAGTAGTCTCTGTAGAATTATTTGTATTACCGCTTAACATCATTGTTCCGCCATTTACCCACACCGGTGTGGCCGCTCCGGCAGACTGCAGTATCTGTCCTGTTGTACCTGCAGCAGTAGAGCCCATTGCCGTTGTACTTGCCCCGTAAATAACACCACCAGCTGTTAGGTTGGATGTTTGCCCGGTACCTCCGTTGGCTACCGTTGTCGTACCGCCGCCAGCTTGCTGATCTAACTGGTAGCGGGTGCCGCCAACAGTTCCATAAAAGTGCGTACCATTAAATTCCACCGCGCCGTTTTCAGGGGTAGTAAGGTTTGTGCCTGCAGTGAATTTTAAAGGGGCTGTGTTTGCAGCTGCAGTACCGGCTCCGAGGTGTAAAGCAGCTGAAGGCGTGGTTACACCTATCCCGACATTCCCTGCTTCGTCCACCACGTCAAGTACATTACCTGAAGACGTTTTCCATTCCGTTAAATTGGCTGTTTGTGTAGCGCTGTTGCCTTGTATACCTAATGCAACACTTGCATCCCGCTGTGACGCCACAATAACACTGGTTCCTGAGATGCCCCCAATAAAAGCAGGGAACGCAGCTGTTTGTCTGTCACCACCTAAAATGGTAGCCCAGTAGGAGCCCATCTGCAGGGATTGTCCTCCGCCGCCCTGCCAGTAAATATCTCCACCGTCTCCACCAATTCTAAAGTTACCAGAACCGGCTGTATTTGTAAAAATCATCTGTGCCGTTGTAGCAGTTCTTCTTATCTCCAGATTATCTTTTACAGACAGGTAATAACCCGCAGTGGGGTCAGTTAAGCCAACCCCTACTTTACCAGTACTGTCAATAATCATTCTTTCAGTATTATTGGTTCTGAATCTTAAGGAAACATTGTTTGTTGAACCTAAAAAGTGGGAGCCTGCAGTGGCAGCGTTACCCGTCAGGCTCCAGGCTGTTCCTGTGGCCTGTTGATCCAGCTGGTATCTGGTAGATCCTATTGTTCCATAAAAGTGGGTGCCATTGTATTCTACTGCTCCATCTTCAGGAGTGGTTAGATTTGTTCCTGCATTAAATTTTAATGGAGCAGTTTTGGCCGCTCCTGTACTGGCCTTTAAGTGAATATTTGCGGTTGGAGCCGTTATTCCAAAACCAACATTTCCTACTGCATCAATCCTCATTTGTTCTGAGCCTATGCCATTCTCAAATGCAATTTGCCCACCTGTATTATAGGTTCCGATCCTTAGTAGATTTGAAGAATATCTCCAGACAAGCTGAGCTCCTATCGAATTACCAGGGCTGGCAAATAATATTCTGCTGTCGTTCGCATCAGGAGACAAAATAGTCATCCCTGTGTTAGATGGACCTTCTACCAAAAATTGATTGGCAAGGCTTGAAATACTACTGGCTCCTGAAGCTCCCGTTTTAACGTGAATAGTTGCCAGGGGAGAAGAGGTGCCCACACCTACTTTACCTGTGCTGTCCACCACCATTCTTTCAACATTATTGGTTCTCATTCTAAGCGAAACATTATTTGTTGAGCCCAGAAACTGTGATCCTGCAGTAACAGAATTGCCGGTTAAACTCCATGCTGTAGATCCGGGATTGGAAGACCAGGAAGGAATACCGCCTGCCAAAGTAAGCACCTGCCCGTTGGCACCTGCGGGTAATTTACTCCATGTGTTGGCAGCGGAACCGTACAGGAGATCACCTGTTGTAACGGATGTTTGACCCGTGCCGCCGTATATGGCGCCTACGGCAGTTCCCTGCCATGTTCCGGTTCCAATCGTTCCCAAAGTTGTGATGGTGTTTTGTCCAATGTAGGTGGAGCTAATATCAACTACACCAGCCGCTACCGAAATACGGTTAGCTGTTCCGGATACGGTTCCTTGTTTGTTGTTAAACGTATTCCAGTCGGCACTGCTTAAATAACCATTGGTAGAGGTTGTTGCTTGCGTAATGGCAAATGCACCTGTTGTGTTATTATACGTTAAAGGAGCCGAGGAAGAAAGCGCACTTAAAGAAATGCCTCCTAATCCTGCCAGGGTATAGGTAGGAACATTTAAGGTATTGGCCGCAAAAGTAGCTGCGCCATTATTGCCGGTAGTAGTTAATGAAATTGCTGCCTGCTTTCCGTTAAAAGCAGTCCAGTCCGCAGAAGATAAAGCGCCACGGTTAGTTGCAGATGCAGTAGGCACATTTAATGTAATTACCGGAGTTGTTGTTCCTGTTGCAACTGTTGATGTTAAGTCAGTTCCGGTTGTTCCCAGCGTTAATGCAGCTACGCTTGTTACCGTTCCTGCATTGGAAGGGTAAACAGGCACATTCAATACGCCAGTTATGTTATTGTAAGTTGCTGCACCACTTGTGCCTGTAGTAGTGAGGCTTATGTTTGTTCTACCTGTTGCAGAAGTGAGATAAGTATTATTATCGTAGCTAATAGTTGTCCCTGATGCTTTTACGAAACCTGTACCGTTTATTGCAGTCTGTTTACTGTTAAAAATATTCCAATCAGTATTGCTTAAGTATCCGTTTGCGGATGTTGTTGCCTGCGTAATGGCAAAAGCTCCGGTACCACTATTATAAGTTAAGGGTGCTGTCGCAGATAAAGAGGACAATCCTGCATAGTTGGGTATGTTGAGCGTGTTGCCAACCAATGTGGCTGCACCGCTACCACCGGTAGTAGTTAGCGAAATTGCTCCTTGTTTTCCGTTAAAAGTATTCCAATCCGCATTACTCAAATAACCATTGGTGGTGGTATTTGCCTGGTTAATGGAAAATGCCCCGGTAGTGTTATTGTAACTCAATGGTGTTGTGGCCGACAAAGAAGTTAAACCAAGTTTGCTATTGAAAATACTCCAATCGGAAGACGACAATGCGCCGCGGTTGACTGCTGAGGCGGTAGGTAAATTAAAGGTATGTGCCGTTCCGGAACTTGTTATTCCAAAATCGGTACCGGATGTACCTGTTGCAAATGTTTGCGTAACGCCGGTTAGCCCGTTGAGGGAGCTGATGGCAGCGCCACTGCCCATAGCTAAAGGCGTCCATAAAGGAACAGCGGGCGTGCCGGTATTCACTTTAAACACATTATCTGTGGTGTTAAAAATCAGCAAACCTGTGGCTGGAAGCGAAATGGCATTTTGCTGCGCTGTTGTCAGTCTCGGGGCGAGGAAACCCTTGTCAGTGGCGCTCACATCCAGCATAGCACTATTGTCGGGCAAACTTGATGTGGCGTTTATGCCAACATTCTGGGCCTTGGTTTTGGTAGCCAGTGCCAGCTGCAATATCAGCAGTGTCACGAGGTAAAGCTTTTTCATACTATTGGTTTATTTTTTGTTAGGTTTTGCCATTCACCAAATCCCCAAAATATTTCAGGGATTCAGTGTATTAATCTTTATTTTTTATCTGTTGTTTCCATTGTTCTTCTACCTGCTCATACGCCTTCTCAATTTGTGCATTATGCGATTCACAATTAATTATTCAACAATTACTTTTTGTGTTTCGTGCGTGTTATCTTGTCCACTGATTTCCAGCTGGTATACGCCTGCCGTTAGTTTAGATACCGTATTCAATGACTGCGTACCGGTACCACCTTGGAATTGGATGTCTTTTACAAGGATTACCTGACCTATTGCATTGGTTAATTGTACTTGGTATTTGCCGGCAAGTTGATTGGTCATTACAAGATTGATGACGTTGGTCGTAACAGGGTTGGGATAAATACTGTAGCCACTGGTACCAGCTGCCATTGTTGCTTTTACAATCACACTATATTTGATGTCACCATTGATGTCGTATGATTTAATCCTGTAATAATTAACTCCTTGCGTAGGTTTAACGTCTAACCAGCTGTAAGTATTGTTAGCGTTGCTTGTACCACTGACATCTGTAGTGTTTACGTAAGTGAATGTTGAACCGTCTGTCGATTTTTCAACATCATATTTTACCATATTGATTTCATTCTCTACATTCCATTCTACGGCTATTGCGGTATTCTGCTGGTACGCCTTCACACTAGTAAATGTTACGGGTAAAACAGTTGTAGTTTTGAACACGATTTTAAAACGGTTGGTTGCTGCAGAAGCAGCAGCAGCATTGATCGAAAATTTAACGGTAGTTTTTCCATCGAGGCTCACCAACGTGCTGGTGCCAAGATAGCTGTCCAGCAAATAGCCCACCATACCTGGCTGCTGCATATTGCTTGCATCAAACACAAACTGGTAAGCTCTCTGGCTGGTAGTCGTTAATTTAAAATAGATGGTATCATTTACAGTCAGTTCCGGCCTTCTTTCCGCGGCCAGTGAAGTTGTATTTCTTACAATGCTCAGGTTTTCATTTGTATTGCCAAATTTTAGGGCATCATTACGGTCAAGTCCACTGCTGAACTTATTGTTGAACTGAACGAAAGTGCCGTCCGCCAATGTGGTTGTATTATCTGCATTTAATAAGTATAACGTGGTTCTGATAAGTCCTGATGGAACACCCATTGGCCGAAATCCTACATTGCTTCTGTTAACACTTTTGCTTGACTCATTAAAGCTGATAGAGGCTGTACCTGCAGCCAGGGTTTCTACAAAAAATGCCTGGCCTGATTGAATATCAGTAGTCTGGGCACTTGGTACAGACTGCAGCCAGTTGCCAGTTCCATCCACGTCATCCATTGAAACATAGCCGCCTGTTATGTTCAATGACGGATCCCATACGTAAAATCTTTTGACAAGATTATTCCTTGTAAGATTCTCAAAATTTACCGGAGAAGCATACGGATTGCCGATCAGTGTATATTTACCAGCTACAGAAGAAGCAGGGAAAGTCTGCGTGCCTGTTTGTAGTGCACCAATGCTGCTAACAGTTGTGTTTGTAAAAGTGCAGGTACACGTATTGGCAGGGTTACGGTCACCCCTTATGAATATAAAATACCCGGTATTGTCTGCACTGCCGGTGTTACCGGCAGAAATA
>NZ_JAQBNR010000022.1 GCF_028288465.1 Ferruginibacter sp. | reverse complement strand
ATTCAGGATTTATATTTTAAGATGTTCCATTCCTGGAGCATTTTTTTTGTGCTCAAAAGAACACGTCACACAAATTCTGCCAGCGGTTATTATGGCCGGTCTTAATTGGAATTATAAATTCCTATTACTTTGAAGCTGTTATAAATCAAGCCATTTATTCAATCGGATATTATCAACTATTCATCGAAACAATCAATTTGTTAAACGAAAAATAAAAAAGAACTGGATTAATCATTGCATTTTTACATCAGAAAGTAACAGCAGCGAAGAGCGACAAGAAATATCCAATTCTATAAAATCCCAAACAGTGATCTTGAAGAAACAGAATTGAATCAAAAACACGAAAATTAAATTCAGGATTTATATTTTAAGATGTTCCATTCCTGGAGCATTTTTTTTGTGCTCAAAAGAATACGTCACCCAAATTCTGCCAGCGGTTTTTATTGCCGGTCTTAATTCCTGATCCAAACTATTGCAAAATCAATATGAATTGATATTCTACGTAAAATGAACCAGTTATACAACGGCATTAAATGCCCTGTAAGGCCTGTTTAATCCATGTTTTTTGCTTCTGTATCGGGTTGTACATTTTGTTCAGCCAGGGGCCACGGGCTTACCGGAAGCTGGATACCTGCCGCTGTCAGCTTTTCGTAGATTTTAATCATGGCATTGCTCCTGGTTGCTCCGGCTTCGGAAAGATCAAATACCCAAAACGATATTTTTAAATCAATTGTTCTTTCTCCAAATTGTTTTACTGTAATGGATGGGACAGGTGCGGCCATAATCTTTTCCTCGCCTGCCAGGGTCTCCCTTATAATTCCCCTTACTTTTTCTATGTCGCTGTTGTAAGGTATGCCAATTGTATACTCAACCTGCTTGTTGCGGTCCTGCATTGTCCAGTTGATCAGGTGCTGTGAAAGCAGGTCGCCGTTGGGCACAATGATGTCCGCACCCTCGTTGTTATTGATCTTGCTGGAGCGTACGCCGATTTCTTTTACCACCCCCATCTTTCCGCCTACTTCAATCAGGTCGCCTACTTGTATCGGTCTCTCAAAAGCAAGTATTACACCGGATACAAGATTATTTACGATATTCTGCAATCCAAATCCGATACCTACTCCAAGAGCGCCTATCATGATAGACAATTTATCTATTGGAATACCTGCCGCGGCCACTGCAATAAAAAAGCCGAGTATCCATATGGCAAGCCGTATCAAGAGCATCATAGAACCAAGCCGGCTTCGTTTGCCGGTTGTATGTAATTTTTCGCTGCCAAAGAAAAAGCTGATGAACCCTGAAATAACAGATGATAACCAGATGATGAAAATAAAAATGGCTACACTTTCAAAAGTAAATACCATGCTGCCGATGGTTCTGGTGGCTTCGAAAAAATGAGTGCATAACTGAATCACTGTATCGTACAACGTCAGGTTGCGTGCCAGTGAGATAGTCCACACAGTTGATGCAAGTATCCACAATATATTTACAAAGCGATGCTGCAGCGTCTTAAAATCGATAAAGGCAGAAATGCGGCTATCGTGGTAGGCTTCAGATTGCAGATATATCGCTTCCATCACCATGGAACAAAACACTTTTAAACTGATCCCGAGCATGAGGCATTGAATGGCGCTTACACCAAATATTTTCGCCAGTGTAACCCGGCCGGCAAGGTTAAAAAAAATGGAAAGTATCGCCTGGGTGAGCGTAAAAATGGCCAATGTTTTTGTAGCAGGAGATTCAGGTATGCCGGAAAAATGTGGTTGTCGTGGGTTGGTGATTTTTATGGCAACAGCGGCCATTATAATACCGCTAAAGAATAGTCCCCAACGTTCACCCAATGCTGATTCCAGCAACAGGTCGTCCATGGCATAATACAACCAAAGCAGGCAAATTATCAGCCATATTATTTTGGATTGTTTTGCCAGGTAGGGATAGATAAGATAAGCCAGCAATAGCAACCTGAAAAGTTCAAGTGCATGCAGCAGCGACATCGGCGGGTTAGCAAAAAAATAAGGCAGGTAGGTAAAGAGCGCCATCCCGCAACCAATCAACACATTCCTGCGCAAAAAATGTATCGGCCCCAGTACCAGGTCTTTATTTTCCTGTTTATTTATCCGGTGCATATTTAACCAGGTCCAGGAAAAAATGCAAATGAATACCAGCAGTCCCAGCGTGATTACATCCCACTTTTCACCGAGGTAGATCATGATGATTTTTCCGGATCTGACTAATGCGTTCCCGGTAATTTCAGCCAGGTTGTTTTTATACTCTTGCTGTGTTGCGGTAAATAGCGGAGCTTCTTCCTGTTTCCAGATGCCGAGTTTTAAAGAGATGGTTAAATACCGCATATCTGAAATAATATCCGTTGCCTGCAATAAATTGACCGATACTTTGTTTCGCAATAGATTCACCCTGTTAATAACTTTTTGCTGCAGTGAATCCAATGAACGTCCTTCAGTTCGTATGTCTTCCAACTGTTCCTGTATCACAGAATCATTTACTTCGGCGTTAAGTATTGGGTCACGAAGTATTTTTTTTACCTCAGTATTGCTTTGGGTGAGTTCTCTGCTGTAATTTGAAAGGATGGACTGGTAAGCAGAAAGATCATCTGAAGTTTCCGTGAGCATAATTACGCCGCTGTTTAAACTGCGCAAGTTCATATGGCTGCCATTTTTTTCCAACCGGGCCTTAAAGCCTTTTATCTTCCTTTCAATTTCAGGCATATTCAGCGAAATAGGGGTGATATTGAACTTTCGCCGGATTAAAAAATCAGTATGGTCAATTGTTGCAGTGTAGGTTGCCACTTTGGTAACCAGTGTAGGCAGCATACTGTCGCTTATAGGTTGTTTGTCCAAAACGGGTGGCGTCTGTTGCGAAAAAGCAGGCTGAATGCCAAGAAGCAGCATTGCTCCAATAAATAAATGAATAAGTTTGTTGTGTTTAGCAGCTGGTAGCATGTTATATTTTTTAACCTCTTCTTTCAAAATTGTCATCCGTTGTTATCTTGTTTGTTGCATTTGCCCAATTAATTGCCTGCCGCAACGAACTGGCAAAGCCCGGGTCCGGCAATGTTGCAGCTATTTTGCAGGCATTTTGCCGGAGGCATAACGGCAAAATTAAAGAAGCGCAGGCACTATCGCTCAACTGGTTTTACGGTAAGTAGTTTTCTGTAATTGCCGGATGGATACGTGGCTTAGTGGTTTGCATGTACCGTGTCTCGTCTGTCAACAATTAATATTGGCAAGTGGTAAACAATTTCAACGTGCCATTATTTTTAATTGTTACTTTTACTTTTAAACGATTCACTCAAATAACCAACACATGAAGCCGATCTTACTGCTTGCCTTTTTAGTATTTAATGTATGCTATGCCCAGCAACTCAACGACTGGGAAAACCCTTCACTGGTGTCGCTCAACAAGGAAAAACCACATGCTACGGCTATGATTTTCACTAACGCGACCGACGTAAAAAATGATGACTACAGCCATTCTCCTTTTTACCAGTCTTTAAACGGCACCTGGAAATTTGTGTATACCGATAAATATGCCAACAGGCCAATGAATTTTTTTGAAACAGCGCTGGATGACTCCAGGTGGAATGATCTTCCAGTACCATCCAACTGGGAATTAAAGGGCTTTGGTATTCCGATTTATACGAATATTATTTATCCTTATCCTAAAAATCCACCGTATATCGGCGACAACAACCCGGTAGGAACTTACAGAAAACAGTTTACTGTACCTGATACATGGACTGGAAAAGATATCCTTTTACACTTCGGGTCTATCACCGGGTGTGCTTTTGTTTATGTAAACGGACAAAAAGTAGGCATTACTAAAAATTCAAAATCTCCAGCCGAGTTTAACATCAGCAAATACCTGGTTAAAGGTAACAATATACTGGCCGTGCAGGTTTTTCGCTGGCACGATGGCAGTTATATGGAAGACCAGGATTTCTGGCGCATCAGCGGTATTGAACGGGACGTATTTTTATACGCATTGCCTTCATTAACAGTATGGGATTTTTTTATAAAAGGCGACCTAGATACTAATTATACCAACGGGCTTTTCAGCGCAGCAGTTGATTTGCGCCAGTTTGAAGGTAACACCATAAAGAATGGTACTGTTGCGGTAGAAGTTCAGGATAAAAGTGGTAAGGCAATTTTCAGCAAGCAACAAAAATTTACAGCGGGTAATGATTCTGTACAGACAATTTCCTTTAATGGCGTTATTAAAAATCCTTTAAAATGGAGTGGCGAATTTCCTAACCTGTACGATTGTATTATTACTTGGAAAGATGCAGGCGGAACAGTGCTGGGCGTAACCGGCAGCAAGATTGGCTTTAGAAAACTAGAAATAAAAAATGCACAGCTTTTTGTAAACGGTGTGGCGACTTACGTACATGGTGTCAACCGTCATGAGCATGATGAAGTAGAAGGGCACGTGATCAGCAAAGCGGGGATGATAAAAGACCTTCAGCTGATGAAGATGTACAATATCAATGCGGTGAGAACAAGTCATTACCCCAATGATCCGGAATGGTACAAGCTGTGTGATGAATACGGCATGTACCTGGTAGATGAAGCCAATATTGAAACCCATGCCATGGGTGCAGGGGGACAAGGCTGGTACGATACTGCAAAGCATATTGCCTACCAACCATTGTGGGCGCCATCTTTCCTAAACCGTATTCACGATTTGGTAGAACGGGATAAAAATCATCCATCAGTAATATTGTGGTCGCTGGGAAATGAGAATGGTAATGGCCCTGTTTTTCATGATGCCTACAAATGGATAAAGCAACGTGATAACAGCCGCTATGTACAATTTGAATCAGCAGGTGAAGAAGAAAATACCGATATCGTTTGCCCGATGTATCCTGCAATGAGTTACATGAAAGCCTATGCGGCCTCCAGCAAAAAACGGCCGTTCATTATGTGCGAATATTCACATGCCATGGGCAGCAGCAATGGTAACTTCCAGGAGTATTGGGATGTAATTATGAGCGATAAAAAAATGCAGGGTGGATTTATCTGGGATTGGGTTGACCAGGGTATGAAAAGAACCACACCTGATGGAAGAACCTGGTGGGCTTATGGTGGCGATTTGGGTGGCTATGCTTTGCAGAACGATGAAAATTTTTGCACCAATGGTTTAGTGGCCAGCGACAGAAGCATTCATCCCGGTTTGAACGAAGTAAAAAAAGTGTACCAGAATATTTTATTCAAAGCCAAAGATGTATCTAAAGGTATTATAACGGTAATGAACGTTTTTGATTTCACCAACCTCGATCAGTACAATTTTAAATGGCAGCTGATGCGTAATGGAGAGGTAGTGAAAGAAGACGTTTTTTCAGTACAGTTGGCACCACATCAGCAAAAAGATATAACACTTAACCTGCCACAGTATAAACTCCCGGAAGGGTCAGAATTGTACCTGGAGGTATATGCATCAATTAAAACAGCTACGCCACTGTTGCCCGCCGGACATGAAATTGCAAGAGAACAGTTTAAAATGGCAGGTGATTATTTTGCAACCAGCAGCAGTAAAGAAGGACAGTTACAGGTTACAAAATCCAATGGTAACATCAGTTTTACCGCTGGTAAAATATCCGGTGTTTTTGATACCAATACGGGCAGGATAAGACGATACGCTATCAATAATGATGCATCTCTGATTAACCAGTTCCCTGAACCCTATTTTTGGCGTGCGCCAACGGACAATGATTTCGGCAATAATATGCCGGACGAAATGGGCATTTGGCGCAATGCACACAGCAACATTCATAAGAAAAATATTACTGTCGGCGAACAAACGACAGCCGGCTTACCAATTAAAGTCGAGTATGACTTAGCCGGGATAAATGTTCCCTATACGCTGGAATATTTAATACAAAATGACGGCTCTATCAAGGTGACTGCCTCAATTGACATGACCGGAAGAAACCTGCCTGAGTTGCCACGTTTCGGTATGCGCATGCAGCTACCTGCACAGGTAAATCAGCTGGCGTATTTTGGCCGTGGGCCGTGGGAAAACTATACCGACAGAAACACGGCTTCATTTGTTGGATTGTATAAAGATGAGGTAGCCAACCAGGCTGTGATGAATTATATCCGTCCGCAAGAGAGTGGTTATAAAACGGACATCCGCTGGTTAACGCTTACCAATGCAGCCGGTACTGGTTTGCAGATAGAAGGCACGCAACCCATTTGCTTCAGCGCAACCAATAATAAATCGGAAGACCTTGATCCGGGCCTTACCAAAAAGCAACAGCATTGGATCGACATCAAGCCAAGGAAGGAAGTTTACCTGAGCATTGATTTAAAACAACGTGGAGTTGGTGGTGATAATAGTTGGGGAGCCTTGCCACATCAGCAATACAGGATGCTGGATAAAAAATATACGTACAGCTATGTAATGAAACTGATAGCCAGATAAACGGTTATCAATTAACATAAATTGGCGGCTTGCATCACATGCAAGCCGCCAATTGTATTTAGAAGAAATAGATTTAATTATTCATGCACCGCTAAAACCGGTACTTTACTGTGATAGATCAGTTTTTTTGTATGCTGTGTTTTAAACAACCTTTCAAAAAAGTTATGATAACGGGGCGCAATAATAATGAGATCAATATTTTTATCCCTTGTAAATACCTCAACAGACTCATGAAAGTCGTACAAGCGCATAAAATAAAATTCCGGGTTAAATTCGGCCAGCAAACCTTCCATCTTATTCCTTTCCTCTCTCACATCGTCGGTAACAGAAATGTAGTGGTTGCTGTTGATGTTTAAAATATGAAGGGCAGGTTTAAAATACTGCAGTACTTTTTTAATACAAAGCAGGGTAGGCGTATCTTCAACAGATTTCAATTCCGATGTAATGAGCGCATTGTTAATCCCGGTGTAAGTGGCGTCTTCAGGAACAATTAATACAGGGCAAACTTCCTTTTCGCTTAGTTTAAGCGTATTGCTGCCCGAAAAACGTTGTTCCCTGGGTGTTTTACCCGTAAGGCCCATTACTATCATAAATGCCCCCTTTATGTGGGCAAAAGCAGCCAGGCGGTCAATAAAGTTGTCTCCACTTTCAAGTTCAATGTCAATATTCGATACCAGGTGGCTTAATTCTTCTTTTTGGCTGTTTAAATAATTTTTAGCTACAGCGATGTCTTTGTCATCTTCATAAAAATGATATAGTATGATCTTTACGTCTGTTCTGCCCTTAAACATTTGCGCAGCATAGTGCGCAGCATTAAAAGAAGTCTGTGAAAAATCCAGTGGAACAATTACATTCAGCATTTAGTATAGAATTTTCTACAAAGTAGATAAAAAACCAAATATTTCAATATTTATTTACTTAGGATGGCGCAAAAACTGTGCTCTTTTGTAACGAATTGTATTCCTGATTTGACCAATGTTCTGCTGTTACAGAATGCTCTTTATTGTGGTCATTCAATTTGGGCATACATTCTGTAGCAACCCCGATGATTTTACAAGCCTTAATACCTGAATATTTTTTTGGTTATTTTTTCAACTGGAGCCGGGTTGTACATTTGATTTATATTTTATGCAATCGTTTGCACGATGTTTATTTATTGCTTTACAGTAACTTCAATGTACCAAGTTGTGCATGGGTGCAGTATGATTTTTACTGGTAGAAAAACTTGCCTGCAACGGATACAGTGGCGTTCAAAAAATAGTATAAAATACATAACCGGACACCGGGTTTAACCGGGTAATTAAAATTAGTTTTTTTTCATTAGTAGTTAGTTTTGGTATAAAAAAGGTACCATTGGATTTTTCTGATGGTATCTTTTTTTATTGTAAAGTTGAAACATCATTGCTTGTTAAAATGCCTCGGTTGTAATTTCGAATCCCCGCTTTAAAACAATATACGTAAATGATGAACTGTACAAGAAAGGGCCGCATAGCAGCCCTTTTTTAACACCTGCTAAATATTTTATTTATACACTCTGATATAATCCACTTCCATTGTGCCGTTGGTGAATGACGGATCTACTGAGCCACCAAACCCGCCACCCATAGCAACATTCAGAATAAGAAAAAAATCATGATTAAAAGGGAGGCTCCCGCTATTAATGGTAGTATGATACAATACCCCGTCGGCATAAATTTTAACAGCTGACGCAGTCCATTCCAGCGTATAAATGTGAAATGCTTTTGTGGCATCTGTTATCACTGTGGTATGGCCATCGGCACTGCCACCTGAGTGACCTGGATAATGCAAGGTGCCATAGATAGTATTTTCGGTGCGGCCCAAATGTTCCATAATATCTATTTCTCCACAACCGGGCCACCCGTTAGTAGCAATATCACTTCCAAGCATCCAGATAGCAGGCCAGGTACCAGCTCCTGCAGGGAGTTTGGCTCTAACTTCCACCTTCCCATAAGTAAAATCAAATTTACCTTTAGACAACAGTCTTGCAGAAGTATAAACCCTGCCGTTGTAATCCTCTTTCAATGCATTTATTTTCAATACACCGCCTTGTACAACTGCGTTTTTAGCACGGTCAGTGTAATACTCCAGTTCTGCATTGCCCCAGCCATTGTCTCCGTTACCAATGTCGTATCCCCATTTGGTTGCATCCGGTGCCCCATCTTTATCAAATTCATCCGACCAAAAAAGTTTGGGTTCGGACGCTGTAACGGTGACTGTTACCTGGATGGATGTTTTTACAGTAAGTGAAGAGCTGCTGGTAGCAGTAACGTTTACTGTATAGGTATTGGTTCCGCCTGCATTATATTGATAAGTGATGATACCCGAAACGGTCGTTTTAATATCTCCATTGCCAAACTCATATGCGTATGACACAGCATTGTTAGCGCTGGCGGTAAAGTCAACCTTGCCGCTGCCGTCTGAACTTACGACAGCATTAATAACAAGATTAGTCGGAGCCGTACTGGTTCCATTGTCTGCACCCGCTTTTTTACAACTTAGCAGACTTAGCAAAATCAGTAATAAGACCGAACTGTTTTTTTTGTGTTTCATCATGCTGGCATAGCTTTTTGATTGGGAGAAATGATTTTGTTACCTGTCACTATAGTGTGTAAATTAGTATTACTTGTGGATATTGACAAAATTTGGATCTGGCATAATAAACAATAAGATGAAGCAGCAAAATAATGGCTCATCAGACTGCCATCATAACAGGTTAGCTTACATAGCGTCTGCAAGCGGGACTGCAATTACATATTCGGGAACTGCAGCACAAATGTGGAGCCTTCATTTTCAACACTGGTAAATGAGATATGGCCATTCATTACGCTGGTAAATTTTTGTACAATGTTCAAACCCAGCCCGGTGCCCTGGTAGGCCTCGGCTGTTTTTGACCGGAAGAACCGGTCAAATATAAATGGCTTGTCATGCTCCGGTATACCTATTCCATGATCTTTTACACTAATTAAAACCTGGTCATTATCCGCAAACGCAGTGGTGACTTCTACCGGGCTATCTGCGTGAGAATATTTAAATGCATTGCCTATGATATTCGTGATACAGACTCTCAGCAACTTTGGATCGAGGTAAACCACTTGTTTTTTGTCAGCGTGTTTGTACAACACTGTTTGTCTTCTTATATTGATATCCTCTATTACTCTTGTGGTAAGGCTTACCAGGTCGATATATTCGGGGCTATTGGTGATTGCACCATTTTCAAATTTATCCAGTGAAAGAAAATCCATTAAAATTTCTGTAAGCCCCAGTACAGCAGATTTTATTTTTTGAAAGTGTTTTTTTCTGTTCTTTTCATCATCTGCCTCATTGTATTTTTCAAGCAGTTCTGTAGATAATAAAATGGTAGCGAGCGGTGTGCGGAACTCATGCGAAGCGGTAGAGATAAAGCGTGATTTGAGCTCATTCAATTCTACTTCCTTTGACAGTGCCATTTTCATTTTTAGTTCCTGCTCTTTGCGTTCGGAAATATCATTTACTGTTGACAGAAAATATTTAAAATGATCTTCTTCGTCTTTTACAATGGTACTTGTAATAAGTGCAGGAAATGCAGCACTATCTTTTTTTATAAATTTAACTTCAATTTCCTGCGGCATACCGGAGTCAATAACAAGATTACGGTGCCGGTAAAAGTCATCCTGGCAAATTTCTGAATGCAGAAATACCGAGAAAGGACGACCTGTTGCCCAATTTGTATGTTCTCCCAACAGCTTACATGCCGCGTCATTCAGGTTTAACACGATTCCATTTATATCCAGTATAAAATAGCCCACCGGTGCATACTGAAATAACTCAGCATAATTATCAAGCGATTTTTCGAGTTGCAGCTGGGTTAAGCGTAATTCTTCATTTTGCATTTCCAGTTCAACCTTGTGTACATTCAGTTCGTGTTCAATTTCTAATGGACGTATGCTTTCCGTGCCTGCGCCCGTTACGCCGTACATTAGTTTTTTTTCTGCTTTTTTGCGTAATTCAGTAAGGCCACCCATATTTTTTCTTGCTGCTTTCATTTTCTATCTATTTTTAGAAAATAATATAGTGTACAGTGTTATTTTTACTTTTCATTGATTACCTCTTGCCAAACACCTACAATATAAGCCTTTGTTCCGTTTTCAGCAATAGCGTATCGAACGAAATTAATAAACTGTTTATAGTTCCCGTCGGCACATTTCCACCTGAACTTCATTTCCAGGCTCTGCTTTTTTGTAACGGATGCAAACGCTTCTTTCATTTTTTTTACATCCTCAGGGTGAATCCGGCTGAGCCAAAAATTCGAATTGGCTGTAAATTGTTCTGGTAAAAAGCCGGTAACTTTTTCGCAACTGCTGCCTACAAAAGAAAATTGAATAACCGGGTCGGCAATACAAGTAAACGGCACTGCAGGCAGGTACTCCATAATAAGATTCAAATGTTCATTTGTTTTCTTTAGTTTTTCTTCCACTTTCTTTTCTTCCGTAATTTCTATAAAGGTTACCAGTACCCCTTCAATAATGTTCTCTACCGTGCGGTACGGTATAATGCGCATCTGGTACCACGTGCCGTCTGTTGAGTACACATCTGCTGATTTTACTGCCAGGGTTTTTAGCGATTCTTTTACATCTTCGCTTAGCGTTTTGTATAACAGGTTGTTGGTTAAATGTGCCAGTGGCCGGTCAATGTCTGAAGGTATAAGATTGAATATTTTAGATGCAGAAGGCGTAAATCTTTTTATTTTTAAATCCCTGTCTAAAAATATAGTGGCTACTTCAATGCTGCGCAACAGGTTATTTAAATCATCATTCGATTGAGACAGCTGTTCAATTTTATCCTGCAGTTCATTGTTTACGGTTATCAGTTCTTCATTTACAGATTGCAATTCTTCTCTGGATGTTTCCAGTTCCTCATTGGTGCTTTGCAGTTCTTCGTTGGATGACTGATATTCTTCAGTCGTTATCTGCAGTTCTTCCCGCGAAGCATCCAGGTCATTGATGGCAGACTGCAAATACTCCTGCGTAATTTTTAATTCTTTTTCCAGGTCGCCTGTACCGGCATTATTTTTGGTAAGTTGGCGGGTTTTATGATTTGTTTTTTTCTGGGTTTTTACCGGCGGCTCAAAAACAACCATCAGCATTTCCTGGTCAGCTTCCTTTGAAGGCAGCGGTTTTACCACCAGGTTGATGGTTTTAAAATAGTCATTCACCTTAACTTCTACTTCATTTATATTCCATTCCTTATTATCGCTGCGTACTTTTTTAATAGCTTCTTCCAGTGGAATTTTTAAGCCCTTTTTCGCCATCTTTAAAACATCCAGCCTTGCTTCTCCACCCGGCAAATCCAAAAACTGGCTGGTATTGCCTGAAAAATAAAGTACCTCATTGTTCTTATCAATCGTAACACTTGGTGGCACATAATGATCCATCAGGTACTTTTCAATAACACCGGATACATTTATTTTTTTTACGTTTACAAGGTTTTGCGCCGCAGGGGGAAAAGCGCCTGAACGTGTTTTTGCATATGGCAACTCGTACCCCGCCATGGGCTTGCGAACCACAATATCTTTTGCCTTTTTGAACATTTTATTTTTAGCATCAAAATCCGTAAAAAGATCTCCCTGGTCACCAATGCTTTCAGATGTACCTAAAATTAAAATGCCATCTGTATTTAAACTGTAATGAAAAACAGGAATCAGTTTTTTTTGCAAATCGCTGTTGATATATATCAGCAGGTTACGGCAGGTAATTAAATCCATCTTGGAAAAGGGAGGGTCTTTTATAACGTTGTGGTGCGCAAATACCACCATTTCCCTGATCTCTTTATTTAACTGAAAACCATTTTCTTTCCTGGTAAAAAAACGTGCCAAACGTTCCGGAGAGATTCCAGCCAGGCTGCTTTCCGTATAGGTTCCGCTGCGTGCAAACTCAATGGCGTCCTGGTCTACATCAGATGCGAAAATCATTATTTTGTTGTATTCCTTGTTACGCAGCAAAGCTTCCCTAAACAAAATAGCAAGCGAATAGGCTTCTTCGCCCGTAGAACATCCGCACACCCAAATCCTTATTTGCTGCTTGTGTTTGCACAGCTGAAATAAATAAGGAATGGTCTTCTTCTCAATATTTTCAAACACCACTTTATCCCTGAAAAAAGAAGTAACGCCAATTAAAAAATCTTTAAATAATTTATTTACCTCCCCGGGATTTTTTTCCAGGAAGTTTACATATTCTTCAATTGAATTATGCTGGTTGAGTGCAATTCTTTTTGTAACCCTTCTTACAATGGTGTTGGTCTTGTAGCCAGAAAAATCGCAGCCTGTCTGATTGCGGATCAGCAAATATATTTTGTTCAGTAAGTTGTCTGGCGGAACAGCCATGTCTGTCTTTGTTCCCGGCAACAGGTTCTTCTGTTTTTTTATGTATTTAATAATTTGTGCCGGCATTTTTTCCGGAGCCAGAATATAATCGGCTGTTTTGGCATCAATTGCACTTTTGGGCATGCCGGC
Source organism: Ferruginibacter sp. (assembly GCF_028288465.1). Lineage (GTDB taxonomy): Bacteria > Bacteroidota > Bacteroidia > Chitinophagales > Chitinophagaceae > Ferruginibacter. Next base: position 284,578 of record NZ_JAQBNR010000022.1, on the reverse strand, counting down.
AAATTGTGCGGTAACCGGGTCCTGCGCAAAAGTAACACCTCCGGCAGCTTTTACTTCTCTTAAACCGGCGGTGCCCTCGCTGCCCGTTCCGGAAAGTATGATGCCTATGGATTTGTGTCCCTGGTCGCTTGCGAGTGAAGTAAAAAATAAATCAATAGGCCTTCTGACACCTCTTTTTTTTGCCGGTGAGGTTAGTTGCAGACGGCTGTTAAATATGCGGAGATCTTTATTCGGAGGAATGACATACACCGTATTTGGTTCGATTAAATCACCATCTGTTACTTCTGTTACTTTCATTTTTGTATGACCAGTCAGCAGTTCCGTAAGCAGGCTTTTATGTGTAGGATCCAAATGCTGAACAACTACGAAGGCCATACCACTGTTGGCGGGCAAGTGATCGAAAAAAACTTTCATAGCTTCAAGTCCTCCTGCAGATGCGCCTATACCTGCAACAAAGCAATCGTTTTGCTTAACGGCGGCTGTAGTTTTTTGCTTTTGAGACTGCGCTTTTTTGGATGGTGTTTTTTTGGGAATAGTTTTTTTCACAATTAGTGTATTAAATAAGTAGCCGCCGGTAAAACAGCGGAAGCAAAATAAAGCTTATTATTTTGCTGGTGAATCGGACAAAATGAAACCAATATCTGCATAGCAAGTTATTAAAAAATCAAACGGGAAAGTAAATTATCATTTGTAAACAAATGTACCAGTCCGCTTCTGCAATTATGGACACTTTAATAAAAAAGACCGTCCTGTTAAAGACGGTCTTTTTTAAAATCACATCAACTCTTTCAGGGGTTGATCTGCATTATTTTTCCTGACATTTTTTTGTTCCCTATTCTTAAAACATAAAACATGTTGGCAACCTGTTTAGCGGTCATAGTCAATTCAAAGCTTTGGCTGCCTGCTGCTATATAACCCTGGTACACAGTTTTTATTTTTTGTCCCATGAGGTTGTATAGATCAAGGTTACCATTGCCAGACACTTCAGAATTTACCACAAATTTAATCCTGGTACTGAAAGGATTTGGATATGCCTTTACAGAAGTAATCTGTTTAATTTCCGGACTGCTGGTAACCGGTTGTTTTGCTATGCGGGCGCCCTGTGAAGCACCGCAGGTAGCTGCGCCGGATTGGCAACCGTTCAAAGAAACACTTACCTGGTAACCAGAACCGGCAGGTATGTTACTGAAGGTAAATGAATTGCTGTTGGCAGCTGTTACACTGGATGAAGGGGATACACCAGGAATGGAAGCGCCGTTTTTGTCAACGATCGTATACGTAGCTCCGGCTGCCGGATTGTTCACTGTTACCTTGAACGTTACTTCTGTACAGGCAGGTGGCACATAGGTTACATCAGGCGCAGATGGGTTAGCTATGTCTGATACATCCACAGTATTACTGGTGCTGGTGCAGCTGGTAGGTGCAGGTCCGGTGCCAATTACATAATAGCCGGTACCGGTTGGCAAATTTGACCAGGTTAAAGCTGCCCCGGTACCAGCTTTTGGAGACTGCACGGGAGCGTTGGCTGCATTGTACAACTGGTAACTGATGGTATTGTCGCCGGAAGTAGCAGAGCTGACAGTACCAGTGTTTGGAGCAGATACGCAGATTGAACTTCCACTTAACACAAGTGCTGCAGGTGTAACACCAACCACTACGTTTACTGCATTGCTGTTACTTGTACAATTAGTTGGAGCAGGTCCGGTGGCGATTACGTAATAGCCGTTGCCAGTTGGCAAATTCGACCAGGTTAGGGCAGCACCGGTACCTGCTTTCGCGGCTTGTACAGGAGAACTGGTGCCATCATATAACTGGTAACTAACAGTATTATTACCTGAAGCAGATGAACTGATTGTGCCTGTATTAGGTGTAGCTGCGCAGATAGCACTTCCTGTAAGTACCAGCGCCGCCGGATTGGCAACAGTTGTAATATTTACAAGGTTACTGGTTGAACTGCATGTGGCTGAACCCGAGGCTGTGGCTATCACATAGTATCCATTACCAGCTGCAAGACCAGACCATGTTAATGCGCTGCCGGTACCTGTTTTTGCACTCTGTACAGTTGTGTTGGATGAATTATACAACTGGTAACTGATAGAACTGCCTCCTGAAGTACTGGAAGTGATTGTGCCTGTACCGGCTGCAGATGTGCAGATGGCGCTTCCTGTCAATAACAGGGCAGAGGGATTAGCCACAACGGTGATAGTGGCATTGGCACTGCCCGAGCAGCCATTGGTGCCGGTAACGGTATATGTTGCTGTATAGTTGCCGGGCGCAAGTGCGGCGGCATTGAAAGTACTGCCAGATACGTTGGCGCCGCTCCAGGTACCACCTGCGGGCGAACCAGAAAGTGCCACAGTATTGCCGGTACAAACCGATTTGTTATCGGCTGAGACTGTTGGTCCTGCGATGGTAGATAAAACCACATCGTCAGTTACTGTACAGCCAAAGTTGGTTTTTACAGTTAAGCGTATTGTTGCAGGCGCACTGGTAACATGTGCAATGGTAGTTAATGAACTGGCATTGTCAAATGTTGCAGCACCGGATACTACAGACCATGTGGAACTTTGTAGTGCATCGCCGGGGCTGGGTGTGGCTGAACCTGAAAGGCTAAAATTGGTAGTAGCTCCGCCAGAACATACGGACTGATTGACACCGGCATCTGCAACTCCTAAAACAACAGAAACAGGCTGAGGTGTAATGAAGTCGACAATGGTTGCAGTGGGAGACTGTGATTCTTTGGTTTTAATAAAAATAGTTTTTATGCCTAACTCAGTGCAGGGGTCAAAGCTTCCAAGCAAGGCGGTCAAATCTACCGCAGCTTCAGCAAACGTATTTGTTGCATAGGTTGTAGAGCCAAAGGCACCAAAGGCAACGGGTACGCTGGTGGTATTAACCGAAGCAAAAGTAGAACCTGCAGGAATAGAAGCCGTCCGGTCTACATAATCAAAACCTGCCGGCGCTTGTGTTGAAACGGGTACTGCCTGCCAGCGTTCTACAAAGAAGCCGGCGCTGCTTCCACCCTTTGTAAGGGCAAGGGTTAGCACAAAGTCATTTTTTGTACGTCCGCCATCAGGACCACTGGAAACAAATTTTTTTGTCGGGCTGCTTACAATACTCAATGTATCTTGCAGGAATTCAAAATCAATGTAAGCGTCTCCGTTGTTACTGCCCCTATCCGCGGCAACAACTATCCACTGGTGGCCATTGGCACTTTTAGTAAAATGAAAAAGGGCATTGTTGATGTCCACTTTATCACCTACAGGATTGGTAACCCATGTCCATTGATTGGGATTCTGGTCGAACTTTAAGCCGCCTGAAAAATTATTATCACTGCTGCTGGAATAAAGGTCAGTTAAGTGAAAAGTAGTGGCGGTATTAACCGGTAATCCACTCGGGCTTAACAGCACATTACCGCCGGCACCTGTAGGGCCAGGCAACCAGTCGCCGATGCCTGTAGCGGGCGTATTTGCCTGCAGGTTACCTTCAACGGCAAACCCGCCCGTTGGGATAACAACAGGCGCTGTACCAGGCCCCGGCTGGGCTAAACCATGCAAAAAAGAAAAACAAAGTAATAGAAAGACAATACAAAAACTTGTAGCATTGTACCGCTTTAAAAATTGACTGGAAAAAGTGTGAAAGAGGGTCATAAAATTAAAATTTAAAAGATGATAAATAATAAGAATGAATTGATTTATCACAAGAAATTGTAAGATAGAAATGGTTCATTATGGGGTATATAAAAACTTACTTACAAAAGTTGACCTTAAGTATTAATGAGGAGCCGGATGAGCTGTTAGATGGAGTAATTAAGAAGATAGAATGATTCTGGAAATAAGTAAAGCAAAGGCAAAACAAAAAGTAAAAGAAAAAGCAATCGTTTTTTAAGAGGTTACAGATTTAAGTACAATACTATATAAATATTTTTTGATTTACAAGCTTTCTTAAAAATAAAATTGAAAACGAAATGTCCATCAGTAAAGGTTTATAGCAGATTTTGGTGTAATAGCATAGCATTGGATTTTGATGAGGTTTTGCCTCATCCGAAATGTTTTTCAATTAGTTTTTATTATGAACATTGCTTTTGGACAATACCAGAATGTAAACAACTTTGAATCAGCATTTTCGCTGACTGAAATCATTGCGTTCTCTGGTGCGATTGTAAAGCTTTGCAGCAATGTACTGGTTCATCATAATAGCATTGATAGTGTTATTGCTTTGCTGGCTGCTGGTTGTGCCTGTGGTGCTGGAAGTGGATACCTGCGTGCCTTTTGCCAGCATGCGCTGGGGGAAATTTGCCGGCGCTGTAATCTGGTACGATGAAGCATGGAGGTTTAGTTTCAGGATGTTTTTTTTCAAAAAAACAATGCCCTTTTCGGAGATGAAAAGAAGGCCAGGTAAAGCAGCAAAATCAACACATAAAAAAGCAAGGCCCGCGAAAAAAAACAACCTTAAAAAAATAGTTGCCATCATAAAAGCATGTGAAGTAAAGGAATGGCGGCTGGCAATTGATACTGGTGATTTTACATTGAATGGTCAGTTATATGCGCTGAATTTTATACCCCTTTTTTACCATCACCTGTCCATCAATTTTACTGGTGAAAATTATGCATACCTGAAACTGCAGCACCAGCCCTGGAAAATTGTATATGCATTATTGCATTAATTATTGTTAACAATATAAACCGATCTGTTATGGCTTTAAATTTTGAAGACACATTAAAACAGCTTACTGATTTTTTAAAAACAGAAGCTTCCACTCAAACTGTAATAGGACAATCTTTTCAGTTGGGCGAATTTACCTGCCTGCCCATCATCAAATTTGGACTTGGTTTAGGTTATGGTGGTGGCGAAGGACATGGTGGTATGGAAGGCAAAAATAAGGGAGAAGGTACAGGAGTTGGTGGTGGTGCCGGGATGGGTATTGCGCCCATCGGCTTTTTAGTAACCCGGGGCGACCAGATTTCATTCATTTCAACAGAAGCAAAAAAGGGCCTGGGAGCAATGTTTGAAAAAGTGCCCGACCTGCTGGAAAAAATGATGGATAAGAAAAAGAATGGCAAGGAAGTGCCTGTTGCCTGACTACGCGGGCAGCAACCTGGCGGGCAGGTTGCTGCTTTTATTTTTCATGGAAACTAAACAACACAGGTATCCTTTTCAAGCTTCTTTTTTAGCAACTTTTTTTATTGCAGCAAGCAATTCGGCTTTGCACAATGCAGCGGTATTATATCCAATTTCAAATATTTTATCCGCTGGTCTTACATCATACATGTCAAAATCATGTAAAGGAGATTCTATAAAAACGTCACAGTTTTTTTTCTTGCTGTGCACTGCCGATGCAATGGCCATATGGAAACAACGGTCAATGATATTTTTAGCACTCAAAACTGATTTTGTACTGATGTTATCGGTCAGTTTATTTACAGACGAACCAATGATAACATCGCATATTTTTTGAAGCGGTTCGGCAGGAAAATTATTTAGTACACCACCATCTACCAATAACTGGTCACCCATAACTACCGGCTCAAATACTACCGGGATAGAAGCGGATGCAATAACTGCTTCAAACAACTTGCCTGATGAAAGTATTACCGGATCACCTTTTACAAGATCGGTAGCTGCAACAAATAATTTAATTTTTACTGCCTCAAAATCATTGTCAGCGATGGTTGTTTTTAATAATTCATAAAGGGCATGCATGGAAAAGAAACCATTTTTTCGCCACAATAAATTGCTCCAGCCAAAGTAGTTGCTTTTCTTTAATAGTTGCAGAATTTCTTCCGGGCTTTTGCCGGCAGCATACAATGCTCCTGCAATTGCCCCGGCACTTGTGCCTGCAATGGCATGTGGTTTTATACCAAGTTCTTCCAGATATTTAATTACTCCAAGGTGGGCAAAACCCCTGGCTCCTCCGCCCGATAAAACATAACCGATTTTATTCATCCTTACTCAGTTAACAGTACCACCGGCTTAATGGTGTAGTAAAGCATGCTGTAACATAGTTACAGGGTTTTAAAAAATGAATATAGGTGATATTGAGCAGCCAGGAAGCACGGCATACACATTTTTGCATGGCCCAGCACTATTTTTTCGCAAGCATTATCTTTTTCAGACTTTCGGGGATATCCCTGCAGGCACAATGTTTTTTGTGTTCCAGGTGCCAGGCTATGCGGTCTTGCAGGGTTGGATTTTTTGGCATTGGATGCTGCAAATGCCATTTTTTATTGATCGCCATTGTTATTTGTTAATGTGTGGTTTAAGGAATTGCTACACTGCCCACTTTCCTTCCAGCTGGTAAGCCAGTAAAATAATCAACAGGGCAATACCGATGTATAAAAAATGAAGCCAGTTTGCTGCATGTATCAGTATCATTTGTGCAATAATGAATCCGAGTAAAGTGAATCCGCCTGCTATAGCCCAGTGGTAGCGGTTCGCATGACGAAGCAGGTTATAAATTACCGCCGTGATGTTAATGCCGCCGACTGCCAGTGCCAGCACAATGCCCGGAACAAGAAAATTTTTAAAGGGCGTGGGTGTCAGCAGGCTAATTGGTAAATGCATCAGGTCTCCCGTGGGATTGCTGATGAGGAGCAACCCTGAGAAGAGTGCAGTGAGGGCAACAAATGCCAATAGTGAAAATAATATGACTTTCATTTTATTTTTTTATAAATGCCCGTTAATTCGCCAAAAGCAATGATGTGATCGCTCATGGATTTTTCCAGTGCTACCTTTGATGATGCAGGCGGTAAATCAAGCAGCGCATCCAGCGCATACACTTTAAAATAATAATGGTGTGTACCCGCGGGAGGGCAGGGGCCACTATAGTGAACCTGACGGAAATCATTCAATCCCTGTATGCCATGAATTTGGTTTTCTTTCAGGTGATGCGTTACCGGGATATTCCATACCAGCCAATGTACCCATGTGCGCAGCGGAGCATCCGGATCATCCATTATTATTGCCAGGCATTTTGCTTTTTCCGGTATGTGGTCAATATTCAGCGGCGGGCTTACATTGATGCCATCACAGGTATACTGAGCCGGAATGATTGTTTCGTTTAAAAAAGCGGGACTGCTTATTGCAAGCATTTTATAATCGATCGCTTTGGTTGCTTCGCTGTTTATCATGATGGTGTTTTTATTATTACGGTCCTTCCGCAGGTGGCGGAATTTCGTATGGTGGTGTTATAAACGGATCTTCATCCGGGATGATATCAGGGTCTTCTTCAGGAACAGGCAATTCTCCGGGTTCCTGAACAGGCTCTATTTCCGGCCGTTTTTCGGGCAGAGGATTTTCGATGGGTTTACCCGGTTGTCTTTTTATTGGCATCTGTAATTATTTTTATTGGTTAAACGATGGTTGTTGGTTATCATACAAATAGCGTACAAGTTTTATTGAAAACCGGTATCATTATATCCTAAAAGAATATTTTTTTGACCGGTAATACAATGCCAGTTGTCAACTTATATTGTGATTGTTGTCAGTATTTGTAGTTCTTTTTTTCACTGAGCACAATCAATATTTTTATTGATAGCAGTCATTTCTGTGGCTTGTGCTATCAGGTAGTTTTGTTGTAATAAAAAACGTCTGACATGAAAGAAAATATAGCTATCATCAACAACCTGCATCACCTGATGGATTACGATGCCCGTAAATTTATTACTGCAGAAACGGTGCTCAAGAATAGTTTACATAACTGGATCAACACCGCAGGCTCGCTTAAATTAAAAACTGTTTTGCAAAAGTATTTTGACTATGTGCAGCAGCACATACAGAAGATGGAAGAATTTTATAAAGAAGAAGCAATAGTTACGGCAGGCCTTACCAACCGCGTTATGCCAGCCTTTATTGCAGATGCGGAAGAGAAGCTTGAAAATTGCACCGACCCAACAGTAAAAGATGCGTGTTTGCTGGCATGCGTACAGGCAATCAATCACTATAAAATAAGTGCTTACGGCACTGCTGCTGCATTTGCAAATGCCCTTGAGTTGGAAAAACACGCCGTATTTTTCAGGGAAGCAGCAGTAAATGAAAAGCAGATAGATGACCGCCTGTCGCAGCTGGCAGAACACGAAATAAATACCAGTGCAAAAATGCCGGGGGTGTTGCACCAGTAAATGAAATGTTGCGGTTAGTACAGTAAACAGTTGTAGTATTTGCAATTGATCCGATATACTTTAGGCATACAGCAGCACAGGTTTATTAAAACCCACGGCTTTAGGTAAATTGCTGATGGAGGTGTAAAACCAGTTTAAGCATTTTTTAAGTAAATAATTAAACCGGTAAAAAAATGACAGATAAATTTAAACAGGTACAATTTGAGCAGGATACGTGGAAACGTTTACTCGGCTTTATGATGGATGAAAATATTTATCTAAAAAATAGAATTGCAGAAATTCTGAAAGATAATCCCGACAGAAGTTTGCTTGACGATGTTGAAAATTTTCAAAGCCGTTTTATAGTGGAAGATGAAATGATCAGTATACTGCGGAATGATATTGCCCATATTGAAAAGCTTTATGCCGAAGGCGAGACAAGTAATGGAAAATTGATAGCTGAAATTAATAACCGGCTACAACGGCTCCGTGAGGATATAGCGCTCGCCGAGTTTCAGTTTAATAAATTAAAAATTGAGTTCAATACCTATCTGACACAAATATCAACTATAAGTAACAGCTGAAAAAGTAATTTTCCACCTGTGCAATGGCGGTATTTTTTCTAATTCACCAGGGACTGTAGCTTTTTTTCATTGATAATGCTGATATGACCTTCTTTAATATCAATCAGTTTTTCACTTCTGAAATCACTCAGTGTTCGGATAAGCGATTCGGTTGCGGTACCGGCAATGCTGGCAAGGCTTTCCCGGTTAATATTTATCACAAATGATTTATCGCTTGCCTGGCTGTATTTTTTTTGCAGTGTCAGTAAAGCTTCCGCTACTTTTTTTCGCAGGGAATTGTATGCAAGCCCCAGCAGTTGTTTTTCTTTTGTTGAAATATTATTGGCCAGTAAGCGGATGAACTGCTGAGCTACTTCTTTATTGTTGTGAATCAATTCTTCAAAATCTTCTTTTGGAATGGGCGCCAGTTGTGAATCTTCCATTGCTACAGCGGTGTCTTTATACACCGTGCCCTCCAGCAGTGCAACATAGCCTAAAAAATCGCCTGTACTAAATAAATCTGTAACCAGTTCTTTCCCTTCTTCATTGCGCTTGAACACTTTTACTTTACCTTTCACAACATAGTATAACCTGTTTGGATGGTTCCCTTCTGAATAGACAGTTTGCTTCTTTTTGTAATTGTTATAGGAGCGGTCTTCAGCCAACGCCTGTAACATATTTTTTCCGGAACTTAGTTTCATCAGGTCTTCTAATCCTTCCAGGCCGGGTGAAAATTCCCTTTTCAAAAGATCCAGTTTTCTTAAACGGCTGTCAACTGAGTTCAGTAACTCAGTACCGCTGAAAGGCTTGGTTATATAATCATCGGCACCTAACTCCATTCCTTTTCTGAAGTCGTTTCGCTCTGATTTTGCTGTTAAAAAAATGAATGGAATATTTTTCATCACTTCGTTTTTATGAATGGCATGCAGTACACCATAGCCATCCAGTACGGGCATCATAATATCGCATATAATCAGATCCGGAGTTTCAGCCATTGCTTTTTCCAGCCCGATTTTTCCGTTCTCGGCCGTGGTAACTTTATAGTTGGAAAGCTCCAGAATTTCGGCAGTATTATTTCTAATATCTGCGTTGTCTTCTATTAACAGTATTTTTTTCATAACCATATTTTTAATTCTTTGTAAGTTGTAATGGCTTTAAAAATGTATAAGAAATCAAACAATTTTGACAGCCAGAACTGATCCACATTTTACTGGCTGTTATCACGCCATTTTTATATTATTTTCTTCCTGTTTTTTAAAAGTGATAATAAATTCCGCTCCCTTTTCTAACTTGCTCTTCCACGTCATACTTCCATGCATTAGTGCCGCATACCTTGAAACGATATGCAGACCGAGGCCCGTTCCCTGTATATTGCGTGCATTGGTTCCGCGAAAGAAAAGTTCAGTTATATGTTGCTGGTCTTCTTTAGAAATGCCAATGCCATGATCTTTTACTGAAAGCGAAATCGTTTGTTGAAGGTGAATGGTTTTAATTTCTATCGGACACTCACTACCTGAAAATTTGTGAGCATTGGATACTAAGTTAATAATTATGTGCTTAAGTAGCGATGAATCTAAAAATACGTTTTTGTCTCCTTTATGAATATAATAAATTCTTTGATGTTGATTCAGGTTGTTTTTCAGTTCCGCTATCGTACTCATCAGGAATTGCTTAATATCAAATTGGGTAAAATGTACCGGCACCTTTCCCGCTTCAATTTTTCCTGCATTCAGAAAATCGTTTAAAATATTATTCAGCATATCAACGGCTGAAGAAATGCGGCTGAGGTGCTTTTCCCGTTTTGGCTGGTCTGCTGTGCTGGTATAATTTTGTATAAGGTAGGCAGAAGATGTAATAGCGCTGAGTGGCGTACGAAATTCATGCGACGCCATTGATATAAAGTCTGACTTAAGTTCATTCAGTTCTTTTTCTTTTTTTAAAGCTGCTATTAAATTTTCCTCAGCCTGTTTTCTTTCAGAGATGTCAACGGCAATTCCCATAAAGCCGGTAATACTTCCAGCCCTGTCTTTCATGGCAGTAATGGTTAACATAACTGGAAATGTGGAGCCATCTTTCCTTACGAAAGTATATTGTTCTTCGGCGTGCATATTCCTGGTTGCTTTTTCTACCAGTACCCTGAAGTCATCGTTTATTACAGTGCCAAATTCTTGTAATAATTCAGCCCGCCTTTGTTGTATTTCTTGTTTGACATGAAAAAGTACGGGTTGTTTTTTATCTATCACTTCCGCGTTGGTGTACCCGGTGTTAAGCTCTGCCTCGGGGTTAAACAATTTTATAATACCCTTTTTATTGGTAGCAATAATCATAGCGCCTGCATTGTTAAGTACTGCTTTTTGAAAGGCAGCAGCTTCTTCCAGTTCGGTATTGATTATTTCCAGCCGGTGTAGTGTAGCTTTTAAGTCATGGGTGCGCTTTTCCACCAGCTGTTCCAGTGCATCTTTTAAGAAGCCGGAGGCGATTGCTGTTTTTTTACCGGCACTGATACTGTTGAGAATACTGATTACGTATTTTTCGCCGTTGACATTGTAAATACTTAAAGCCACTTCCAGAAAAAATCCGGATCCATCTTTTCTTTTTGCAACCATGTTAAGTCCGGCAACTGCAGGCAGTCTTGTTCTTTTTAGCCGGCCGGCTTCTGTTGAATGCAGTATGATCTGATCAGGCTTATGGGGCATTATCAAATTAACAGGTTTGCCCAGGAGTTCTTTTTTAGCGAAGCCAAATGCTTTAAGTGCAACCGGGTTGATTGATGCAATTGTACCTTCGCTGTCAGTAATCACAATGCCTACGCCTGCGTTTTTTTCAAAAGCGTCCAAATGAGTTATCTTTCTGATATTCTTTCCGGATACTACAGGCATAACAATCTTTAGAATCTACTAAATTGCCGAAACTATTGATTACTATTCATGATATTAATCAGCCACGGAGTTGACCCTGCGCATCCTTTTCCAAAAGCAAACACCCGCCGGCTACATTTCATACACCTGACATAAATCACATAATAGCATGACGGATATTGTTTTTTTACAACGTTGACGCAGTTACTTTTACCATGGTTTTCAAAGAGTATTGAATTTTAATGCGGGGCTGGATTTCTATCCGGCCTCTTGGTTTTTAAACACTTCAGATCATTTGTTGAATGTTGCAGCCGGCTGCTAACGCTGCTTTCAATCAGCATTATTTATGATAGCAGTTATTTTTTTACAATGTTGTTCCCTTTATTTTTATCCCGGTTTCTCATTAGGTATATTTAGATAATTACGGGCCGGATTTCTATCCGGCCTTCTTTATGCGCCCTGGGTTTTTTTAAAAGCAAGTAAAGTACTGTTTTCAATCAGTGTAAGAGTTGACGATTGTTATTTTTATTTTATAGTCTTCATGTTATTTTTATACTGGTTTTTCATAGGATATTGGATTTTAGTACGGGACCGGATTTCTATCCGGTCCCCTTATTTACAGGTAGCGTCTCTTACTGACGTCGCCTGATGCTATTTTTCTTTTTAAAGGGCTTGGTGGTTAAGTAACAATATTGCCGTCTTCCATATGAATAATACGGTTTGTCCTTTCTGCAAAACCTTCATCATGCGTTACAATCAACAGCGTTTGCTTAAATTCTGTTGCCAGCTCCTGGAAAATATTGAAGACTATTTCGCTGTTTTTTTTATCAAGATTGCCGGTTGGCTCATCTCCCATTATAATCAAAGGATCATTTATAAGAGCCCGGGCAATGGCTACCCTCTGTTTCTCCCCACCGGAAACCTGGTTGGCATTTTTGTTAGCCAGCTGCTGGATGCCCAGCATTTTCAGGCGTTCCATGGCACGGTGCTCCACTTCTGCTTCTGAAAATTTATTTAATTTAAGCCCGGGCAGCATTACATTCTTCAGCACAGAAAATTCATTCAGTAAATAATGAAACTGAAACACAAAACCTATTTTCTGATTTCTTACGAGCGCCAGCTGTTTTTCTTTTTTATGAGTCATTGTTTCATTGTCAATCAGTAATTCCCCTTCGTAGTCCGTATCCATGGTACTTAAAATATACAGCAGCGTGCTTTTGCCGCAGCCCGATTTACCGGTTACAGAAACAAACTCTCCCTTGTTGACAGAGAATGTAATATTATTCAGAACTTTAACCGTTACAGGGTCGTGAAAATATTTGTTGATGTTTTTAGCCTGCAGTATTATTTCGCTCATAATTATTTGCCTCTGATGATGATTACGGGATCTATTTTGCTGGCTTTTCTTGAAGGAAAATAGCCGGCCAGGTAAGTGGTGATCAATGAAAAAGAAAAACCGATGGAATAATATACCAGGCTGTAATTGATGGGGTAGGTGGTAACGGTGGGTAATGCCGTCATATTAAATGGTATCCTGCCTATGCCGGATGATAACAGAAAGCCAAACAGTAATCCCGCCAATCCGCCAAAAAAGCCAATGGTGAGCGCAATTACCATGAATATTTTTTTAACATCGCTGCCTGAAAATCCGGTGGCTTTTAAAATGGCGATGGAATCCATTTTTTCATAGATCATCATGTTTAAAATATTGTAAATGCCAAAACCTGCGACAATGAGCAACGTTATACCCACAGCATAGGAAATGAGTGTCCGGATAAAGCTGCCAGTCTCAAACTGTGAGTTGGCAGTTTGTATATCTTCTGCATCGCATCCATATAATCCGGCATATTCTTTTGCCACTTTTGGCGCCTGGTTAAGGTCGGTTATTTTTATCTGTATATCGGTAATATAACTGGCCGGTTTGCCCAATAGCTTTTGAGCAGTAGTGATGCTTGCAAAGGCCACGGATTTATCATATTCTGAAATACCAGATTGATAGAGGCCCACCACTTTCAGTTGAAAAATTTCGCCTTTAGCTGTTGTTACCTGTATCACATCGTCTATATTGGCGAGCAATTTTGTTGCAAGGCCTTTTCCCAGTACAATGCTGTTGGCTACATTTTTTATATCCGTTCCCCTGCCATCAACAATGTAATCATTGAAGTGAAAAAAATTGCTTTCTGCCTCCACATCAATGCCATTGACAGATCCGGTTATATCAATTGTGCCGGCATTAAAAAATACCTGTGCAAATATTTTGGGTGCAATGCCAACTACCCGTTTGTCACGCTGAAGGCTTTCTATTATTGTAGTACTGTTGTAAATTTCCTGCCGGCTGCTGCTTGATTTTATAGAACTTATAAAGTTGTGATAGTCTTTGTATGCAACAGCCGAATTAACCGGCTGATCCTTGCTTGGCTTGATATCGTTGTACAGCCGTACGTGTGGTGTTCTGTTTAAAATTAATCCATCCAGCAGCTTATTAAGCCCTGTCATAAAACTTAGCAAGGTGATAAACATGGTGATACTGAAAGTGACACCTACGGCCGCTACCAGCGTTTGTTTCCACCTGGCAAGCAGTAAGGATTTGGCAATGCTGAAAATTAATTTGTACTTCATTTTGCCGGCTTAAGAATAACGTCGTTGGCAGTAAGTCCGCTTACAATTTCTACCTGCTGATAGTCCTTAAGCCCGGTGGTAATTTTTCTTTTTTCCTTGCTTTGCATCAGCACATGGTCATCATCCAGTAAATAAGTACGCGGTATCAATAATGCCTGTTCTTTGGTTTGAATGATGATGTTTGACTCGGTGGTGAGGTTGGGAAAAAGTGTGGCGGGCTTTGTTACAAATGTGGCTTCAACTGTAAACGATTTGGACCGGTCGTTCATGATCGGGTTTATTTTTGAAATAGTGGCTTCAAAAATCTGCCCTTTGTAACTATCCAGTTTTACCATCGTTTTTTGACCCAATCTTATTTTTGCAATATCATATTCATCTACCTGCAGTTCCAGTAAAAAATTATCCGCGTCACCAATAATCGCAACCGGGCTTTGAATATTTACTGTTTCACCCGTTTCTTTTAAAACATTGTACACCTTGCCGCTGATTTCACTTTTAATGATAAAATCGCCGGCTATACTGTTGCTGATCTGTAAGTTTTTTTGCGACTGCTGCGCAGCAAAATTCAGTTGTTTTTTCAACTCATTCAATCGTAAAACAGCGGCTTCGTAATTGTTTCCTGAAGTCTTAAAAGCAAGCTCCCGTTGTTCCAGTTCGTTTTTTGTGCCAATACCCTGGCTCCACAAATTGCGTTGTCTCTGAAGCTGCAGTTCATCATTGTCCAGCTTGTTTTTTGCCAGTTCTGTATTCAGTTTCAGCTCATCCAGTTTATCCTGGTTGGCGCTTACCGAGGCGTAATCTGCAGCCAGTTTGGCATTGTCAATATTCAGCCGGGCGGTTTCGTTCTGTACGATCATTAGTGGGTCGCCTTTTTTTACCATGTCTCCTTCGGTTACCAGTATCTTTTTAATTAAACCATTAACGGTTGAAAAAACCTGGTATTGATTTTTTGTTTTTATGATACCGGAGGCATAGACCGACTCCGTGATATTCTGAACAACAGGACTTGTTTTTTCGGTTCGGTCTTTACAGGATGTTATCAGCGTTGCAGCGAAGGAAAGAAAAAAAATAAGCCTCATAGATATTTTTTTACGGCATTATGGCCGTTGATAAAAACCAAAAGTTACACAATTTATTCAGCCGCTTCATTACTTTATGTTGTATGAATTTGGATCGGGCTCGTTTGTTTTACCAAACCTTAACCGTTGCAGCATTTGTTTTATTAAGCTGCAGAAACAATTTGCAAAAAGATCATGCAACAGTAATTGCTTCGTCCAGGTAAACATCCTGTATGGCATTCAGCAGCGCAATGCCCTCTGTAAACGGCCGCTGAAAGGCCTTTCGGCCCGAAATAAGGCCAGTGCCGCCAGCACGTTTGTTGATGATCGCCGTTAGTACCGCTTCCTTTAAATCAGTTTCGCCTGCAGATGCACCGCCGGAATTGATCAGCCCCGCCCGGCCCATAAAACAATTGAGTACCTGGTAACGGCAAAGGTCTATCGGGTTAGCAGTAGTAAGTTCTGTATACATCCGTTCGTCCCATTTTCCGTAACTCATGCTTTCTGAATTCAGCATTTTATAGCCGCCATTGTTGGCCGGTAATTTTTGTTTAATGATGTCTGCCTGTATGGTTACGCCCAGGTAATTGGCCTGCCCGGTAAGATCGGCCGAAACATGATAATCGGCATCGGCTCTTTTAAAAACCCGGTTTCTTAAATAACACCATAAAACAGTTGCCATTCCAAGAGAATGCGCTTCCTCAAAAAGCTGGCTTACTTCCTTTATCTGCCGGTCGCTTTCTTCACTGCCAAAATAGATAGTGGCACCAATGGCCGCTGCACCCATATTCCATGCCTCCCGTACCGACCCGAATATTACCTGGTCGAACTTATTGGGGTATGTAAGTAATTCGTTGTGATTTAGTTTTACAATAAATGGTATCTGGTGCGCATATTTTCTGGAAAGCATAGCCAGGCCGCCAATGGTGGAAGCCACAGCGTTACAGCCGCCCTCTATTGCAAGGCGGATAATATTTTCCGGATCAAAATATATTGGGTTAGGCGCAAAGGAAGCTCCTGCACTGTGTTCAACGCCCTGGTCAACGGGTAATATTGAAAGATAACCTGTGCCACTTAACCGTCCGTGTTTATAAACAGACGCCAGGCTGCGCAATGTTTGATTGCTCCTGTTGGACTGGCTCAGCACCTTGTCAATGAAATCCGGCGAGGGCAGGTGCAATAAATCTTTTGTAACCGTTTCGCAGGTATGAGAAAGCAGGGCTGCA
This sequence comes from Ferruginibacter sp., assembly GCF_028288465.1. Classification (GTDB taxonomy): domain Bacteria; phylum Bacteroidota; class Bacteroidia; order Chitinophagales; family Chitinophagaceae; genus Ferruginibacter. The sequence continues at coordinate 268,155 of NZ_JAQBNR010000022.1, read as the reverse complement.
TTTTTGTCGCCAATCAGGGCGGTTATTTCGTCGGTAGTCATGATTGTATTTTATGTTAATTAACAAACGAACTTTTCTAATATTTATACAGGCACATTTATTGAACAGCTATTTTGAGTTGATCAAATATTAATTCCACGTCCTCTTTATTACATAATTGTGTTCCTTCATTTAACGTAGCCGCAGTACCGCAGGCAACGCCAAACTGCACAGCTTCCATGAGTTCATGTCCATTTGAAAGATGCCAAACAATTCCGGCTACCATGCTGTCACCCGCTCCCACAGTGCTTTTTCTTTTTACGTCCGGCGGAGTAATAATTTCCGCCAGTTCTTTTGTAACCAGCATGGCACCTTGTGCCCCCATGGATATCACCAGCACTTCACATTTGCCGGCAGCAATTATTTGTCTTGCAACAACTAAAATGTCTGCTGGCAATAAAGCTGTTTTCCCGGCCAGCGTGCATAGTTCCCCAAGATTCGGTTTTAAAAGATACACACCTTCGTCTGCAGCTTCTTTCAATGCTTCGCCGGAGGTATCTACAACAAATTTCGCTCCCTTATTTTTGGCCAGCCTTGCCAGTTGCGCATAAATGTTAAGCGGTACGCCCGGTGGCAAACTTCCACTGGCGACAATAAACCCAATGTCGTCAATATCTTTTACAGCCTGCAGGCATGCTTTCCATTCCGCATCATTCAACGGTGTGCCAGGCATACCAAAACGGTACTGGTTGCCGGTGCTGTCATCGTATACGATAATATTTTCCCTCGTTTCATTGGATGAGTTGATGATCACAACCGGAATATCTTCTTTTTCGAGGAGGTGATCGAAATAACGACCGGTGTAGCCGCCGGAAGGGTAAATGGCTGTTGCAACGCCACCCAACTTTTTGATGGCCCGGGCTACATTAATGCCACCACCGCCCGGCTCCAGTTTGGGAGTGGCGCACGCCAATTTTTTTTCAGGAAGTAAAGCAGCGACGGAAGTACTTTTATCAATACAGGGGCTAAACGTAATCGTAACAATGCGATGCATAAAGTGTAGAATTGTTGATAAAGTTAGCGCAATTCTCCGCCAGTATTATGACATGAATCAATCGAAAAGATGAATGACATCACCCCCTGAATATTAATGACAGCGTATTTGTGTACCCGTCAAAATACTGCTTTCGCCATTGCTTTTAAAAGTTGCTCAATAAAATAAAAAGGAAACTTTATGAACGGCAGGCTAATCATTTTCGTAGCGGCCCGTTTTTTCATCAATAACAATCCGGAAAAATACAGGACGGTTTTTTACATGCCATTTTACTTGCGTACCGTTAACAGTGGTATTATGCGCCAATACCGGCTGATTTATTTTTTGTTGTAAATTTTTTTCGGCAAACATTTTCATCGCTGTATAACGATCCCGTTCTTCTTCCAGTTCCTGAAAAATGCCTTGTACCATCACACTTTTCCAATGTGTAAAATCAATACATTCCTCAACCTGCAAGCACACGCGGTTATTTTTTCGCATCATATCCAGTTTTGCACCGAGCGTTGAATGGCAAAAAATAAAATGATCATCGTATACATAATTAACAGGATACACATAGGTGTTGTAGCCGTCAGTGCAACCTAAATGGCCAACTACCTGTATTTTCAAAAGCAACTCAACTTCGCCTGCTGATAAAACGCCAATCATATCATGCTGGTTTTAGCAATTACCCGTTTTTTTAAAGTTGTTCCTTTTGAATATGGATTCAATACGGCTAATTTTTTATCATAATCTTTTACAAAAAACAAGTCTTTGCCTTTGCCCTGTAGCACCTCAAATCCTTCTCTTTTTAAATAAATAGACTGCATGATTGCGCCGCCGGGAAATTTGGGGTTTAGAAAACCTCCTTCTCTCAGTACACGCCAATAAGGAGTAATTTTTTTTTCTCCTTTCATTTTGTCTTCTTCGGCTGCATGTGCAGCTATATTTAAAAAAATGCCGGTGGTCAATGGGCAAGTCAGGTCTGTGTTAAACTTTTGTGCCAGGAAGCTGCGGATAGTATTTACTGTTGCGAGTTGGCCCTTCGGTATTTTTTTTATAACGCCATCAACAAGCATGGGCGTTGGTACAAGCATCTTTCCGTGTCCTATTTTGCTGGCCCATTTCTCGGGGACTTCTACTATTTTAGGGGCTATTGCTTTTTCAAGTTTTATTCTCCATCCGGAGAAATTTTTCCCTGCTTTCATTTGATTTGTTTTGCGGTTCAAAGAGGTTGAATTACATACTGGAAGCTGTTCATGGCAGCAAAGTTTCATCATTCCATGTGTTCACAGATAAAAGTAATAGCAACCATTATTATAAACAATGATGGCCATCAGTTGATTATTCATTTTCGGAAGAGGAAGGATAATGAAGCAACCAGCCCCTGAAGAAATAACAAGCGCTTATTAGCTGCGTTAATTTCCTTTTATTCTTTTGATTAATGCTTCAACCGTTTGGCTCGTCCATCCCTGGAAACGGCCGCGTTGCACTACGAGCTTATTTTCAGCAGGGTATTGCAAAAAATAATGAAAGGCGAATTTTTCTTTTGGATTTTGCCAGCCAATTACCTGTCCAAAACGGAGGTCATTAAAAAGCAACGTGTCATTCCTTTTTTCTACCGTATAAAATTGTTGCGAAAAACGAATGAGTTGCTGTAGATTTTCCTGCTGTAAATAGGGTTGAAGCAATGAATCGTTTCGGGAGAAATACTGAAGACTCATTTCTTTTTTACTATCGAAAACAGAACGGTACCCAACGTAGTATCCCTTGCCATCGCCAGCCACCACAAACCATAGCCAGTTTTGCAAGGGTGCGGGCGTTGTAAAATATTGTGTATAGTGAATATGTTGACGCTGTAAAATATCTTTTACATTACGGTTGATGATAGATTTATTGAACAAACAATACACCAGGTAAAGGGCACCCAGGCCAAGCCCTGCCTGCCACCATTTTTTTCGGCGGTTATTACTTTTTCTAATACCTATCAAGGCTCCGCAGGCAATTGCCGGCCAGATGGAGAAAAATGGATCTGCAACATAAATGGCATTGAAACTGATGCGCCGGTGATTAAAAGGTTCAAACCAGCCAACACCGTAGTTATTAAAGGCATCAATAAAAATATGGATGAAAATTACACCTCCAAAAAACAACAACCATTTTTTTAAACGGATATCATGCGGCCTGTGCAGCCGTTCAGCCGCCCACGCAAACAGGGGTGTAATAAGCGCACAAAACAACAGGGAGTGTGTAAAGCCGCGGTGTGCCAGCAAAGCGGAAGTGGTATCTAACCAAAAAGAGGAAACAAAATCAATATCGGGAATACTTTGGGCCAATGCGCCCCACAGCATGGCTTTTTTACCCAGCGTTTTGCCTGCAAAAGCCTCGCCCATACAAGCGCCCAGGGCAATATGTGTAAGTGAATCCATTGATTTGGCTACAAGTAAGCTGCTGCCGTTAACTCCTTTTTTTTATTAAACAAACCAAATTTACCAGACTTTTTTCAATACCTGCGTTAAGGTGTATTTCAATTTCTAAAAAATGCGGTCAACGTTTGGTTGCTAACTGCTGTTTAGAGGCAGCTCAAAAAATTGAGTAGCTCAAAAAAGGTACTAACCATCATTCATCTTACGTGTAAATAGTCCGCGCCGCGATCGGGTTTATAGAAATATAGACGGTCTATGCATACTTTAGTATCAGAAGCTTCAGCAAGGACCTCCGTTAGGGTGCCTGATTATTATTTGCCTTTAGCTAACATTTTTGAATAGATATTCACTGGAACAGCATGGCTATTTATTATGGGCTATAAAAAGTGGCAGCTTTATTTCCTTCATCAGGGTATCTGCCATACTTTCCCGCAGCCAGCGGCTCACACTACCCCTTTTGTAGGCGCCCAAAACGACCAGCGCTCCGGTTGCCTGTTTTTTTAACCGTTTTACAATTTCATCTTCCGGCCAGCCTTTAGCAATGGTATAGCTGGCATGGGGATAGTGCCTTTTCATAAACTCCTTCATCAGTTTATTATCGGGTACATGCAGCGAAGTGTCAGCAGGTTTTACTGAAATTACTTCTGTTTCCAGTTCCTTTAAATGCGGCAGCAGGTAGCTGAACATCTTGATGGCGTGCACTGATGTTGGTTCACCATCAAAGAGCAAAATTATTTTATTGATAGGCTGATAAGTATCCTGTACCAGTAATACCGGGCATTGCGTATCGGTCAGCAAGTCGCGGATAAAACGGGTAGGCACTTTCTCGGGGTAATGTGTCAATGTTTCTTTTGCATTAATCACCAGCAGGTCGGCATAAATGCTTTCATGTTTCAGTTCCAGTATAGGTGTGTTGTGGTCGTGGTGTATGGCATAGGTAAGACCGGATTTCCGGCAGGCGCTTTCAAAATTTTCGGCCGCTGCGGTACGGGTGGCTTTATCTTTTGCTTCCAGTTTTTTAAGCTTAGTATTGTTTACACCTTCTTTTGTAATAAGGTCGTAAATTTTATAACTGGTGTAAGTAGGGTCGTCTAAAAATATTCCAAACAAATGCATCTTTTCCTGCCGGGCAATTTGCACAGCATATGCTTCTGTATTTTCTGCATAATTAAGTCCGTCAAATGCGGCGATTATCTTTTTCATATACATGGTTCTGTTTATAAATGATTGCAATATGGTTTAGGCCGTAACGGTTTACCGGTGTGTTATAAAGATGGGGTGGGCTACCGTTTTAATAAGCATATCCGCATGACTGGTTTGTATAAACTGTGATAAGGCATTTCTGCCGTACGATCCCATCACCAGGAGCATATTTTTTCTGGTAAACAAAGCTTCAAATAAAATGCTATCCGTATTTCCTTTTTGCGCTTCAAAGTGAAGGTCGGTATAATGATCCTTCAGCCATTCTTTAAATTTGTATTTATCAGGATCATGCCATTCGCCGGCTTCATTTATCTGAAGTATAGTTGCCTTTTTATTGCTCAGCTCCGGCAACAGGTAGGTGAATTGTTTGATGGCAAACAATGATGATGCGGATCCATTGTAGGTGAATACAATTTCATCAATTCCGTCAAAGCGTTCTGGTGCAATAATCACCGGGCATTCTGCTTTTGTAAGAATATTTTTTACAAAACTACTCGGTGTGCCTGCAAATTGTTTTGTAAAACTCAGCGCCCCATCTGCTACAAGTATATCTGCAAAACGGGTTTCTTCCAACAGGTCTGTCTCTGGCACACCCCGGTCACGGTGCAGCTGAAAGCATACTTCCTGCTGTATGCAGCTTTCTTTAAAAAGCCGGACATTGTTCTCAATCAGTTGTACTTTGGTTTGATATTCCTGCGAAGCCTCATTTATCTCCCAGTTTACATAGGCCCTGCCATAAGCTTTTTTCAAGACGGGTTTTTCATCTGCTACCAGGTTTTCTAAAAACACCCCTGTTACTTTCGATCTTGTTAACCTGGCGAGATAACAGGCAAACTCCAGCGAATTCTTATTTACTACCCTGGCATCAATTGCTAAAAGAATCTTTTCCATTGTTAAAATATTTTCAGGTAACGTATTCTGCGGTTACACAACGCTGGCAATTGCCGGTAGTATAGCAAAATCCGTTCTGCAAGTTATTTATGAGCGATAAAGACGGGCAGCTTATGATCGGTTATTATGTCCTGGATAAAGCTGTTTTTAAAGAGCTGGGATATGCCGGACCGTCCATAAGAGCCGCTTACCAGTATGGCCGATTTTGCCTGGTTCACCCAGGAACTGAAGTTTTTTTTGGGATCTGTATTCAACTTAAATAAAGTGAGATCGCTAAAATGCCGGGCCGCCAGTTCTTCAATCTGTATCTTATCCGGGATATCTTTTGAAGCGTCTTTGTGGGCATATACCAGCATCGTTTTTAACCCGGTTAGTTCTGGAAAAAGATACGCAAACTGCTTAATGGCAAATACGGCTTCATTGCTTCCGTCATATGCGAGGATAATGCTTTCGGGAAAATCATATTTTTCAGGCACCAGCAACACCGGGCAGGCAATATCGTGCAGGGTATCGCGTAAATATTCATTGGGCATATGTGTGCCCATGTTTTTGTAAAAGCTTTCAGTGCCAATTAATAACAGGTCTGCAAAGCGGCTTTCTTTTTTTAACTCCGGCAGCGCAAGATCATAGAAATCTTTGTGTACCCTGAAGTCGATATTGTTGCTGATGCATTGTTTTTTAAAATGCTCAATATTTTCCATTACCATTTCTGCATCATCTGTTTCCAGTTGGGGAATAAATGGCACGCTTACCCCACCGGCATAACTCCAGAGGTAGGCAATTTCAGCCTGTGGCAAAAAAATACCAGTAAGTAAAACTGGTTGTAGCTCATTTAACCTTCGGGCAAATTCAAAAGCACCTTCGGAAAAATGAGTATTGTCAAATGCGATGATTATCTTTTTCATACAGCTTTTTTTTGCTTGTTAAGTACTTCAATATTGCATGAAAGTAAAACGGCAGGCAGTGCCAACAAATGATAGCAGATAATAGAAAAGGTGATTTTGGTCAGTAATTGAGGGAAGGAGAAAAACAGTCAGGTAAGATAACAACGAGGGCTTAGCTAAATTATACAGTCAATCAAAAATGCAGCCATCGCCTCTATTTTAAAAGTAGAATGGCTGCAGTGTTGTATGTATACATTTATTGGCAAATTGTAGCCTGTATTGACAAGCTGCGGATCAGGAGTTAACGGTAAATTTTTGAATGATGCTTACGAGGCCCGATTTTTGGACAACGCCACTTTGCCGCCACAGCGGTTTGCCATTTTTAAACAGGATCAGGGTTGGCACACCCTGCACCTGGTATTCGCTGGCTGCAGCGGGATTTTTATCCACGTCTACCTTAATGATGGTAGCCGTGTCACCAATTTCTTTTTTTACTTCTTTTAAAATGGGCGCCATCATTTTGCAGGGGCCACACCATTCGGCTGAAAAATCTACCAGCACGGGTTTGTCTGATTGTATCATTTGATTAAATGTCATAAAGAAAATTTTATTTTTAGCAATCGCGTTACTATCATGTTTAATAGTCTGGTCAGGCGGATTTTTGTACTGCAAAATTAAAACCAAAGTGTAGCATAGATTGGTAACAATAGTTACATTTTGAAAGCGTTAACGGACTTATTTATGAAAGAAGGCGTCCATTGACGAACAGAACACTTGTTTCTTAAAACATCAATCTAGACATTTAAGCGGATAAAAGTAAATGCAACGTTGGATAAGCTGCATTTACTTTTGTTTTTCCATGAACTGACAGTGGATATAAAATGGGGTGCTTAGATACCGGACTATGGAGCCGGTTATCAATGCCACTTTCTTAGGTACAGCAATCGGGTTTAATTATAGAAATTTTGGGACAATGAATTTGAAATCACCTTAAATTCTTCGCTGTTGCGAATGATTTGATACCGGTTATTAATGGCCCTGATATTTGGGTTAGACATATGCTTCTCGTTATACGGTGCCAGCATATCTTTTTCTATTACATTTCCGGTACCGTCGACCGTGCGGGTGAAAACGCGGTAGTGGAAATGCCAGGGGTTTAAATCGCTGTTGGAAGCATCGCCATTGGAGGTATCACTGGTGTAAGAGTCATTAAAGCCCTCAAAAATAAGTTCGTTTAAATGGCTGGAATGTATCTGCAGCTGATCTGTTATATTAATAAACTGATTCAACTCCGGATCGTCGTGTACAATGCCGCTATCCCAGATTGTTTCGCCATTTAAAAAAACCACCAGCCTGTTATCAACATGTTTTACGTTGATCCAATATTCTTTTTTCATTTGTTTAAATTTTTAGATCCTGGTAATTGGGTTATCTTAATTATGGATGTAAAAATAGAAAATGGCGGTGTGGCAATGCATGATGCATATCATTAAAGTATGTGATATTTATTTTTGTGAAATCATAAAAATATAGCTGCTGGGTAATAGGTTTTTAATGCAAAGCCTTTGCCGTGTTGTCGCAGCAAAGGCTTTACATTAATGTTATCTGTACTAGTTTATGGCTGCACAGATGTGCAAGGCATCCGGGAGGTGCTATGGCGCATTGACAGCCAGACACGGGCAGCGTTTATTTTTTGGCGGTGCAGGTGTTTAAACCAAGGATGGTATATAGCGGGCAAAAACTTACGAGGCTGGTCAGCACAAAAATTGCAGCCAGCACAAGCAACACTATACCAAAAGTGCCGGTAACGGTATTGGTAAAATACAGGGCGGCAAAAATTGCAGCTGCAATTAAACGAACAATACGGTCGGTAGTACCCATATTCTTTTTCATATCAATTTGTTTTATTTTGATGTAAGATAAACTGCCGAAAAAAGGTAGACGGATACTTTTGTTACACTTAACGGAGGCTTTAATTACCTCGCCAGGTAACCACCATCTACAGGGTAATAGCTACCTGTTACAAAAGCAGCTTTATCACTCGCAAGCCACACAATCAATTCGGCAACCTCAGCGCTTTTACCAAGTCTGCCAACAGGATGCAACGTTATTACCTGCTTTTTCATTTCTTCGCTCAGCGAGCCCAATAACGGCGTATCGATAAAACCCGGACCAACTGTGTTGATACGTATATTTTGGGCAGCGTATTCTACAGCGGCAGTTTGGGTAAGACCAATGATACCATGTTTGGCAGCAGTGTATCCTGCAGCACCGGCAAAACCCACCGAGCTTAAAATAGACCCTACATTGACGATACTGCCACCACCGGTTTTTAGCATTGCCTGCAACTGGTATTTCATTCCGTAAAAAACGCTGTTTAAATTCACCGCTATCACTTTATTCCAGCCTTCAATGCTCATGTCGGCAGCTGCGTTCATTTCTCCGCTTATCCCTGCATTGTTTACCGCCATATCCAGGCGGCCAAATGTGGTTACTGAAAAATTTACCAGCGACTCCATTTGTTCCGGTACTGAAACATCCGCTTTAAAAAAAGCTGATTTTCCTCCGGCTGAACGGATGTCTGCGGCAACGGCTTCGCCCGCAGCTTCCTGAAGATCTGATATAATTACACTGGCGCCTTCCTTTGCAAACAACAGGGCAGTAGCTTTACCAATACCTGACGCGGCACCGGTAACAAGAGCTGTTTTATCTTTCATAACTGTAGTATTTAACTGATACAATGCGGCAATATACCGGTGCCAAATTTATCAGAAACGCCTTGAAGTTTTAATGATTGCAAATGGATAAAAAATTGACTTTGGTCAGCGAACTTTACGTTCCTGCAAATGCAATTTGCCGTCATGACTAGTCCTGATCCAGTTCTTCTACCTCTCCCATATCTTTCAGGTAACTAAAAACCTTTGCAGCTTCTTCTTCATCAACTATACCAATGGCTGCTCCGACATGTACAAGTACATAGTCGCCTGTTTTCGCCTGCGGAACCATGCATAAATTGATTTCTTTTATTATGCTGCCAAACGAAACTCTGCCAAAACGGAAGGTATCATCCAGTTGGTTGCTGATGGAAATTATTTTACCCGGTATGGCTAGGCACATGAATTTGATTTTACTTTTTATACAGTTATAGTTAGGCTGGCATAGCTGCGACTGCTTTTAATTTTAACCAATTGTACCAGGTTGTTAATCCTTCACCGCTGGTACAGCTTAGCTCAATAATTTCCAGTGCAGGATTTATTTTTTTTGCGTTGGCTTTTACTTTTTCAATGTCAAAAGGAACGTAGGGGAGCAGGTCTGTTTTATTGATGATGCAAAGGGTGGAAGAATGAAACATGTCAGGATACTTTAGCGGCTTGTCGTCGCCTTCTGTTACGCTGATGATGACCACTCTTTCTTTTTCACCCAGGTCAAACATGGCGGGACAAACAAGGTTGCCTACGTTTTCAATAAAGAGCACGCTATCCTGGACGGGTTTCATGCCTTGTACTGCGTGCAACACCATGTGTGCATCTAAGTGACAACCCTTGCCGGTATTGATTTGTACCACTTTTGTTCCGGTGGCGTGTATGCGGTCTGCATCGTTGGTGGTTTGCTGATCGCCTTCAATAACGGCGAAATTCAAATCACCTTTAAGATCAGTCAATGTTTTTTCCAGCAGGGAGGTTTTGCCGGAGCCGGGAGAACTTACCAGGTTCAATGCCAGTATATTTTTCGCATCAAAATAGCCACGGTTTCTTTCTGCAAGCAGGTTATTCTCGTGCAGGATATCCTGTTCAACATCCACTACTTTTTTATGGGAATGTTCGTGAAGATGATGGTCTGAATGATCGTGTTGATGACCGTGTTCATGCATGGTGATGGTTGCACCGGTATCACATCCGCAGGTTGCACACATAGCTGTAATTTTTAGTATTGATTTTATTTTTACGAAACAACCAGTGATTTTACCCGCAATTCTTTTCCGGCTGTTATCCCTATTAAATACCCACCACAAAAAGGGCAGGCATCGTATAAATTTTCTAATTCAAAAGTATGGTCGCAGTCAGAGCAATGGCCTTTTCCTTTTATTCTGTTTACTTTTTTTACCGCCCGTTCTAAAATTGTTCGCTTTACTCCCTGCTTCCAGGCAAATTCAAACGCATTCATTTCTATCGTGGATAAACAACCAATGTCGAGTTCAATCTCATCAATAATGACAGCGTCTTTTTTTGCAGCCTGTTCCAGCGCAATATCAACAATGCTCATTACAACAGAAAGCTCATGCATAGTTATTTAATTTTTACTGGTTGCTTTACTGCGCTCGTGTACCGGATGAATATAGCAGCGGCAACAATAATGCTGAGCGAAACAATCACGTGTACCGGCTCAGTAAAATAATGAGTGATGGTAAAACCTTCAGTTGAGCCATGGCCAGGATGTGCTTCACTGATAAAAGGCCCGCCTGTAAAAAGCAAGACTAAAATGGCAATCATTTTTTTCATATAGTTGATTTGCAGATAAAGAATTAAAAGTATTTAAAACCAAAGCACATAAACATGAGCGAAGTCATAAATATTACTGAAGATAATCATGAGAATAAGGCTGTTTGAAAAATAGCTTTATGACTTTATAATAATTCTTCCGCATATCATTACTTCATCAACAGTTAAACTAACCAGTATGATTAACGATGCTTCCGCCAACACCCAACCAACCTACTACGAAGAAGTACAACGAAAGGGTTATACCCGCCGCGACTTTATTGGTTTTGCGACCATGATGGCTGCTTTTATAGGGCTTGAAAAATCTGCCATCGGGCAGGTGGTGAAAGCGCTGGAAACTAAACCCCGTGTGCCTGTTATCTGGCTTCACTTCCAGGAATGTACTTGTTGCAGTGAAAGCTTTATCCGTTCATCGCACCCGATCGTGGCTGATATTCTGCTGGATAAAATATCGCTTGATTATACAGAAACACTGATGGCGGCATCCGGCTTCCAGGCGGAAGAAGCGATGAAGAATACGATGACGAAATATAAAGGAGAATACATTCTTTGTGTGGAAGGAAGTGTACCAACTGGCGCTGATGGTGTATACTGCATGATCGGCGGAAAGACCTCATTGCAGATATTGGAAGAAGCTGCTGCCGGTGCAAAAGCGGTAATTGCCTGGGGCAGTTGTGCCAGCAACGGTTGTGTACAATCTGCTAAACCCAACCCTACCAATGCTACTCCCATTCATAAATTATTAAAAGGAAATATTCCGTTGATAAAGGTGCCGGGCTGTCCTCCGATTGGAGAAGTAATGGCCGGTGTAATTGTGCATTTGGTTACGTTTGGTAAAATTCCTGAGCTTGACAGAATCGGCAGGCCCAAAGCTTTTTACAGCAAAAGGGTACACGACAGTTGTTATCGCCGGCCTTATTATGATGCCGGTTTGTACGTGGAAAGTTTTGATGACGAGAACGCAAAAAAAGGATATTGTTTATATAAAGTGGGTTGTAAAGGACCATCAACTTACAACGCATGTGGTGTGATGAAATGGAATAACGGAACGAGTTACCCAATACAAAGCGGTCACCCCTGCATTGGCTGCAGTGAAGAAAATTTCTGGGATAACGGAAGGCTGTATGAAAGAGGAAGCGCCTTCTCAGGTTTTGGAATTGAATCAAGTGCAGACACTTTGGGCAAAGTTGCTTTAGGCGCTACCGGCACAGCTATCGCGGCACATGCCATTGCTACCAATGTGCGGAAACACAAACTCATTTTTAGCCTGGAAAAAGAAGGGAAGCAGAGTGAGAAAGAATTGGAAGAATAGTTTAGAAAGCAGCTAAAAATAATGGCTATGAAAAAGTTTAGTTCTAAAATCGGACTTGAAATTTTTCTTCCGCTTGCAGGTGTACTGCTGTTTTGTATCTACGAGACAAGCATACATTCTGACTGGGCCGGCCTTTTTATAATTGTAATGTTGATATTGTTTTTTGTGTACCTGGTGAGATCAACGAGTTATGTTATTTCAGGTGAAGTGTTGCAGGTGAAGTGTGGTTTTTTTTATGAGAAGATCATTGATGTAAATAAAATAAAAACGATTAAAGAAGTATCTGATTTTTTTGGTTCGCCCGCTACCTCTATCAAAAAGGTGGAGATAAAATACAACGATAAAGAAAGTGTTGCTATTTCGCCAAGGCACCAGGCAGATTTTATTACGACACTGCCGCATATAAATCCAGCAATTGAGATTAGGTGAAATTGAAAAATAAATGCTTTTTAAATTTAAGCGTAATAAATAAAAGGAATGAGTACATGAATCGAACGCCTTGTTCAATTATGATTAAAAGTACAAGAGCCGATAGCTATCGGCTGCGGCGCCAGTGAAGGTTAATAGAAATTCAACTGTTTGGCAAATAAAAAAAATTAAAAACGCTATATGAGTACAAGAATAGTTGTTGACCCGATCACCAGAATTGAAGGCCATTTGAGGATTGAAGCCGATATTGAAAATGGCAAAATAAAAGACGCTTTCAGCAGCGGTACTATGGTTCGTTTACTGGAAGAGATTTTAAAAGGCAGAGATCCGAAAGATGCCTGGGCTTTTGTGGGCAGGGTTTGTGGTGTGTGCACTTCTATTCACTCTTTAACCTCTGTGCGAACTGTTGAAGATGCACTTGACATTACTATACCACCTAACGCAGAGTTGGTGCGTAACCTGATGTTTTGCTCCTTGTACATGCATGACCACGTAGTGCATTTTTATCACCTGCATGCGATGGATTGGGTGGATGTGGTGGCTGCATTAAAGGCAGACCCGAAGAAAACGTCTGAACTGGCCCAGAGCATTTCCAAATGGCCAAAAAGTTCACCGGGTTATTTCAGTGATATCCAGGAAAGGATTAAAAAATTTGTTGCCAGCGGACAGTTGGGCATTTTCGCCAATGGTTACTGGGGACACCCAGCATACAAGTTACCTGCCGAAGTAAATTTAATTGGCCTTGCGCATTACCTGGAAGCACTGGAATGGCAGAAAGAAATTGTAAAAGTGCAGGCAATATTTGGTGGTAAAAATCCGCACCCGAATTTTTTGGTTGGTGGTATGGCATGTTCTATCAGCCTGGATGATGTAAGTGGCATCAATGCAGAAAGGCTTGCCTATGTCGGCCAGTTGTTGCAGGATGGTAAAGAATTTATTGAGCAGGTATATATTCCCGACCTGATGGCGATTGCTTCGTTTTATAAAGACTGGGGAGCCATCGGCGGTGGCTTGGGCAATTACCTGGTGTATGGCGACTTGCCCACCAATGGTTACAGGGATCAATCTTCTTACAAGTTTCCGGCAGGTGCAATTTTAAATAAAGACATCAGCAAAGTATATGATGTTGATCTGCGCAAGGAAGAAGAAGTGCAGGAATTCATCACCAACTCCTGGTACGATTATAAAGATGGGAAAAAGAAGGGACTGCATCCATGGAAGGGAGAGAGCAAAGTAAATTACACAGGTCCAAAACCACCTTTTGCAAACCTGGATACATCCAAAGAATATAGCTATATAAAAACGCCGAGATGGAAAGGCAATGCCATGGAAGTTGGTCCGCTGGCACGTGTGCTGGTAGGTTATGCAAGAGGCAGGGAAGATTTTAAAGCCGTTGTTGACAAAGCACTTATCGACCTGAATGTACCTGTTGCTGCCTTGTTCTCAACCCTGGGCAGAACGGCCGCCCGTGGACTGGAATGCATGCTGGTATCGCAATGGGCGCAGGAATTTTACGACCAGTTAATTGCCAATATTAAAAACGGGGATACCCGTATGGCAGAGATGAGCAAGTTTGACCCTGCTACCTGGCCAAAAACCGCACTGGGCGTAGGTCACGCAGAAGCGCCAAGAGGTGCGCTGGCACACTGGATCAATATTGAAGATACTAAGATTGCCAACTATCAGCTGGTAGTGCCTACAACCTGGAACGCATCGCCACGAGATGGCAACGGTAAGTTATCTGCCTACGAAGCCGCGTTGATTGATACGCCGGTGGCAGATGAAAAACAACCACTGGAAATTTTAAGAACCATCCACAGTTTTGATCCCTGCATGGCCTGCAGCGTTCATATTTATGATGAAGATGGAAAGCATATCAGCCGCATCAGCGTAGTAGGAGACTAACCAATAAACTCTTTTTATGGCAGACAAATATTTGCATATTCAAAAGCTTCGCCGGGTATATGTTTGGGAACAACCGGTACGTATTTATCACTGGCTGAACGCCCTGGCTATATTATTATTGATTGCAACGGGCTTTTATATTGCCAACCCGCTGGCATTACAAAGCCAGCGGGAGGCAACCAATCAATATACTATGGGGTGGGTACGATATATTCATTTTATTGCGGCCTATATTTTCTTTTTTAATTTTTTATTCAGAATTTACTGGGGTTTTGTTGGAAACAAATATGCCAACTGGCGGCAGTTTTTGCCTATCTCAAAAAAGTTTTTTAAAGAGATGTGGTATGTGTTCCGGATGGATATACTGATGCTGAAAGGTAAAGAGCACATGAGCATCGGGCACAATGCCATGGCGGGTTTTATTTACTTTCTTACTTTTCTTGCCTTCCTTGTTCAATGCCTTACCGGCTTCGGTTTGTTTGCACCTACCGCTACCTGGTGGTTGCCAAAATTATTTGCCTGGGTACCCGTTATTTTTGGCGGTGATATTATGACGAGACAAATTCATCACTGGAGTATGTGGTTTTTTATACTGTTTGCTGTAGTGCATGTGTACCTTGTTTTTTATCATGATTATGTAGAAGGCCGTGGTGAAATAAGCAGCATGGGAGGTGGATGGAAATTTATTGAAGAAGAAGTTTTTGAAAGAAACCATCACCAGACACCTAACCCTGAAGCTAAGACAACCGACCCTAAAATTAAAAAAGAAAACAAATAGATGACTCCGGAAAAACGCATACTGATATTGGGAATCGGCAATTATTTAATGGGTGATGAAGGCGTGGGTGTGCATGTAGCCAACAGGCTGCAACAGCAAAGGCTGCCACCCGGCGTTGACGTAGTGGATGGCGGTACCGGCGGCTTTCATTTGTTGGGTTATTTTGAAGGGTACGAAACCGTGATATTGGTAGATGCCACGCTGGATGATAATCCGCTTGGTACGATCCGATTGATAAGGCCACGCTTTGCGCAGGACTTTCCGAAAGCCATGAGCACGCACGATATAGGTTTGAAAGATATGGTGAGTGCCCTGCAGCTGCTGGATAAAATGCCCGTTATCCATTTGTTTGTTGTAAGTATTGAAAGCCTGCAGCAGCAAGGAATTGATCTGACAGCACCTATCGAAAAGGCGATGCCTTTACTGATGGTAAAAATATTTGACCTTGTGAATAAATTACAAAAAGAAACAAAGGAAACAAACATGCTTACCGTTGTTTAGTGCTTATTGCAATACCTGTTGAAAAAACGGGAGCCAATTCTTTTATTGTATGCAGTACCCCCCGTTTAAATTTCTTTAGTTCAGTTTTTTTCGGCTTCGTTTTTTGTCCACTTCCAAACACCTGGCGTTCATCGCCGGGTGTTGTATTTTAGGCCAGTCATATTTCGAAATCTTAAAGAGCAATTACAGGATAGCGGTTTTGCTGCTTATCGTGTTATATTTTCAAAACCTTTTCTCAGTGCAGTTACAATCATATCACAATGATCTTTTGTGATTGTCAGCGCTGGCCTTATGGTAATTATGTTTCCTTCAATCAGTTTAAAGGCAACACCTTCATTCATGCAAAAATACATCAGCTCTTCTGCTTCTTTACAGGCTCTTTCTTTTGTTGTTTGATCTTTTACCAGATCAATCCCCATGTGCAACCCCTTGCCCGCAATATTTCCAATTAAGGGATACAGCTCTTTAAGTGCCAGCAACTGGTCCATTAAGTAATCGCCCATGTCTGCGGCATTTTGCACCACCGCATGTTCTTCTAAATAATTGATAGTGGCAAGGCCGGCCGTTGCGCATAACGGATTTTTTTCGTGTGTAAAATGCCCGATGGAGCGATGTTGTAATACATTGTACTCTTCTCTGGTAACAATACCAGCAAAAGGCAGCAAGCCACCACCAAGCGTTTTACCAAGTACCAGCACATCGGGTGTAACAAAGTGTTCGCTGGCAAACAGTTTGCCCGTGCGGCCAAACCCTTCAATGATCTCATCAAAAATCAGCAGCATGCCATATTGATTGCACAGTTCCTGCACCTGCAGCCAGTAATTCTTTGACGGCACAACCGGTGTTGCCGAAATGGGTTCTCCAATAATTGCAGCCATATCAGGGTTGCGCTGCAGGATAATTTTTATCTGGCGCAGGTATTCTTTATCAATAGCTTCTTCATCCGTCCAGCCCCAGGGATTACGGTAATAGTTGGGGAACTCCACATGAAAATTACCCGGCACCATCGGGCCATTGCCGGTGCTGAAATGTTCTTCTCCACCAACGCTGGATGCCTGGAAGCCGGTGCCATGGTAAGCATCCCAGTAAGAGATTGTCTTCCATTTCCCTGTTACCTGTTTGGCAAGCATCAGGGCCATTTCAATGGCTTCAGAACCTCCGGGGCAAAACAAAACCCTGTCCAGTCCGACGGGTGTTACTTCCACCAGTTTCTTTGCCAGTTGTATTGCGGGAATGTTAGTATAACGGCGAGGCGTAAACGCAAGTGATTGCTGTAATTGTTCTATTACCGCCTTTATAACATCCGGATTGCTGAAGCCGGCATTGTGTACGCCATTGCCATGCAGATCAAGGTATGCTTTGCCATTAAGATCGTGAATAAACGGCCCTTCTGTTTTACTCAATACATTCATCACCGGAGTGCTCAGTGCCTGGTGCAAAAAATAGCTGGCGTCTTCTTTTATCCAGTGCTTTGTCTGCTCATCCAGGCTATCTGAATAGGCCTTGCGCAACGGGCTCGCGTTGATGTCGCCCTGTTCTGTCGAAATAGGTTGGTTCATTAAGTAATCAATTGAAGTGGGAACTATAACAAACTTCAGCTATTATTTAATTAAAACAACAGGTTATCGCTTTTTTTATTTTCAAACTGCACTTATAATGGGTATGGTAGCAGGAGATAGCCGGTATAATTGGTAACACCAATGAAAGTGAAGCAAATTGGGGGGACAGGCTTGTGGTATTAAATAAAAAGGCAGTTGGCTGCTGCAACTGCCTCCGGTGATTAACCCACCTTGTTTGTAATGAAAAAGTGAACCTTTATAATCGTGCAAAAAATGAATCTTCGAATATATAATTCTCAATGTCGATTTTGTTGTATCGGTACCTGTCGCTTTTATAGGCCAGGTAATTTACAACGCCTTTCAAAGGGCCTGTCATTACCAGTTGCCGGAAAAATGCTGCTGGCAATTCGATGATTGCCGCGGCTTCCTTTTCAGTGAGCCAATTTTCTTTTTCAGTTTTAGTCATGGTTGGATGGATTTTAGGATAATCTATTAATAGCTTTTTAACTACTGCGCTCTCGCACGTTTTTATGCCAGTTTAAAGCCTGGTATAAAAGTAACATTGCATACGTTGAAAATACTACAAACAAGAGCGAAACAGGTGTAGTTAAACTTCGAATTTTAGAACTTGTTTAATTTTTTGCTGTGTTATCAGGTAAACACTTAATTATCGGATAAAAAAGAGAATTTCGCTTCAGCGTAGGGAGCTAATTTCATTTTTTCACGCAGGTTAACAAATGATTCGTAAGGGCCGTTGCTGGCGAACATATTCAATAACCAGGCGGGCACATTATTCCCGGGATCAACCTCAATGGTATACTCTACTTTCAGCTGGCTGCTGCTGATTGGGGTAACTGTCCACTGTGCATTGGAATAATTAATTCTTACCAGCTTATCTTTTGCAGGCAGATAATCGTTCACATTTTTTGCTTCAATGGTTACTACTTTATTAAAAGCGTTTTGGGCAATGTTCATCCTGACAACCAGGTCGCGGTTTTCAAAAGGCCAGGGGCAGGCAATCTCGCTGTAATACAAAACGTCTCCTTCGCCCATCTCTTTCAGTAACTGCGATTTGTTGGTTTTATATACCCATTGGTACTGATTGTCAACATCCAGCAAAACAGCTGCCAGCTGTGATACTTTGCCATCCAGCACGCATTCAACCTTTAACTGATCAAATTTAAATTTGTCCGATTTTTTGGAAAAGACTTTAATACCATTTTTATCCTTCTTCAAATTCCAGCCATCCTGGCTTTTTGCGGTGGCAAGTAACACCAGGCTCAATAATAAAAAAATGGAAGTAAATTTCATATTACATTGGATTGGTCAACACTTTATAAGTGGGTGGTTTTACAAATGTAAACTTCAAATGATTACCCTTGCATAAACAAAGCCATTCATTTGAACTAAAATGTTAAAACATTTCCGTTGATTGAAATTGCAGCCGGTATTCCTTTTTTACGTGCTTCTTTCAGGCAAAGATATCGAAGCAGGGGCTTGCGGCTAACTTAAATTAGAAAGTGGTACACCTACCTGCTGTTTGCAATTCAATAACATCATTTTGGCTACCTTCACGCCAATTTTTTTAATTGCTCCAATCTTTTATTTATGATGCATTTAAATTTGAAAGAAATCAGCAAAAAAATAATAAAAGGTGATTTCAGCAGCCTGTTGCATTTTGGTGTAAACAGTAAAAGTGTGCATCCTGCTGAAGTGGCAAAAATGCTGTCATCGGTACCGGATGACAATGCTGTCCAGGCTTTCCGTTCGCTACCTACCAGTACGCAGACAATGGTTTTTCCCTACCTGGATAATTTGTTGCAAAAAAAGATTGTACATAAACTTACTACGTCACGAGCTTCTTTTATTTTAAATCAGCTGATATCGGACGACCGGATCGCCTTTTATTCGTCACTGAAAGGGGTGGAGCGTTCTGCTTTTCTGGCATTGCTGAATGATAAAAACAGGGATGCGGTGCATGATATTTTGGGTTATCCTGAAAACAGTGTCGCCCGTTTGATCAATACAGATTTTGCTACGATTGTACCGGAGATAACCATTGACGAAGCACGCAAGTATTTAAGAAAAAATCACCAGGATACAGAAGCCGCCAATGTAATTTATGTGGTGGATAAGGAAGGCAAACTGGTGGATGATATCCCTGTTCGCCGTTTTGTATTGAATGATCCCGAAAAAAAAGTAAGTGAGATACTGGATGGTTTTTGTGTAAGCCTTAAAATGACCGACACTAAAGAAGATGCGGTAGCCAAATTTAAAGAATACGACAGGGTAGTACTGCCTGTTACCAATGCGGATAATGTATTGCTGGGTGTGTTAACGGTAGATGACGTACTTGATGTGGCTGAACAGAGAGACACGAAAGAAATTCAGAATTTTGGTGGTGTGGAAGGGCTGGATTATCCTTATGTAAAAACTGCTTTTTTTTCGCTCATCAGGAAAAGAGCAACCTGGCTGATTATTTTATTTGTGGGCGAAATGCTGACTGCAACTGCTATGGGCTATTTTGACCAGGAAATTTCCAAAGCGGTGGTACTGGCCTTGTTTGTGCCGTTGATTATCTCAAGTGGTGGCAACTGTGGTTCACAGGCGGCCACACTGATTATCCGTGCAATGGCGTTAAAAGAACTGACTGCAAAAGACTGGTGGTTTGTAATGCGGCGGGAGATTTTATCCGGCCTCACACTGGGCTTTATTTTAGGGACTATCGGTTTTATTCGGATTACTGTTTGGCAAAAGCTGCATTTGTACAATTACGGTGTACATTGGTTTTTGCTTGCGGTTACCATTTTCCTTTCGTTAATCGGTATTGTTATGTGGGGTACATTAAGCGGTTCCATGATACCAATTTTGCTTAAAAGATTAAAGTTGGATCCGGCCACCTCATCTGCTCCGCTGGTGGCAACATTGGTAGATGTAACAGGCCTGGTGATTTATTTTACCATCGCGGCCGTTATTTTAAAAGGCACTATTTTATAAAACGAAATGCTGAATTGATCCGGTGACAGAAGAAAAGGATACGGCTATAGAAGAGAAGATCTTTTGATAACATTTCGATAATTAATATTGCAGAAACATAATTAACTTACTAACGTTCATTTGATATTTTACCAATGGCACACGAACATAAAGATCATCATTCACATGCTGGACACAGTCACAGCCACGTGCCTGAAATAACCAGCATCAACAAAGCATTTATTGTTGGCATTGTGCTTAACCTGGCCTATGTTATTGTACAGGTGATAATTGGATTAGAAATAAATTCCTTGTCCTTATTGTCAGATGCAGGGCATAATTTTTTGGATGTCGCGGGGCTTGCGCTGGCGATGGTAGCGTTTAAATTATCGAAATCTAAATCAACAGATAAATATACTTACGGGTTTAAAAAATCGTCTATTTTAATTTCATTGCTGAATGCGGTGATATTGCTTGTTTCGATTGGTGCCATCGGCTATGAAGCCATTTTTCGTTTCAGTAACCCCCAGCCATTACCCGGTAAAATTATTTCCATCATTGCCGCCATCGGCATAGTGATCAACGGCGTATCTGCATTTATGTTTTTCCGCGACCGGGAAAAAGACATCAACGTAAAAGCAGCCTTCTTACACCTCGCTGCTGATGCATTGGTTTCGCTAGGCTTGGTTGCGGGCGGCATTGTTATTTATTATACCAACTGGTACTGGATAGATCCGCTGCTCAGCATCATTATTTGCCTTGTAATTATTGCCAGTACCTGGAGTTTACTGCGGGATAGTTTGCGGTTATCACTGGATGGCGTACCCAATAATACCGACCTGCATAAAATAAAAGAAGCGGTATTAAAAACTGCCGGCGTTAAAGATTTTCATCACCTGCATGTATGGGCCATCAGTACCACTCAAAATGCATTGACGGGGCACATCGTGATAGCAAACGAACTGTCTAACGCACAGGTAAGTGAGCTAAAGCATACAATAAAACATAAGCTGGAACACCTGAATATACAGCACGCGACATTGGAAACAGAAACTGACATTTGTGCTGAAGATGTTTGCGGTGAAGCGCATCATCATTGATGTTAACATGGAAGAACAAAACAATTTACAGCTTGCAACTTGGTAAGCTATTGCTTGCAAAATGAATCAAAATAAGGCAAATAAGTTTCTGGCCATTTCAATGGTAATCAGTATACTTTCAATCGCCGCAACTTTATTTATCAATTATCTTATAGCGCAGGAATATGCCAGATCAGGTGGCAAAACGAGCGCCCTGTTCGGGTTAAAGGAATTATACCAATTTGGATATCAGTATTACGTAGTTGCATTAGGGGGCATTTCAATGAGTCTGGTTTGGGTGACTGTAAAACGCTGGCATGCCTGTAACTTTACTGCATTTCTTTTGAGCATAGTCGCCATCACAATTGTATTCTTGAGAATTTGGAGAATATTGTAATGTCCACCATAACTGGGGTATAAGAAGGAGGTATCGCATAATAGACGAGAAGTGTTCATCGAAAAAATCCCCAGGTTTCATTAAATTTATTCTTAGTTAACCGGCAACGGAATTTATTAACAACTTCTGTAGGGGGTGTTTAATTAAAATTTTAGTAACATTCATCACTTTAAAAATTACCAAAAATGAAAAAGATATTATTATCTGCTTTGACGGCATTTGTTTTTACAACTATTACTGCACAACTCCGGGATACCAGGTGGAAAACTTCGTTGCAGCTAAGTAATGGGCCTACCACTACGGCGATTGATTTTAGAAAGGACACTGTTCTGGTGTATACCGTTGCTGACAGCACCATGATTGAAAGAATGACTTATACAAAGTCAGACACGTCACTTACCTTAATAAAAATTGATGGACAAAGTGGTTGCGACCCTACCCCTGGAAAATACGGGTTTACCATCAGTGGCGCTAAGTTAGCTCTAAAACTTTTGCAGGACGATTGTTACGACCGGTATTCTGCAATTCAGAATACGGAGTGGATAAAATATTAATTCACAACATTAATTTGAAGCGTCAATGTTACCCGATAAACAATTAATAGACCGGGTTAGAGAAATCATTGCCATTACCTATAAAAATGTAGAAGAGAAAAAAATGTTCGGTGGCGTGTGTTTTATGGTGAACGATAAAATGTGCGTTGGTGTGAGGCCGGAGAGATTGATGGTAAGATTTGATCCGGCTGTAGCGGATGAGGTAATGGAAAAAGAAGGCTGCCGGCCAATGGATTTTACAAAGAAAGTAATGAAAGGATATGCCTGGGTTGATATTGAAGCCTTGGGTACTAAAAAGAAACTGGAGTATTGGATAAAGCTGGCATTGGAGTACAATAAGCTGGCGAAGCCTTCTAAAAAACAAAAGGGTCAATAGATTGACAGGCTGCTTAAGCCGGATCTTTTGTTTACTGGATCTCCATACCGTGCTGGCAACGGTTGGTTATAAAGTGCCCCGTTTATTCAGCTTCCCGTTTACCAACAACCAACGTATGTGCAGTGGATAAATTTTTACCCTTCAGTTTCGAAAATTCAAAATCTAACCTGCCGAGTATAATGCCCGCCCAGCCTACCTGGTTAATTAAAATATCGGCTCCGTTTTTATTTTTTGCCAGTACCGGTGCATCTAAAAAAGTATGGGTGTGTCCGCCAATAATTAAATCCACATATTCAGTTTCCTTAGCCAGTAAAACATCGCTGATTTTATTTTCGGCCGGCCCATATTTGTATCCCAGGTGACTTAAGCAAATTACCAGGTCGCAGCCTTTTTCTTTCTTCAGCATGGCTGCGGTACGGTTTAAGTTGGCTACGGGGTCAAGATACTTGGTGTTGCCATACAGTGCATCTGGCACCAGGCCTTTCATTTCAATACCCAGGCCAGTAACACCAATTTTTAATTTCCCTTTGTTGAAAATTTTATAGGGCTTGTATTTAGATTCCATCGGTGTGCCACTGAAATCATAGTTGCACAGCAATACGGGAAAGTTGGCAAACTGTAGTTGTGTGGCAAAGTTTTCGAGTCCGCCATCAAAATCATGATTGCCCATTGTGACTGCATCGTAGTTCATGGCAGCCATTGCCTTCATTTCCGGCTCGCCTTTGTATAAATTAAAATAGGGGGTACCCTGAAAAATATCACCTGCATCCAGCAGCAACACATGCTGTTCTTCACTGCGGATTTTTTTTATCAAATCAGCCCTGGCTGCAACACCACCCAAGCCCTGGTTTTTACCACCATCCATCGGGAAGGGATCCAGGCGGCTATGCACATCGTTGGTATGTAAAATGGTCAGCCTGGTAATGTCAGCTGCACCCTTAGTTTCGCCCAGCAATGAATTGGAAGTAATGAGTGCCGCTGCTGCAAGCGAGGTTTGTTGTAAAAATTTTCTTCTACTCTGCATTGGTTATCCTGTTTTCGTTGGAAGCGGTAATTTGCTTTCCTTCTTTGTGTAGTTTGAAAAAATATTGTAAGATGGAATCCCGTAAAAGATAGCCGATATTTTGTTGGGGAATGTCTGCAAACATTGTGCAGTCATCACCGCCATTCGCTACATAATCAGGCAAGGCAAAAACGTATTCTTTTTGTTCATCAAAAGGTTTGCCCGCAATCACAATGTTAACAGCAGTCTTATTTTTTATCTGGAAAGAAAGTCCGGCACAGGGCCATCCATTTCTGCTGGCAACATGATTTAAAAATTGAGAAACAATTTTGCCGCTCAATTTCAAAACAACAATATTGTTGTCAAATGGCGACAGTTCAAATATCTTACCCCGCGTGATGCTACCCGGAGGAATGGACGACAGCCTGATACCGCCATAGTTCATAAAAGCAGCATCAATTTGTGTATTAAATTTTTCTTTTGACATAGCTAGCATTGCATCGGCCAGTACATCACCCAGCGGGCCTTCAGGCTGCTTTTTTTCAAGCATGGTGGCAGCAACAGCAATTTCATCATTCATGCTTTTATTTACACTGTCAGCGTATGGCTTTAACAGCGCATTGATATCCGCATTGCCGCTTGTTTTTGCAGCATCCGCCTGTGTTATACGGTAGTCTTTATATTGAACCGATTTAGCCTGGTAGCTGGAGTGACAGGATAAAATGAGTACAGAAATAGCAACAAAATGGGAGAATAAAAATAACTTACGCATGAAAAGAAATTGATAGCAGCAAGGTAGCCAATTTTAAAATACCTTAAAAATAAAGGGTGGTTATTTTGTTCCCATTTCGGTATTTTCGAGATCGAAGTATTTACCGGAATACGCATGGTAAAAAGTGCCCGGCCTGCAATAAAGTTGCAGTTGAAAAGTCCTCCAAAAAATACAAAATAGTCATTCAGAATATTGGGGTTACAGCATATATTACATCCTTTCTTTGTAAAATAAAAAATATGACCTTAGAACACGTTGCCATATGGACGGATCAGCTGGAAGCGCTGAAAGATTTTTATATCCAGTATTTTAATGGTGTTGCAAATGATAAATACACCAACGAAAAAAAGCAGTTTCACAGTTATTTTATAAGTTTTAAATCCGGTGCCCGGCTGGAAATTATGGAGATGCCCGTCATTCCGCCCAATTTAAATGACACCATTGTAAAACAACATCGTGGAATAATTCACCTGGCATTTGGTGTGGATACTATGCAGGCTGTGGAAGAAAAAGCGGCGCAGTTAAAAGCGGCCGGCTTTGTTATTTTAAGCGGCCCGAGAAGAACCGGCGATGGATACTATGAATTTGAAACGCTGGATCCGGATAATAACCGGCTTGAAGTTACTACTCTGTTTATTGAATGATCAATTTGGATGGTGCGGAACTTTTGATAAACATTGCTGCGTTGGCGGTATGTGACATCAACGTTCTTACTTCGTTCAAATCAACCGGTGTTTTTTCGGGTGTTTGTAACAGGTTGTGTCTCATTTGCATGCACAGCCATTGCCCGTCGGCGATCCGTGATTCAGGTTTTTATATCAACGGTAAAAACAATTTCTTTTAGTTGTTATATTATTGGGGGCTTTTATTTTGCAGGTAGCCTGGAAAGTGGAAACGCCCATGACTATTTCAGGATGAAATATTTTTATGAGCTTGGAATTAAGGACCATCATGTTATTTTATACCAACCGGCATCAGGGGAAAAGAACATGATGTGTATTTTTTAGGTAAAATAGGCTCAACTGGAGTGCCACCAAGAGTTTAAATAATGTTGATCTTTATAAAAAACACCCGGTAGAAGCATCGGACATTTATTGTAAAACCAAAAAATAAATGCGTTCGTTAACGTACTTTGTTTATCAATTAATCATTTGTATCATGGCAATCGAAAAAGTAAATATCCGGCAAAAAATGGATTCGTTTGCCGATTATTGGAATCCGCGGATTGCCGGTAAATTAAATGGTCAGTTAGTTAAGCTGGTAAAATTTAAGGGCGAATTTGTATGGCACAAACATGACGAAGAAGATGAAATGTTTACGGTAATAAAAGGCGAATTTAACATGGAGCTCAGGGATAAAACAATTACACTGTACGAAGGCGATTTTATCATCATTCCAAAAGGTACAGAACACCGGCCCGTAGCAGAACAAGAGGTGGAAGTAATGTTGTTTGAACCGGATACTGTTTTAAATACAGGCAATGTAATTGATGAAGCGTTTACAAAACATCAGCTTGGAGAAATATAAAGTGCGAGTTGTCTATGGTCAATAATGAATAACTTCAGCGCTGTGTATTTCATTCACTATTCACAACTTACCACTCACTTGAATTCAACACTTCACAAGTAACCTTTATGATTGAGCCTCCGGCAAACAGAGAAATATTCGAAAGTGATATTGCCCGCTATTGGTGGGAGGATGGCATATTGGTGTCTCTTTCTAAAAGTCCCAAACGAACCGTGGAGAATATCAGGAGCAATGCAGCATTGATCCGGCAGATTACCGGCAATCAGCCAGTGCCGTTGTTAATCTATTTGTCCAATTCACCGGTACCCGATAAAGCGGCAAGGAAATTTGCTACCGAAACGCTGCCTGTTATTTACTCAGCAATGGCAATGGTTTCAAAGCCGGGGCTTTCAAAATTTATCATGAATATTTTATTTGCGGTAAAACCGCCACCCATACCGATGAAAAGTTTTTCGGATGATATTGCAGCCAGGGAATGGCTGAAGCAATATATTCAATAGCAGATTTTATTTGTCAATAAAATAGTGTACGAGGTAAAAAAATCGAAATAAATAGCTAATTCTGCTGGTTCAATTTTTTGTAAACAATGTAAAATGACAATAAATTTATCTACTTAAAAATTAAACTACTATTATGGCAGCTTATGTTATTGTTGAAGTAACTATTACCGATCCGGCGGCATATGAAGAATATAAAAAATTAACGCCAGCGGCCATCGCAGCTTACGATGGCCGGTTTGTAGTAAGAGGAGGGCAGGCTGCATCTCTTGAAGGCGACTGGAATCCAGAACGGATAGTGGTACTTGAATTTCCTTCTGTTGAAAGGGCAAAAGAATGGTGGAGTTCCGGCATCTACACTACTGCTAAGGCTATAAGGCAAAGAGCGGCAACTACTAAAATGATTATAGTGGAGGGAGTTTAAATTTGAATGTCTTTACTGCATATTGTTAATCATGACCTGCCAGGTATGGTTATGGTTGCAGGGCTATTGGCGGCAGGTATTTTGCGCCCGTTCAAAGGGTAAATTTTTTTTCGGATGTCCTGTTTATTTCTTTTCGTTTGTTATAGAAGAGAACATCATTATTTAAAACACTTAAAATCTAAAAATCATGGACGAATTCTTATTAATTATGCGGCACCAGGATGGAAGTAAAATTGCTTCGCCTGAGCAAATGCAGATCTGGATGAAACAAACGATGGACTGGATCGGAGGTATAGCAGCGCAGAACAAATTTGTCAGCGGTACAGGTTTGCCTTTTGATGATGCGAGAGTGGTGCACTCCACCAGGATGGTTACTGACGGCCCTTTTGGCGAGATAAAGGAAACCATTGGCGGGTTTATGACCGTTAAGGCAGACTCTGTTGAAGAGGCGGTGGAATTTGCCAAAGGGTGCCCGGTGTTGCAGGGCGAAGGCAATACTGTGGAGGTTAGAAAAGTTGCTAAAAGAGATGGCGTGCATTAAGTTAATTAAAACATGTTTCACACAAAGTACAATGCTGTGTTCTTTGTATCCTTTGTTACTTTGTGTGAAACTATTTGTGCCGTTTTTTTATGGAACAACAACAGCTGATACCGCATTTATTCAGAACAGAATACCGGAAGATAACAGCGGTACTGTGCAGGTTGTTTGGCATTGAACATATTGAAATAGCGGAAGACCTCGCCAGCGAAACTTTTTTATCCGCCCTTGAAACCTGGACCTACAAAGGCATTCCCGGGAATCCAACAGCCTGGTTGTATACGGTTGCAAAGAACAAGGCCAGCAATTACTTTCACCGTCATTCAACATTTACTGAACACATTTTATCCCGCTTAAAATATACAAGCCCGGCAACGGAGGAGATTAATATTGATTTATCTGACCAGAATATTACCGACAGCCAACTGCAAATGTTGTTTGCCATTTGTAGCCCTGTAATTTCTCCTTCAGCACAAACAGCATTGGCCTTACGTATTCTTTGCGGCTTTGGCATTGATGAAATTGCAGCTGCTTTTTTAACCAATAAGGAAACCATCAATAAACGGCTGCAAAGGGCCAAAGAAAAATTAAGGATTGAAAAAGTGGCCATCGAATTTCCCGGAGCACATCAATTAGCCCAACGTCTGGAAACAGTTTTAACTACTTTGTATTTGTTATTTAACGAAGGCTACTATTCAGCAAGTAAAGATGCGGTCATCCGCAACGAACTTTGCCTGGAAGCAATGCGGCTTACATTGTTGCTTGTAGAAAATGAATCAACGAATCTGCCTGCCGTGAACGCTTTGTATGCTTTAATGTGTTTCCAGGCATCCAGGTTTGAAGCAAGAAAAAGTGAGAGCGGGGAACTCATTTTATATGCAGATCAAAATGAAACATTGTGGGATTATGAATTGATTTCAAAAGGTGGTTATTTTCTTCACCGGGCATCAACAGGTAACGATCTTACAAAATATCACCTAGAAGCCAGCATTGCTTACTGGCACACGATCAAAACAGATACGATAGAAAAATGGGAAAATATTTTACAGCTTTTTAACCAGTTGCTTCAAATCAACTATTCGCCCATTGCTGCACTTAACAGAACCTATGCGCTTTCGCGTGCAAGAAGCAAAGCCGAAGCCATAAAAGAAGCGGAAAAATTGGTATTGCCAGGCAACCACTTTTATTTTGTACTGCTGGGTGAGTTGTATACTGGCATTGACAATGCTAAGGCAAAAGCTAATTATGAAGCAGCACTTCGCCTTGCAAAAACACAAACAGACAAGCAAGCGATTGAAAATAAAATTGAGCATTTAAAAGGGGCATAAATTATAATTTGTAACTCGTTACGACTGCAAAAAATGATTTTATGAGATTGTATCTTTTGTCATTAATCTTTGTTTTTACCTGTCTGTTCAGCTGCACCCAAACAGCCATTTGTCAGTCGGATATACCGGAATCCAATGTAAAAAAATGGTGGAAGGAAGCCATCGTATACCAGATTTATCCGCGTAGTTTTAAAGACAGTGATGGCGACGGTATCGGTGATTTAAAAGGTATTATTTCCAAACTGGATTATATTAAAAGCTTGGGTGTTACAGCAGTCTGGATCAATCCAATTTACAGTTCTCCCAACGATGACAATGGTTACGATGTAAGCGACTACCGTGGCATTATGAAAGATTTTGGTACCATGGCCGATTTTGATGCTTTGCTGAAAGGCCTGCACCAGCGGGGGATTAAACTGGTAATGGACCTGGTGGTAAACCACAGCAGTGACGAACATGAGTGGTTTAAACAAAGCAGAACTTCCAGAACCAGCCCTTATCGTGATTATTATCATTGGTGGAATGCAGAACGCGGTAAGCCGCCTTACCGTTACAGTTTGTTTGACGTAAATCATGATGCCTGGAAATATGATTCTCTTACCAATGCATATTACCTGCATTATTTTTCCCGCAAACAACCCGATTTAAACTGGGAGAATCCGAAGTTGCGTCATGAAGTGTACGACATCATGAAATTCTGGGCTGATAAAGGTATCGATGGTTTCAGGCTGGATGCATTTGGTTTTGCGGCTAAAGACACCAGCTTTCCGGCATTGCCCGAAGGTTATGAAAAAAACTTTATGCCATACTATTCCATGCAGGGTAACTTACATGGTTACCTGCAGGAAATGAATAAGGAAGTTTTCAGCAAATACAATGTAATGAGTGTTGCAGAAGGTGCGGGCAATTCATTTAAAGATGCGCATAACCTGGTAGATGCCGATCGCAATGAACTGAACATGGCCTATCCTTTTGATGCAGTCGACATGCCAAAGCCGGAAGGGTACAGCCTGTTGCGTTTTAAGGAATTGTTCAGCCGGTGGGACAGTGCGTTTGCAAACAAGGGCTGGGTAGCTGTTTTTTTAGCCAATCACGACCAGGCAAGAATGGTAAGCAGGTTTGGAAATGACAGTCCGGAATTCAGGGAACTGTCGTCTAAAATGTTGTCCACATTTATTATGACCATGCGGGGAACACCCTATTATTACAACGGTGATGAACTGGGAATGACCAATGCCGGCTTTGACAAAATAGAGGATTATAAAGACATGGCCGCGCTGAATGAATACCAGCGGCTGAAGAATACCGGTGGCGATATTCAACTATTTATGGAGCAGTTGAAGTTCGGATCCCGTGATAACGGCCGCACACCCTTTCAATGGAACGGCAGTACCAATGCAGGTTTTACAAGTGGTACACCCTGGATAAATGTGAACCCAAATTACAAAGTCATCAATTATGCTGCAGAGCAAAATGATCCCAACAGTGTGTTGAATTATTTTCGCAAGCTTACAAAACTGCGTAAACAAAACCAACTGCTGGTGTACGGAAAATATAATGAACTGGATAAAACCAATCCTGACGTGTACGCCTATACGAGAGAATTGGCAGGACAAAAAATGCTGGTGTTGCTGAACTTTACAAAGACCGCTGCCCGCGTAAACCTTTCCTCCAACATATCAACAGCACAACTGGTTTTATGTAATTATGACAAAGTGCCTCAAAAAAATAAGTACGCATCGGTAGTTACATTGCGGCCTTATGAAGCGCTGATTTATAAACTTTAAAAATATCCAGGTATTTATAAGCATCAAAATACATTTCTATTTTAGCACGTTTGTTTTGATTTGTTGAAATTTTTTCTTTTAAACCTGCCTGTCATCCTAAATATGCATTCGCACCAATTAATGAAGAAGTATTTGTTGTTTTTCACAATTATTTTGTTTGCTACAATTTCAAATTGTCACGCTCAGTATGTTTATTATTTTGATGACCAGCTCGCAATCACAAAAGCTTCTAAAGCAGTTGTCATTGGAAAGGGAGGTAAAGAAGATGATGGGTTATTCCGTCTTGATTATTTTTTAAAGAAGGGCGGCAGCTTATTGATGTCGGCACATTATACAGATTCTTCGCTGTCTAAAATGCAGGGGGAATTTTCAAAGTTTTACGCAGACGGATCCATACAAGAGCAGGGTACTTATTTAAATGATGAGCAAAGCGGTCTTTGGGAAAAATGGGATTCTGCCGGCAGGAAGAGTGACTCTTCAATATTTCAGACCGGTAAAGCTGTCACAAAATCGGTATTCAATTATTACAAAAATGGACAGATGAGTTACTACTCGTATGAAGATAGCTTGACGGACATCTTAAAAAGAATGTCTTACAATGAAAAAGGGGAATTGAAAACAGAGGTTTATTTTAAGGGGCAAAATGGGATTTTAAAAAGTTATGATTCAGGACGGGTGATGATTGATTCTCTTTTTACAAGAGAAGAAAAAGAAGCACAGTTCTCAGGAGGAGAAATTCTATGGCGAAGATATCTTGAACAAACATTGAACGCTTCAACACCTGTGAATAATGGAGCACGGAACGGAATTTACCAGGTTATAGTTCGCTTTATTGTTGCAAAGGATGGCAGTATCAGTAATGTAACTTCAGAAACAAAGCATGGTTATGGTATGGAGCAGGAGGTAATTAGAATAATACAAAACGGGCCGGCATGGGAACCTGCTATTCAATATGGCCGCAAAGTGAATGCATACCGCAGGCAGCCTGTAACATTTGTTGTACAATAATGTTACAGGCTAACATTATAACACGTAAATTATTGTTTGGAATTTGTACCGGGTTCCAATAAGTGTCTAAATTGGAATGGGTGTAGAGCTGCGATTTAATTAAAAAGCTATTTTCGGGTTACTTTATGCAGATGGATGCAGATTAAGGATGTTAAAAGCAATATACGTTTCTATCCGCACAATCAGCGTCATCCGTGTTTCTATCCTGCGATTTAATTCGCCAGCAAAAACATATAAAACATTCCTGCAGCGACAAGCAGCAGCGTTATGGCACCTGCTTTGGAAGACATATTCGCCCTGCGGATCATGCTCATAATTAAGCCGATGGCCATTACCACGAGGCCAATCCATACCAGGTTGATGTAAGGAAATATATAGGCCTTTAGTGTTACAAAATCAATCATCTTTTCAGATTCTTTTACAGCGATTTTAATTTTTTTCTGATCAGAGCTCACACCGGCAAATTTGATGTACAGGTTTTGACCGTACACTGTATCATCTATTTGATTAATGCCCATGCTGTCAATCAGAATCATCGGAGCGGCTTTGTACAATTCATTTTCGTTACTGGTAATGCTAAGGTTAGCAGTTACCGCGGGGCCGGTTAAGGGAATATTGAATTTGTTGCTGGCAGGGTTTTTAATTACATCATCCAGCACCATATATCCCTTTGAATAAAAGATGGTATCGCCATTGGTTACTTCATGTACCTTAAAAGAACTGGTATCTTTTTCCCTGTCAGGACTTAAGGCGTAGGAGATATACGTAAATACATCATGCGATAAATAATTTTTTGTATCGGGATTACTGCTCATGTTGTTGTTTTTCATGAGGTATACATCCGGGTTTAATACAAAAGATTCAGTAATTTTTTTTGTAGCGCTATCTTTTTTCTGAAACAACAAATGGTAAAAACGTTTGCCGGTTTCAAGGCCTGCACTATCGTATAAATAGGTTACATCATAAGGCCCCATTTTTTTAGGTACCTGCTTTATCAAATTAATATTTTCTGATGCAATATCCTGTTGTTTGGTAAGCGGATCAATACCCATCGGGATATTAAAATCTTTAAATTTTTCTACGCTGATCACCTCCTTATTACCTGCGGAAATAAGCATGCCCGCAATCATTAAAGTAAAACCCAAATGTGCTATAGAACCGCCGGCTCCTTTTAATTTGCCATTCAGTCCGCTCCAGATATAGCTTGCATTTGCAACCACAGAATAAATAGAAGCGAACAAGGCAAAATACAAAGCAACCAAAAATCCCGGACCTTGTTTGTAATAAGTTAGCGGATAAATGACAGCCAGCAAACCGGTAATAACTGCGGCAATAAGGGTGGGCAGTGCAATCTTTTTTAACGTGTATGAAGACGGTGTGCTTTTGTACTTCAGATATTGGGTAACGGCGCTCAGTAAACCGATAATTACTGCAACCAGTACCATTACTTTATTGTAAGAAAATTCAGCATCTTCGGGCGGTGCCATCTTTGTACCTAATACCGCGTTAATTACCGGCACCGATGTTTTGGCGATAATAAACAGGGCTGACAAAAAGAAAACCAGTGACCCGATAAACATCCAGAACTCACGGCTGCTGCTGGCCTCCTCTGTATGGATGGCCGGGATTTTTTTAAGGTTGATAAAAAACAAAGTAAGTGAAGCAATTGTAAATACCGCCATGAACGAAAAGATCAGAATATTCATCGCTTTGCCTGCTTCAGTAAATGCATGTACAGACGTATCACCCAATACACCGGTACGGGTTAAAAAGGTGCTGTATAAAACAAATATAAAAGAAAGAATGGTAAAGAGGTAACTGGCCCTTAAAGAGTGGCCGGTAGCTTTATAAATTACCATGGTGTGCAGTCCGGCAATTAATATCAGCCATGGAACAAGCGATGCATTCTCAACCGGGTCCCAGGCCCAGTAACCACCAAAAGATAAAGATTCGTACGCCCATTTGCCACCCATCATAATACCCACACCCAATACTGCAGCGCTGAACAATGCATAGGGCAGTACTGGTTTTATCCAGTCGCCAAAACGTTTGGTTTGTATGCCTGCATACGCAAATGCAAAAGGTACGATTGTAGAGGCAAACCCCAAAAACAACACCGGCGGGTGAATTACCATCCAGTAATTACGCAATAAAACATTTAATCCAACGCCATCTTTAATTAAACTCAGGTAGTCGGATCTTCCAAAAATAGGTCCGTTGATTTCGTTGCGGGTTAATACAAAAGGACTGTTGCCAATCTTGGTGCCCAAAATGTATAACCCCATAATCATCATGGCTAAAAATACCTGTGCAAAACTCACCACCGACATTACCGGCGCTTCCCATTCTTTTGTTTTATTAATCAATATAATTCCCAACACACAATGCCAGATAGACCACAATAAAAAGCTACCACTCTGGTCTTCCCAAATACAGGCCAGCAGGTATTTATATTCCAATTCTTTGGAAGTATGTTTATAGGCGTAGAGGTATTCTAAATAATGGTTGGAGCAGATGTAAAAAATACAACCGAACACCGCCAGTACAGCGGCACATTGTATAAAAAAACTAACCCTTGCGTATTTAATCCAGGAATATTTTTCCGCAGCGTCCTTTTTGGCGGCTGCGATGGCGTAAGCAATGGTAGCAAGCAAAGAGGCTGTAAAAGCAACCAATATAAAAATATGACCTGTGGTTCCTATCCACAAGTGTTCTCCTTCAAATTGCATGGGTGGTTTGTTTAAGTATTGATGCTAAAGCCAGGTGGACCTAGGTTGAAAAGTAAAAATTAAAAAGTAAAAAAATGAAAATGGTGCATTGCAATGAAGAGCCGTTAAAACTTATAACTTATCACGCAAAACTTATAACCCGTTAAGATTTTTCTCCAACTGTTTTCTCAAGCTGTTTTTTGTCGTCTTTATACTTACTGGGGCATTTTAACAGGATGTCGCTGCATTCAAAAACATCGCCCTGCATTTTGCCTTTTAACACCATTCTTTCACTTTGTTCCAGCTCTGCAGGTTTTGTGTTATGGTAAACAACTTTGGTAACATTACCCAAGCTGTCTTTGGCAATAAAAGACAAATAGTTGGGGTTTTTTGCCGGATCATAATCCAGCGGACTTGTTCTGTCCAGTTTGGCGATTAAATGAACAAATTTGCCTTGTTTTTGCCGGGCGGAGGCAACCGTATCATAGGTCGAAAAATCCACTGAAAGCATAATCAGGGTTCCGATGGCAATGGCAATGACTACTAAAAGAATAATGTGCGATTTTTTCATGACGTTCACTTTAACGCCGCAAAGGTAAAGCAAAACAAGCTGCGACGGCCATAATTTAAATCAGCAAAAAGTATGATTATGCTGGGTATCTTGTTAACAATTTCATCGTTGGTTTGTTTGGTATCTGTTATCTTTGCCGCCGTTTTGCATGTGTAAAAATGACACAATTCATTCAATAATTATTACTGATGACAGACCTCTCTCATTTTGATCCCAATTCAGTTGGCAACCCCAACAATAATATTTTTGGTTTACCTTTTACAGAAGAAGATGCGAGGCTGGTGATAATACCGGTTCCATGGGAAGTTACAGTAAGTTACAATGCAGGTACAGCAAGGGCTCCCGAACATGTTTTCAAGGCTAGCCTGCAGGTGGATTTGTTTGATCCTGAATTAAAAGACGCCTGGAAACAGGGTTTTTTTATGCGTCCCTGCGATAAAAAAATTCTGATGAAAAGCGATTACCTGCGCAAGGAAGCAGAGTTATACATCAATTATATTTCAGAAGGGGAAGAGGTAAACGACAATAAGTTCATGAGCAAAACATTGCGGGAAGTAAATGCCGGCAGTGTTTTCTTGAACGACTGGGTATACGAGCAAACGAAAGATTTGCTGGACGCGGGAAAATTAGTCGGATTACTTGGCGGAGATCACAGCACACCGTTGGGGTTTTTTAAAGCCATCGCAAAGAAACACGGAGACTTTGGGATTTTACAAATTGATGCCCACTGTGATTTAAGAAAGGCGTATGAAAATTTTAATTATTCTCATGCATCGATCATGTATAATGCGCTGGAAGAAATTCCGCAGTTAACCAAACTGGTTCAGGTGGGCGTAAGAGATTATTGTGAAGAAGAATGGGATTATATAGCGCTTAATAAAGAAAGGGTAGTTACTTATTTTGATAAGGATATCCGGGAGCGCCAATATGAAGGGCTAACCTGGAAGGAGATCGCAAATGAAATAATCAACCAGTTACCACAAACTGTATTTATCAGTTTTGATATTGACGGACTGGACCCCAAATTATGTCCGCACACAGGTACACCTGTGCAAGGCGGTTTCGAAACCGAGCAGGTATTTTATATCTTTAAATTATTGATGCAAAGCGGCCGTAAGATAGTGGGCTTCGATCTGAATGAAGTAGGCGTTAGTCATGATGAATGGGACGAAAATGTTGGCGCCAGGTGTTTGTTTAAATTGTGCAGTATGCTGGTTAGTTGTAACCCGGCTTAATCATGTACGTATTTACCATAAAAGATAATGGCGGCAGCATTAATGCAGTAGTAATAAGAAGCTTGTTGGCCCTTGGCGGAATTGCGTCGCTTCTATACCACGGCCACGACTATCTTTATATCAATATTATCGCCGCGGTGGCTTTGTTTGCCGCAGCGCTTTTTGTAAACCGGCTTTTGACGCAATACAAAATTCCAGTATTGGTTTTGATGACTGCCGGGGCGTTTTTTGTGCTTGCTGCAACACTCTTTATTCCATTTGCTGCATTATTAATTGCATACGGCTTGCTGGCAAAAAAATTGTATACAGCGCCTGTTGTAAAAATCCATTCCGGGGGAGTACATATCATAAAGCCGTTTGGCAATACCGAACACGCCTGGACCGAATTCAACAATATTATCTTAAAAGACAACCTGCTTACGCTTGATTTTAGGAACAATACATTGTTACAACTATTGGTTGCCGAAATCAGCTATGGCACAGACGAACAAAGCTTTAATGAATTTTGCAGCGGATTCATTGGAATATAACTTAATTTCTTTCTCATTCTGAGTTGTTTAGATTTGGTTAGTTGCTATTTAAGTTTCAATCTAAACTTCCGGTATTTTTTATGGATTTTTTAACGGTTTGCATCTGTACAAAAAACTACCGCTATGCCATCTCAATTTTCCCTCCGCGTAATCCATCCGGCATTTGAATTATTGAAGCATTCAGCGCCGATGTTGCACTTTATTGTCGCCTCTATTATCTTAGTCAACGGCTTGCACCATTTTAACAACCACCATATCAGCCGGCTGATATGCTATTGCCAGCTGCTGATTGCAACAGATATCTACCTGCTGTTATTTTTTATTACCCTTGGCATGCTGGCTGATGTAATTTATCTCAACTGTATTTTTCGGTTTATTGAAGCAGCAACGCTGCTTGGCATTGGGTTTTTGCTGATAAGCGATGGGCACACCATATTAAGTGCGCTGCATTTTTTACTGGCAGCGGGGTACGCATTGATTTTTTACAGGGAATACCGCATACAACATTCTGAAACAATCGATATAAAGCCAACAGGAATTACCATACCGAACTTTAAAGCGGATACGGAAATAGGATGGCAGGATATAAAAACGGTTGTACCCCGCTACCATTCCATTTTTATAGAAACTTTCCGTAATAAAAAAATACAATTTCAGCTGCGAAATAATTTGAATATGGAAGAATTGCAGCTGATTGATGATTTCTGCAGGCGGCACCAGCTTTCGGCAAGATGATACTGACCCGGAACCACAGTAGTTTCAGCGGATTAAAATGCTGAAAGGTCGCCATCTCTATTTCTTCAGAACATTTCATTCAGGCATCAACAAGCGCATGGGTAATTTAAAAGTTGAGCAACTGCCATAAATTGACGAATTTTGCCGTCAGTTAAAAAAGGTGGATGATTCAGTCAGCACTTCGTGCAGCAGAAATTATCCATTAAAAAATTATCAGTTATCCATTAATTATGACCCCTTACATTTTATACTCCGATGGAGAAGGCAATATTTTTGAAGACACATCCCTGTACACAACAGGCCGTAGCGGGTGGGATGCATTACCAATAGAAGAAGCAGACTGGATTGAATTGCCTGACGGCGGCAATTTATATGAGTTGCCCGGCAGGAAAGGAATTGGCATCGACGTAAAAACAGGCGAAATGCGGTTGTGCGAAAAAGGGTGGGCTGTTGCCGCATTTATTCCTCCTGCCCATACCGGGTTATACATGGCCGCTTATGAGACAGAAAAAGATGCACCAACACTGCCGCTATTTTGTTACACCGCCGCAGGCTGGTGGGATGACAAATTTTATGTGCCAGCGGTAAGAATTGAAAATGATATTCGGCAGGAATGTGAAGGCTATGATGATAAACAGATTGAAACAGGAACGGAATATTTATTAAAAACCTATCCGCACAACAGGCTGGTAAAACACCTGATGGAAAATTGTTGTCTTACTTACAACTGCCCTGCTGCCAGGAACCTGGCGATGGGCCGTTGGGAATGCCCGGTTCCATCTTCCCCCGCCTGTAATGCCAACTGTATCGGCTGCATCAGTTTTCAGCCCATAGAAGAAACGATTGTAAGTACACAGGACAGGTTGACCTTTCGCCCGACACCTGAAGAAATTGTAGAGTTTACTGTACCGCATTTGGAAACAGCGCCTTTTCCGCTGATCAGTTTTGGACAGGGTTGCGAAGGCGAACCCTTACTGATGTGGGAAACCATCCGCGACAGCATTATCGAGATACGTAAGCACACTCAAAAAGGAAGCATCAATATCAATACCAACGGTAGTAAACCAGACGCAGTGAAAGCGTTGTGTGAAGCGGGTTTAAACAGCATGCGGGTAAGTACCAACTCAGCCCGGGAGAGTGTATATACACCTTACTATCGCCCCAATAATTATGTGTTTGCCGATTTGATTGAAAGCCTGAAAATAGTTCGCAGTTACGGTGGTTGGACTAGTATTAACTACTTTGTTTTTCCAGGTATGACGGATAGCATTGAAGAATATGAAGCGCTCAGAAAACTGATCAGGGAAACAGACTTGTGTATGATACAATGGCGCAATTTTAATATTGATCCAGACTGGTATCTTGGTAAAATCGGCGTTACTGAAACAGGAGAGTGTATGGGGGTAAAACAATTGATGGAGCTCATAAGAGAAGAATTTCCTGACCTTAAGTTCGGTTATTTTAACCCGGCAATAGAAAGAATCAAAGGCAATTTTGAAGTAGATTTTGCGCATTGATTTTGAGACGTAAATAAAAAGCCACCAGCATAACTGGTGGCCCTCCCGCTGCACTGCGGGACAGATTATTTGTTGAGCATCCGGTTAACGCAAGGTTACCGAAGGTGCCCATGATTGATCTGTAGATTGCATGAATACCTCCTTTTTATTTGGTGAATATTAAAGTTAAGCAATTCTCACCTGAAAGCGTCAATCGAAAAACGAGTTAACAACTCTTTTTTTCACCCCAAACGTCAAATTTCCAATCGTTCCAATACCAGCAGGGTTTCCAGGAATTCGTTCCAGGCTGTCTGCCATTTTTCTTTCGCTGTGTTGATTGTATCATGATGCTCAGTGCCTGCAGCGCCTTTTGCCTGCATATATTCCTCCAGCTTCTTAAGTGTTTCTGCATTCAATTCTTCCAGTTTTTTCGTATGTTCCATGTTATTTGTTTTAACCTGTTTTTTATACTATAAAGTTACTTCGTTTAAAAGAGATTGCTTCAGTTATTTAGTGCAATTGACAGCGCAATTTTTGTTGCATAAGGGTGATACTTTAATTTAGTCGCCTTATTAAAGGAAACGTATAAAATAACGACATCATGAAAATTATCATCAGGAAAGCAGCTGAACCGGATTTTGAAGCCATTTTATTACTGATAAAAGAATTTGCCATTTTTCAGAAAACACCTGACAAAGTAAGCATTACTCTGGACGAGATGATTGAAAATGGAAGCCTGTTTCAATGCTTTGTAGCAGAGACTGCTGACAAAAATATTGTTGGTTTTGCGAGCTTTTTTTTCGCTTATTATTCATGGAGCGGCAAGGCGATCTATCTGGACGATTTGTATGTTATCCATTCCTTTAGAAAACACGGTATCGGTAAAATGTTATTGCAGCAAATCATTGAACTGGCAAAAAACAATGCCTGCAAAAAAGTACGCTGGCAGGTCTCTAAATGGAATAGCAATGCCATTGAGTTTTATCAGAAAATGTCAGCTGCGATAGATGAAACAGAAATCAATTGTGATTTGGCTTTAGCTGATTAAATATCCTGAACCCGGCCTGAAGAAGAATTTGCTGTTAACGAAATAAATGAAGTGTATTCAGTTATCTTTGATACAACTAATTTACTTGCTGCATGAAACATTCATTATTACTCCTCACTGTCTTATTTATTTTTATCACAACCACAAGTGCCCAGGATCTTGCCGGTAAAGCCAATGCATTTATCAACATGCTGGAGGCTGCACAACGTACCAAAGCGCTGTATCCTTTTGATACAACCGAACGGTACCGCTTTCATTATGTGCCTCAGGACGACCGGAAAGGCATTTCATTTAATGAATTAACACCTGCGCAAAGAGAAGCGGCCATCGCATTACTAAAAACCTGTCTTACGGATGAAACCGTAAAGAAGGTGAGAGAAATTATGCTGCTGGATAATGTGCTGAAAGAACTGGAAAACCGTAAACCGGAAGATCATTTCCGTGATCCGTTGAAATATTTCGTCACCATTTTTGGTGTTCCTGCAGCCGGCAATATCTGGGGCTGGCGTTTGGAAGGCCATCATGTTTCTTTTCACTTTTCTGCCAGTAACAATAAACTGGTTGCAGCCACACCCACCTTTATGGGTGATAATCCCGCCATCGTGCTAAGCGGCGATCAAAAAGGCAAAGAAGTGTTGAAAGAAGAAACGGATAAAGGATTTGCACTCGTACAAAATCTTTCGCAGGAAGAATTAAAAAAAGCAATTATAGATACCATCGTACCGGCTGATATAGTAACCGCCAACAATCGCCAGGCAATGATCAAAAATCCTGCAGGCATAAGGTATTCAGAATTGTCTGCCGCCAGTAAACAGCGTATGCTGCAGTTACTTAATTTATACGTGCACCGGTACACCACTTTGTTTGCAGATGCTATGCTGAAAGAAATACAAACAGCCGGGCTGGACAATCTTTGGTTTACCTGGGTGGGTTATACAGATCATGCTTTTGGCAAGCCTTGCTACTACCGCATCCAGGGGCCTACCATTATTATTGAATACGATAATACGCAAAACAATGCCAACCACATTCACACTGTAGTGAGAGATTTGAAAACTGATTTTGGCGGCGATCCTTTACTGGAACATTACAGGCAAAGTCATTAACACTTGGCATTGATGCACCGTTTGCATCAATAGCAAAATGTATTTTTACTCAATTAAATTATGACAGAAGAAATAAACCAGGCACTCCCAAAGGCCTATAATG
The DNA here is from genome assembly GCF_028288465.1 of Ferruginibacter sp. GTDB lineage: Bacteria > Bacteroidota > Bacteroidia > Chitinophagales > Chitinophagaceae > Ferruginibacter. The sequence continues at coordinate 226,958 of NZ_JAQBNR010000022.1, read as the reverse complement.
AAATTATGGAAGCGACGGCCGCTTCGGGATTTACAATGGCGTCCGACGTACTTACTTGCTCATTGCTGCGCACGTTAGCGGCTTTAAAACCCGGAGGTAAATTTTTGGAATTGGGTACCGGAACAGGCCTCTCTGCTTCCTGGATTTTGGATGGCATGGATGCGCAATCATCGCTGGTTTCTGTTGACAACGATCCTGCGTTTTTACAAATCGCTGAACAATTTTTACGTGGCGATCAACGATTGCAACTGGTTACGTCTGACGGGGGGGAATGGGTAACAACCAATAGTGGTCAAAAATTTGATTATATTTTTGCAGATACCTGGCATGGCAAATATTTGATGCTGGATGAAGTATTGAATATGCTGAGCCCCGGTGCTTTGTACATAATTGACGACATGCTGCCGCAACCCAACTGGCCGGAAGGACACGCCGAAAAAGCTACCCTGCTTATAAAACAATTAGATGATAGAAAAGACCTTACGCTTACAAAACAAGTTTGGGCAACAGGCATCATTATCGCAGTAAAAAAATAAAGGATGAAAGCAGTTACAACTACGATTGAGCCGTGGCTGTCCGTAATTAACAGCGGAAAAGCCGTGGCTTTTTATAAGCTTGCATTTGAGGCAGCAGAACTTTTTAAAATGGAAGCACCGGATGGTTCGCTGGTAGCGCAGCTTGCCATTGGCGGGGCAAGTTTTTGGGTAAGCGATGAATCGCAGGAGCATGGTAATTTCAGTCCGCAAACACTGGGTGGCAAAGGCACGGTAAGAATCATTTTAACCGTTACCGATCCGGACGCATTGTTTGCGCAAGCACTTGCTGCCGGCGCAACACAGGTTTCTACAATAGCTGAAGAATATGGATGGCGGGTCGGCAGGGTGGTGGATCCGTTCGGGCATCACTGGGAGATTGGCCGCCCGGTGGACAGTACTGATAATTGACCGCGGATAATTAAGTATTTACCTTAAGGACTGATCGTCTTTCATTCAACAAAAGATAACGTGATGAAGCTTTTTATTGTAACCCTGCTAATGATAGTCAGCTACGGCTGTACCAATGTATGTAGTGCTCAGGAAAATAAATGGAGACCCGGATTGCAGCCGCAGCTAAGTAAAGATAATCGTGGCGTAATAAGAATGGTATACGGAGCAGGTGATACAATATTTTGCGCCACTTCCTCCAATAACGGCCAAACTTTTTCTAATCCAAAATTGGTGGCAGTTGTAAAAGACATGCATCTCGGCATGTCGCGAGGCCCGCAGCTGGCCAGTTCCGCCAATTACTCTATGGTGGCTGCCGTTGATAAAAACGGATCCGTACATACTTTTTGCCAGTCTCATTCAACTGGTAAATGGACGCGATGCAAGAATGCAAATGATGTTGCCAACAGTGCACCGGAAGGCCTGATGAATATTGCAGCTGATGAGCATGACAATTTTTACGCAGTGTGGCTGGACATTCGCAATGATAAAACCAACAATATATGCTTCGCAAAAACAACCACCCGGGGAAGAAGCTGGTCTCCCAATAAACTTGTCTACATTTCACCAGACAAACACGTATGCGAATGTTGTAAGCCAACCATCAACGTAAGAAAATCGGATGTGTACATTCAATTCAGAAACTGGCTGAATGGTTCAAGAGATCTTTACCTGCTGTCGTCTATTAATGGCGGTAAGGATTTTAATCAACCTGTAAAATTAGGCGATGGTACCTGGAAATTAAATGCCTGCCCGATGGATGGCGGTGGCCTGGTTGTTAATGATCAGCAGCAGGTGACTTCCGTATGGCGAAGGGAAAATAAAATATACCTTTCAAAGCCCGGTGAGACAGAAACAGAGATTGCATCAGGCCGCAATTGCAGCATCACCAACCCACAACATCCCATCATTACCTGGCAGGAAGGTGATCGGCTGAAAGTGAAGGATCTCAATAAAAATACCACACTAAATGCCGGAAAAGGGGGCTTTATAAAAGCAGTGAAAACCAACGATGATAAAATTTTCTGTGCCTGGGAAGCAGACGGCCAGATAATTTTTGCCCGCCTGTAATATGTATTTCCCATTAATTTTTCAAAATCAATACCTGTTTATCATTCGCAGTCAGTTGCTGCTTCGTTTATTCAAAGGCTGCTTTGTTCCTTTTTTAACGAATAGTATAATTTCTACTTATATCCCAGCATAATTTTACAGCATAATAGACGTTACTCTATTTGTAGACCTAAAAAATTGTGGTTATTTTATCCTGTTAAATCCAATAACAACATGAAACAAAAAATCAGCATCACAGCTAACCTGAACGACCCTGCTAATTTAAAAGATCTTGTCGAAAACCTCGCTTCCTGTCATACTGATAGAGGCTATTGTAAAGTACCGGTTCCTGAAAAATGGAAAGCACTTGAAATGTCAAGCACCCAGGTTTATGTGCTGGGATCTCTGGACGTACATGCCAAAACAAATGACTGCGTAAAAAGAGTGAATATGCCGTTTACCAGCAGCTTTTTATTTACCTGCATCAAGGAAAAATGTGGTTTGTTTAACCTGGAGTGGAGTGTATCCTTGTCCTGATCAGTAATACTCCTCTCTTTTTTTAATGTTTATGTTTGCATGGGCAAGGTTTAAGTTTTTGCTTTATGAAACTCATACATCTCAGCAAGCGGCGGACATGCGGGACTATACCTTAATTTTTTTGTTAACAGGAAACTAAAAATAGGTGTAAGTTTTTATTATGATGCTGCCATCGCTGGCAACAGTTTTTTTGGATGCTATCCTGTCGTATAAATCAAAAGTGTAGGTGTAATCTATCGTGCCGGAGAATGAGCCAACCTCGAACCTGAGTTTTTTAACCAGGTGATTTTTTTTGCTGCATTTGGATCAGGCAACCCGCTAACGCTGGGTGTTGAGTAAGTGATATCCGGGTAATATTCAAAATGCTGTTCATTGCCAAATAAGTCTGAAGAGCTTATTTTATCTCCATCCGGATTATATATATAAATCGTTCTATCCGACGGCACCGGTATAGTTCCTGCCTGGTAGTCATACTCTTTTAATTCCACCAACTGATTAGCTGCATTGTACACCTATTTTTCCGAGCTGAAATCCCTTGAGTTGTTGTATTGAAAAGTACTGTCAATAAAGCCGGCTATGTTTGTATAGGCATCTGAATGAATAGAAAGTACATTACCATTGTATATATCTACTGAATACTTGCCCGCAGATGGATAAGAAAATAGAAATTTATCTCCCGCAGATGTTGCTGAGGTAACACTGATAATCCTGTCACTGTCGTCGTATCCTAAATTATAAGTACTAATCAAATTTCCCAAGCTGGAAGAAACAATATTTTCTGTATAAGTCTTTACTTTAAGCCCGCCTGTTGATTGAGACTTTGTACTATTTTCTTTTTTACAACTACCCAGCAATCCAACACCGGTAACCATCAGCAAAATGAATAAATTCTTTTTCATAAGCAATTTATAACTCCTCTTAAGAATGAGTCAGTTGGGAAAAACGGGTTTTAACAGGTAACAGTTTACAAGGCACAACTTGCCACCAAAAACGGCTAATAAGCAAATATATTTTATTTCAGTATTTGCTTTTGTGATACAAAAGGTTATGAAGGCTGTATGGAGTAAATATTTTACAGCTAACAACATGAATTATTTATCTTCCTGTTTATAAAAAATACAGATGAGAAAAATATTTTGTTGCCCTGCATTTTTGCTGACGGTATTTACAGCTTCAGCTCAGTCCCTTACCAAAATAGAAAAGCAGGTTGTTACCAATATAGAAACATCCATGCCTGCTACATTGCAGCTGTTAAAAGAATCTGTCGATATCAACAGCGGCACTTTTAATATTGCCGGCGTAAAAAAAACAGGCGAACTGTACGCTAAAGAATTAACTGCCCTTGGCTTTACCGTTTCCTGGATTTCGTTGCCTGATTCTTTGAAAAGGGCAGGGCACCTGGTAGCCCGCCACAAAGGGAAAAAAGGAAAAAAACTTTTCCTGATTGGTCACCTGGATACTGTGTTTGAACCTGATATGCCGGCTAACCCGTTTACGATGCTGAATGACAGTACTGCAACAGGGCAAGGCGTGAATGATATGAAAGGAGGCGATGTGATGGTGATAGCGGCTTTAAAAGCTTTACAGAAGCAGGGCTTACTGAACGATGCGAACATCACCATTTATTTTACCGGCGATGAAGAGAACGCCGGAAGCCCGGTTTCTGTTAGCAGGGCTGATTTTATTGAAAGTGCAAAGCAGCATGAGATAGCATTGGCTTTTGAAGGTGCGGTTGGCCTGGATAAAGTAGCCACCGCCCGTCGCGGAGCCAGTGAATGGAAGCTGGAAGTAGAAGCAAAGCAGGCACATTCATCCAATATATTTGGCGGCGCCGGTTATGGCAGTGTGTACGAAGCTGCAAGAATCGTAGATCAGTTCAGGGAGCAGTTGAGCAAGGAGCAGTACCTAACCTTTAACCCTGCGCTGTTTATCGGAGGCTCCGATGTAGCGTATAATGATGCAAGCCAAAAAGGAACTGTATCAGCCAAGACCAATATCATTGCACCGCACACAGTTGTTCTCGGGGATTTACGTTTTCTTTCCGAAACGCAAAAAGAAAATGCCCGGGTTGTCATGCGCAAAATTGTCAATGAGCATTTGCCCGGCACTAATGCAACTATTAGTTTCAAGGATGGTATACCAGCTATGCCACCAACCTCCGGCAACGAAGCCCTTGTAAAAGTGGTGAATGATATCAGCCTTAATTTAAATTTTGGTGAAGTGAAAGCAGGTGATCCCGGGGCGAGGGGAGCTGGTGACATTTCTTATGTTGCCAATTACCTGGATTGTCTTGATGGTCTGGGTGCGTCGGGTAAAGGAGCCCATGCACCGGGAGAAATTATCAATCTCAATGAATACCCCAAACTCATCAAAAGAACAGCCCTATTGATTTACAGGCTGACAAGGTAGGTAAGTATGCAGTGGTGATGTGTGCTGCATCATCCCAATGGCCGACGGAGAATAAACCGCAACGTACTTTCTTTCAGTAAGTTGCGGTATCAGTAAAACATATTGCGGCTGGTTGCGATTGAAAAGTATTGTTTAATTACCTGTTATAAGGTTCATACTGGCAGCCAACTGTAATGGTGACTGTTTCTGAAACCTGGTTTGCAACCAGTGCCGGAATTTTGATATTGTAATCAGCCAGCTTTACCATAAACTTCGAATCGGCGCTGATTTTTTTTCCCACTACGCGAATTGTGGCCGGGACTTCTACCTTATTACTTACACCATGCATGGTAAGTGTTCCGGCAATAGTAACCGGGTAGGCGCCATCCTGGTTAAAATTCACCTTGGAAGGATCTGTAATAACACCCTTGAAAGTGGCTTTTGCGAATTTTGAACTTTCCATATAATCTTCATTAAAGTGGTCCTGCATCAGCGCCTTCTTAAATTTAAAGCCTGTTACAAGTACCTGGAAAGCCAATTCATTTTTTAATGGATCAAGCATACTAAAAACTTCATTGTTATTGGCATCAATGTTTTCCGCTGTTGTTGCAGAAAATATGGCAATGGTACCGTTACGTGTAATATATTTTTCCTGTGCGTTGCTATGCAAAGCTGATACCAGAAACAAGGTTGCCACTATTACTTTTAATTGATTCATACAATAGTTATTTATTTTTTTTAAGTGAGAAAATACGTGAAAGGTTAAAGCCCCACCTGAAGCGCCATTGCGCCCAGCTGGTAGTGGTATATGGAATAAATTGATTTTCGAGTATGGCTGTACTGTTCGTAAAGGTGAAATCAAATACATGTCCGCCTGTTTCAAACTCCAGACCCGCCCCAAACGGATTGTAAAACGTAAGTCCGTTTGCCTTTAAAGCAGCTGTGCTTGCTTTATTTCTGAATACTTTAAAGTAATCTGCTACCAGCGCCACCCTTTTCGAAATCTTTAACCTGCCCCCGATGCCTGCAGCATAAATATCATTCTGATCGTTGTGGATAACGTAATTCGTGTGCACATAGGTTGGCATTACCATTAGCGAAAAACGATCGGAGAATTTTCTTGCCAGCAGCAGTTGCGAGGTGTAGGATAGGCGGTCGCTGAAATTGTTAAAGTGATCAGGTGTATTGGCTTTGGCATTGGAGGCCATTGAGCTGGCCACGAGGTTACCAAAGGCTGTTACTGTAACGGGCATACTACCGTCTTCGGTTTGCCGCAGCAGTTTATATTTCAGGGACGTTTCGTACAACTGCCTTACAGCAGCGGCGCCTTTTGCCCTGCCAATACCCACGGTAAGCCGGTCCGTTATACCATAGTCAAAACCTATTTTTACGTCGGTGGAATTTTCCAGTCCGTAAAAACTTTTTTCCCCGCCATATTCTCCCCCGATATCGCCAAACCTGTGTGCTACCCTAAAGTCAAGTTCATGCTTGCCCAGCGTTTCAATGGTGCGGCTGTTTACCAGTTGTGTGCCTTTAAAAGTGGCATAGGTATATTGTTTTTTTGTAGCGGTTGATGTGGCCATTTCCTTGTCAAGCATATTGGAAAGACTGTCCTGTGCAATTACCCGTCCGGCACAGAAAAATAATACTGTTAAAAGTAGTGTTCGCATTAGTGTTATTTAAATAAATGATGGTGTTTTACAATTTACTCCGGGGAACCTCTTTTAATCCATGCTTTTAACAGCTGTTTATCAGCATCCGAAAATGGTTTTCTTGGCGCCGGTGGCATGGAATTTTCAACAATGGTCTCCATAATCCTTGTTCCGTATTCCACCGCATTTTCATAGGTGTTTGTATTGTACCAGAACTGCACGGCGGAGCCACCTTTACCATGGCAGGTGCTGCAATTGTTCTTGATAACATTATGCACATAATTGGTATAGGTAACCGAGGTATCCGTAACACCATCCGGAACAAAATTCGCAGGGCTAACCGTTACATCTCCTTTCTTGGAACAGCCAGCCAGCAGCAGCAAAAAGCAAATCACATAGTAGTGGCTATAGCGCATGCAGATTACACTTTTCATAATAAAAAATATTTTTTTTGATTTAATTCAGGAGCAGACTTTTAATTAAAATCACGTCATTGAGATAGCCGGTACAAATGCCTTTAATGGTAACTTTATCGCCGGGTTTTAAGTTGAGTGCAGGCTGATCCAACGTACACGCAATGCCGAACATAGGATCGCCCGAATCTAATATAACCTGTTGTTGTGCCTGTTGCGTTTGCTTTACTTCAAGTACTTTTCCACTTACTTCCAGTGCCTTGTTCAGGTAGGTTTTATTGGCCGCTGGTTCATTGGAACTGTATTCTTTAAACAAGTTTTCGGCGGTAACTGCCTGGGCTGAAAGGCTGGCAACATCCTGCTGTGGTTTGTTATATTGATACCAGCCAATTGCTGCGCTGATAATAATAATAGCGGGCACGGCGAAAAGAAAAATTTTCTTTACGTTCATAAAAAAATATTTTTTACTAATTAAAAATTGCAGCGTTGTAATGGGAAATACCGGACAGGAGTTCAATTTAAAGTGCCGGCGTACGGCGCATAAAAAGGCATTCCATAGGTCCTGTTTTGTACAAAATATTCTAAATGGATTTTTTCTTCAGAATGTTTTCACCTTGCCAAAAGTCATGCCAACAGTGACATTATCGGGGGGATAATTGTCCTCAACTCTCTGCGAGACTTGTTAAAGTTATTTAAACAAGTGAAAATTTTAATTTGTGAATTTTTGTATTTTTTTAATTTTTATAATGTTTTACTGATGCTGTAATTTTCTTTTCAAATCAAAATATGTATTATAATCAAAAGAGCACACTACATATACAGTTGTTCACCAAATAAAAGAATGTATAGTAAATATCATTTTTAATAAAATTGAACTACATTTCATGCCTGTAGATAATTGTAGCTTATCAGGCGGTTTTTAATTTAATAAGATGGATCAGGATAAACCAGTGCTTCCGTTAAGATCGGTTGATATTACCAGGTATATAACTCCGCTTCGCGAAGGCGGTTCGCTTCCTGCTATTGTGGAAGCCAGTGATGAGTTTTTGTATGTACTTAAATTCAGGGGCGCCGGTCAGGGAGTAAAAGCATTGATCGCAGAATTAATTGGTGGCGAAGTAGCCAGGGAGCTGGGTTTCAGGGTGCCGGAAATTGTTTTTGCAAATATTGACATCGCCTTCGGCAGAACGGAGCCCGATGAGGAAATTCAGGATTTATTAAAAGCCAGTACTGGTCTTAACCTGGCATTGCATTACTTATCAGGTTCGGTTACTTTCGACCCGGCCGTGACAACAATCGATCCGTTGCTTGCATCACAGATTGTATGGCTGGATTGCCTGCTTACAAATATGGACCGTACCGTACGTAATACAAATATGTTATGGTGGCATAAGGAGTTGTGGCTGATAGACCATGGAGCTTGTTTGTATTTTCATCACAATTTGCAAAACTGGCAGGAGCAGGCTATACGGCCTTTTACTTTGGTGAAAGATCATGTATTGCTGCCGCAGGCTACGCAATTGAATGAGGTGGATCAAACTTTTCGTTCAATACTTACAAACGACCGCATACAGGCTATTGTAAACTCAATCCCGGACGATTGGCTGGTTCCCGATACTTCCTTTTCTTCACCTGAAGAACATCGCCTTGTTTACAGTCAGTTTTTAACTATCCGCATTGCCAATTCTGCCGTTTTTATAAAAGAAGCACAACATGCCAGATCATTTATTTGAATACGCGGTAATCCGCATTGTGCCCCGGGTTGAGCGGGAGGAATTCCTGAATGTTGGGGTGATACTGTATTGTGCAAAGGAACATTTTTTACAAGCAAAAGTTTGTCTGATTGAAGAACGCCTGGCTGCTTTTTGTATGGAAACTGATAAAGCAGAATTGAAACAACACCTGGATGCAATACAACGTATATGCGTTGGCGATAGTGGTGCAGGCCCGATAGCAAAACTGGATATTGCCGCACGCTTCCGGTGGCTCACTGCTACAAGGAGTACCGTAGTGCAAACATCCAAAGTGCATCCGGGGTTTTGTAAAAATCCTGGACAGACTCTGGCAAAATTGTACACCCGCCTTGTACTGTAAAAAATACACCCGCTTTCAAATGCAACGCCATAAGTAACAAAATCTGCAGCAGCTGAAATATGGAACAAGCAATCAAAAAGACAATTACCGGATATCACCTGGGCGACAGGCTTGATTTGAAGGAGTTGAAAAATAACCTGGCTTTTAATTGCATCTACGCAGACCCTACGGAATTAATGTATGATGCGGAGAACTCATCCTATATTGGTATTTTCGACTATGGAAGCATTGTTTTTTTTGGAGTGGATTACAGTACGCAAACCAATATCATCAATGCAGTTCGTACCATTCTAAACATCGGGAGTGCCGAACTGAAAAGGGAAAACTTTGATGTGGAGATTAATCCTGATGCATCTTACAAAGTTATTTTCGACCGGCTCATTATTAAAACGCTCACCATCGATATTGCCAAAATCATCATGCTTAATATAGCGCAATCTGTGGCGCTCGATTATTACATTGAGCAATCGAATATCTTATTACAGCAGACTTTTCAATTTACGATGGAGCTGGAAGAGAAAGGTAGATTTTCTATCAAGGGAAACGCATTGCTGAAATACATCGGCCGGCTGCTGAATCTTAAAAATAAAATTACTCAAAATATCTACATATTTGACAGTCCTAACTTAACCTGGAATGACGAATACCTGAACCAGATCAATAGCGATCTGAGCCGGGAACTGGACATCAAACTGAGGCACAGTAGTCTGCAGGATAGCCTGAATACGGTGAAGGATAATCTCGATATACTGAAAGACATTAACCAGCACTCTTACAGCAGCAAGCTGGAGCTGATTGTAATTGTGCTGATTGCAATTGAAATTATTAACCTTATCATTTCAAAAATTCTCTGATTAACTGCTCGGTAATGTGGATAAAATGCCTTCTCAGGATAAAAATTACCGACATCGTCCGCTGAAACATAAGCCAGTAGCGGCAATAGCAATTTTAACATTTTTTGGTAAAATTGTTGAAGGGGAGAGTAAAAAAACAAATGAATTTGAAACATGCTGTTCTTATCTTTTTTCTAGTTGCAGGATCACTGATCAGTTGCAGTAAAAAGGTCCATCCGGTAGCAACCGAATCTGAAACCGTAAAAAAAGATTCCATTGCAGAGAAAAAAGTAGTTGTAAAAAAGAAAGCCAGGGAACCTTTGCCAAAAGTAATTTCAGTAAATGATTTAAGTGCTAAAAAGACAATTGATGGCCGGTATTATTACGATTTGCAGGGGCATCGTTACTGGCGAAATAATAAGGATGGAAAATACTATTTGTTTAATAAAGCGATGTATGCCGATGATGCTTATAAACCTAATTAGAAACAAAAAGAAAAACAGGCTGTAGCCTGTGTTTCTTTTTGTTGTACACTCACTTTTTATTTAGTCAAAGTAATTGCAGGTAATGCGGTTTCTTCACCATTTTTTAGCTGGATATTATTGATGGTGGTATCATGATAGCCATTAAAGCCTTTATATAAAACAGTATAACTGCCTTCTTTTATTCCCCTTATTTTAAAATCGCCATCTGCACGCGGAATGCCATTGGCACTATCTGTAGCATTATACACAGTTACAAGCGGGGCAGCTTCAGCCGGTAATACCGAGCCCTTTAATCGTGCGAAATTGTGATCATTAAAGGGCCTTAAAACAGGTCTGAGATAATATTGACCGTTAATGAATACGATAGATCTGCTGATATCAAAGTCAATCCAAAGTGCGGTTTGACCAGTAGCCACTTCATGATGGTGTTTATTGTTGATTTTGACGTATAAATAGTTATTGATACCTGGCAGCAGATTCAACGGATAGTTAACACCGCCAACAGTAAGGGCATTACCGGCACCAAGTGTAATCCGGATTTTCCTGATGGCCCCATTGATATTTGCACTACCCAGCAAAGTGTCGATGCCGTTTCTCAATTTTGACACATCATACATGCCGGGGACAATATTTAAAGTATCCCATTTTCCAAAATCATCTTTGCCCTTGTGGTCGTCATCTTTGTCATTATCATTGTCGCCAAAAAGGTCGTCATTTTTGTGAGCTTCGCTGGTATCTGTTTTTACTTCCACGTATTTGATGTCGATCAAAACGGAATCATACAAAGCCGGATCATCGGTCAAATACACCGATAATTTCTGACTGGAAGTGGAGGCCGGGCCGGGGGCCGAATCTTTTTTACAGGCAGAGAATACCAGGGCCGAAGCAAATGCGAGGCAAAGCCCGCCAAATAATTTCTTGTACATTTTCATACTGTGGTTTTTTAAGTGATTAAAATTTTCAAAGGGCTGGCAACAACCGTGCTTTATTTGATTACCAGTTTAGTATAAACTATTCTTTAACAAATAGCATAGTATTTTTATTACAGAAAACACGTTACCAGTCTAAGTAACTGCTGCAATAATTTAATTTATTTTTGCAGCACCCAACTATTACAGGCGTAGCTGCATCTGTATGTCAAACAATCAATCATTAGTGCCGCAAACCGAACAGCTGATACAAGGTTGTATTAAAGGAAATCGTTATGACCAGAACAGGTTGTACCAGCTGTATGCGCCCGCAATGTTTTCAGTCTGCCTCAGATACTCAAAAAACAAAGAAGAAGCCGAAGAGATTTTGCAGGAAGGTTTTATGAAGGTTTTCACCCATTTACACCAGTTTAATTTTGAAGGCTCATTTGAAGGGTGGATAAGAAAGATAATGGTGAATTGTGCCCTTCAGAAATACCGCAGTAATGCACGTTTGCATGCAGTGGTAGATATTGAAACCAATCAGCATGAGATTGCGGAAACTGAAAATATCATGGCGCAGATTGGCACCAAAGAATTATTGAACATGGTACAGCAGTTGCCACCGGGGTACCGGCTTGTTTTTAATATGTATGTTTTTGAGGGGATGAAGCACCGTGAGATTGCAGAGCAACTGGGTATATCTGAAGGTACTTCGAAATCGAATTTGTATGATGCGAGAGTTATTTTACAGAAATCAGTCGCCGGCAGTTTACAGGTTGCAAAAAAAAACATTAATTGTTTATGAAAAAAGATTTACACAACATTGACAAGTTATTCAAAGCTGCCCTGGATGACCAAACAGAAAACCCGCCCGAAAGTGTTTGGGACGCTATAGATAAACGTCTTGATAAAAATAAGGTTGTAGATATCAACAAAAAATACATTCAGCTTAAAAGAATTGCCGTTGCTCTGTTGGTTCTTTTATTAGGTTTTGGTGCCTATACTTTAAACCATTGGACTAAAATTAACAATCCATCACAGGCAGATAGTACAAAACACAATAAAACAAACAATGATAGTAAAATAAATTCCGTACCAACATCAGTTGATGCAAAAAATAAAAACACAGCTGAAATAGAAACCGCTACTGTTGTTAAACCTGCTGAAAAAGGACTACATGCACCGGTAGACAGTAATAAAACGCTCAATAATAACATAGTAAAGTCTGCTGATGACAATGAAAAGCAGGTTACACAGGATTTGGCAAGCTCACAAAAGAAAGACATCAATGAAGCAAAAAGTAAACCACGGTTAAATGAAGACAATCAATCAATAAATAAAAAAGAAGTTAAAGCACTGGACAATACAGTAACAGCGGAGCAAATGCAGCTCAACAAACGAAAGGCAAAAGCAACGATAACAAATGGAGGTATTGATGAAGTTGCTGATGAAAGAACTGTTGTTGCAACTATCCCAACAGCATCAATAACAAATAAAAAAACTGCTCAGGATTTCGCAATCAAAAATGAAAATTTTACCAGTCAGCAATTGACACATTTATCTCCCATTGCCCCACAACTGATTTCAGCTCCCAAATTAAATGCAGCAGATAATCGCATTGGTTCAGACATAAGATTGTTGCCTGATGGATTGGGCCTGACCCAACGGCCTGTAAAAAGGCATGCAATAAAGAGCGGGGGAGCTTTGTCTGCAACATTATTTTTCGCCCCCAATATTTCATCCAATCTTTTAAAAGAAGAGCCGCATGAAAGAATGCCCGGCGGCATGCCCCCGCCCAGGGATCATGATGACAGGGACAAGATCAGGGATGGAGAACAACGACAGTCATCGTACAGCCTGGGGATTTTACTTGATTACAATTTAAGTAAGCATTGGAGTGTACAGACAGGTACGGAACTTACTTCTAAAACCATCACAATAAGTCCTAAAACTATTTACGCCGATAAAGATGACCGGGGAGAGATAAAATACCGGTTTAACTGTTCATCAGGCTATACTTATCTGTCTTCCAAAACCGTTGCAAACCCTGTAGTAGGCGACAGTCTGCAGGCTTTTGGCGCAACCAATACATTAAAATATATGTCAGTTCCGCTCGCCTTAAAATACCATTATTACTCTAATAAAATAGATTTGTTTGCTTTGGCAGGGACCACTTTTAATGTATTAACCAAAGGTAAAATTGCCACCGAAATTGGCAACGCAACCACTAAAGAGGTAACTACCAGCACTGCAATAAATGGTTTAAAATCCAACTATTTCAGCGGCAATATCGGGCTCGGGTTATCATATACTATTACGCGAAGTATTGCGTTAAGTTTTATGCCATCCTATAATTTTGCGCTGAATTCCAGCACGAGGGATGCGACTGTAAAAACTTATCCTAATAACATCAGCCTGGCTGCGGGTATCAGGTATAAATTATAAAGGATAAAAATAAAGCCAAAATAAAAAAACTATGAAATCATTCAAATCAACTACCAGTTTCTCCCTTGCAATACTTGTGTGTTTGTTTACCAATAAATATATAATTATGGGCAATGTGCTATAAACAATTATACCCTGCATAACAGGGTATAATTGTTTGACGCGTTACTATCTATCTCCTGAAAACAATATCAATGAGTTGTTTTGGCTGATGTGATGTCAGTCATCATCTCCATGTTTTTTAACACTCACCTGCAATATTTGTCCGCCACCAATCGCTGCCGGCCCGAAGCCGACATTTGACACATATAATTTTCCATCCGGGCCAAAAGTCATGGCGGTTGGCAAATTAAGGCCGGTAGCAATTTCCTCACGGTTGCCGGAGTGATCTACCCTGATAATTTTTCCTGTATTGGGAGTTGGTCCCATACCGCTGACAGTCGTATTTTCCAGCACATACAGGTTGCCATTTTTATCAATCGCTACACCCAGCACGGTAGTAAATCCGGTTGCAAATACAGATACATTTCCGGCGGGAGTAATTTTATAAATGCTGGAACTTCCAGGTACAACAGGAAACGGATGAAGGTTGCCGGAATAAAAATTACCATGATACCAGGTAAGCGCTGTGGGCACAATGTGGCCCTGGCTTGCAGAAATGTCTGCTACGCGACTTATTGCACCAGCGGTGGTTACTTTTATAAAGTCGCCATGGTTGGGTTCCATAATATACAAATTGTTGTTTACATCAATCATGCTGTATGGCGTACCGTCTGGTTCAAAATCATCCTCTTCCGGATTTTGAACAGGATGGGCTTTTAACCAGTCGCTTAAATTAGCCACCGTTGTCCACTGGCCATTCCATCCTACTTTTATAACCTGGTTTGGAATGGAGGGAACACCATGCGAACAACCGGCACCTGCCAGCACTGCATACAATGTGTTGCCAATAAAGGTCACATCGCCTACGCCTTCCACATCACCGCCAATTATTTCATTGGCATGGCTGGAGGGTAACTGATCGGTAACTGTTGTTCGTTCGCCTTTCCAGTTGATTTTTGAAATGCGGCCGCCTGTTGTACCGCCCAGGTAAGGGCCAACGGGAAATGGCACCTGGTCGCACTGGCCAATGGAAGAATAAGTCCCTGCGCCAGTGCCGCCTTCAGCAACATAGAGCCGGCCATTGGGGCTAAATTTTAACCCCCTGGGATTGTTTAAACCGGTGGCAAAAATGCGTACTGTTTCGTGGTTTTTCTTTTCCGTTGCTGTTGCGTTGTCAATCCACAAAGCAGTTTCATCTTTTTCCTGTAGCTGGTATGCGTTATCAGCGTTTGCAGTAACTACATCCGTAGTTGTTTTTTTGCAGGATGTAAGGAACAGAGCGATAGCAATGACTGCCGCCATTTGTCCCAAAAAAAATCTTTTCATAATTCGCCTTTTAAATTGTTGAAAATTTTGTTATATGCCACTATGCGGCATGTTGATTACATAATCAATGGTAACGCTAATTTTCTGCGGTATCCAGCGGTTAGCCGGTAGTAAAAACAGGAAGGAGAATCAGCAAGCTGATCTTCAAAAAATATGGACGAACAGGACGTTACGAGTATCTGCAACTGACAAACGGGTTTATAGAAAAATATTTTGTGGTGCCGGATGGGCTTCGGCAGTGGTTAAGTGAGTGTTGAGGAGAAAAATAATAATGGAAAGCTAAATTATAGTTTCAAAAACACAGATGCAAGAAACGTGCTCTTTTTTATTTTTAGAAAGTCATTGTATAAATGAACAACTGCCGCCAGCGTGTACCCACTTTAATAAATTTCAGAAAGCTTATATGTCATCTGGTACAAATTAATCATGGTGTTTCACTGATAACTTTTATCTCGTTCAGCATAGTTTTAAAGCAGTTGGCTTGCGTTGTATCAGTTTGTATACCGGATAATTTTACCGATTCATAATCATCAATAAACGAATTGGAATTTGACCAGATAGTCTGCATTACGCCCTGGTATAATTTTTTTACTGCAGGTTTTGCCGTACGCCTGTAACGTACCATGTCCCGTACCTGGGTGGCAGCAACAGCAGGGTTGCGCCAGGTGGAGGTAACCACAGCTAACTTATTATTGGCGAAATAAACAGCCGTCTGTTCCGCTTTGTCGTAATGCCAGTCGCAAATAACTATGTCTTTGCTGATGAGGCGTACAGCGCTTTGTGTATTGTTAAAGCTTCCTTCCCACTCGCCAATACCCGTGCTTTTTCCATCAATGAGCCGGTCGCCCCAAATCCATAGTTTTCTTTTTTTCTCAGCCAGGTGATTGCGGATGGTATTCACCTCCCCGGCAAATAAAACAGCTTTGTCTTTTCCGGCGCAGCGGGGACAGCGGTAATCACCCAGGTAAAAAACTTCATCCATCCCCGCATGAAATGCTGTCGCTTCAAATACTGTACAGATTTCGTCTACAAGATCAAATACAATTTTATGAACTGATGGATGCAAAGGGCAATAGCTTTTACAGTACAGGCTATCAGGGTTAGGCCAGCCGTATACCACCGGCATTTGCACAGTGGGTGTTTCATCGAATTCAGGATACACTCTCAGTAGTTTATTTACGGCTCCTGCCCATGATTGATGCCCCAGCAAATTGATCTGGGGAATTAAATGGATGTGGTTGTTTTTACAAGCCGTTACCAGCTGTCTTACATCTTCTTCAGACAATGCACTTGAATCCTGCAGTTCGGGATGGCTTTTGAACTGGTAATTAAAATCAACCCTTAAAACAAGTGTATTTATTTTATTAACAGCAAGGTCTTCGTTGATGAATTGTACAAACCTTTCAACATTGACAGGCTTGGGTGCTGAAATGCAAAAGGCCCTTACCGGTAGAAGGTCATCGATATTTTTTTGTGCCTGCAGTGCAATTGAACACATCAGAAAGATAAAACCGAAAAAAATGTCTTTTATGCGATTTGACATGGTATAGGTACTATGATTTTATTAGATGCTGATGAATTTTCCGGCAACAAAATTATTTGTGCAGCCGTTCGGAAAGTTATTGAATTATAGTTATAGCTGCAGACAATGAAAATAAAAATATTGAAAGATAAAGTCGGTAAACCGGATGATGACTGGTGCAAATTTATTTGCTTGCCGGACGCATTTACAATTTAAACCCTTAATTTTAAAGACATTTCTAACGATACCTAACTTCCATTACCAAGCCTGACTGTATGACTTCAAAAAAATTGTTGATTGCATTGCTTTCGGGCATTTGTTTTTTCTTTTCCTCCCTACAAAAAATTACTGCACAACATTCGGATTCCGTTAATACATTTTACACAGCTGCGCTGCATAACGCCAGGGAAGTTTATCACCAGGCTTTTGGAGATCAGCGGGCCTTAACTAACGGTAGCCTCTATACAGAATATCCATATAAATTCAATGAAGGTGATCCGTATTTCGGCACACCTGCTCCTGCCTCCGGATCAGTATTTTATGATGGTGTACAATTCGACAATGTATTGATGCGGTATAATGAAATCACCGATGAACTGGTGATAAACTATTATGCAGACAAAATACAGTTGTTAAAACCGAAAATTGATTGGTTTCACTTTTACGGTTCTGATTTTATAAAAATAACAAAAGACAGTCTCAGTATGAATCTTGTCAGCAGCGGTTTCTACAATCGTTTATACAATGGAAAAATTGGTTTATTTAAAAAGGAAATCAAAACCATCCAGCAAAACTCCTCTGCAATAACTGAGTTGCTCACTTATATTGAAGAATCAGATTATTACTATCTGAAAAGGGCAGACCGTTATTTTATAATAAAAAGTAAAAGTGATTTATATAAATTGTTGAGTGACCGGAAAAAAGAAGTGAAAAGTTTTATAAAACAGCACGGTCTGAACTTTAAAAAAGATAAGCAAAATACGCTTACCCAATCAATAGCCTTTTACGATAGCTTAATAAAATAAGATGAAAAAAAAGGGATCAATTATTTTAACACTACTGTTCGTTTTTTTTAGCTGCGTGCAAACCCTCGCTCAAAAAAAAACATATCCTGATGTAACGGTAAACCTGGATAGCGCATCATTGGAGCAATTCGTGCTTGCAATTGAAACTCAAACGCCATTGCATTTTTATTATGATACAACCCAGGCAGACAGCATTACAATCACATTGCACGTTCAACAGCAGCCATTGTTCAAAGTGCTGGACCAGGCTTTGTCTAATACAGGTCTTCGCTATACAATTACTGAAGAAGGGTATGCTTTTCTGTTAAAAGATAAAAATATCGAAACTGCATTTGCACCTTTCAATACAGATGAAAAAAATGGCAGAGGAGTGGACTTGAATGGTTTGCAAAAAAGGGATAAGGATAACATTAAAACAACGCTGGAAAATAAAGTGTACGATATAGGTGACAAGCTTGCACCTACAGCTGCACCTAATGCAATCATTGCTGGTACTATAACCGATGCAAAAACAGGCGAACCGGTGGTGGGAGCATATTTACAGGCAGATCAAACCGGTCCGTCACTTGTAACGGATCAGTACGGTTACTTTTCGTTTTCATTACCCAGGGGCAGGCATGTTATCAATATACAAAGTCTTGGGATGAAGGATACCAGGCGCCAGGTACATTTATACAACGATGGCAAACTGAATATTGACATGCAGAGTACCATCTTAACCATTAAAAATGTTGTTATCTCTTCTCAAAAATTAAACAATGTAAGAAGCGTTCAGATGGGCTTACAGAAAATTGATATAAAAACTATCAAGCAGGTTCCTGTAATTTTTGGAGAAGCGGATATACTAAGGGTGGTAACAACATTACCCGGCGTTAAAACTGTGGGGGAAGCCAGTACAGGTTTAAATGTAAGAGGAGGTTCAACAGACCAGAATCTTATATTATTCAATGATGCTACCATTTACAATCCGTCCCATTTTTTTGGTATGTTTTCGGCCTTCAATCCTGAAGTGGTAAAGGATGTGGAGCTGTACAAAAGCAGTATTCCCGCCAGGTACGGAGGAAGGTTATCCTCTGTATTAAATATAAACGGAAGGGAAGGGAATAAAAAACAATTAACCGGAAGCGCAGGTATTGGCTTGCTCACCAGCCGGTTTAATTTAGAAGGCCCGTTGATAAAAGATAAGACCTCGTTTATCCTCGGAGCCAGGTCCACCTACGCCAACTGGTTATTAAACCTGTTACCCGATCAGTATAAAAACAGTAAAGCGGGTTTTTATGATTTGAATCTTTCGATAACGCATGAACTTGATAAAAAAAATACACTTTATTTTACCGGCTACTACAGCAAAGACCGTTTTAACTTAAACAGCGATACAACTTACGGCTATAAAAACCAAAATTTTTCCGTGAAGTGGAAACACGTGTTTAACAACAAATTGAATAGTGTTGTAACCGGCGGAACTGATGAATATACCTATAATATCGGCAGCAGTATATTGCCCTTAAGCGCTTATAAAATGGGCTTTGATATTCATCAAACGTACTTTAAAACACATTTTAACTATTACCTTGATAACCGCCATACCATTGACTTTGGATTCAATTCAATTTATTACAAATTGAACCCGGGATACTTTAACCCCGATGGAAAAAATTCTCTTGTATCACCTGACCAGGTAGAAAGGGAAAAAGCATTGGAGAGTGCAATTTATCTGAATGATAAATACAATATCACCAGTGCATTTACACTTGAAGGCGGAATAAGATTTTCTTTTTACCAGTTTTTAGGACCTAAAACAGTTAACACTTATGCTGAAGGGCTGCCAGTAACAACAGACAACCAAACAGGCAGTAAGTTTTATGATAAAGGCAAGATCATTAAAACTTATGCAGCCCCTGAATACCGTTTGTCTGCACGATATGCTTTTACACCTAGCTTTTCTTTAAAGGCTGCATTCAATACCCAGCGGCAATATATTCATATGCTGTCAAACACGGCATCGATGGCGCCAACCGATATCTGGAAATTGAGTGACGTCTCTATCAGGCCGCAGCAGGGAGGCCAGCTTTCTTTTGGCCTGTATAAAAACTCAAAAGCCAATACCATCGAAACTTCGCTGGAAGTTTACTATAAAAAAATAAGCAACTACCTGGATTATAAAAGCGGGGGTAACCTGGTGATGAATCATCACCTGGAAACAGATGTAATTGGTACAAAGGGAAAGGCCTACGGCGTGGAATTTTTGGTTAAAAAATTAACCGGTAAAATAAACGGCTGGTTCAGTTACACCTGGTCGAGGGTATTATTAAAACAAGATGACCTTGCGGCCGGTGAATTAATTAATAAGGGCAACTTTTACCCGGCCAATTATGATAAGCCGCATGATGTTACTTTAATTGGCAATTACCGTGTCAATCATCGTTTCAGCCTTTCGCTGAATGCAACTTATAGTACCGGAAGGCCTATTACATTGCCAGTAGGTGTGTTTTATTTTGCAGGCTCCAACCGCACTTTGTATGCCGACCGCAACGAGTTCAGGATACCTGATTACTTCCGTGCAGATTTTTCAATGAACATTGATGGCAACCATAAAGTTCACCAGGTAACGCACAATTCCTGGACGTTGGGTGTGTATAATTTAACCGGCAGAAAAAATCCATATTCTGTGTATTATGTATCTGAAAATGGGGCAGTCAATGGTTATAAACTTTCCATTTTTGGAAGCGCCATACCATTTATAAATTTTAATATCAGGTTTTAGTTGAAGGGATGCGCCTGCGCAGGCCTGTTAATTTTTGAAAATGAAAGTCTATAGTAATACTATAAAATTTACCGGGCTGTCAAATAATTTGTTGGAATAAACTTTTTTAAATGAATAAAATACTGCTGTTACTAATCGTTGTATTTGTTGCGGGATGTAAGGAAAAATTTGATTCACCGGCACCAAAGGTTGCTACGGGCTACCTTGTAATTGAAGGTGTTGTTGATGGAGACGGAGGACAAACTAATATTCGTTTATCCCGTACAGCTGGTTTGAAAGATACCAGCAAACTTATGGAGCAAGGAGCAGTTGTTTTGCTGGAAGATAGCGCAGGCAACAGTTATCCCCTGTATGAAAACGGTATTGGTATGTATTCCGGCAACCTCAATTTGAACACTTCAACAGGCTACCGGCTGAAAATTAATACTCAAAACAGCGAAACTTATCAGTCAGATTTTGTGAGACCAAGGTACAACCCGCTAATAGATAATATTCAGTGGGAAAGAGACGAGAATGGTGTAAAACTGTTTGTTGACACGCATGATGATAATAATAACACCCGCTACTATCAGTGGGAATTTAAAGAAACCTGGGAATTTCACTCTGCTTTTTCAGCCTCTTTAAAATGGGACCCGCCTTCCGGCCCAAATGGTAGTACGCTTGTTACGGTAGCTTACCGGGATGCCAGTGACCCCGAGATCAGTATTTGCTGGCAATCTGAGGCGTCCAGCAATATACTGCTGGGGTCTTCAGCAAAGCTGACGCAAGATGTAATTCATTTACCTTTTACGGAGGTTGTCACCGGTTCGCAGAAAATGAGCGTGCTGTACTCGGTGTTGGTAAGGCAATATGCCTGGAGCAGGGAGGGGTATCAATTCCTGGAGCGAATGAAAAAAAATACTGAATCCGTGGGTTCTGTTTTCGATGCGCAGCCTTCTGAATTAAATGGAAATATTCATTGTATAAGCAATCCATCATTACCTGCCATAGGCTTTTTCAACATTAGCAGGCCGACGGAAAAAAGAATATTTATCAAAAATGCAGAATTGCCCAACTGGAATTACAATGCAGGATGTGTTGCTGTTGAAGTAGTAAATAATCCTGATTCGATTCAAATGAACGCCAGGGGTACCTTACCCATGTATCCGACACTAATGACTCCGTTTGGCGAAATAGCGAAATTTAAAGTAGCTGCTCCGCATTGCGTTGACTGCACTTTAACCGGCACCAACATAAAACCTGATTACTGGCCTTAAACCACCGACTGTTATGATGTTACCTATTTTTTCTTCACGGGTTTTAAAATCGGGAAATTGCTATTTTATGCGACAATTATTTCTATTTATTTGCGGTGCCCTGCTATCTGCGGCAGCAAGCTCCCAGGCTCCGCCAACTCAATGGATTGAAAGCCGGTTTAATTTGTGGCAGCAAAATAATTTCCAGGAAAAAATATATGTGCATACTGACAAAGCTGCTTACCTGGCGGGTGAAATCTGCTGGTTTAAAATGTACAATGTGGATGGCTATAACCACCAGCCGGCCGGATTAAGCAAGGTGGCATACGTTGAAATGCTGGATAAAAATAACCGGCCTGTTCTCCAGGCAAAAATAGCGCTTGAAAAAGGATTTGGCGATGGCTCGCTTTATCTTCCTGCTACTATGCTGACAGGTAATTATAAAATAAGAGCTTATACCAACTGGATGAAAAATTACGGGGCTGATTGTTTCTTTGAAAAAACAGTTTCTATCATCAACCCTCAGAAGAGTGCAGAAGAAAGTAAATATTCTGGTAGGGAATTGTATGACGTTGGCTTTTTTCCGGAAGGCGGATATCTTGTTAACGGACTGGAAAGTAAGGTTGGATTTAAAGTAAACAATCGCTTTGGTAAAGGCGTACCTTTTGAAGGCTTGCTGCTTACCAACCAGGGGGATACCATTGCTCATTTTAAACCAGCCAGATTTGGTATGGGCAGTTTTATTTTTACTCCCTGGACAGGTACGCAATACAAGGCCCTGATTAAATTGCCTGATGGTCAGCAACAAATTGTTATGTTGCCTGTGGCCCAAGAAACAGGCTATAACATGCGGCTGGAAAGGGCTGCGCACGGGGAGATACAAATTAAGGTGCAAACAACTGAACCAGCCAATGGTTACCCGGTTTTTCTTTTTGTTCATACCCGCTATGCTGTAAAAAAAATGCTGAGCAGCATTCTTGAAAAAGGTGAAACCGATTTTTCTATTCCCGACTCAGTGCTGGGTGATGGCATATCTCAGCTGACTGTTTTCAATAGTGCACAGCAGCCGGTTTGTGAGCGGCTGTATTTTAAAAAACCACTTCAAAAAATACAGATTACGGCATCAACCGACCAGGCATCCGCCGGCATACGAAAAAGAATAAGGGTTGGCGTTAGCTCTGCCAAAGAAAGCGGCGAGGCTGTCTCGGCCAACATGTCAATGGCTGTATATAAAATAGATTCGCTGATAACTACCGACGAGTGCAGCATATCCAATTACCTGTTGCTCAGCGCCGATGTTGCAGGTACGATAGAGTCGCCCGGGTATTATTTTTCTGACAATGAAGATATTGTGGCAGCAGATAATTTAATGCTAACCCAGGGCTGGAGAAAATTTAAATGGAATCAACTGGCAGAGAATAAAAAACAGTTATTTCAATTTTTACCGGAAGTGTATGGACACATTGTTACCGGCAAAATTGTACCCTCACGTGCCGGCTTGCCGGTAAAAGAAATTGCAGCCTATTTAACGGTGCCTGGTTTGATAACACAATTTCAAACGGCGATAACGGATTCAATTGGCAACATCAAATTCGACATGAAAAATTTGTATAGTGATGGCGACATTATTGTTCAGACCAATAATGAAAAAGACAGTGGCTACCGCTTTGAAATAGATACGCCATTTATAAATACGTATTCCGGAAAAAAACTTGCTGACTTGTCACATATGGACCGCAACGACGCTGTTTTAAAAAGATATATTTCGACACAGGTTCAAAATGCGTATGTGTATAATCAGTTAAATCGTTCTTCAGCAAAACTGCCGGATACAACTGCTTTTTACTCCAGGCCGAACGCATCTTACCTGTTGGATAATTATGTGCGTTTTACCACACTGGAAGAGGTTTTCAGGGAATATGTTTTAGAAGTGAATGTTAGAAAACCTGGCGGTAAATTTAGTCTGCCGGTTATGAATACAGGAGGCCAGGCATATTTTTTAACCCAGCCACTTGTGCTGCTGGATGGGTTACCGGTGTTCAATATTGATAAAATAATGAGTTATGATCCCCTTAAAATAAGGAAGCTGGATGTGTTGACCAGTAAATATTTCTTGAGAGATAATTCTTTTACCGGCATCATCAATCTTACCACTTACAAGGGTGATCTGGATGGATTCGAAATTGATCCAAGGGCTACCATCATCAATTATGAAGGACTGCAACTGCAACGCGAATTTTATTCTCCGGTCTATGCAACTTCTGCGCAGCAGCAAAGCCGGATGCCGGATTTCAGAAGCCTGTTGCTTTGGAGCCCGGAACTAAAGACAGACTCGAAAGGAAAATTGCAAACAACTTTTTACACTTCCGATGTGAAGGGAAAATACGCCATCGTGATAGAAGGGTTAAGCAACGATGGAAGGCCGGGAGAGCAAATTATTTATTTTGACGTAAACTAGTAGGAGGGTTTAGGTTACAACAAATCCAACACAAAATGAAAGGTCCATTTTTAATAGCCGTATAACAAAATAATTAGCTGGCTTTGGAATATACTATTGTTATAAAAAAAGGAAATTATTAGCTATGATTTTTTTGCTACCGCCGACATTTCACCGGTTAAAAAAGCACGCAGTGCATTTATCCGGTCGGTATTAATAAGGTCCACATTGCATTTCAGCAATTCGCTCCACACTTTTACTTTATCAGGCGAACCCCATAAACGAACCTTTCTGCCATTTTTATGCGCCTGCAAAACAAAGTATTCCAGACGCTGTATATCGTTTTCGGAAATCTTGCCTTTGCCTTTCCATTTTACAAGGCTTGAGTATTTGCAACTGGCGACTGTATACATATTGTTTGTAGAATCTTGTCCGGCACGTGTAAGATCTTCATCTAAAAAAGCCAGTCGTTCTTCTTCGCCCGAAAGCAAATTATATGGTTTATGCCCTGTCAATACAACAGATACATTCCGCATGATAAGTTCGCCGTTTTTGTAACCAGATAAAATGGACCTGTATTTTTGCAACAGTTGGGCAAGTACTTTATAAGTCTTATCGGCGTCCGTTTTGATGTCAATCATTAACGTAAGCGGACAATTGACAGGGTTCGCATTTTGGGCATTTGTATTTACATAGTTTAACAGCGGTTTAAAGTACAATTCTTCCAGCGTTCTTTTATTTTTAAAATAGGGCAGAATATGGGTCACTATTAATTTGCCATTCTTTAAATACACATCCGCTTCCACATAGGTGAAACCATTGTCCAGCGCATCCAGCAGCGGCCTTCTATGCCAATAGTCATTGTGCGCATAAGCGTTGGGAAGAATCATATTTTGAGAACGGACATCGGCTGCTGATAATAAAAAAAAGAGGATAACCAGCAATGGGCAAAACTTTCGGTTGATCATGTAAGGGACATATTTTTTAGCAAACATAAATTTATCACAGAATACCTGCACCAGTTAATTGACTGATAACAATCAAATAACTTAAACCGGGCATTTAAATAATGGCGGATATACCTGCCGTTAATTAATTGTTGATACGAAAAAAATTTAAAGAAACTTTTACACAAGTACAATCGTTACTGCACGTGGGCTGCGAGTAAAATGATAACGGCCTGTGAAGCGTTTTTATTGCAGCCAACTTGTTCACATTTATTTAACAACTTCTTTTAGCCGGGCAGCATTGCCGCTTTGTTGTAGCTGTTTTTATTGCAAAAGATGAAGACTAAAATTTTATCCGGTTAGTGTGTCCGCAAAATATAGTGATTTGACTACCATGTAAACCGCCAGGCATAAAAATAAATGCACCTTTACCCAACCATCTCCTTAGCCTTGTCATCATACCTAATAAAATTGGATTAACCTGTTCTTAACAGGTATTAAAATTAAATTTACTTTTTAAAATGACTTTTCTCTGGAAAGCGAGTAAAAAATTTGAGCGCTTGTTTTTCGACACTTTTAGTACAAATAATTATTTATGAAAAAAGCAATCTTGTTGCTGGCAGTAGCAATTACCTCCATGTCATTCATCAATTGGCATTACAATTTGGATGAAGCAAAGACAACTGCAAAAAAAGAACACAAACATATTCTACTTAATTTCTCGGGATCAGACTGGTGCGGTCCCTGTATAAGACTGCACAAAGAAATTTTAGGGAGTGATGCCTTTCAGAAATTCGCAACAGGCAATCTCGTATTAGTGAATGCAGATTTCCCCAGGATGAAAAAAAATCAATTATCGAAAGAGCAGCAAAAAATAAATGATGCATTGGCCGATCAATATAATTCCAAAGGAAATTTTCCGCTCACCTTATTGTTAAATGAAAACGGAAAAATTGTAAAACAATGGGAAGGCTTGCCCAGTTCTACACCGGAAGAATTTACAGAAGAAGTGCAGTTTGCAATAGACCAGGACAAATAATTTCATGCATCCAAAACAGGTTTTTAAAGTTCGTGCCAAATTAATGGGCAACCAGTTTGAGCTAAGCGTGGTAGCGGTTAACGAAGACTGGGCCATTCAAAGAATTGATGCCGGCATTGCTGAAATAAAGAGGATAGAGAAATTATTAACCACTTTTGATGAGGGCAGTGAAACCAATTTGATTAACCGTAACGCAGGCCTGGAACCGGTTAAGGTTAGCGAAGAAACTTTTCAGTTAATTGAAAGATCGTTGAAAATATCCGGCCTGACACAGGGTGCATTTGACATTACCTATGGATCTATAGATAAGAGTTTGTGGAATTTCGATACCACAATGAACGCCTTGCCTGATAAAGAAACAGCAAGGCAAATGGTAAAGCTGATCAACTACAGAAATATCATGTTAGATAAAGAAGCAGGAACAGTTTTTTTAAAAGAGAAGGGAACAAGAATTGGTTTTGGAGGTATAGGAAAAGGGTATGCGGCGGAAATGGCAAAAAAGGTGATGGTGGAACAAGGTGTGGAAAGCGGTATTGTAAATGCTTCGGGAGACCTTACCGCATGGGGATTACAGCCGGATGGGGAAGAATGGACGATTGGTATTGCAGATCCCAATAATTCAGGCCAGGTATTTTCATTTATAAAAATAACGGGTCTTGCAGTAGCTACTTCCGGCAATTATGAAAAGTACATTGTGGTGGATGGTAAAAAATATTCACACACCATCAATCCAAGAACCGGTCTGCCTGTTACGGGAATAAAAAGTGTAACGATTATTACAAAAAACGCAGAGATAGCAGATGCCATGGCGACACCCGTGACCATTATGGGCATTAAAGCAGGCCTGGGAATGATCAACCAGATAAAAGATATAGAAGCAATTATTGTAGACGATCACGATAAAGTATATACTTCAGCAAACATTCATATTCATTAACAAATCACCATGAAAAAAAAGTCCATAACCTGTATTGTGCTGGCAGTCTTATTTATAGCAGGAGCAACTTCCTGTACGACTGTAAAGGAATACCAGAAAAATAAATTAAATGACGCCGAAATGGGATTGTCCGCCAGGAAGATTGAAAAAACAGAACAGAACTTTCAATCCTACCGCGAAGCAGCATCCGGAGCCAATGGTGGTAAAACCGGCGGCGGATGCGGATGCAATTAATTTAATCAAAGAACCAACAGACAATTCATGAAAAAAGTATGCTTAACTGTAATAGGTCTCTACCTGCTATTACTAAATGCGTTTAGCCAGGCGGTAACAAAAGATACGGCTGCTCACGCGGCTAAAGAAGAAACAGTGGAATATGTAGATAAACCGCTTCACCTGGAAGAAACAAACATAGTTTCCAGTTATTATAATCAGAATGGAAATCACAGTGCGGTAACTGGCGGCATCGGTACGGAAAAGGTAACCGATCTTTCCAACGGTCTTGAGTTAAAGTTTACAGGCGCTGATGTGAAAGGACATAAATATACACTTACAACCGGTTTGGGATTTGATCATCATAGTTCTGCCTCATCTGCTTACGTAAATAAAACCGGTGCATCAAAAACCGGCGGATCAAGAGTGTATCCTTCAATTGATTTTTCAGTAGAAAATAAAAAGGGTAGCACATTTGGTTTTGGCGCTTATTACTCTGCTGAATATAATTATCATTCTTTTGCACTGGATGCAAGTTACTCCCGCAAAATTGGCAAAGGAGGCGAACTGAGCGGAAAGGCAAGTGCTTATTTTGACAAGGTTAAACTGATCTATCCTTCTGAATTAATTCCTGCAACTACAACTGTGGTAACAACTGTTACATCGGCGAGCGGTGGCGGTGGCGGCTCTTATGACGAAGAAGGTGGCAGGGCAGCGATTCCTTCATCACCAAGGTATACCTACACGGGGTCGCTGGCCTATACACAGGTGATCAATAAAAATATGCAGGCGGCATTGCTGATGGATGTAGTAGGACAGAACGGTTATTTGTCGCTGCCATTCCACAGGGTATATCTGTCTGACGGAACAGTGCATGTTGAAAATTTACCTGTTCAACGGTACAAGTTGCCTATTGGTTTCAGGTTAAATTATTTTGCCGGTGATAAAGTAATCATCAGATCTTACTATCGTTATTTTACAGACGACTGGGGCATTAAAGCACATACCGCAAGCCTTGAAATACCGGTTAAAATATCGCCTTTCTTTTCTGTGTCGCCGTTTTACAGGTATTATACGCAAACCGCTTCAACATACTTTGCTCCCTATCAAAAGCATGCAACAAGTGATACTTACTACACCAGTAACTATGCTTATTCTGCCTTTAACAGTGCCTATTACGGTGTAGGATTACACATTGCGCCACCGGGTGGTTTATGGAAATCGGCATTGAGTTCACTGGAAATAAGATACGGACACTATACTCAAACAACGGATTTAAATTCAAATATTATTTCATTTAATTTTCAATTTAAACACTGATTCTGAACGTTTAACCAAGCACATTTTTAAAAGATAAAACAGCAAAGAGCCATCGCAACAGGTGGCTCTTTGTTGTTTATACATGTATTACACATAAGACATAATTGATTAATTTTTTGTATGAAACTTTGAATTTTTACACAGTGCCAGTAAAGGCTTTGTAAAAATCCGGGCTGTTCAAAATATAAACCCGGATTTTTCGTTCTCAAACAAATCCGGTACCGTGAAAAAATTGATACTCTCATTAATGGTGATGTATTGTATGCTCTCTGTTGCAGCTCAGCCTGCGGTATACAGTGATTCACTGGGCGTGCTGAAAGAGCAGAAAGACCTTGTGATAACCCCCGAAACAGTCATTAAAATTGAAAACCTTGGTACCAATATCAATACCGACTTACCAGAGTTAAGGCCCACGATTTCTGCTGATGGTAACCTGCTTTTTTTTATCTGCCAGAATCATCCGCAAAATACCAAGTTCAATGAAGTCCGCAATTCCCAGGATATATGGTTTTCTGAAAAGGATAGCATGGGCAAATGGAGCCCGGCAGTACACCTGGGTTATCCGCTGAACAGCTATTATTACAATGCGGTTTTTTGGATTTCTCCCGACAACAACCAGATTTTGATACGCAACGCTTTTATCAACGGCGACTATTTTGGCAATGGCGTAAGCATGTGTTATTTAACAAAAGAGGGATACTGGAGCAAGCCGGAAATGCTGCGTATCAGGAACTATGCAAAATACGACCGCGGCCGGCAAAACGGTGCGGTAATGGGTAACAACGGTCGCACCTTGCTGTTTTACATGACGGAAGAAAGTGGCGGATTAAATAATGAGATCTATGTAAGTTTTTTACTAAAAGACAGCACCTGGTCGGAACCCAAAAACCTGGGCAGGAAGATCAACATGAAAAAGTTTAATCAAACCACTCCCTACCTGGCACCGGATGGCGTAACGTTATATTTCAGCAGCAACCGTCCGGGCGGATTGGGGTATATGGATATCTGGATGAGTAAACGGCTGGATGACAGCTGGCAAAAATGGAGCGAACCTGTAAACCTTGGCAGCCCGATTAATACCGATGATATGGATACCTTTTTTACCATGGATGCCGGTGGAGAATATGCCTACATGAGTACCGATTTGCACAGCTATGGTGAAAGCGATATTGTGCGAATTAAATTATTGGAAAGAGAAAAGCCGGACCCGGTTATTTTGGTCAGCGGCAATGTATACAACAAAAAAACAGGCAAACCGTTGAGTGCTTCGCTGGTATATGAAACATTGCCAGATGGTACTGTAGCAGGCAATGGTATCAGCAATGCGGCCGATGGCGCTTTCAAGATGGTATTGCCTTACGATAAAAATTATTTAATCAGGGCACAGGCTGATCACTTTTTTGCTATCTCAGAAAATTTTAACCTGGATTCGCTCGTAAAACAAGGCTACAAAGAAATTCATAAAGATTTGTACCTGGTACCAATTGAAGTGGGTGCTGTTGTAAGACTGAACAACGTTTATTTTGATTTTGATAAATGGTTTTTACGGCCTGAATCTTTTGTTGAACTGGACAGGGTAGTAAAAATGATGGAAGACAACCCGGCTCTTGAAATAGAAATGAGCGCACATACGGACAGTCGTGGCAGTGATGAATATAATTTTAAACTGAGTGATAACAGGGCGAAATCTGCAATGGATTATATTTTATCCAAAGGCATTTCTCCAACAAGGATTGTGTCGCATGGTTACGGTGAATCGAAACCAGTGGTACCAAATGATACAGACGAAAACAGGCAGCTGAACAGGAGAGTAGAGTTTACGATTTTGAAGAATTAAGCTGAAGGCAGAAAGCCGAAGGCGTAAAACAAAAAGCAAAAAGCAGACACCTGGAATCAGTGAACTTGAACTTATAACCTACAACTTAAAACTTATAACTTATTTAAACGCCGGATGAAACTGTTGCAATGTGGTCCGTAAAAATTCCCTGTCGAGATGCGTATAAATTTCTGTGGTGGTGATGCTTTCATGACCCAGCATTTCCTGTACGGCGCGAAGGTCGGCACCGCCTTCTACAAGATGCGTGGCAAATGAATGGCGGAAGGTATGTGGTGAAATTGTTTTTGTAATACCCGCCAGTTTGGTCAGTTCTTTTATAATCAAAAAAATCATTACCCTGCTGAGCTTCGAGCCTCGTCGGTTTAAAAATAAAATGTCATCATTACCCGGTTTAACAGCAATATGCACCCTGATATCATTGCGGTAAATATTGATGTATTTTATGGCATCACTTCCTATTGGTACCAATCGTTCTTTGTCTCCTTTTCCAATCACCCGTATAAAACCCACATCCAGGTAAAGGCAGCTGATGCGTAAGTTAACCAGTTCACTAACACGCAATCCGCAGCTGTAAAGGGTTTCAAGTATTGCCTTGTTACGGCCACCTTCGGGTTTGCTCAAATCCAGCTGACCAATAATGTTTTCAATCTCTTCAAAACTCAATATATCCGGCAGGGTTCTTTTTAGCTTAGGTGACTCCAGTAAATAGGATGGATCAACGGTAATGATCTGTTCCATCAGGCAATATTTAAAAAAACTTTTCAGTCCGGAAACGATCCTGGCTTGCGAACCCGCCGTCATACCCAGTTCACTGATCCAGCGGACGAATTGTTCAAGGTCTTTCAATGTGACCTGATCGGGAGACAGCAAATGCCCGGTAACAGATAACCAGGTAGTGAGTTTTTCAATATCGTGCAGGTAGGCCTCCACCGAGTGATCGCTCAGCGATTTTTCTAATTGCAGGTACGCTTTAAAGCCTCTTTTATACGGCTGCCACATCGTGGTTTTGTTGTCAGACAATGTTGATTTTTTGGAAGGTGGATTTTTAAATTGTTTCCCTAATTTCGTTTTTACTACAGCAATATTAAATCAATAATGACAGTAAATCTTCGCAGCTTCCGCAAAAAGGTATTGGCCTATAAAAAATCAATGCGTTCGTTTTTAACCAGGCTTGAAAACAAGCCGCCCAAAAGTTTGCATGCAATGGCAGATTACGCGGATAAGGAAGTATGGCAGCAGATAGACTGCCTGAGTTGCGGCAACTGCTGTAAAAAAATGACACCTACTTTTACGCCTTCAGATGTTAAAAGAATATCGGCCCACCTGGAAATGACACCTGCCGCCTTTAAAGAAAAATGGCTGTTGTTTGATAAGAAAGACAAGGACTGGCAGAATAAGAAGCAACCCTGCCAGTTTTTTAATATGAGCGATTATAAATGTTCCATCTACCCGGTGCGCCCCGCCGATTGTGCAGGCTTTCCACATCTTACCAAAAAAAGAGTGACCAGTTATTTACATGTGCACCGGCAAAATATACAGTATTGTCCGGCTACTTTTAAATGGGTAGAAACGATGCAGGCGCTTGCGAAGAACGGCTTTCCTACAGGTAAACATCCTCAATAAAAAAATACTCTGCTGGCTCATTGTTTAATATCAGGATGGATAGGATGTCGAATTGAATGCGTTTCCATTGAGGCTGCAGGTAAAGGTATTGTTCCGCCGCGTTGATCAGGTTTTCTATTTTCTTTCTGCCTACTCTTTCTTCGGGCAACCCGAATTTTTTTGTGCGTCGCGTTTTAATTTCAATAAAATGAAGGGTATCCGTTTTGGAAGCTATTATATCAACCTCCCAGTGGCTATGACGCCAGTTTTTTTCCAGTACAAGGTAACCTGCGTTCTGTAAATAAGCGGCGCCCAGCGTTTCGCCCGCAAGCCCGGTATGGTTATGCTTTGCCATATTCAAATATAATTTATCTGTCGCAGGCAAAAGGTTTTTTCAAAATATTGCCTTGCTGATATTATTACTTATTTTTGTGGCTGTTAAAAAATGTACATGAAAAAAGACCCGTCAATTGTAATCAGTTTTGTGTTGCTGGTATTAATGGCTTCCTTATACAGGATTTTGCCTGGAAGACCACTTGGTTTTGCACCGCAAATAGCCATGGCATTGTTTGCTGGCAGTATTGTGAAGGATAAAAAGTATTCATTTCTGTTGCCACTTTTTTCCATGCTGGTGTCAGATATTCTGTATGAAGTGTTGTTTAAATTCCGCATTTCGGCTACGCCTGGTTTTTACAGCGGGCAGGCAGTCAATTATATTTTGTTTATTGGATTAACTGTTATTGGATTTGCCATTCAGCAAACAAAACCGGTTCAAATTTTAACTGGTGCTTTTGCTGGTACTACCATGTATTTCATCTTAAGCAACTTTGCAGTTTGGATCGGTGGCGGTCTTGATATTGCCAATCAGCCTTATCCCAAAACAATGGCAGGGTTGCTGCATTGTTATGCAGAAGCAACTCCGTTTTACCGCGGCAGTTTGTATGCTACAATAATATTTAGCGCCCTGCTGTTTGGCGGTTATTTTTTGATTAACAAATATGTTGTACAAAAGCCGGTACCGGTCAGTTCGTAAACTGTTGTTGTAAAATCATTGCATGCTGCCATCACATGAAGTGATGGCAGCATTTTTTTGCGGGGATCAGCTTAATGAAAATGGCGGAACCGTTTAAACTTCGCAATTGTATGGATTAAACTCAAATACAAGGCAGGTTAAATTTCAAATGAAAAGCCCTTTTCAATCAGCCGGTCATATACCTTCTTATCAAACCTGAATAATTTTGCAGCTCTGTGCGAAACATCCTTTTGTTTTTCACTTGAAGAAACCAGCAGGTTCATCTTAATCATTTTTCTTCTGAAATTGGGCTTATCCAGTTTTTTTTCCAGTATGGCTTCATATAATTCCTGCAATTGCAGCAGCGTGAATTTTTTGGGCAGCAGGTTAAATCCTATTGGTTCATGTTGCACTTTGTGTTGCAGATGAGAAAAGCACTTTGTAAAAATTGTATTGTGATCAAAACTCATTTTTGGCACTTTGTTTACATTAAACCAAACTACATCCGATACAGTTGGGCCCGCATGCAATTCAAATTTTTCAATGTTTACCAAAGCATAATAGCAAACTGTAATCACGCGTTTAACCGGAAAACGATTGACTTCGCCAAAAACATGGAATTGTTCCAGGTAGATATTTTGAACAGCTGTTTGTGAAGTTAATATTCTGTAAGCTGCCTTATCAAGGCTTTCGTTGTATTTTATCCACCCGCCAGGCAAGGCCCATTGACCTTTAGTGATGCCCTCTCCATGCTTTACCAATAGGACTGAAAGTGATGAGTCTTTAAATCCGAAGACAACGCAATCGATAGACAGTGCATCAATAATTTCATCAGATAATTTCAACTTGTCAATTTTAATTGGTAAAAAAAGCTCTTGCAAAGTACAATTTTTATAAACCTCTTCCTCCCTGCGAAGAGGATTTGTATGCAACACGCAAACCACACCCACCCGTTATTTGACAGGATTGCTCTGCATTTCAACAACCGGTGTGGAAAAAATAAATTTTAGCAGATTAAAAATTTAAAATAACTTGTAGTCTAAATTACTATAAGTAAATAAAACTGTAGTAACCTTTTGCCATAAAAATTAAAAAGACGATTGCCAATAATAACATGGCGGCTGTGTTGATACCGTTAATTCAAGCACTGATACATGATAAACAATTGCCCCGCCGGCACATGATTTTCATATTTTTTGTTGTACGTGTTTCCTAAGCAGCACCAGTAAAATTTATAATCAGGTGACTTAGGCATCCTGTCAAAAAGAGGAAAAAAATTTGACTTTTAAAATAAATGTCAAACATACTTTTAATAACACTGTTTCAAATAGTATATGAATGAATAAAAGTCTGTTTCTGTTAATACTCTGTGCCGGCAGTTTTTGTTCTGCCCAGCAAAAGCCTGCATTGAAATTGTGGTATAATACTCCTTCGGGTAAAACCTGGGAAAACGCTCTACCCATCGGCAATGGCAGGTTGGGCGCTATGGTTTATGGAAATGTGGATACTGAAACAGTGCAGTTAAACGAACACACCTTGTGGAGTGGAAGCCCGAACCGGAATGACAATCCGTTAGCGCTGGATTCGTTAGCCGAAATCCGGCAACTGATATTTGCAGGTAAGCAAAAAGATGCGGAACAATTGGCTAACCGGGTTATCATCAGTAAAAAATCCCAGGGGCAAATGTATTTACCTGCTGGTGAATTACACCTGGTATTTGATGGGGTTGACAATTATACAAATTATACCAGGGAACTGGATATTGAGAAAGCTGTTGCTACCACCACGTATAAGGCCGGAGGGGTTACCTATATAAGGAAAGCAGTTGCGTCTTTTGCTGACCAGGTAATTGCAATAGAATTAACGGCAGATAAGCCTCACAGTATTTCATTTACTTCTTTTTATTCTACACCGCTGCCAAATACTATTACTAAAACCGCCGGTCAATCACTGTTAACTTTTTCAGGTACCGGTATCGATCATGAAGGGGTGAAGGGTAGTATACATTATAAAGGCCTGGTACAGTTTAAAACGAAAGGAGGAAGCATCACTGCTACGGATACTGCTGTGATTATAAAAAATGCGGATGCTGTAACAGTGTATATTTCAATTGCGACCAATTTTGTCGATTATCATACGCTGAATGGTGACGAAGACACCAGGGCCCGGAGATATCTTGTAAAAGCAGTTACCAAATCATTCGCTCAAATTTTACAACAACACATTGCTGCCTACCAAAACTATTTTAACCGGGTAAAACTGAATTTAGGAAACACGGAGGCCGCAAAGCTTCCAACAAATGAGCGGTTAAAAAATTTCAATACAACCAATGATCCAGAGTTGGTAACACTCTACTATCAATATGGCCGGTACCTGTTGATTTCTTCTTCGCAACCCGGCGGCCAGCCTGCCAACCTGCAGGGCATTTGGAATAATAAAGTTTATCCGCCGTGGGATAGCAAATACACCATCAACATCAATGCAGAAATGAATTACTGGCCTGCAGAAAAAACAAATCTTTCAGCATTGCACGGGCCATTTATGCAGATGGTAAAGGAAATGGCTGTTACAGGAAAACAAACTGCCCGGGATATGTACGGGACAAGAGGCTGGATGGCGCACCACAACACAGACATATGGCGGGCCACAGGAGCTGTGGATGGCGCTTTTTGGGGTGCATGGATCAATGGCGGCGGATGGGGTGTTATGCATTTATGGGATCATTATCTGTACACCGGTGATAAAAAATTTTTAGTTGATGTTTATCCCGTAATGAAAGAGGCTGCACTTTTTTACGCTGATTTTTTAATAGAACATCCCCGGTATCACTGGCTGGTAATTTGCCCCGACATGTCGCCGGAAAATGCGCCGGCCGCCCACCAGGGTTCATCGCTGGACGCCGGCGTTACCATGACCAATCAACTCATTTTTGATGTTTTTAGTAACACCATTAAAGCCGCCGGTATCTTAAAGAAAGACAAAGCTTTGATGGATACGCTCGCCCAAAAAAGAAGTCGTTTATCGCCGATGCACATAGGTCAGTTTGGGCAGCTGCAGGAATGGTTAGACGATATTGATGATCCAAAAGATCATCACCGGCATATTTCACACTTATACGGCTTGTTTCCATCTAACCAAATTTCACCTTACCGCACACCATCACTATACAGCGCCGCAAAAAATACCTTGCTGCAGCGTGGAGATGTCTCTACCGGCTGGAGCATGGGTTGGAAAGTAAACTGGTGGGCAAAAATGCTCGACGGCAATCATGCCTATAAACTGATACAAAGCCAACTTACACCAGTGGGTACCAATGAAGGTGGTGGTGGCACTTACAATAATTTATTTGATGCTCATCCGCCTTTTCAAATTGATGGGAATTTTGGATGCACGTCGGGGATCACAGAAATGCTGATGCAAAGTGATGATGGACTGTTAAGTCTTCTGCCCGCATTACCGGATGTTTGGCTGGCAGGTGGAAGTATTAGTGGCTTGAAGGCAAGAGGAGGATTTGAATTGGTTGACATGAAATGGAAAGATGGCAAATTAGTAAAAGCAATCATCAAATCAACGCTGGGAGGTAATCTTCGTTTGCGCTTGCCAAACACAATGACAGCGCATGGAGTAGTATTGAAGAAAGCCATTGGTGAAAATCCAAATACTTTCTACCAAACAGAAAAAATACCTGATCCGGTGGTCGCGGGAAAAGCAATTATTACGCCGCCAGCTTTAGCCATAACTTTTGAGTATGATTTACCAACCACCGCCGGACAGGTGTACACCTTGCTGGCAAAATAAAATTTGAAACAGATTCTCAGTGTTTAAAAACGCTGAAAATATAAATAATAGCTTCTTAAAAAACATACCTGATTACATAAAAACGAATGCCAAATATGAAAAGAATTATCTCCACCGGTTTTTTACCGCACGCAATCAGCAGGCTTGCATCTGCTACAGTTAGGGAAGTAGCTAAAGCGAATCGCAAAACATTGGTCATAGTTGTTGCAACTGCATTGCTTGGGGGAAGTTGTGCAGCCCAGTCAACAGTAACAGAAGATTTTAAGCCTTCCACCCTCAACCAGCCGGGACAGGAATATCCGCAGGTAAATTCACAAGGGTATGCAAGATTCAAAATAATAGCACCCTCCGCAGACAGCCTGAAAGTAAGTCTTGGGCTCGGTGGAAGAGGGGGTACAAAACTTATGAGAGCGGCAGATAGTTCCTGGATGGGTACAACTGAGGGACCAATGGATGAAGGCTTTCATTACTACAACGTGAACATTGATGGAGGAAAGTTTAATGATCCCGGCGCATTGAATTTTTATGGTTCCGTTCGTTGGGAAAGCGGCATAGAAATTCCGGCACATGACCAGGATTTTTATGCATTGAAAGATGTTCCGCATGGTAATGTTCAGCAGGTATTGTTTCCTTCTGCAAGTACCAAAACATCACGGCGTGCATTTGTATACACGCCACCAGGTTATGAGAAAGACAAAGGAAAAAAATACCCTGTTTTATACCTGCAGCATGGCTGGGGAGAAGACGAAACGGCATGGAGCAACCAGGGGCATGCGAATTTAATTATGGATAACCTTATCGCCGAAGGCAAAATAAAACCTTTCATTATTGTAATGACTTATGGCATGACCAATGAAGTGAAATGGGGGCATATGAAAGAGTTCAGTATTGTACCGTTTCAAACAGTATTGCTGGATGAACTCGTTCCTTACGTGGATGCAAACTTCCGCACAATGGCTAACCGGGAAAACCGTGCAATGGCAGGCTTGTCAATGGGTGGCATGGAAACCCATACCATTACTTTAAATAAGCCGGATGTGTTTGCTTATTACGGGCTGCTTAGCGGCGGCACTTACACGCCCGAAGAAATAAAGGATAAATCAAAAGTAAAATTGATTTTTCTTAGTTGCGGAAGCAAGGAGAGACCTGATGCCGTAAAAAGCTCAGTACAATCTTTGAAAGAAGCAGGCATCAACGCCGTGTCTTATATCTCAGAAAATACTGCTCATGAATTTCTTACCTGGAGAAGAAGCCTGCATGAACTTGCGCCACTTCTGTTTAAGTAAAAAAACTCCTGTTAATTTTAATTGGTTGTAAAACTGTTAGATGAAGTACAAACACACACTCACAATGCTTGCGGTGACTTTTTTTAGTCACTACTGTATAGCGCAAGCCGGCAATGGCATGGATGCCGATGACTTTAAACCTGCCTCTACCAACCAGCCGGGCAAAAAATATCCACAAGTGACTGCCGGCGGAAAGGTGAGGGCAAGCATTGCAGCACCACAGGCACTCAAGGTTCAGCTTGATATTGGTGGCAAAAAGTATGACATGGTAAAAGATGAAAACGGTGTGTGGACGGGTGAATCCATGCCGCAGGATGAAGGCTTTCATTATTATCAATTGAATATTGATGGCGCTTCTGTGCCCGATCCCGGAAGTCTTTATTTTTATGGTGCCGGCCGCTGGGGAAGTGGTATTGAAATTCCAGCCACTGACCAGGATTTTTTTGCACTGAAAGATGTACGCCATGGGCTGTTGAGTGAAAACATTTATTTCTCCAAAATTACCAATGCCTGGCGGCGGTGCTTTGTGTATACGCCTGCCGGATATACCGAAAACAGCAAAACTCGCTACCCGGTTTTATACCTGCAGCATGGCAGCTTTGAAGATGAAACAGGATGGGCAACCCAGGGAAAAGCCAACTTAATTCTTGATAACCTCGTCGCTGATAAAAAAGCTGTTCCGATGATAATTGTAATGGATAACGGTTATGCATATACGCCACAGGATACAGCAGCTGCAAACAAAAGAATGCCTTCTTTCGGAACATTTGAAAAAGTGATGGTGAATGAAATTATCCCGATGATAGATACCAAATTTAGAACGATTACCAACCGTGAACACAGGGCAATCGCAGGCCTTTCGATGGGGGCTAATCAAACTGTACGCATCCTTATGAATAACCTGGACAAGTTTTCTTTCTTCGGCGGATTCAGTGGTACTGCAAATTACCCTTCAGCCGAAGCCATTGATCCTGCCACATTCATGGATGGAAAATTTAGAGACGGGACAGCATTCAACAAACAGGTGAAGATATTTTTTCTTGGGCTTGGCACTAAAGAACCCAATCCATTTCCGGGATCCGTTGGTGCATTCAGGGCTATGTTAGATAAGCAGGGTATTAAGCATGTATATTATGAATCTCCACAAACAGCGCACGAATGGCTTACCTGGAGAAGGGACTTACAGCAGTTTGCATCATTAATTTTTAAAGACTAGAATGAAAAATATTTTTTTTAAGTATACTTCTGTGTATCGGGGTTATTTGTTTTTGCTGATACTTACAACCGTGCATTTGATGAACCCCGCTGATGCTGTTGCTCAGAAAAAAGGCGGTGCGAAAAACAATGCTGCCTTTACAACTGGCAAATACGATAATATTTTTATTGATGCAGGGTATAGCAAAGCGGATATCGATCAAAAAGTGGACAAAGCTTATTATGATGTTTTTGAAGGACCCAACCGGGTATATTTTGAAGTGGGAGATTCCATGGCCTATGTATCTGATGTAAAAAATCATGATGCAAGAACAGAAGGTCTGTCCTATGGAATGATGATAGCGGTTCAGTTGAATAAGAAAGATGTTTTTGACAGAATATGGAGATGGAGTAAAGAATATTTGCAGCATCCTGATGGCCCGTCAAAGGGTTACTTTGCCTGGAGTATTAACCCGGAAACGATGAAGAAAAATTCCGACGGCACGGCATCGGATGGAGAATTGTATTTTGTGACTGATCTGTTGTTTGCATCTAACCGTTGGGGTAATAATACGGGCATTAATTACTATGCAGAAGCAAGAAAAATATTGGATGCCATGTGGAAGAAAGATGGCACAGGCGGCATACACAATATCATCAATACAGCACACAAGCAAATAAGTTTTACCCCCGAAAAAGACAATTACAATTGGACTGATCCTTCTTATCATTTGCCGGCTTTTTACGAAATATGGGCCTTATATGCAAAAGATGGGCACGAACAATTTTATAAAGATTGTGCCGATACCTCCCGTGCCTTTCTGCATCGTACATGCGACGCAGTGACGGGGCTTAGTCCTGATTATGCAGAGTTTTCCGGTGCGATACACGTAGCTCCGTGGATGCCTGCAGGATTCCGCTATGATTCATGGCGTGTGCCAATGAATATTGCAATGGATTATACATGGTTTGCTAAAGACAAAGCCTGGCAGCAAGACTATGCAAAGAAGATTCAGCAATTTTTGCGGTCAAAAGGCATCAGCAAATTTGAAGACCAGTTTAATACAGATGGCACCACACCGGCTGAAATATTGCAGGCAGGTGGCTTTAAAAAACTAAGACATTCTATCGGCCTGGTAGGAACGGCAGCTACCACAGCAATGATCACAAAAGATAAAGCCGGTTTAGATTTTGTACATGAATTATGGAACTCAAAACTGGAACCTTATGAAGATGGAT
This sequence comes from Ferruginibacter sp., assembly GCF_028288465.1. Taxonomy (GTDB): domain Bacteria; phylum Bacteroidota; class Bacteroidia; order Chitinophagales; family Chitinophagaceae; genus Ferruginibacter. The sequence goes on along the minus strand of NZ_JAQBNR010000022.1, from coordinate 186,332 downwards.
ATTTTGATCCTTATTATGATGGATTGCTATATCTTTTCAGCCTGATGCACCTGAGTGGAAAATACCAGTTAATAACACCGCAATAATAATTTGAAAAGTAAATACGCAATATGAAAAAAATGTTGGCAGCCGCAACAGTGTTATGCTTGTTGTTTCAATATGTAAATGCACAGGAGCCTGTAAAGGCGGCACAGTTTGGATTTGATACAGCCCGTACAAACATACCGCACGGTAAAATTGATACGATAACTTATCCGTCCAAAACAGTTGGTACAAAAAGAAGAGCGATCATTTATACTCCACCCGGCTTTGCTAAAAATAAAAAATATCCCGTTTTATATTTATTGCACGGCATTGGCGGCGATGAAAAAGAATGGCTGAATGGTGGCACACCGCAGGTGATTTTAGATAACCTGTATGCCGATGGAAAAATTGAACCGATGATTGTAGTGATGCCAAACGGGAGGGCTATGAAAGATGACCGTGCTGGCGGAAATGTTTTTGAGGCACCGAGAGTACAGGCTTTTGCAACCTTTGAAAAAGATTTACTGAATGATGTGATACCATTCATTGAAAAAAAATATCCTGTGCTTAAAGACAGGGAACACAGAGCAATTGCGGGCTTATCAATGGGGGGCGGACAATCACTCAATTTTGGGCTTGGTAACCTTGATCAATTTGCATGGATCGGCGGCTTCTCCTCAGCTCCCAATACAAAGCCACCAAAAGAACTGCTGCCTGACCCCGAAGCTGCCAAACAGAAAATTAAACTGCTTTTTATTTCTTGCGGTGCAAGCGATGGCTTGATCTCATTCAGTAAAAGAACACACGATTACCTCCGGCAGTATGGCGTTCCGCATATCTATTTTATCGAACCCGGCGTACATGATTTTAAAGTTTGGAAGAATGGTTTGTTCATGTTTTCACAATTGATCTTCAAACCGGTTGATCCTGCTACGTTTTCAAAATATCCTGTGGCTGGTGCACCTGCGGCAACCAATATCCGCAATGCAAAATATCCCCAGGTAACTTCAGACAGCAGGGTACTATTCAGCATTAAAGCACCAGATGCAAAAAAGGTACAAATTGATTTGGCGAAAAAATACGACCTGGTAAAAGATACAGCCGGTGTATGGACAGTTACAACAGATTCTGTGAGCGAAGGCTTTCATTATTATTCATTGCTGATAGATGGCGTTGCGGTGGCTGATCCTGCCAGTGAAACTTTTTATGGCATGGGCAGAATGGCAAGCGGTATTGAAATTCCATTTGCCGGTGGCGATTATTATTCAACTAAAAATGTACCGCACGGTGATGTCAGGATCAAAAAATATTTTTCAAAAAACACTTTTTCATGGAGGCAGTTTTATATCTACACACCACCGGGTTACGATTCAGCCACTGCTGATAAATATCCTGTGCTCTATCTTCTGCATGGAGGCGGCGAAGATGAACGAGGCTGGGCAACGCAGGGAAAAACGGATTTGATTTTAGACAATTTGATTGCTGATAAAAAAGCAGTGCCCATGTTGATAGTGATGATGGATGGAAATTTTTATGGTAATGGTGGCGGCATTGCAGGCTTTGGCGAACCCGCTTTAAAATCATTTGAAAATGAACTGAAAGAAAATCTGGTGCCTTTTGTTGACAAAAATTTCAGAACAAAAACAGATGCCGGCAACAGAGCGCTTGCAGGTCTTTCCATGGGCGGCTTGCAAACATTGTACGCAGGTTTAAAAAATACAGATCAGTTTGCCTACCTCGGTGTCTTTAGTTCCGGCTGGTGGGCTAATCAACCTTCGCTTGCAGAGCCACAGTATACTTTTATGAAAGAGCATGCATCTTCTATCAACAGTAATTTAAAAAACTTCTGGATTGCCATGGGCGGCCCCGAAGACATCGCTTACAAGAATTGCAAAATCATGCTGGGCAGGTTTGATGAGATGGGTGTTAAATATAAATACAGCGAATACCCGGGCGGGCATACCTGGCCGGTGTGGAGAAACAACCTGTACAATTTTGCACAGGTATTATTCAGGTAAAAAACGTTGCCAATTATTTTATTTTAAGAAAAAGACTTTTCATGAAAAAATCAATGCTCAAAACAGGTGTGATATGTGTTTTTTGTGCTATCAATTTTCATTCAGCTATTGCACAAACCCCCACTTTAAACTTAGATTTTACAAAGCCCGGTGCTAATGTAAGTCCCATGTTGTATGGGCTGATGACAGAAGAAATCAATCATGCGTATGATGGTGGCTTATATGCCGAGTTAATCCGCAACAGGATATTTAGAGACAACAAAACTACGCCGGAAGCCTGGAGCCTCGTTCGAAATGATTCTGCTTCTGTGGCGGCAATAAAGCTGATGGCAACCAACGAAGAGCATATTCCTTATGACGAACGTCGCCATGCCATCAACGGGGCACTTTCCACCTGCTTAAGGCTTACGGTTGAAAAAGCAGCAGGTCGCATTGGCATTGCAAACGAAGGTTATTGGGGTATACCAGTAAAGCCATCCACCACTTACAATGCTTCATTTTACATAAAGGGTACAGGTCGCACAGAACCTTTTCGCTGGCCCTGGGAGCCGAAACCCTCTACACCACCACTGCCGGATATTGCAGACAATGCCGCCGGGCCCATCACGGTTTCCATTGAAAGCAATGATGGAAAAACGGTGTATGCGTCGGGAACCATTAATCTTGAAAAAACAAGTCTGTGGAAAAAATATGAAATAAAACTCACTACAAAAGCAGATGTAAAGCCTACTGCCGATGCAAGGTTTGTAATTACAACAGATCGGGTGGGGGAGTATTATTTTAATTTGGTTTCATTGTTTCCACCAACCTATAATAATAAGCCCAATGGCTTTAGACCAGAGTTGATAAAAATGATGGCTGATATGAAACCAAAATTCCTGCGTTTCCCGGGTGGAAATTATTTGGAAGGCCCAATGATTACGGATGCCTTTCCCTGGAAAACCACATTGGGTCCGTTGGAGCAAAGGCCCGGCCATAAAGGCTCCTGGGGTTACCGTGCTTCTGATGGTTTAGGACTATTGGAATTTTTACAATGGTGTGAAGATATTGGCGCAGAGCCACTCTTAGCTGTGTATGCAGGTTACTCGTTACAAGGCGATCATGTAGATGCCGGGCCATTGTTACAACCTTATGTGGATGATGCGCTGGATGAAATTGAATACGTGACAGGTGATGTAAATACTTACTGGGGTGCCAAACGTGCTGCTGACGGGCACCCGGCACCTTTTAAATTAAAGTATATTGAAGTAGGCAATGAGGACTGGTTTGACAGAACCAATAGTTATGATGGAAGGTTCAAACAATTCAGAGCGGCGATTGAAAAAAAATACCCATCACTGCATGTGATCTCCACCATCGCTGAAACGCAATATCCCGACCTGAAAATAACCGGGGATAAAATCCCTGAAGTCGTCGATGAACATTACTACCGCAACTCCTGGGAAATGTGGGAGAACGCTTCGCAATATGACAAGTACGACCGCAATGGGCCAAAAATATTTGTTGGTGAATGGGCAACAAGAGAAGGTGCACCAACAACGAATTTAAATGCTGCATTAGGCGATGCAGCCTGGATGACCGGCATGGAACGCAATGCCGATTTGATCATCATGTCTTGCTATGCACCATTGTTTGTAAATGTAAATAAAGCTACCACCACAGCGCCCAAGGCATGGCAATGGGATTCTGATTTAATTGGATACGATGCATTAAACAGTTATGGTTCTCCATCTTACTATGTTCAAAAATTATTCGGAAACTTATTGGGAGATAAGGTTGTACCCATTACCGCCACTAATATTCCAACGCAACCAAAACCACTGACCAAACAAGACAGCACGGAAGGAAAAAAAGTTGCTATCCAGGTACCGACTGTTTTTTACAGCGCAACAGCGGATGAAGAAACAGGCGACCTCTTTATTAAAATCGTCAACACAACCGGCAAAAAACAACCGGTTAATTTTAACCTGAATGGCGTTACTAAAGTGTTGCCGGATGCAACAATGTATATAATTAAAGGTGCCAGGCCGCAAGACACAAATACCATTACGGAACCTGAAAAAATTGTGCCGGTAAGTTCAAAAATAAAAGGGGTGTCATCTAAGTTTAAAAGAATACTGGAGCCATATTCGGTAAGTGTGTTACAATTGCAGGTAGCTAAATAAGCAAATTATTTTTTAATCAAGACCGGATAAAACAAACATGAAAAATAAAATTATTCTATCAGCCATTTTTATCTTGTCGGCCTTTGCTTCCTTTTCTCAGGATAAAAATTTTTACATCTTCCTCGCCTTTGGCCAATCTAATATGGAAGGCAATGCACCCGTAAGGCCGGAAGATACAGTTGGTGTAGACAGCCGCTTTAAAGTAATGGAAGCAGTAGACTGTCCTGATCTTAACCGGGCAAAGGGGAAATGGTATACCGCCATTCCGCCGCTATGCCGCTGCCACACCGGTTTAACGCTTACCGATTTTTTTGGGAGAACAATGGTGGCCAATTTACCAAAGGATGTAAGGGTCGGTATCATTAACGTATCTGTTGGCGGTTGCAAAATTGAATTGTTTGATAAAGATAACTATCAGTCTTATGTTGCTACGGCTCCGTCATGGATGCTGGGCATGATAAAAGAATATGACGGCAATCCTTATGCAAGGCTGGTGGAAATGGCGAAGCTGGCGCAGAAAGATGGTGTAATCAAAGGTATTTTGTTGCACCAGGGAGAATCCAACCCCAATGATTCTTTATGGACAAAAAAAGTAAAAGTAGTGTATGAGAATCTAATGAAAGATTTACATCTCAAAGCAAAGCAGGTGCCACTGCTTGCAGGCGAAACGGTGAATGCTGACCAGGGTGGCATTTGTGCAGGAATGAATAAGATTATTGCAACGTTGCCTCAAACAATTAAGAACTCATATGTCATTTCATCTGCAGGATGTGCTGATGCAGCGGATAATTTACATTTCAATGCAGAAGGTTATAAAGAGTTGGGTAAAAGGTTTGCAGAAAAAATGTTATCATTAATGAAATAATCATCATGAAAAATAAATGTAACTATCAAGCCTGTAGTAAATCTATATTTTTCTTTCTCGTTTTTTTTGCAGCGCAGTTATTCCTGCATGCGCAGGATAAAAATCCTATGCCTGCTATTCCGGAGGCAAAGCCAATTAATAGCGTGCAAATGGGCGACTCAAAATCGTTTCCTGAGATGAAATTGGATATTCCGATTGCACCCGGCCCTTACGAACCAACATGGGAATCTATTGAAAAAAATTATCCAGGTTCTCCCAAGTGGCTACGGGACGCCAAGTTTGGTATATGGGTTCATTTTGGTCCGCAGTCTGCCGGGCAAAGCGGCGACTGGTATGCACGCAAGCTGTATGTGCAGGGCTCTCTGGCAAATAAAAATCACCTCAAAAAATTTGGACATCCTTCTGAAGTGGGTTACAAAGAAGTATTGCGTGACTGGAATCCTAAAAAATTGGATCCTGCCAAACTCACTAAAATATACCGGGATGCAGGTGCAAAATACCTGATGATACAAGGTGTGCATCATGATAATTATGACATGTGGAATTCAAAATATCAACCATGGAACTCCGTTAACATCGGTCCTAAAAGAGATTTGATTGGTGAATGGGCCAAAGCCTGCCGTGCAGACGGTATGCGGTTTGGCGTAACCTTTCATCATGAGTACACCTGGTGGTGGTGGCAAACCGCTTTTGGCAGCGACACTTCAGGAGACAGGAAAGGGATACCTTACGATGGCAATCTTACATTGGCGGACGGCAAAGGAAAATGGTGGGAAGGGTATGATCCCCGGATGCTGTATGGTATTGATTTACGTGAATATGATGGGGTAGATAAAAATGCGCATTCCCCATGGTCACCTCCACCTGCAGGTATATTTTCCAATCACCTGGAGTATGCCAAATGGTATGCAAAAAACTGGGCTTTGCGAATGATGGATGTTGTTGAGCATTACGATCCTGATTTTATTTATACAGACGGTACCGTGCAGGGGCCATTCACCGGGGATGGCACGGGTACGGGGCTGAAAGCAGATGCCATGCAGCACGTAATAGCCGACTTCTACAACCGTACGCTGAAACGTCGTGGAGTAGTTAACACTTTCAGCATTGTAAAATTCCGCAACAAAACAAATGGCACAGTAAATACGGAAGAGTTTGGCGTGCCTGAGAAAATAAATACAGATCAAACATGGATTGCTGAGGCTCCCGTTGGGGATTGGTTTTATGCTCCCGGCTTTACTTATAATTCAGGTATGATGATCCGGTATGTTATTGAAGCAATAGCAAGGGATGGCAATGCGGCACTTTGTATTTCCATTTTACCTGATGGCTCATTAGATGCAGGCAGTTTAAAAATGCTGAAAGAAGTAGGCGTATGGATGCGAAGGAATGGTGAATCTGTTTACGGCAGCCGTGCATGGACTATCCCGGGTGAAGGAGCAATAGTTGACGGCAAACTAAAAATGTTGCCTGGTGGCGGATTGACTAAAAGACAGGCTGAGTTTAAGTTTGATGAACACGACTTCCGTTTTACAATCGGTAAAAACAATGCGCTGTATGCATTTTGTATGACCGTTCCGGCACCAGGCACTCAATTGAAAATAAAATCGCTTGGTACAGCAGCGGGTTTCCCGGGTAAAACTGTAAAAAATGTTACACTGCTGGGTTACAAAGGCAAACTGCAATGGAAGCAGGAAAGTGATGGACTTTACATTACATGTCCGGCAACTATGCCATTTGAAACTTCTATTGTTTTTAAAGTAGATTAAATAGGACGGTACCTGTATGCAGTAAGCAATATAATTTGATTTGAAAAATAGGTGGGTGGCGGGACATGCCGTTAACCGTTTGATTTGGCCACTTCAATAAAAGCGTTCCGCCAATTACAATTGATAAGAAGAGGTAACCATTCTTAAGAAAAAATATCTCAGCGTAAATATTACCAACATGAAAAAGATTCTTGCCGTAGTTCTTCTGACAATACCCACATTACTCCATGCACAAAATGCAAAAATTAAAATTGATCCTGAAAGAAGCATGGGAGAGATTGATCCTAAAATTTACGGCGTATTTATGGAGCCTATCCAGATAAGCGGCAGAAGAGGTTTGCCTGATTCTCCCCAGATCAATACGCTTTATGGAACCATTTACGATCCTGCTTCGCCTTTAGCGGATGAAAACGGTTTTAAGAAAAATTATATTGAAGCGATGAAGGAATTAAAGGTTACCAATATGCGTTGGCCCGGCGGTAATTTTTTAATGGGGTATAACTGGCAGGATGGGATTGGTGCCAAAGAAAAACGCCCTGCACGAATTAATATGGCCTGGGGCGGTATTGATAATAACCATGTAGGAACAGATGAATGGTTTGCATTGAACAAATCGATTGGTAGTGAAAATGTGGTGGCCGTTAATCTTGGCCTGGGTACCATCCAGGATGCAGCCTACTGGCTGGAATACTGCAATTATCCCAAAGGAACCTACTACTCCGACCTGCGTGCAAAGAACGGTCATCCTGCACCGTATAAAGTAAAGATTTGGGACCTGGGAAATGAAGTGGATGGAAAGCCATGGGAACTGGGACATAAGAATGCAGAAGATTATATTGAAGTGGCAAGGGAAGCTGCAAAGGCAATGCGGGCTGTTGACAGTAGCATTGAGCTGGTAGGTTGCGGATCTTCCTGGTATAGTAAAAATGCGTGGGACGATTGGAACCGTAAAGTATTATATGGTATTGGCGATAAAATAAAATACCTCTCTATACATAGTTACTGGGAAAATTCCAATGACTATTATACGCACATGGGCGACGGCGCTAAGATTTTTGACGACAGGATAAAAATTACTTCCGGTGAAATTGAAGCGGTATCCAACACGCAGGGATTTAAAAATCCCATTTATATTTCTGTTGATGAATGGGGAGCTTTTGGAAGAAACTTCATGAGCGTTTTACCCGTGGCGCAATCCTTCAATTCATTTATACGTCATGCGGATGTGGTGAAAATGTCCAACTTCACTTTGCTCACCTCCCTGTTGTCAAGTGATCCTAAAAAGGGAACGTTTAAATCTCCGTTGTTCTACATTTTCAAAGCTTACTCCAACAACTGCCTGGGTACTGCCGTAGATACCTACGTGGAGTGCGATACTTTTAATACAGAAAAATACAAGGGGATGGCATACCTGGATGTGTCCACTACTTTTTCAAAAGAGGCCAATGCCGTTTTTATTAATGTGGTTAACCGGCACAGGGATAAAGCCATTACAACAGATATAGTGAATACTTCGGGGGAGTTTACAGGCAAAGCAGAGGCCAGTATTATAACCGGCAAAGACATGCAGGAAGCATTTGCTTTTGACAAACAGCAGGAATATGAACCGAAGAAAAACAGTATAGAAACAAAGAACAATAAATTAACCTGTAATTTTCCGCCTCACTCTTTTACTCAAATAAAAGTGATGCTGAAAAGAAAGTAATCCTGCATAAAGAAAATGCTGCATAACCGGTAGTGTGCTTTTAAGCCCACCCGCTAGGCTGATTAGAAAGGATCAGGCCAATTGAAGCCGGGGTGTATGCGCTCGCATTTGTTATTATTTCAATTTTCCGGCTGTAAAAAATTAACCAGGTATACAAACCAGTCAGCCAGCAATGGAAGATGAAAATGTTTGTGCATTTATCAGCCGGCTGCAAAATCAACACGGCTTACTCTTATTGCAGCGCCGCGATTTTTTCAAATTCATCACCCAGCTTGTTGGTGAGACTTTCAAAAATTTCAAAATACTTCATGTAAATTTTATGGTTATTTTCTGCAGGTGAATAGCGTTCACCCACTTCTATCTGGCTGGCAGCTTCATCGAGCGATTTAAAGATGCCCATGTCGGTTGCAGCCAGCAAAAATGCACCGATGCTTACGCTGTTGGCATTCTTGGTAACATCTACGGGTTTATTAAACATGTCGCTGATTATTTGGGCACAAAAAGGTATGGTTGCAAAACTGCCGTTCACAGAAAGGCTGCTGATATTTCTGTGCTCATTCAGCATTTTTCCGATACTGTAAATTTCGTACAATATGCCTTCAATGGTAGCTCTTATAAAATGCTGGCGTTCGTGTTTGATATTGATACCAAAGTACATGGCTCTTGCATCAGGGTTCCATATCGGGGCTCTTTCACCCAGCAGGTAAGGTAAAAATAATATGCCTTCGGAGCCGGTTGCAACTTTTGTTGCTTCCTGCAACAGGTTGTTCATGCAGCTTTCGATATCGTATGCGGTAGTAAAATCGCCGAACTGTTTGGCAAACCATTCAAAGATGCCACCACCGCTATTGCTGGGGCCGCCGCTTACAAAACAATCTTCTGTAATTAAATAATTAAACACCCGTTTTTTTTCATCATGCAGCATTTTGTTGCCTACCACTCTTACGGCACTGCTGTCTTCAATTGTAATGGTAGCTTTATTACTGTTCCAGATGCCGGCCCCCAGCGTTGCCATACATCCATCGCTGGAGCCAACCAGTATTTTTATCTCCTCTTTTAACCCTAATGAATTTTGATAGGCTTTTTTTAATGTGCCGGCACTTGCAAATACCGGTACCAGCTGGGGTAATTTATCCGGGGTGATACCAGCAAAATCGAGCGCCTGTTTTTCCCAGGCAATTTTATGTATGTTCAGCATACCGGTGGCGCAGGCCAGGCTGTAGTCAATCAGGTACTCGCCCGTTAGCTGATAAATTACATAGGATTTGATGGATAAAAATTTACCTGCCTGTTTAAAGGTTGCTGCATCATTCTTTTTCATCCACGCAATCTTCAGCATCGGGGACATGGGGTGCAGGGGAGTGCCTGTGCTATCATAAATTGCATCTGCCAATGCAGAGCCACGTATTTCCTTCGCCTCATTTTTTGCCCTGTTATCTGCCCAGGTAAAAGCATTGCTAAGCGGTACACCATGCTTATCAACTGCCAGCATACTGTGCATAGATGAGCTGAAACAGATAGACGCCACTTTATATTTTTTGGGATGTATTTTTTCATTCAGCAAATTTTTCAGCACATACAGCATGGTAATAAATATCTGTTCCGGATCCTGTTCACTGTAATCGGGCTGCGAATGAAAAGTGGGATAAAATCCTTTCATACTGCCGATGACTATTCCATTTAAATCAAACGCGAAAATCCGTACGGCGTTGGTGCCCAATTCGATCGTGATGATACACTTCATAAAAACAATTTATTCGTGATAAGAGTTATTTTTTCTAAACTCACCGGGCGTATAGCCGGTTAGTTTTTTAAAGGTGGTTGAAAAATGTTGCGATGAATAGAAGCCCGTATCCAGCGCTATATCAGTAATGCTTACGTCCTTCTTTTTTAACAATTTAATGGCCTCAGAAATGCGGATATTGATGAGGTAATTAATGGGCGTGAAACCAGTGAAGTTTTTAACCCTTTCGTTAAAAAGCGTGGTACCCATGCCTGCAATGGCTGCCATCTCTTCCACCGACCATTGATGAGAAAGGTCTTTACGAAGTGAAGCTTCAAGGTTCATAAACACTTTCGGAAAATCTCTTGGTGGATTATTTTGTTTAGTGAGTTGCCTTGTGATGGTGATCAGCAGTTCATCAATCATTTGGTTAATACGGGTAACAAAGCCAAGTTCATGATGGTGAATTTCGTAAGCAATGCTATGTAGTATTCTACCCGCATCATTTAATTTAGACAATACCGGGTTACTGTTCAGCGTGAGCAACTTCCCTACTGCCATACTTTCATGATCACTAAGGCCGCTCCATTTACCGGGTACCAGTTCACCGCTTTCCAATTTTTGAAATTTTACCTGCATCCAGGTAATGCACCCCAGGTCAAGAATCCCTTTTTCATTACCAAATTTCTGTCCGGGTAAAATCAACACAACATCACCGGGAAACAGCACATGTGGCTGCTCAGTTATTTTCCATTCAAACCGGCCTTCGTTAATAAAATAAATGCATACCCCTTCTACAACCTGCTCGGGAAAAGACTGCAGCTGTATAGAAGCATTTTTCTTTGCACCCAATTCCAGTATATGCGGAAACAGGCTAAGATTTGAAGCAGCACCCTGCTGGTAAAGAAATTGAAGCATCGTTTTTTAATGAATAAGCAGATACTAAAGAAAGGTAAAAATTATTATCCGGTTGTACAAAATACTCCGGCGTTTGTTATTGGAAGTTTTAGCAACAGCAGCTTTATATCTTGCATTGATTTTATTTCAGAATTATTCCATCACAACGATTGCTAAAAACATTTTGCTTATGAAAAAAACAAAGCGCTCCTTTGCCGGAGCTATGTTTGGTAAACTTACGTGTTTACTTTTTATTCTGCTTCCTTCTTATTCATTAATGGCGCAAACAATTTCGGGTACAGTTACAGATGAACAGGGTGCAAAACTGGCAAATGTCTCTGTAACTGTAAAAGGCACTTCGGCAGGTGTATCTTCCGATGCGCAGGGGAAGTTTGTTGTTGCAGCCAAAACAGGCACCACACTTGTATTTACTTATGTTGGCTATCAGCCTGCAGAAGTAAAAGTAACCAACGCAACCCGGGAATTGACTGTTGCAATGAAAACAACTGTTGATGGCCAGGCCCTGAATGAAGTGGTAGTTACCGCCCTTGGTATAAGGAAAGAAGCAAGAAAACTGGGATATGCCGCCACTTCGGTTAGTCCTGACCAGCTTACAGTAAACCGGACTGCCAACCCGTTAAATGCCTTGCAGGGAAAGGTGGCCGGGTTAAATATTTCCAGCCTGGGTACGGGTCCTGGCGGTACTTCAAAAATCCGCATTCGCGGCCAGTCTTCTATCAATGGGACCAACAGTCCGTTGATTGTTATCAATGGCGTGCCTGTTGACAATACCAATTTTAATGACGCTGCATCTGCCGGTGTAAAAGGTGGGGGTGTTACAGCCGATGGCGGTGATGGTTTATCCAGCATTAACCCCGATGATATTGAAAGCATGACGGTGCTGAAAGGTGGTCCTGCTGCGGCTTTGTATGGTTCACGTGCAAAGGATGGTGTAATCATGATCACTACAAAAACCAAAGCAAAAAATAAGGGCATCGGCGTTTCCTATAACGTTAATTATACCAATGATACGCCGCTTGATTTTACAGATTACCAAAAAGTATATGGCCAGGGAGAGAACGGTGTGAGGCCAACGTCTCCCAATCCAACTTCGGGTCAATGGTCTTTCGGAGAAAAAATAACGCCGGGCATGACCTACACTTTATTTAATACACCCGATGTGCCGTATGTGGCGCAGGGAAGCCGTATCAAAGAGTTTTACAGGACCGGGCAAAACCTGTCCAACACGGTGAATTTTTCTACTGCGACAGATAAAGGTGGTTTGTATCTTTCTTTGTCAAACTCCAATAACAAAGGCATTGTTCCGAATAATAAGTTTGACCGTAAGGGTATTAACCTTGGCTTTACCCAAAACTTTACTGACCGGTTCAATGTGTCGGGTAATATCAATTACACAAACGAAGTCAACACCAACCCGCCAAGTATTGCCAACCAGGATAATACCATACCAACTGCGTTAATGGCTATGGCCAACACAATGCCACTCAGCGTACTGAATGCCAACAAATACAATCCTGCTACAGGTAACGAGTATACGTATTCAAGATTTGCCAACCGTACCAATCCCTACTGGACATTGGCCGAGCAGTTTCATAATATAAAACGGGACAGGATTTTTGGCAACGTTTCAGCTACCTACAAAATATTGCCCTGGCTTTCTGTTATGGGGCGCTTTGGCCAGGATTACTGGAGCCGTGATGAAGACGTAAATAATTTCCCAACCGGCCAGGCATCACGCGGTCCGGCACCGGCAGGTTTTGTAAATGGTGTTTATACACAGGAGTCATATCGCTTCAGGGAAGCCAATCTTGACTTTCTGGTAACAGCCAATAAAACCTTTGGTGATTTTGGTGCAACCCTAACCGGAGGCGGCAATCAAATGCGCAAAACAAGAAACATCAATAATGTTCAGGTGACCGATTTTGTAGTACGTGGTTTGTATACTGTGCAGAATGGTCGTGCAAAAGATCCGGTGTATTCATTGACTGAATCTGGTGTAAACTCATTGTATGGTTCGGCGGATTTATCGTGGAAACGAGTGTTATACCTTACAGCCACTGCAAGAAATGATTGGTTCTCTACTTTATCCGCGGCTAACAGAAGCATTGTTTATCCATCTGTTTCCGGTGCCTACGTGTTTTCGGAATCGCTTAAAAGCATTCCATGGTTAAGTTTTGGAAAAGTAAGATTGGGTTATTCTGAAGTGGGTAGTGATGGTGATGTGGCGCCTTATGCGGATCAATTATTTTATACGGTAAATGCCAATTTGATTAATAATCCTGCCGGCACGCCCGTATCACTTGGTACCAGTGGCAATGTATTACCGAATCCCAATTTAAGGCCAAGCCGTACTGCTGAAACAGAAGCAGGTATTGAGTTGAAACTGTTTAACAGCCGGGTGGCGGTTGATTTTTCTGTGTACAGAAAAATCACCAAGGACCAGATTGTACCTGCACAAATTTCAGACGCGTCAGGTTTTATCAATACCAGGATCAACAGTGGCAAAAGCCGTAACGAGGGTTTTGAAACATTGCTGACACTCGGCGTTATCAGGCAGAAAAATTTTAGCTGGGACTTTACGGCCAATACCGCATACAACAAAACAAAAGTGCTTAGTATTTTAACCGACAAGCCGGGGGAAAGAATTACAACCGGCACGCACGTATTTAATGGTGAAACAAGATTGGTAGTAGGAGAAGAAATGGGCCAGATCGCAGGATTTGGGTATGCTACGGATGCCACAAAAGGCAACCAGCGCATCTTCCAGTCTAACGGCTTGCCTTTGCGCACCTCCGCTTTTGTTTTGTTTGGAAGCGCCTTGCCAAAATGGACCGGCGGCTTTCTGAATACTTTTAACTACAAAGGGGTTTCACTCGCTGTATTTATTGATTACAAGCTTGGAGGAAAAATGTTGAGTGGAACCAACTTCAATGCCATCCGGCATGGATTGCACATGCGCACATTGGAAGGCAGGGAAGGTGGCGTGGTTGGCGTAGGGGTAACCCAAACAGGCGAGCAAAACACAAAAGCCGCGCCTGTACAAACTTACTGGGAACACTTAAGAAGCCAGCAGATTATTGAATCAGTTATTTACAATGCAGGTTACTGGAAACTGAGACAGCTCAGCCTGGGTTATGATCTTACAAAATTAATTCCGGCAAAATGGCCCATCAAAGGATTAAAACTAGACCTGGTTGCCAACAATGTATTGATCATAAAAAAATGGGTTGACAATATTGACCCCGAAAGTTTTGGTTTTGCATCTGATAATAATGTAGGACTTGAATCGCCGGGATTACCAACCACCAGGAGCGTTGGCATCAACTTAAATATTAAATTCTAATTCAGAAAAATTATGAAGCATATCATTCAATTTTCAATAGCGACGATTTTCCTGCTCATCTTTTCTTCCTGCGATAAAAACCTGGAAGACCTCAATAAGAACAAGGTAAATCCTATAACGCTGGAGCCTTCGCTGCTTTTAAACCAGGCTATAGTAAGCTCGTCATTTCCTTTTAAAACATTGGTGTTTGATATTGGTATTGTACAGCAAATGGTCAGCCCCAACGGCGGCGTATTGGCGGGCGCCAATTTTAACCAGGATAGCAGGGATGTAACCACGCAACCTGTATGGGCTGTTTATTATCAAAATGTAATTAAGTATACCCATGATGTAATTGTAAAAACCAAAGATCTTCCCGCAAGAGCTAACCTCTACAACATGGCCCGTATATACCAGGCATTTTCATTTATGATTTTGACGGACGAGTATGGTGATATTCCCTATTCACAGGGCGGTGCCGGCTATACCGACCAGATTTTCTTTCCTGCGTATGACAAACAACAGGACATTTACAACGATATCATAAAAGAACTGACAGAAGCCGGTGCAGCCCTGAGCACCACCGGCACCATTGAAACTGCAGACTTGTTGTATGCAGGAAATATCAACCAATGGAAAAAATTTGCCAATTCGCTTTTGTTAAGAGCAGGTATGCGGTTGGTTAAAGTGGATGCTGCCAAAGCGCAGGCTGTAGTAGCGGCCGCCATCGCTGCAGGTGTAATTACCAGCAATGCAGACAATGCCGCCATAAGGCATGATGCCAATTATACGCATCCCATCGGTGGCGGTTTAAATGGCTCGGAAGCGGCTAATTTTTACCTGGCTAAACCATTTGTAGATCAGCTGAAAAATACAAACGACCCAAGATTACCGGCAATTGCTGTACGATATGTTGGTGCGAAATCAGGTAACGACCAAACAGCCGCGGCTGGAGTTACAACGGCGGATGTACAAGTAGGAATACCAATGGGCAAAGACAATGGAACGGCTCCTGCGCAAGCCACTGCCGACGGGCTCGCCAGTTTTTACGATTACAGCCAGGCTGACAGAAGGAGGATTTTAAAAGTAACTACTCCTGCATTTTTAGTAACTGCCTCGCAGGATTTATTACTGATGGCGGAAGCCAATTTCCGGGGATGGATAACAACCGGAACTGCAGACCAATATTTTTCAGATGGAATTCGTGCACACATGGACCAGATGGCATTATATGATGCCACCACCGCTGTTTCAGCTGCTGCAAGGGATACTTTTGTAACCAACCATCCGCTGGTTGCCGGCACCGAGTTGCAACAAATCAATACACAATATTGGATATCCTCTTTCTTAAACGGGCCCGAGGCCTTTGCCAATTTTAGAAGAACCGGATATCCCGCTTTAACGCCTAACCCTTACGGTCAGCCCAGTAATCCGGATGTACCGAACGGAACATTTATCAGGCGGCTTACCTATCCTACGTCAGAGATTTCGGTTAATACGCAACAGGTAAATGCGGCCATCAGCAACCAGGGTCCTGATGTGTTGAGTACCCGGGTGTGGTGGGACAAGCAATAATCTTTTTTCTCATATGCAGTTAGTTTTGACGACAAGATCAGACCTCTTGTTTTTACAAGAGGTTTTTTTAGTCCCGTAATTAAGCAGGTGATGTATACCTGGGTTCAGACGCTGCAGCCTGACCTGCTGCAACACATTTACAGATGGCAAATGCAACTGATTAAAGAATCATCATTTGAACTAACCAACAAACAGAGGCTTTTTAAACAGTCCGTATGAAACAGTTTTAAAACAAGTAAACAACAGGAAATGAGCATGAAATTAAGAAGCCACGATTGGTTTGGCCGCAAAGACAAGGACGGCATTCTTTATCGCAGCTGGATGAAGAATGAGGGTATGCCTACAGACATGTTTGATGGCCGCCCGGTAATAGGAATATGCAATACGTTCAGCGAACTAACGCCCTGCAATGCCCATTTCCGTGAGCATGCAGAATCTGTAAAACGCGGTGTGCTGGAAGCCGGCGGCTTTCCTGTAGAATTTCCCATTATGAGTTTGGGTGAAACATTGCTAAAACCAACAGCAATGCTGTTCCGAAATCTTGCCAGTATGGATGCGGAAGAAAGCATCCGGGGTAATCCAATGGATGGCGTGGTACTGCTGACGGGTTGCGATAAAACAACACCTTCTACTGTAATGGGTGCTGCGAGTGTTGGCCTGCCTACCATTGTTGTACCCGGCGGCCCCATGCTAAACGGGCGTTACAAGGGACAAACAATCGGCAGCGGAACGCATGTTTGGAAGTTTGATGAAGACATGAAGACGGGAAAGATGACGCAGGAAGATTGTGAGCATGCCGAAAGCTGCATGAGCAGGAGTATCGGCCACTGCATGACGATGGGTACAGCCTCTACAATGGCATGCATGGTAGAATCGCTGGGTCTTACATTGAGTGGTGCTGCTGCAATTCCGGCTGCTGATTCAAGAAAAAAAGTAATGGCGCAGTTGAGCGGAAGACGAATTGTTGAAATGGTAAAAGAGAACCTGACCATTGATAAAATTCTAACCAGGGAAGCCTTTGAAAATGCCATTAAAGTGAATGCGGCTGTTGGAGGTTCGTCCAATTTTATTATACACCTGATGGCCATTGCCGGAAGAATCGGGGTTGAACTTACGCTGGAAGATTTTGATACCCTGGGCAGTAAAATCCCCCTGTTGCTAAACCTGATGCCATCGGGCAAATACCTGATGGAAGATTTTTATTACGCTGGCGGCCTCCCGGTAATACTCAACGAATTAAAAGAACTGCTGCATAAAAATGTAGTTACTGTTACCGGAAAAAATCATCACGAAAATATTGTGGGCAGTACAGATTGCTACGACCACGACGTAATCAGCACCTATAAAAAGCCATTACTTCCTGAGGGTGGCTGTGTTGTTGTAAAAGGTAACCTGGCATTAAACGGTGCTGTCATAAAACCGTCTGCTGCTACGCCGGCCCTGATGAAACATACAGGCCGTGCAGTAGTGTTTGAAAGTATAGAAGAATACCATCGGTTAATTGATGATCCAAATCTGGATATCGATGAAAACTGCGTGATGGTATTGAAATATGTTGGCCCGGTCGGTTACCCGGGCATGGCAGAAGTGGGCAATATGGCTTTGCCTAAAAAAATATTGCAAAAGGGGATTAAAGATATGGTGCGCATCTCTGACGGCCGAATGAGTGGCACCGCTTACGGAACTGCTGTTTTGCATGTGTCTCCTGAATCTGCCATTGGCGGTAATTTGGCTTTGGTACAAAACGGCGATTTGATTGAGCTGGATGTATCACAACGCAAACTGCACCTGCACGTGTCTGATGAGGAGCTGGCAAAAAGAAAGTCGCAATGGGTGGCACCCAAAGCAGCCACGCAAAGGGGATACGTTAGTTTGTATATCAAAAGTGTGATGGGCGCTGATAAGGGTGCCGATCTTGATTTTTTAAGAGGAAGTTCGGGTTCTGCTGTTACCAGAGATTCGCATTAACCGGATCCAGTTAATCAGCATTGGTATTGATAAAATCGGCAGGTTGGGAAATGTTGTACAATAATAAGCAGTTTCTTTGCAATGCATAGACTACAGTTCATACATACAAAGCTATATTTTGAAAAAAAATACATTTCTTTTACTCATAGGCACTTTCTTTTTAAACGGTTGCAGTAATACGAAAAAAGTAACTGCATTTACGATAGCTACCCGGAGTTTGAAAGATGTTTATAAAGAGGCATTTCTGATGGGGGTCGCAGTGAATGGCCCGATTGTTTCCGGAGCAGATAAAGTCTCACAGGATATTGTTGTAAAACATTTTAACAGCATCACGCTGGAGAACGCCATGAAGGCGGCGTTAATAAATCCGCAGCCCAACGTGTTTAATTTTGCCCCCGCTGATTCATTTGTAGCATTTGGTGAACAGCACAACATGTTCATCATTGGCCACACATTGGTATGGCACAACCAGGTACCAGCCTGGTTTTTTACCAACGCTGGTGGCAAACCAAATTCCAGAGAAGAACAGCTTGAACGGCTTCGCAACCATATCAAAATAGTTGCCGGCAGGTATGCAGGCAGGGTGCATGCCTGGGATGTAGTAAACGAAGTAATTGATAACGATGGAAGCTACCGCTCAACGGCGTGGGTAAATGCTATTGGTAATGGCGATACCCTGGTAAAGTATGCCTTTAAATTTGCTGCTGAGTTTGCACCCGGTACCGAATTATACTACAATGATTTTAATGCATGGCGCCCATCCAAACGGGACGGTATTGTACGCATGGTAAAGATGCTGCAAAAAGAAGGCATCCGGATAGACGGTGTCGGGATGCAGGGCCACTGGGGTTTGAACTATCCTAAGACTTCTTACATAGAAGCCGCTATTGATGCATATGCAGCATGTGGCATCAAGGTGATGATTACAGAGCTGGATGTTGATGTATTGCCTTTAACAAAAGAAGGGCAAATCATTGGACAGGGGATGGCAGACAAACAATTTCAGCTGGAAGAGTTCAAGACATTTCTTGACCCGTATACCAACGGATTACCGGATAGTATGCAAAGCATTTTGGCGAAGCGCTATGCAGAACTCTTTGGTATTTTTTATAAAAGGAGAGATAAGATTGCGAGAGTTACATTGTGGGGTGTCCACGATGGAATGAACTGGAAGAATGATTATCCTATACCCAACCGTACCAATTATCCTTCTTTGTGGGATCGCAACAGGCAACCAAAACCTGCATTCACTGCAGTTCTTGGTGTGCCAGGCAAACTGAAATAATACCCACCTTCTTCAAACAAAATATCATGCAATTACTTGTCATCTTTAGCGCCATCTGTTTCCAGATATTTCTAACCTATAAAAAAGTAAGTCCGTTTTTATCCCTGCTGATTGTAGCCATTCTATCAGGACTCTTGCTGGGTATGGAACCGATGCAGGTGATCAAATCGCTTGAAAAAGGCGTTGGCAATACATTGGGCGGTTTGGCGCTGATCATTTGCCTGGGTGCTATATTGGGTAAAATTCTTGAAGCCGGTGGTGCTGTAGAAAAAATTGCTACTACACTCATCAACAGTTTCGGTCAACATAATATCCAGTGGGCTATACTGCTTACCGGTTTCCTCATTGGTATACCGCTGTATTATAATGCAGGGTTTGTAATATTGGTGCCACTCGTATTTTCAGTTGCGCAGAAAGCAAAACTTTCTTTATTGTATGTGGCCATTCCGATGGCGGCTTCTTTATCAACCACGCATTGCTTTCTTCCGCCTCACCCAAGTCCGGTTTTTTTAGTGAATGCGTTTAAAGCAGACATGGGGAAAACACTCATCTACGGGTTCATCATTACTATACCCATTGTGATCATTGCCGGGCCTTTACTGGGACGTTTATTAAAAGGGATAGAAGTAACAATAAATTCTTTATTCCTGTCGGGTGACAGGGCACAGCGAAAATTACCTGCCGCTTTTCCAAGTTTTATCATCGGATTGTTACCTGTTATATTGATCACGCTTGCGGTAATAGCCAACCAGTTTTTACCTGACCAGCTGCCTAAAAAAATACTGGTATTTATGGGTGATCCTACCATTGCATTGTTGTTGTCGGTATTGCTCGCCATCTGGCAGTTTGGTTTACGTGGGGGTAATACAATGCAAACAACCATGCAATGGCTCAGCGAAGCAATTTCGGGAATTGCACTGATTGTACTCATTATTACAGCAGGTGGCGTTTTTAAACAGGTGTTGCAGGATAGTGGCACCGATCAATACATCGCATCGTTCAGCAGCAAATGGCTGATGCCACCGTTAATTTTCGGATGGGCTGTTACAGCTTTTTTACGGGTGGTAATAGGGTCTGCAACAGTGGCCGGTATTACTGCGGCCGGCGTGGTAACACCACTGGTAGCATCGGGTGTGGTATCTCCTGAGCTAATGGTGCTGGCGGTGGGTGCAGGCAGCGTATTTGGGTCGCACATCAACGACTCAGGTTTTTGGATGTTCAAAGAGTTTTTTAGCCTTTCCTTAAAGCAAACATTTTTATCATGGACAGTAATGGAAACAGGTATTTCCATCCTGGGGTTGATAGGCGTGTTGATATTGAATCTGTTTATTTAGTTAGCTGCAACATTATTTTTTTGAAGATTGAATTGAGCTGGTTTGAAGAAGCCGGTAGTGTAAGAAAGCTTTTGAAAGATGTGCGATATTGCCCCAGTTTCTATACAATGCCCGCAGGTTGCAAATATTTTTGTAATGAGCCATCAATCCTATAGAAGACGAAAGTCTCGCTATCACTTAAAAAACATGCGCTGCTACAAAGGCAGATGTACTTTTTTTCGCAAGGAAGATCCCCTGATAATTAAATCTGACTTTACTATAATTCTTCTTGTAGTAGCTATATTGCCTTCTCCCTTTAAATGACTAACGAGGTTCCTGGCAGTAATTTCTCCCATGTCTTTGCCGGGGTAATTAACCGTGCTTAACTGTGGCTCGATAAGCTTACTGATGGCGTCATTATTGAAACCCACAATGGCAATATCCTCCGGAATTTTCACACCGTTTCTTTTCAATTCCTGCATACAAACTGCCGCTTTAAAATCGTTTGTCACAAAAAGCCCGTCAGGCCTGGGTTTCATCTTTAAAATTTCATGTGCTGCTGCAACCGCACTTTCTTCGCTCAGATCTTTTATAAGCACCAACTTTTTATTATAGGCAATGCCGGCATCAAATAGCGCATCTACATAACCGCGGTGGCGCTGTGCATAAACGTTTCGTTTTAAGTTGGAAGTAAGCAACACAATGCGTTTACAACCTTGCTCAACCAGGTGTTGTGTTACCGTATACCCGCATTTATAATTGTCTATTATAACATGGGTGCTGTCACTATTTTCATCAGCCCGGTCAAAAAATATTACAGGAATATTCTTTTCAAAGAAAAGTTTAAAATGGTCCAGGTTTTCTGTGGTAAAAGATAAAGAAGCAATCAATCCATCAACCCGTTTATGAAACAGGTTGGTAACATTGGATACTTCTTTTTCATAACTCTCACCGGAGTGGGCAATGATAATATCATAGCCCGCTTCTGCTGTTATTTTTTCAATGCCAGATAATACGGAAGTAATAAAGTTGCTGTTAAGCTCATGCAGCAGTACGCCAATTGTATGCGACTTTTGTTTACGCAGACTGCTGGCAAAATTGTTATGGCGGTAGCCTAACTCTTCTGCCTTTTCCAAAATTCTTTTAACCGTACCCTTGTTAATTACTTTACTGCTTTTTAATCCGCGGCTGATAGTGGCAGGGGACAGCTTGAGCTCTCTGGCAATGTCGTAAATCGTTATTTCTTTTGTCATCTTGCAGCGGAATAAAAAAAATGCTTGTCTGCTAAAGTAATATAATTTTTAAAAAACTTATGCAATCGGTTACATTTTATAAAAAAAAATCTATTTTGCACAAAGTTAGTCACATTCCCTGGCAATACAAACGGCTTATCAGGCAATGTTCAAGCGGGAAAATGATTAATTGTATAGTTTGATGTATAAATATATCAGTAACTGAAAACAATTTTCAGGAAGCAGTTTGGGTTTCTTTTTTGCCAGTATTAATGCAACCGGTTACATAGCAGATCCGGTGACTGTTGATAAAGGATTCAGAGGAGCAGCGCATGTATAGCATTGCAAAAATGCATCCATAAAAAGACTGGTAGCCAAAGCGTTGATTTTGACAAAATCCATGTTTGGGTTGGTAAGGTAAAGATCACCCGTCAGTTTTTGTTGCGGCAGTTTAGAAAGGTCAGGCCTGATTAATTATATTAACGATTGCGTATGAATAAAGATGAAGAATTATGGCTGGGCCTCAGGCATGGCGATAAGGAAATGCTGGTAGCATTATACCAGCAGTATTATCATTGCCTGTTATTTCTTGGCCTGAAGCAAAATAGTAATGCTTCATTGGTGAAAGATGCCATTCACGAACTTTTTTTATACCTGTGGGAAAAAAGAGATACGCTGCAGCCTGCAAGAAATATAAAAAATTACCTTGTTACTTCTCTTTTACGAAAGCTTGCAGCTGACTGCAAAAATTGTCAAAAGCAAGGCGCATTGCACATTGCGTGGGTAGAGACTATGAACGAAACCTGCCTTAACCCCGAGGAAAAACTTGTAGCAAAAGAACAACACATCCAGTTAGGTACATTACTAAGCTCCCAGATAAATGAACTACCCGGCCGCCAGAAAGAACTGATTGTACTGAAGTTTTATGAAGGACTGGCTTATGAAGACATTGTGCAAAGAACTGGTTTGTCACATCGTACGGTGTATAATAAAATTCATGAAGGACTGAAACGGCTTAAGTCCAACCTTACCAAGGGCAGGTCTGCCCGTGCTGCAGTTTTAGACTCCCAACCTGTTTCGTAAAATATTTTTCAAAAAACGGGTAAAAAAAGGTTTTTCCACTCTCTATTTATTAATGAATATTAATTGCAACGCATGATTGATGTTAAACATGATATTGAAGATCTGTTGTTGATGGACTCTTTTATAAACTATTGTAAGCATTCTGACCAGGACGATGTAAAGTATTGGGAGAATTATATACAAATTAGTCCCGCGCATGCTGCACTTGTAGCGCATGCCAGAGAAAGATATATCGAGCTGTTCAATGCATTGGCCGATGCCGACCTTGAGGAACAGGTGACCAGGTTAAAAAACAGTATAGACAGCACATCCGCAGCCCCTGTAATCAGGATGGAAAGCGTGGCTGACAAAAAAAGGCGAAACATTTTCAGATTGGCGATTAAAGTTGCGGCCGTTGTTTTCATCATTACCGGGTTGTTTATTGCCAGGGGCTATTTTAATAAAAATACTGCCGGTGATATCCAGACTTATGCAGCAGCTTACGGCGAAAGAAAAACGATTCAATTGCCGGACGGATCCAGTGTAGCTATCAATTCAGGAAGTACTGTAAGGATCAATCAGCATTTTGGCCTTGAATCACGTGATGTATACCTGCAGGGCGAAGCTTTTTTTGAGGTGAAGCACAATGCAAAAATTCCCTTCATTGTGCATACAGCTGCGATGGAAGTAAAGGCACTGGGCACCGCATTTAATGTAAAGGCATATCAAAATGAATTATTTACCGAAACTGCTTTGATAAGAGGACTGGTGGAGGTTACGCTGATTGAAGAAAATAATTTAAAGCTGGTGCTGCATCCAAACGAAAAAATTAAGTGGAAAACAATTCACATCGATAGCACGAAAGCATCTGAATCCACAGTTCTGTCAACCAGTAATATAATGGAAGCAGACAGCCTGCGGAAAAAAATTGTAGCAACAAATGACGGCATCATAAAAGAAATTGCCTGGAAGGCAGACAAGCTGATATTTTTTGATGAAGAGTTTGATGAGATAGCGCGGCTATTGGAAAGATGGTACAATGTAAAGATCAATTTTGAAGACGATGCCCTGCGTAACTATCACTTTTCAGGCGTATTTGAAAAAGAAGATTTAATCACGGTGCTTAACTTTTTAAAAGAATCAAGGCACTTTAACTATACTATTAAAGACGACACTATCGTAACAATAAACCTGTCTAAATAAAAAATACGGGAAAAGTGCGGCAACACTTTCCCGTACCAAAATTTTGAACCACTTAAAACTTAAGTGATTCTATTTTTTAATTAAAAACCAAAATAAAGGTATGAAAAAAAAACATCCTTGCAGGCGGGGGTATGCAAATCCGCCTCTAACGAAGCTGCTGAAAATTATGAAATTAACTTTAATCCTGCTTTTTGCCAGTACCGTGCTGGCTCATGCCGGCGGGTTTTCCCAGGACGTCAAAGTGACGCTTTCACTAAAAGAAGTTTCTGTTACTTCTTTTTTTAAAGCGATTGAAAGTGAAACCAAACTGAGGTTTACGTTTAGTAATGATATAATTCCGCAAGGAAAAATTGTTACGGTCAGTGCAAAAGAAACACCGGTATCCGAAGTGATGGATGCTGTAATGCTGCCGATCAACCTCAAATACCGGTATGATAAAAGCACTGGTATCATTATTATTTCCCGGAAAGACAATTTTTTAAATGACACCCAGGAAAAAAACATCCGCAATATTACCGGAACAGTAACGGGCGAAAACGGCGAACCCCTTGCCGGAGTTTCTGTTACAATGAAGGGTTCAAACAAAGCCACCATTACCGCCGATAACGGGTCGTTTGCGATTGATGTGGCTGACGACGTAAAATTTTTACAGTTTTCATTTATAGGAAGAGTATCGCAGGAAGTCAACATTGAAGGTAAAACCTCGGTAGCGGTAGTAATGCCTTTATCAAATAAATCACTTAATGAAGTTGTAGTGGTGGGGTACGGTACACAAAAAAGAACGCTCATTACCGGCGCTGTTTCCAGTGTAAACAGTAAAACATTGAATGAGCTGCCCGCGGTGTCTATTTCGCAGGCATTGCAGGGCCGTGTTGCGGGTTTGCAGGTAACCAATAACGGCAGTCCGGGTTCAGACCCGATTGTTCGTATCCGCGGTATCAGCTCTATCAGTTTTGCATCTGATCCTTTATATATTGTAGATGGTTTTCCTACAGGTAATCTTTCGGCTATTGATGTAAAAGACATCGAGTCTGTGGACGTTTTAAAGGATGCTTCCGCTGCTGCCATTTATGGCTCAAGAGCTACCAATGGTGTAATTATGATTACTACCAAAAAAGGAAAAAGAGATGGTAAACTAAGTATCAGCCTGGATTCATATGTTGGTACACAGGAAGTCACCGAACGTCTGTCATTGCTGAACACAGAACAGTTTAAACAGTACGCACTTGCTTACAGGGGCAGCCAGGTTCCACGCCTTACTGCCCCGATGATTGATGAACCTGTATATGCCGGTGCAACCCAAACTTATGGACAAACCAATACCAACTGGCAGGATGCTTACTTTAAAAGAGGCGTAATGACGCAGCACAATATTGGGTTAAGTGGTGGCAACAATATATCACGTTTTTATGCTTCAGCGGGGTATACCGATCAGCAGGGTACGGCGCCAAGTGTTGCGTATCGCCGTTATAATTTCCGCATCAATTCAGATCACGTCATTAGTAAAGTATTCACCTTTGGCGAAAACTTATATGCAGCCTCCGGCAACCAGGCGTATGATAACAATGAAACAGGTTCCAGAACAAACCTGGTAAATGTGATCAGAATGATGCCTCATATGCCAGTGTATGATCCAACTTCAATTGGTGGGTACAGGGGCGTAGATGCTACCAAGGATGGTGGTGATCCAACGAATCCAGTAGAAGATGCGGCACTAAAAAATCCGGGCAGCAGAACAACCGCCAAAGTATTTGGAACGGCTTTTTTGGAAATGAATTTTACAAACTGGCTAAAATTTAAATCTACTTTTGGTATTGATTATGCTAACGGGTTAGATTATCGTTTTGCTCCTATATTTAACGACAACGGCGCCATTGCGGGTTCGAGTGCAACACAAGCTACCATTACCAATAACCGCAATATTTCTACGGTGTTGTTGTATACTCAGCAATTGTCGTTTGATAAAACTTTCGGCAATCATCACATCAATGCAATTGCGGTGTATGAGCAACAGAATCAAACTACAAAACAGGAAAATGCAAGTGGCAACCAGGCATCCAATGATTTGAAAACATTGAACAATGCTACCAACGTTTCTGTACAAACCCTGGTTGGTGAAAACGCCCTGTTATCTTATCTCGGCCGTATTAACTACGATTACAACAGCAGGTATTTGTTGAGTGTTGCCGTTCGGCGGGACGGGCTTTCTGTTTGGGCTCCAGGAAAAAAATGGGCAACTTTTCCATCAGCATCTGTTGGCTGGAGAATTGACCAGGAAAATTTTATGAGAAACCAAACAAGCATTTCTGAATTAAAACTTAGAGCGGGCTATGGCGTTACCGGTTTAAACGGGACAGTACTGGGTAACACACCATGGCAGGTAAGTGTGGCAGCCAACAGTGCCCAGTATCCTTTTGGAGGTTCAATTACCGGAGGTCCATCTTCTTCCATTCAACGTTTGGGAAACAAAGACCTTGAATGGGAAAAAACCAAGCAGATAAATATCGGCCTTGATATGGGATTTCTTAAAAACAAGATTACATTATCTGCAGAGTATTATCAGCGTAAAACAGACAACTTAATACTAAATGTACCACTGCCTTCTTCATTTGGTTATTTAACCGGTACAGTTCCTCAAAACGTGGGTTCAATGAAAAATAATGGTGTTGAATTCCAGTTGGGCTACAATGACCGCGAAGGAGATTTTAAATGGTTTGCAAGTACCAACATGAGTTTTGTTACCAACCAGGTTACAAGGTTAGCCGAAGGTGTTTCTAATATCGAAGCTGGCGGCGATGCTGACTTCGGGAGTTACAATATTACCAATACAACAGTTGGCCAGCCTATCCAGGCATTTTATGGTTGGGTGGCAGAAGGCATTTTTCAAAATGCCGGAGATGTTACCAAGCATGCCAAGCAAACAACTGCAACAGCGCCCGGTGATATCATGTTTAAAGATATAAATGGCGATGGCGTAATTGATAACAAGGACCGCACGTTTTTGGGCAGCTTTATTCCTAAGATGACGTATGCACTTAATCTTGGCGCAAACTATAAGAATTTTGATGCCTCTGTTTTCTTCCAGGGCGTACAGGGTAATAAAGTGTTCAATGCTACCAGGGTTATTACTGAAGGCATGGTTCGTTTCTTTAATGCAGGTACACAGGTTTTAAATGCGTGGACACCTACTAACACTAACACCACTATTCCCCGTGCAATATCATCAGATCCTAATCAAAATGCCCGTCCGTCTACCAGGTTTTTAGAAGATGGTTCTTTTACCCGGTTAAAGAATGTAATGTTAGGCTACAGCTTTCAATCGAAATCACTGCAGTCGCTCACAAAAGGAACGCTCAAAAGTTTGCGTATCTATGTATCCGCTCAAAATCTGCTGACGTTTACCAAGTACACCGGGTATGATCCGGAAGTGGGAAACAGAACACCCAATTCATCTTTAACCAACGGTATCGACTTTGCGGTATATCCTCAGCCAAAGTCATTCCAGGCGGGCATACAGGCCAATTTTTAATAGAATCATTTACGTCATTTTTTAAATAATCAGATTATCATGAAACAAAATATTAACAAGGCAGTTATTGCAGCCGCACTGGTAGTTACCGGCATGCTGGGCTGTAACAAAAAGCTGAATGTTTTTGATGAAAATAACCCGACAACAGAAAGTTATTTTAAAACCGCTTCCGAACTGCAAAACGGCGTAAACGCCATCTACTCAACCTTGCGCTCCGGCGAACTGGTAGGACGTGAATGGTTTTTTACACACGATATGCGGGGCGGCGAAACGGCTTCCGGTGGCCCCCAACTGGAAGCACCAAGAGCAGAACTGCTTAGCCAACCATCGCCTGCACCATCCAACGCGGTGATGTCGAATGTATGGAGCGGTTGCTACCAGATGATCAACCGTGCCAACCTGGTGCTTGACAAGGCCCCGGACGTAACAGATAACACGGCGCTTAGAGACAGGCTGGTAGGCGAAGCAAAATTTTTAAGAGGCTGGGCCTATTTTGAACTGGTGGCACAGTGGGGAGATGTTCCACTTTACACGCAAACAGTGGCCTCTTCTATCGACTTCAAAGGCAAATCGCCTGCTGCAGATATTTATGCCTTTATCATCAGCGATTTAACTGCAGCTGCAGAAGCATTGCCCGAAAGCTACGGCGCTTCGGATAACGGCCGTGCTACCAAAGGCGCTGCTAATTCCTTATTGGGAAAAGTGCTGATGCAGAAAGGTGATTATGACGCTGCCAAAACAGCCCTGCTGAAAGTGTACGGTAAATATTCACTTACTCCAAATTACCAATGGAATTTTGATGGCGACATTAAAGACGATAATAATGCTGCAGTTGCATCCGGACATGAGTTCAATTCCGAATCTATTTTTGAAGTTGTTTTTGTTGATAAGGGCGATAACAATTTTAACTGGGGATATAATGGCGAAGGATCTACCAGTCCGCTAAGCACTGTACGCAACCAGGAGTATGGCATTACCTGGGGAAATGTGATTCCATCCAATCAGTTCCTGAATGAATTTGAAGCTGGTGACCCAAGGTATAAATTCACTATTTTCGAAGAGGGTGATACCATTCTTAAATCCAGCGGCATCACCCCCATAAAGCTAACCGCGGATATAATGAATATTGCCACCAGCGTAAGGAACGGCGTTACTAAAAAGAGATTCTTCCGTAAATACAATATTTACGATTATGTAAATTCAGGCTTTCACCCTGGTGGAATAAACCAGCGTGTAATCCGCTATGCTGATATATTATTGCTGCTGGCTGAGTGTGAAGCGGAAGTAGGAACGCCTGCACAAGCTGCCAACTACATTAATGAAGTGCGCAGCAGGCCGGGTGTAAACATGCCGCCTGTTACACCCGCTTCAAAAAACGATGCACTAAAGGCAGTGATGCATGAAAGAGAAGTGGAATTGGGCGCCGAAGAACTGGCAAGTTTTGACATTCTTCGCTGGAGAAAAAAAGGATATTTTCCTTCTATTATTCCGGAAAGAGTTCCCAACCAGGTCGACCTGTTTCCGATTCCGGCAATTGAAACTTCTACCAATCCTTTAATTAAATAAAGCTTGTTCAATCCTAAAAATAGAGGCTATAAAATGGCCTCTATTTTTTTGCAGATATAGTGAGGAAGGAGGGATTGATAACCGTAGACCAGGTCATTTAAATCAATAGTGTAATTGAAAAAATGCATGAAAGCGCTTGTTACTTATCATAGCTGGATTCTTTTTTTTGCAGGTATTGTACTCATAAGCTCCTGTAAGCATCCACAAAAAAATATGTTGTTTACGCAGTTGGATGCAACAACCTCGGGCATTACATTCAGCAACGACATTTACGACAACGATTCCTCTCATTCCTTTATCAACGAGTTTGGTTATATGGGTGGAGGAGCAGGCATCGGCGATTTTAATAATGATGGCTTAAAAGATATTTTTTTTACCGGCAACCAGGTAAGCAGCCGGCTGTATATAAATAAAGGAAATAATCAGTTTGAAGACATCACAACTAAAGCAGGCATTGGTACGGATGTGTGGTGTACAGGTGTTAGTATTGCAGATATTAATAATGATGGGTTTGATGATATTTATGTGTGCGTTTTTGGAAAAGACCTGTTGCATCGTTCAAAAAATTTATTGTTCATCAATCAGCACAATCTCACGTTTAAAGAAGAAGCCGCAGCCTACGGATTGGCAGATACCGGCTATTCAACGCAGGCAGTTTTTTTCGATTATGATAAAGATGGCGACCTCGATATGTATTGCACCAATTATTTATTAAGCGCCGGTAATTCTAATACCATTTATCCCCGCGACAGAAGCGGCCGCTCGCTGGCCAATGACAAACTTTATCGCAATGATGGCGATAGCGCTCACCTGGGTCACCCGGTTTTTTCGGATGTGTCAATGGCGGCAGGCATTAAGGAAGATGGCTATGGCCTTGGCGTATCGGTAAGTGATTTTAACCAGGATGGTTGGCCGGATATTTATGTAGCCAACGATTTTGTTTCCAATGATGAGTTATGGTTAAATAACCGAAACGGCACATTTACCAATTGTATTGACAAATCAATCCGTCACCAGAGTTATTCAAGCATGGGCGCCGACGCGGCGGATATTAACAATGATGCATTGCCGGACATTGTTACCCTGGATATGTTACCGGAGTACAACGAAAGAAAGAAGACCTCGTTTTCTTTTATGAATTATGAACGGTATGAAGCCGAACGGTCCATGGGCTATGAACCGGAATTTTCGAGAAACATGTTGCAGTTGAATATTGGCAGCCGCAAATATGGTGATACCATTCTTCCTTTTTTTAGCGAGCTGGGAAGGTTTAGTGGCATACCCGCAACCGACTGGAGCTGGAGTGTTTTGCTGGCCGATTTTGATAACGATGGTTGGAAAGATATACATATCACCAATGGCATCGGCCGTGATTTTATCAATGCTGATTTTCTTGAATTTAGTAGTAATGTTTTTAATAATGGCCAAAGTAAAGAGCAGCAGCAACAGGCAATCAGGCAGAAACTGGCGTCTTTGAAAAACGTGAATCTTCCCAACTATTTATACCATAATAATCATGACCTGACTTTTTCAGATTCGTCTGAAAGTGCGGGTATCAATGAACCATCCATGTCCAACGGTGCGGCTTATGCAGATCTTGATAATGATGGTGATTTCGATTTGGTAGTGAACAATATCAACAAAGCTGCCTTTGTGTTTATCAACAACACCAATCAAAAAAATAAGCCAGTCGCAACACATTATTTGAGCCTGCAGCTTAATGGTGATAGCCTTAACAGGAAAGGGTTTGGTGCAAAAATTTGGTTGTACAATAAAGATAAAATTCAGTTCCAGGAACAGAACCCTATACGTGGCTATTTTTCGTCTGTAGATCAGCAATTGCTTTTTGGTTTGGGAAAAAATGACCATGCAGATTCGCTGGTAATCGAATGGCCTGACGGAAAAAGGCAGAACTTAAAAAATGTAAAGGGAGATACCAGCCTGGTGCTTTCCTGGAAAAATGCAGGCGTTATTAATATAAATGGAGCAGCAGTTCCATCATTTCTGTTTGCTGATATTACAGGTAATTACGGCTTGTTATACAGGCACCAGGACAACCCTTTTAACGACTACACTCTGCAACGTTTACTGCCTCAAAAGTATTCGCAACTGGGTCCGTTTATTACTACCGGCGATATCAATCATGATGGAGCAACCGATTTTTTCATTGGCGGTGCATTTAATTTTTCCGGCAAAATTTTTACGCAAAAAAACGGACAAACATTCGCTTCAAAAAATCTTACAGACAGTATTAAGTTTGAAGAAGACATGGCCTGTATTTTGTTTGATGCGGATAAAGATGGTGATAGTGACCTGCTTATTACAGGTGGAGATATGCAGTACGATGAAAACTCCATTTATTATAAACCCCGGCTGTACCTCAACGATGGCAAGGGCAATTTTACGCTGCAGCCCAATGCTATTCCTGATGGTGTAAGAACGATTGCCGGCTGTGTAAGTGCCGGTGATTATGATGGCGATGGCTATCCTGATTTATTTATTGGCGGCCGGGTTTCTAAAAAATATCCATTGCCACCCCGCAGTTTTTTACTGAAAAATAATAAAGGTGTTTTTACAGATGTAACGGCTCAGGTCTGTCCGGCATTACAAAAGCCAGGCATGGTCACCGCAGCTGTATGGACGGATTTTAATAATGATCATCAACCCGATCTCGTCATTGCCGGTGAGTGGATGCCGGTTCAGTTTTTTAAAAATGATCATGGTAAATTAGTTGATGTATCCGCATCAACAGGCCTTACGCAGATGAATGGCATGTGGCGGAGCTTGATAGCAACTGATATCGATAGTGATGGGGATATGGACCTTGTGGCGGGAAACCTCGGTTTAAATTGTGAGTACCGTGCAAGTCCTTCGCAGCCGATGCAGTTATATGCCGCAGACCTGGATGGTAATGGAAGTGTCGACCCGGTTTTCTTCTATTATATAAAAGAAGCAGATGGCAAAATGCAGTCTTTTCCGGCCATCAGCAGGGCCCGGTTATCCGACCAGGTGCCAGCCATTAAAAAACAGTTTCTGTTGAATGAAGACTATGCGCACGCAACCTATGATGATATCTTTAAAAGAAAAGCTAGCACCGACGTACTGCAGTTGCATTGTGATGAAACCAGGACATGTTATTTTGAAAACACCGGTAACGGAAAATTTATAAAATACGTGCTACCAATTGAAGCACAGTTTTCACCCATAAATGCCATTATTTGCGATGACCTGGATAACGACGGCTACAAAGACCTGTTGCTGGCTGGAAACGAATACCAGGCTGAAGTAATGACCGGAAGATACGATGCATCTTACGGTTGCTTTTTGCGTGGCAGCAGCAATAAAACATTTGTTTCCATTCCGCAGTATACAAGTGGATTGTTGCTGCAGGGTGATGTAAAAGATATGGCACTTATCAGACTGGCCAGTGGAGATAAATTATTAGTTGCCGCGGTGAACAATGATGTGATGCATGTTTTTAAAATCACTGCACGGAAAAAGAAAATAACTGATTGATGAACCACTCACTTTTTCAAACTGTCAGCATGATGCAGCATTAATGATCACATATGAATGCACCGGTAAGTAATATTAAATGCGATAACTTTTATAAAACTCATTATAAGTGCAAAAAATACCTGTATCGGATAAAAAATCATGAGGAAATGGTCTTTGATAATCATGCAAACCACTTAGTTTTGTACCAGCCATTGCTTAAGACTAAAACGATCACTGCTTGTTCCATTCTTCCAACGATAAAGAAAAAATACTGTTAGACAAAGTAGCAGCCGGCGATGAGCATGCTTTTGCAGAACTGTTCGAAAATTATCACCAGCTGCTCGGAAGCTTTGTTATGCGATTAATAAAATCGGAGTCACTTACCCAGGAAATTGTACAGGATGTGTTTGTTAAAATCTGGATCAACCGCGGCGTGCTGGCGGAAATCACCTGCTTTAAAGCATACCTGATTGTTGTGGCCAGGAACCATGCCCTCAACAGTTTAAAACAAATTGCCCGTGACAGGAGCCGGCAAACAGCCTGGGTAAACAATGTGCTGAGGCTTGCAGCCAACGACCAGAACGAGACAGACACCACCATCAACACCAGCGAATTAATTGACCAGGCAATTGCCTTACTTCCCCCACAACAAAAAAAAGTATACCTGCTAAGCAGAAGGGAAGGTCTGCACCAGGAAGAGATAGCGGCTGCATTAAACATCTCTCTCGAAACAGTGAAGAAACATATGGTGCTGGCGCTGCGGTTTTTAAAAAATCATCTCCGTACGCACATTGGTATTTTTCTTTTTTTGCTGGGGCGGTTATTTAATTATTAATTTTTTCTTTCCTCATTACCTCCTTTTTTCAATTCGGTTGTCTTACTAATGGCGGAAGCTTTAAAAGGTGTATTCTTTTATTCTTTCGCATCATTTTATTATGAGCCAATCAAGACTTGCCTATCTATTTAAGGTTTACTTTAACGAAACCGCTACTGCACAGGAACGGGATGAATTAACGGAACTGTTGATGCAACGTGAAAACGATGCCGAAGTACAATCATTAATTACCGAAACCTGGCAAAATTTTAAAGTGCCAGGAAATCAATTTACAAAAGAACAAAGCGAAGACATGTTCGCCAAAATCCTGGCAAAAGGAAAAGCAGTTGCTCCCATTGTTACTCATAACAAAAAATTTTTTTTTATCCCAGGCCGTGTCGCCGCAGCTGCCATTGTTTTAATTGCAGTGTTTGGTACCTGGTTCTGGTTAAAATCAAAACCCGTTCAGCAACCCATTGCGCAAGTGCAAAAAAAAGCTACGCCTAAAGCGGTTATTGCACCGGGTGGAGATAAAGCTGTGCTTACATTAGCCGATGGATCAGTGATCATTTTAGATACCACCCGACAGGGAGAGCTTATAAAACAAGGCAATACAAAAGTAGTGCGATTAAATACGGCGACGTTAGCTTACAATGCCGGCACTGCCTCAAACCCTGATGTGGTGTACAATACACTGGCGACGCCGGTTGGCGGACAATACCAGGTAATATTGCCTGATGGCAGTAAAGTGTGGCTGAATGCTTCTTCGTCCATCCATTTCCCAACTATTTTTAAGGGAAAAGAAAGGCAGGTTTCCGTTACCGGCGAAGCTTATTTTGAAGTGGCTAAAAACGCCGCGATGCCTTTTAAAATAACCGTAAAGAATATGGAAGTAGAAGTGCTGGGAACACACTTTGATATCATGGCATACGACGATGAAAGTTCAGTAAACACCACGTTGCTGGAAGGGTCTGTAAAGGTATCGGAAGGCGGTGCAGTAAAAATGCTGGTACCTGGTCAGCAATCCCTGGTTGACAAAACCGGGGCCATCAAAATTGAAGCGGCAGATGTGGAAGAGGTGATGGCCTGGAAGAATGGCTGGTTCCAGTTTAACTCCGCAGATATACAAACGGTGATGCGGCAGATTTCAAGATGGTATAATGTGGAAGTGGCCTATGAAGGAAAAATTCCTGCCGGTCATTTTACGGGTGCAGTAAGCCGTAATAACGACATCAGCCAGGTGCTTAAGATAATGCAGGATGGAGGCGTACGATTTAAAATTGAGGGAAGGAAATTAATTGTATTGGCTTAGTGTATTACATCCTTATTTTTTAAGGAAATAAATAAGTTTTTTAGTTCAGATTTTTAATACCCGGGATTACTCAAGATAAAAACCAGGAACGTTTGCGGCGTCCCTGGCGGTAGTTGAGTTTATCCATCATTACAAACAGGAAGGATTGCTAAATGTTTAAACCAAACTTAACAAAAGTATGAAAAATTCGTGTTCGGTGCCATGTGTCCAACGGGCCATGGCAGTCACCCACAAAACATTGCTAGTTATGAAACTGACAGCTGTTTTATTATTCGCCGCTTTACTGCAGGTGAGTGCCAAAGGAAAAGCGCAGAGTATTTCCATCTCCCAGCGAAATACATCACTCGAAAAAGTGTTTAAAGAAATTCACCGGAAAACAGGCTTCCAGTTTTTTTACCAGGATGAGTTGTTGCGGCAAGGCAAAAAGTTTGACATCGAAGTAAAAGATGCTTCGATAGAACAGGTGCTGGAAGTCTGCTTTAAAGACCAGCCTTTAAACTTTACCATCGTTGAAAAAGCGATCACCATCCGGCGTAAAGAAGAAGTAAATCTTGTTGCCGATGCACCACCTCTGGCAACACTGCAGGTTACAATAAAAGGAACGGTGAAAGATGAAAAAGGCAGTCCGCTTGCGGGAGTAACGGTTGCCATACAAGGTGAAAAAAGCGGTGTCAGTACCAATGAACAAGGCGAGTTCTCCATAACAGTGCCGGACAACGCGGTGCTGAGTTTTAGTTATGTGGGGTACAAAACGATCAATGTTCCTGTTAAAGGTAAATCATCCATCAACCTTACCATGACCATTGAAGTATCTTCCATGAACGATATGGTGGTGATTGGGTATGGTAAATCCAAAAGAATCAATCTTACCAGTGCGCAGACTACGGTGTCTTCAAAAGTGATGGAGAAAACCATTAACACTACCATTGAACAAGCAATACAGGGAAGGGCTGCCGGGGTGTATGTTACGCAGAATTCCGGTCAGCCGGGTGGTGGTATTTCGGTGGCTATCCGTGGTATCAGTTCCATTAACGGCAATACCGAACCGTTGTATGTAATAGATGGTGTACAGATCCAGGGTGGGGGTACTACCAATTCATCTAATCCCTTATCCGGACTTAACCCTTCCGACATAGAAGATATACAAGTGTTGCAGGGGCCTTCGGCAACTGCTATTTACGGTTCAAGAGCCACCAATGGCGTTCTGTTAATCACTACAAAACGCGGCAAAGCGGGCGAAGCTAAACTGACTTACGGTTACCAGTATAATTTGCAGACACCACCCAAACATTTACAGGTAATGGATCTGCGCCAGTATGCGCAAATGGTAAAAGATTATCACGCACTGGCAGGAGGTACAACGCCGGGTGAATTTTTAGATCCTTCTCTTTTAGGAAAAGGAACAGACTGGCAAGGTGAACTATTTAACAATGCCGGTATGCAAAAGCACCAGCTCAGCCTGAGCGGCGGCGGTAATACTACTACCTATTACATGTCGGGGGAATATTTAAAGCAGGATGGTATTGCGCTTGGCTCTGGCTTTGACAGGTATGGCTTTCGGGTGAACATGGATAACAAGCCAAGAGAATGGATTACCATCGGTGCCAACATCAGCTTTAGCCAGATCAATGAAAAGCTGACCACCAGTTCTGAAAGTGTTATTTCTGATGCCATACAGTTAACACCGCAGGTGCCGGTTAAAAACCTGAACGGTGAATGGGGTGGCGGTGATAACGTTAACGGTGCCAACCAGTTTGCTCCCGTTAACCCAATAGCCATTGCCAGTTTAAGAACGAATACAAACAGGAGAAGGCAGTTTTTAGGTGGATTGAATCTCGGGATTAACATAACGAAAGACCTTACGTTCAGAACATCTTTTAATACAGACATCAATTATTCCAATTCGGTGTATTTTAATCCTACCTATCATATCGGTTGGGCTATCAATACTTCGGCTACCTTAAGCAATAACATCGGCATGAGTACTTACTGGAACTGGAACCAGTTGCTGGAGTACAATAAACAACTGGGCAAGCACAACGTTAGCGCCATGGTGAGCCACGAGTCACAAGAGTCCAAATGGCAAAACATTGGCGCCAGCAGGTCGGGTTATCTTACCAACAATGTATTTGACCTTGCAGCAGGTGCCGCACCTGGTACCAATAGCGGCGGCTCTGGTCCATGGGGCATGGAATCTTATCTGGGAAGAATTAACTACAATTACGACAACCGCTACATTGTAACAGGAACGGTTAGAAGAGATGGTTCATCCAACTTTGGTCCGGATGACCGGTGGGGAACTTTTCCTTCTGTGTCCGGCGCATGGCGGGTTTCGCAGGAAAAGTTTTTTGACGTGCCAGCTATCAGTGAGTTGAAGTTAAGAGTAGAAACCGGTCTTACAGGTAACCAGGGAAGTGGTGGCATTTACTCACCGCTGGTTACAGGCCCAACCGATTTAGGTATTGGCTTTTTACCGGGCAGGTATGGTAACCCCGCATTGAAATGGGAAGAAACCAACACCAAAAATATTGGTATCAATATAGGCCTGTTAAAAAACAGGATTTCAGTTGAAGCGGACTACTACATCAAAAATACCAATAATCTCTTAATGGATAATCCGCTTCCCTGGTACATGGGCACCAATGGAACGGGTTCTGTGGGCAATCCAACAGTAAACATAGGTTCCCTGCAAACAAAGGGCTGGGGCCTTACCATCAATTCCATCAACGTAAGCAACAAGGATTTTAAATGGGAGTCCAACATCAATGTATCTGCTTTTAAAACAACCATTAAAAAGTTTTATTCTGATGCAGCTTTTGTTGACCGTACCAGCTGGTGGCTGGATAACTGGACACAACGGTCGGCCGTTGGCGAAGCGCCCTGGTTGTTCCGCGGTTATATTGCAGAAGGTTTATTTCAAACCATTGATGAAATCAATTCAAGTGCTGTACGGGTAGATAATAACGGAAACAGGCTGCCAACGGATGCTGTAGCGGGCGTTTGGATCGGCGACGTAAAATACCGGGATATGAACGGCGATGGTAAAATAGATTTCCATGATGAAACAAATATTGGTAACCCGTGGCCAAAATTATTTGGCGGATTTACCAATACATTTTCCTACAAAGGATTTGATTTAAGTATACTTATTACCGGCACTTTTGGTAATGATATTTATAATCACCTGGCCAAGGTAAATTCAAAAACATCTACCATTTATACCAGCCGCAACTTGCTGATTAGTGCCATGGACTATGCAAGATTGACCACGGATAAAAATGGCAACCCGGTGATTGAAAATACCGGAACTAATGTACCACGGTTAACCAGTTCGCAAATTGCCAATGATAATAATTATGGTACCACCAGCAGCAAATGGGTAGAAGATGGTTCTTTTGTAAGGCTGAAAAATGTGTCCTTATCTTATAACCTGCCTGGGAAATTGCTTGCAAAACAGAAGCTGGTAAAAGGTATCAGGGCCACCATCGGTGCACAAAATGTTGCCACCATCACAGGCTACTCCGGTTTCGATCCTGAAGTAGGGTCTTATGTCGGCGCCAATACCTACGCCGGTAACCAGGCCATCGGGCTCGACTTTGGACGCTATCCGTTAACCCCTATTTATACATTCAGCCTGGGTGTAAACTTTTAAAACTTATTACAATGAAGAAAATTAATATAAACAGACAATATTTTTTAATTGGCTCATTGCTGTCTGTGATCCTTTTTGCCGGGTGCAAAAAAAGCTTCCTGGAAAAACCGCCGACAGACTCGGTAGTGGATGCCAGTTTTTACCAGACAGATGAACAGGTACTGGCAGCAACCAATCTTTTATACAGTAAAGTGTGGTTCGATTACAATGATAAGGCATCTTATAACCTTGGCGACTTTAGAGCGGGCACTGCATTTTCGGCATACAACGACAGGGGCAATGTGTTGTTCAATACAACAGATATCACTCCCGAAAATGATGCGGCATGGCGTGCTTTTTTTATTGTTGTTGGTCAGTCGAATTTGGCCATTGCCAACATCAATAAATACGCCAGTCCGGCCGTTTCACCAACGGTTAAAAAGATTGCTATCGCGGAAGCAAGATTTATGCGGGCAGTAGCCTACCGTTATCTCACCATGAACTGGGGCGATGTGCCGGTGATTGAGAATAACCTGACTCTGCTGAATGATACTACCATCAATAAAAATACGTCTGCAAGTATCTGGCGTTTTATAACCAGGGAAATGCGTGCGGTTGCCGAAGACTTACCTGAAACACCCACACAGACAGGCCGGATCAGTAAATGGTCTGCGGAAGGTATGCTGGCCAGGTTTTATTTAACAAGAGCGGGCGTAGAATCAGTTGGAGGTGTAAGAAATCAATCGTTCCTGGATAGTGCAAAATATTATGCGCAACGCGTAATCAACAACAGCCATTTAAACCTGTTGAGTAACTATGCAGATCTTTTTAAATATCCGTACGACAACAATGCAGAATCTTTATTTGAGTTGCAATGGGTAGCCCTTTCCGGCGATGCAGGTTATGGCGTAGGCAACAGTGCACCTTCTTACCTCAATTACAGCTCTGATATCAGTGTAGAAGGATGGGGTGGCGACAAGGGGGCAACCTGGTGGATGCTGAGCCAGTACGATGGATTTATGGACTCTGGCGATACAGTGATAAAAGGACGTACGCTGGATCAACGCTTAAAAGCAACCTATATGTTGCCCGGTGCCAGTTACCCTGAAATCACCCAATTGCTGAATGGTGTAAATCAGAAATTGATTTTTCCTTACGTGAAAGGTGATGTCAATTTCTCCAGTATAAAAAAATATGTGGTGGGTAAATCAGAAGATCTTGGCTTTATCGTACAGGCCCAACGTTATCCTAACAACACCTATATGATGCGCCTGGCAGAGATGTATTTAATTTATGCAGAAGCAGTGTTGGGTAACAACGCTTCAACGGTGGATGCCACGGCCCTGGAATATTTTAACAAAGTGCATACCCGTGCTGGTCTGGCTCCAATTACGGCAACAGACCCCGTAAGCGGTGCAGCCACACCGTTAACATTGGATATTATTTTATCTGAACGGTTTAAGGAGTTTGCCATGGAATCGATGGCGTGGTATGACCTGGTTAGCCTGCATTATTACAATCCCGGTAAGGCATACAGCATCTTAAATTCTCAGGACAGAGGCCTGTATAATATTACCCCCGATGTTTTTCCGAACCCTACCAACTGGACAATCAGGAAGACATCCTGGGCTACCACCGAAAGAAAGATCGATGCCAACTCTGGTAATTTTTTATTGCCTATTCCGGCAACAGAAAAAAGCCAGGCGCCTAATCTTTCCAAGCCTGCGGTAGACTATCCATAAGCCAACACTATTTCATCAAATTATTATTCGTCAGTCAAATGAAAAATATAAAAAACATTCAACAGCTGCTGATCCTGGTGATCGCCATGACGGTTGCTTTTATCTCCTGTAAAAAAGATGAGCAAGTCAACAATGGTGTTCCAAGAATTCAGTATGTAAGGGTCACCGCACCGGAGTCATCGGATTCTTTATTGGTTTCAGCAGGGCAGGGAAACCTGGTAGCCATCATCGGGCAAAATCTGCAGAACACCGTAGAAGTTTGGTTCAATGATCAGAAGTCTTCACTCACGTCTACTTACATTACGAGCACCTCGATACTAGTGAGTGTCCCCAGCCCGATCCCAACGGTGATCACCAACAAATTGAAACTGGTTTTCGCCAATAGGGATACGTTGTTATATGATTTTAAAGTAGACATCAGTGAGCCACTCGTTTCAGGAATGGAAAATGAGTACACCTTAACCGGTGATGTAGCAACCATCCGGGGCGATTTCTTTTATGAACCGCTGACCGTAACGTTTACAGGTGGTGTAACAGGCGAGCTTGTTTCTGTTGAAGATAAGATTATTAAAGTGAGGGTGCCTGCCGGTGCAACGCCAGGCCAGGTAACGGTTAAGACAAATTTCGGTGAAACCAAATCTGATTTCTGGTTCAGGGATAACCGCAATATTTTTATCAGCAGCGATCCTTTTACCGGCTGGTGGAATGCTTCCTTTGTGGTGAGCAATCCGGGTGCAGGCGATCCCCCGGCTATCAACGGAAATTATATCCGTGTTAAAAAAGCCATCGGTGCATGGTCATGGATGGAAATTGCCGGCGGTCCGCCAGATGCCATGGGTGACATCAGCAAAAATGTGCCTGACGAAGCCATTCTGAAACCAGCCGACTATAACCTGAAGTTTGAATTAAATACAGTTAAGCCCTATAACGGCAATGTGCTGAAAATAAATGTGGGCCTGAGCAATGACTTTAATGCAAATGAATACCGGTGGATGCCACCCTACGATACCAAGGGCCAGTGGCAGACAGTAACCATTCCTTTTGAGGAGATTGCAAAAGCTTATGGAGCTCCGCTTGCAGTAAGTGCAAAGGGATATTATAGCCGTGTATGGTTTCATGGTCCGGGTGACCTGGACTGTGATATGTCGTTTGATAATTTCAGGATCGTTCCGAAAATTATCAAAAAGTAAGCAACACATTTTAATTGGCCAGTCAAAACAAATTATACAATGACCAGAACAATATTGAATAAAACAATGCTTTGCCTGCTATGCCTTTTAATGGCCATAGCAATGATTAGCTCCTGCAAAAAAGATACAGCAACCAATTCGGGTAAAGTAGAGCTGCTGAGCTTTGGCCCCACCGGCGCAAAGCATGGCGACAACATTATTTTTATCGGTAATAATTTAGACAAGGTTACCCAAATTGATCTTACAGGTGCCACCATTCCGGCGAGCGCCTTTACAGAACACACTGCAGAAAGAATCGTGTTTGTTATACCGGATGCGGCCGTGCAGGGCTATGCAACACTCAAAACACCCGACGGTGATGTGGTGTCAAAAACAAAAGTAAATTTTGACGTACCTGTTACCATCACGTCTATTACTTCAGAAGCAAGACCCGGAGAAAATATCACCATCAAAGGAAATTTTCTTAACTGGATAAAGGCCGTTACTTTTTCGAAGGACATCGCTGAAACCACTTTTGTTAGCCAGTCGTTGAATGAGCTCGTAATCAAAGTACCTGACAATGCACAAACAGGCACTTTATTTATCACCACCAGCGGAACAGATCCGCTGACCTTTGAAACAGATAGCGTGGTACAGGTTACACTTCCTTCCATCACAACATTAGCACCCAACCCCGTAAAGCACCAGGCAAATCTGACCATTACAGGTACAAATCTTGATCTGGCTGCTGCGGTAATTTTTAATGGTGTTGCAACACCGGTGACCGTTTTCGAAAGCCAGAGCGCTACGCAAATTGTTGTAAAAGTACCTGCAGGAGCGAGCACAGGAAAGCTAACGCTGGCGGCGCATTCGCAGGTTACGGTCACATCTGCAGATGACCTGGCGGTATTGTTGCCGGCGATAACAACGATAGCACCTAACCCCATTGCACAGGAAGGGGAACTAACCATCACCGGCACCAACCTTGACCTTGCAACCGGTGTAGCCTTCACCGGAATAACAGCGCCCGTAACAAGTTTTGTGAGCCAGTCTGCTACAAAGATTGTTGTAAAAACACCTGTTGGCGCATTGAAAGGAAAGATAACATTGAATGTATTGAACTCCACCCTTACCGTAGAATCTGCACAGGTACTGGATTTCATCGGAGGGTTGCCTCCGCTGGCTGATTTTGCCTATGCTATTTATACCGACGCTTTGCAAAACGGTTTTCAAAACTGGTCGTGGGCGGGTAATGATTTTAGCAGCACCGCTATCGTTAGGCAGGGTGATAAATCCATCAAAGCAACCTATGGTTCCGGAGGTTACGAGGGCATCACTTTTCACAATGATGCCGGCGCAGCAACAGGCACTTATTCCAAACTTGAATTCTCCCTGTTTGGTACGCCGGGCACAGAAAGCAAGACCATGAACGTTGTGATCAACGGAGGTTATGGCACGGCTTATCCTGTTACCATTGTTGGTGGCGAGTGGACGACCTATAGCATCAATTTATCGGCTTTGGGAAGCCCCAATCCGTTAAAAGAAATAGTCCTTCAATCTGCTGGCTTCTCCGGCATTGTTTACATTGATCATGTTGGATTAAGATAGTTTTGGTTGATAAAATAAAACATCTGCGGCTCAGGTCTGATGATTGAGCTGGCGGATGTTTTTAAAATACAATCAACTTTTTTGACAATGACTACGCTGTTGAAATTTCAGCAGCTGGCTGCGGCATTTTTGCCAGTCAACAATCTAAACTTTTAAAAATGTTATCGAATTATATAAACTGTATGAAGGCATTGGGGTGCATGTTACTGCTCATTATTTTTGCCTGTAAAAAGTCACCTTCCAAACCAACGCCGCCGGTTACGCCTGGTGGCACAACCGATACCACCATCACGGCAGGTAAAGATCCGGCAACTGCCACTACCATCGGCTTTTTTTTAGATGACTGGCAGGCTAGAAGCTTTACTGCGCCTGCTTATACGGAAACCGCTGTTCCCGGAGCTGCAACCAATACCGTAACGGTGGATGCAACGGCTATCCTTACAAAAATTCCATTGGCAGAATTTGGTCACAATGCTGTTTGGTGGATGGGACCAGTAGCCGGCGATGCAAGAATTATTGAGCCCATCACTAATCTTCACCCACATATCATCCGCTTTCCCGGCGGCAGTTCCAGCGACGCTTATTTTTGGAATGCGGCGCAAGATATGCCGCCCGCAGATGCTCCCATGAAACTCGTGAATGATGCAGGTGTAAAAACAGATCCCGGTTACAGCTATGGTAAGACAAACTATAACTGGATATGTAACCTGGATAATTACTACACCATGTTGCAGCAAACCAACAACAAGGGCATCATAACCATCAACTATGGCTATGCCCGTTACGGCACCAGTGCTGATCCGGTAGCTTCTGCTGCACACCTGGCAGCAGACTGGGTACGGTACGACAATGGCCGCACACAGCTATGGGAAATTGGCAATGAAAATTTCGGCAACTGGGAGTGGGGATACCGCATTGATGTTGCCGCCAATAAAGACGGACAACCGGAATTTTTAACCGGTGCATTGTATGCACAACATTTTAAAGTGTTTGTCGACTCCATGCAAAAAGCTGCTACGGAAATAGGAAAGACCATTTAT
Organism: Ferruginibacter sp.; assembly: GCF_028288465.1. Lineage (GTDB taxonomy): Bacteria > Bacteroidota > Bacteroidia > Chitinophagales > Chitinophagaceae > Ferruginibacter. The sequence goes on along the minus strand of NZ_JAQBNR010000022.1, from coordinate 142,276 downwards.
ATTGGCGCTGTAACTGCAGAAGCACCTTCACCGGAATCATGGCAGACCAATACCCGTAAAACCTGGAACGCAGGCATGATGCCGGGCGTGAATGGCAAGGCAGATTTTTATGTGGTACACAATTATTTTACCCCTTACCAAACCAATGACAATGCGAATGTGATATTGTCTTCTGCGCTGTCGGTACCATCAATCATGATGCAGTATGTAACACAAACATTGCAATCGTATGGTGCGTCAATAAAGCCCATTGCCATGGATGAATGGAACATAACCTCCAATACGCAAAAGCAACAGGTATCAAACACCAGCGGTGTTTTTGCTGTTTTGGTAATGGGAGAAGCCTTGAAAAACAAATACGGCATGTCGGCGCGTTGGGACATGATCAACGGATGGAACAATGGCGATGACCACGGCCTGTTCAGCAGCGGAGATGAACCGGGTGGAATCGCCAAATGGAGCCCCCGCCCCAGTTTTTATTATTTGTATTACCTGCAAAAAATGCTGGGCGACCGGCTGGTAAATGCATCCGTAGTGGGCAGCAATGTGGTGAAAGCCTATGCTTCCACCTACACCTCCGGGCAGGTAAATGTAACGCTGGTAAATACGTCTTCCACGGCCCAAACGGCGGAAATAAAAATGAAAAATTTCTACAGTGGCAACCGGTTTTACTGGTATAGCCTCGAGGGTAGTAATGATAATGGAGAATTTTCCAGGAAGGTATTGGTAAACGGTAACGGTCCTGCCGGGGATGCCGGCGGGCCGGCTACCTATGCCACTATAAAAGCCTGGTCTGCGGTAACAACCGGAGGAATAAAAGTGACTATACCGGCATTGGGCGCAGTAATGCTGGTGGTAGATAAAAAATAAATTGATGATCTGGCTGCCATAAGTAGACGAAAATAATTGTTGATGCCCGCTGGCTTCTCAGCGGGCATTTTTATGGTCTTTACTGAAAAACCATTGGCAGTCATGCCAATGAAAATTTTTATGTTTTGCCTGTACTATTTAAAAATAGCGCAGCGTTTAGCTGGCCTGGTCTACATCCTTTACTGGGTTAACGGAGAATGTTACCATAACACTCCATTCAATAAAAGATCATTATTTTGCAACTCTTACATACTTCAATTCCCTGTTGGCCCATGGAATAAAAGACGAAAAGTTGGGCGCATCAGTATGGCCGCCATCATGCTGCCTCCAGGCTAGTTGGCCATCCAGCAAACCAGTCAGTACCGGCGGCATTTTTTCTGTGTTGTAATCATTGCTCACGCCCAGGTCTTTTGCACCAAGCAATTTAAAAACAGTACCCGCTGCAATGGTGGCTTTGTAACTGCCTATTTGATCGAGCCATTTGGCATCGCCTTTTTCCGGAATACCATAGCTGATAAAGGTTGGTCTTGGTGCACACAATGCAATCAGCTCATGTGAATCTACCGGAAGGTCGCAACCTGTCTTGCTGCCGAAGGAAGATGCTGCTGTTGCATATTTTAAATAATTACCTGCCATCCAATGATATTCTCCGCTGCCGGCAAGACTTTCAACGGCTTCGCCAAATGTACGGCGGTGTAAAGTAGAACCACCTTTTCCGGAAGAGCCTATCAGCGCCACGGCAAAACGCTGATCAAAAGCCATGGTGACCAGTGCTGCCTTACCATATCGGGATACCCCTTCTATGCCTACTTTTTTTGTATTGATCAGGCTGTCTGTTTCAAAATAATCCAATGCCCTGGATGCACCCCAGCCCCAGGCTCTTAAAGCGCCCCAATCATCCGGTTTACGGGGTTGTCCTTTATTTACCAAACCAATAATACCTCTTGTAAGTCCGGCGCCATTGTCCGCCTGAATACTGTTGGGTTCCAACACGCAATAGCCCCAGCCCGCTGCAATCAACTGTTCTGTTGGTGACGGATCGGTGGGGGGTGGTGCAAAAAAATTAGGACCTGCCAGCCGGGTAACTGGTGAGTAAGCAGGGTAGCGATCAAACACCGCTTTTAATTCCGGGTTCTGTTTTATCATCAGTTCCTTAAATGTGCTGTTCAATTTTTCCATATCTGCCGGAGAGGGTTGCGCAGGAGAAGGCAATGCAGGAAAGCCAAACATAATCAATACCGGAACCGGACCTTTTACATTCATCGGCAGCACCAGCACCATGTTGATGTTTACATCGATGAGCGGATAATCACTGTTGTCGACATGCCCCACCATTTGTTTGGCGATGACAGGTGTGCGGCCAACAAATTCGTAGTCAGTAATTTTTGCTGTCCAGGTTACCTTAGGTGTTTTGGCTGGTATCTTTCCATACATTTCTGTTTCAAAATCTGCTGCAATCTCGGGGCGTCTTTCCTTCCACCATTGATCTGCCGTGGTTACCTTTTTACCTTTTTTTGTTGTTAAGGCATCAGGCAGCAACGGACAGGGATTGGCGATATACTCATCTTCGTTGGCATGATTGGCGTCTGCAGGATTGCCACTCGGGCCGGGCCGCAAAGCAGTAATTCCCAGTTGCTTCATCATAAGCGCATGATCCTGCTGGGCGGTAAAGGTGTTCAGTCGTGGATATTTGCTGCTATCGACAGGTGTTGTTTGTGCCGTTGCTGTAGCCGTCATGCAAGTGGACAAAAAGAGTATCAAATATTTTTTCATATAGAAGCCATTTATTACAATTAGGAAAGAATGAGTTGTTATTGATCTGTTCTGAACGGTGATGCAGGCAAGCCGTCCTTATTATACAGGTTTGGATTGACCGGGTTATCTGCCCATGCATATCGTACATACAAGGGAGCTGTGACAGTGTCATTCCAGACAATTACCTGGTTGCCTTTAATGATGGCATTCGCCCAAACAAATTTTTTATCGGCACCAGCAATCGCAAATTCACTCAGTGGTTCACCATCCTTACTGACAAGGCCTGCACCGGTATTGGTAAACGAAAGGGTGATCTTGTTTCCATCAATAGAAGCAGATTGAAAAAGCGGCCCCGAATAAACTATATTTTCTCCGTAAGCAACTTTTTCAGCAACAAGTGCCAGCCGTTCGCCCACATCTTTTTTATTGTCGGGATGTATATCATTCCATTCGCCCAAATCAATGGCAACTGCCATCCCGGTATGGGGCACAGACAAAGATTTGAATTGTGCTTCTCTCAATTCCGCCCACTGACTTTCAGAAGGAAGATAATTAGCATCCATAAAATTGGGGAGCTGCACCCACAGAAAAGGCAGATTGCCCTGTTGCCATTTACTGCGCCAGTCGTTGATTTGCGCAGGCTGTAGTTGCGCATAGCCGGTTGCGTTGCCGATGTTGCTTTCGCCCTGGTACCACAATATCCCTTTAATGGTATAATTGGTAACGGGTGCCACCATTGCGTTGTATAAAGCCGCAGGCTGATTTTGTGGATTGATAGTTGTACCAAAAATGCTACCTGTCTTTGGAATGGATACTTCGCCCACTTTATATTGCCAGTAACCTTTCAGGTCGATGGTATCGTTTCCGGCAAACAAACAATAGGGTTTGCCACTGACAAAACCGCCCTTGCCAGCATTGTTTGTCACTTTCACGACCACAATATTTTTTCCTTCTTTCAATACACCTGCCGGCACAGGATATCTTCTTTGAGGATACAGGTAAGTGGTAGCCCCCACTTGTTTTCCATTGATGTATAAAACGTCAGCATCTACAATTCTGCCCAAAAAAACTTTGGCTGGTTTGCCCACCATCGATGCAGGCAGGTCAATTTCTTTTCGGTACCAGACAACACCATCCAGGTTGCTGATGCCCTGGTCTTCCCAATAGCCGGGTACCGCAATGGTTTGCCATCCTTTGGGTATATAGTTGATTTCGTACCAGGGTAGTGGTCCGGTTAAACCTTTATCCTGCACTGTTGCATTTTGTCTGCCTGCATTCATTGCCAAAGCAATCCTTGCCTGGCTGTTGATGTAGTTGGTATCCTTGTTTTTTTGGATGGTGCTAACGAGGTCGGGAAAATCTTTCAACCCTTCTTCACTGGTCCACGCTTCAATGGGTGTACCACCAACGCTTGCATTAATGATACCGATGGGCACATGATATTTTTGATACAATTGCTTTGCGAAAAAATACGCGACTGCTGAAAAAGGTCTGACTGCTTCACCAATAGCGGCATTCCAAAAACCGCTTGGCAGATTTTCTTTCGGCCCTTGCAGGCTGGTGAGTGTGGGAATAAGAAATTGTCTTATCTCCGGAAAATTGGCATGGACGATTTCGTCGGCATACCGCACATCATGAATGTTTAACTGGTGAACCATGTTTGACTGGCCACTGCAAAACCAAACATCGCCGATCAAAATATTGGTAAGGGTGATTTTATTTTTTCCTGAGATGGTCATTGTATATGGGCCACCAGCCTCCATAGCAGGCAATGCAATTTTCCATTTGCCATCTTTACCTGTTGTTGTTTTAAAGTTTTTTTTATTAAAATCAATGGTTACTTTTTCTCCTTTTGATGCCCATCCCCAGACATTGATTGTTGCATCCCGTTGCAATACCATACTGTCCCGTACAATTTGCGGTAACACAATCTGGCTGAAAGATTTCTCCGCAATGATTAACTGAGCAAGTAATAACCAAATGATGAGTACTCGTTTCATACGACTGTATGTTGTTTAATAATCAGGTAAGCCGCAAAGCTATATCCAGTCTCCGTTAGTGTCTACTTACTTTTTTTTCTTGATAAAAAAAAGTAACAAAAAAAATCAAGGCTGCATAAAAAAAACTAAAAATTTGAATGCTTGCCTAAAATGAAATTAGCTCGAGCGGCAAAATATGTCTGGGCTTTAGTGCGACTTACGGACTAATAGCAAATCCAGACATTTGTAACATCAATTTCATTTATTTCATTTATGTTATTTTTTATTTGTTTCAATGAACCTCCTTCGTCGGTTTCTTAACGGCAATCATTCAAATTTTCTTAACGCTTTTTTTATGAGGCCGTTAAACAGTATGCGGTCAAAATTTGTCATCCTGTTATTTAATTTTATTAAAAGTTTGTGTACCGCCATACCGAACTAAATCAAATGACTCAATCTTATCATTAGCGAATTTAAAATACATATTAAAAAATTCATGGGTAGCATAAAAATGAGTTTTGGTATTGGCATACAATAGCAATTTAATTTTCGGGCCGGCAAGTAAGTACAATTGGTTGCCTTCATGTTTCAATTCAACTTTTTCTCCTTTGGAAGATTGATACGTACCTGCAAATTTATTCAACTCTTCAGCGCTGAATTGCAGCCTTGCTCTTTCAAAAATGTATTGCAAACCTCTTGAATAAGTTTCGCTTTTGGTGCCCGAGTGGCCTGTGTTTTCCAGCACCTTCGAACGAAGCTGCACATTGGAGTAGTTGTGCTTCGACAGATCGCCTGCAAATTTTTCAAACACAGGTCTTCCCATTTCCACATCACCTACCGTCATATATATGCGAACTGGTTTGGCTAATTTCTTTTCGGCAAAATTTTTTTCAAAGCGGTACAGCACTTCATTGTCCCAGGCAACGGCAGGGCTCGCTGCGGCATAGCCGGTAAACATATCTGTATGGATGAATAAAGTGTACATCGTAAACAATCCGCCCAGCGAACAGCCCATCAAAATCCGGTTATCTGCATCTGCCTTATAATTGGTTTCAACAAAAGGAAACAATTCCTTTTTCATAAAATCAAGAAAATGGTCCGCACCACCACTTTGTGGTAACCTTGCTTCGCCGGTTGGCGTATAATCTCTTGCACGCAGACTGTCAGGATTTGGATGAGCACCACCCCAGGTAACACCAACAACAATCAACTCCGGAATAAAGCCATCGAAATATTGCTGACCGTAAATAGATTTCACCACCGGGAAATCCCATTGCGAATCCATCAGGTACACCACCGGGTATTTTTTTGTACTCGTATCATAACCGGCCGGCAGCAAAATGTGCAATTCATATTCCTGGCCATTTACAATAGTGGAAGTAATTTTTCTTACTTCAGAGCCAGGGATTGTTACCGGTGGAAATTGCTGTGCAGATGTGATAAACACATTTAACAACAACAGGGCGAGGAATATTTTTTTCATTGTCTGTATTTAATCAGTGCATTTTTTTGTTTAGAAAAAACAGTTGTTCACTTACGCCAGGACTAAGCGTTGTAAGGGCGAATGGTCTGTATCCGGCCATTGTCATCATAAGTTAGTTCGGTAACTTTTACGCAACGCAAATGCGTAACACCGTTGCTCAAACTACTATCGTGATAAAACAAATACCACTTGCCGTTAAACTCGCAAATAGAATGATGTGAGGTCCACCCAACCACCGGTTCTAAAATTCTTCCTGCGTAGGTAAACGGCCCGTAAGGACTGTCGCCAATGGCATAACATAAAAAATGCGTGTCGCCGGTAGAGTAAGAAAAATAATATTTGCCATTGTATTTATGCATCCAGGAGGCTTCAAAAAAACGGCGGTCATTATCACCGTTTAATAAAGGGTTACCGTTTTCGTCCACTATCAAAACATCTTTCGGTTCTTCTGCAAATTCCAATAGATCACCGGTTAGCTTTGCTACTTTGGCACACAACGCAGGCTCATCATCTGCAGGTAAAAAAGCAACCGGACTATCGGGTTGTTCGCCGTTAAACTGGCCGGTTCGCCAGCGTTGCAGTTGTCCACCCCAGATGCCACCAAAGTATAAGTAGTAGCTACCATTCTCATCTTTAAACACCGCAGGGTCTATGGAAAAACTTCCCTTGATGGCTTCTGGTTCCGGCGTAAAAGGGCCGGCAGGGGAGCTGCTGGTTGCAACACCGATCCTAAAAATACCATCATGCCCCTTGGCAGGAAAATACAAATAATACCTGCCGTCTTTTTCTGCCGCATCCGGCGCCCACATTTGTTTTGCTGCCCAGGGCACATCTTTCACATGCAGGGCCAGGCCATTATCAACCGCTTCGCTTTGCGGGTTATCCATTGAAAGAACATGGTAATCTTCCATGGCAAAATGACTGCCCAGGTCATCAAAGGCATCACCGGCATCGATGTCGTGTGAAGGATAGATATAAATTTTTCCGTTGAATACATGCGCCGAAGGATCAGCTGTAAAAATATGTGTCACCAGCGGCTGCGAAATAGCACGTTTGTTTAAATCGTCAAAATCGATTTGGTTGATATTATCTTCTGGCATTTTTGAGAGGTTATGAGTTATGAATGATGAGTTATTAGTTTCGCCGTGTTTTTAAATCGGCTTCTATTTGTACTTCCATCTTTTTATTTATCTCGTAAAAGAATAATAAGGCAACCGCTAATAGAAATGGTATGGCAGGAAAAATACTAATGAGCATTTTAGTACCGTTGATGGCAGTTGCTGTTTGTCCGTTTGTACTGTTAGCCACATAATCATATTTACCCAATATCCACGACACCAATGAACTGCCGATACTTAAGCCGGCTTTTAATCCTACCATCATGGCAGAAAAAATAATGGCGGTTGCCCTGCGGTTATTTTTCCATTCACTAAAGTCGGCTACGTCAGCAATCATGGTCCATAATATGGGCGTGCTGATGCCGTAAAAAAAGCCGTGCAATATTTGTGCTCCAAAAATTATCCCAATTGACTTCGGTTGAAAAAAGTAAAATAAAATAATGAAGAGGGTTGAAATAAACAACGAAGCCATGAAGGTGTTTCGCTTACCATACTTATTGGCAAATTGCTGCGACAGCATAATACCCAACAAGCCTACTAAAATACCGCCACCATTAAATACGCCCAACCCCAGGGAGGTATCATTTTCAAAAGTGGGCAGGAATTTTTTAAAGGGTTCTAAAAATGAAGTCAGTTCTGCTTTATCAACATAGTTCTCAAAATAATAAACATAGGAACCACCTTTCATTGCCAGCGTTACAAACACCAATGTGGTAACCGTTAGCATGATGATCCAGGGTTTGTTTTTAAACAGGTCAGACAGGTCTTCTTTTAAACTTGACTTCTGTTCAGGCTTGGGAACAATCCTTTCTTTAGTGGCTAAGAAGCAAATGATCAGCATGATAGTTCCTATGATGGCCAGCACTGTCATTACTTTAGCGATGCCAGTTTTCATTGATTCTGCATCTGTTCCTCCGCCCGCTTTAATAATAAAATTATACATGAATACCTGTACAAAAAATTGCGCAAACATCACCGCAACAAAACGATAAGAAGACATACTGTTACGCTCTTTCATATCCCCGGTAATTACACCGCTCAATGCTGAGTAGGGTAAGTTGTTTGCAGCATATAACATCAGCAACAAGGCATACGTAACTACCGCATAAATAACTTTGCTTTGGTATTGCTCAAAGTGAGGTGTCCGGAAGGCTAACAATGCCACTACCCCCAGTGGTACGGAAGTCCACAATATCCAGGGCCTGAATTTTCCCCATCTTGAAACAGTTCTGTCGGCGATAGCACCCATCATAGGATTAAAAGCAAAAGCTGCAATCAGGCCTACAATAAGTGTCAATGCAGAAGCATGTGCTGGTTTTAAACCGTAGATATTTAAGTAGTAATAAGATATCCAGGTAACCAATGTTTGAAAAACCAGATTAGCTGCCAGGTCGCCCAGGCTGTAACCTACTTTTTCTACAACAGATAATTTTTGTTCGCTTGCAATCATGATAGTGGTTTAGTGGGTGATTATTTTTTTAGCGCAATCACTGCATCAAATGCAGGTTTGGGTTGATAGTTTCGGTCGAAGAGCAAGGGGTAATTTGTTCTGCCTTTTATCGGCCAGCCATTCAGCCAGCTTTGTCCGTCATTTACTCCCCAGAAGGTAACACGGCTGACATTGGTCTTGTATTTTAAAAAAAGTTTGAACAAGTCTTCATAGCCTTTGGTCAGTTTTGCCTGCACAGAATCGGGCAAACCATTGGCGTATGGATTCATCTTTGCTGAATAGGTCGCTTTCATATTTACATCAGCCGCATCGCCGTCCCAGGGATTGGGTAATACGCCAAGATCCAGTTCTGTAAACATTACTTTTATCCCAAGCTTTGAATACTCAACAATGCTTTCTTCAATATCTTTCAACGGAATGTTAGATGCCCGCCAATGGCCCTGTATGCCCACCCCATCAATGCGAACACCTGCTGCCTGTATCTTTTTTATCAGGGCAATACAACCCGCTCTTTTTGCCGGCTGTTCGTTGTTATAATCGTTGTAATACAATTCAGCATCGGGTGACGCAGCCTGGGCCAGGCGGAAGGCTTCTGTTACAAAATCAGGTCCGAGCTTATCAGAAAAAATTGACTTTCGCAAAGTGCCATCTTCGTTCAATGCTTCATTCACTACATCCCATGAAAATACTTTGCCGTTGTAACGTGCGGCAACTGTGTTAATATGATTGGTGAAATATTGTTTCACAGAATCCGCATTCTGCATGCCGTGCATAAAAGCCGGCAACTGGCTATGCCATACCAGGGTATGTCCGTTTATTTTGATGTTGTATTTTTTGCCGTACGCCACCAATTTATCAGCAAGGTCGAAATTATATTTATCCCAACCCGGATGAATGATTTCGGCTTTCATAATATTCTCCGGCGTTGCGGCACTGAATTGCTTTGGTATAAATACTTTAGCAACCGGATCTTTTTCTTCGATCTGTGTTGCGTTTAAAGCGGTGCCGATCAAAAAATCATTTTTATAACTGTCTTTGAGCGAAGCCATTTTTTGACCGTAGCTATGACTGAAAAGTGCAAAGCTTGTGATAGTCAAGAGGCTGGTGATTTTGTATGTGCGCATAACAATTGTTTAAAATATTGATCAATAATTATTTCTGTTTGTTTGAAGCAGGCTGTGATTTGCTTGCTTCACCGCGACAAATCACGGATTAAAAACCAATGCTATTCCCACCATCTACCGGCAATACCACACCAGTGATATATTTAGCAGCATCGCTCGCTAAAAAATAAGCCGCTTCGCCAATATCTTCCGGGTGCCCCATGTATCCCATCGGTGTACGGCCAAATACTTTTGCCTTGCGTTCGGGGTCGCTGTTCAATGCCTTATCCGTCATGGCCGAATAGATGAAACCCGGAGCAATGGCATTTACCCGGATTCCCTTTGGTGATAGCTCAACAGCCATGGCCCTCGTCATGCCATCGATGGCCGTTTTGCTGGCACTGTAAGCGATTACTTTAGGCAGGCCATATTGTGCAGCCATTGAACTGATATGAATGATGTTGCCGGTAGCCTTTGCCAGCATGTGTTTTACCACTTCCCGACTTAAGGCAAATACCGCCGTTACATTGGTGGTGAGAATGGCCTGAAATTCTTCATCACTTACTTCCGTAAATTCTTTTTTCATATTGATACCGGCATTGTTCACCAATATATCAACCTTGCCAAACTGCGTGATCACCTCCTCCACAAAAGCCGGTATGGACGACAGATCGCTTACATCACAAGGCATAGCATGGCACAAATCGCCCAGCTTTTCTTTTGCATTGTTCAGTTTTTCTTTGTCCCTTCCGGCAATGATGGTCGTTATGCCCTGTTGAATAAATTTTGTAGCAATGGCGAAGCCCAGTCCAGAGCCGCCGCCGGTGACGATGGCTATTTTGCCCCCATCCCCTAAAGGGGAGCTATTCTCGTTCATATTTGTATGCTCGTTTTTATTTTGAATTATTAATTGGGTGCAAACTAAATCGTTATCGCTAGCTCTACCTCACCCCAACCCCTCTCCTTCAGGAGAGGGGCTTTAGCCCACAGTCCGTAAGAGTTGTAATGGTAGGGAAGTCTCTATCCTCCATCTTCAAAGCACCAACAAAAAAAGCAAACCCGTCGTCAACTCCCCTTTAGGGGACGGGGGCAATCCCCTCCATCCTGAAAGCCCCGACAAAAAAAGCAAACCCTCACCCTCCTCCTTTAGGGGACGGGGGTTAATTCCCCGGCGCATTCGGAAAACTCAATCCTTCATAATATTTTAAATCATGATCCGGCTTTTCATAGTTTGCCGGCACCGGCATTTTTGAAAAGGTTTCAAAATACAACAGGCAGGCATTGCGCCACCATATTGCTTCCTGCTCCTGTATGTTCAGCAGCATACTAATTTGCCTGTACCGCTGATCATCTACTTTTGTTTTTTGTTTGCGCCACAATTGTTGCATCCATCGCACGCTGTCCACGCCGCTGTTGTATTGATAGCAGAGCTCCTCCCATAAGTTGCGACCGCTTTTCATGGTATGTGTCCACGCAACATGGTGAAACCAGAGCAAATATTTTTCATCAATCGTATTCACATCGGCCCATGTTTTGGCCGCTTCGGGTTTGTATTGCGCCAATGCCTTGCTGCCGGTTGCGGTACGGTCAAAACCAATGCCTGCGGAGTCTGCACGGTGATAATACGTTGGGTTCCATTCTGGTCTTGATAGATTGCTGATCCATGGACCGGGGCCGTAATGATGACCGGTAGCCATGATATGATGAAGGCCCAGCGGATTCATATACTGCACCAATATTTCTCTTGAAGCAAGCATCATCTTTTTTGCATCACTTACAAAAGCCGCATCGTTGCTGAAAGTCATGCGCAACCATTCTTCCGCGATTTGCTCAGCTGAAAGATTGTAATCCCAGCTCAGTCTGCCCAATGCATACCAGTTGGCCTGTGCAAAAGGATGGCCCGTCCAGTCGATGTCGGTGCCGATATTAGATACACCTGCCATGCCGCTGATGGTATGATTGTCAAGGGAGCCATCAATCACTTTGGCAACCGTACTTCCCTTACCCTTGCTGTAGGTATCACTGTTTAAAACTTCTTTAAAAAGCGGGGCAAGATAAACGAGGTGTGTGCCCTGCCCCAGATATTCCTGTGTCAGCTGAAATTCCATCATCAGCGGGGTATTGGGCATAGCGCCGAACAGGGGGTGAAAAGGTTCCCTTGGCATAAAATCGATTGCGCCGTTTTTTACCTGTACCAGTACATTGCTGCTGAACTTGCCGTCCAACGGCACAAACTCATTCCAGGCTTGCTTGTGCCGGTCATCGGGCACCTCATGACTGTACACAAATGCCCGCCACATGATGATCCCCTTGTGTGGTGCAATGGCATCTGCGAGCATATTGGCGCCGTCTGCATGTGTGCGCTGATAATCCTGCGGACCAGGCTGGCCCTCACTGTTGGCCTTAACCGTGAAGCCGCCAAAGTCAGGAATCAGTGCATAAATTTCATTAATCTTATTTGTCCACCATTGCCGCACTTCTGCATTTAAAGGGTCAGCCGTTTTTAATCCACCAATTTCTATCGGTGCACTAAACCTTGCGGTGAGGTATACTTTTATTCCGTAGGGACGAAAAACATCGGCCAGTGCTTTTACTTTTTCAAGATAAGCCCTTGTTAAAAAAGTAGCGTTGGCGTTTACATTCGTCAATACGGTACCGTTGATACCGATGGAGGCATTTGCCCTTGCGTAGTCAATGTAACGCTGATCGATATAACCCGGCAATACATGCCAGTTCCAGATGGAAAATCCGGCGTAGCCTCTTTCCACCGTGCGGTTTAAATTATCCCAGTGGTTGAGGAGGCGAAGCTTTATCCGCGGGGCGGAAACAATATGCAGTTGCGTAACGGACTGCTGTGTCTGCATCAGCCGCAGCAAATGAAAAACACCATATAACAAACCAATATCCGTATTGGCTGTGATGACGGTTTGCGTGTTGTTATTGGTGTAAATAATAAATCCTTCATCGCCAATCGAAGAGATGTTGTCTTGGGAGGAAATGGGTTTTGTATCCGGGTTAATCCTTGTGCCAATCAATAGCCTGCTTGTTGAATTAGCTGTAGTAAAAGTGACGGGCTGCTGTAGCATTCCTTCTGATGCTTTCATCAATTCTTCTTTCAGCACCCGGATAGTTTCAGAATTGCCTTTTATAGAAACTTGTTTTAACAGCGACTGGTAAGCCGTGAGCAGCAATTTATTTTCAACAGGCTTGTACCGCATCCATAAATCATAACCATTTTCTGCCTGTGCAGCAGGTATGATAAATACAAATACTATCGCAAGCAATCTTTTCATAACCAATTTCTTTCTTTTATATAAAAAATCGGGAGCATCGTTTTTAAATTGCGGATAACATGGCCGTATCAAAACAGCTTTTTTACCTCTTTCTTTGCAATCGGTTGCACAAACCTCGTGAAAAATAAATGAATAACAAATTTAAAAATTACTTAGCCGCTTTGCTTTTTTGTGAGGATGCCCGGATTACCAGGTCAGACCGCAACACAACCGTGCTGGTGTTCTTCACATTGTTTTGCCCGGAAAGGTGACTGATAAGATTGGTTACCGCAATTTCGCCCATGGTATAGCCGGGATAATTAACCGTCGTAAGGTTGGGCTCCACAATGCTGCTGATTGGGTCATTGTTAAAACCGGCAAATGCTATCTCTCCGGGTATTTGTATACCGGCTGCCTTTAAATGGATCATACAATGCACAGCTGCCGTGTCGTTGGCAGCGAAGATGGCATCGGGTCGTTCTTTTGCTTTCATTTTCAAAATCAACTCAGCAGCATTTACTCCGTCCTGTTCCGCAAGGTTGCTGATATAGATGAGCTTTTCATTAAATGGTATTTTGCGATCTTTCAATGCCTGCTGATAACCCCTCAACCTGTCCGCATATACGTTCCTGAGCATGTTGCCGCCCAACAGCATGATTCGCCTGCAACCCCCGTCTATTAAATGTTTGGTGACTTCATAAGCCGCCTTATAATTATCAATAACAACGCAGGTACTGTCCTTATGCGGAAACACCCGGTCAAAGAAAACTACCGGGATACCCTTGCGGAAAAAGGGTGCCAGGTGATCAATATTTTCAGTTTCAGAAGCAAGCGAAACCAGCAAACCGTCTACCCGTTTATTAAACATGGTATGGGCATTGGCTGCTTCCTTTGCTGCTTTTTCCTGGGACTGACTGATGATGAGGTTGTACCCTTCTTTATTGGCGGCGTCTTCCATTCCAGACATGACGGAAGCCATAAAATAACTGTTCAATCTTGGTACCAGAACGCCGAGTGTGTTTGTCTTTTTGCTTCGCAGGCTGCTGGCAAAATTATTGGAACGGTAGCCCAGTGCCTTTGCGGTATCAGCAATTTTTTTGCGGGTTAGTTTATTGATGGCGGGGTTATCCTGCAAACCACGGCTAACGGTGGTAGCAGAAATATTCAGCTTCCGGGCAATATCGTAGATGGTAATTTCCTTTTCCTGCTTCATACAATGCAGCTTGTTTAGTAAAGAAAACCAATAATTGTCAGAAAAAAATTGCAATCAGTTGCAGCTATCAGGCAAAACGGGTTACATTCGTTATAAGCGGCTTATGCCAGGGCCGCTGATTGCTGAACAGAAAAACAATAAAGGCTATGAAGCAAAGAATAGTATGTTTATTACCCGCCTTATTGCTGGTGCTGTCAACCATATCCGCTCAGCACAATCCCGGTGTGCAGATAAAAAAATCAGGCGAATACCCACAGTTGCTGGTGAACGGAAAACCATTCTTAATACTGGGCGGAGAGTTGGGCAATTCAAGTGCCTCCAGCATGGAATATCTTAAACCAAGATGGAGCCATTTGAAAGAAATGCACCTGAACACCGTGCTGGTACCCGTGTATTGGGAATTGATGGAACCGGAAGAAAATCGTTTCGATTTTTCACTGGTGGATAGTATGATTGGGGAGGCAAGAAACCATGACATGAAAATAGTGTTGCTATGGTTCGGCAGCTGGAAAAATAGCATGAGTTGTTATGCGCCGCTGTGGATGAAAGCCAATCCCAAGCGTTTTCCGAGAACACCTGATAGCAGCGGCAGAAGCCAGGAAATATTTTCTGTGTTTGGAAAAGAAACACTGGCAGCAGATAAAAAAGCGTTTGCTGCTTTATTGCGGCACATCAAAGCAACAGATGAAATAAAACAAACGGTGGTAATGGTGCAGGTTGAAAATGAAATCGGCATGTTACCGACGGCAAGAGAAATGTCAGCGTCTGCAGATAAAATTTTTAATGCGAATGTACCCGCCGGATTGCTGGACTATTTTAAAGAAAATAAAAACCGGCTGGTGCCGGAGTTCAGACAAAAATGGGAAGCTGCAGGAGCTAAACTGAGCGGTAAGTGGAACGACATTTTTGGTGAAGGTGTTGCAACAGATGAAATTTTCCAGGCATGGCATTACGCCAGGTACGCCAATGAGGTAACGTTGGCTGGTAAAGCCGTATATGACCTGCCGATGTATGTCAATGCAGCTTTGCCAAGGCCCGGCAAATTACCGGGGCAATATCCCAGCGCTGGCCCACTGCCACATTTGATGGACGTGTGGCAGGCAGGAGCGCCAGCAATCGACCTGTTGTCGCCGGACTTTTATAATCCCGATACCAAATACTGGTGTGACCTGTACGCAAGAAACGGCAATATTTTATTTGTGCCCGAAATGCAATTTGATAAGGCGGCCGCAGCCAAAGCATTTTTTATCATCGGGCATTATAAAGCCCTGGGCTTTTCTCCTTTTTCTATTGAATCAGATAATAGCGGATCATTGCCATTGGCAAAAACCTACGACCTGCTTCAGCAGTTAACGCCTATGATTACAAACAAACAATGGCTGAATATGGAAGGCGTGCTGCTGGATAAACCGAATAAAAAGACGGTACTAAAAATGGGACAATATCAATTGGTTGTTACGCATGATGCAACCTTATCCTGGTCGCCCGAGGCAAAGGATTCTGTATGGAGTACAACAGGTGGCATCATCTTACAAACCGCACCCGATGAATTTATTGTAGCGGGAACAGGGCTAGTAGTCACGTTCGAAAATACAGATAAAGATTTTGTAACCAATATTGCTAAGGCCGATGAAGTGAGTTACATCAACGGAACCGAAACAAAAGGCCGCAGAATGAATGGAGACCAGGATCACCAGGGAAGGCATATCCGTTTTGCGGTGGGGGACTGGGGTATTCAAAAAGTAACACTGTATAATTCGCCGGCAAAGATTGATAATTGATTTTCGCAAATAGTGTTGGGTTGGATTTCTTATCACCAATTAAAAAAAGCAACAGATGCCTGTTCACTTAATGCATCAAACCATGCGCTGGTTTGGCCCCAACGATCCTGTGAGCCTGGCTGATATTGCGCAGGCCGGCTGCGCAGGTGTGGTAACAGCCTTGCACCAAATACCGGTAGGTGATGTATGGCCGCTTGATGCCATTGTGCAAAGAAAAA
This sequence comes from Ferruginibacter sp., assembly GCF_028288465.1. GTDB lineage: Bacteria > Bacteroidota > Bacteroidia > Chitinophagales > Chitinophagaceae > Ferruginibacter. The sequence continues at coordinate 126,034 of NZ_JAQBNR010000022.1, read as the reverse complement.
AGATGATTGAAGCAGCAGGCATGAGCTGGACAGTGATTGAAAGTCTGCCGGTGAGTGATGATATTAAAAGGCAAAGCGGCGATTATTTGCAGCACATTGAAAATTATAAAACGAGTCTGCGCAATGTGGCTGCTTGTGGTTTAAAAGTGGTGACCTATAATTTTATGCCAGTGCTGGATTGGTTGCGTACCGATGTTGCCTATGCGTTACCCAACGGGGGCACCGCATTATTTTTTGAACGCCTGGCATTTGTTGCGTTTGATCTTTTTTTATTGCGGCGCCCCGGTGCTGAAAAAGATTATTCTTCAGAAGAAATAAAAAAAGCCACCGAAAAATTTTCGGTGATGTCGCCGGAGGAAAAACAAAAATTATTTCGCAATGCGATGCTGGGCTTGCCGGGAAGCGATGATGCTTTTACACCGGAACAGGTTTTATCGGCATTAAAAACCTACGATGGAATTGACACCGCTCAACTAAAAAATAATTTATTTTATTTTTTACAACAGGTAATACCAACGGCAGAGGAGTGCGGTGTTCAAATGGCTATCCACCCGGATGATCCGCCTTATGCTGTGTTGGGTTTACCCCGCATAATGAGTACGGAACAGGATGCTGCCGATCTGATTGCTACCATTCCATCCAAAACGAATGGATTTTGTTTTTGCACCGGTTCGTTTGGCGCAAGACCGGACAATGCCCTGGTAAAGATGATCCGCCGTTTTGGCGACCATATTCACTTTGTTCATTTGCGCAATACCAAAAGCGATGGCCAGGGAAATTTCTATGAAGCCAGTCACCTGGAAGGTGATGCAGACATGTATGCCATTGTAAAAGAAGTATTGTTGTTGATGCAGCGTAGAGGCATTGCGTTACCCATGCGGCCAGATCATGGTCACCAGTTACTGGACGATTTAAAAAAGAAAACCTATCCGGGTTATTCGGCCATAGGCCGCCTAAAGGCGTTGGCAGAATTGCGTGGAGTTGAATATGCAATAAGCAGAAACTTATGACCAGCCAGGCGCAGGGCTGGTCATAAGTCAATGTGTTTTGTTACAATTAATAGCGTATCCATTTAACATCTGCTCCCGCAGAAGCAATTCATCTTGCATTCAGTTAACAGTTGTTACCTGCAAAAGTAAAAACTTCCCTGCACCTCCCGGCCATATTGACGAACGGGCTGCTACAATGTACTGCTAAATATTGCCCCGGTTCAAAGCTTTAATAACAATCATGATGATCGCAATTACCAATAACAAATGAATTATTCCCCCGGTATAAAAACCTCCTAAAAAAGAAATTGCCCAGATGATAATGATGATGACAGCGATTAAATACAAAAGATTACCCATAAAAAATGAATTTAAGAATTAAGAATATTGTTGTTGTTTAAAAATCCTGCCAAATTTTAACAAGTTATTTTAGGCTTATTCCAGTTGGCAATTTGCTCAATGAGGGGATTATTGTCTACAAAGCAATTAAGTTGAGGATAAACATTATCCAAGTCGCCATAATACAATGGCCAGTGCGGGTTTTGAATTACCGGTGTGATGGTTGATGAACGCAGCCTTCATTAAATTAGTTCATCATATTAACCTGCATTTCCTCAACAATGCCCTGCCCCAACTAAAAACTTAATATTTGTAACGCCTGCATTGATTTACATCACCGAAATCATGGTAACAAACAAATATTGGAAGTGCCCGCCCGCAGGCCCTACCAAAAGCAGGATGCATTGACACACTCTGCCAGGCTGTAAAATAATAATAAGCCACTTTTTAAACAGTAAGTTAGTTAACGATGGTTTTTTTCTGCATATCAAAAGCCGCTATATTTGTTTGCAGTTTATACAAACGGATGCTAAACATACTTTGCCATTGACCATGACACGCGGGTCCGCGGAATGAACAAATTTTTTGTTACCTGCATCCTGCGATTATAAACAACTTGCGTCTAATTATCAGTTATACCAATTAATTTAAAATATGAAAGCAATACTTCTCCTGGTTGCCTGCGTGTTTTTTACTCATCTGACACGGGCACAACATACAACGCTTACATTTGCTGAACGGTTAGGATATCCCAAAGGTGCCAGGGTAGTTATTGTGCATGTTGACGACGTAGGCATGTCCTTTGATTCCAATGAAGGGGCTATCAATGCTATGTCAAAGGGGATTGCTACCAGTTGCAGCGTAATGATGCCATGCCCCTGGGTGCCCGCCTATGTACATTATTTAAAAGATCATCCACAAACCGATGCCGGCCTTCATCTTACCCTAACCTCCGAATGGGACAATTACCGCTGGCCGCCCCTGAGCGGCAAACCAGCTGTGCCCGGACTGGTAGATAAAGAAGGAGCCATGTGGCCGGAAGTAGAAGATGTTGTAGCCCATGCTTCAGCAGATGAAGTGGAAACAGAGCTGCGTGCCCAAATTGAAAGAGCCCGTCAAATGGGGTTTGAACCTACTCATATGGATAGCCATATGGGCACTTTGTTTGCAACACCCGCTTTTTTGCAACGATACGTAAAACTGGCTATTGAATATCATATACCCGTGATGTTTCCCGGGGGACACAATACACTCATTGCAAAGGAAGGAGATTATTCCGCGGCGCAACTGCAGACCCTGCAACCGCTGGCCGAACAATTATGGAACGCGGGCCTGCCTGTGCTGGATGATATTGTGAGCAAAACGGGCTGGAACCTGCCGGAAGGCACACCTGAAACAGATACCAGCCTGCAACAATTTAAAACCCGGAAGTACATTGAAACTTTTGCCGCTATTCAACCAGGGATAACTTACCTGATTATGCATTGTACGCAACCTTCAGATATTTTTAAACATATTTCTGCAACCGGACCGGAACGAAAAGGCGACATGCTGGCGATGATGAACCCTGCATTAAAAAAATATGTAGAGCAGCAGCACATTATTTTGGTTACCTGGCGTGAACTGATGGAGAGAAGAAGAAAATACCAGCCGGGAAACTAAATATTTTACCGTCAAGGCCAAACGTTGGGACAAAGTGATTGGCAAGTTTGCCACAATTAATACCGGCTCCATGTATCGCCGGTGCTTTTATAGCTAATGGTTCGCCTGGCTTTTTTAACAGTCATATAATAATCTGTGCCATTGGACGACGAAATTTCAAACAGGTCAGTTACACTGCCACCATCTGTTTTCTTTTCTGTATCCATTATCAGCGGCAGCGGCAATTGGTCCGCTGTCAGGTTTCTGGAAACAGCCAGGAAATTCCCATCGGTGCCATAGAAGGCTTCCAGCCTGATGCCGTTGCTTGTAAAAGTTGCTTTGTAAAATTTGTCGGTCGTTTTCCATTCCACATCATTTGCTGTTTTAAAATCCTTGTGCAGTTCAGTTACAATTGTGGCAGGCACATCAGTGGGAGTAGTTGCAAAAACGGCAGACATAGTCAGCGTAAAGGCTGAGGCGAATGCCAAAATTTTCTTTTTCATGTTTGTTTTATTTGTTTTGAATTAATTACAAACACAAAGCTAGAGCGGCTTGGGTCACCTTTTTTTAAAAAGCTATCAAGTGGTAAATTGTTGCGATCAACGCCCACATTTAACAGTAGTTAACACCTGCATCATTATAGCGACCAGCAATAATAAAAAGTGAATAGGAAAGGATAAGAAAAAATGCATGATGGCAGGACGGGAGCCAGGCTGATATAAATAATCCGGCCGAAGCTGACTATGTGCAGCTGCAGTTCTCTCAATTGCCGCATGGGCAGATTGTACAGGCCATCATAGAAAAGGGCCGTTGCGGAGAAGCCGGGATGAATGTTTGAATGTTGTATAGGCAATAAAAAGTATAAATCATGCGTCTGATTGTCTTACATCCGTCACAATAGTGATGGCTATTTTATACTTCATAGGGTAAATTTTGTTTTGGGAGGGGAACCAGTTGCACGGCAAAATAATGCAGGTGCAGGTATTAATTTACCCGGATGACCTTAAAAAAAATTGGCTGATTTAAAGATGGAATGGCTTGCCAGTTTCAAGCTCATATTCCATTTTGGTGATTTCAGTTATCTCGTCAATGGTTATTGCTGCTGTGGCTGGTTTATTGATAAAAAGCCTGATTGTTCTTTGTGTATCGCAGCCGTGAGCGGGGGGGTGATTGGTGAAATAAAAACCTGTTCCGGAATCTGTCAGAATTTCCTTATCCCATTCTGACCATTTAAACCTAAAAAATAAAAAATGCATGCCTTTAATTTAATTAAAAATAGCAAAGGCTTTTCAATCCAACCTGTTGGTCATCCCTGATTGTTACCGGTCAACAAAAATTTATGCGGTCTCTCGTTTTACATTTACGCATTTCAGCAACAGGTATCAGCAGTATGTCATTGAATAAAATATTGCAGGTATTTAAGGTAGCGTACCAAAGCCTGCCTGTATTGATTGCTGAAAGCCGAAACACTGCTGATCTTTTGATACAGAATTTATCTTTTATAAATTTAGCTTAAGTAACAAGGGGCTAAGTTGCCGGAGCTTTTTATTGAAACCGCTTGCCGGGCATTTTATAGTAAGGCCGTTTTTGGGTTTTAATTTTATTGAAATTTTTGGTGCCGGCTTCTTTAAGTAGTTGTCATTCGATGACTTTGGCGGTGGTGTCAGATGCAGCAATTTTTGGCAGTGTGAAATTGAAAGTACTGCCTTCCTGTTCGCGGGAATTTACCCAAATAGTGCCGCCGAGATTTTCAATAATTTTCTTTGTAATTGCAAGGCCGATGCCTGTGCCTGCGTACTCCGTTGTTTTGTGAAGTCGCTGGAAGAGGATAAATATTTTATCGAGGTAGGCATTGTCAATACCTATCCCATTATCGGCTACTGAAAATTGCCAATGTGCGGGCAACTCGGTACATGTGATATCAATCCTCGCCGGCAGGTCAGCTTTACTGTACTTTAACGCGTTGCCTATTAAATTCTGAAAAACCTGGCGAAGGGGAACCTGCGCACCATACACTGTTGGCAGTGAGCCTACATTTATAACACCCTTTTTATCTTCTATATCTTTCCTGAAAAGCAGCTTAGTTTCTCCGATCAACTTATTCATGTCCAGTGTTTCCATATTGTCTTCCACTTTTCCCACCCTTGAAAATTCAAGTAAATCGAGTATAATTTCCCTCATCCGTTTAGCTCCGTCCACAGCAAAACTGATATACTTTTTTCCATCGTCATTCAGTACATCTTTGTATTTCTTTTCCAGGAGCATTAAAAAGCTGGTTACCATCCGCAACGGTTCCTGTAAATCGTGCGAGGCTACAAAGGCAAATTGTTCCAGCTCAGCATTCGATATGGATAACTCTTTGGCATGCTTTGCCAAATTTTCATTCAATGTGTTGAGCCGCATTGCGGACAGCTTATCTTCCGTTACATCCCTGGCGATAGCAATCCAATGCGTAACACATCCTTTTTCGTTTGACACGGGACTTACAGACATATGGATCCAAAATGCTTCGCCGTTCTTTTTGTAATTGACAGTAGTAATGGTGCAATGCTGTTCCGCCCTGATGGCAGATTCCAGGCGTTTCATTTCGTTGCGGCAGGATTGTGGACCATGAAACATTTTAGGCGTTTTGCCTGTTAATTCACCTGCAGTGTAACCAGTCATCCTTGTGAGGGCATCATTAATGTAAACAATTGGCATTTCTGCTTCATCCCCACGGGCGGCTTCAATAATCATTACAGCGTCACTGGCATTTATGATAACTGATTCCAGTAATTTAAGGTGCTGCTCTTTTTGCTTTTGTTGGGTAATATCCTGCATAGCGCCTACCATCCTGATTGCTTTACCTTGTTCATTTCTGATTACAAATCCTTTATCAGTAACGAAGGCATATTCGTTATTGGCTTTTAGAAAACGGTATTCAGCAAACCAGTTTTCCTGTACGCCTTCAATTGCTGCATTGATACTCTTCATTATTTTATCTATATCATCCGGATGAATATTGTAGTTCCAAAAATTACTATGAACATTCAGCTGGCTGTAGCGATAACCAAAAATGGAGTCAATACCGTCTCCCCAATAAATCATATCAGTAACCAAATCCCAATCCCAGATGGCATCCGAGGTAGCTTTTGCAACAAACTTGTACCGCTGGTTACTTTCCGCAAGTGATACTGCCAGTAATTTTTGCGCTGTAATGTCCTGTACAGTTCCTGTTAGAAAAGCAGGTTCGCCCCGCTCATTTTTTTCTAATTGTCCTTTTTCATGAACCCATTTAATTGAGCCGTCTGTCATCACGATGCGGTGTTCTACGTCAAGATCTTTTTGACCGTTGAGAACAGCACGCCGTGCCTTAAAAAAAGCTTCCACGTCATCCGGATGGATGGAGGACAGAAAGAATTCAAAATCCGGTTGGCTCGATTTATACTCCCAAATGCTAAATACTTCGGCGGACCAGTATAAGCTGTTATTGGTTAAATCAGTTTGCCAATATCCAAGTTTAGCAATCCGCAGCGCATTGTCTAATTTCAGTTCCCTGTCCAACAGCAAATCCAGGGTAATTTCTCTTTGTGTAACATCATTACACAACACCGTCATACACTTCCTGCCATGATACATAATTTTGTTACCAGACACTTCCACCTGGATCATTGATTTATTCTTCTTTTGATGCGTACATAAACCAAAGTAAAAAATGCCCTCTCTTGCAACCTGTTGTTTTGCTTTTAAGGTGGCCTTTTCACTGTCTGGCATTAAGTCCATAAGGGTTAACTCCAAAAATTCACTCAGGCTATATCCGTAATGCGAAATAGCTGCCAGGTTTACGTCCTTAATTTGAAAAGTTTCCAGGTCGTAAATCCATTTTGGCATCGGGCTGTATTGAAAAAGGATTCTGTAATGCTCTTCGGAAATCCTTAATTCTTCCTGATTTTTCCTGCTTTCTGTAATGTCCTGCGCTGTTCCAAACAAACGGATGATATTGCCTTTTGAATCTTTTTCACTATATCCGTGTTCCTGAATAATTTTTTTATTACCGGCTGGCGTGGTGATATGATACTCTATCACATAAGGCTTACCGGTTTTTTGTGAATGGCTTTTGGTTTGCATTACCGATTGCTTGTCTGCTTTATCTATCAACTTTATAAATGAACCATGTGTTTGTAAAAATGCATTTTTATCTGTACCAAAAATATGGTGCAACTCATCCGACCAGGTAAATGTATCTGCTTTAAAGTCAAAACTCCAGCTTCCGAGTTTAGCCAGCCGCTGTGCCTCTGCTAACAAGGTTTGGCTTTGTTTTATTTGCTCTTCTGTCTTTTTTCGATCTGTTATATTTCTTGCATAGCAGGCAATGCCCATCACTTCACCATTTGTGTAAATAGGGTTAAAACTAATATCAAACCAGGCCTCTTTTCTTTTAGCCATTGGCGGGCTGTAAACTTCCTTTTTATAGGATGCTCCCGACAGGGTTTTGCCAAGTATTTTTTGCCATGATTTCAGCATCGCTTCAGGAAAACTATTTTTGTCAATCATAGAATCGCCAGGCTGAAGCGTAACGCCTGTCTGTTCCCGGAAACTTTTGATAAATGCTTCATTGGCAGCAATCAAATTTGAATTTACGCCAACACTCCATATTAAATCATCCGTACTGTTTATAAGGGCCTCATTATTTCTTTTTTCAAATTCTTTTTGTTCTTCGGCTTTTATTTTCTCCGTCACATCTCTTGCCACTGCATATCTTTTTTGATTCTTTTCATCCCATTTTGCCTTCCACTCAATGGTAACCAGCGAGCCGTCCTTTTTTACGTAACGGTTTGTAAAGCTATTGGTGCCGTTACCATTCCTGATGCTGTCAATTTGGTGTTTGGTTTTATCACGGTCTTCAGCAAACACAAAATCAAAAACAGGTTTGCCAATCATCTCACCGGGAGTGTATCCAAATACTTTTTCCGATGCAGCACTTACATCTGCAAATAATCCATCGGGATTTACTGTACAAATTACATCCAGCGTGGATTGCATAATTTCATCCAGCCTGGTTTTGGCATCCTCCAGTGCCAGCCTGTTCAAAGTATCTTCTGTAATATTTTTAGAGTAGCAGGCTACGCCAAAAGGTTTTTCACCGTCATTGTACATGGGGCAGAAGGATATCAGTCCATATTCTGTTCTTTGATTAGCCGGGTTATACACTTCTTCCCTGATAGAATATTTTTCTCCATTCAGTGCTCTTTCATAATATGCTTTCCACCGGTCATTTAACGTTTTACCAAATTCTTTCTTGAATACATTATCTCCTTCTTCCGGAACTTTTGCATTCACCGCCTCCATCATTTTTCCATATGCATGGTTAACGGCAATTAACTTATAGTCACTGCTGATACTCCACATCAGGTCTTCGGTATTATTGATGAGGGCTTCTTTTTTTTGCCTTTCAGATTCTTTATCCAGTTCCGCTTTTTTGCGGTCGTTTATCAATCTTAAAAATGACAATATTCGGTCAGTGCCGGCAATGTTGGCCTTTTTTACACTTATTTCTACCCAGGTTAAGTTGCCATCGTCCCGCCTGATTAACCATTCAAACAACTGCGGATTACCGGCAGCTGCTTTTGCAAATTTTTCCTTTGCCACACCGGCTGTATAGCCCGGCATGCCCGCCATCAAATCAGCGGGATCAGTTTGTAAAATATTTTCTTTGGCTGCACCCAGCATTTCGCATGCAGCCTGGTTTACATCAATCAGCAGGTCGTCTTCAATGCCGTGTATTAAAATACCTTCACTGGAGTTTTCAAATATCTCCCGGTAACTGTTTTCTGCGTAATTCAATAAACTGTTTTGATTAACGGAGTTTTGCTGGCATTGCTTGTGTGCGGAAGTATCGACTATGGTTACAAAGGCACCAATAATCCTGTTATTGTCATCTATCGAAGGTGCATACCTGCAGGCAAATGACGCAATGATTCCATTTTTATCCCGGAAGGAAAACCCGGCTCTTTCCGTGTGACCACTTAAGACCCGGTCATATATTTGGGTTGCAATTTGTTTTCTTTCCGGTTGAACATAATCAAGAATATGCCTTCCCTTTTCAATCTGCAGCTGCAGGCGGGTGTTATATAATTGTGCACACTGCCTGTTAAAATTAACTATGTGCAGGTCGTTATCGAGTAGCAGAAATGATTCATTTGTATGATTGAGCAGTAAGTTGATTTCCTGTTCCGCCTGCTTTCTTGCTGTTATATCCTGGAGGATATTGCAGAAGCATTGTTCGTCTGATTCATTAAAGAAAATAGTATAAGAAATTTCAAGGACTATTCGTTGCCCGTTTTTTTTTATGCCTGCAGTTTCTTCTTTTTGCTGGCCGTTTGCATTTCCTCTTATTAAGAAGGTATCAATTTCAGTGTGATCTATAATGCAGTCCAGTTGTTTGTCATTAAGTTCCTGGGTGGTATAACCAAACAACTGGCAGGCAGCTTTATTTACTTTTAAAATCTTGCCATCTGCTTTTGTAAGAATAATCGGGACAATAGCCTGTTCAATAATAGATTGATAGCCCGGCAGGTTTTTAAGCATAGAAATTAGAATATTGGATAATGAACCGTCTGAATTCCGGACAAAACAACTGAATCTCTTTTATTTACCTGCAAACTGGCGCTTCGCTGATGTCTCCGCATAAAGGCGTTGAACTGAAGACTGCTGCCAGCTTTTACAGTTAATAAAACAAACGAATATAATTGGATGCGGTATTGTTCACTGTAATTAAATTCCTTTTTTTCTGTAGTCGGGTTTCTACTTCGGCTTTCTAAAAAGATTGCTGGAACAGCTAACTGTATGGTTTACTATTTATCCATAACGCTTCGTTCCCTCTTCCTTATTATGTATAAGTATTAATTGAAAAGTTGTAGCATTGTTTTGACAGAAAAGTAAAACAGCCTAGAAAGTGGATACTATCAAGGCTGTTGCTTTTTATCAGTGACCCCTCAGGGACTCGAACCCTGGACCTACTGATTAAGAGGGGGAAAAATAACTTAATCTATCTTTTCTCAATTTAACTGATTTTAATCTAAAGTGCTTTAATTCAACTTGTTGCACGATTATTGCTTGTTTCCTATAGGGGCACTTTAGTCGCCTTTAACTGTGTTTTGTTTGCAAATTGTTTGCAAATTTTGACGTCAAGGACAATGCGAAGAAAGAAAAAATTTCAGTTATGTCTGCAACAATAAACATCATTCTTGATACCAGAAGGATTAAGAAAACAAACAAGTATCCTATAAAGTTAAGAGTAACTTATGAGCGAATTCCTGAGTACTACCAGACCATTTTTGATCTTACAAAGGATGACTATGAAAAGTTATCGGCCTCCAGGATTAGTAGTGATCTGCAAGTTATCCGGGATAAACTTAAGGACATCGAAAGAACTGCAGAAAATGCGGCTAAAAAATTAGATCCTTTTAATTTTTATGATTTCGACAAGCATTTCATACGTTCTAACAATCTCTTTCGCCAAAGAAAACAAAAGGATAAAACATCTCTTGATTCCAGCGATAAATTTGACTACTCCAGTTTTAATAAGAGATTCTGTATCCTGTCCGAGGAGTTTAAGTCAGGAACCATTTCAGCTTTTTATTTGGGTTATATCAAAAATTTGATACAACAGGGCCGCATAAGTACTGCGGTTAATTACCATGACAGTTATGTGTCACTCAAAAAATTTAGAGGACACGTAAGGTTCAGTGACATAACACCCAGCTTTCTTTTTGAGTATGAAAGCACATTATTTGCAAGAAATATTTCCAAAACTACAGTTGGAATGTACATACGTCCTTTAAGAACTATGTTTAACGAAGCCATCGAGGACGGCACTATAAGCAGAGAAAAAAATTATCCTTTCGGGAAACGTAAATATCGGATACCTACTTCCAAAAGTGTAAAGAAGGCCTTGGATCTAGAGGACGTAAAAAGAATATATTATTACGAATGTGATCCAACTAACGAAAACGAACAAAAGGGTCGTGATTTCTGGTTGTTTAGTTATTTCGGTAATGGTATGAATGTAAAGGATATCGCTGCTCTCAAATATAAAAACATTCACGACCAGTATCTCGTTTTCGAAAGGGCCAAAACGGAAAGATCGCTTCGCAGCGATCCCAAGCCAATCACTGTTTTTATTACTGAGGATATGTGGGCAATAATTAATCGTTGGGGGAACAATGACAAATCTCCAGGTAATTATATTTTTCCGATACTTGAGTCTGGTTTGTCAGCTTTGAGACAATTTGAATTGAACCTCCTTTTTGTGGCTTTCATCAACAACTGGATGAAAAAAATAATGACCAGTTTGGGAATTGAAAAGAAAGCAACCACATACGTTGCCCGACATACCTTCTCTACAGTATTAAAGCGTTCAGGCGCAAGTACAGAATATATACAAGAAGCCCTGGGGCATTCAGATGTAAAAACTACACAGCATTATCTTGACAGTTTTGACAAAGAAGTAAAGAAGGAATTTGCCCACCAGTTAACATCATTCAAAATTTAAATTTTTCTGAATATGAAAACAGATAAAAGTATACCATCTTTAAATACACTGGAAAATTTGGCAATAACTATCCAGTATACAAATACTTTTTTCCTGGATAAAGTTCAAAGGCAGGTGAATACTGCTTTAACACTTCGTAATTGGATTATCGGTTTTTACATTGCAGAGTACGAACAGTCTGGTAAAGACCGGGCGGATTATGGAAAACGACTTTTTAAAGCCATCGCTGAAAGTCTCATTAAAAAGGGGCTGAAATCAATCAGGGAAAGACATTTATACCTTTGCAAAGACCTGTATAAAGCTTACCCTCAGATTTTGCGGACAGTGTCCGCAAAATCGTATCTAATTGATTTTCAGCACTCTGACATTCTGCGGACAGTGTCCGCAGAATTGAGCCCTGACAAAATTCAGGCTGATATGAACCAGTTGCTTACTAACCTTAGTTTTTCTCATTTTATAGAGCTTTTAAAGGCTGATACAGACGTTAAACGCCGGTTCTATGAAGTTCACGCTATTCAAAGCAATTGGGGCGTGAGAGATTTAAAACGAGCCATTGAAAGCCTTTTGTATGAAAGAACAGGACTTAGTACCGACAAGGAAGCTACTCTGAAAAAACATATGGTCCAATATGATGTGAAACCTGAAGATGTATTTCGTAATACTTATTTATTGGAATTCCTGGGCTTAGAGGAAAAGCCATCTTATAGTGAATCCGATCTGGAAGAAAGTATCATCACCAACCTCCAGAATTTCCTAATTGAAATGGGACGGGGGTTTTGTTTTGAAGCCAGGCAAAAGAGAATAACGTTTGATAATAAGCATTATCGAATCGACTTAGTTTTTTATCACAGAATCTTAAAAACCCATATACTGTTGGACCTCAAAATTGGAGAGTTCGATCATTCAGATTCCGGACAAATGAATGTGTATCTCAACTATTATAAAGACAACGAATTCACCAAGGGCGACAATGATCCCATCGGTATTATTTTATGCTCTGGTAAAAATGAGGCATTGGTAAAATATGCAACAATGGGTTTGCCACAGCAGGTATTTGTTTCAAAGTACTTAATCAATTTGCCGAGTGAGAAGGAATTACAGAAGATTATTGAGGAGGAGAAAGAAAAACGACAATAATTATATTGCTATTTCCCAAATAAGATTTCAGAACATCTATTTTGAAATCTGTAAAAGCAAATATGTTTATTTTGATAAGTTTATAATTATCAATTTAGGACTAAATAAAAAAGCCACACCTGGATGGTGGGGCTTTGCAAAATAAAGTTTTTTAGACTTAATACTAATCCATTTTAATGAAAATTCCTTTTTCATCAAAAATCAAATCTTTTCCTTTAATCTCCGCTTCAAACATATGCTTACCGGAAGCATCGGTTACTTTACCAGCTTCTGTTATTTTAGCGCCATTATAATGTTTTGCAACATATGGAGCAACATTTGAAGGAAGTTGACTAACAGGAATTGCTTCAACAATTTCAAGAAAAATAGCTGCCGGAGTAAACGTTACGGAATTATCTTCTCCCGATTTTCCTCCCCAGTTTGCTTCGTAATTCCCTTTCTCTTTTTCCCAACTAACCTTCTTCGCATCTGGATACTTTTTAACGAATGCGTCTTTTACTGTTTTGGGTACATCTTTTTCTTTTAAGTCTTGCGCCATTAAATTAGTGGTAGTTAAAACACTAAATAAAAGCATTGATGACATGATTTTTTTCATATTACTTGATTTAATTTATACAATTTACTATTCGATTCTGTTGAGATACTGAAGCCTGTTAAACATCGCCGAACATCAGTATTAAAACACTACACTTTATCATAAATAATTGTTAAATACCAGTTATCTTTTATTTCTTACAATGCAAATCGGAAAAGAAAAAGAGAAGACTTAATAATTATTTAAGTCATTTCTATAGAACTGCTTTCAATTTTTCAACCTCCTCCCCAATCAACTTTTTCACCTCCATCTTCACCTGGTAGTAATTATCCATCACCTGCTGTTGTGTAACCTTAGATACCACAGGAATGTCTTTGTATTGGCTCACCTCCTCATTTAGTTTATCAGCATCATTAATAATCTCTGCATGAAACATCTTCAGTTTTATTTTCTCCTCCGGGTTATCAGCAACTAATCCAACAAACTCACCTGAAGAAAGAGCTGCAATTTTGGAAGCTGGTATGGCGCTGTCCAGTTGCTTGGAGTGGCTGATGGAAGTATCGGTGCGGTTTACGGAAACACTCTGCCTGTCTTGCATAATTTTTCCGAAACGTTCCGATAACAGTTTGGAAGTTTCTCCCATCACCTGGCCGCTGATGATGTTACCTGTGATATTTACAATGACGTCTGCTTGCTCTTTTCCGTAATCTTTTTTTAACTGGCTGAAATCCTGCATGGCTAATGTAGTGGCAACTTTATTACTTCTTGCAGTGGCAATCAGGCTATCCATGTTGTTAAAGTAGATGGTCGGAAATTCATCAAACACCAAACTGCATTTCAGCATCCCTTTTTTATTTACCTGCCTTACCAATCTGGAAATATAGAGCGATAAAACTGCACCGTAAATTTGTTGCTTCTCAGGGTTGTTACCTACGCAAACAATTTTAGGATGTTTAGGATTGTTGATATCCAAGGTGAAATCATTGCCAGACAATACCCAATACAATTGTGGGGAAGCCAATCGTGCCATACCTATTTTTGCAGAGGCAACCTGGCCTTCTAATTGCTCCATAGCATCGTTTTGGTAAGCGGTGATAAATGGGTTTACCAACACTTCAATTTCAGGCTGGGTATTGAGTATCGGGAACAGTTCGTCATAATCAGCCAGCATCAGTTCTATTACATGCGGCAGTGTACAATATTTTCCATCTTCATACTTTTTCAAAAACCAAATGATAGCCGTAACAAAGTTGATAGGCGATTCTACAAAAAAATCTCCCTGCTTGTTTATCCATTCTCTATTCAACCCCAATAAAATTGTTCTGGCTGATTCTGTTGCATCGGTAATATCATTCATAGTATTTGGATCTAAAGGATTGCAGCGATGCGATACAGAAAGGTTATCAAAATTGATAACATAGAAGGATGGCGGTACGGAATATTTATATTTGTTTTGTTGCAACCAGTTGTAAACAATTTTAGATAAGTCATCGTATTTAAAATCATATACAAACATGGCAAAACCCTTTTCAATATGCTGTTTGATGACATGCTGAATTACAAACCAACTTTTACCGGAGCCAGGACTTCCGATCACTAACAAACCTCTGAAAGGATTGATGATATTTATCCAGCTTTTTCTTACCCTGTTTTTTAAATTATACCGGGCAGGAAGATTGATAGAATATTCGTTGGATAAAAACCTTTCTTCCTGCGGAAAAGTTTCATTTAAAGAATTAAAAATATCGTTTGATAAATTCAGGCTGATTAACCGGCTGAGTAAATTACCACTGGCGAGTATTAGCAAATATCCAATACCTGTTACAGCCATGTAAATAATGGCGGTATTTTCTACGGTATAATTCAGGCTTAATAAAATTTTACTGCCAAAGAAAAGTAGTAAGCCGATCAGTAAATATGCTGTAACAGATTTCCAATTTATCTTTTCGTTTTTTTTGCCTTGTGCTCCCAATAAAGAAACCACTAATAATCCTATGGCCAAAAACTTAGAAGTGTATTGATTGTTAAATAAGCCAGTGTGCATGATGTTGGTCATTAGCCTATCTGTGATGGTACTTTTAATTTCCCAATGCTTAAAAGCCGCATAACAGTAATAATAAAAATGCAGCAGTAAAATAAAGATGCTGGCAAATCTTGTAAAGTCTAATATCTTTCTCAGCCCCTGTTCATTCTCCCCGGTATGTGACATAACTCTTGTTTTTATAAATTAATTTTCTTCTTTTTCTTTCTTTTCTTTTTCAGCAGATTGTTTGGAGTGTTATCGTATTGCTCTTTGGTTGATAAAAGCACATCTAATAAATTTTCGTTTTTAGTAGTTGTTGAAATTGTTTTGTTCTGCTGTTTATTAAGGTCATTTTCTTTCAGTAAAACACCCGAAGAACTACTGCCTTTTGTTTCGTCGTGGGTAAGTGGATTTTCATTTACTACAGCCAGCTTGCTTTGCAATGCAGCCGCACTATATCCTTTGCCTAAATCACTGCCATTGAAAACAACTTTGTTTTGGTTGTCAACGAAAGTGATGCCATACAACCTGCCTTCTGCATTTTGTCTTAGTACGGTATAAATATTTTTTTGATTCAAAGCAGCTACTAAATTTTTCATACTTCCTGATGAAGTTTGCAGGCAATCATCAATAGCATTTTTAGTTCTTTGTTTCAATGGTTCCTTTGCAACTTCATTGGCAATAAATTTCTTTTCCAGATTATCAAGTATTGGTTTGCATCCAATAGAGCTTGCTTTGATGGGTACTCCAACCTTATTGCCATCAGCATCCAAAATGCGGTAAACAAGTCCACGGTTCTTGTAAATCCTTCCTTCTTCTTTACCTCTGTCTGCAACCACATTGAATTGTTTTAAAGCTGCATTAAATTCCGGTAAAGAAGTAAACTTGTATTGACTAAATACTTCACCCACCACATTTGAAATACTACGCTTTGTTTCAGACTTTCCATACACCGCTTTTTGTGCATCCACCGGCTTGATGCCAGGCTTCATTAATTGCTGCTGCCTTTCTGCTTTTATCAATCCATATTGTTGCTCTATTTCTTTTCGTGCTTTTTCAGATTGATTCCTGCCAATGTTGTGGGTATTAATTCTGCTGCCATCTTCCTTGATGGTGGTACTTACAATGTGAATGTGTGGATGCCCTGCATCCTGGTGTTTGTAAACAAGGAAAGGTTGTTGCCCAAAGCCAATCTTTTCCATATACACATTAGCAACCTCAATCAGCTTATCATTTGATAGCTTTTCAGAAGGGTCAAAATTTAATGAAATATGGATGGTCTTGGTGGTTGCTCTGCTATTCAAATTATTCAACATTTCAAAGCCATTTAATTTTTGATAGAAATTCATGTTCTTTGCTTCACTTAAATAATTAGCAGCATGCAAACATTCAGCAGCACCTTTCTGCACTTTTTTTTCGTTGTAGTTCAGTGCAGCTTCAATACTTTTCGGTATCGTTATTTTTGCAACCATTGCTCATAGAACTGGCTAACCTTTAATTTTATTTCTTCCACCTTGCTCACCAATGATTTTTGTAAACCATCGTAATGTTGTATCCAAAACCTGAACTCTGGTATCTTATCAAGTATGTGCAGTTTGTGTACCGCCTGGTTAAAATTATTGCCTATGCCATTGAGCTCTTTTTTTAACTCCAGCATCTGTTTCAAAAAATCATCTGCCGATTGGTTGCGATACTTCACCGTAACTGGCTTTTGCATTGATACGTTTCGGATATATTCACTAAGGCTCCTTTCTGTGGTTTGTTGCTGTTTCTTTTTTACCTGTTTTAACTCCTCATCATTCATGCGGATTTTGATAAAGATTTTCCGTACCTCATTTTCCTGCTTCTTCATAATGCTACTTTTAAGTTTTGTTACAATACTTCAATCGTCTTTTACAATCCCCGTACGACTCCGGAGTGAAGGGGCAAGATTTCAAACGTGGCCACGTTTGTACATCTTGCCATGTGCAAGACCCGGCACATTACGCCTTGATAAAGATGAATACTTGAAGAATTTGTGAGGATATGTTTCGGAGATACTTTGAAACATAAAAAAGACAAAGCCAGGAGGCTTTTCAATAAAATCACTTACATAGACTTTTTCTCGTTCCACAAATTCATTTTCACAATCAATCTACCATCATAGACAAGGCAAATTTTATACCAAGTGCAAGTAGTAGGCCGCTAAATTTCCCCATTGTTAGTAAGTGCTTTTTGCAGCATATCGGGATTGAATTATTATTGTGTTATGAGAAATGCCTTAAACAACCTTTTCAGCAATCAAATAAATTTAGAAGATAGCAGCCAGTTTTATTACACAATTACACCTTACGAATTGACCAATGCTTTGGGCAGTATCATAGCTGTTTTACAGGAATATAATTTTACAAAAAAAGACGATAATAATGGGCAATTTTCCTGCAAATTATACAAGACAAAAGAAGGTAATTGGTATGATATTGAAGAGGCAAAAACAACTGTAGAAAAAGGAACGTTGAGACTACTTAAATCCGCTATAGACACCAAAGAAAACAAAGATATTGCTGGCCTGTAATACGTATTAAATGATAAATTCTTCCGGACTTATTTAATTAAGAAAAACTCCATAAACTCTTCGCCATTAGTATCTTTCACTAACTGAATATCATCTCCAATTTCGTACATATAAGTGTATATCCCATCGTCTTTTATATGCAGAAATCTGCCTGGTTTATTTATTGAAACTGGATATTTTGAATACCATTTTTCAAAGTGATTTTTTGTCTCAATTTGTTCAACTGGGATTGTATCAAGATTGATCACCCTGTTAGTGCCATCAAACAGATGATCCAGCGTTAAAACCCTTTCTTTTTTTACCTCGTTTTTGTTTTTACTTAATGTGCGGTAATGAGGAGCTTCTATCCTCGTTAAATAACTGGCATGGGCTGGTAAATCCTTATTAACTTCTTGAACAAAATACACGGCTATTGCTACATTTTCCCAGGGCAGAGAATTCTTTTCCAAATGGGTTATTACTGCAAACAGGCTCAGCGCATCTGAATCCAATAAATAGCTAAGCATTTCATTGACTGAAGAAGGGATAAAACCTATTTTCTTTCCTTGTAAATACAGTGCGATGGCGCAGTCATCGTACTCATTCTCCGGCTCTCTTACAAGCTCTAATAAATCGCCTTCTTTCATACTATCCAGCAATTGCATTCCTTCGTAGTGGTGGAAGCCAGCTACGAAACATTGCAACAGGTATATTTTTCTAAAATTCTTTGTTAACGAAACTGGTAGTTTGCCGATGGCAATAGAAGCAATTAATTGTTTTAGGAAGCCTGAACGGTTCATGCCAGGTGTTGTGTTTTTTAAAATGAATGCGTATTGTTTTCCATAACTTCAATAGCACTTTTTTACGATCGTCATTCTTCAATTGATTTGATGTACTTATCAATATTTTTCAATTGCTTATTAATCTTTGCAACATCAAATTCAGTAGGATCAAATTTACCGCCTGCCCATATTTTTGTGTCCTTATAATCAGGATGACGGTTATTAGATAATATGGATAGAAAATCATAAAATCCTGTTATCCCGCCACAATCTTCTGGTGGGCATTTTAATGCACCTGATATGCAAAATGGCAATTGTTGAGTGTTGGCGAGCGATTCATATTTTTCCAATATTATTGAGTGCCCCCATCCGTCGCCAAAATCATATTCATACTTGAAACTTTCACCTTCTTTATCAATTAGGGCTATGAGTTTGGTTTCCTTGGCATTTATAATATGACTTTCATCTTGTCCTTCCAGATTTTCAATGATTTCCCCAATCCGGTAACCTTCAATTGTAAATTCAAATAAATGAGCGTTTGTCCAGCCCATTGCAATTTGGATTGCATGGTGAAGTTTATAAAAAGTGATATCTCTGGGCAGAAGTAATTCCCGCCAGATTAAAGGGCTGGTTTTATCAAGATTTATTCTGATTCGAATGGCCTCAGTTTCTTTTACTTCCCGTTTCATTTTTATCGATTTTAAGTCCGGTTTATTTTGATATTTGAAAGTAATTCCTGCTTCATCAATCCTTATTTGTACCGTTGTCTAATTTTTCTATTTCCTTCTTTACTTCATCTATCAACTGCTGCTCGGTGGGCAGGTACAGCTGGTATTTGCTGGCAATGATTGTTTTGTTGCTTTCCGGTAAAGTAATTTTTACTACTGCGTCGTTTTTATCGGCACATAATAAAATGCCGATGGTGGGGTTTTCAAAATCCTGTTTTTCAAACCGGTCGTAGTAGTTTACATACATCTGCAACTGCCCAATATCTTCATGGGTGAGCTTGGTAGTCTTTATTTCAAATATCACAAAGGATTGCAGCAAGCGGTTGTAAAAAACAAGATCAATAGAAAATTCATCGCCCTCAATATGGATGCGTTTTTGTCTTGCTACAAAAGAAAAGCCGTTGCCTATTTCCAGCAAAAAATCCTGTAAGTGGGTAATGATGGCCGCCTCCAAATCTTTCTCATAATAAGCGGCTTCTCTCTTTAAGCCCAGGAACTCTAACACCATCGGGTCTTTAATAATCTCCTTGGCATCGGAAGGCTGTTTTTCTTCCCTGGCTACTGCCAGCACATCTTTTACCTCGTTGCTTAGTAAGAGCCGTTCAAACAACTGGCTGTTTACCTGCCTTTCCAGTTGCCGGGCCGTCCAGTTGTTCTTTGCTGCTTCGGCGATGTAAAACTCCTTTTTATCCTGGTTGTCAATGCGTATGAGGGTACGGTAATGTGTCCAACTGAATTGTGAACGCAGTGCGTTCATAATTGGAAAGCTACGGTAAAACTGCCGAAACAAATTTAACTGCCGGTAAGAAAAGCCACTGCCAAACTGCGGTTCCAAGGCTTCTGCCAATGATTTTATGAGAAACGTTCCATAGCCAGCCCTATCCTTACCTTCCTGTTCTTCTTCTAAAATAACTTTGCCAATTTGCCAATACATCAGCACCCTTTCGGTATCTACCGTACGAATGGCTCTGTCCTTTGCCGTGGCAATGATGGACTTTATTTGCTGAATAAGTTCTTGTTTTAACTGCATGGTGCTACTGCTGTTTTATGATTTTACTTTCTACATCTGCTTTTGCAGGAAACAAATTTTTTTTACATGGGTCATAATTATTCTGTTTCAGCAATACCAGTAACCTCGGGGCTAACATTCTCTTGTTAAATTTTGCCTGTCAGTTTTAATAACATGTATCTTGAGGTTTTTATATTTGTATCATTTCAAAATTCGGGATTCTGTGCAATAATATTTAATCAATCTTATCTCTAATTAAAAGCTTAACCAAATTTGCTGGTTCAATGCCAATATTTTTATGACCACAATCTTCTCTCATTTTTTGTATAAAACTTAAGTAGGTTGTAATCACAAATTTTGCTTTTTCATTATTGTCTTTATAATCTATTCTTGCAGAGTTTCTGTAAATAATATAAGCATTTAACACGTTATCAGACATCCACATCATTGCTCTGTGATTAAAAATGAACATTTGCTTTTCAAATTCCTTTTCGTCTCTTTCTTGATAAACAGTTTTATATAAACCTTCTCCTAAGAATTTTGCAAATTCATCGTAAAGCTCAATTTTCCTTTTCCTGAGATTATCCTCAATTAATTTTTTTAAATCATTTTTTCTCGAAGCCCAAGAAACCCAAAGGGCTACAGATGCGCCAACTAAGGCTCCAAAAAATGGCATAATCGTAGAAAGTAAAGTTTGAGGCATAGTTTAAATTATTCAAAGAGATTTGCAATATTATTTTCGGGCTTTATTATTTCTAATACTTCAACTATTTCGTGTTTTGTTTTTGCTTCGCTGAAATTATTGCTGTATGTATGCGTTGTCTTCATCTTTACTTTTAAAGAATCATTAGATTGAATGGTTACTTTTCGTGAGTGAAAATCATTCAACCAATTGGAATCAAGCATAGTTGCAATCAAAGGTTTTTTACCTCTCAAAAAATGCCAAATAGGCTTGTCAGTTAACAATTCAATCTTTTTAGCCTTTAATACTTCAGTCGTTTCATTCTCAATTGAAGATTGTCCCAGTTCGGCCAATATTTTTGGCTTATTAATATTAATACCGTTTTTAATTATGGCATTTCCGAAAGAAGACTTGTATTCAAATGAGTCATCTTTATCCATTTTGTCAGTAAGTTTTTGCACTCCGGCAATTGCATTTAAAAAGAAGTAAAGGTTTAAATAATCAACCATTAAAGCCTCGCCTTTACTGATTTCTGAAAGCTCTTTATTAATTTTATTGGCTATAACCTCTAAGTCCTTTTTGCTATCAATTGAGGGATTTCGTTCTAAATATTCCAGTAACCAATATTTTGCCTTTAAAAGAAAATTTCCAATTATTCTTTTCCAATCTAAAGCTTTAATGGCATCGTCTGGAATTCCTTTCAGGACCTGTGCCACCCTTGTTTTAATGGAACTATACTCAATATCAGCAAGCCTGTAGTATGGAATTCCACCCTGATAAATTGAACTAATAAGATATTTATCAAAGTCATACAAAACTTCATAGAATTCTTTAAGGGAATCAAAAGAACTAAATATTTCTTTTTCTTCTTTGAATAAATAATTCAGTTCGAACTCAATTTCTGTAGCTGACGTTTTTGCCATATCTTAACTATTTTCTTTTTACTTTTCTTCTCACAAATAACCCGGCCGTATATTTATCATAAACACAATTAAAAACTCAATCCTTTTAGTTTTATTAATAAAAACTATTAGCGCATTATCTATTTACAAAAATTTACTTCTGTTCAATTATCTTTATTTCATCTTCGGTTAAGCAATAAAATTCGTAGACTAATGAATTTATTTCATTTTCCAAATTAGTTGTATTATGAATAGGGGCAGTCTTCTTTAAATCAATAATTTTAGATACTTTTTCTTCAATAGATGCAGTTATAGAATTACTTACATTTGGAATAGCAAATTGAAGAATATCTCTTATCATAATTTGTGGGAAGGTATCGTCATTACTTATTTGGAATTTCTTTCGAAAGTACCAACCAATAAACTCTGAATTGAGAATGCCAAGTAAAGCTTTATAGCTGAGTAAAGCTTTACCGGTCTGAAGTTTTAAAACGAATAAAAGTGTGTTACAGTAAGATGTATTGGGAATATAATGTGCTATTAAAGTTTTACCTGTTATTTTTCTTATAAGTATTTTTTCATTTTCAAAATTTTCTGGCAATCTAGGCGCTGCTAACCAAGGACCATATTTAAGCCAGTTGTTTTCTTTCCAAAGAAGTGAATAATGGCCAATATCTTTTCCATCAAAAAAGGGAAGCCAATTGTTATCAATTTTCTGGATTGAAGTGAATGGTTTTTTAGCCCTTATTTCTTCGGTCTGGATTGGCTTTCCTTTCCCAACTTCATACGTCTTAATACCTGAAAACATTCCTGCAAATTCAGCCAATTTTGGAAATGTCACATCGAGTCTTTGAATAATTGATAGCTCATAGATATTGCTTTGAAGATTAAAGTTTTTTCTGTGATACCAAAGCTCACTTGAAATTCCGAATGACCTCTTTGGAATCTTAAGATCACTTATGGATGATTTCTTTTCGAATAAATTTACTTGTACATTGCTTTTATTATATGGTAATTCTGAAATATTCTTTTGAAAGAATAGCAAAATAGTATCCACGGTAGCATCGTTAAAAACATTCGAAGGGAGCAAAACTAATTCAGACACTATACTATTTTTTAAAATAAAGGTTCTAATAGATTCGGTGAACCCAAGATTAATTAATGTATCTGGAATAATATATCCAAAATTCCCATGGTTTTTCAAAAGACAGACTGCTCTTTCAATAAAAAGTGTATAGCTTTCCCCTCGCCAATTAAATGTTTCATACTCTTTTTCATAAGGCACACCAGAGCTTTTATTGAAATTTACCCCATATGGCGGGTTACCTATCATCATGTCAAACCCAATATAATCACCATCACCGTTCAACACCTCAGGAAACTCAAACCGCCACTCAAAAGCGTTTTCATAAATCTTATTATTTTTTATTTCCCCAATTTCAGTTTCCAGCTT
The DNA here is from genome assembly GCF_028288465.1 of Ferruginibacter sp. Classification (GTDB taxonomy): domain Bacteria; phylum Bacteroidota; class Bacteroidia; order Chitinophagales; family Chitinophagaceae; genus Ferruginibacter. The sequence continues at coordinate 102,748 of NZ_JAQBNR010000022.1, read as the reverse complement.
TGTTATTTCATTGCTTAATTGCTCTATCTTTTTTTTAGTATCCTTATTCCTTTTATTTCCTTCATCAAACAATTCTTTGGTCTGGCTAATATTAAATAAATCGCCCCGTAGTTTAGATAGCTTTTTATATTTGGGGTCATTGGGGCTTATATAACTTCTAAAATCTTTTTTAATCGAATCAATCAATTCTTCCATCTCCCTTTTCTGCTCCTTACTTTCAGCATCCCGGTATGTTTGCACGGCCACTTTATAACTATCAATACTCCATTTGCTGTTGCGTAGTGCACTCTTTATATCAGCATCTAAAGCAAAGCGGCTAATAAGACTGTTGCCGCATTTTATGTTGATATCAATATTCGGCAATGTTTCGAGTTCTGCGTAGTTACTTGAAGGCGTGTAATAAGCATTTTTCAGCAATTCAATCCACAAACGAAGGCGGCATATTTTTACCGAATTAGGATTTATGTCGACACCAAATAAACAGTTTTCGATAATGGTTTCCTTTTCATGAAATAAGGTTTCCTGTATGCGCTGGCTTTCTTTATTTTGAGGATTATAATCAAACAACTTTCCATCTTCATCCGTAATAATCAATTCATCATTCACCACTTCCACATGATAATCCCTTAATGATTTACCGGCAGCGTCCTGTAAAATCTTTAATTCACTTTTAACGGCAATCATTTCATTTAATGCACTTACCAAAAAGTGTCCGCTACCTACAGCAGGATCACAAATATGAAGGCTGTTGATAATTTTATTAGCTTCCTTTTTATCATCAATTTTATTGTACAAACTATCCATCGTATCACACTGCCAACCCTTGGTGTCATTAAATTTTTGAAGCACTGACCTGCGAATGGTTTCTTTACACATATACATGGTTACAAAACCCGGTGTAAAGAAAGAGCCATCTTTATAACCATTAATTTTTTCAAAAATCAACCCCAACACAGAAGCATTGATAAGATTTTTATTTTCTTCCTGTATTTCTTCACCGCCCTCACTTGTGAAATCATAGGCATCTAAAAATTCAAACAGGTATTGCAGCGTTGGTAAAGAGCCGGTTTTTCTTTTACCCTTATCATCTTTTAGTACAGTGCTGCCGCTTAGAGGAAGTTGCAGGCGATTATCTAATTCACTTATATTGATTGTTTGTCTTTCCAGTTCAATACGTTCAAATAAAGAGCTATTGAGGTAAGGAACTTTACTGAACTTTTCCTGAATATGGTTTCTTCTGCTCCCCGGCTTTTCGGCTAACACCTGGAAGAACAGGTTGCTTAATTCATCAAAATCAAATACCAATTTACTGTTCAGAAAAAGATAGTCTTTGTTTCCTTTATGGTATTTATAAAGTTGGGCTTCCAATAATTTTATGAATAACACCCGGTTAACCCATGTAATACAAAGCTCTAATGCCACATTGAATAATTGCTCCTCTTTGTTAGCACCAAATGTTAAAAGGTTGCTGATATTTCTTAAAGCATCCTTGTCTTCCAGCTTAATGATCGTGTTTTCCAGCAACGAGGCTTCATCAGACTTTGCTTTTCTTTTTATTAATTTTTTACTGCCATCCTTAACTTCTTCCAAACCGATGATGTGCAGCAACTCTGTATAAAACTTTGTATCAAGGCTATTGCTGTCATTTATAAAAGGCTGCTTCAATAAGTGGGCAGGCGATAAAATCTTATAGAGTCCAATTAGTTTAGTGTCGTCTGCCTTATCTATGTTGGCAACATATTTTTGATAATCCCGAACATCGAAATAAGCTGCCGGCATTTCTTCTGTTACTTCATCCAGAAAAGCTTTGGCAATACTATCATAAAAAAACTTTGTGTCTTTACCACTTAACTTCCAGTTTTCATAATCCTTCTTTAGTTTACTATTGCGAAAAACATTCTTTTCAAACCAAACTTCATCAATGATGAACCACTCATAAATATTGGTTACTACCAGGTATTTGATATCTGTGTTGCTATGGTCAAAACGTTCTCTTAAATAATACAGAATAAGTTCCTGCAAAGCCTTGGAATTCGGCTTAGCTTCTGCCATCATCTCCGACTTGTTGGAAGGCTTTTTTACTTCAAGGATTACGCCTACAGGCTCTTTGGTCGTTTTTCCTGTATGTATCACCAGGTCATTCCTGTCTTTGGTGTTTATTTCAAACTGGTCTTTGTACCAGGTGTCTTTTAAAAAGTCGGCTATCACATTTTTCAGGTGTTCTTCACTTTCCTGCTCATTGATACGGGCTAGTAATTGTTGAAGATTCTTCTTAAATAGTTCTATATAATTTCGGCTAACCTTTTCCTTCAGGTAGGCCTTATTTAGTGCTTTAATCGGCTTCGTTAGGTCCAGTTTCATTTATCAGGCTCCGGGTTAGTTATTAGTTTATGGCGTTTGCTAAAGGAGTTAGTTGTAAATATAGCTTATAAGCGGCAAACTCAACCACTTACAGGGTTTGGTGCAATAAAAAAGAGGGTTGTAAATCCCTCTTTCTTAAAAATATTACTGCGGATTTCAACACATGTTATTCACTTCTTTCGATAAATCAGCTTTAGATAAAACCTTTAATTTTTCACCTGATATACCAGCAATTCCGCACTGCGGCCAAAACCTTTTGGTGAAGCAACAACCAGCCGGTTGATTTGGGGGAGAGTCAGGGAGGTTGTTGCACCAGAACGGGTGTTTGCCTTTTCGGATACCAGGTAGGTATCGGGGTCTAACTGGCTCACAATATTAATGTATCCACCTCCACAACTTAAAAAGATGGCCCCGTTTTTTGGTTCATAAAAAATATCATCTGCATCATTTTCTATAGGTACCGTAGTTATTGGTTTGCCGGTAACAGCGTCTAATACCAAAAGTTTTGCCGGATGCCTGCAACCAATAAAAAGGCGGTGATTGGCTATGTCCAATGCCATTGGAAAATTGGATTTGGCAGCAGTCAATTTCCACCTGTCTGCCACCATTTGCTTATCCAAATCGATAATCTCCACCTGTTGTTTGTCGGGAACATTTACGTAAATTTTCTTTGCAGTGATATCCAATTGAAATGATTCAGGATGGCCTTGCAGTTTTATATCGGCCACCTGTTTCAAAGTAGCTGCATCAATAACAGCAATGCCTCCTTCACCATAACCAACATAAATCTTTTTGTTTATAGCATCATAGCGCACATTGTCGGCATCGCCCGGTAATTGAATGGAGGTTATTTTTTGATAGTTGTCTGCGTTAAAAATATCACAAGCACCGTTACCACCATTTGCCACAACAACAATATTTTTACCGGCAATAAAAGCGATGCCCTGTGGCTCACTTAAACCGGTGATGCTATGAATAACTTTGTTCGTTTTTAAATCCACCACCTCTACGCTGTTATTTCCCAATGCCGCAATAAAAATGCGTTGGGTGGTGCTGTCAAAAGCAAGATGATCAATTCTGCCACCGACACCGGGTAATGCAATGGATGTAATTAATGGAAGTGACTGGCTCTGTTTGGAGGGCTGTGCATTACAACCTTCCAAACAAAAAACAACCAATGTTATAGCAATACAATAACTTTTTAATTGACTCATCCTGCTATATTTTAATGCCCCATACCTTTTCCTGTTTTATCTAAGGCCGCCTTTAATCCTTTTGCCAGCTTTTCCGCAGGGCCAACACCCCAATAATGCAGGAAGAAAATTTTTGGTTCTTCGTGAACCATGTGATTATGAACCGCTACTACCTCAATTCCATTTTCAATAAGTGTTTTAATTACAGGTTGCACTTCATCCATCAGCATGGTAAAATCGCCAGCTACTGCTGCTTTTTCCGGTGTTCCCTGCCACGCCGCCCAGGTATTGAAACCCATAAAAGTGCTGATAGGAACACCATGTTCTTTAAGCATTACATCGGGCCTGCCAATAGTGTATTTGTACACGCCCTTGCTCCTTTCCCCTTTATGCCCCATCAAAGAATCCAGCATGGGGATGTTTAAAGTATTTACAACGCTGTCGCCTTTGGCTGCTTTGGGATCTGCGCCTCTTACCTCACTTACCTTGTTCAAAATAGCTTTTGCATTGGCTGCAAGTGTTGCGGCATTACCAAAGCCATCAATATGCATATACATTACATTGGGCCTGTTGCGTACAAAGTGATTGTGAATAGCGGTGATGGAAAGACCCTGCCTGATCACCTCCTGCTGTACCGGGGCTACATCATTTTCAGATAAGATAATATCACCCATCATCATTACACTATCGCCGCAGGGAGTAAATGCTATCCATGTACCCAATCCCATCGGTGGAATTATTTTAAATCCATCTACTACTATGTGCAGGTCATTTTGCGGAACAGTGATTTTGTATTCACCATTTTTTACTGTGCCCTTCATGCCCGTAACCTCCGCAATTTTAGCGGTATCCAGCTTACTACTTTCAGGGGAACAGGCAATGGTGTCTTTTTTCGTTTCAGCTACGACCGGTTGCGTTGCGGTATTGTTGCAGGATGCTATTACCATACCTGTAACAATAGAAACACATAACGGGATTTTTCTAATTAACTGTTTCATGTTTTTTGTTTTAATAATCGGTTGAAAATTTATTTTCTAATAATTTCTCTTTAAAAGCTGATTTAAAAAAATACGCAAATGTGATGATGAAAGCCCTTGTATCTGCCTTGCCATACCGGTAATTTGAAAACTCAGGCGTGTTGTTGATATAGCCGCTTTTGAATGTATTAAACACATCAGTCACCGTTAAACCCAGCCGTGCATTGCTTTTGCCCAATTTTTGTTGATACCCAAGGTCTGCGAAGTACTGGGCAATTCTTTTACCCTGCGGTGTGGGAAGTGCGGAATTGTAGGTGCCTGTAACCTGTAACTTGCTATCCTTCCATAGCACAAAATTGTTTATCAATTTGGCATACCAACCGAAAGCGGATTGAACTGCATCGGTTGAAATATTATCTCCATTTAATTTTTGCTGAAACAGAGAAAGGCTGACATTAAAATCATACAACTTTGACGGCTTTGCGTTAAATACGTTTTCAATTCCGTAGGTTGTTGCATTGCCGATATTTATAGGAAAGGTAAAATTGGCACCATTGGGCTGCAATTGGGAATATTGCCTGATGGTATTTATGGCATAGCGATAAAAGAGATTGGAAGACAGGCTGTATTTGTTCCATTCTTTGCTATACCCTAATTCCATCGCATGAATAATTTCCGGTTTTAAATTTGGGTTACCACTATGTGGATTCAGAGAATCCGTTATATCTGTAAAAGGATTGAGCTGGCCTAAACCGGGGCGATTGATTCTTTTGCCATAACTAATTTTCCAGTATTCATCCGCTGTATGATAATAGACAAGACTTGCTGTTGGAAATAATTTAAGATAATTATTGGTAAACTTCGTGCTGTTGCTTTGTGTGTTTCCATCATTCAAAACCTGCTCTGCTCTTACGCCTACATCATATTTCCAGTTTTCTGTCACAGTTTTACCAAAGCTTGAACTGTATTGAACATAAGCTGCATGAACCTGTTCATTAAATTTAAAGATATTGCTGGCGCCGGTGTTAACTACATAGATATTGTTTACTAAATCTGAGGTTTGGAAATCTGCATGTATACTTCTATAAATTCCTTTGTAACCGGTTTCAATTATAGCTCTTTTAGAAGCAGGGAACGCATAATCTAATTTTGCTGTGGAGACATTGCCATTTTCATAATTATGTGTTCGTTGATACCAGGTATTTCCTGTACCTATGTCGTATTTATCAAGGGACTGAGATGTGATATTTGTATTCTCCCTATCTCGGTTTATTGATGAGGTTATATTTGCTGACAGTGTCTTTCTTTCATTATTAAATTTCCTGTTGTAGTCCATAGCAAACTCAGCTACTTTCGAACGTTCTATTTCAATGGAGTGCCTGTTGGTGTTAGAATTCAAGTCGTTGTTCTGTTTATATAAAGCACTGTTTAAACTTTCATTGTTGTCTTGGCCTTCCATATTGCCAATGGCTTCAAAAGAAAAAGTATTCTTAGTGTCAGGAGAGAAGTCAGCATTGAACTTGAGGTTTTGCAATTGCTCTAATCTTTTGTCTTGCCTTTTTTGATTTAATAAATATTCATCGGGCATATAAAAGTTGGTACGGCTTCCATTAATTTTTCTTGTTCGCCCTGCAAAGCGGTTATCGTATCCTAAGCCAAGATTCCATTTTTTTGTTTTCTGGTTTACAAGAAAGGAACTGTTTATTCTGCCCCGGCTGCCCAACCCTGCACCCAATGCCACAGCTCCATTGGTGCCGTTTTGCTTATTTTTTTTAAGTTTAATATTGATGATACCGCTTTCCGCATTAGCATCATATTTAGCTGTGGGATTATTGATGATTTCTATACTCTCAATACTGCTGGCAGGTATCTCGTCAGGGTTACTTAAATTGGAATTTCTGCCGTTGATTAATATTAGGGGCGTTTTCCCCCTTAAAGTAATTGCTCCTTCTGCATCTACCGATATGGTAGGGGTGTTTTTAAGTATGTCGGTAGCGGTTCCTCCGGTAGCAGTAATATTTGCTGCAGCATTTACAATAAAACCCTGCGGTGTTTTTTCAATCAGTTTTTTTTGAGAAGTCACTGTTACTGTTTGAAGAAAGTTTTACATCCTTGTTTAGCTTATAGTTTTCAAATTTTATTGTACCTGCCGTTGCTGTAACCGAAAAGTTTTGTGCAGATGGTTTGTAGCCAATCAAACTGAATTTTATAATGTATTTGCCGAACTCAATCGGATCAATTATAAATGATCCTGAAGTATCAGTGGTAGCATAGTATGCAACTTTTCCTGTATCTGCCTGATTAAAAATAGTAACAGTAACAAATTCCAATGGGATGTCTTTATCAAAAACACGACCTGTAACCTTTCCCGTTTTTTGCGCCAACAGAAACTGGCTAAAAAAGGATAATGAGAAAGCTAGAAAACTTTTAATAACAATATTCCGGGTTCGTGTCAACATTTATTTACAATAATAACTTTAATAAAAGCCCCAGCAATGCTGCCACGGCAATTACATAAGGCTCCTGAATTTTCTTAATGTAAATTAAGGATAATAAAGAAGCCAAAGCTATTAAGGCTGTCGGTATATCAATGATGCTCCTGGTAGCTATCACAATTACTGCCCCCACCAATGCTCCAACAACGGCAGCAGTAATGCCATCTACAAATGCTTTGATCGACTTATTTTTTGCAATCTTTTTAAAGTACGGTGCAGGAATAACTGTAAATAAATAGCATGGTAAAAAAGTTGCCAGAGCTGCAACAGAGGCACCAGGAAAACCGGCTATCAGGTAGCCGATAAAACCTACGGTAATTACAACCGGGCCGGGCGTTATCATGGCTACTGCCACTGCGTCGACAAATTGCTGTTCGGTGAGCCAGTGATTTTCTGTTACTACACCTGCGTGTAAAAAAGGAACAATTGCCAAGCCACTTCCAAATACAAAGGCACCGGCTTTGTAAAGAACCATCCAATTTTCCCCAACGTATTCCATTCAAATTGCCAAAAGCCAGTAATGCCGAGAATGATACTGTTTGCAGCAATAGGTTTTTTTATCCATGCCGGAGGAGCCTTTACAAACATATAGATCAACCCTGCGGCAACGAATAGTAAAACGTTTTCTGATTTGGTGATTACAGTTACAATGATACCCGCTGCATAAAAAAGCCACAGCAACCAATTTTGTTTAATGGCTTGCAATTGTATTTTTCCAACAGACTTTAATGTAAGCTTGTAACTGCTCATAATAATAATACCTATCACTGCAGCACCCACCCCATAAAACACTGCCTGCATCCAGGGCAGCCCGCCAAATAGTTTATAAATGATGCCCAGCAACACTACCATAATAAAAGAAGGTATCACAAAAGCAAGACCGCATAAGGTTGCACCTAAAACCCGGTAATGTACAAAGCCCATATAAATACCTAACTGTGCTGCCAATGGTCCCGGAGCTAATTGCGCCAGCGCCAATCCTTCCCGATAGTCTTCTTCTGAAATCCAGGTGCACTTTTCTACAAGGTCACGGTGCATGTAGCCCACAAGTGCAACAGGACCACCAAAGCCGATTGTGCCTAATTTTAAGAAGTAAATAATCAGTTCACGGAGTGTGTAAGCAGGTTGATTCATTTAGTGCAGTTATTTTATTTTTAAAGATTTGGGTTCCAGGTGTGTTTTTCTTGTGGTACATATTTTGCCCAGCTATATAAAGCATCGTATAACTTCATTCCAAGTTCAAGCATCTCGTGATCATTGGCATAATTGTAAGAAAGCCCTGCTGAGATGGCCCATAGCCCGGCTGACTGTTGCGCTAAATCAAACCGGTCGGTATCCGCCCCACGGACAATTAAAGCGATTTGCAATAAAGCCGGATCTGTGAGTTGATGTTTGTGAATGATAAAATCAAATGTACATTCGACATGATAATGGGAGTATTCTGCTCCCGGAATATCATAAGGTATCGCATCTAATTCCATTGCTTTTTCAAACACCTGATCTTTTGGAACATAAAAAAACGTTGCATCCTTATCTACAAAGTTTTTGATAAGCCATGGGCAGGCTATCCTGTCTATTTTGGGTCGTTCTCTTGTTATCCATTTCATGTTGCATTATTTAACATGCAAATTTGAAAAGATAAAAAGTTATTAAATAGAATGCAATTAACCTTTTGTACCTGCTTTACTTTTTGCCAGTTCTTTTTTGTAAGTGGATGGATTTTTACCGGTGTGTTGTTTAAAGATTCTTGTAAAATGGCTCTGGTCTGAAAAGCCGGTGAGATAGGCTACTTCTGTAAGTGAATAGCTGCCCGCTTTTATTAGTTCAATTGCTTTTTCAATGCGTAGTTTCCTGATATATTTTCCGAAGGAAAGATTATTGAAGTGCTTGGAAAATTCCCTTGATAAATAAGAAGGATTTATATCAAGGCTTTTGGAAATATCCGTCAAACTTAAATTGGTGTCAATCTGGTCCTGAATTATTTCTTTTAATTCTTTAACCCAATCCGGTGTTTTCTTTTGTGCAGCTTTCTGGTTGATGAATTTATTAAACACATCAATGAATAAATGATCAACCGGGTTTTGTGTATGCTTTTCTTTTTGCAGATGCTTGGCCCAGCTATACAGGGCATCATAAATCATCATGCCTTTTTCCAGTAGTTTATAATCGTCTTTTGTATTATAAGCCAAGCCTGCTGAAATAGCCCAAAGCCCGGAAGCCTGGCTGGCTATATCATGCCTGTCAGTATCGGCACCTCTTACAATGGGTGCCATTGCAAGTATTGCAGCATCTGTAATTTTATATTTTTCAATGATGTAATCAAAAGTACATTTATCATCATGATGTGAAAATTCTACATCAGGAATATCAAAAGGAATTGCTTTTATTTTATCTGCCTTTTCTAGTACCTGGCTTGCAGGTACGTAAATAAATTCGGCCTCTTTATCTACAAAGTTTTTAATGAGCCAGGGGCAGGCAATGCGGTCAATCTTCGGGCGTTCTCTTGTGATCCATTTCATAATACTAAAGATTATTTAATACTTACCAGGATTTTATCGATCCTTTGTCCATCCATATCCATTATTTCAAAATTAAACTTATACCATTTTACTTTTTCGCCTGCGGCAGGTATATGATTTAATTCAGCCAATATTAACCCGCCGATCGTATTGTAATCGCCTTTTATTTTTTCTTCAGCTAAATCAAAATAGTTTAAAAATTCAAAGAAAGGATATTGACCATCAGCAAGCCAGCTATTTTCATCCCGCTGTACAATGCCATATTCATCCTGGTTATATTCTGTAGCATCGCCTACTAAAGCATCCAGTATATCATCCATACTTACCAGTCCTTCCACAATGCCATATTCATCTATTACAAAAGCATAATGCAGTTTTGATTCCCTGAACTGTTCTAAGATTTTATAAGCCGGGGTATTGCCATGAACCATAGCAGGTTGCTTTAAAAATTGCTGCAGGTTAAAAGCAGCGTCTTTAAAGTTTTTTGGAAAAATATCTTTTACAGAAACAATGCCGAGGGTTTTATCCAAACTTTTATTTACAACCGGGTATATTGAGTGCGGTTCCATTTCAGCCCTTTGTTTAATGGTAGCAAGATCATCTGTTATGTCGAAATAAACCAAATCGCTCCGGTGAGTCATCAATTCACTAACCTTACGATCACCCAATGCAAAAACCCGGTGAACAATATCCTGTTCTATCTCCCGTATCTCACCACCCTCGGCACTTTCCTGAACAATGGCTTTTATTTCTTCTTCACTTACGATACCATCTTTCTTACCTTTTAAACCGAAGATGCTGAGGAATAAATCGTTTGTTTTTGTAAGTAGCCAAATAAATGGTTTGGTAATAATGGAAATATAGGTCATTGGCCTGGCTACCAGCATAGCAATGGTTTCCGGAAACATCAGGCCAATTCTTTTAGGAATCAATTCGCCGAAAACGATGGAGAAGAAAGTAAGTATAATCAATACAATCACAACTGAAACTGAATGGGCGTATTCTGTAAGAAAGGAAACTTTTATAATGATGCTTTTTACGTCTTCAGTAATCTGTTCTCCACTGTAGATACCGGTTAGTATCCCTATCAATGTAATCCCTATCTGGACGGTTGATAAAAATGTGTTGGGATTACCAGCCAGCTCTAATGCTTTCTTTGCATTTTTATTGCCTCGTTTTGCGGCCGCTTCTAACTTGAACTTTCGTGATGACACCAAGGCAATTTCGCTCATGGAAAAAATGCCATTGAGAATAATAAGGAAGAAAATAATTAGTATTTCCATTTGAATAGAATTGCTTGAAAATAAAAAGGCGCTTTATTGTTGAACTGCCGGGTTGGTTTAAATCTACTTATAATTTTTAGCTCCTGCTAACTTGCTTATTCATCCGCCATATTCTTCAGTTTCATTAACAAATTATAAGCTCCTTTAAATACAAAAGTTTCGATCATCAACTTTTCATCAATAATAATTTCGGTAAACCCATTTTCAGTATTACCGGTTTTCACTTCTGTCATTTCGTACTGGTTCTTTCCTTTGGCGATAAAAACGTATTGTTTGTTTTCAAAACGTACAATGGCATCATCAGGCAACACTTTTGCATTATTGCTTTTTACTTCAATATCGGCAGTCATAAACATACCTGGTAATAATGTTTTGTCATACTGTTCAAAATGGCAATGCACTTCAGCGCTTCTTTCATTAGAAAGGTTTTTGCTGATTAAGATAATTGTACAAAGATGTTTTTTGTCAGGATCGGTATTAGTATAAGCCATTAATTTTTGCCCTACGAAAAGTTTGTTCATGTCTTTTTCGAATACAGTTAAAGCCAAATGAATATCCGTTGGGTTAACCAGTTCAAATAAAACCTCAGAAGGATTTACGAATTTGCCAATATTTACATTTACGCCGGATACATACCCATTGATAGGCGAATAAATATTGATGGTTCTTGAAATATTATTTGCAGTAATTCGTGCCGGATTGAGGTTGATCAGTTGTAATTTTTGTTCCAGTGATTTGATCAAAATATTTTGCGACAGGTAAGCTGCTTTGGTTTGTTCGAAAACTTTGTCGCTGGTGGCTTTGCTTTGGTTCAATTCCTTCTGACGGTTGTATTCACTTTCATTATAACTAAAGTTTGCTTTTGCTGTAAGGTAATCCTGTTGCAACTGGATATATTGCTGGTCTTCCATCACGGCCAATACTTCGCCTTTGCTGATGTGCATACCCGGCAATAGTTTTGTTGACTTTAAGTATCCTCCCAGCGGAGCACTAACAGATACCATGTTTTGCGGCGGAACATCTATTTTACCATTTACTTTCAACACGGATGAAATAGTTTGTTCATTTAGCTTTCCTGTAACCAGCCCGGAATTTTTAAGTTGTGCATCGGTAAGCGTTGCTGTATTTCCTGTAACCTGCACTGTTTCATTTGGTGCTTCTTTTTTTTCACTGCCGCAGGATATCAGGGTAAGTATGATGCTTGAAAGAATGATTATTTTCTTCATTGTATAATGATTTAACTGTTTTTAAATTTTACTGATGGTTTAAAAATGAACATTGCGGCAATCGCAATCAATAGCGTAAGTACACCTCCATATAAAAATTCTTTTTGAGGAAATCTAATACCTAAGAAACCTGCTATGGGATAAGTTATTGCCCACCATAAATGCGAAAATGCAAAGTGTGAACCATATACTTTTCCCTGGTCAGCAGATGCAATATTTTCCGCTATTAAAGTTTCCGAAGGCATTTCTGCAAGGCTTTGCCCCAACCCTGCAAAAAGCCATAATACCAGTAACATACTATAGGGAACATAATTGGCAAAACAAACGGTAAAGCCTAAAATTAAAGCACCACTGATCAGCGATATGCTTCTTGTAGTTGATTTATCTAAACTGCCTGCAACAAAAGCTGCAATGGCAGCACCAATTCCAAAAGTGGCCATTACCCAGCCATAATATTTATCATCTAAATGCAAGCCATTCTTTGTATGCCCGATTGTGTTTACTAAAATCATTGCACCAGCAATGGCCGACACAAATTCAATGCTTAAGGCAAAGCGCAATGTTTTATTGCCGAATAAAAGCCGGATACCTTTTATAACATCGCCCCATGTGTTTTGTGATTGTTGTGCGGCTGCTGCTACGCCTTTTTGCAGTTCCTGTTTTGGAATAGCAAGTATTAAAAATGCGGCTGCAATAAACGAAATGGCATCAATAAAAAATATTTCTCTTGCGCCCAGCCAAACCGCCACAACACCAGCCAATGCAGGCCCTAATATACCTAACAATTGATAAGTAGCGGTAGATAAGCCGACCGCTTCCCTGTAATACTTTCCTTCAATAACCTGTGGAATAACTGCACGGTAAGTGGGAGTAAAAAAGGCATTGAATACATTTAGAAAAAATACCAGAACATAAATATGCCATTCTGCATTAATAAATGGAAGGCAACAAATAATTGCCATGCGGATAAAGTGAGTGATGTATAATATTTTCTTGCGGTCAACCTTATCTGCCAGTACACCTGCAAAGGGTGAAAAAATAATAAATGCCGTAACTCTCAATGTTAAAGCTGTGGCAAGTATTACAGCTGAACGATCTTTATCTAATTGATAAGCTAACAATGCTAAACCAACCCATGTAAAAGCATCTCCAATCAAACTAATAGTTTGTGCCAGGTATAATTTTGCAAACACTTTATTCTTTAAAGCCTGAAACGGCTCGGTAAGTATTTGCAGGGTTGTTCTTTTATCTGTTGCTGTCATTTTATAATTATTTGGTGATAAAAGAATTGATCTCTACAATACTTGTATTTCTATTTTTTATTGCTTCTATGTAATCGCTTTTAATAGTTACTGCCTGGTTCACTAACAACACCCATTCTAAATAATTTATATCGCCACCTAAAAATTGTTTGTTGGCAGTGCTGGTAATAAGGTCCGCATTTTTTAAAGCCGTTGATTCAAAATAATTAATCGCTTCAGTATATTTTTGATACTGAGCTACAGCAGTCTTGTACGCAGTTTCAAAGTTTTTCAGGTTTATTCCATACTCATTTACAACGATAGCTTCATTTGCTTTTGCTGCATTGATTTTTGCCTTTTGGCCGTTTGTAAAGATCGGTATGCCCAGCCCAACCTGCACCGACTGAAACTGTGGTACGCTGTTGTAAGTTTTATTGTTTGCGCCAGTACCTTTCATCCCCATGATGTTATAGCCAAATGTAATATCAGGCAATAGCTTTGATTTTTCCACTTGTGTTGCTGCTGCTGCAATCTGTTGTTGTTGTTTCAAATATTGCAGAGCAGGATATACCTGTAGTATGGAAGTGTCAGCATTGGGAATGGTATTTATTTTAAATTCCTTTTCATCAGGAATAAAAATGATATCCGTATTCAACAATAATTGAAATTGAATTTGAAGTAACTCCATATCCTGTTGCAATTGAGAAAGCTGTAACCCTATTTGCCCACGTTGATTTTCAGCAGTTGCTTTTTCCAACACATTGCTTTCGCCTTTATTGAAACGAAGGGTGGCTTTACTTAAAAATTCAGCAAACAAGCTGTCGTTTTTTTGCAGGAGTTTTTTCTTTTCCTGTACATACAACAAATTGTAGTAAACCTGTGCCACTTGTTTTTTCAATATCGCTTCTTTCATACCAACATTCAATACACTGCTTTTCCATTCTTCACTCAGCAATGTTTTCTGAGTGGCATACACTTTCGGAAAACTGATGGTTTGTGAAATACCTGCTTTGGTATCAAGATAAAAACTATTCATTTGTCCAAACTCTCCAAACACATTGGTGGGAGGGATCACCTTTGCAGTCTTTATTAATTTCTGCTGGTACTCCGCCCTAAACCGCTCATTTTTCACTGACAGGTTATTTTTTATAGCCGTATCAGTTGCAGAATATAAAGTAATAGGCGTTTGTGCATTTGTCTTTTCAACTGAAAACAACATTGCAAATAAAATAATGATAGCTACAACTGGCTTTTGGGTTTTTAATGAAATTCCTTTTTCAAACATGATGTATAAAATTGGTAAAACAAATAAGGTAAGAAGGGTGGCTATTAATAGTCCGCCAATTACAACAGTTGCCAATGGCCGTTGCACTTCTGCACCTTCTCCGGTACTTAGTGCCATTGGCAGAAAGCCCAGCGAGGCTACAAATGCTGTCATCAATACAGGTCGCAAACGAATTTTTGTACCCTGTGTAACTATGCGCTTTAAATCTTTTGTGCCTTCGCTCTTTAAACGGTTAAATTCTGCTACCAGTACAATTCCATTGAGCACCGCCACGCCAAACAAAGCTATAAAACCCACACCTGCAGAAATGCTGAATGGAATGCCACGGGTGGCTAATGCTAATATGCCGCCAATAGCAGAAAGCGGAATGGCTGAGTAAATAAGCAACCCTTGCTTAACAGAATTAAAAGCAAAATATAACATCAGGAAAATCAGCAATAGGGAAACGGGCACTGCAATGCCTAGCCTTTTTTTTGCAGCAACTAAGTTTTCAAATGCACCGCCATAAGTAATATAATATCCGGGTGGTAGTTTCATCTGTTGCTCTGCTTTCAACTGTAACTCTTTTACCATGTTTTGTATATCTCTACCCCTTACGTTAAAGCCAACTATAATTCTTCGCTGGGCATTTTCTCTTTGTATTTGATTTGGCCCTTCAATGATTTCTACTTTGGCTACCTGGTATAAAGGAATCTGAGTTCCCTTTGGCGTTGGAATTAAAAGATTTTGAACATCTTCTAATCCTTTTCTTTTTTCAGCAGTTAACCTTACCACTAAGTCAAAACGCTTTTCTCCTTCATATACCATACCACTGCTTTGTCCTGCAAAAGCGGTATTTACCACTTTATTAATATCACTGATCTTTAACCCGTATTGAGCAATTACAGGCCGGTTGTATTGAATAACGATTTGTGGCATCCCTGTTACTGCTTCAACATATAAACCGCTACTGCCTTTTACGGTATTGCAGATGTTGCCTAGTTTATTTGCATACAAAGCAAGCGTATCTAAGTTCTCTCCAAATATTTTACAAACCACATCCTGCCTTGCACCGGATATTAGTTCATTGAACCGCATTGCTACGGGATATTGAAAACCGAATGTTACACCAGGAACTGCTTCAAGTGCTGTACTCATTTTGGCTTCCAGTTCTTCATAACTTTTTGCTGATGTCCATTGGCTTTTGTCTTTCAGGATAATCATCATATCTGTGGCATCAATGGGCATGGGATCGGTAGGTACTTCACTGCTACCTGTTTTGCCCACTATCTTTTCCACTTCGGGAAATTTTTCCAAAATGATTCTTGACCCTTTCGATACTGCCTCAATGGAAGTATTTAGGTTACTTCCTGGTAAAACCCTTGTTTCCACAGCATAATCACCTTCGGGCAATGCAGGAATAAATTCTCCACCCAATTGAAATAAAATAAAAACTGAAACGGCAAACAATACTATAACTGACGCTATAACTGTCTTTGGTATTCGCAAGATCTTTTCTAAAGTATGTTGATAAATACGTTCTAGTCTGCCCATCATTTTATCAGAAAAAGTTCTTTTATGCGAAACCTTTTTACTGAGAAATAATGCGCTCATCATGGGGATATAGGTGAGTGAAAGAATGAATGCACCCATCAACGCAAATGCAACGGTTTGTGCCATTGGTTTAAACATTTTTCCTTCGATGCCTTGTAAGGTAAAAATGGGTAAATAGACAATGAGAATAATTATTTGCCCAAACACTGCACTGTTCATCATTCGGGTGGCTGAGTGTTTTACTTCTCCTTCCATATCTGACTGCGACAATTTATTGATGCTGTTAAATTTTTTGCTGTGTGTTAACTGGTGCATCACAGCCTCCACAATGATGACAGCACCATCCACAATTAACCCAAAATCCAATGCGCCTAAACTCATCAGGTTGCCACTTACGCCAAATAAATTCATCATTATAATGGCAAATAACAGTGCCAATGGAATTACCGAAGCCACTAATAACCCTGCACGAAAATTCCCTAAAAACAGTACCAGCACAAATATTACAATCAATGCGCCTTCCATTAAATTTCTTGTAACCGTACTAATGGAATTGTTAACCATTTTAGTCCGGTCAAGAAAAGGATCTATCATTACTCCTTCAGGTAAGGTCTTCTGTATTTGTACAATGCTTTCTTTAATGTTCTTAATTACTTCATTGCTGTTAGCGCCTTTCAACATCATTACCACTGCACCAGAAACTTCTTCCATGCCATTGTAGGTCATTGCACCATATCTTGTTGCACTGCCCAATCTTACTTCGGCTATATCACGGATTAAAACAGGGGCTCCATCAGCAAGGTTTTTCACCACAATATTATTGATATCATCAAAGGAACCTACCAGACCCTCGCTGCGGATAAATAAAACGGTAGGGCCTTTTTCAATATAGGCACCACCAGTGTTTTGATTATTATCTTCTAAAGCACTGAACACATCCTTGATGGTAATATTTGCCGATTTAAGTTTTGCAGGGTCAACAGCAATTTCATATTGTTTAAGATAACCACCAAGACTGCTCACTTCTGCAACACCCTTAACGCCTAACAACTGCCTGCGTACAATCCAATCCTGGATCGTACGTAATTCCATTGCAGTATATTTATTTTCGTATCCCTTCTTTGGCCGAACCGTATATTGGTAAATTTCACCAAGCCCTGTGGTAACGGGGGCCAGCTCGGGTGTGCCAAATCCCTGTGGGATTTGTTCCTTTGCCCGTTGCAACCGCTCAGATACCTGCTGCCTTGCCCAATACACATCAGTTGCATCATCGAAAACGATGGTCACCACTGATAAGCCAAAGCGTGAAAAACTCCTGATTTCTTTTAAGCCCGGAATACTGTTATTGACCTGCTCTATGGGAAACGTAATTAAACGTTCTATATCAGGCGCACCCAATGCAGGAGCTATTGTAATTACCTGTACCTGGTTATCCGTAATATCCGGCACGGCATCAATAGGCAGTTTGGTTACCTGGTAACTGCCATAGCCAATAAGGCCAATTATAAAAAGGCCGATAATGAGTTTATTCTTAATAGAAAACTCAATGATTTTATTAAGCATAGTTCTGTCTTGTTAATCATCAATAAATAATGCAGTGGTCACTTATACAGTAAGCACAACAGGCATAAAGCAACATTGGCTTTATGCAACAGCAAAAAAGAAATGATTAACAGGACTTCGGCGGTTGCCAAATTCTGGATAGAAGAGAAGGTGAATAAAAAGGAGTTGAATAACTAATATTTTCTTTAATTATAACTGTCTTGTCTACTTGTAATTCAAACCCAACTGGCGTTTGAAAAATAAAAGTGGCTTGTGAAAATCCTAAGTCATGAGATTTGAATGGAAGTTTTTCATGTTCATTGTTAGCAGATGAATGGGATTTTTCTTCATCATAATGTTTGTGCAAGAAACTGACAAAAGAAATTCCGGCATCGTCTTCTTCGTGTTCTAAGTAATGATGAATTAAAGCCGGTAATTTCAATAGCTGTCCTAATTCTATATTGGCACACAGAAAAATCAGCAAAAATGATATGGCGGTTAATTTTTTCAGTAAGGCAAATATATTGTAAAAAAGGCATAATCTCCGTCCGGATTAAATTGGCACTATTGCCCAAAAGGCTTTTGACCAGCGCAATTAATATTGTCTCCCGGTGATACCTGGAAGTATTTACAGAAATACAGGTAATACTGGTACCGGTAATTAGTCTTTGGAATATCAGTGCCACTGCCACATTCTACCCCTCCATTGATAACATTTACTGTGGCACCAAAGCCCGGAAGTCTGCCTTTTTCAATATCATCTGGCGTGGGAGCCCATGTTCCGGTGAGTATATCGTGACAGGAAGGTTTTGGAAAATTGAGGTGTCATCCAAAACCATAAAGCGGATGCAAATGATAACAGTGGATCTTTTGACAATAACTCCGGATGTAAAAGCAATGTATCCTTGCTGCCAAACCATGCTTCGCTAAACTGGCCGTAATTATAATTCCAGGTTAATTGTTTGGGGCCTCTGCCATAATAAAACTTCCCTTCAATGGCTGGATAATTCTTCTTTGATGTATCGTTGTATTGGTTTTTAATACCAGCGTTGGTTTCTTCTAAAAAATACAGACCCCATTTAAAATAACCTCCCGGCGCATCATCCCAGCCTCCGCTGGTTTCCTGGGCTATATTTGCCAGAAAGGCTGATAGTTCTCTTTTTTGAATTGTATCATTACCATCAGAAAGAAAAGAAGGAAATAATTTGGATGCCTGTACAAATGTTTTATAAGAATAGAAATCCGGATTATTTGAAATAGAATCTTTTTGTCCTATGCCATATCTTTTTGGAAACAATTGATTCCATTTTTTTTCAGTAAGATACCTGGTGATTTTTGGAGCAGTAATTTTCTTATTTACAAACTCTTTTAGAGGCTTTGGCAATACTGTTATTTGCCCATAGCATAATTGCGAAAGGAGTAGGAGAAAAAAAGAAATGGGTACAATATTTTTCATTCGAGTAAGCCTTATTAAGAAAATAATTTTTGCTCCTGACTAAATTGAAAATTTATATAACAAAAGCCTTTACCGGATTCAATTGGCAGTGTCAAAGATAACAATTGTGTACGGCTTAGAATTATAGAAATCTCAGCATAGTATAGACTATACAAAAACATTGATAGTTATGAAAAGCCCATGAATTCTATTTTACTAAATAGTGTGAATTTAAGAATAAACTTATTTGAGAAATAAAAAAGGGGCTAAAGCAACCCCTCATCAGCAAAAGAATAATACCCTTCACTAGTAACGATGATGTGATCTATCACCTTTATTTCAAGATTCATTCCACCAGTTGCAATCTTCTTTGTCAATTCTTCATCTGCTCTGCTTGGTTTAAAGGTTGCCAGAGGGATGATTATGAGATAATATTATGTTGCAGGCATTCGCTTTTAAAGCCGCTGTAAAAACCAATTTAGGGTCTGCCACTGTACCTGCAACTCCTCCGGTTGATAACTCATAAATCCCTAAAACTCTTTGAGCCCGGTTCATTAAAAACTTTAAACTGTTCTACAAATTCAATCTTGTTTTCATCCCAGGTTAATCTTAGTAACTCATAACATTCTTTGGAGGATTTTACTAATGGTCTTTCAGATGGTTTTATTTTGTTTTTGTAAACCAATTCAACTTCTGACACCATGTTCAATACTGATAAATTCATTAGCTGTTCCATAATATTTCATTTTAAAGATTTAAAAATTAATTATGGAACTATCACCGCCTTTTGGCGACCAAGGCAAGGAAGCAACGGAATATATAGCGCAGCGGTTTATGCCGGAATTTCATTGCCGCCACGGAGACAAATGGCGAACTTTGTGGGAGAATTAATGAAGAAAAAAATACAATTCCCTTTAAAATATCCTACGGTATTTTAAAATAAACTCAATTAATTTTTATCGTAAAATATTGCATTAAGCCAACGAGCCACGCCCTCAAGCGTGGCTCGTTTCCAGGTGTGCGCCAGACATGTCAGTTCACTATAGGGTGTAAGTCCCGAACGCACTTGATAGTGGGAAGCGTTAGCTAAAAAGGCAAGGGTGTCCACCGTGAGGTGGAATCTGAAGGAAGCCTGAGGCAAATTCCCGGCCTGACGAACAGAAACTGCATATGAGGCGGGTACAGCCGGACAATGCTGCGCAACAAGCAAAAGTCCAACACTATACGGAGGCTGTGAACGTAGATGCAGCGGGCACATGGGAGGAAAGCGAACTAACTTACTCTGGGAGATCTTACGGTACAGTTGGCAGCGGGATGAGCGAATCCCAAAGCGGCAACGGTTCATAGTAATATGAATACGGTACAATAAGAAGTCAGCAGAGGCCATAGTAGGAAGGAAACGAGCTCCGTAAAACCGGGGAAGTCTCACAGACAAACTGAAGGGCTGAATGTTAGAACCGGCGGTATTTTACAAGGATTTATCATTGAAGCGATGAAAGCAGAAACACGTTAGAGAACTACTGTACCGGGATAAGCCGGAAGCTGAAAGAAAGTACAGACAGAGCTGAGCCAAATGATGCATTCCCGTAAGAGAGACGCCATGCGAAAAAAAAAATGTAGCATGCTTGAAGAAATTCTGGACAGACGCAACATTGAAAAAGCCTTGGTAAAGGTTGTTTCAAACAAAGGTGCCGGCGGTATAGATGGAATGCAAACTGATGAACTCAATGCATACATCAACGCTAACTGGCAAAGTTTGCGTGCCGGTATTTTGGAAGGAACCTACAGGCCAGCCCCTGTGCGGAAGGTAGAGATACCAAAGCCACAGGGAGGAAAGAGAATGTTGGGGATACCAACTGTTGTGGACAGGCTGATACAACAGTCAATTGCCCATTGGATGCAAGGTTATTACGAACCCTTTTTCTCTAAACAAAGCTATGGGTTCCGTCCTGGTCAGAATGCTCATCAGGCGGTGCTACAGGCACAGGAGTATTTAAACAACAGCAAGGCATTGGTTATAGAACTGGACTTAGAAAAGTTTTTCGATCATGTAAACCATGATAGGCTGATGGCCTTGTTAAGCAGAAAAATTGCAGACAAGCGTACACTAAAATTAATGAGGGCATACCTTACAAGTGGTATTATGGAAGGAGGAGTATCTAGCCAACGGACTAAAGGTACTCCGCAAGGAAGTCCATTAAGTCCGCTACTATCCAACATTGTATTAGATGAATTGGATAAGGAGTTGGAAAAGCGTGGGCTCAGCTACGTTAGGTATACAGATGATATTAGTATTTACGTTTCAAGCAAAGCTTCAGCAGAACGGGTCAAAGTGAATGTCATGAATTTTATTGAACGAAGACTTCAGTTGAAAGTAAACAGAGAAAAGAGTAAGATTAGCCGTCCCCACCAGAGTAATCTGTTGGGTTTTTCCTTTTATCAATACAAAAGGAAATGGCTGGTTCGGATTGCGAACAGAAGTATAGAAAGGCTTAAAACAAAATGCAAGGAAATAACGAAACGGAGCAATGCACTATCAGAGGAAGCAAGAATAAGCAAACTCACCTTACTGATCAGAGGATGGGTTAATTACTTTGCTACAGATACTGCAAAGCATCTAATGAGAGGATTGGATCAATATGTTCGCATGCGGCTCAGAATATGTAAGTGGAAGCAATGGAAGAAGCGAAAGACAAAAGCATATAACCTGAGAAAGCTTGGCATACCTGCAAATAAAGCATACCAATGGTCATTCAGCAGAGGATTTATCCGTACTGCAATCAGTCCTGTATTACAGCGCAGCCTCACAAATGAATATTTTCAAAAGAAGGGCTACGATGGTTTTCTTAACACTTATATCTGGCTAAAGAAAACGCAGTTATCATTATTCTAACAAACCGCCGTATGCCAGAAAGGCACGTACGGTGGTGTGAGAGGACAGCGTAGGAAATAATCCTACGCTTCCTACTCGATTTAACAATCTGATAGAATAAGGGGCAAACTTTTTTGTTTGCCCCTTAAAAATCTTAATTGTAAAATTCCATTACCTCAGCCTTTGCAAAACTCTCACAAAGTTGAAATGCTTTTTGTGTCCTCAATTGTCCGGTACCACCAAACAGTAAGGATTTAAGTTTTGCTTCTTCATTTTTGTAAATCCTTACATTTTGAAAATATCCCGTAACGGCGTTGTAAGCACCAAACAAACTGCCTTTAGTAGTTTCTAATTGTTGCGTTTCATTTGTCATAGCATATTCAAAAGCGGCATCGGTCATGTTTTTAAAACAGGTGGATAATTCATCATCTTTACCAGCCTGTACATTTTGCAACACTTCTTTGTTAGGTACTAAAGCCATTTGAATCAGTTTTTTTACTTCGGGGTCTGTAATACGAATTTTAGCCCATTGATTAAAAACACCTTCTAACTGGATACTTAAATTGTTTGTAATGCCCATTAGTTTGTGGGCTTCTTCTAAGCGCTCTTTTGCATTGGCGGTATGCCTTATTTTAAAAGCATTGCTATGGTTTTGAAGGGCTGCATTTAAAGTATTATTGCAGACAATCCTAACGGGAGTAAACGCTGCGGTAATACTGCCGCCGCCATCGTGGGAAGTAGTTAAAAATAAATACTGCTCAATCAAATCATCATTCCCTACTTTGATGTAATTGGGCAATTTAGCAGTAATGAAAATTCTTTCTCCTTTGCCCAACACGCCTGCGGTTTCATATTGTATGCCATCACCGCCAACAATAGCATCAAAAAAACTGAACGCATCAATATTTTGTACCACTTCATAATCTTTACCCACCACACCTAAAACTGTTTCATTGTCGGTACGGATGGTTGCAAAATAATTGGGAACTTCTATTTCTGGAATCTTTATTTCGACGTCTTCATTGGCTGCTTCGTTTTCGTTATCAAACGTAAACAGTTTTCTTTTGGCTACGGTATAATCAAGCCCTGCAAATTTTAGTGCCTCTGCACTGGTTGGGTATCCCTCTACTATTTGCCCCAGGTCATGCCAGGCTTTTTCCTTTACTGAAAAGAAACTGTGTTTGCCAGTTAGTTCGTTGAAATTTAAATTGTGTGCCATGATTGTTGATTTTAAATTTTGAAAATAATTTTTTTATAAAAGAGCATCAGCATTTTACCAACGCCCTTTTGATTTTGTTCTAAAATGGTAAATCGTCTGCTGGTTCTAAAATTGCTCCCGCATTTTCTGTAACTGGAACTTCATTCTTTGTACTTGCCTTACCATGCAGTTTTATGGTGTTTACATGAAAGGTTAATGTGGCTTTGGCTTCACCATCTTTACCGATGTAAGCATTTACACCAACTCTTCCTTGTAACTCTACCAATGTACCTTTGGTCAGGTACTGTACAACACCCGGATTTACCCAATAATCGCATTGCACATAGGTTACTACTTTTGTTGATTCGCTACTGCCTTTTGCTTTGTAGCTGTCGTTAATTGCTATATTGAAGTTTACCACCTGTTTGTCATTTTTCAGGGTGCTGATTTTTGCATCACCTGTTAATCTTGCTGTCATTTCCATGATTGTAAATTTTAATTGTTTAATAAATGTTTAAAGTCGGCATACGCCTCGTTCGTTCTAATCGTAGCAACCCGGCCTTGAAACAGGGTTTGGCAAAAGCAAGGTTTTTGTAAAAAGAATACTACCCCACAAATATTTTCTCCGAAGGAGGCCAAACCGGGGTGGAGATTATTTTTGCAACACCCGTGGCCAGTCCCGCCCCTGCATTTTGGCGGGACGCAGACCTTGCTTTTGACAAATCCTGTCAAGAAATTTGCGTCAGATAAGGATGAATGAGTTTTTAAAAAGTTGATTCTCATAAAATCTGCTTTGCAGTATCTTTATAATTTGAAGTAGCTGGAATTGTGGTTGGTGAGGTACGAGCCAATCTCAATGACCAATCTCATTGTCCGGTGCAGTTCTCCCGGCTTATTTGCCGCAGGCGAAATGGAAATAAGGCGGGTGTACTGTGCCGGGGTCACTGCAATAATTTTTGCAAAGTCTATCTTTTGAGCAATCATTTAGTCACCTTTACAATTTGATTAATCTGGAATTATGTTTGGTTAGGCACAGCCGGTCCCGATTTTTTCGGGAAGCCAATCTCAATGACCAATATCATTATCCGGCACAGTTCTCCCGGCTTATTTGCCGCAGGCGCAAAAGAAATAAGACGGGTGTACTGTGCCGGGGTTGACTTAATATTTTTAACCGCTTTCTATTGTTGAATCTTTAAAAGAATCCGTTAGGGATAGAAACGGGAATCCTTCTGGTAAGAAGATTGTAGTGAAAAGCCCGACCGCCAGGGAACGGCATAATTATTTGTACTTTACTTACAGTTTTTAAGACACAACAAAACTTATTACAGTTGTTTCATTTTACCTGAAATTTGCCCCCTATGCCTATATACAGTTTAAAGGAAGGTTATTATCTATACCATGATGTGGAGTTTGTATTAAATCAAATTGGCGAATTATATGAAGTTGATGTAAAGGATAATACAGCAACGGCAGTAAGCATAATGGAAATTGATAAGAAAAATCATTTTGCCTCACCCGAGAGTAAAGACAGATTCAATGCCATCGTTCCAAAAATAAAAGCGTTGCATACCAGTATGTATCATTTACTGGAGAGCATTTACAGGGCTTCCGATAATAAAGTATTCGACACCGCTGCTATCGAAAAGCGATTCCCTGATTTTAAACATTTCCGGATGCTGAATAATAAAATAAAACATTTTAATGAAGCTGATATTGATTTTATAGAAGTAGTGCTGATGGACGGAACAAAAAGCATTATAGAAATTGGTTGCCAATATAAAATTGGTGAATCATGGGACATAAAATACTATGCCCAGTTTATTATACTGTTTTTTGAGATTTTAAAAGAACTCAACATCGTTAGTTTTAATAATGATTAAACCCGTACAACATTTCTATCTTTATTTTGTAAAAGGCTTTTTGCATTTCTGAAAACCCTTTTTACCTGCGGCTTACAATACATCCGGTAAATGATAACAACTGATGAAAGAATAGTAAGCACACCAATAAAGGCAATTGAAAATTCGATACTAAATAAATCTGTAAATACGCCTGTAAGTAGTGCGCCGATGACATAGCCTAAATCTCTCCAAAATCTAAATACACCTAAACTCTTTGCCCGTTGCTGTGGGTTGGTATCTTCTGCAATGCTTGCCAAAAAAGTAGGATAAACAATTGCGGTGCCTATTCCAAGAATAACTGAGATAGCAATATAATGAGCAACGCTGCTTGAAAATATTATCAGTATAATAGCTATGCCCTGTAACAACATTCCCCAAAACAGCAAGTCCTTTTTGCAATAGATGTCAGCCAGTTTTCCAGTTATCAACTGACCTAATCCCCACACTGCCGGGTAAACGGCGGTTATAATTCCTATCTGTGCAATACCAAAACCTCTTTGTGCCAGCAGCACCGGCAGTATACCCCAAATCATTGCATCGTTCAGGTTGTTAATTAAACCGGCCTGTGTTACCGACCCTAAATTTTTATTCAGCCAGCTTGTTTCTTTAAATACATTTTTCAAAAGGGGAACGCTGCTATTTAGTTGTGCTTCTTTATTTACATGGCCACTTGTATCTTTTACAAAAAGCCATGACAATAATGTTCCTGCAATAACGAACCCAATTCCTATAATAAAAGGATATGGCCTTAACCCATAATTATTGGCAATGCTGCTGGTAGTAAAAGCTACTAATCCTAACATGCCGTACCCAGCAAATTCATTCAGCCCCATAGCAAAGCCTCTTTCTTTTTCACCTACTAAATCAATTTTCATTACCACCGTGCTGCTCCATGTTAAACCCTGGTTGATGCCTAATAAGATATTGGCAAATATTATCCAGTTCCAATTGTTTGCATACATCAAAATAAAAGGAACAGGAATACCAACCAGCCAGCCAAATACCAATAATTTTTTCCTCCCAAACCTGTTGGCCAATGCGCCTGTAAAGTAGTTGGTGAATGCTTTAAATAAGCCAAACACAATTATAAAAGATAAAATAATGGAGGTGGATGTTAAGTGAAATTCTTTCTTCGCTATCTCAGGCAGCAGTGTTCTTTCCAAACCTATCATGCCACCAACAAGTGCATTGATGAATACCAATAACCAAAATTGTTTCCAGTTTTCTTTTAAGCCTAATTGCACCACATTCATTGTATTAAATATTTTCAGGAGTTTAATTATTTACAGGAAAACCCTTGTTAATCCAATCTATTTTAATATTGTGCTGCAGGCTTAATAGTTTGTGATTGGTAAATTTCATTTCGTTTAATAATGCAAAAGCAGGCCGGATATTTGGGCAATGTTCAAATGGACAACAGCCGCAATAAATTACAATGTTCCTGTCTTTTTTCTCCTTTGCTAAAAATTGTTTCAATTTAATAAGGTTGCCTTTATCATTTGCAGGGCCAATATCAATTGAACCCTTTACCAATGCATCAGGACCAATACTAATGATTAGAGGTTTTGTATCGGTCTTATTATTGATAATGGCTGCAAGGTCTGCCGGTGGCATCAATTGGCTCGGCTTCCAGGGCTCTGTTTGTTTTAAGCTAAAGGATGCAAAAATTATAATTACTATAGGCAAAAAGCTAAGTAGTGTTTTTTTATTTTTCATGTTATTTTTTTTATAAGAATTTGATTTATGAAATTGCACACCTGTTTGCCCCGGCTTCCAAATCAATTGGGTTTACATCACTAAAATCGCCGTTAATATTTTTCTCCACAATTGAAAGATAGTTGGCAGGTGTTGGTGGAATGCGTTGCTGAATGGTATTGATAAATTCTTCTTCGCTTAATTGAAGTATGGCTACATTTTTTTTAATAATGCCGATTGTTGTTTGAATGGGAATATTGTCAAAATCTATTGGCTGACTGGTGTGGGCTGGCATTACAATTATATTTTCATCAAGTGCTAATATTTTCTGTAAAGACTGATAAAGTAATTTCGATTTTTGTATGGCTTCATCATTGTTTGCCTTCAGGTCTGGCCTGCCAACTCCACTGATAAAAAGCGTATCCCCTGTAAGCAATACTTTATCATCAATAAAATAGCTGGTACTTTCCAGTGTATGCCCTGGTGTTTGAATTGCTTTTATTTTGATATTGCCTGCATCAAAAATAGTGGTGCCGGTTACTGGCTCAAAGTTGAAGTTTACTTTGTTTGGTATTGGAAGATAAAGCGGGACATTATTTTTCTCTGCTAATTGTTTTGACCTTGAAAGATGGTCGGCATGAATATGCGTTTCCATAACATACTTTAGGGTAAGTCTTTCTTTTAATAGAAGTTCCTGATAAGCTTCAATTGGCAGCGAAGCATCTACTATTATTGCTTCCTTATTGGATGCAATGATGTAGGAAAGACAACCTTTACCAGTTCTTCTGAATTGTATTACATCAAAATAAGGGAAAGAAATTTTTGCAGTGTTCCATGCCAGGCTCCAGGCTTTCATACCACCTTGTAATGAGTACGCTTCAAAGCCTTGCATCTGTAACAAATCTGCGGCAATCATACTGGTTTTGCCACCGGCACAAATGGTTACTGCCGGTACTGTTTTATCAAGGTGCAATCCATGTAAGGCATCGGGATTATTTGCTTTTAGCTTATCGTAAGCATTCAAATAAATACTGCCCGGAATAAACCATTCTGTTCGTTCTTCAATGGGTCTTATATCAAGTATAGAAACTGCTTTACCGTTCTCTAACCAGCTTCTGAGTGTGTTGGTATTTATTTGTTGTATGCCCTCCATAATGCAAAATTTTATTGCACAAAGGTGGCACTCCTAAATGGCTAATCCTTTAACATAGGATAAATAATTACCGGTGTGCCCGGATACGGCTTAGGCTCACTTGTGTAATGCCAAGGTAAGAAGCAACATATTTTAAAGGCACTCTCATTAATACATTGGGAGCTTCGCTTAATAAGGCATTGTACCGTTCTTCTGCTGAATGAAATTGCATCCCTTCAATTCGGTTTACTGTTTCTACATAAGCTGTCTCAAATATTTTACGAAACAATCTTTCAATCTCCGGAAAGGTATCATAGATTTTGAAGAGTTGATTGGCATTAATGGCTACTACCTCACTATCCTCCAACACCTGAATTGCTTTACGACTTGGCTTACCGCTAAATAAACTTTCCACTCTTGCAACGATGTTGTTTTCAAAAGAGAAGCTCTCTGTTACATCTATCCCATCTTTAAAGTAATAGATACGGGCCAATCCTTTATTTATAAAGTAAATTGTTTTGCAGGTGTGGCCAATAGGTTGCAGGTCTTTGCTTTTTTTAATCGTAACGATACTGCTTATTGCTTGAATCGCAGCTTCCGCTTCTTTGGAAAGGGGATTGAATTTTTTGAAGTATTGAAAGAGTAAGTTCATTAGATATTTTACAATTTAAGAACTAAAAAACTGAAATTAATTTCTCTGCAAATTGTTTTATAGCGAGATTAGTTGCCCAAATATTTTTCTTAATCCCAAATTTATAATTTACGTTTTCAAATTCTAATCCAATTTCCCGGGCAATTGAATTAGAAATAGTTTGCTCAATAATGCTTCCTGATTCTACCTTTTCTTTAATAAGATGTCCGATGTTCATAACAAAACGAGCCAGGTTTGCAAACTCTGATTTATCAGGATATAAAGCTCCAATAGGTCTTTCCATTACACAAAGTGTATAGTTATCTGGCATTGATACTGCTGTCTGTCCCTGTAATTTTGAAAGTAATGCTTTACTACTACCATGAGCAACCGATTTAATTTCAACTTTATGTTTAGTTGCTTTGGGCAGTGTCAAAGTAAAGTCCTGACCAAGTGGGTCCCTAACAATTGAAATATTCAATTTCATTGTTTCAAACGTTTCTCTGAAAGCATCTTCAATATTCCCCCCCCCACTACATTTTTAATTTTTTCAATCAGTATGTCTTTTTTATCATCCATTAGTTCAAACCCGGATTTGCGTAAAGCGATTTTTATTTGCTTCCGCTGTTTTGCTGTAATATTTTCTATTATCTCTACTTCGCCCCAATTAACAGCAACATAAGGGATGCCGAGTTTCTTCAATTCCTCTTTCACCATCATTTTGCAGCGAATGCTTACCATGTATTTGATGTAGAGTTTCATTATTGTTAGCTTATTTAAACAGTTATATAAACCACTTTTATTAATCTTATAATCTATTTTGACAACAAACGTTTATTTGCTGAATATCTTTTCAGCATTTATTATTTGCACTTCTCCAAACATAGTTTTTAAACGATTTTTAATAGTTACAGTTTCAAACCCAGCTTCCGAAATTAATTGAGGCAGTAATCCTTTTGCATTGGCATCTGTTGATTTAAATCCATCAAGGCCTCTTATAATATTAAAAAGCGTTCGCTGTACCCATGATTTTGACCGGCCAAAATCTGCAATAAACAGGTCGCCGTTATTTCCTAAAATTCTGAACGCTTCCGCCAGTGTTTTTCTTTTTGTATCTGCATCAAGGTGATGAAAAACCAAACAGGAGAGTATTCTGTCAAAGGCTTTGTTCTGAAAAGGAAGCTGTGAACTATCATAATCAGGTAAGAGAATATCCAACTTCTTTTCTTTTACTTTTTGAATTGCCTTATCTAATATTTCTCTATCCACATCAATGCCTGTTACCTTCGCTTCCAGGCATAATTCTTTTATCATAATGGTTAATGTAGCTTTACCAAAGTCCAATACTTTCAGTTTTGCTGAAATATTAGCTGCTTCAATTAATACCCGTTTCATTTTCTTCGCAGGCATGGTGCGATTAATAAAGAAATCATACAATGGAGTTAACCATTTGTAGCGAAGTGCTGGTATGTATTTAGTTGTTATAATTATAATAATCTCTTTCTAAAATTAATTGCTACACATTTTGGATTAAAACTACCGGTCAAAATTGGCGGGTACTGAAACCGCTCTCCATAAAGCATTTCATTATAAATAAGGAAACTAAAGCAGGGCTCCGACCCATATAAATTATTATTCTTCTTCATGCTTCTCTTTGGCAATAAATCTTTTTTATTCCTTTGCGTTGTTGGCAGGAAAAGCAATTTTAATAGGTAATTGTTAACCCGGCACCTAAGCCCATATCACTATCATAATGCGATGAAACAGAAATATACTTTGTAGCGATATACCTCAATCCTGCCATGTATTCTTTATCCGTGTTTATCATCATGCTAAAACGCAAACGCTTTGTTACAGGCACATCATCCCTGCCAAATTGAAAACGAAATTTGCCATCACCATCTACTCTGGCATCTGCAACAAACAGCATAGGTAAGGTGTAAGCAATACCTGCTACTACTGTTCTGCGATTGTTCTTATTACTTGTTTGCCCAAACCAATTTTTCTCTTCATTGCCGAAAATGTTCTTGGGGCCACCTTCTACTTTATAGTGATAATCAAACCCAACATACGGATACCACCATTGCATACGGCCTAAGTAACGTCCTGCCATCGTTTCACTTTCGTAGCCGTGCATATCGTGATAGCCCAAATGCCAAAGTGTGCTTAGTTTCCATCTTGTATTTGCCAGCATGGCTTCTCCATCGCTGCCATTGTTTTCTATACCCAACTTTCCCATCAAATGAAACATCCTGTCATCTGCAAATAATTTTCGTTGTGCTAATTTAGGATTTGGTATTTCCGGATTGGCAGGCTGATTTTCATAAGTAAATACCCTGCCCATGCCGCTCATCATGTGGTACAAAATATGACAATGAAAAAACCAATCGCCATAAACATTGGCATTAAATTCAATGGTATCTCTTTCCATTGGCATGATGTCTATTATGTTCTTCAACGGTGCATATTCTCCCTGACCATTCAGTAGTCTGAAGTCGTGTCCGTGCAGGTGCATAGGGTGACGCATCATGCTGTTGTTGAATAAAATGATCCGCACATTTTCTCCCTTTTTTATCAGGATCTTATCGCTTTCAGAAACTGTTTTGTTGTCAAGTGTCCATACATAGCGGTTCATATTTCCGGTGAGGTCAAACTTCAATATTTTTAAAGGGCCTTCTGGCAAAGTTGTTTTTTCCGGTGCTTTAAGCATAGTGTAATTCAGTGAAATAATATCAGAAGTTTCGGCTTCCATGTTCATTCCCTGCATACTATTATTATTCGGCATTTGCATGTTATGCCCTTCATGGCTCGGCATTGTTTCTTTTGGCTTTTCTGCTTTGGGGGTTTCATCTCCGGTTATTTCAGGATACATTACTGTATTCATATCCATCACCTGGTTCTCCATTTTCATTCCTTCCATTTCAATCATGTTGCCTTTCATATCCATCATCTGGTTCATCATACGCATACCGGCAAAATATTTTGGCCGCTTCATTTTAGTTGCGGCTACTTTTTCGCCACTGCCCAACCACAAGGAAGCATGTTTGGTACGGTCTTCAGGTGTTACTAAAAATTCGTAACTTTTATTTTCTGGAATGGTTACCACTACATCATAGGTTTCAGAAGCGGCTATTATCAACCTGTCCACCTCTACCGGTTCCACATCATTGCCATCAGTAGCTACCACGGTTATTTTGCCACCTGCATACGATAGCCAAAAATAATCTGACGCCGCTCCATTGGCAATACGCAACCTTACTTTATCACCTGCTTTAAACTGTGACTGTTCATTTTGGTTTTTACCATTCAGTAAAAAATTATCGTAATACACATCTGTTAAATCCATTGCGTTCATCCGCTTCCATTCGTTGGTAACTTTTGTTTTAAAATGACCTTGCTTAATTGCTTCGGCATAGCTTTGTGTGCTACCTTTTTGTACAGCAAACCAATCTGTAGCTGCATGTAAACTCCGGTGTACTTCCTCTGGTTTCATATCTATCCATTCGCTAAGCATCATGGGAATAGTTGGTATATCCCATTCCTTTCTTTTGTTCATAATAAACATACCGTACATGCCGATTTGTTCTTGTAACCCTGTATGACTATGATACCAATGCGTGCCATGCTAGATGATGGGGAACTTGTACAAATGCGTTGTGTGTGGCTTGATAGGCATTTGGGTAAGGTTGGGTACGCCATCATATTGATTGGGCAGAATCAAACCATGCCAATGCAACGATGTTTCTTCGTCTAAATTATTGTGAACAGAAATTTCTGCCGTGTCGCCTTCAGTAAACGTGAGGGTAGGCATTGGTATCTGACCGTTTACTGCAATGGCCCTTTTTGATTTTTTTCCAAATGTTACTGTGGTATCGGCAACATATAAATCGTAACGTACTGTACGAGGTGGCGTGTTATTTGCGATTGTTTTTATGGAGCCTAAGTTTGCTTTTGGCATTTCCATATTATCCATAGGTTTATCATCCATTTTCATATTGTCCATATCCATTGATTTCCTGTTAGAAGTATCTTTGGACATTTGCATTCCATCGTGTCTATTATCTGCTGAATTTGAAACAGCTTTTGGCTTTTCCTTAATTAATTTCATACCACATTTGGAGCAATTGCCCGGTTTCGTGGCATGTATTTCAGGATGCATTGGGCAGGTGTATGTTGTGGGCTGCATTTGCATACTATCCTTCTTACCCATGTTCATTGCTATTGGTTTTGTTGTATCCTTCGGCATTTGCATATCAGCATGCTTTTGTACTACCGGCTGCTTTAAGGTTTTAGGTTTTTCCTTTACCAGCTTCATTCCGCATTTAGGGCAATTACCCGGTTGGATGGCATGTATTTCTGGGTGCATTACACAGGTGTATGTTGCAGGCTGTACCTTTTGAGTGTTTTCTTTTTTGGTCATGTCCATACCTTTCATCTCCTGAGCAGATGCAATTGAATATATTATCAACCCGAAGGCCATTACAATTATTTCTTTCATTTTACTAATTTTTATTACACCTATTTTCTTGATGAGTTGTGGCTAATTATAATCTTCCATACGCCTTTCACTTTTTTTAATACTGAGGTGGTTACACCTTTTGGTGTTTTTTTCATTTTTTAATTTTTAGCCGAAAGGCTGTCTTTTGATTGCTCAACCCAATTGATAATAATAGCTTTTTCATCTTTGCCAATCCGGGCATTTTTGTGCATCCATTTGTAAGATGATAAAGGCATAGCATTATCCTTAATACTGTTTGCAATTCCCGTCAATTTGCTTAATTGTTTTCTTGTCGAATAATTACCAAACTCACTAAAGTTCAACACTGATTTACCCTCTCTAATATGATTAGCCATTAACCATCCCATCGGTTGAATATTTACATACCAGGGATAGTTAGTGTTATTGCTATGACAATCATAGCAAGCATGCCTTAAAAACACCTGCACACTATCAGGAACCCTCACCAGTTTTGAAATATCATTTGGCAATACCTGATTGCTTACATTCCTTGCTGGTCGTATAAATTGAATGGCAATGAATACTACAAGAAGTACAAGCAATATTATCTTTACGGTTCGGCGCATGATTATTTTATTTCTTCTTTCATGGTGCCGCAGGTTGGCATTTTGCTACCTAAGTATGGATTTTTAATTTCTTTCACTTCGCTTATCCATATAGCCCCTTTACCATCATTTGCCATTGGGCAAAAATCTTTATAGAGTGTTTGCCCACCATTACCAAATGTTTTAACAAGGTCTGCCATGTCTTTACTCAGCATTACAAAATGCTCCCGTTGATGTGCAATGTTTCCGCCATTTTTCTCAATATGCTCTGCATGTTCTCTTGCATCATCTTCCACATCTTCAAATGTTTTCTTTTGGTCGGTTGAAAGAGCTGTCTTATCAAAAGTTTTAAATGCAGTTTCTAAAGATGTCCCTGCTGTTGCAGCATCGGTACTATTGTCTTTTGTAAAAGCATTCTTTAATTGTAAATATGCCGTTACAATTTCTTTAATAGAAACTGCTGCTTTTGTTTCTGCAACTGGTGGTGGCGTTGCTGTTGCAATATCAGTTTGTGGCTTTACCTTGGCCGTATCTGTTCCGCTGCTTTTGTTTTCAGTTGCTTTATCGGTACTGCTATTGCATGCAGTAAATGTAATGGCTGCAATAGCCAAGCTGATTATTATACTTTTCATTTTTCTTATTTTTAGTTCGTTATAATGCAAATAACCTCACCCGGCTTCCTGTAAAGAAAAAGCAGGGGAAGGCATAGTTTTTTGTTATAATGTTTCTTTAACGCTGCCGCAGGTAAGCATAGCACTGCCGTAATAAGGGTTTTTGATTACCTTACTACTACTACTAAGCCATGATGCTTTTTTCATTGGGCAATATTGTTGGTAAACGGGTTCTGTGGAGAGCTTTACCGTTTTGGCTAAGGCAAACATATTGGTTGATAAAGTTGCAAACTTTTCCCTTTGTACCTTAAGGTCTTTAGTCTGCGAAATTGCAGTTGCATCGCTTAATAAAGCATTACGGGGCTCGTCTTTTATTGTTTCTTTATCAATACCATTTATTGCTTTAACAATTTCTGCTGAACTTGTAGCAGCAGCATTTGCATTGCTGCTAACCAATGCATCTTTTAAATTGTAGTAGGAAGTGAGTAATTGTGAAGGCTGTATCCTGGTGTTATCCTGGGCAAAGCTATGTTGTATAAATACAGTTGCAAATAATGCAACTATAAAAAATATCTTTTTCATTTTAATCTGATTTAATGTTTAAACAAAATAATTACGGGCATGAGGATACCTCATGCCTAAAACATTAAATCAAATCATATTTGAAAACTCTGGATTGCTATGCGAATGTCGGGGGGAGGGGGATAAAAAAACCTGGCTCTATATTTTGGGGGGTAAGTCTTTGATAAATTATAGACATCTATGCCTAAGAAATTGCTGATGATGGCGGCACACACAGGTGCATCAATAACTGTTTTTGCACTTTGATTCAGGGCTTTGTCTAAACGCTGAAATTTTTGTACATCATCATTGCAACAGCCTTTTTTTTCTTTCTTTTCAGGCTTGTTTTCTTCATGCTCATGTTTTGCAGCCTGTTTATGATGGTCATGTTTAACACCATCTGCATGTTCATGAATCTCTGTCGCTTCTTCATCGTGATGATGAGTTGCATTAAATCCCATATCTGCACCCATAGCACAGGCAAAACCTACCATAGTATTCAACCCGAATACTATCAGCAGGAAAGCAGCTTTGAATTGTATGGATATGTTTCTTTTCATTACCGAAGATAAAAATAAGATAATTTTTGGAAAATCACCTATTCCCGAACCTAAAGGTAAACCAGCAGGATGATTTAGGAGTTACACAATTATGGAAAATAGTTATAGAATTATGGCTTTTATACCGCTTTAGCAATCTTCTCCATAATATGATGACTTTCGCCAAATTTGCACAGAGCATCACAATTGCTGCGAAGTTCTGAAAACAGGATGTATTTGATAACTACATTATTTTGCTTAATCGCAGGGCGGCATAATTGCAGACATACATCTTTTTCTCTTTTATCAGGGACTATCAAATAAAACACTTCATCACCATCTGCAATAGAATAACTCAAATCTGTCAGCCGCAAAATGCCTGAATAGATACTCGTACTTTTTTCCACTTCAAAGGCGGCAATCACATTATTGGTATTTTTTTGAAACCACAAAACATCAATCAATTTTACAGTGTTCAGCGTTTCTTTGTCCAAATTAATTTCAGGGAATTGCTGCAAACTCATAAACGAAAAGTTATTACCGCAATGCGACCTTGAACGGTCGTTGGATGCAGCGATAACATCATAGCCTAAAGCACTACCTATCTTCAATAAATGATATTGCATTTCGGTATGCAGGTTCTCTTCTTCTTTTTCCTGTTGCACATCCTGCTGTCGTTTCTCTATTAATTTTTCTAATTTTTTACGTTCCGGTTCTGATAAATATACATCACTGCCTAAAACCAGTTTCTGTGTTCCAATTTCAAACAATAGCCCCGCTATTGCTCCCAGGTCTGATGATAATACAGAACGGTGTTGATTATTGGTATCAATCATTACCTCCCTTAACTTTAAGTATTCACTCCAGCTACCAAGCTTCTTTTTGTCTTTGAATAGAAAATTAAAGCCGTTGATAATTGCTGTGTTGAAAGGAGGAATAATGGTAGGATGCAAAAAATATAAAATACTGGCTACCGAAGGGCCAAGCCCTTTAATTTTTAAACTATCTAGCCTTATGATTTCTTTGATTATCTGTTCTTCTGTTTTTGCATTGAGACAGTTTTCGAGAAATTGTCCAAAAGCTTGTTTGTTATTTTCATTCTCATAAATATCCGGTATCCTTAATTTGGGTTTCCAATAAAATGGGTGTGAAGCACCTTCAAAAACCTGCTTTTGCTCCGTTATGCAAGTAAGCACAAATTCTAATGAAGAACCTTTGAAATCATTCGGAAATTTTTTATTCTTAATGTCATCAATCACCTGCATTACACCCCTTCGAATTGAACGGAATGCTTTCAGGCGTTCTTCATTATTGATAAACCATGTATTGAAAACAGATTGTTTATCTTCTTTGTATTGAAGGATGATTTGGGAGAGATTGCTGTTCATACTTGTATTGAAACAGCAAAATACATCATTTACAGCAATCTTTTTTTCTTACAAAAATTGCTTTGAAGATTCGCCAGAAAAATTGCCCTATTGATTTTATTGCAGTCATTATAACATCTTTATTAGCATAATAGCACTCATCCCTATCATCAACGCATCTTCAATAATGGTGATGGTACTCATGGGCAAATTAAACACTGCACCCAAACAGGCGCATTTTATTTTACGTTTATTAGCCACACTTTGCAGAACACCGATAATACTAACAGTCATTACCACAAAGGTAACAATATTCGTTAGGATGGGGCTGAACCCGGTAAGAAAGGCAATACCCAATGCCAGTTCTGCAAAAGCATATACATAGCCCCAGCCGCTCCATTTTTTTGCCACAATATCATACATGCTGTAACTTTCTGCAAACCCTTTTAGATTCAATAATTTGAAAAAGGAAAATACCAGGAAGAAGCCAGCCATAAAATGACTCATCCACCGCATCCAGAAAAATTCCCCGTGTATATACTCAACCAGCAGTGTAATGCCAATAATGTATCCAAATATCAGCAAGATAGGCTTGTAAGTTTCTATCCATGATTTTGCTTCTTCTTCCGCAATAACAGGAGCAACAATATGTAGCTGATGATTGGTTTCTGATAACTGATATTTTGGATAATCAATTAGTGCTTCTTTCAATTCACCGGTTGCAATATGTTTATCCATTTCAATTATTGCTTCTCCTTTTGCCAAATTAATTGCTACATTCTTTGCACCAGGAACTTTGGATAATAATCCCTGCACTTTTGCCTGGCAACCTCCACATGTCATTCCGCTAACTTTATATGTATGTGTCATAGTATTTTATTTTTGTACTACAAAGTTACCATCACATTATGCCTAACCTCTTATAGAATCGTGGCAGCGATTTATACAATTTTGGGTTGTTTCTAATTTTTAAAAGCGCATTGAAGAAATAAAGTATTTCTCCAATGCTCCTGCCGATTAGCCTTTTTTCATTTTAGATTTCTTCGTTACTTCTGTCATGTCCATATTGCATTGTGAACATTTGCCCGCCTTGTCGCTGGTAACATCCGGGTGCATTGGACAGGAGTACATTTTCATTACTTCCATTTTCATTTGCTCCTTTTTCGATTTGGTTAAATCCATACCGCATTCAGAACATTTGCCTGGCTTGTCGCTTGTTACATTCGGGTGCATGGGACAGGTGTATTTTGCCTGTTGCGCCACGGCTGCTTTTTTTGCAGGCATGTTATTTTTACCTGTTTGTGCAAAACCAGCAAACGCTGTGGTTATTGCAATTAAGAGAATGATTACTTTTTTCATTTTTTTTTATTTTATGATGATGAAAGAATTAAGCTTGTTTTCTTTGATAATGGCAGCAATCAGGAAGTGCCTGATATAGGGCATTATTAGCTCTACACTTTTCTGTGTCGTTTCCAATAAAAAAAATGTTATCTTTCTAAATAAATGTTTCCCGCCCGTTTACCATGGGGTACAACTTATGCCGTAAATCTTACTTCCGACGCATCGGGTATCGGCAGCTGGAAGGAAGAGCAGTTTATAAAAGCCCTGCACGAACGCAAATGGATGGGGCTTGACAACACGAGGCCACTCATGCCGCCTATGTCAATGATGCCTGCAATCAAAATGAGTGATGATGAACTGAAAGCAATTTTTGCTTATTTAAAAACAACAACACCTGTTAAAAATATTGCACCACAGGCAGTATTGCTACCACCTGCTGCTTCTAAATCCTGATCATTACAATTATTGAAGGTTGCATATTCCAAACCGGTGCAGCTAAAGCTTTGCCTTCGCTATCGTGCGTGGCATGCCCAACAGGTGATTCGATTTGATTTGTTTTTTGCCACGCACCGTGACGATGAAACACTTTTTTACGGCGGTGTACTCTTTGATCAAATTAAAGTTAGCGGCTTCCATTTATAAGATCTTTTCCAGCAATATCCCTCGTTGGCTTTTGCAGAATGGCCGAGGATGTTGCGCAGGATTAATCACACTCGTCACTTCGTAGTAAACAACGTTCACGGCTAACGCAACGGATATGGAGGACGTTTTTGGAAGTAATAACCGTGAACAATGGCTGCAGACGAAGGAGCAAAAACTTTGGCCGCAGCCGCTACGTATTTTTTACGGGGTCCGCTGCCTGCTACTTTAGGTTGTACAAAATTGAAGGCCGATGCACATTTTTGTACGCCGTTACACACCCTGCCATACTTATGAAGCGCAGGTGCAAGTTGGCTACTGAATTTTTGCTTCGCTATTTCTTTTACTATTCTTGTATACCTGTTCGGTATTTAGCGAAGGAGTGTCGAAGCAGTCTCGAAGCAGACCAAAAGAAGGCCCGTATCAGGCAGGGTTGGCAGGGCGGGACGTAGCAATTGATGAACGCGAGCATAGGCTATCCTGCCGCAAATATAAACACCTGTGTTTTTGTCCTTAAATATTTCTTTATCTCGTATTTCTTTTATCAAAAGGGAGTATTACATTTAGACCATAACACTGTTATCACCAACGTTATCTATTGCCTGAACCGTGTACAACATTTGTTGTACGGAAAACCTAGCAACCAACCGTTTTGATCAACAAGTATAAACAACCTGCTTTTAACTTTGACCAAGAAGCGCCGGCAACAACAGCCTGAAAGCCTGCACCGGAAACCACTGCACCGTCAAGCAAACCAAACCTGCAGCAAACAGTGATGACAGCGTTGATATACAGCGGCTGCTGCACATTAACCGAAGTTCCTCCATAACCGGCGTCAAAATTTCGGTCAGCCCCGCCTGATTGTTTTTGCTGCCACAACTTGTTACATTGAAAAACCCCTATAAAAATGGAGGAGTACAAAACCTCCGGGGATCGCTTGGACAGCGGGTAGTTTATGTGTTGCTGCCGGCTGGTTTTTGTATTGGCAATTGCGGGCGGTATTGCTAGCATGGTATTGCACGTTCAACCATGATTGTAAACTTAAGAAACAGCAACTGATGGGTTAAATCCTAAAAAGGATTGCATCAATGTTGGTTAGTAAAACAGGTATGGATTTGCAATATAAAATGCCAGCTGGCGGAACCCTGCATGGTTCGGTGGCCCTCTGGAATGAGCATCGGTTTTCAAACCGATACACAAATGTCAAAAAGTACGGACGGAATTTTAGGAAAAAAGCTTTACAAAATGCTGCAATTTGCAGAGCAATTCAGTGAGGAGCAAATTGTCGTTACGCAGTCACGACAATTGACCCTGGTCGCATATTTTAGTTTTATTTGGTTTAATTACGCTGAGGCCAACCTGTATTTTCGCTTACTAAATACTTATCTGGAAAATCCAGATTTCAGTCAGGGAAAATTTCACAAGTATTCGGATTTAAGTGTTGATAAATTTCGTTTGCAAAATTGGCTTTTAAGAGAACATTTTACCAAACAAAAAATCGCTTTAAAACATACAAATTTGAGAAAGAAACATAGCCGAAAAAATATTGGTAACTATATAGCACCTAGGAAAATTGAGGAAATAAAGAGGGACAGGATGAAATTTTAGTCCCCTTTGCAATTCGCGAATATATCCTGGCAAAATAAATGTAGAATCTGCTGGCATTGTAGT
Organism: Ferruginibacter sp.; assembly: GCF_028288465.1. Lineage (GTDB taxonomy): Bacteria > Bacteroidota > Bacteroidia > Chitinophagales > Chitinophagaceae > Ferruginibacter. The sequence continues at coordinate 62,436 of NZ_JAQBNR010000022.1, read as the reverse complement.
ATTAGTGTTCATATACCCAATAATAAAAGTTGCACAATTACTACTTGGCAATATTATCCCTGTTATTTTTTATAAAAAAACAATATCATACAACATTAGTCGTTGTTAGATAGTCCTACCATTAAATCACTAAAACCCACCAAATGAAAACTAAATCGTTTCTTATAATGGCCTTGTTTGCCCTGTTTTTTATTGTATCCTGTAAAAAACAAAGTGCACATCCTCAACTTACTTTTTCTAATAACGTTGCTCAGGGTATCGCTAATTCAAGCGGCGAATACACCATCACAGGTCATATTAGCTCGGTTGTTAGCCTTAGTAAAGTTGTGCTAACCAAAGAGGGGCAAACAACTCCTTTTCTTGTTGATGATGCCACTGCAAAAAATAAAAATGAATATGATTTTTCATACCTGGTTACGGGCATTACTGCCAATACCTACATCATCATAGATATTTTTGATCAGGGAGCCGGAAAAATAACGCAAAGGTTTTTGATAACTATCAAGTAACAGACATGCCGGGCTTAATGGTTAAAAACTCCAACTTCTGCAACGGCTATAAATTATTTCAACAATCTCTTTTAAGGGGGATTCGCTGCTACCATAATGTTTGATAAGAGCGTTTGGCAGTTGACGATTTTAAATAAGTCATAACTCTTCATTTAATACATTTATAAGGTTGCCAGTTGCAGCCTTATTTATTTTACCCTTGTCTGTAGCTGGAAGTGCGGGTGCTTTACAATATGATTATATCAGGGGGTAATTGACGGATTTTGGCGTTTGGTTAATCGACTAATATCACGACGAAGCATGCCGCTGTTTAAAGATATAAATCGAAAAAAAAATTAAAACTTGTAGGGGGCGAACATTTGCCGGTGTTCTGATTGCCCCTCCCTTAAGGAAAATTATCAATCAATTTGACTCTTATAAAACGCAGCAAACACAGGAGTGCGTCAACCGAAGGAATTGTTAACAGGCGCTGAATCAGGATCTGCGGGGTACTGCGCTCAATGAATTTATATTCATCTTCCATGTCCTCAAACCCACCGAAAATAACAGCAATGCTTGCGATAAGCAGAGGGGCCTGAATAGAAATCCTGGCCCGTACACTGTATTCTTTGAATCGCAATCTAAAAATATCAAATTGTGAACCAAAAATTGTGTGACAGGCAGGCAACTAAGCTTTGCCCAATCATCTGGGCTGGAAGCCGTTTGTACATTTATTTTACTACCAGTTCCCGGCTTTTAATACGCTGCTGTTTAATATAGAAAATTATTTTTAACTTACCACGGGTTTCATTTAAGTTAAGTAACTAAAGGGTACTGTTTGAACAGTCAGCCCTTTTTTGGTACTTTTACTAATCATACAATATTGTCCCGCATATGAAAGAAGAGACAGTACAACTCACCGTTTTAAAATGGATTGTCAGGAGCGCAGTGATAGCCATTGCCATCTTAGCTGGTTTGGTTGCTATCCGGATGGCTGGCAGATAAGTCCCCAAATAAACCGGGTGTGGTAACCTACTTTTAATGATACGCTAAAACAAAACGTTTTTCTTGAACTATAATGCCAGCCAGTACAATTTTATGTCCTCCCTTTAAAATATATTAACGTTGCTATTTTTACTATTGTTTGCTAAAAGGGTTTTGTATGGTTTTTCTATTTTACAAATTTCACTGGAAGGAATGGTCTGAAAAAAAAATTACCGATCAGGGAACCGGCATCTTTTACACCAACAAGGCTCCGGACAATCCCGATGATTTACTACGCACAATCAAACTCTTTGCCCACAAACCGGCTACTGCATTGCTGACAATTGAAGGACTTTTTAAAATAAGTAAAGCCACCTATGAGCTGGAACGGGGAAAGCCTTTTTATCTCTCTCAGCAGTAGCTGCACTTTATACATTCCGAAAATGTTCCAGCAGATGCTTGCAATAAAACGTCTGCCCGGGCACAGGAAGGCCATCACGTTTTGCATACACCTCATTCCTGCGCCGGAAACAGAGAATACTTTTCCCGGCATTTATTCGAGTGCAGGGTTTTTTATTTTTGCAGTTATCGCCGCGTCATGTAAAAACCTTCTGGAGGATGTGGTTATCCCGAGGCTTTGTTGTATTTGAAATAAATGGTACAGCGGTTGCCTCTTTGAACTTGTTGCTGTGAGAAGATCTTTGTCATTCATGTGGACAAAACCCAAAATATTTTATGTATTAATCGCCGCATTTTTTTTAACAAATGCACGGACGGAATTTTGAGGAAAAAAATCTTCGCAGAATGCTGCAATTTGCAGCGCAATTCAGCGATGACTCAATTATCGTTACACTGTCACGATAATTGGGCTGGGCGCATATTTTGGTTTTATGACGTTTTAAAAACGTTGAAGCCAAAATATTTTATCCAAACTCAATAGCCAAAGGGGTATTCATACTCAATATATCATTGGATGATATTATTTACACAGCTCATTCCAGCATGCCAATCCCTGTGAACCCGGATACGCTTGAACCGGATAGCCAAAGCCCCGGCGGCAGTACCAAAAATTATCTAAAACCTGTTTAGTGGTCTACCGCAGTGCCTGGAAATTCCTATTTTTTATCAGAGACGCAACGCCAAATATCCTTCGGCAATATTAACAGGCGGAGCTTGAGGATATTTTAGTACGCATACAATCAATAAAAAAATCATTACCCTATAAGGATATTTTAATCCTGATAGTTACTACTTCTGTGTTAGTTGGGAATTTTTTGATTTAAAAATTTCAGGTTACTTCTGTAATGTATAATCGATTTTGACCTCAGTTTTACCATCACCATCTGTATCTAAGTCTGCCCCCGTTGCTTTCAATACATCGTTTACATAAATTGAACCAACAAGATTATTATTGGTTGCCTTTGTATCTAACTTTAACGTTGTACCTGGTTGCATAGACAATGTTGTGTCTTTAGTTCCGGAAAATGGAGTGAACACATAATTGTCTGTAATGCCTTGTGTTATTTTAAACTGGTTAACATTATTTCCTGTAACAGTGTATCTCACTTTGTATGTTGTGCTGTTGGTATCTTTTTTACAGGAGAATAATAAAAAAAAGATGGAGCATGATAGGATGATTTTTTTCATAGGATTAAAATTTAGACAAACATAAATCTTTTAAACCAATATTTCAATGTATTACTACCTGGTATATCTACCAAACTGCCAGGCAGGTATTTATAATCTGAAGAGGGTTTATACCAAAGGGAGATACAATGGGCTAGGGGAAGAAAGGGGTTTTTGATGATTGGAGTACGTACCAACCCCATCTGGTCTAAGCAAACTCTTCCAACTCAGCAGGCTTGCATGACGCTTGGTAGCAAAGGTATTGTGAGTTGGCTATGCTTGTGCCAGACAACAAAGAGACCTGTCAAATTTTGAGCAGCCAATATTACCAAACAGCAAAAGCTAACAACGAAAACTAAACTCAACAACAGCACGCTTACAACTTTCTATAAAATGCCATTTATATTTTTATAGCTTTAGACCATTAGCAGTAAATATAAATTTGGGGACAGCAACAGAATGTATTTCATCAGCTTTGCAACAGTAAACTGGATAGCTCACAAACCGGCTACTGCATCGCTGACAATTGAAGGGCTTTTTAAAATAAGTAAGGCTACCTATGAGCTTGAACGGGGAAAGCCTTTTTATCTCTCTCAGTAATAGCTCCACTTTACATATAACCTAAGAATGTTCCAACAGACGCTTACAATAAAATGTCTCCCTCCTCATTCCTGAAAAGTTTCCTGATAACATCCATCTGTTCCTCCGCTGTTTCACGGCATAAGAATTATCAACAACCAAATGTCTGCACAAAAATTGGATTACATGCCGCCCGGCTGTTTTACGAACAACAAGTGAATCAATTTAGGATACCAAAGCATTTGGTGAAGTATACGAAAGGAAGAGAGTGCCGGTACAGATACCGGACCGCGGGAAGGGGGGGACCTTCTTGCGGCTGATAGAGTTGGAATTGAAAAATGAAATCACACTGTAAAAACAGATCGTCTGATCAATTCCGGTGAAGGTTGCGAACACTTATGGATGAAGTCCTGCATCAGGAGATAAACCTTTATATCCAAATATCAATCTTCACTGGAAATAAGTACATTTATACATCCCTAATATTTATTTCATATGAAGAGGTAATAGTTAAAAATAAATTTGTACTAAATTTAAAAAGAATATTCCTGCCCAATGAACGAATTAACCGCCAAAATAGAAGCTGATCTGATCTATAGCCCGATCGTGAATTTTGCCATGCAGCAAAATCATGTGCCGGTTGTCCGAAAACTAACTATCAAAAACATTGGTGAGGATGCACTGGCCAATCTTTCAATTGAAATAATCTCAGAGCCTGAGTTTGCTATTCCCTGGAATAAAAAAATTGATTTGTTACCCAAAGATGATATGGTTGACTTAGGCCCGGTCGATATTAAATCCATTACAAGATACCTGGCTGCACTAACAGAGAGAATCGTTGGCAGCCTTTCATTGACAATTAAATCCGAAAATGAAATAATCTACGATGAAGTATACAGCATCGATATATTGGCATATGAGCAGTGGAATGGAATAGGAATTCTTCCGGAAATGTTGGCGGCATTCGTAACGCCTAATCACCCGGAAATAGCCAAGATTATAATAAGAGCTTCGGCCGTTTTACAACAATGGACTGGTAAACCTTCTTTTGATGAATACCAAAGCCAGAACCCTGACAGAGTGAGAAAGCAAATGGCGGCAATTTATGAAGCTATTGCAGAATTGAATCTGGTGTATTGTACAGTGCCTGCCAGTTTTGAAGATACCGGGCAGAGGGTGCGTATGTGTGATACCATCTTCAGTCAAAAAATGGCAAATTGCCTCGACATTTCGTTGCTGTATGCGAGTTGCCTGGAGGCAGTTGGCATACATCCCATCCTGATAGTTGTTAAAGGCCATGCATTTGTCGGCGGGTGGCTCATTGATGAATCTTTTCCAGATAGTGTCAATGATGATCTTTCACTGCTTACAAAAAAAACGGCTGATGGAATAAACGATATTGTTTTGGTGGAAGGCACTTTTATGAATGCAGGCAATAGTGGAGGCTTTGATGATGCTGTGCAGGCCGCTAATTATAAATTACTAAAAGAAGATGACTTCCTGCTTTTTCTTGATATCAGACGTGCAAGGTTCAGTGGCATCAGACCTTTACCACTAAGGGTACAAACATTGAATGGTATAGAATTTATAGAACAGCCAACTCAAAGCAGAAACAGTCATATTCCTGAGGAAATTGTACCCACCGGAAAATTGATAGATGTTAGCCGGATTGAAGTTTCCAAAAAGCAATTGTGGGAAAGAAAATTACTGGACCTCACTCTAAGAAATAATCTGCTTAATCTGCGAATAACAAAAAATACAGTACAACTTATATTTACTCAATTGCATAAATTAGAAGATGAACTTGCAGCTGGTAACGAGTTTCAAATTCTACCAAAACCAACAGATTGGGATAACTCTCTTCGCAATGCTGGCATATATCAATCTATCAATGTTTCAGAACCAATTGCTGATTTAATAAATCATGAATTTACTCAAAAACGCCTGCGATCTTATCTTGCAGAAAATGAACTCAATGCCAGCCTTACGCATTTGTTCAGGTCTTCCCGTATATCGCTGGAGGAAAATGGTGCAAATACACTTTATGTTTCATTAGGTATGTTGAAATGGTTTGAAACACCTGAAAGTGAGCGCCCACGTTATGCTCCAATATTATTAATGCCTGTTGAGATTATTCGTAAATCTGCTTCCAAAGGATTTGTTATTCGCACAAGGGAAGAGGAGACCATGATGAATATCACCCTGTTGGAAATGCTCCGGCAAGACTTTGATATCAACATAGGAGGACTAGAGAATTTACCCAAGGATGAAAGTGGTGTTGATCTGAGACTGGTATTCAATATTATACGGCAGGGTATTATGACAAAGAAAAGATGGGATGTAGAGGAACAAATCTTCCTGGGTATTTTTTCTTTCAGCAAGTTTATTATGTGGAATGATATTCATAAAAACTCGGAGATACTCTCGAAGAATAAAATTGTTGCAAGTTTAATTTCAGGCAAAATTGAATGGAATATCCCTGAGCTTACATCAGACACTATCAATTTTGATGAGTTGCATCATCCCGCTACTATTGTACTACCTATAAGTGCTGATTCATCACAACTAGAAGCCATAACAGAATCAGCAACAGATAAAAGTTTTGTATTGCATGGCCCACCCGGCACCGGTAAATCGCAAACCATTACCAATATTATTTCCAATGCATTATACAATGGGAAAAAGGTATTGTTTGTGGCAGAGAAAATGGCGGCACTTTCTGTTGTAAGAGATCGGCTTGAAAAAATAGGACTTGGCGCATTTTGCCTGGAATTACATTCCAATAAATCCAGAAAATCCGCAGTATTGGAACAATTAAAAAGAACCTCTGCTGTAACAAAAGTGATCGCTCCTGAAAATTACAGATCGGAAGCAGAGCGAATTCATTTGATCAGGACCGAATTGAATGGGTATGTGCTGGCACTGCATAAAAAATATCCTTTCGGATTTTCTGTGTATGATTGCTTTTCTACAGATGCACAATTGGAAGCGATACCAAACGAAATAAAATTTACGGATGCAGCAATTGAAACACTTAGCAGAACCGATGTAACGCACTGGAATGATGTGGCCGAAGAAATACAGGCCGCAGGTTCATTGCTGCCCCATCCATATAACCATCCGCTGCAACCAGTAACAACAAAGGTATATTCTCAGCAACTTAAAAATGAATCAAAGGAATTATTAAGCGAAATAATCCAGGTATATAAAACCTATGCTATTGCATGTGAAATCCTTTGTGCCAAGCAACAAATCACTACTCCTATCATTAACCGGGAGCAATTTGATTCACTGAACAGCATTGCCCGTTTACTAACTACGTTGCCCGATATTCCTGCATCGATATTCACTACAGACAATGTTGAACAGGTGCTGGGGCAGTTGATGGCGTTGTGTGAAGAAGGCAATAAAAGAGATGGGATGAGGGCTGAATTATTGAATCATTTTCAGCAAGGCATTCTAACAATCAATGCTGCTGAATTACTGACGCAATGGAATTTTGCTGCTACCAAATGGTTTCTGCCAAAATACTTTCAACAAAAAAATGTGAAGAATGCGCTGAAAGTTATTTCACTAAATGGCAAAATTGATCATACCGAAATCACCTCACTGCTGGAACAAATTATAGCCTTCCAAAAAGTGCAACAGGTAATCGACAAAAATGAAAGCTTCTTAATTCCCCTGCTTGGATTTCTTTGGAAAGGAGGCGAATGTAACTGGCCGCAACTGGTGCTTATTTCAAATACGGTGATTCATATTAACCGGGAAATAATCCTTGTAACCGGCAGTACAACCAGTGCCAAACAGTGGCGGGATCATATGGGTAAAGAGCTGAATGAGGGTGCCAATAATTTTCTTGCCATACATGGAAAATACTTACAACAATTTACCGATTTGCATTTGCACGTAAAAGCGCTGGAAAGAAAATTAAAAGAAAATTTAGGCATTGATCTTACTGACGCAAAAGCAACAACTAATAATTTCATTCCTGAGGCTACAACCATTTTAGAAAAGGTATTGGCAGCCATTGAACAATTGAAGGATTGGATTAGCTGGTTGAATGCAAAAGAAAGCGCTATACAAGCAGGGCTTACGCCGGTTATTGTAGCCTACGAAAATGGCAGGATAGAAAGTAAGCAGGTAACCAATGCCTATAAAAAAGGATTGTACCGTTCCTGCGCCAATTATATGATACAGAAAGAAACTGCATTGAATATTTTTAATGGCAGGCTGTTTGAAGATAAGATCCGCCGGTTCAGGGAAATGAGTGCGTATTTTGAAAAGCTGACCAAAGAAGAACTCTATGCAAAACTTGCTTCCAAAATACCGGACTTTACAAAGGAAGCTGCCCAGACATCCGAGATTGGTTTATTGAAAAAAACTATCGGTAATAATGGCCGTGCAATGCCCATTCGTAAATTGTTTGATGCCATTCCTAATCTGCTTCCGCGGATAGCTCCCTGCATGCTGATGAGCCCTATTTCGGTAGCACAATATTTTGATGCAGCAGGTCCAAAATTTGACCTGGTAGTTTTTGATGAAGCATCCCAGATGCCTACCTGTGAAGCCGTGGGTGCCATTGCGAGGGCCGCCAATATGATCATTGTAGGCGATCCAAAACAAATGCCACCAACCAGTTTCTTTTCTTCGGCCAGTAACATTGATGAAGACAATATTGAAAAGGAAGACCTTGAAAGTATTCTCGATGATTGCCTGGCATTATCTATGCCTTCCAAACATTTATTGTGGCATTACAGAAGCAAACATGAAAGCCTGATCGCCTTTAGCAATTCAAAATATTATGATAATAAATTACTCACGTTTCCATCGCCGGATGATATTGCCAATAAAGTAAACTTTATACCCGTTGAAGGTTATTATGACCGGGGTAAAACCAGGCAAAATAGTTTTGAAGCCAAAGCGGTGATTGATGAAATAAAACGCAGGTTAAGCGATCCCGTGTTATCGAAACGAAGTATCGGTGTAGTAAGTTTTAGTTCTGTACAACAAACACTGATGCAGAATATGTTTGATGAATTGCTGAGTACGAATCCGCACCTTGAAGCAGTTGCCATGGAAAGTGCTGAACCTATTTTTATTAAGAACCTTGAAAACGTACAGGGAGATGAACGGGATGTAATACTGTTCTCGGTAGGATATGGACCTGATAAAGAAGGAAAGGTGAGTCTGAACTTTGGCCCGCTCAACAGGGAAGGCGGATGGCGCAGACTGAACGTAGCTGTTACCCGTGCCCGGTATGAGATGAAAGTATATTCAACACTAAGAGCCGACCAGATTGATATTACCCGTTCTTCTTCTGAAGGCGTGGCAGGCATCAAAGCTTTTCTAGAATATGCAGAGAAAGGCCGCTCTATGCTGGCCACCAGAAAATCAACCATTGAATCAAGAGAAGGCGGATTTGAAAAAGCACTGGCGGAGAAGATCAGGCAACATGGATACGAAGTACATACCAATATCGGCTGCTCCGGCTACCGCATTGATATTGGCATTGTAAATAAACTAAAGCCTTCAGAATACATCCTCGGAATTTTATGCGACGGCAATAATTATCATTCCGCCAAAACAGCAAAGGACCGGGAAATCATTCAGCAGGAAGTATTAAAATTATTGGGCTGGAACATTCATAAAATATGGTCAACCGACTGGTGGGAGAATGCCAACCGTGTAATGGATGATACAATCGAAGCCATAAAGAATGCGGAAGAAAATAATGGAAAAATAATTGAAGGAGAGCCTGTTCAAACTTATACTCCTGAGTCAGAAAAAACAGAACCCTTGGTCTTAAACAATTTCCAACAGACTGAAGCAACAGTACCAATCAAAAATAATTTTGCAGGCAATCTCTATACCATCTGTAACCTTGACATCGTGCGTTCCACTTCATCCGATGACTTTTTGCAATACAGCAATACGCAAAAAATAAAAGACCAGATTAAGCAGGTGCTGGACATAGAAGCACCCATTATGAGAAACCTCTTGGCCAAACGGGTGTTGTCTGCCTGGGGTATTTCAAAACTCGGTGCCCGGATCAATGCGCAATTTGAAAAGCTGTTAAGTGAATCCAATTTAAATCAAACCGGCATAGGTGGCAACCTTGTATTTTGGAATAATACACTGGATCCAATTAATTATAAAGACTACAGGGTAGCAACCAGCAACGGCCAAAAGCGGGATGCAGAAGATATTCCCGCAGAAGAAATTGCGAATGGCATAAAAGATATTTTGAGCCACCAGGTTAGTCTGCCAATCGAGGACTTAGTTCGGGAGGCATCTAAACTATTTGGGTTTGCAAGATCGGGTGCCAATGTGGAGATTGCTATGCGGAAGGGGATTGCTAAAGCCATCGGCAATGGGTATGTTTTGGAAAAGGATAGCAGGTTGGTGTTTATAGAAAGTTGAACACGCATGAATTTCATTATACCGGAAAAAGTGTTCCTGCCGCTCACTTGACATAGGAGTAATGCTCTTTGCCAAGGGTTGAAATTGATAATAATTTGTTTCTTATTTCCATATTAACTCAGCATGTTCCAGCATATGCTTACAATAAAACGGCGAGTTCCTCATTCCTGAAAAATTTCCTGATAACATCAATTTGCTCCTCCGCTGTTTCATGGCATAAGAATCATCAGCAAAGGAGTGCCTGCACAAAAATTGGATTACATGCCTGCCCGGCAGTATCATTCAGGCTGGCGATTGAACCTATGCAATCATATTGGCTGACAGGTAATAATAATCCTGCTTATTACAGATTTTCATCAGCAATGTTTTACGAACAATATGTGTATGAATTTGTGATATTAACGCATTTTAGTGAAGTATTCGGGTGGAAGGGCTTTTCTGTGATGGAAGATGCACCAACCACGGCTGCAAAGCTAAAATATTACCCAATTGCAGCACTAATGCAAGCTTGCAGTGGTTCTTACTTCATCTCCCGACTAAAGAACCATTTATTTAGATATTCTAAGTTATTTAATCCGTAAAAGTGAGAAATTGTCTCATTTTTACGGATTTAAATAGTATATTTGTGAGTATTACACTCAAAAATGTATTTTATGTTATTAGAATTTACTGTCGGCAATTTTCTATCCTTCCGGGATAAAAAGACACTGAGCCTTGATGCTACAGCAGTAAAAGAGCATGCGGAAACCAACCTGATTTTAACAGAACGATATAAGATTTTAAAAGGCGCTGTTATTTATGGTGCCAACTCAAGCGGCAAAAGCAATTTGGTTAAAGCCATGTCTACCATGCGGAGACTGGTATTGCAATCTTTTGAGCAATCCTCTACTGCAGAGTTGGATATCACCTCTTTTTTATTACAGACGGAGAACGAAGAGAAGCCTTCCTTTTTTGAAGTATTGTTTTTGGTAGATGAAACCAGGTATCGGTATGGTTTTGAGGCGGATAATTATTCCATCAAATCAGAGTGGTTGTATGAAGCAAAAAAAACAGGAGAAAAACCTTTGTTTATCCGGGAGGAAGATGGAATTGAAGTAATGAAAATATTTCCGGAAGGAAAGGATCTGGAAGAAAAAACAAGGGATAATGCTTTGTTCCTGGCGGTGGTGGATCAGTTCAATGGAAAGACGGCCAAAACAATTATGAATTGGTTTACCAATTTTGTCACTATCTCGGGCTTAAGCCACGAACGGTACACTGGAGTAACTTTTAGACTGCTTGAAAACGAGGCAAGCAAACCGCTGCTGCAAGCTTTTTTTAACACGGTTGATTTGGGTTTTGATTCTGTAAAACTGAATAAAAAAGAGTTTGATTTAGCCAGGCTGCCTAAAGATATGCCTGAATCTATTATGCAGGAATTAAGTATCAAGCTTCAGGGTAAAACAATGGTAGATGCAATTACGATGCATAAAAAATACAATGACAAAAACAAAGTAATCGGAGCTGTTGAGTTTGATATGGATAGTCAGGAATCTGCGGGTACCAATAAAGTGTTCAATATGTCGGGACCTGTGTTTGATGTGTTGAACGATGGAGGAGTGTTGGTGGTAGATGAATTGGACGCCAGTTTACATCCTTTGCTCACTTTGGCAATTACCAAACTTTTTAATTCCAGGGATCATAACCCAAAGAACGCACAACTTATTTTTGCGACACACGACACAAATTTACTGACCTACGGCAATTACCGCAGAGACCAGATTTATTTTGTGGAAAAGGATAAATATGGTGCATCGGATTTGTATTCTTTGGTAGAGTATAAAGAAGAAGGGGCAACCAAAGCTGTTCGTAAAGACCGCTCCTTTGAAAAAGACTATATCCAGGGGAGATACGGTGCTATTCCTTTTATTGGTAACCTTTCAAATATCGTAAAAGAATGGCAAGAAAAATAAAGATACCCAATGAGCACAACCTAAATATGTTCCAACAGATGCTTACAATAAAATGTCCCCCTCCTCATTCATGAAAAGTTTTCTGATAACATCCATCTGCTTCTCCGCTTTTTCACGGCATAAGAATCATCAGCAAAGAAGTGACTGCACAAAAATTGAATTATATGCCTGCCCGGCAGTATCATTCTGGCGTGCAGTTGAACCCATGCAGCCACATTGGCTATTGTTTAATAATAATCCTGCTGATTACAGATTTTCATCGGTAATGTTTTACCAACAACATGTGAATGAATTTGAGATTTCAACGCATTTTGGTGAAGTGTTATAAAGGAAGAAGTGGTCGGTGGAGATAACGAACCATGGGAAGAAAGGGTTTTCGGTGATGGAAGACGCACCAACCACTGCTGCAGATTTAGTTGTGATTTGCTTTCAGATTTTTTAATAACTTAGTTCTTACACAACTATCACAAAGGAACCGATAACCACGGGCAGTTGTGATTTGCTTTCAGATTTTTTAATAACTTAGTTCTTACACAACACACTCAATTTTAAAACAGCCCCAACAGCGTTGTGATTTGCTTTCAGATTTTTTAATAACTTAGTTCTTACACAACTGCGGCAGTAAGGGATTCAATGTTGTGGTAGTTGTGATTTGCTTTCAGATTTTTTAATAACTTAGTTCTTACACAACAAAAGAGTATGGCATGGAAATGCCCACACGTTGTGATTTGCTTTCAGATTTTTTAATAACTTAGTTCTTACACAACCACTCAAAAGTGATATCCTGAATGCCTGTAGTTGTGATTTGCTTTCAGATTTTTGAATAACTTAGTTCTTACACAACATTAGGGCAGCTTTGCGTGTCTCCTTCCCCGTTGTGATTTGCTTTCAGATTTTTTAATAACTTAGTTCTTACACAACCCATCATTGAACCTTCAACAATCATTCTTAGTTGTGATTTGCTTTCAGATTTTTTAATAACTTAGTTCTTACACAACTTAAATGGAATGGATACAGACACGCAGCGGTTGTGATTTGCTTTCAGATTTTTTAATAACTTAGTTCTTACACAACACAGTAGTATTGATTACGTACGCATCCAACGTTGTGATTTGCTTTCAGATTTTTTAATAACTTAGTTCTTACACAACCAAAACCACCTTTACAAAGCACTTATCACAGTTGTGATTTGCTTTCAGATTTTTTAATAACTTAGTTCTTACGTATCCCACCGGCCAAGTACATCTTTTAGACCTTGATTGCTGACTATATCTTAGCCATCAAAATTATTTTAGATGGAAAGCAAACAGCAAACCCGGGATCATCATTTTGCGATGATTACCTTATGGAAGCAAAGCGGACAAACTCAGAAGCAATTCTGCCTGCAAAATAATATTGCCTATCATGTGTTTCATTACTGGTATAAAGTTTACCGCGATCAGCAACCTGCCGGCGGTTCTTTTGTTGCGCTAAACCTTGCAGCACCACGCCAGGCCAATATTGAACTTCACCTCACCGATGGCAGGCGGATTGTTTTTCATCAACCGGTGAGTGCTGATTTTTTAAGAGCATTGATTTACTAAGTCATGCTGCATTTATCTGCCTCTGTTCAATACTATTTTTACAACCAGCCGGTTGATATGCGCAAAGGATTTGACAGCCTGAGTGGCCTCGTACAGCAGCATATGCAACTCAATGTTTTAAACGGAGGCATCTTTATCTTCATCAACAAAAAGCGCAACCAGGTAAAGCTGCTGCTGTGGGAAGGCGACGGACTGGCACTCTATTACAAACGGCTGGAACGTGGCACTTATGAATGTCCGAACACTTCAGATGGCTTTGGTTTAAGCGCCACTCAACTGCAATTGATATTACAGGGAATACAACTCAAAAGCATAAAAATGAAAAATCGTTATCAACATACTGTAGGTAAATAAATTTACTGAAAGCTTTGCTGGCATTGAATTGTATTCAGAAATTTACATCCTCAATGCAACACACAATTACTGATACCGATTACAAAAGTTTATACGAAAACGCATGCTTAAGAATTGCAGTGCTGGAGCAGGAACTGGCACAGATTAAGAAGATCATCTTCGGATCTAAACAAGAGCGCTTCGCTCCAACTGATTCAACAGCCGCTACACAATTGTCGCTTAATGTTGAAGCCGAAGCAATTGCTGCAGTAAAAATCACCAATGCAAAAAAGATAGAATATACAAAGGTTACCACAGCAATTACTCCTGCCAAATTGCATCCCGGTCGTAACCCATTGCCTGAACATTTAGAACGCAGGGAGCAAATTATTTTACCTGTTGAAGACATCAGCCTGTTAAAAAAGATAGGCGAAGAAGTTACCGAAGAACTGGAATATGAGCCAGGTAAATTATTTGTAAATAAAATCGTTCGGCCCAAATATGCAAAAACAGGTGGCGAAGGTATACTCATTGCTCCCATGATAGAAAGGCCGCTGCCTAAAGCCATTGCAGGGCCAGGCCTGCTGGCGCAGATCACCATTGATAAGTACGTAGACCACCTGCCGCTGCACCGGCAGATGGAGCGCTTTAAAAGAGATGGTGTCAACATGGCTTACAGCACACTAACCGATATGGTGAGTGGAACCTGTTCCTTAATAACACCGCTATACGAGGCATTAAAGAATTATACACTCCGCCTGGATTACCTGCATGCAGATGAAACACCCATCAAAGTATTGGATAAAGACAAAAAGGGGCAAACGCACCGCGGCTACTTTTGGGTATACCACAGCAGTGTAGAAAAGCTGGTGTTTTTTGATTACCAGCCCGGCCGCGGCAGAGAAGGCCCGCAGCAGGTGCTGAAAGAATTTAAAGGGTATTTGCAAACGGATGGCTACAGCGTATACGACTTCTTTAAAGAAAAAGAAGACATCACCGTATTGCACTGTATGGCCCATGCCCGGCGTATGTTTTATGAAGCCCAGGCCAACGATGCCCAACGTTCCGCCTATGCGCTCGAACAATTTGCAAGCCTGTATGCCATAGAACGTACTATTAAAGAACAACAGCTTACGCATGAACAGTCACTGCAACTGCGGCAACAACAGGCCGTACCCATATTGCAAAGTTTTGGTCAGTGGATGAAGGAAGAGTATGTACAAACACTACCCAAAAGCACCATTGGCAAAGCATTGGGCTATAGCATAGAGCGTTGGAAGGAACTGAGTATTTACGCCACCGACGCTAAGTTCAACATCGATAACAATCCGGTAGAAAACAGCATACGGCCGGTAGCCATAGGCCGAAAGAACTATTTATTTGCAGGGTCGCACGAAGCAGCTCAGCGAAGTGCGATGCTATACTCCTTACTTGGCACGTGCAAATTAAATGGCATCAATCCATTTATTTGGCTAAGAGAAACCTTGCGCCGTATTGCCACACATCCTATCAATAAAATTGAAGAATTACTACCGCAGAATTTTAAACTCAACACAACCTGTAAAATTAAATACACTTGCTAACTGTAGCAAGATGTACTTGCCCGGAGGGATACGTTCTTACACAACCGGGTGTTGGTGTCAATCTCTGCTTTAAAGTTGTGATTTGCTTTCAGATTTTTTAATAACTTAGTTCTTACACAACATCCAATGGTACAACCAAAACACACCCACCGTTGTGATTTGCTTTCAGATTTTTTAATAACTTAGTTCTTACACAACCGTGTTCTTCACGTTTGCGAATGTTGGACCGTTGTGATTTGCTTTCAGATTTTTTAATAACTTAGTTCTTACACAACAGTAAATAAGCTGCGGGTTATCCCGGCAATGTTGTGATTTGCTTTCAGATTTTTTAATAACTTAGTTCTTACACAACACAACATGGAATGCAGCATTAAACAGGTGGTTGTGATTTGCTTTCAGATTTTTTAATAACTTAGTTCTTACACAACCTAACAGGCGAAAACATAAAAGCGGGAACGGTTGTGATTTGCTTTCAGATTTTTTAATAACTTAGTTCTTACACAACTAGGATATACAGCAACAGAAGAAGCAGTAGTTGTGATTTGCTTTCAGATTTTTTAATAACTTAGTTCTTACACAACATAGGAGCAGTAATACACACACCCACAGTAGTTGTGATTTGCTTTCAGATTTTTTAATAACTTAGTTCTTACACAACGATGAAGGATTATTTGCACCAAAGTACATTGTTGTGATTTGCTTTCAGATTTTTTAATAACTTAGTTCTTACACAACAATCTACGTGGCTATAACTGGTGGTTTACTGTTGTGATTTGCTTTCAGATTTTTTAATAACTTAGTTCTTACACAACTGCCGGATCGTAGCTAACAAAACGCGCGCGGTTGTGATTTGCTTTCAGATTTTTTAATAACTTAGTTCTTACACAACATGGCGAACGTCGGCCAGATATGTGGACATGTTGTGATTTGCTTTCAGATTTTTTAATAACTTAGTTCTTACACAACTATACATATGCACGGAATAATATGGACAGAGTTGTGATTTGCTTTCAGATTTTTTAATAACTTAGTTCTTACACAACTATACAAAAACTACTATGCGAACAAACAAGTTGTGATTTGCTTTCAGATTTTTTAATAACTTAGTTCTTACACAACGGGGTTCCCTTACATAGCACTTAAAATACTGTTGTGATTTGCTTTCAGATTTTTTAATAACTTAGTTCTTACACAACAGGGGTGGGACACACAGAAGTTGCAACACAGTTGTGATTTGCTTTCAGATTTTTTAATAACTTAGTTCTTACACAACGCAATGTTTCCAAAGGTAGCAGGCTACGAAGTTGTGATTTGCTTTCAGATTTTTTAATAACTTAGTTCTTACACAACGCTATAGGGTTGTTTAGCTTGCCAATATAGTTGTGATTTGCTTTCAGATTTTTTAATAACTTAGTTCTTACACAACAACATATTCGCTGACACGTCAACCGACGCAGTTGTGATTTGCTTTCAGATTTTTTAATAACTTAGTTCTTACACAACACGAACCCATACAACTACCTGTCAGACCCAGTTGTGATTTGCTTTCAGATTTTTTAATAACTTAGTTCTTACACAACCAGCGAACGAAGTACTAGGAACTAAAGAAGTTGTGATTTGCTTTCAGATTTTTTAATAACTTAGTTCTTACACAACTGCAAAACGCACTATTAATAACATAAAAAGAGTTGTGATTTGCTTTCAGATTTTTTAATAACTTAGTTCTTACACAACAAACACTGGCAATACGGATTCATATGGAAAGTTGTGATTTGCTTTCAGATTTTTTAATAACTTAGTTCTTACACAACACATATTCGCAGACACGTCAACAGATGCAGTTGTGATTTGCTTTCAGATTTTTTAATAACTTAGTTCTTACACAACAAATGGAGAATGTAGGAGCAGTAATACATAGTTGTGATTTGCTTTCAGATTTTTTAATAACTTAGTTCTTACACAACAAGAAATACATCGTATGAAGGAGAAACAATGTTGTTATTTGCTTTCAGTTTTTTTAATTTCTTTTTTCTTACACAACTTCATATTCGCAGAAACTGCGATAGACGCAGTTGTGATTTGCTTTCAGATTTTTTAATAACTTAGTTCTTACACAACTGGTGCCTCTTTTTAAAGTTGTATCCCCATAGTTGTGATTTGCTTTCAGATTTTTTAATAACTTAGTTCTTACACAACACGGACAAAATGTTGTACAGCCTGAACGGTGTTGTGATTTGCTTTCAGATTTTTTAATAACTTAGTTCTTACACAACTCGGACGTGCACGGCAGCTTTTAATTACTTGTTGTGATTTGCTTTCAGATTTTTTAATAACTTAGTTCTTACACAACAAAATCATAGAAGTCCTCTGCATCTGCAGCGTTGTGATTTGCTTTCAGATTTTTTAATAACTTAGTTCTTACACAACTACCAACTCCCCGGGTTGATAGTGGCGGGTGTTGTGATTTGCTTTCAGATTTTTTAATAACTTAGTTCTTACACAACTTTATCTTGTATGCGGTCCAGTGTCCAGCGGTTGTGATTTGCTTTCAGATTTTTTAATAACTTAGTTCTTACACAACTGTCGTACTGTAAATATACATGAAATCAGGGTTGTGATTTGCTTTCAGATTTTTTAATAACTTAGTTCTTACACAACAGGATTGGCTGAAAGTCTATCCTGTTGTGTATATTGACTGTTTTTTAGGATTTAAAATTCCAGGATTCCTTCATTTTTTAAATCCTGGTGGAGATGTTAAAACATTTCTAATTGCTGTGCCGGAGGAGTAGTTTCGGTGAGTTTGTGTCCGTGAAAGATCTCCATCATGCCAAACTGCTTATCAGTAATGCACATTATGCCTACATGGCCTTTTTCCGGAAGTATCTTTTTTACCCGTTTTATATGCACATCAGCATTCTCCCTGCTGCTGCAATGTCTCAGGTATATCGAGAATTGAAACATTTGAAACCCGTCTTTCATAATGTTTTTGCGGAAAAGAGAATATATTTTACGCTCCTTTGGGGTTTCTGTCGGAAGGTCGAAAAATACAAGTACCCACATAATACGATATGCATTTAAGCGGTTATTCATTTTCTAACATATAACTTATACCGATTTTTATACAAATTCGGGATATAGTATCTTTCGTTGTTTACCTTCAAAGCACTTTACCAGTGAAGCAGTTGTTTTTTGTACGGCCACCATTAACGGACTTTTCTCATCATTGATCTTTACATCCATTGCAGGTATGTTTAACAGATCTTTTTTCATATTTGGGGTAAGTTCCAGGAAATTGCCGTTAAGGTTTACAATATTTACAACCATCTTATCTACAAAAGGCCGGTAGGGTTCCATAATGTCATCTGCGAGGCAATAGGCATTGTATTGATTTTTGTGAAAAATGCCAAGGGTGGGTAGTAACCCACTAGCTACCAAATTTCTTGCTACAACAGCCCTTAATATAGCATAGCCATAATTTAATAAATTATTAGGAGGCTCGCCAAAGCGTTCCCGCTTAAAGTCAGGGAAAATTTGAAAAATATTTTTCCAGTAATAAACTGCCGCTACGGCTTCATGATTGTCACTGTCGCCACTTTTAACCTCAAGAGCCCAGTTTCGCATATTTTTAACTGGTATCCTGCATGTTTCAAGTAAAGCAGCCTGGTTATTTATCTTGCAACCGACGGTTTGTTGCCATAATTGCTTTTTTAAGGGAATACTGGCTTCTACCTGCGCCTGAAATTTTGCACTTTGCAAGGTATGCCCATCTAAATTTAATAACATGCCGGTAGGGTGGTGGCTGTTATCACAGGTAATAAATGCTACATTATTAGCAAGTAATTTTGCTATCAATGCCTGAGTGATAGTTATTTGCTGATGATCTAATATAAGTACCCCTATATCTTCTATAGGCAAGCTTTTTATTTCGCCGGTTTCTTCGCTTTGGAAAACAAGTTGCTCATCTTTTGTTTTGAGATAAGCTGGATTGCCGAAGTATAGCGTACGTTTAATCATATACTGGGTTTTATTATATTGCCCAAACGACCTATATTTAGTTTCCAGCAAAAGTCTTTTATTGAGCGGCCATCAATATTTTCATAAGCATCTTGTGAGCCAAATTCAATTCCCCTTTTTACTGAATCCGCAATATAATGTTTAATAAAGTAAATTCGATTGCCGCTAAATTTTTGAACTATATAAATGTTCTTACTTCTTTCAACCGTATTATTCCAGTAAGGCTCATAAAAGATGCTGACATTGTCTACAATCATTTCTTCATCTTTACGTGGTAAGTAAACAAAATCTCCCTGTTTTAAAGTGAACAATAATTTAGCCTTATGTTTTTGCTCAAAATATTCTTTAAACGAGTTGTCCTTATTAAATTTTTGTTTGTCTCTAGCATTATTAAATGCAGTTTTTAAATAGTCAGTGGCATCAAAAAAGGTGATGATATCAAATGCTCGCTTTATTTTCTTGTCAGGGTTTGTCTGCTCCATCACTGCAAACAGATAATTGTCTCCGGTTTTTACATAAAGTGACGAGTTATATGCTTTACCTCTATCTAATCTTTGTAGTGTATCAACTATTTCTTCTGATTTATTTTTTTTCTTTTTATTTGGGTCTTGATAAAATATTTTAATGGACGAAATAGGAGTGTGAGGTGATAGCTCTCCTTTGGAGTTTCTTTTGTTGGCTAATTTGTTATTTAAATCCAATATTCCTTCTGCAGAAAAGGCATCTTCCTTTCTTAGGCCATAATCTTTCAAATGTGCTACGATTACTGTTTTCAAATAAGGGTTTACAATTTTATCTATAGTTTTTTCAGTAGCAAAGTTTTTTCCTGCTAATTTTACTAATGGAATCCTATAAGTCTCTGCATTTTTTTGTTTGTTATCGCCAGAACCTTCCTTCCCATATAGCGTTCCTTCATGTAATTGCCCTCTTATTTTAATTTGAAGTTGGCCGGCACCATCATATTGAATCAATAATTTGTCTTTGGGCTTTTGAGAAACGATTATTTTATCAATCTGTTTTTCCGCTTGCTCAGGAAAACCGGGCCAGGGCATTGGTATTTGCCGGAATCTCTCTAATTGTTCGGTGACCTTTTTTCGTTTAACTTCATCTAAGTTCATTATCTCATCCAGTAATTCAGTAGGCGTTCCTTCGAAATTTGGAAGAATTTCATCTTTATGTTTTACAAGCCAGTCCTGTAATTCTTTATTGAGGTTATTTAAGCTTTGTATATGAGATTGCTCTGTACATGCTACAATTAGTGCATCTATTGCATGATGGCGGTGATCAATCCGCTTGCTCCAGTTTTTTATAACGAGCTTATTCCTTTTCAGTTGAATAAAATTTGTGCGAAAGCATGCTTCAAAATGCTCTTTATCTAAAATTGTTTCATCAAAAAGAATTTCTTTTTCATTATACTCTTTTTTCTGGGCTTCCATTTTTTTTGAGTAAGCATCATATTCATTTTCTATAAATTTTTCATTTTTCAGCATGTCTTCATACCTTCCAAGTAATAGCCCCTTGAATTTATCAGTTAAACCCCACTGGTGTCTTAAATAATCAGTTACACCACCTGTAGTTGATTTCACGTTCTCATTGCCAACAATTTTATTTAACTCTTCTTTTACCTTAACAGCAATGTATTGTGTGTCCTTAATTTGCCTGGTAATTGGATCCTCAGGTACTTTTGTAGCTAATAGATTTTTACGTTTTGCACCAAAGAATATTTTATTGACTTCTTCAATATAAACTTCCTTGCTTCTAAGTGATTGAGTAATCGAACCTGCTTCAAAATATTCCATTGCGGTTCTGTTGCCTTTGTCTTTGTTGATAGTTGTTTCACAGATTACTTTGTTCGCGAACGAATCATCAAAATATCTTGACTTTGGTATAATATGGTCAACATCATACATTCCCTTGTCAAACAAATCTGCTAGTCTAATTGGTTTGCCCGAATAGGGAGATAAATGTCCTTGTTCTTTCCAGAGCCTCATTTTCTCAATTTCAGACTTTGATGGGTCCCTATATTGCTTAACATATTCTTCCTGCACATTTTCTTGTGATGCCCAGAGTTTGTATTTCTCAATATTTGCGTTCGTTATTTCAATTTTATACTCCATTAAATGGTCTTTTACAAGCCCATTCTCTTTTTGATTTTTCTGGTTTGACGTATGAATTTTTGCCCTTTTGTCCGCACTGTTTTTTAATTCTCGGGCTAATTCTATCCATATTTCACCCGGCTTCATGCCGCATTGCTTCCAAATATCCTGTACAATAACTAAAGCCTCATTTACAATTTGTTCAGCAAGCGGGTTTCTTAATTCACCTTGTTTAATCCTCTTAATATCTTCAAAATTCTTTATCACGGTATCTTTTGAATATTCCACGGCAGTGTGCTTGTCATACACTAAAATGGTCGCAAATGAATTCATAATTCCTCCGTCTGCCAATAACTCTATATTCGTTTCTAAATATTCTTGCGCAGATTTCTCAAATGGGTCCGATACGTTCTCATTAAGAAGCTTGATAATTTTATTCTTTAAAGTCTCTGAAAATGCGCCATCAAAGTATTTACCTGCCCTCACCAAAGGCAAAATATTTTCAATGGCTTTCAGGCTCAGGCTGGCGTAGGCTCTGCTAAATTTTATTTTTGAAATTTGGACTGCGATTTCTTCTATATCGCCAATGTTAGCAGCATACTTTTTTAGGAAGACAAGTACCTGGGATGTCCTTTCACTATTAAGGTCATACTCATTTCCTTTGCCATTATAGAGAATATCCCACAATTCTATTTGTCTTTCAAGGTTGTCAAGTTTTGTTATGCCCCACAGTTTTTGCAAACTCTTTTTCAGCAATAACTTTGTTTCGTTGCCTTTCATTTTTGATTTTGCATCAAGGCCATTTAGGAAGTCAATGTTTTGCCTGAGACCACAATCCTTTTTTACTTTATTAAAAACGGTTGCAAATGCTAATTCTTTTTTGCTTTGCAGTTCTTCAAAAAGCCATTCTTTTATTGATATGGGTATTGGTTTGTCAATATATTCGTATTTAATTTCTCCTTTTTTATTTACACCTTTTTCGTTTTTTGTATTAATTGTGAGTTTGTTTATCTGTTCCCAGATTTTGTATTCCTGAAATATAGGATGGCTTTTAGCAACTACCTTTTTGGTTGGCTCGAATCTGCAATTTGAAATTAGATGAGATTGATCTTTCAGTTCTCTTTGATAAAAAATGATTTGGTCTTTAACAAGATATTTCAAGCCATTCTCTAAGGCCAATTTTCGGTATAGTTCTTTCTTTGATTGTTTTGATTGATCTGTTTCCGGTTTTTCAAATTGTCTTTCCGGGAATATAAATGAAACAATTTTGGTAAGCAATTCTCTATTACAAGAGAGGTTGCAGAACTCATCATTTATTTCTAGTTGAGTCTGCCATACCGCATTAAATTCTGCTTCATATCGAGAACGCAATACCACGTTGTTCCTGATTTTAGCCCATCTGTTTTCTTTAAGTACATCAAGAAGGTGTTCTGAAATAAAGACTTCCCTTCCTGCCGCTTTAGACTTGTCTTTAAGTTCCTTTTCAAGATTTTCCATCTTCTTCCTCCAGCTAGTTTTGCTTGGAAGTTTGAAAAAATAACTATTCTCCCCTTTTTTGGGTCTCGTGATTACTATTTGGAGTTCTAAAGATTCACCCGCTTTTAGCATATCCAGGAAGGTCTCACCCTCTATAATAGTTTCATCAACTCGCTCGTCGTCTACTTCAACTTTTATTTTCCTTTTGTTTAGCTCTTTCCCTTTGAAAATTATTTTTTCAGGTTCTCCCATACTGATAATGTTCGTTAAGACAGAAAAATTTACTTTACTTTTCTTTGTTTCATTGTCTTCTTCGTCATTATCTTCTTTGTCAGGCTCACTATTTCCTCCTGAATAGCCACGTAATTGATTATACAAATAAATGACTCTTCCTAACTCTTGTAGCGATATTTTTTCATTTAAAGCTTTTACCCGAAGTTCTATTAAATCAAAAGCGGTAAGTTGTTTTTGATCTTTTTTGATAGGTTTAATGCAAACCCTGTCAATTCTATTAGGATTATCAAAAGGCTGTATAAGTTTTATTTGCTCGGGCAACATATTCAATTGTTCAAGCGCATAAATCAATTTATTTCTACGTTGCTTATAACGCTTATTCAGTTTACGTGCTCCTCTGGCTAATCTTCTTACGGCATTTTTTGTTTGTGCCTGTCCTCTTTCAAACTTACTTAATTCCGCTCCCATGGGTATAATGCGGCTGCCCATTCCTAATATTTCATGGTTTTCTTTATCAATCAATGCCCAACCAATACTATTAGTGCCTAGGTCTAATCCTAAAACAGTTTTTGCCATACAGCTGTAGTTTATATTTTTTAGTATATCTTTAAACTTGAAAGCAAATCACAATAAGGACTATTCCGTTGTGAAAATATTTAAAGCGGCGTAAGTCGCTTTTTTATTTCTCTGCCTTTACAAACATCCCCTCCAAATACCTCTCATACAACTCAAACAAAAACTCCATCCGCTTAGCTTCCGATGCAAATGCTTTTGTACCATAACATATATCTACCGCTTTATCCAACTGTTGATGAGCCTTTACCAATATCGGCGGCATAATGTTGGGGTCATACAAATCAGCAAGGCTGCTATCAGGAAATTGCGCCCTTGCATTTAATACCTGTTCTGCAGCCTTCTCTACTGTTCCTTTTTGCTTATCTGTTGGGTTTTCCGGCCAGGGGTAATTATTATACACTAAGTTATTTGAATAACGATAATCGCTTTTAAGTCGTCCACAAACATATTTCATCCAAGTCATGTGCATTAATGATGTAATGATCCCGAAGGAAAATAATGTTGCTGTTGGAATAGTACGGGCTAAATCGCTTGCAATAATATCTTTTGACAGAAAACCAACAGGAATATATTTTCTATTTTCTGAAGAAACACCAGGAATTAATAAATAGTCTGAATGGGGCTGTCTTATTTCTCCAAAAAGCATAGGATAGTCTGCAAGTTTTTGAGTAGCTATGCGTGTGCTCTTTAATCTATAATCTTTTACTGCTTGTATTTTTAATACGATTCCTTTTAATTGAGCATATTGATTAGGTGGTATGTCTTTTAACCAGATACACCAGCGCTTAATGCCATTAATGAATTCCCTGGAACCTAAAAATGGTTTAATAAAAGTTTTAATCAATGGTTCTTTTGAAATCATATTATTCATTTCAACATCATCCAACAATAAATTCCCTCCATCATTTGCCATACTTCCATAAGATATTTCTGGTACATTACAGATAGGTTTATTTCTTGAAGCCAGTATAGTGTCATTCCCTTCTACTAAATAAGGATTAATATTTTTTACTCTTACTTCGTGTGGCTCACCCTTTATATTTTCATATTCATAAATCTTTTTTTCAGTGCTATCAAAATTTGCAAATCCAATAATTACAACATGAACAGCTGCGTTTCCTTTAGCTTCATTTTGCCAGCTAAAAGTGCGATGTGCAAAATGGATCTTGGTTTTATGTTTATTAAACAATTCATTCCATAATACGCCAACCTGTTCGCCCTGGGCAATTGAATTGGTACTTACAAATGCCGTTTTCGTTGCAATAGAATGCCGCATATATTGAGCAGCTTTTATATACCAGGCAGTTACGTAATCTAAAACTCCGGCCCCATTAACACCAGTGAATACATCTTCCATATCCGCTTTCTGTCGGGGATTCTGCAAGCTTTTACCTATAAATGGCGGGTTACCAAGAATAAAATCAAATTTTTTCGACGGCTTCGCCGTATCTCTGTTTTCCGGCGAAGCCGGATTTTTTTCTTTAAGAAAAAAATCCGAATGAATTCTATTGACTGATTTATCTTCTTCCAAAAGCCCCTGCCAATTTATACTTAAGGCATTACCATGTACAATATTGGCACTCTTTGTTAATGGTATTCTTTTCATATAATTCCCAAATTGTAAGCTAGCTTGTTCATTCATTTGATGATCCATTAACCACATGGCTACCTGTGCTATCTGGCTTGGGAACTCTTCATATTCTATACCATAGAATTTATCTACATCCAATAAGAAGTAATCATTGATACTGGTAAGTTGCTGGTTCTTTAATAGCAGCTTTACGATCTCCAGTTCCAATATACGTAGTTCACGGTAAGCTATAATTAAGAAGTTACCGCAGCCGCAAGCAGGGTCAATAAAACGGAGATTGCTTATTTTATCGTGAAGCTTCCGCAGTTTATTTTTGTCTGCTTTACTTTTTTCAAACTCAAAGTATAAATCATCAAGGAACAGGGGCTTTATCAGTTTTAGAATATTTTTTTCGCTGGTATAATGAGCTCCTAAATTTCTGCGGGCTTTTTCATCCATTACACTCTGAAATAGAGAACCAAAAATGGCAGGAGAGATTTTACCCCAATCTAATGCACAGCTATCTAAAAGTATTTTTCGCATGG
Source organism: Ferruginibacter sp. (assembly GCF_028288465.1). Taxonomy (GTDB): domain Bacteria; phylum Bacteroidota; class Bacteroidia; order Chitinophagales; family Chitinophagaceae; genus Ferruginibacter. The sequence continues at coordinate 36,377 of NZ_JAQBNR010000022.1, read as the reverse complement.
CACTGTCAAAATGCGCCAATGGTAACTGTTCTTCAAACAGTTTCCCATTCACGTAAGGAAATGCGCCCAATGTTTCATCAAGGTTAGTGAAACGCTTATCTTCTTTTGTGTTTAAGACTTGGAAAAGTTCTGCAATATGTGCTGCAAGATCACTGCCATCTTCTTTGGTGTTAAGTTCAAGGTAATCATACAGCATTCCTTTTTCATTAAAAATATTTGTATCATCAGCAAACAGACAAAATAACAAGCGTACCAGATAAAGCTCTAATTCGTGACCGTTATAACCTACTGTTTTTAATTTATCATGCAGTTCGCCCATTAATTCCGCCGCCTTTATATTTACGGGGTCCTGCTCTTTGTATATCCGCTTTTCATAGCCAGCCAATAATGCAAATACATGTATATTATCAACCAGTTTATCCAAAGTGAATTCCTGCTTATTGCCTTCTTCATCATAAACAATAAACCGGTCAAAATCACAAACCATTATCAGCCTGGGCAGTTGTTGTTCAGAAAGGTTATGACAATATTCTTTTGCCTGTATATAAGCTTTTTCCAGGTCTTTTCCTTTGCTTTTCATTTCTACCAACAGCATGTTATACCACAGAAGGTCTATATAACCGTCAGTAAGATTGAGCTTTTTTACCCGTTGTTCAAACGTAGCCACTTTTTTTCTGGAGATGCCAAATACCTGTAAGAATTCAATCAAAAAAGGTTTTGCGTCAGCTTCCTCCCGTTGGGTATTCTGCCATTCTTTACTAAAGGCAAGGGCACGATTTTTTATTTCTGACCAGCTTAATGGCATGTAGGGTTTTAGGTTTAGAGATTAAATATAAATAAAGATATACGTATTTATACAATTGATACTTCCCCTCAATGGTAATTTGTAGGAATTTAAAAATGGAGGCTCCCGATAAATTCAACGTAATTCAAAATGTAATTGCTTTCTGTTAAAGCCAATTGCTAGTCTTCTGTTTGAAAATAATAGGGAGAGGGTTGTGTGGTTGTATGCCTCAAAGTAGGCCGCATAACTCAAGCGTTAGTGAGGTAGAATTAAATTATTGGTTATTACATTTGTTGTCAAAGTTCGATATCCTGAAAATACTGAATCCCTTCGAAAACCCTACAGTGAATTTATACCAATTAGTGGAGGCAGTTTATCCTTTTAATTGCACGTCATTTGGGCCAAATAATTGGATATGTATGTTCTGGTGTTTTACTAAATGTTCTGTACGCTGCATTAGTAGATAGTCAAATCTCTCTTTACTTCCTTTGGAGTATCCAATATATCGCATAAATTCTATCAAATCCATTACATGCAACTGCATTGGCTGATCAATCATGGTTTGAAACATTTTCATCACTACAGCATCCCATTTTCCAAAAGGTAAAAGCTCCGAAACAAGAACAATACAATGAGGCAGTAAAGTCCTATCAAATTCTACTATCTTTTCCTTCGAACTGTATACCAGTTCATTCTCCCGGATTTTCTTTACGGCACCAGTCAATTGATTAAGCCCTTTCTCAATTTGCTTTTGCACCCGGGCGACTTTTTTATCCATACTCCTTTCTGCGTCTTTATTTAATATACCGAGCGCTTTTGTTTCAACCAGAAAAAGTCCGTACTGGGAATAAGCAAAAATATCAGTTAGTTCCCGAAAACTTTTCTTACTCTTTATTTGAGGCCTTAAATAAATATCCTGATTAAATATAGATTCAAGAGCTGCCCATACCTGATTTTCAAAAATTGCACCCTCGTTCTGATCATTTATTATTACTTTCCCTTGGTCATTGACACCTATAAAATTGTTATCCGATATTTTCCATTCAGTAAGTTCACCTTCCAAAGAAATCGTATTAATTTTGTGAACGGTATCGAATTGGCGGGTTATACCCAATGTAAATTGGAAGCAGTCCAGTGAATGGCTAATTTGCCTGGTAAAATCCCCGGAATATAACTCTTTTAAATTGCCGACTAACTTTAATACTTGCTTCCTATTCACTGGATCAAAAGAAATGATTGATGTCGCAACACAAATACATAATTCATTATAAAAATGAACAGGGATTAACTCATTTTTTATTATTCTAACGATGGCCGCATGTTCTTCTTCAAATCTTTGTACACCGGTAACACTGATGTAATGAACTGGATCATCATAAATTCTGACACCGGCATATAAAATATTAGGTATTTCATTTTCGTCTTTTCCAAATTCAAATACAATCCTGCATCCATTTATCAGAGCCCGGATTGTAGCGGATGAAGCTTTTATCATTATCTTAAAATCAGCATCGTCACAAACATACCACAATGATGCTTTTTCATGAATAAGCTCTTCAGAAATTCTTTTTAGATTATCTACTTTCGATAACATAATACGAAACTAAAATATTACAAGATAAATAGTTCAAATAAAAACTGCACCAGATTCTCTGGCATAAAAAAATACTTAAATTTTTTTATATTTTTCGTTTACAATAAGAGGAGTAAATTTGAAGCTAATGAAAACATCCCTTTCATATCTTCCTCAAATAAAGCAAGACCAAATCTTGCAGGTCGTTGATATTATCAAAGAAATAGCACATCCTGAAAAGGTTATCTTGTTTGGGAGTTATGCTACCGGCACTTGGGTAGAGGATAAATATTTTGAGAACGGCATAAACTATGAATATATTAGCGATTATGATTTTTTAATAGTTACAAAAAATCGTGTTGAAAAGGAATATGATATACTGGATAAAATACTTAACCGTAGCAGGAATTTATTTAGAACACCAGTCAACGCGATTATTCACGATGTTGGTTATGTAAATGAAGGTCTTGAAATAGGCCAGTATTTTTTTACTGATATTGTTAATGAGGGAATATTGCTTCAAGATAATAATTCTATAAACTTTTCTGCTTCCAGACAATTGTCCTCATACGAAATGAAAATTATTGGTCAACGATATTTTGATAAATGGTTTGCATCCGCATTTAATTTTGTTCGTTTTGCAAATGACGCTTTTAATACTCTTCTAATGGAGAAAAAGCCGTTGAATGATGCAGCTTTTCTTTTACACCAAGCTTGTGAAAAGCTGTATAACACAATCTTGTTAGTCTTTAAATCTTACAAACCCAAAACCCATAACCTTGAAAAATTAAGACAATATTCCAAGCCTCTGTCGGAAGAAATTTTTTCTATTTTCCCATTTCCTGTGGATGACAAATATGAAACTCATTTATTTGATTTACTTAAGAGAGGATATATTGATGCGAGATATAAGGATGATTATATAATAACCGAAAGCGAATTTAGAGAATTGCTTTCAAGGATTAAAAAGATGGAGGAAATTGTAGAGCGAATATCAGTCGAAAGAATAAAATCCATTAAGGATTAGGGAGCGATTTTTTTACTTGTTTCTTTTTTTAGTTTTTGGTTTCTTGCTTTTTTCTATTTCAATTTTTTCATCGGAAATCTGTTTTTCAGTTATTTTATCATATAGTTTCGCAAACTCAGTAAAAGACAATCCAAGATTTTCGATCATTGTGAGAAGGGTGGTGAACTGGATATCTCTCTTACCCGCCGATGTATTTTGAATGATGGTATAACTTAATCCTGATTCAGCCTCTAGTTGTCTCATTGAGTCAACAAGTCTGATGTCTTCAATATTATTAACCTTATTTTTTATCCCAATACTTTTTTTCTGCTTGAGAATAATCCTGAAGCAAGTTGCCAGTTTTAATTTTGTATGTTCCTTATTTCCAAGTTCCATTCTAACTGGGAAATTGAACTATTATCAAAAATATTTTGATACACGTATGTGTACTGTGTAATTTTTTAATTATATTTACAAGCAAATAGACTTAAGATAATTTTCAAAAAAATCATCTCATTACTGCGAACCTGAGAAATTCCAGCTAACATGAGATTGAAACCAACATACAAGTTCTTAAGGAGCGGTGGCCCATTTTGTTACAGGGGTATTTTCTCAGGTCTCAGTAATGAAACAGTGGGCGCCGCTCTTTATCTCTGCATTTCGCTAACGTCCCGCAATGCCGCAGTACAGGGCATTGATATACCTGACAGCTTTCAAAATATTCCGTCTTCAACACTTTCCGCTGCAATTGCATACACGGTTGGCAGTCTTAATATAAGGGCATGGCTTTCTAATTATTTAACCTGTATTCCAAAAAATTATCCATGGGTGATGTTGCATTCCATGGATACCAAAAACATACAACAATGAGAACCATTCCGGCTACCCCCGAACTTGCATTTGCCTATTACCATCCACTGCTGCAGCGCTATGCAAGGCGCATTATTCTCAATGCTGCAGTGGCAGAACTGCTGGTAACCCAGGTGCTGCAGGATCAGCAGGCCATCGATGGGCTGGCACCCCGGCCACAGTTGCGGCAGGTGCTTAAAACCGACCTACTGAACCGTTGCAGGTACTGGCGGCAGGCCACCATATTTGACCGGCCACTAGTAAAAGTACCGCCCTTTCTCCCCGTACAAAATGATGATAAGAAAAACCACCCCATAAACTGATCCGCCGCTATGAACAAGCTAACCATCAATACACAGATTCACCTGGTAAAAACACTGTTTGCCATCAAGCCTAAAAACCCTACTTAGGCTGTATAGCCGTGTCATTACGTCCATCTTTTTTTACTGAAATAATCTGCAATGCAAACACTCAAATATTGCTTACTGTCCATTTTATGGCCGGTAATGAACGGTCTTGCGCAAGCTCCTCCGCAACGGATACATACCCTTACTGTCGGAGACCGCCTGCCTGATATTGTCCTGCATCAATTGTACAATTACCCCGTGGCCTCCGTCTCCTTATCGCAACTGAAAGCCAAAGGGGTGATACTCGATTTCTGGAGTACCTGGTGCGGTTCCTGCCTGGAATCCTTTCCCGAAATGCATGCCCTGCAGCAAAAATTTGCCGGGGCCCTGCAGGTGATCATGGTAAACAATTATCCGGGCGATGATGCCAAACTGGTGGACAATTTTATGCGTACCCGGAAAAAAAGAAGCGGCCAGGCTTTTACCTTATCCTACCTGCTACAGGATACGGTTTTAAATCAATATTTTCCCTACAGGTCTATTCCACACTATGTTTGGCTGGATGAGCACCGGAGGGTGGCAGCCATTACCGGGCAGGAAGAGCTCACAGCAACTAACATTCAGGCATTGCTGGAGGGGAAGCCCCTTGCCCTGCATGTAAAAAATGATGACCTGCTTTTTGATGTGGCCAAAAACGACCTGGTAAAAAGTGATTCTGCCGCCGCAAGGGATTTTTTATACCGCTCACTCATTACGGGGTACAAAGAAGACCTGGGGGCGGTGATTGGTAAACTTACAACAGAAGAGGGGAAAGTGTACCGGTATTATATCATCAATTACTCCCTGCTGCAATTGTACCAGCTTGCGTTTGCGGATATACAATCCCTGCCGGTTGACCTGATCTTTATTGACCCGGCGGTACAACCCCTTTTTTTTGAACAGAAGGAGGCCGGCAGCAAAAAGCTATACTGCTACGATTTGACAACAAGACCTGTGGAGCCCCGGCAAATAACCCATGATATGCGTACCGACCTGGAACGGTATTTTAATGCTACGGCAAAAAGGGAAAACCGTTCCATGGAATGCTATGTATTGTCAGCCAATGCACAGTCGGTTAAATGCAAAACAAGGGGTGGTACGCCTGCCGCTGATCTCGATAAGGAGTCGCTGAACAAATACATCCGCAATGGAACCGTAGCTGACCTTACGGCGACGCTAAGCATGATTTTAAACAAACCCTGGATAGATGAAACCGGGTTGAAGGCACACATCGACATTATCTTTCCCTATGATTTTTATACCTACAACCTGCGGCAGGTAAAAGCCTTTTTACTGGGCTACGGCCTGGTGGTAAACGAAGCCGCCCGTACCATACCGGTAGGGGTAATCAGTCCAATCCCATGACAGCATATAATACTATTACTAACTAAAAATATTTATTATCATGAAAAAACTGATTTGTTGCATCTGCGGGGTGGGGCTGGCGTTGTTTTATATCACAACAGCAGCGTGGGCCCAAAACGGGCAGCCCGTTTTGCCCGCCGTAAAAGGCACCATAATAAACGAAAAAAAGGAGCCGGTGCTGGCTACCGTAACCGTAAAGGGAACAAAAAAAGCAACGGCTACCAATGCCGGAGGGGAGTTTTTGTTACAGCAGGTAGCAGCCAATGCAGTGCTGCTGATCAGCGGTACAGGCATCCGTACTTTTGAAATAAGGGTGAACGGCCGCAGCGGGCTGGGGTTGTTAAACGCCGTTACAAAAGTGTTTACCGCAGAAGCGGTGGTGGTTGAAGCCAGTACCGGTTACCAGTCTGTAAAGCCCAATGAGGTAAACGGTGCCGTAGTGCTTATTGATAACAAAACCCTGAACCAGCAGGTGGGTACCAATATTTTAAAACGCCTGGACGGGGTTACCAGTGGCCTGCTCTTCAATATTGGCAAGAGCAACAGTAATTCGCAAAACAACACCGGGATTTCCATCAGGGGTTTGAGTACCATCAACGGGCCGCTTGATCCTTTGATTGTACTGGATGGGTTTATTTACGAGGGCAATATCAGCAACATCAATCCCAATGATATTGAAAATGTAACCATATTGAAAGATGCTGCGGCTGCTTCCGTTTGGGGAGCCAGAGCCGGCAACGGGGTCATTGTTATCACTACCAAAAAAGGAAGCCTTAATCAAAAGATGTCAGTAAGCGTAAACTCCACTGTAATAGTGCAGGAAAAACCCAACCTGTTTTATTTACCGCAGATGGCATCAGCAGATTATATCAATGTGGAGGAGTTGTTGTTTAACAATGGTTATTTTGATAACCAGATCAGTTACCAGCCCTACCTGGCCTTAACGCCTGCGGTGGCAGTATTGCTTAACAAAAGGAACAATACCATTACGGCTGCGGAAGCCGACCAGCAACTGGCAGCGTTAAAGGCAACAGATGCCCGCAACCAGTACAACCACTATGTATATCATCCTGCGGTAACCCAGCAATATGCGGCGAACATCCGCGGGGGCAACAGCAACAATGCGTATACATTTGCTGCCAGCTACGATAAAAATATCAGCGAACTCAAAAGCCGGTTTAACAAACTAAACCTGAAAGCGGAAAATGTTTTTCAGCCGGTTAAAAATGTAAAGCTGGATGTTGGGGTGTACTATACCAATAGTCATTCCGTTTCGGGGATGCCGGGCTACGGTACCATACGGCCGGGGCAGCGCTATGCACCGTATTACAGCATTGCAGACAACAACGGTTCCCCATTGCCGGTGGCTACCACCTACAACCCGGCTTTTACAGATACAGCCGGTGGCGGAAAATTACTGGACTGGAAATATTATCCGCTGGACGATTACCAGCATGACCGGACAACCATTAATTTGCAGGAACTCTACGCCAACTTTGGAATCAACTATGCCTTCAGCAATAGCCTGACTGCCGATGTAAAATACCAGTACCAAAACCAAACTTCCAACAATGAACGGCTGCAGGATATCAACAGTTACGAAGCCAGAAATACCATCAATGCTTTTAGCCAGTTTGACCCTGCTACCGGGGTGGTGACCTACATCGTTCCTCCCGGCGGTATCCGCAACCTGGGCAACGCAGTCACGCAATCACACACATTCAGGGGGCAACTGAATTTTAAAAAAGCCTGGGGGTTGCATGGGGTAAATGCGATAGCAGGTATTGAACAAAGGCAGGTAAAAGGACTCACCGACGAATTTACCAGTTACGGATATACAGCTGACCCGTTAACCATTGCAGCGACTGATTTTGTAAATGGCTATCCCGATTTTATCAGGGGCTATCCCAATACCATTTCAGGCCAGCCAAGGTCATCCGCCACTATTTACCGGTTTACTTCCCTGTATGGCAATGCCTCCTATACTTTCAGGGAACGGTACAGTGTATCTGCCAGCGCCAGAAGGGACGGGTCGAATATTTTTGGCGCCAATACCAATGATAAATGGAAGCCTTTGTGGTCGGTTGGTGCAGGCTGGAAAATATCCGGTGAAAATTTTTACAACAGTGAGCTGGTAAATTATTTAAAACTACGGGTATCGTATGGGTACAGCGGTAATGTAGATCTGTCAAAAACCGCCCTGCCTGTAGCGAGGTATGTAGCCAACGACCGCAATACCAATTACCCCTATTCGCGGATACAGGTGTTAAACAATCCTGACCTGCGCTGGGAGCAATCCAGGCAACTCAATACCGGGCTTGATTTCGCCCTGAAAAGCAATGTACTGTCGGGGTCTGTTGACTGGTACAGCAAATGGGGTACGGACCTGTATGGTGAAACCCTTTTTGATTATACCACATCGGGCTTAAGCAATTTTATTATAAAAAATGCAGCTAATACAAAAGGAACGGGGATTGATATTGTACTCCGCAGTAAAAACATAGATCAAAAAATCAAATGGTCAACCAGTGTATTGTTCAGCTACAATAAAACCATTACCACCCAATATTACGGGCGGTATGCCAGCCAGGCTGATATTTTACTGGGGGGAGGCAACACCATCATTCCGGTGGTGGGGAAAGAACTTTATGGTATTGTGGCCTATAAATGGGGCGGGCTGGATGCCACCGGCAATCCGCAGGGTTATGTAAACGGCCAGTTGAGCACCGACTACAATGCCATCGCCACTGAAGTGGCAGATAAGGAACTGAAAGGCGGCAGCATTGTGTATATCGGCTCCGGCACGCCGCATTATTTCGGGTCGCTGGTCAATACTTTTTCCTGGAAACAATTTTCCCTGGCCATCAATATTTCCGCTAAACTGGGGTATTATTTTTTAAGACCCTCCATCAATTATGACCCCCTCATCTATGCCGGAGGGGGAAATAAGGATTATGCCCGCAGGTGGCAAAAGCCGGGGGATGAAAAAACAACCAGCGTTCCTTCCTTTGTTTACCCCAACGATTACAGCCGGGATAATTTTTACGGGAGTGCGGAAGTCAATTACCCGAAAGGAGCGCACCTGCGGCTGCAGTACATTAACCTTGCCTATACACCCGGGATTAAGTTCCGCCATGGCCTTCCCTTCACGGGGCTGGAGCTGTATGCCAACGCAGCCAACCTGGGTATACTATGGCGGGCCAATAAACAGCAGCTTGACCCGGATTACCCGGCAACTGTGCCGCCTGCAGCCATATGGGCGTTTGGAGTAAGATTTAATTTTTAACACCTTAAAACTTATAAATATGAAACCGTATAAATGGTTAGTCTGTTGTCTTTTACTGGTTGTGCTCCTGAAGGGTACAGGGTGCAAAAAATACCTTGCTGTAAAATCAGATGCTTCGCTGGTGGTGCCCGGCACCACCGGCGATTTACAGGCACTGCTGGATGATGCCGCTTTTATGAATTACAATACCCCTGCCCTGGGAGCATCTTCAGCGGATGATTTTTTTATGGATGATGCTACTTTTACTTCCAACTCCGTTTTTGGAAAACATGTATACCAATGGATACCTTATCCTTACCGGTACCCCAACGACTGGTCCCTTGCCTACAGGGCCATTTACAATGCCAATGTATGCCTGGAAAGGGTAGGGCTGATTGCACCCGCACCAAATAACCGGCAGCAGTTAACTTCCATTAAAGGAGCTGCCTTATTTTACAGGGCCTATTATTTCCTGGAGCTTGCCTGGTTGTTTGCAAAAACTTATGACAGTGCAACAGCGCAAACTGATGCGGGCATTGTGTTGCGCACCGGTTCTGACTTTAATGTTCCCTCTGTAAGGGCTACGGTAAAAGCTTCTTATGAAAAAATCATCCAGGACGCCGCGGATGCTGCAGCCCTGCTGCCGGATAATCCGCAGCAGTTGACCCGCCCGTCAAAATGCGCCGCCTACGCATTGCTGGCCCGGGCTTTTTTATCCATGCGGCAGTATGACAGTGCCGGTAAATACGCCGGGCTAGCCCTGCAGATCAAAAACACTTTAATGGATTACAACAACCCAGGCGAGGTGGATGTTGCTGCCGGGAATCCCTTTAAACGCTTCAATTCCGAGACTGTTTTTTATACCACTATGAATTCTTACATCGCCCTGTATCATCCGATCATGAACAATGCCCGGGTGGATACCAATTTGTATGCTGCCTATGATGGCAACGATTTGCGCAGAGCAGCTTTTTTTACCGCTGCCGGCAGCTATTACAGCTTTAAGGGAAATTATGCGGCGGATTATTTTGATACCTTCAGCGGCATTGCATCCGATGAATTGTGGCTGACCAGGGCGGAGTGTTATGCCCGTGCAGGCAACACAGCTGCCGCACTGGAAGACGTCAATCTATTATTGTCAAAAAGATGGCTTACAGGAACTTTTGTCCCTGTTGCAGCGAATACAGCAACGGAAGTGCTGGCCCTCATTTTGAAAGAAAGACAAAAAGAATTGCTGTGCAGGGGTAGTCTGCGATGGATGGATATTAAAAGACTGAACAGGGAAAATGCCAATATTACGCCGCGGCGGTTTATTGCCGGTGAATATTTTACGTTACCGCCCAACGACAACCGCTATGCATTGCAGCTACCCCAGGATATCATTGAAACAGCGGGTCTGCAGCAGAACTAAACGCAAAAGGAAAGCTGTAAAAAAACAGCTTTCCTTTTTGATACCGGGAATGATTAATTTTTATTCCGGATGGTAACGATATTACCGGAGGTAACATAGGCCACATTGGGTGAAGAGGTAGTAGCCTGTATTGCTGCGGTTGACAGTAAAGTGGAGCCGCTTACATAGGTGCTTGCGACCTCTATTCTGCAGGCTTTTACCGCACTGTTGTTACAGGTACCCAGGTCGGTTACATTTATCCATTTGGATTCATCTTCCACATTGGCTACAGTCGGACTGTTGTGGGCATAGTCAAACTCAAAATAAGAATCAGCCAATTTATTGGTGGCAACTTTCGGTGTGGTGAATGCTGCCGCACCAATGGCAGCAACGATGGCCAGGAGGCCAAAAAAATAACGTTTCATAAAAGATCATTTAAGTATAGAAAATAGGATGGACCGTTCTTTCATCCGGCTGCTTTCCCCAACGCTGTCAGGGTCAGTCTCCTGCGCTTAGCTGTTTAATTCCTTGCGGAATTAGGGTGGGGTGGGTGGTATGGCTTCCCGGTGCTTCCGGTACAACACGATGCCAATAACGGAGAGCAGGATAAAGAACATGTTAAAAACAATGTGCTGCGGCCAGCTTAACTGTTTAAGTACGCCACCGCAACTGCAGGGAACATCCGATGAAAAAAGCAGCACATACACCAGGTATACTGTAAAGCTGCTGAGCAGCAGGAGGGTGGCATACAAACCTGTTAAGCGGGTGTGTGTAAAAAACAGCAACACTGCAATGGCGAGTTCGGTGCCAGGCAACAGCCAGGCAAAAATGCCGGCAAACGGGTGCAGCAGGGGCGACCTGCCCAATAAAGATATAAAGCCTGCATGATCAGCCAGTTTGCTGATTGCTGCATACAATAACAACAGCAGCAGGGCAGCACTGATGGCGTCCGCTGCCATTAGCACAGTTTTCGCAGGCACTCTTTTTCTGGTATAGAAATGATTGTTTGCCATGGTGAATGGTATAAATGGTCAATGACAGGCAGTCTCCTTTTACGCCGGGGCAGCATCCTGCCTGCCCTGTAATAAGCCACGGGCCATAGTGCCATAATAGTTTTTGAAATTGTGTTTGAGGAAAAAGCCCTGTTCAGTACTGCGGATTTTAATCTACCGCCCCTGACTGCTGAAGGCCGCATATATTATCCTGTTACAAATCCCTTTTGCCGCTTCATTTTGTTACTGTAAAGGTTGCACATGCTGCAGGTAAATAAAACGCCATTTTGAGACTTTGTTATTTAACTTTCCGCAGGGGCAATAGCCTTCGCATTGGTTCAGGCCGTTTCGTGCAGTTCCGGGCCAGCAGGAGGATTTGCCCGGGGAAGGTTGCCCTCTCCGTGTAGCTTTAATACTGCCCCGGGGGGATAGCCGAACTTTTTTTTGAACTCCCTGCTGAAGTGGGAAAAGTAATCGTAGCCGGCGGCAAGGGCCACTTCCTGTACCTGTTTGTTTTGCAGGGAGAGCAAGCGGTGGGCCAGGTCAAGGCGCTCATCGCGGATAAATTCCGGCACCGTTTTGCCGAATAATTTTTTAAACTCCCGCGTAAGAGTTTTGGCAGTGATGGGAAAAAGCCGGGTGATTTCTTTTAGTCTGCCCGGGCTGCCTGTGCCTGTATTGGCCAGTATATAATCCCTTACAGCGAAGGCTGTTTGCTCGTGGGTTTGAAAAAGCGGGTGCAATGCCCTGTCTTTTAATTGCTGGTTGTAAAAAGACAATAGTTTGAGAATGTAACTGCGCAGCACCAGGTCGAGCGCAGCGCCCTGTTTGGTGCATCTTTCCATACTTTTAATGATGCGCAATACCGCCTTTGGAAAATAAAATGGCTCGCTCAAAAAACCATTCAAGGCATTTGTTGCCAGCAGGTGTAAAACTGCATGTACATCCGGATGTTCCAGCGCCATGCTGTTTAAATAACCGGGGGGAGGAAGCAGGCAAAGCAGGTGATATTCTCCGGCTGGCAATGCGAGCGGATATTTCCCCGGAGGCAAATAAAAAACCGCGTAGGTTCCTTTAACCACATTCATCTTTTTACCTGCCAGCCATTGTTCACCGGGATTACCCTGCAGTAAAAATACAAATCCCGCCGCAGCTGCAGGCACCTGTAAAAAAACGGCATCGCTATCGTACAGTAAAAAGGAGAGGAGTTCTATCCAGTAATCCGGGCCGTTGAAAGCCTGTGAAAGCAAGCTGCCGGCAGCGCCTTCCCATGCAGCGGCACTGGCAAAAGGAATCCGGTACAGGTAGTTGCCGGCCACCTGCGTTTTCTGCTGCCTCCCAGCCTGGTCTCCGTGTTGCAGGATGATATGAAGTGGCTTTTCCATTTAACGTTATTGTGCATTTTTTCGGATATCCCCCGGTTTTTGGCCATAATATTTGTGGAAAGAGGTAACAAAGCCGGAGAGCGTTTCATAACCGCATTGCTCAGCTATGGAGGTTTCTTTGTATTTTGTTTCCGTAATCAGTTTCAGCGCACGTTCCATTCTTATTCTCAGCAGGTACTGGTATACCGAGGATTTGAAAATCGCTTTAAACCCCTTCTTCAGTGTATATTCGTTGGTACCGGCCTGCCTTGCCAGGCTTTTTAATGCCAGGTGAAAACTGATGTCAGCTGTCATCAGATCCCTGGCCTGATACACGGCTTTAATGACAGAAGGCGGGTGCTTTTCGGGAGCATGGATAGAAGCAACTGTTTTCATAAAACGTAATTTAAGTTGGCTAATTTTTGTGTTTGCTATTTTGGAACACCCTCAATGCCGGCATTCCTTGCTAAGCATACATATCCTAAAAACTGATTTTAAAAAGATGGCTAAGCATGCCTGCCGGTTTTTTCAAAAGGATATTTGAAAGTGTAGAGTAAACAACAGCCGTTTCATCAAAAGGAAATCTTTTTGTAAAAAGCAGTCAGTTGCAGGGACAAAACCGGACGGGCGTGGACAATAGTATGATTGTGAAGGTCTGTCAGCACTTCAACATAAAAGTCAGACAGCTTATATACAATCAGGTATTTGTTTTCGATGGTGGCAGAACACACATACCTGCCGGAGCAGCACAATAACTGCACCCGTCCCTGTAAAGAGAACCGGCAATATTCTCCTCTCGTTATTTTCATGCGATAAACATATTTGCATTAATACCCTGAACAGGTAAAATGGCGGGATATATTGAGACATTTGCCGCCACTATATTTTAACCATTCCCCTGCACTGAAATAGCAGCCAGCACCGCAGCCTGGTAGCTGTCTTTTAAATGCACATAAGCGAACGTGGTAGCGGGTTTTGCCCCCAGCTTCTGTTTTTCAACGGAAGCCGAAAACCCCAGCAGGACACGCTGCTTATTCAGCTTTTTTGCTCTTAGTACCACCTGGTACAAAGCCTGCCGGTAGATGCCAAAGCTTTCATTGTGGGTATAATCCAGGCCGATGATCATTGGGATATAACTGTCTTTTGCCAAACAACTGAAAACAACACAGCAGGGTTTGTCAGTTGCAACAGAAGCACCGTTTAATGTCAACTGCAGCATTTCCCAATGCTCATTTTTTGCCAGTTGCTTAAACAGTTTAAGTGGTAAGGGGAATGTATTCAGCTCCAGGCTTTTTTGCTGCACATTCAGGTACAATTGGTACCAGTAGTCAATTTCTTCCTCCCAGTCTGAGATATGGATTACTTCCACCTTAAATTCATTCGCATGGCGCAAAACTTTTTTACGCAGATGATTGCGTCCGTTGGCCGAAAGCGAGTTATAAAATTCCTGCGGTGTATTCCAGTTCAGGGAAGCTATGGAGTGGCAATCAGGCATATTAACTTTGAAGAAACCGTTGTCCACCATCAGGTTATCAAAGTCCGCATTCATTTCCTGGAAATCTCTGAAAACAATTTGACTGGCCTGGCGGAGCTCCAGTAAACAATATATTTTTTCGAAAATAAGCTGCAGGGCGTCTTTCCATAATGGAGCATTTCGATTGATAAAAAGATGTTGGCCCTCCGTGAGCAGAGAACCACTGCAAATGATTCTGCTCGTCAGGTAATAAGGCGCTGCTTTTCTTTGCAGCTCGATTTTACCGGAGATTTCCCGCGGGGACAACATGTCGTCTTTACACAAGGCCGTTGTGAGAAAAGTAGCCGCTAGTACATTTCCCTGCAGGTCTTTCACCAGTAAATAATCAAACTCCCAGTTGTCTTCCGGTAATTCATTTTCCGTAAAGGCGGCTTCCAGCAGGTTGAGGCCCTCCCAGTCAAAAGTTCCCCGGCCCTCAAACAGCCTGTTCCATTCGCTTTTAGGAACATCCTGTATGCTCGTGTAATGCTGCAGCTGAAGATCCAGCGTTTGCCTGATGACGCTTGCAACGGATTTGTCTAATTGCATCTCTTCCGGCATGGGTACTTTAAAGGCTTTGTAAATTTCAGGAAGTGAGCTATTTTCTTCCTGCATGGCAAGCGGAAATTCGGTTGCAAGGGTGGCGATCATTTTTTCAATATCGGAAAATGTATGCAGCCGGGTGATGGTAAAACGTATACCGGTTTGTTTCATGGGTACCGTTGGAAAAATACCGAGGTTTACATAATAACCGGCATCCAGCATTCTTTTAACCAGGTTATGGCCCAGTTTGGGCAGGCTTACGCCTATAAAAAATATGGCGGCACCTGCTTCTGAAATTACTGGCAGTTTGTACTTTTCCAGCGTCAGTCTTGTAAACTCGATATTGTCCCGCAGTTGTGTCTGCATATCTGTAATCTCCCTGCTCAGGTGTATCTTAGCCGAAGCAATGGCTGCCCCCAAAGCAGATGGCTGCATCGGCCCCGAACTGAGCAGCGGTCCTCCGACTGTACGCACTTTCCTGGCCAGCTCTTTATCAGCAAATACCAATACTCCGCCGCCACAGGCAAAGGCTTTATTTAAAGAGGTCGCCATTACCATCCTGGGGTGTATGCCATGCCGACTCAGCAAAAATCCTCTGCCGTTTTTCCCATGTATACTCATGCCATGGGCATCATCAGCGTAGTAATGCAATTCAGGATACTGGTCCATTAAAGCATATATTTTATCTACGGGGCTACTGTCGCCAAACATAGAATAAATGCCATCAGCCATGTACCAGATTTTCTTGTGTCTTCCGCGAAGCGTGGCAATCCGTTCTTCCAGCAAATCCATTCGGTTATGCCGCAAAAGCTCAATATGAACTCCCCTGGCTTTGACCAGCTGCACGGCTGTTTGAACGGAATTGTGAACCTGCTGGTCAAGGATGACAGCATCCGTATCTTCTATCAGCACGGGCATAGCGGCAATATGTCCAAGCGTGGTAGTGGGGGTTATGACACACCACGCATCAAAAATGTGCTCCAGCAATGTCTGCAGCTCTTTGTACAATCCCAGGGAAACATAGGCACGGGATTCGGAAAACTGAGTTCCATAGTCATCAATGGCTTTTTTTGCCCCCTCTTTTATTCTTGGATCAAACTCCAGTCCGAGATAGCTGCAGGAACCGAAATTTAAAACCGGTTTTCCGTTCAGCAGGATGCGGATACCGTTAAATGGCTGATTGCCGGTATACAGGTGTAAAATACCTTTTTCAACCCCATAGCTTACTATCTGGTCAACTGTGGTGTAAAATGAATGGTGCTTGCTCATAGATTGTTTTATTTTATGATGAAGAAAAATTTTCTTCAAACTTGAAATTTTTGCCCCTCATAAAAAACCCATTAAATACTGATTTTTTTATTTGCCTGCTATAGCATTTACGTAGGTATAAAGACGTATTTTTTTTTGAAATTATTGTTAACTTTAAGGAATGGAGATTGATACACCCTATGTACATCTTTGCATGAAAGACAATATTCTGGTAGGGACTTATAAGAAGGATCTGCATATTGATCTGGCTGTTGCAAAGCAAATTGTCCATACCCGTCTGTCTTTCACCGGCGGAAGAAAAGTACCTTCCCTCATTGTGAGCGGAGGTGTAGTGAGTATAGATAAACCGGCGAGGGAATATTTTTCTTCTGATGAAGGCATACAGGGGCTCTCGGCCTGCGCCATCATTGTTCATTCAGCATTCAGCAATTTCCTGGGTAATTTTTTTCTCTCGGTCACCAAAACCAAAATACCTGTAAAACAATTTGCTGATAGTTCCCGTGCCGAAAAGTGGCTACAAAAATTCATTGTTTAAATACAAATCCCTTTCAATGGATAAGCGCCTCAAAGAAATTAGTACCAGGTTAAGCGAATATTCCGCGGGGAAATTTGATAAAAATATACTCCTATCACCCCGCCTCGATGAGGTGGATGCCATCATCAACGGCATTAATATGCTTGGAGAAGAGTTAAAGGCGGTAACCATTTCCCGAGACTATTTTACCAATATTTTTAATTCAGTTTCGGACATGGTTTTTATTTTAAACAACAAGGGCGTTATCGCAGATGCGAATACTTCTGCCGAAGCGCAGTTGCAATATGAAGCGGGAGAGCTGATTGGTAAACCGATCAACGAACTGCACCGCGGCACCGGGTCTTTCCTCCGGAGCATCGTCCGGGAATTAAAAAAGGGCAATGGACTGATAGCCGAGAGCAGCGTTTTATATTCCAGTGAAGGAGCGGCCATACCTGTCAGTATTTCTGCAACGTATTTTAAAGAGGTACATCAGCAGCAGCCGGTTATCCTGTTGACCGCATGCGATATAACCTATCAGAAAAAGGCAGAGAACCTGGTCATCAGAGCCATCATTGATACACAGGAAACAGAAAGACGCAGGCTTGCAAAAGACCTGCATGACAGTCTCACCCAGCAATTGTCGGCCATTAAATTTTACATTGCTTCCATCGTCAAGTCGGTAAAAAGTCCGCGGGAAAAATACATCCTGCTCAAATCAAATGATGCCCTTACCACAGTGATTAGCGACATGAGAAATATTTGTTTCAACCTGATGCCAAAGACACTGGAGGAATTTGGCCTGCTGCAGGCAGTGAAAGAGTTTTGCAATCATTTTCTGTATCAGAAAAAAGCCAACTTTATCATCGAACAAACCAGCTCTTTGCCGGAATTGTCCAGGGAGCTGGCTGTTGATTTGTACAGGGTCGTTCAGGAATTTATCACCAATGCCATCAATCATGGCAGCGCCAATAAAATTTCCATCCGGTTTAGTTACCTGAACGGGATATTGAAAATATTGCTGGAAGACAATGGTAAAGGATTTAACATCCATCAGTCCGGCGGCGGCATGGGGCTTCAAAAAGTTCAATCCAGGATAAAATCGCACAAGGGCGCATTAAATATGATAAGCACTATTGGCAAAGGCACTTGCTTTAAAATCAGCATTCCATTAACTAAACAGGTATGACTGCAACAACCAATAAAAATAAACCGCTTATACAGGTTTTAATTGTGGATGATCACAAAATGGTCAGGGATGGTTTAAAAGTAATGCTGGCATCTTTAAACAATACCATTTTGTTTAAAGTACGGGAAGCGGACAATGGTGCAGATGCCATTGCGAAAGTAAACCGGCAGCATTTTGATTTGCTGATACTCGATTATCAGCTCCCGGGAATGTCCGGAGCAGACATCATTTACCGGATCCTGCGGTTTAAACCGGAAATGAAAATTCTTGCCTTGAGTAACTACGATGAACTTTCCTACATTCAAAGCATGATGGATGCCGGCGCCCGGGGCTATGTACTAAAAAATATTGAGCCTGCTGAAATGCTGAATGCCGTTAAAACAATTCTTTCCGGTGGATTTTACTACTGCAGTGAAGTAGCGGTAAAATTAATTCATTTTACAGACGATCAGAATGCAAGGATCTGGCAGGCCGGTGAGAAGCTAACCCGCCGTGAGCGGGAAGTGTTGCAGCTTATTGCGCTTGAAATGACCAATGAGGAGATTGCGCATCAATTATCTGTTGCCAAGAGAACGGTTGACAGCCACCGGCAACATTTGATTCTTAAATTGCAGGTGAGAAATACAGCCGGGCTGATGAAGGCTGCACTGAATTTAAATTTATGGTAAAAGGGTTAGTTGCAGTCTGCTGTGTTTGCAATTCCGGGCAGTAGTTAAAGCTTCTATTGCATATATCTGCAGTTTATAATTTATTGACAATGTTTATCCATTTGAAAAGCATATCCCTTACATTACTGGTTGTTGATTTATCCGGCGCATGATATTTGGTTTCCAGGCTGCCAAAAGAAATATCTTCTTTCTGAAGCGTAGTAAAAGTTTTGGCCGCTACCCTTAGCATAGGAGCTACTGTTCTGTTGATGATGATTTTGTCTGCTACCAAAAGCTTTATTATCAATGCCAGTTTTGCTACCGATAAAGAAGTGTGTATTTTACCATCGTTTATGTTGGGGTCGGGCATTGCTATCATTGTAGTCTGCTCGGTTTGATAGAAAGAAAACTCTTCCTCTAACCAGTAAATTAGCTGGTCTTTCAGACCGGGATAATCGTTATACAGCGCATGGTTTGGCTTTACAGTTACCTGGTTCATCTCTTTCAACTTGTATTTTAACATCCTTAGTTTGCCCTGTATGCTCTCTTCAGCCGTTATGAGCAATTCAAGTTCATTAGTTAAATAACTTGTGACATCCGGAGAATTAAAGTTGAACCTAATTAAAATCTTCTTTAATGCAGCGGTCACAGCATCGGCTGGTAAGGTCAAATCGATTGTCAGCAATTCCTCTATTATCCCTTTCATGTATTGTGACAGCGCATACGTAATCGTATTGCCTAAAATAAATTGCTCCACCGGTTGTACAATAAGCCGGATCAGCTTTTCATTCGCCGCTCTTACCTGAACAGCTGTAATAAATCTGTCGAGTTCCGGCTTTAGTTCTGTTTTAATGCCTTCCATGTTTGTTAAAGGTAATTTCTGAAAATGGTTGAAATATTTAGCAAAATGTACCTGTAAGAAACAGAGCAGTTCATTGAGACAGCTATGCAATGCTTCAATCAAAAAAGCATGGTCATCATGTTTTGTATTGGCTTGCGGGCCTGGGTAAAGCTGATCAATCATTCTTATAAAAGTTGACTGATATTTTTCTACGATCAGCGCCAGCGCTTTTTCATCCCGGCAAGTAAATACTTCCGCCATAATTTGCATTCTTATTCTTTCTTTTTCTGCCCTGCATTCTGCCGCAAGTTCGTCGTCCGATTCCTTTTTTATGGAAGGCATCCTCTTATCAGGGGATGCGAGTGCAGCAATGAGTTGATCAAACCTTTCGATTACGTAATTCATAGAAAGATCATTTAAATGGATAGAAAATGCTGCAGGTTACAGGATTCTTTAAATGATTCAACAGGTGATTCACACGGTATAGCATAAACCAGCTACTCTGTAATTGTATTTCAAATTTAGGGCAGCACAGAATTTTTAAGTTTATCATTCGGGAATATTTTTAATTGCAGTATACCGGGATATCTGTCAGTTACGGGGAGCAACTGCTGTAAAGAAAGGAAAAAACGTTGAGAAGAACCATTGCAAATAATGCTAAATGCATCAGAGGCTTGGAATATGTCTGCAGGAAATGAACTGCTGCAAGTGAAATTTAATAGATGACGGCAAGGGCTGGCGTTATCAGAAGCGTCAAACCTTTTTCTGATTCTATGATTGGGTTTAAACCAGTTGACCACAAGAATATTTTTAAGCACTCGTTTTCAGCCGGCAGATATATACTTATCAAGCTCTTCCATCATCTCTGTACTGCCAATAAAAAAAGGCGTTCTGTCATGTACAGAAGTGGGTTGTATTTCCAAAGTCCTTTGCCTGCCGTTGGTAGCCTTGCCGCCGGCTATCTCTAAAATAAATGCAAACGGATTGCATTCATACAGGAGTCTTAGTTTGCCTTCGGGCCTGCCGGCAATTGCCGGATACATAAAGATGCCGCCCTTTATTAAGTTGCGATGGATATCACTGACCATACTGCCAATATACCGCTGGGTGTATGGCCCTCCGGTAGCTGCGTTTTTTTCCTGGCAGGCGGTGATGTATTGCTGTATGCCCGTCTGGTACTGAAAATAATTACCATGGTTTACGGAGTATATTTTTCCGGCCGGGGGGCACTGCATGTTTGGATGGCTCAGCGTAAATTCACCAATGGACGGATCCAGCGTAAATCCGTTTACACCCCTGCGGGTAGCATAAACCAAAAGGGTAGAGGAGCCATAAATGACATAGCCGGCTGCTATTTGCTTTATGCCCTGTTGTAAAAAATCGGCTGTGTTTACGGGTGACCCTTTGGGGCTTAATCTTGGAAGTACACTAAAAATAGTTCCGATGGCTACATTCACATCTATATTGCTGCTGCCATCCAGTGGATCCAGCAGGCAAACATATTTGCTGTTATTGCTTATTTCATCATCAAAAACGAGTATATCGTCCAGTTCTTCACTGGCAATGCCTGCACAACTGATACCATGCCTTAATACCCCTGCAAACTGGTCGTTGGCATATACATCCAGCTTTTTCACTTCTTCACCCTGCACATTCATGGAGCCTGCATCGCCTAAAATATCCACCAGGCCTGCTTTATTGACTTCTACGTTTACTCTTTTTGCCGCAAGACCGATATCCCTCAGTAACCCTGAAAGTTCACCGGTAGCATTAGGGAAATTGCGCAGTTGCTGAATGGTAAATTCATCCAGCGTTTGTATTTTTCTGTTGATCGTCATGGCGGAACGTTGTTTTTTTTGGCGCTAAAATAACAGAATTATTCCGGTCAGCAGGGCTATGCTGCGTATCACGTACACGATAAAAAATAAAAAAATACAGTTTCTTCAACCATTCCTATCCTTTTTTAAATCCTGTTCAAAATGTCAACGAGTGCACTGAATTGACGGATAACAACTGCCGCAATAAAATAATTGAACACACGATTGCAAACCGTTTTTGCAAACTGCAATAAAAAAAACACCCGTTACCTTCATCCTTCAATAACGATTATTAACCAAAGCCTCTATGTGATGCCCTTTAAAACGAAACCTGCCATTCCGGGAAGTATTTTAGCCAGTATGGGATTTCCTTTGAACCAGCCCGTTCACTACCAGTTACCACCCGAAATATTATCCCGGCAAACGGTACAGCGGGGCGAAGGGGTATTGAATGATACCGGCGCATTGGTAATTTCAACCGGTGAATTTACCGGTCGTAGCCCTGATGATAAATTTATCGTTAAAGATGAATTGACAGCCGGCACAATAGACTGGAACCATTTTAATAACGCGATCGAAGCAAAATATTTTAATCAGTTGCATGCTAAGATGGTCACCTGGCTGGCAAGTAAAGAAATATGGATAAGGGATTGCTATGCCTGTGCTCATCCAGCCTTCAGGCTTAACATCCGTGTGATAAATGAGCATCCGTGGAGCAATTTGTTTGCTTATAATATGTTTTTAAGACCCGGTGAAACATCACTGGAAAACTTTACACCGGACTGGCATATTGTACATGCGCCGGATTTTAAAGCTGATCCATTGGTTGATGGAACCCGCCAACCAAATTTTACCATTGTAAGTTTTTCCCAAAAAACAATTTTAATCGGTGGCACCGCTTACACCGGCGAGATTAAAAAAGCCATTTTTTCGATCCTGAATTATTTATTACCCTATGACAGGGATGTACTCAGCATGCATTGCGCAGCCAATTCAGGCAAGGATGGTGATACGGCAATATTTTTTGGATTAAGTGGTACCGGCAAAACAACATTGAGTGCCGATCCTGACCGCTACCTGATTGGTGATGATGAGCATGGGTGGACGGGTGACACCATATTTAATTTTGAAGGCGGTTGTTATGCAAAAACAATTGATTTAAATGCAGCAAATGAACCGGAAATTTTTCGTGCGATCAGGCCGGGGGCAATGGTAGAAAATGTCACTTTTATAGAGGGCACTAACAGGATAGATTTTGCCAGTAAAAAGATAACACAAAATACAAGGGTAAGTTACCCCCTGCATTTTATCAGCAATGCGATGGAAACACCCATTGGCGGAAGGCCTAAAAATATTTTCTTTCTTACATGCGATTCCTGTGGCATCCTGCCACCCATCAGTAAGCTTACTGCAGGACAGGCCATGTACCAGTTCATCAGCGGTTATACGGCAAAAATCGCAGGTACAGAAGCAGGTATTACAGAACCCAAAGCTACATTCAGCGCTTGTTTTGGTGCTCCCTTCCTGCCTTTGCACCCGGGCAGATATGCTGGCATGCTGGGCAAAAAAATGAAAGAAAACAAGGTGAATGTCTGGATGATCAATACCGGTTGGAGCGGGGGGCCTTATGGAATTGGCAAAAGAATCCCATTAAGTTATACCAGGGCAATGATCGCCGCTGTATTAAATAATACAATATCTGGAATTGAGTGTACTGAACATCCCGTATTTGGTGTGCAGATGCCTGTAAGATGTCCGGGTGTACCGGCGGAAATTTTAGATCCTGAGAATACGTGGGGCGATAAAGCAAGCTATGACGCAAAGGCAAAAGAACTTGCCGCTCTGTTTATTGCCAATTTTGAAAAATATAAAAATAAGGTGGGCGAAGAGATTGTAGCAGCCTCGCCAAGGATTTGAGGTTAAAAATTGCAGCCCTGCTTGCCGGTAAAACTCCTTAACTAAGTTGAGGAGTTTTTTTACGACCTGGTCTGTTTACCCTGGTTACCATTCAAAAAAAGATTCATTCTAAGTTGTGACTACGTTTATATAAAAATACCAAACCGGATCAGACGGAATAGCATACCAGTCCGGTTAAGATAGCCAACGTCACGTATATGCGCAGGTAAGCAATTAATACTGTTGGGGGCAAACAAGTGTGCTTTGAATCTTTCCTTATTTTAACATAGTAAATTTTAAAAAAAAATTCATAAAGGAAATTTTTCTACACTTATGATATTTTGTTTGGCATGTTTTTGGTCACAGATGTTATTGTAAATTAATTTAAAACTTAAAATTTATTTTATGAAGAAGATCATTTTAGGTATGCTGATATGTGGAAGTGCATTGACAACATTTGCACAGGACAGTACCAGCAAGACTGTGACTACCACCACAACAACAACAGGCCACAAGTATATTTATTATCCAGACCAAAATGTATACTACGACCAGGCGTCTGATACTTACTGGTATCAGGATAAGGGAGCGGAAAACTGGACCAAGGCCCAAAGCCTGCCACCAACGATTGTAGTAGATAAGGCCGGACAGCAGCAGATCGTGGTTGATGGAACAAATCCCTGGGCTAACAATGCTGCCGATATAAAAAAATATAAGGTTAAAAAAGATGGCTCGGTAAAAATAAAAATGAAAGATAAAAGCCCACAGTAAAGTATAAAAGTATTAATGATACTTTACCAAATGAAAATCACAGTCACCGTAAACGGAGCTGTGATTTTTTTATATAATTATTTCCGGCGAGTGCAAATGTTGTTAGTTGGTAAGCCTTCCATCCATTCAGGTTCGGTCCGAGGTTGATGAATTTATTTTTTTTAACTCAGTATTCCGGAAACACTATTTGATTGTGATATCAGAGATCTTCCTATGACTTAGAGATAATTTGTTGATTTAATTATCAGTCAAATGCTTTTTCTAAAATTTGTGCTGTTAACAGTTGTTTGCATTGGGAAAGAGGTTAAAAAATACAGGGGCCCAGGAATAGCATCCCAGCCCCTTTTTTGTCCAATAACCTATGAAAACCGGTAACGGTTGCAAATGGCAATATAAGTACCTTTATTGAGAGATAATTTCTACACCTAAAGAAACAGGCGACTGCAATTTTAATTAAAAGATTATTCAGGCATGTACCACTGGTGTGAAACATTGCTTTAGCCTGCGCTTTGGTCATGTTTAACCCGTCACCTTAAAAATATGGTGCAATCTTACATTTTTCCGGGGAGGGATAATATCACCACAGGAACAAAACGCAGTATCATAACGAAAAAAGTATAGCAGGATTCAGTACGGAAAGCTGGTGACGTAAAATTAAAAAACTAAAAAAAAAATAAATTAAGAGTGTCCGGATATCTAACTACTTTACAATTTTAGTAAATAAACAAACCAGCCGGCAAGTGCAAATCCTGCTATTAATGCTAAGTACCCCCATAAATAATTTTGTCTGATTTTATACCACATAATCCAACTGCTGACAGATAAAAAGATAAGCCCAACTGCAATTGCATCCATTGAAAACCGCCAGACCCGGGTAAGCAGCCAGTTTGGCTCAACATCCGCATTGTCCCTGTTGGCACCGTTGAAAGTATGAAGTGTTCTTAGCTTCCCCCAGATATTGTAGGAGAGTTCTTTCTGAATACCAGTACCCTTTTTAAAATCTGCGTGAATGTTACTGACGTGCCCCGGATAAGCAACACTGAAATCAACGCTGTCCGGTGTCATCTTTACATTATTTACTTCACCAACAATTTTCAACTGAGACAAGATAGTTTTCAATACCTGTATGCTATCCAGGCCAGCAGGAATACTGACGGTTATTTCTATTGTCTTCTCCTTTCTCTCGTCCCAAAAGCTGGCAAACTTCCAGTTCCCATGATTTAATAGCAGTCCGGAAAATGAAAATAACCATATAAACAGCACCAGAAATAATCCAATATGGATGTGCAGGCGGCGGTTTGAATAAGTAAGTTTTTTAATCAGCGTTTTGTAAGTCATCCGATAATAAATAATAAAAGTCCGGTAAAGATAATTGCTCCAGATATAATGGCCAGCCATCCTAACTTTCTTTCTGCTTTTAGAAAATACCATAAAAAAATTCCACTGGCAGAAAGAAACAGCAGTAAGTAAACTACCATGTCAGCCAGCAACCTCCAGGTCTTCATGAATGTGGCATTGCCACGAATTTGTGTATTGTGTGGCCCGGGCATTTTATGCAGGTAGTTAGTGGCCCTTAAAACCCCCTCCTCGTCTCTTGTAATTAGCACTTCATTGGTGTGTTTATTTACTTCAATCTTTGTTCTTTCTCCCGGTAAGGTTACGGGAAAAGAAATGTGATCGTCATTTTTTGAGATAAAATCTATTTCACCTTTAATCCCCAGTTTTTGTGTAATCGCTTTAGCTGTTTGCAGGTCAGACGTATCATAGGGGATTTTATCCAGGTGGGTTTTAATAACCGGCAAACGTTTTACAGGCATAACACTGTTTAGGTAACCTGCGTGATTTAACACGAGTACACTGATACTGAAGATAAGAACAAATGGACTGACGAATAAGCCGATGTATAAGTGAAGGGTACGAACAGGAGGATAGTATTTTTTCATTCTTGTTAAATGGCAGGTAAAAATTTTTTCTTATGGCGCTATAAACAAAATTAGATGAATCAGAGCTACAGATTGTTTTTAGCCAGGCATTATTTTGAAAGGAATTAAGTTAAGCTGATCATAAAAATGTAAAGAACCCTATAGCTTATTAGTAAAACAACGGTTTCCCATAGAAAAATAACATGAAAAAAAAAAATTAGTTAATTGGATTTTCTCCCATATTGATTTTGGTAATTTATCATACCGAAATTATAATTGATGATGCATGTTGCACGTGGCCCCTGCAAATATTTGCCAGTAATTAGTGCGAAGAAAAACGGATGAAGTTTCGCATGGTTTGCCGCCTCAACCTTTTTATTATGTATTATTGTAGCATGATAAATTTATACCCTTAATCAAAATTGTAAAGATGAACTAGTAAAAATTAGCTTAATTTTCTTTTTCTGATTGTTGTTTTTAGTTCTGATTTTTATGGATGGGGGATGGTGAAATAAAAAATGCTTCCTTTGCCTTCTTCAGATGTTGCCCATATTCTGCCACCATGGCCCTCAACAACCTTTTTACAAATCGACAATCCAATTCCACTTCCCTGATAATCGCTCTGGGAATGCAACCGGGCAAAGATTTCAAATATCTTTTCAATGTCTACCGCCTTCATTCCAATACCATTGTCCTCAATACTAAACAGCCACTCGCCATCCTGCTCAACTGCCGCGATTTTTACAATAGGAGGAACATTTGTAATGCTGAATTTAACCGCATTACTTAAAATATTTTGGAACAGCCGGCCAATATCTTCTCCATAAACCTCCAGTACTGGTAATGGTGTAGACCTGATTATTTTAGCATTCTTTTCCTTAAGCAGAGTTGATATATTTTGAAGGGCCTCTTTCAATGTATCTTCCAGGTTCGTCAGCGTTTTCAGCTTATTGGTGCTGTTTGTCCGGGATAAGTCCAGTAAACCACCTACCAGTTTCTGCATTCTTTTGCCACCGTCGGTTGCAAAACTAATGTATGTATTGGCGTTCTGATCCAACTGTTTCCCGTAATTTTTCTTCAGCAAATCCATAAAACTGGTTATCATCCGCAGAGGCTCCTGCAGATCGTGAGAAGCCATATATACGAATAATTCCATTTCTTTGGCCAGTGCGTCTGCCTTTTTTTCAGACTTTAGTAGCAGCTCATTTTTAGTGCGCAGTTCAAGCAACAGCACCACTTGGTTGGCCAGGCTACGCATTGCTTTTTTCTGATTAGCGGAAAGGTCTCTTACCTGATGATCGATTACACAAATAGTACCCAGTGCATAACCCCCGGGAGTCACTAATGGCATGCCCGCATAAAAAACTATATGAGGATGGCCTGTTACCAGCGGATTGTCTGTAAAACGAATGTCTTCTCTGGCATCAGGAACAATCATCAGTTCTGACGGGTTATTAATGGCGTGTGCGCAAAAAGCAATATCTCTCGGTGTCTGTATTTCTTCCAGCCCAATTTTAGATTTAAAAAACTGTCTGTCTTTGTCGATCAATGTAATTGCCGAGATAGGTGTATCGCAAATAATGGATGCAATGCTGGTAATATCGTCAAACTCAGCTTCGGACAGCGTATCTAAAATATCGTAACTGTGCAGCACTTTTAATCTTTCTGATTCGTTTTCAGGAATAATCGGTTTTTTCATCGGATTTATTATTTTGGCAAAGTAAAATAAAAAGTGCTGCCTTTATCCACTTCTGACTCAAGCCAAATACTGCCGCCAAAGTTCTCTATAATTTTTTTGGTAATGGCAAGGCCAATACCGGTTCCCGAATATTCATTTTTATTATGCAGCCGTTGAAAAATGATAAAGATTCTGTCGAAATATTCCTTATCTATCCCTATACCATTATCGGCAACAGAAAATTGCCAGTGATCATGTAAGTCTTCCACTTTAATATCAACTACAACAGGTCTGGCCTCGCTTCCGTATTTCAAAGCATTTCCAATAATATTCCGAAATACTTGTTGTATTGGGGATCTGTGCGCTTTCAGTAAAGGCAGTGGGGCAACACTGATCACTGCATTTTTTTCCTTTACCTGTTTTCTAAATAATACCAATATTTCATCAATCAACACATTCAAATCAATATTTTCCAATTCATGTTCTATTCTGCCAACTCTTGAAAACTCAAGTAAATCAAGTATAATCTGCCGCATACGTTGAGCTCCATCAACGGCGAAATCAATGTATTTTTGCCCATTATCATCAATGATACCATTGTATTTTTTTTCCAAAAGTCCTAAAAAACTGGTTATCATGCGGAGTGGTTCCTGCAGATCGTGAGAAGTAACAAAAGCAAATTGCTCCAGCTCCTTATTGGAATTAGATAAGGCTTGTGCTTGTTTTTGTAAATTTTCGTTGAGTGTGATCAGTTGATTTTCTGAACGTTTCCGTTCTGTAATATCCCTGATAAAAGCACAAAAGAATTCTTCACCCTCCTGTTGAATGGGAAGTACCGTTAACTCGATCGGAAATTCCTCTCCGCTTCTTTTGACCGCGTGTAATTGCAACAGTACATTCAATGCAGGTCCGATACCTGTTTTTAAATAATTAATCATTCCCTCGTTGTGACGGGCACGGTATATTTCGGGTATGATAAAATCCGAAAGTACCCTGCCCATCACTTCACTTTCATTCCAGCCAAAAATGCTTTCAGCCTGGGGATTCCAAAAAGTAACCAGCCCTTTTGCATCGATACAAATAATGGCATCCAGTGCTGAATTCATAATGAGTTCCCTTCTTTCCTCGCTCAGCCTTATATTTTCCTGTGCCTTTTTTCTTTCGTCAATATCCTGCAGACTGCCGTATAGCCGCACACATTTGCCATTGACAAATTCTGTTTCTCCAATAGAGCGTATCCATTTCTCATTTCCTTTTTCAGTTATTATTTCCAGCTCTACATCCCATGGAATACCATTTGTAATGGCCTCCTGAATTCTTTTGGTCATCAATTCCCGGTTTTTACCCTCCTTATACGCCATGATCGTTGTTACCAGATCGGGTTCAAACCCTGGTACAGCTTCATGAATTTCTCTGGTGATTGCTGACCAGAACAGTTTATGTTTTTCCAGGTCTAATTCCCAACTTCCTATCCTGGCGAGGGTATTCGCTTTATTTAATAGATTTTCTAGTTCTTTTTTATCCGTGATATTTTTTGCTACGCTAAACAGAACCCCGTCTTCCGCAGAGCGGGTTGCACTCCAGGCCAGCCATTTTATTTTACCGGATTTAGTGATGTAGCGGTTTTCAAAATATAAAGATGATACTCCTTTCCCAAGGGTTTTTACATCATTGTCTGTCTTCTCCCTGTCTTCCGGATGAATAAACTGGACGAATGGAACTGATAGTAGTTCGGCCTCGGTGTATTCAAGTATCAGGCAGATGGCGGGGTTAATTTTTTTGAAATACCCGTCGGTACCTATTACGCAAATAATGTCGGGAGCTGCATTAAATATCTGGTGTAATTCCTGCTCCAGTTGTTTACGTCTTATTTCAGCTCCGGTATATGCTCCCAGATTATTAAACAAAGGAGCGAATACACCTGATGCTGCTTCATCTTTTGACAGCGATAAAACGAAAACTCCAATTACTTCTCCTTTGTAAGTGATGGGTAAACCGTAGGTACTATGTAGTCCGGGTTTTGGGAAAGCAGCATTTTGAATGAGCCTGTTATCATCTTCTAGTATCTGCCACAATTGGGTGGTATTGGTTTGCCAGGTAATACCAGGTAAACCAATGCCCCTGGCAAAACTAATTGTATCATGACTGTCGTCATAAAAGCCGGGTATCGTTTTATCAATAGGAAAATTGGCAACCCGGTTAATTCTCTTTTGATCAGTGCCCACTAACCAGATTTCGGAAATACTGAACTCTCCAAACACAACCAGTTGCCTGGCCAACTTTTGCAAAATTTCATTTAAAACAATTGGTTCATTAAATAACTTGCTTACTTCAGACAGTAAAATGTTTTCGGCTTCTTCTTTTTTCTGTACAGTTACATCTCTTTCAATTGCTATAAAATGGGTAAACCAACCTTTATCATTTGCCACAGGGCTTACCGATATATTAACCCAGAAAGGTTCACCATTTTTTTTGTAATTGATTGTTGTAATTTCACAACATTCCCATCGTCGTATTGCTTCGCCCAGACGTTTCAGTTCTAGTCCATCCGATTTAGGTCCCTGTAATATCCTGGGGGTTTTACCTGCTACTTCTTCAGCAGTATAACCCGTCATTTGGGTGAAGGCTTCGTTTACGAAAACAATTTGCTGCCCTGGTTCGTCGAAAGGTTCTGCAGTAGTTATCATAACGGCATCACTGGCATTGACAATAACGGATTCCAATAATTTCAGGTGCTCTTCTTTTTGCTTTTGTTTGGTAATATCCTGCATGGCACCCACCATCCGGACTGCTTTACTCTCACGATCCCTTATAACAACACCTTTGTTCAATACGTAAGCATACTCCTTATTTGCTTTTAGAAACCGGTATTCTGCCTCCCACTTTGTCTGATTGCCTCCAAGGATAACATGGATATCCTGTAGTACTTTTGTCAGATCTTCCGGGTGGATATTTGCTTTCCAAAAATTATGATCGCTGTTGATGTCCCGTGGTGGATAGCCAAATATTGTTTCAATAGCCTCTCCCCAATAGATTAATCCGGTGTTTAAATCCCAATCCCATATTGCATCTGAGGTAGCTTTAGTTACATAACGGTACCGCCGGTTACTTTCACTCAATGATATTTCCAATAATTTTTGCGCCGTAATATCCTGTACTGTTCCTGTTAAAAAAATAACTTTACCCGTATTATTTTTTACCGGCTTGCCCTTTTCATGCACCCATTTTATCGAGCCATCAGGCAATACTATTCTATGCTGGAAATCCAGCTTTTTAGCATCACTTAGTGCGGCAATTTGTGCAATTATAAATGCTTTGCGGTCATCAGGATGTATGCTGGAAAGAAACGTATTGAAATCCGGCTGATTTTTTTCTACACTATTCCAAATTTTAAATATCTCCTTTGACCAATTCAATGCATTGCTTGCTACATCAAGCTGCCAATAACCCAGTTTGGCAATTTGCTGCGCTGTCTCCAGTTTAGCTTCCCTGTCCATTAGTACATTCAACGTCAGTTCTCTTTCAGTTACATCATTGCATACCACTAACATACAATCGCGGCCTTCGTAATAGAGCTGATGCCCTGTCACTTCTACCTGTATAACTTCTCCATTTTTTTTGCGATGTCTCAATATGGGTGAATGAAACACGCCGGTAGCAATTTTCCTGTTGTCAATTATTTCCATTGCCTGATGCAAATCACCGGCTACTTGTAAATCTTTAACATTCATATGGAGAAATTCTTCTCTGCTATAACCATAGTGTATAACTGCCATTTCATTTACATCAATAATATTACAGGTTTGAACTTCATAGATACATTTAGGTAATGGACTATTGTAAAATAAGAGGCGATATTTTTCTTCAGAATGTTGTAATGCCTGTTCCGCTTTTTTTCGTTCCGATATGTCGTGCCCAAACATAATAAATCTTCCATCTTCCAGCTTTTTAGTGCTTACTTCCATAGCGACAGCCCTGCCGTCTTTTCGCCTCATACTCCGCTCGTTTCTTACTGTTTCTCCTGATGCCGCTTCTGCCGTTTTAAAAGGATTGGCAACAAGATCTTCTTTAAATAAAATATCAGGCAGTGAAAGCATTAATATTTCTTCTCTGGAATATCCCGAAAGCTGGCAGCAGGCGGGATTGGCATCAATAAAATGCATGGTAGCATCCGTAATACAGATTGCATCAGTAGCCTGCTCGATAAGGGTACGGTAACGAAATTCGCTTTCTCTTGTTTTTTGCTCTGATATTTTGTATGCTGTTATGTTCCTGGCATAACAGGCAATACCAACCACCAACTGCTCTTTGTATATCGGGTTAAAATTAATGTCCCACCAGGTTTCATCTATCTCACCTTTTGCCGGGCTATATAATTCTAATTTATAAGCTTCTCCAGACAATGCCCGCTGATATACTTCTTTCCAAAAAAGCAGCAAGTCTTCCGGAAAAAAAGTTTCCAGCAATAAACTGTCACCGGGTTTAAGCAAAGCTGCTGTTTGCAGGTGAAAATTTTTAAGGAATGCCTGGTTTGCAGCAATCAGTTTATAACTTTTGCTCACACTCCAGATTAGGTCATCAGTACTGTTAATAAGTGCTTCTTTATCTCTTTTCTCAAATTCTTTTTGTTCTTCGGCTTTTAATTTTTCAGTTAAATCATTTAACATTACCAGTGCTACTTTTCTGCCATTATACTCCATCAAATGCCCATTCACATCCATAAATAGTATCTCTCCATTTTTCTTTTTATGGCGCCATATTTTTTTATGAATAGTTCCATAGTATTGTTCTGACTTTACCGCTGCTTCAATCAGTGGAATATCTTCTTCGGGCCTTAAGTCTTTGATGGTTAGTTGTAAAAATTCCGTTCGGGTAAAACCATATTTTAGTAAGGCTTCCTCGTTGCAGTCAATAATTTGTAGCGTTTCAAAATCCCAGATGATCATGGGGGCGGGATTGTTTTCAAAAAGGTTTTTATATTTCTTTTCAGATTCAAGCAGCATCATTTCCTGCTTTTTCTTTTCCGTTACATCCCTGGCGACAGCATACCGGGTTTGTGTTTTTTCATCCCATTTGGCTGACCATTGCATGGTTACCAACGACCCATCCTTTTTAACATACCGGTTTTCAAAGTTATTTTTACTATTGCCTGCCTTTACCTCAGCGGCAGCAAGCAGGGACGCAGTACGGTCGCCTTCATATACAAAATCAATAAAGCCTTTGCCAATCATCTCTGCCGGGGTATAGCCCCATATGGTTTCAGCCGCGGCGCTCACCTGCACAATGAGCCCGTTGGCATCCACTGCACAAATTATATCCAGGGAAGACTCCATGATGGCATCCATTTTTTCTTTTTCCCGGGCAAGTGCCTGTGTATTGAGGGTCTCGGGGGTAATGTCTTTTGAAAAACAGGCGACGCCAAAAATTTCGCCGGCACTATCATACATTGGGTTAAAGGAAATCAAGCCATATTCCATTTGCTGTTTTAGCGGGTTATATACCTGTTCTTTGACAGCGAATCTTTCTCCGGATAAGGCTCTTTTATAAAAGGCCTTCCATTTATTATTTAATTCACCCCCAAAGGCTTCTACAAAAACCGAATCGCCCTCTGCGGGAATTTTCGAAGTGGCTATTTGCATCCTTTCCAAATAGGCCTTGTTAGCGGTAATTATACGGTAGCTGTTATCTACCGACCAAATCAAATCCTGAGTGCCATTGATAATGGCCTCCTGGTTTTGTTTATTGCGATTGATTTTGGCCGCCTGTTCAAATTCATGGGTAACATCCATCACGGTAGAAATCATCAGGTTTTGTTGCGGAAGAGGAATGTTTTTAGCATTAACAAATTTGTGTTCGCCGTTTTGGGTAGTAATACCGATACCCTTCCAAGCCATCCGTTCCGGGTCACCGCTTTGTATATCATCTACAATTCTTTTTGTGATCAGTTTTCGATAGCCTTCCTCGGGATATACATTTCTAAAAAAACTGTCAGTATCTGTTAATTGACCGGCATCCCATCCATAAATTTCACTGAATTTAGTATTAACGATCGTGGCGCTACCATCATCCATTTTATTGACAGCAATGCCGATCGGCAGGTGCTGCAGGATGGTTTCAATAAATGCATTCCTTTCGGACAATTCTTTTAGTAATTCATCTTGCTGTTGCTGCATTTTTTTTTCTTCTGTAATATCCAGGGCCGTTATAAAAACGCCGATGATTGAATGGCTATCATCTTTAGCCGGGGAAAATTGAATACCAAAAAAGCAGGTCATTCCATCCGGACCAGTCACAACAACCTCGGATTTTTCAGCATTGCCGGCGAGTACCCGGGTATATACATTCTTCAGTTCTTCGCGTCTTTCGGGCTGGGCATAATCCAGTATTAACTGCCCTTTTTTCACATCCAGGTGAAGATATTTTTTATATAGATTTTCGAATTGCTTATTAAAAGAAATAACATGAAGTTCTTTATCCACTAACACAAATGCTTCTGCTGTATTATTGATTAGCAACGACATTTCCTGCTCTGTTTTTTTTCTATCCGTTATATCCAACATAGTGGTTGACGTCAATTCCTCCCCTTCGCCGCCATAGAGAAGGGTTGAAGAAAATTCAAGCCTGATCCGGCTGCCATTTTTTTTTATTCCCGTAAATTCTCCAGTCGCAAAACCATTTTCCTTTCTTTCTTTTAATTTTTCTTCCACTATCTTTTCGCTTTGATCAATAATACCCTGCCTGCCCAGTTGCTTTAGTTCATCTTCACTATAAGCAAATAGTTTACAGGCAGCCTTATTGGCTTTTATTATGGTGCCGTCAGGTTGTGTTAATAAAATAGCAATATAGGAATTATCGAAAACCGATTGATAAATAGCAGGTTCTGGCATCATAGTTATAGTTGAATAAAATAATTTAGTAAGATACTTGTTTACAGTAAGCATTCGTTGATCGCTTTTTACAACGTTCAAGTGCTTCTCAGAGTATAAACAAACACCGCAAATTGTAATTTATTGAAATGTTTCTTAAAAAACAGGACTTATTAAATTATATGGACTTACTTCTTAGTGAGAATAAGCAAAAGGTTATTTATAGAATGAAGCAATTTGCACCACCAACGCCCGTCTGAAAACATATAGGGGAAGCGCACAAATGGTCGTAATGACGTGTGTATTGTTCAGTTCTTGTTCGGGAATGCTTCGATACAGATTCAGTATTTACCGAACATGTGTCGAACAAGCGTCGAAGGCGGGGCAGCGAAAACAAGTAGACAGAAGGATACCCAGAAGCCTATGCCAACAGACCAGTGATTTCGCTTTGAAATTAAAATAACAAAATTTGTTTAAAGGTATAATGAACAAGGTGCTCTTAATCAGCATTAAAATGCTATGGGAAACAGGGGGTGAGTAAACACTATACTAATAACATCTTTACTATAGAATTGCATTGTTTCTCCTAGGTTTGCATTTGTAAACACACAAAATATATATAATTCATTTATTGAGTTTAATTCCATTGTAAGCTTCCCCATTCCTCGGCCGTGACAGTTAGAGTTAATAAACACTTTTATTAACTTTAAATTTTTACAATCATGAAGAAAAGATTTACCGAAAGCCAAATAGTGGCTACCATCAAGAAACAGGAAGCTGGCATAGCTGTTAAAGACATTTGCCGTGAAATAGGCATCAGCGATGCTACTTTTTACAATTGGAAAGCAAAGTATGGCGGCATGGAAGCCAGCGATGTAAAACGGATGAAGGAACTGGAAGCCGAAAATGCCCAACTCAAAAGCATGTATGCGGAAGCCAGTATGGAAAACCGTGCATTAAAAAGCCTTATTGAAAAAAAGTTTTAACGCCTCAGGAGAAACGGGAAGCTGTAGAGCATTTAGTCAGCGAAGAGTTAAGTAACCGCAAGGCGTGTAAACTGATTGGGATATCCCGAACTACCTGTCAGTATAAAACCAAACCAAAAAATGATACCGAGCTACAGGATGCATTAACAGCCTTAACCACTAAGCATGTAGCGATCGGCTACTGGCAATGTTGTTACCGTCTTTGGAACAAAGGCTATGTATGGAATCATAAACGTATTTACAGAGTGTATACAGCCATGAAATTAAATATCCGGCGCCGAGCTAAAAAGCGTTTGCCTGAAAGAATTAAACAGGCATTGATGGTACCTACAGCTCCCAACCAGGTATGGAGCATTGACTTTATGAGTGATAGCCTGGTGGACGGCAGGAAGTTCCGCTTATTGAATATCATAGATGATTTTAACCGTGAGTCCTTAGCCATTGAGGTGGATACTTCTTTGCCATCCTTAAGGGTAATAAGAGTCCTGGAGCGCCTGGTATTACAACGGGGCAAGCCTGCGAACATCCGTTGTGATAACGGCCCAGAATTTATCAGTCACAAACTGGAGCAATGGTGCAACGATAAAACAAGGCAGATCACCCTGCAGTTTATCCAGCCCGGAAGACCAATGCAAAATGCCTACATAGAAAGAAAAAATGGTAGCATGCGAAGAGAACTACTGAATGCTTACCTGTTCAACAGTCTCGCTGAAGTACGATGCTTAAGCGAAGAATGGCGGCTCGATTACAACGAAGAAAGACCGCATAAATCATTAGGATATCAATCTCCATGGAGATATGCAGCTCAGTATTACAAAGGCTCATTGAATGTACCATCGCTTTATCCACAAACGGCGAACGAAAATCATCCAAAAATTGAAGAGAGCCGTTTAGTGGATAAAATAGTTGAAAAAACAAAAGATGATTAACTTAGAAAACTCTAACTACCGG
>NZ_JAQBNR010000076.1 GCF_028288465.1 Ferruginibacter sp. | reverse complement strand
CGTAGGAGGCAAAGTGACCGAGGACGCTATCCGATCGATCTTCGATCTCCGGGATGTAGTTATCTACAATGGCTACCTTGTCAGGTAGCGCTTGTTGTAGGAGTAGGGCTAGCTCCGTTTTGCCCGAGCTTGGTGCCCCGATGAGAGCGATCTTCTGCATTATTCTGAGCCTCAATATTCTCTAGTAAGTAGACGGCAGCCTCGACCATGTGAAGTCGGGCGTCCGAGATCCGACGAAGCTTGTATGCAATTTGCGCCGTACGCCTGACCTCATCGGTAGTCAAACGTCGGTCCCCGTTGGAGTCACGGGGAAAGACAACTAGGCCGTTACGCTCCCAATGGCGCAGCGTCACAGGAGACTTACCCAGAAAGCGGGCCAAGTCGGTTACTGTGAAAGCAAACTTCCAATTGGTGGGGTCAGTTGTCGTACGTGCCATGTTCAAGTTCTTCCGGCTTCGCCTTACGTGGCGCAGCCAAGCGTGTCTGAGGCTTAGGCATGGTGATGTAAGGCTCCAATGCTGCCACCTGCTCTGCCGTTAATTCATCCAACGGCTTGAGCTTTCTTACTGTCACTTCCTCGGTGATCGCCTCCCAAAGGCCGGGCTGCTCCTCAGCCAAGCCGTCATCATCCAGGGTGGGTGTTCCTTCAGCGATGATGCGTTGAAACACCTGCCCGGTTTCTCTATTGATGTAGGAGAACTCCTTAAGGGACATATCCTCTTCAAGGATAACCTTTCACTTTCCTTGCTCCTATTCGATAGCGCTCAAGACGCGGTAGCGAGGGTTCTTACGCGGTGCCGAACGAAGAGCTTCCTCTTCATTTTCAGCCACGAGTTCTTCTACAACCTGAGAAGCTACCTCATCTTGAAGAGCTTCCGTTGCCGCCGCGAAGAATCTCTTCTTGTAATCATCCTTCAGAAGC
The DNA here is from genome assembly GCF_028288465.1 of Ferruginibacter sp. GTDB lineage: Bacteria > Bacteroidota > Bacteroidia > Chitinophagales > Chitinophagaceae > Ferruginibacter. Next base: position 3,019 of record NZ_JAQBNR010000076.1, on the reverse strand, counting down.
TCTTCAGTCTTCCAACGCTTGTACGCCCCGCCCAATCCGCTCGTAATTTCTTGCAGGGTCATGGCTTCATCCACTCCGGGTTACGGGTGGCCTCCGCTACCTGACGCTGAGCGTCAGCAAGATCCGTGATCGCATAGGCAATGGCGATAAGCCCTTGCTTCAGATTTTCAGCCAAGACCTTTGCGGCCTGTGTTTCAACAGAATACTGAGGAGGGGTACTCTGGTATTCAATACGTTGAATGTCTACCCTACTCACCGTTATCCTCCCACATCGCCCAGGTAGCAGGCCCATCACAACGAGGGCACTTACGCTCTTGTTTATGTACGTCCGTAGCTTCTTCCGGTCCTTCTAGTTCATTCCACCCGCAGTGCGCAGCATGCGCTTCCTGCTGATGACGGCACTTGCCCCGGAAGTTATAGGACTTGCATTCGCATACATGTTGTTCTGAGCGGTTGGCCCAGGGATTCACATGAACGACGTAGCGCGTGTCCTCGTCGCTAGAGGACTGAGCTTCATAGGGGTACCAACCGCTTAGAGTTTGGCACTGCAAGGCTGGAATAATGTTCAATTTAGGACCCTCCTGTGGTCATGAAGACAATTTATCAGGCGAGTTAGTCGCCAGAAGAAGACAAAGGGCCGGTCGTTAAACCGGCCCAATGCCAAGGAGGACCCACATGTCAACTACTCGAACCCGCCGCTGAAGCGTATCAGGCGGGTTAGTCTACTCGCCTACGGGCGTCGTCTCGACGGCCCCCAGCTTTGTGTTGACCTTGCCTGCCTTCCACAGCCAGTGGTGCGCAGCGAATGCCGCCGCGATACCCGAAACGACCAACTGCACGGTCGCGTTGTTGAAGCCGAAGACATTGGTCTCCAGCGCTGTGTAGAGCGATGTCGTGACCGCAGCCACGACTACCTGAACGACGAGCTTAACCGACTCGTCCAGCCACGGTCCGACGCGATTCAGCACATAGCCGATAAGCGGGGATAGTGAACCGATAACTAGTACCCATAGTTGGGTGTTACCTAGAAGAAGATTCATAGATGGTTCCCTCCTTTCCGCATATTACCCGCCCGCGCGCTCCCTGTTTTAAACCTATCTCTGTGTGAGTTTCTTATAGCGTGCTCGCTGTACAAGTTGTTCAATCTTTTACTACATATTATGGGTCCAAGGGCGCGTAGGCGCGTGATCTTATCAAGCGGGGAAGCAGCAACCTAGGGCACTACTTAGTCCTCGTGCGGGGCGACGGTGTAAGCTGTACGTAATTAATTCAAAGACGATCAGGAGCAGTTGGTGGCAACGAGTACTAAGGATTTTGAAGCATCGGTAGAGCAGACAATGAGCCCATTCGCACAAGCGATCTATGAGCAGAAGTACGCCTTCAAGGACGAGAACGGCAAGGTCATCGAGACGTGGAACGACACCGCTTATCGGGTAGCCAAGCATGTTCTGGGGGCCTTGGATTACAATGAAGATTCTGAAGAATTCCAGGCAATTCACTCTTTAATTGCCGAGCGCAAGTTCATGCCGGGTGGCCGTTATCTCTACGCCTCCGGTCGTCCCCTTCATCAGACCCAGAATTGCCTACTGCTACGCGCTGAGGACTCGCGCGAGGGTTGGGCAGACCTACTTCATCGTGCAGCAATGGCCCTGATGACAGGTGCCGGTATTGGCATTGACTACTCTAATGTACGTGCCAATGGTACACCCATTCTCAAGACAGGTGGACTAGCCTCCGGACCAATTTCACTCATGCAGATGATCAATGAGTGTGGCCGACACATCATGCAGGGTGGTTCTCGTCGTTCGGCTATCTGGGCTGGACTCCGTTGGGATCATCAGGATGCTATGTCCTTTATTCGTTCTAAGGACTGGAGCGATGCAGTGCGTGCGGAGAAGGAAAAGGACTTCAACTTCCCGGCTGCCTTGGACATGACCAATATCTCAGTCATCTTGAACGATGAGTTTTTCATTGCCATGGATGATGCGAAGAACCCCAAGCATGGGTTGGCACAGGAGATCTACAAGGCTGTTAACAAGCGCATGCTCAAGACAGCAGAGCCCGGATTCTCCGTTGACGTGGGAGAGAATTCTGGAGAGACACTGCGTAACGCATGCACCGAGGTCACTTCATCGGATGACTCTGACATTTGTAACCTTGGCTCCCTGAATATGGCCCAATTCGATTCCAAGGAAGACTTCGCTTCGGCTGTGTTCTATGGAACGTTGTTCCTTTTGGCGGGTACAGTCTATTCGCATGTCCCTTATGAAGGTGTCGATGTAACTCGTACGAAGAACCGTCGTCTAGGGCTCGGTCTCATGGGGATCCATGAGTGGCTCCTGAAGCGCAACTACGGTTATGAACCTAATGAGGAGCTAGGGGACTGGCTGGAAGAGTATGCCCGGTCTACCGACTACGCTGCTATGTGGGCCGACAGGCACATGCTCTCTCGCCCAGTCAAGACACGTGCCATCGCTCCTACTGGCACGATTGGTATTATCGCGGAGACCACGACAGGCATTGAACCGATTTTCTGCGTGGCATACAAGCGCCGCTATCTCGTGGAAGGCACCACGTGGAAGTACCAGTACGTTATTGACCCTACGGCTAAGCGTTTGATCGAGAACTATGGTGTCGATCCTAATGCCATCGAGGATGCTTACTCGTTGTCCTACAACGTGGAGAAGCGAGTGGCCTTCCAAGCCTGGGTTCAACAGTATGTTGACCATGGTATCTCCTCCACGATTAACCTGCCGTACGTGATCACTGACGAACAAGAGGTTCAGGACTTTGGTGAGATGCTGTATAAATACTTGCCACAGGTACGAGGCGTGACGTGCTACCCCGATGGCGCCCGTGGCGGACAGCCGCTTACAGCCGTTGGTTACGCGGTTGCAGCCGCTCAAGAGGGCGTCGTATTCGAGGAAACCGAGGAACGCTGCGTAGGCGGTGCCTGCGGAATCTAGCCTCGAATTTGACAGAAGTCCTGGAACTGCGGTAGAGTCGTGGACATGAGCAA
>NZ_JAQBNR010000050.1 GCF_028288465.1 Ferruginibacter sp. | reverse complement strand
CAGCTAACTGTTGTGTTTGTAAAAGTTCAGGTACACGTATTGGCAGGGTTACGGTCACCCCTTATGAATATAAAATACCCGGTATTGACGGCACTTCCGGTGTTACCGGCAGAAATAGGCACTTTGGTATTTAAGACATTTACTAAAGCCTGCGTACTGTAATTCCAGGTTTTCATTGAAACTGAATTTTGAGCACTTACATCCAACCCATTTCCAGAAGACCCGGTAGGATTTGGTCCTGTTACTAACAGCCCTATACCAGGAATATCGGCGCCACGATCCTGCCATGTATTGTATATCGTATTTGAACTGGTAACAGGAGCGGTCATCAGCCTCCAGGCTCTTTTTCCGGGAATATATCTTTCTACAGTTGCTTTACCTATAATTTGACTTGACGCCGCAACTGGTGCAACTCTTGCGGTAAGGTTGACATCCGATCTTAATGTTAGGTTACTATCGGCATATAGATTGCCCCCACCTACCGCCAGCACATTGCTGACTATGGCTGCAGATTTTAAGGCTGTACCGTAAGCAGATTTATTAATTGTAAGATTATTAAAAGTAGTACTGCTGGTTCCTGATAAATAACTGATAGTGGTATCTGCATCTCCCATAAAAGCAACAGTGCTGCCACCTGCCGAAAAAATGCCGTTGTTTTTAAAAGCGGTGTTATTTACTATTACGTTGATATTGCCATTCAGCACCATGTTGCATCCGGTATACAACTTAACTTCCTGTGCCCTTGCCACACATACACTAAAAATAAGCCAGCTGAACCGGCTAATTTTTTTTACTGTGTTGCTATAGCATAAAAGACGGTACATAAAAAATACCAGGCACTTTTTCTGCAGAAGAATGTGCATCACTTTTCTGCGGATGCCGGGTAATTTAAGAACGGAATAGGTATGATGGTATTGCTAGTAAAACTTCGGTATCATACCGAGTTTTAACTAATAAAAGAGTAGAAGATATTCTAAGGAATTAAGGCGAATTTGCGACGCTATTTTTTTGCCACAGCAGCGTTCTTTTTTTCGTTTATCAGTAGAGCCCACTTTTCAAGCATTCCCATCAACTCGTTTAACTCAACAGGTTTGCTTATATAATCATCCATTCCTGATTGCATACAATCCTGCCGGTCGCCCTGCATTACATTTGCGGTCATCGCAATTATAACCGGCTGCACCTCAAGACAGAGCCTGATCATGCGGGTTGCTTCTAAACCATCCATTTCCGGCATTTGTACATCCATCAAGATTAAGTCATACTGGCTCGTACTAACCAGTTCCAAAACTTCCTTTCCATTATTGGCTAATTCCGTGTTGTATCCAAGTTTTGAAAGTATCTTGGTGGTCCATTTTTGATTCACCGGGTTATCTTCCGCTATCAGGATGTTTAAGGGATACTGTTTGGAAAAATTGATGGACAATTTGTGTACTTTATTTTGCTTGTTTTCCTCCGTTTTATTTTTATTCCGCAACTGGTTGGTGATAGCGTCCAGCAGCAAGCGTGGCTTTACAGGTTTGCTGATTACAGCCCCTAAAATTTCGCCATGTTCCTTATACTGTTCATCGGTTACAGGGTTAAGTAATATCACCGGTAATTGCGGATATTTTGTACGGATGCATTGTGCCAGCTCAAGGCCATTCATTTCCGGCATAGTTAAATCCGTAACAATCAGATCAAAAGAAACTTGGGTTAAAATCTCCAGGGCTTCCTTCCCGCTGGCTGCTGAAGTGGTTTCCATTTGCAGGCTTTCCAGTTGCCCGCACACCAAATCCCTTAACGTAGCATTGTCATCTGCAACCAATATTTTTTTGCCTGCCAGCTCATTTAATTCTGCATGCAGGGCGGAACGGGAAGGCTGCATTCCTGCTTTGCTGTAAATAGAAAAAGTAACAGTCGTTCCTTTTCCTTCAGCGCTTTTAAGTTGCATCTCGCCGCCCATAAGTGCTACCAGTTTTTTGCAAATAATCAGTCCCACTCCCGAAGCCGGCGGTCTGTTATCTGATGTAGCCATTTCACTGAGATATTGCATCAAAAATGTTGTCTGTTCTGATGGCATGCCGGTGCCGGTATCCCGTACCTCAAACTCCAGTTTTATCCGGTTATCCTCTTCACAGGCCAGCAGCTGCACTCCAATAAAAACTTCACCTTTGGAAGTAACTCTCAGGGAATTCTCTATCAGGTTCATCAGGATCTGGCGCAGTCGTCTTACATCTACTATTACCTGTTTTGGTACATTGTTTTTTATTTCGTACAATAAGTCAATGCCTGCTGTTGCTGCCTTTACGGCAAAAACATCCAGTACTTCTTCTATGCAGTTGCTTAAATCAATATCGTTTGCTTCCAGGTCCCTTCCCGATTCTGTTTTAGAATATTCCAAAATATCATTCACCATTATTTCATTAATCACACTCATCAGTTTACCGCCGGACTGTACGATGGTATTTACATATTCCTGCTGTTCAACTGTAAGATCTGTCTCGTTAAGTAGTGTCGCCATTCCCATTACCCCGTTCATAGGCGTCCGCAACTCATGATTGATTCTTGAAAGCAAGGCTCCTTTGTTACGTTCTGCAAACAGTGCTTTTTCGGTAGCCTTTTGTTCATTTTTTGCAGAATATATCAGTAGCTCATTCTTTTCCAACACCTGCCTTTCAAGGTCCAGCCGAAGATTTTTTAATGAATGTATTTTTATGAAATGATATAGTATCGCAGAGACGAACAATATTGACAAGAGCAATAATTTAAACCACCAGCTAAGCCAGAATATTGCAGATAGAACAAGTAAAGTTGATATAAAAAGGTTGTACGGTATATTCATATAGTGACAGATTGATTGCCGGCGTGTTGTTTAAATATTGTTGGACATTCTATGCTGTATTATTATTGGGTCATCATTCCAGGGAGATGTTGAAGCCAAGTACCGCATACCTTTGATTGCCACAGGGATTAAAAATATACAGGGGCAACTCCCACTTGCCAAATGCGCCTTTCAAAAACAAGCCTGCTTCAGATTGTCCACTCACACGATGAAGGTGGGTTTTCTGCAGAGATATACCGGCTGATAGAATACCGGAAATTTCATAACTCAGATCGACCCAGCTATATACGAAATTACAGCGCTTGTTTTCACCGGAAAAAGCGTATTCAGTTTGTAATGAAAACATGCATTTTTTATAATCCGCCGATGCATTGCAACCAACAATGCCGCCATTAAATTCCCCCGCCACAACGCCCGCTATTGGCGTTATTGAGCACGAAAGATCAGATTCGTAATCAAATGTTTTACCTGTCACCACCGAAACTGTTTGTGCTGCCTCATAATTATAACGGCCTTCAATATACCAGCCTGCATCAGCCTGATACCAGGCTTTAGGATTAATAGCAATTGTTTTATTTTTCATAAAATAATATTGTTCAAAACCGGCTTTAAATTGTGCTGTTGCATCATGACACAACACGGAAACTGTCATCAACAGCCATATGATTTTTTTCATTTTCAATAAGTATGTATTCGGCAGTAGCTAATTTATTTAACAGCCCTATTTCTTTTAAAAACTTGTTCCAGCCAAAAACCAGTTCATCAATAGGGTGCCACAATAATACCCATGCGAAAATATCCAGGCTGTTGATGATGCCTACATTAAGGCCATGCTGGGCATCCAAAATAACAGGCAGCAAGCCCTGGAACAATATTACCACGATCGTACTAAGCGCCAGCAACACCCAGTTGCGCCGCTTAAATTTTGAAAACTCTCTTTCCCGGTCTTCTTTTTTAGCCAAAAAATGCCCCCGGATGGCATACATCAGTGGTTCGGCATATTGCTTATCGTTAGAAGTGGTACATTTTAATTTATAAAATATCACAGAATATCTTTTGGCTGCTTTAACAGATTCCATGATATAGGCTTCAAACTGGTGGTTCAACTGCCGCATATAAATAGGTGCAGGATCGTGCGCATTAAAATAATTGTTTGCAACGAGCCGGTCGGAGGTTAAAAAAATGCTGATACTTTTTGCAAGCGGCTTGCTCATAGTACGATTATTGATTTTTTAATTCCTGAATTTTTCCAGGAAAATGGTAGTGCCTTTATGTATGGTAAAAAAGCTGGAAAACCGATCAATGTTTTGAAGTTTGCGATAAAGCCGCGATCTGTTTATAACTTAACACCCATTACCATCCTGACATAACTCTTTACTACATGAAATATTGAGCCCGGCCGGAAATATAGAAATTATACTACACCGGATCAACCTTTTGAAAGACCACCCGAAAGATGCGATTTCCTTAATATGGTTAACTAAAATCAACGCCTGTAGAAAGGCTTCTAAAGAACTATGGCTATCTGACTAACAAGATAAAATCTTGTGTCAGCGTTATACCAGTGATTATCTGATTGCAGAAAGCAGATCAAAAAAACTCAAGAAAAGAAAATGAAAAAATGGTTGGCTTTAAGTGTGCTTGCTCTGGTGTTTACTTTTATTTCCATATTATTTTGGTACAGTGAATGGAGATACAGTTTACCTACGCCCGTACCTGCCTCATATCATATCGTTAACACAGGCGCTCATGTTGATTTGCCCGGTGCCGCATTTTCATTCCCATCAGACAAGCCACTATTCCTGCATTTTTTTAATCCCGATTGTCCCTGCTCTAAATTTAATGTCCCTCATTTTAAATCGCTGGTAAATGCCTACGCTAATAAAATAAACTTTGCTGTGGTTGTTATGACGAACGATAAGAATTATACAACAGCCATGATTCAAAAAAAATATGGGCTTTCAATACCCGTATTAATGGATACAGCTTTAGCAGCGGCTTGCGGTGTGTACTCTACCCCACAGGCCGTTGTATTGGATAACCAGCATAGGTTGTATTATCGCGGCAACTATAACAAAAGCCGCTACTGTACCGATGCTAAAAGTAATTATGCACAAATGGCAATTGATTCCTTACTGGCCTTCCAGGCGCATCCGGTATTCAACCGGCAGGCGCTAACGGCCTATGGCTGTTCTTTGCCAACCTGTAAAATAAATAATAAATAAACAGTCAAAAAGGGATTTAATGCAGTCAGAAGATAATATACATATACACAATCAGCAAACCGCTGCTGTTTATTTACAGGAACTCAATAACAGATCAAACAGGCTGATGAATTATTTTCTGTTATGCTTTTTTATTGCAGGTTTATTACTGGCTCCATTTTACGACACATGGTTTATTGCCATTGGATCGGGCGGAGCCTGCCTTATTGCTTACTACGTTACAAAAAAATTACTTCCAACATCCGACTTGTACCAGTATGTTTTAAGTGTTGTGTTAGGTGTTTTTATGGCCCAGTATATTTTCCAAATGCATGGGTTATTCGAAATGCATTTTTTTGCATTTATCGGGAGCGCCGTTCTAATCACCTATCAAAAGTGGAAACTGCAAATACCATTAATGGTATTTGTACTCCTTCATCATGCCGGGTTGGGCTACCTTCAAAACTCCGGTGTTGAGGGTATTTATTTTACCCAGTTAAACTCCCTGGAACTACAGACATTTATCATTCATATTATACTTGCTGCCGTGATTTTTTTTACTTGTGGGTTATGGGCCTATCAGCTAAAAAAATACAGTAAAATACAACTGGACCAGGTACAGCAATTGGGCGAAATGGAAAAGGAAGCATTGATTCATAAACAGCGGCTTCTAAATGAAGAGGTGTTGAAGAATGCCTATTTAAAAGAACAACAGGCACGTAAGGAAGCCGATGATGCCAATAGAGCAAAAAGTATTTTTCTGGCAACCATGAGCCATGAAATACGGACGCCTATGAATGGCGTTATTGGTATGGCGTCATTATTATCCGAAACGGAGTTAACGGATGAACAGCGGGACTATGCAAAAACAATCAGCAGTTGTGGTGAAGTATTGCTTGGGGTAATCAATAACATTCTTGATTTTTCCAAAATAGAATCAGGCAATATGGAGTTGGAAGCGCATGATTTTGATTTGCGCAATTGCATTGAAGAAGTGCTGGATGTATTTGCAGAAAAGGCTGGTAAAGCCGGTCTGGACCTGGTATATGAAATAGAACACGATGTGCCGGCGCAAATTATTGGGGACAGCCTGCGGCTGCGGCAGGTGTTAGTAAACCTGGTAAACAATGCAATAAAGTTTACGCAGGAAGGAGAAATATTTGTGGGTGTTCACCTTGTTAAGACCAATGACGACGGACAGATTGAATTACGGTTTGATATACGGGATACCGGTATCGGTATCCCCGCAGATAAAATGGGAAGCCTGTTTAAAGCTTTTTCACAGGTAGATTCCTCTACAACCCGCAAGTATGGTGGAACCGGTCTGGGACTTATTATTTGTGCCAAAATAATCAACCTGATGGGAGGGAATATTGCTGTGAAAAGTATAGAGCATCAGGGGTCTACTTTTACTTTTTCAATAAAAGCTGCTGCCAGTACGCAGTCGCTGCGGGCCTATGTTACCAATTATATCGCCGGTATGGAAGGTAAGCGAATATTGGTTGTTGACGACAATTTAACAAATCGCCGCATACTTAAAAAGCAATTGGAGTTGTGGAAAATGGTTCCCGTGCTGGCAGCCAGCGGTGCGGCAGCATTGGCAATACTGAAAGAAGAAGCAGGGTTTGATTTGCTGCTTACTGATATGCAGATGCCCGATATGGATGGTTGCGAACTGGCACAACAGGTTCAGCTGCTTAACACCAGGCTGCCGATTATTCTCCTGAGTTCAGTGGGTGATGACCGCAATAAAAGTTATCCCGGCCTTTTTAAATCAATACTCACCAAGCCCGTGAAACACGAAATGCTTTGCCAGGTTATGATCAATGAACTGAGGGATAAATCAAAAAACATGGCCATAGAGAAGGTGCCTGTTGTGCAAAAACTTTCCAGTGATTTTGCGAAGAAGCATCCACTTAAAATACTGGTTGCTGAAGACAACGCGGTTAACTTAAAATTAACGCTTAAAATTTTAGGTAAACTGGGTTACGAAGCAGTGTTTGCAGAAAACGGGGTGCAAACAATAGCAATAACCGCCAGGCAACAATTTGATATGATACTGATGGATGTACAAATGCCGGAGATGGACGGATTGGAAGCAACCCGGATCATCAGACAAAGTATGGAAGTACAACCTGTTATTATAGCAATGACAGCCAATGCAATGAAAGAAGATAAAGACGAATGCCTGCTTGCAGGAATGGATGACTTTTTAGGTAAGCCGGTAAGGTTGGAAGAGGTGGTGAATATGATTGCAAAATGGGCTGTTATTGCAAAAGACCATGTTACAAATAAAAAAATAGCCTGATAACAATTTACAAATAAAAAAGTACCACAATGCAAAATTTACGCAATACACCCTCTGCCGTTTTATCAACCGCTGCCTTATATGATCTGAGCCTGCTGCAAGAGCTGGATGGCGATGAATACTTACTGGAGATGCTGGAAGTTTTATTACAGGAGGTTCCTAAAGACATCAAAGAAATGAAAGATGCGGCCGTGGCAGGAAGAGGTGATATTATTTGCACAAAAGCGCATAAACTCAAGAGCACTGCTGCTATCATCCAGGCAGAACAATTGACGCAGTTGCTGGGAGATATTGAAGCTTTTGGTAAAACAGAGTCGCCTGGCAATGAGCTTACCCAAATGATTGATACGGCCGTTGATCTTTGTAGCCAAATTGAATCAGGGCTAAAAATGGATGCAGCCAGATTAATGCATTAACCGCCGCTGCCAGGGGGTGCAATCCCCATCGTTTTAAATACACAAGCTGATGAAAGCCATACGATTTTTACCTTTACTGTTTATACAACTTTGCTGTTGTTGCACCATGGGTCAACAGCATCACCTGAAATTTGAACACTTTGATATTAATGCGGGCCTGTCACAAAATCACGTTCTGTGCATACTGCAGGATAGCCGTGGATTTATGTGGTTTGGAACAAGAGACGGTCTGAATAAATATGACGGCTACAAATTCACCGTTTATAAGAATGATGCAAAGGACAGTAACAGCATCAGCAACAATTTCATTTCCGGCATTGTGGAAGATGCCAACGGATTTATATGGATAGCAACAAGAGGCGGCGGTTTAAATCGTTACGATAAAGAAAAAGACCAGTTTACCCGTTTTAAACATGATGCAAAAAATATCAACAGCATATCAGGCAACATAGTAAACAACATCAGCAAAGATGCTGCAGGCAACTTGTGGATCTGTACAGAAGATAATCTTAATTTTTTTGATCCGGTACGCAATGTTTTTGTGCAGTATAAAATAAATGCGAGATGCGTGTTTGAAGACAGCGGCCACCAGCTTTGGGCAGGTACCTACCAGGATGGGCTTGGCTTATTGAATAAACAAGAAAAAACGTTTACCTTTTTCAATCATCAGCAAAATGATACCGGTTCAATTAGCAACAACAATGTTTCTGTAATTTATGAGGATAATAAACAGCGGCTCTGGGCAGGAACGGTCGGTGGGGGATTAAATCTTTTTGACAGAAGCAGGAAAACTTTCCGTCATTTTCAGCATGTGGCAGCCGGTGTGGGCACCCAGTCTTCCAACACTATTTTTTCACTGGCAAACGATGCGGCCGGCAATCTCTGGATCGGCACAGAAAACGGTGGCCTCGGCGTTTATAATCCTTCCGGGAAAGAATTTTACTGGTATCTGCATGATGAGATAGATAACAACAGTATCAGCCATAATTCTGTGCATTCAATTTATAAAGATACCGACGACAATATGTGGGTAGGCACCTTTGCAGGAGGCGTGAATTTATCGACCAGGAACAGCAACCGCTTTGCCCATTTTAAACACACGTCAGACAACAGCAGCCTTAATAATAATAATGTGCTGTGCATGCAGGAAAGTGGAGATGGAAAAATCTGGGTTGGTACGGATGGCGGCGGGCTCAATCTTTTTGACCCGGTTAGCAAAAAATTTGTCCACTATATTCACCGCCAGGGAAACCGCAACAGTATTTGCGGTAACTATGTATTGAGTATTTGCAGGGATACAGAACGCAATCTATGGATTGGCACCTGGGGTGATGGTATTACGGTGTTTAACCCTCAAAAAAATACTTACCGGCATTTTAAAAATAATCCGTCAGACAGATCTAGTTTAAGCTGCAATAATGCCTGGACAATTTATGAAGACCGGGATAAAAATATTTGGGTAGGCACTTATAACGGGGGCCTTAATTTATATAATCCGCGTACCAGTTCTTTTACAAGGTTTGATACGGGGAGCAGCAATAACAGTACTAAGAAAATACAAACTATTACGGAAGATGCCAGCGGTAATTTGCTGATAGGTACTGATGGAGGTGGCCTGCAGTTATTCAACAAACAAACCAAAGTTTTTACCAGTTTCATACACGATGATACCAAAAACAGCATCACTGATAACCGGGTTACTTTTACCAAAGTTGATAAATCAGGCAACTGGTGGATTGGCACAATGGCTGGCTTGAATTACTATGATGTAAAAAGACATCTTTTTACCAGTTACACCTCGGCAGACGGGTTACCAAACAATGTGATCTTTGGCATGGCAGAAGATGATAAAGGCAACTTTTGGATTAGTACCAACAAGGGAATATGCTGTTTTAACGCTACCACAAAAAAATATAAAAACTTTGATGTTGACGATGGTTTGCAATCGTATGAATTTAAGCTGGGGTCATTTTGCAAAGCTAAATCCGGGGCCATATATTTTGGTGGCATTAATGGTTTCAATGAATTCTACCCCGATAAAATATTAAGCAATTCTTATGATCCGCCACTGGTGCTTACCAACTTTGAAATATTCAATAAACATGTTCCTATTGCACAAAATAACGACGACCCTTCACCATTAAAGAAAAATATCGCAGAAACAAATAGCCTTACCCTCCCCTACAATAATTCGGTTATTTCATTTGAATTTGCCTCGCTGAATTATGGGGTACCAGAAAAAAAGCAATATGCTTATATGCTGGAAGGTTTCGATAAAACATGGAATGAGATAGGCACCAAACGTACTGCCACCTATACCAATCTGAACCCCGGAAATTATATTTTAAAAGTAAAAGGATTGAATACTGAAGGCAAATGGTCAGTTAAAAGCATTTCGATAGCACTGAACATTACGCCGCCATTTTGGTTAACCTGGTGGTTTAAAACACTGATGTCATTAACCGTGGCCGGCGTAATTATTGGTATTTACCGACTTCGTATTAATAGTATAAGAGCACAAAAAAATAAACTGCAGCAAAAAGTAGAAGAGCAAACAAGCCAGTTGCTTTTATCTACCCGGGAAGAACAACGTGCACGAAAGGAAGCAGAGGAGGCAAACAAGGCGAAAAGCGTTTTTCTTGCTACAATGAGTCACGAAATACGCACACCGATGAACGGTGTGATAGGCATGGCATCACTTTTAAATGAAACCCAGCTTACTGCCGAGCAGCAGGAATATGCAAAAACTATTTCTACCTGCGGCGAAGCATTGCTAACGGTGATTAATGATATCCTGGACTTTTCTAAAATAGAATCAGGGAATATGGAGCTTGAACACCGTGACTTTGATCTGCGCACCTGCATTGAAGAAGTGCTGGATATATTCGCAGGCAAGGCAGGCAAACTTGGACTGGACCTGGTGTATGAAATTGACTGCAACGTGCCCTCGCTAATTATCGGTGACAACCTAAGACTTCGCCAAATATTAATAAATCTGGTAAGCAATGCCATCAAATTTACTGAACAGGGAGAAATATTCGTGGCGGTCCATTTAAAACAGGCAAAAAAAGACGGCACTGTTGAACTACAGTTTAAGGTACGTGATACGGGGATAGGTATACCCGAAGATAAGATGGAAAGATTGTTCAAAGCCTTTTCACAAGTGGATTCATCTACGAGCCGCAAGTATGGTGGTACAGGTCTTGGTTTGATTATTTGCGAAAAATTAATAGGGCTGATGGATGGCAAAATTGATGTGCAAAGCAAAGAGCATGAAGGCACCACCTTCACGTTTACCATTTGGACCACCACGAGCTCCCAATCGTTGCGTACCTATGTTACCAATAACCTAACCGGCGTTGAAGGTAAGCAAGTACTGGTAGTGGACGACAATTTAACAAATCGCAACATACTTAAAAAGCAGCTGGAAAACTGGAAAATGGCACCGACGCTTGCCGCCTGCGCAGCAGAAGCATTGGCCATTATGGCAACAGGCGTACATTTTGATTTACTGCTTTCCGATATGCAAATGCCCGATATGGATGGTTGCGAACTGGCACAAAAGCTTCAGCAACTTTATCCCCGCCTTCCCATTATTTTGTTAAGTTCTGTAGGCGATGAACGCAATAAAATATACGCCGGCTTATTTAAAGCGATCTTAACAAAGCCGGTTAAACAGGAGATGTTACGCCAAGCTATCATTAACGAATTGAGAGGAAAATCAACATCTTCAGCCAGTGCGGAGCCGGTAAAACAAACGCTGCCGCCAGACTTCGTCAAGGATCATCCGTTGCGTATACTGATCGCGGAAGATAACGCCGTCAACCAAAAATTAGCGCTTAGAATTTTAAGCAAACTCGGTTATGACGCTGCCCTGGCAGAGAACGGCCTGGAGGCTTTAGGAATGGTGGAAAAGCAACAATACGACGTTATTCTAATGGATGTACAAATGCCGGGCATGGATGGACTGGAAGCTACACGGCTTATAAGGGAGCGGTTGCAATTACAACCTGTAATTATTGCAATGACTGCCAATGCCATGAAGGAAGACAAAGATGAATGCCTGGATGCGGGGATGGATGATTTCTTAAGCAAGCCGGTAAAACCCGGGGATGTAGTGAACACGCTAATTAAATGGTCAAATATCATTAACGAAAATACGCCCGGTAAAAAAAGAGCATGATAAAATTATGACAGTTCAAAAGCACTTATATCGGCTTTCCGCTACTCCTGTATTATTGCAGTGGGCAAATTGTCTTATAACAAATCTACGGTACTACCGTTGTTAACCGTGTACACCTTTTGTTCAAAATCAATTTCCACTGCTGTGCTATTGATGCGAAAATGGGTTGTGCCGCCCGGTACCCCCTAACCATATTAGCCGGAATAAATGAGAGGATACCTATTACCAGTGTGCCTTGTACCCTATCGGTTGCTGCAGTGAACGGCGCAAAAAATGTGGGGCTTGGTTTACCGTTGATGTTAAAAGCAAAGCCTTCTTCCGGTAGTTCTGCTTCTGCGTAAGTTGCCTGTTGTATTGGACCTGCCCGAAAAAGTATCACAGCTTTTACAAGCTCTTAAACCGGGGAATCAAAAAAATCAAGAGGGTATGCGGCGTACAACCGACGACAACTTGGCAATAAAAGACAAAGTGCAGGGACTCTGAAACCGACAACCTGGTATTGTCATCTTTGATCCATGTTAGGTAATGAACTTCCCTGAAGCATATTACTAATTGCCAGCTCCGGCTTATTTATCAAGCAACTTCTTTAGTGCAGGCGTTGGTACCTGGCCTAACCGTTGTGCCGATTTTAATTTTCTTTTCCATTTTACGGTAATAGCGCTTTGCATTTACACGAAACACATCATACAATATGGCGTAAACCAAAATTGCAGCGGGCAGAAAAAAGGAATAATAATCCAAATTCCCGAAGGCATATGCGCCCAACAAAGCACCGAAAATAAAAGAAGTGATAATAGATAACTTAAGCCCAATCCGCGATTTCAATTCAGGTTTGTTTTCAGTTCGGCTAAATATTAGCTGAGCCAGCTCAATGCCCAGATCTGTAAAAGTGCCCGTTAAGTGGGTTGTACGCACCACCGACTTAGATATCATAGTTACCAACGCATTTTGCATGCCCATCGCAAACAGCAAACTGCCAGCAAAAAATTGCCGGACTGCCAGATTATTTGTAAAATGATTTCCTAAAAAACCTGTTGTAATTAGAATCAGGAATTCACATGTAAGCGGTATCAGGTTAGAGTATCGTTGATTTTTACCAATCACATCAATGATAAGACCTGAGATAAATGCACCGCCCAAAAAAAGCAACATCCAGGTGGCAATTACCCACGAAGTGGCCCATGATTTTATGGATATATTCTCTGCAAACAGAGCTGCATGACCCGTTACATTGGTAGTTAAAACTGAAAATCCCAGCAATCCTTCTCCATTTACCAAACCGGCCGTGAGACTTAATACAACGGCTAACCTTACATTATGGATATGTGTACGCCGTACCCCGTGATGTTTTAGCATAGGCTGTTTTTTATTTATTATGTGCCGGATATTTCTTGCCTGAAGCCCCGGTTCAGTTATGTTTTTTGAAATTTTGATTGTGCTTAATCAGTATAATTCAAAAATTCAATTTGATGCTGAAGATTGTATATGTTTGCTATGCTGTATTATTTAACAGGCTCAGCTTTAGCTTTACACGGTTAAAAATAATTGTTGCAAGCAAGATGTTACTCCACAGCTGTGCATCTATGTTCACCGGGTTAAATTTTGCTAATTCCCCCAGCATCTTATCAATAAAGCAGCCAGTAAAACTTTCAGTCACCTTATCCTTTTCCAGGAATTTCATGGCATCTTGGATACCCCCGGTATACTTCTTCCGGACCGTAAGTCCGCAACATTTTACTGATCAGTTTTGCAGTGCATCCATTTACTGTTAATGATATATATTCCCTTTTAGTTTACTTATAACAATGGATAATACTTATCCCTGATATTGTTTAAATGATGAACCTGGTGTCCAAGAATACTAAAGCCCATGGCAGCAATAGAAATGCGCCGCTTTCTGATAATTCCGGTTTTTAAGAAATCATCGCAGCAGAAAGTGCTGTAAAGCCCATAGGTAGCCTTTCTAACTGTAATCAGCTCTTCAATTATCCGTTCTACTGATTTATTACACGCATTGGCGTTGGCCGCAATTTCGTCTCCGTTAAAACATATTACATGTTCCTTTTCTTCCCTGACAAATCTTAAAATACCGGCACACACAATACGCTCTGTATCTGAGAGATGCTGCAGTATATCATTTACTGTCCATTTACCGGGCGCATAATTTTTGGAATGCAGCCGGGTAAGTTTGTCTATATCCAGCCTCCATAAATCTTTAATGCTATCCTTAAAGGCTTTATTAAGATTGTCTTCTGCTACAAGACTGATATACGTTTCATACAAATCAGGTACAACATCAATATGGATTTTTGTTATTTCCTTTAACATCATCATTTTCACATTTCGCTTTTAATAATTGTACGGTAAAGAGCCGCATTTATGCATCCATAAGCCTTTATTTTTTTACCGGGATGAACCAGGGCTGAATAAGCAGTCTGCAACATGGTTTGAGGAAGGGCTGTCGTTGCTGGTTTACGCAGACAGCCCAACCAAACCATCATCATAACAATTAGTATCAGAGGCGCTGATACCGAAATTTTAAACGCCGCTGGTATGATGCACCAGTTTTTCAATGGAAAAATTTTATTCAGCAGGGGCAAAAAAGCCAATTCATGATTTTAATCTGGCAGCCAGGATCGTATTTCCATTTAATCTTTTATCCAATACTTCAACAGGTTATCTGCTTCGGAATTTGCAAGACGATATCCCTCCGGCACTTCGTCTTCCAGGCTATGATAGGTTACCAGTTTTGTGCCTGCAGGCTTTTGTTCCAATTGAGTAAATAAATAGCGGTTATAATAATTGTACAATTCCCGGGAGTATTCGATAGTATCATCGATTTTATTTGTACCAATGAGGTTTTCGTAGAATGAGTTGAAGAAATAAAAATGATCGTAGTTTCTGAAATCCAGCTGGGTAAAATTACCGTGAATAAAAGATGTATTGTTAAGCTTCAAGGTCTTCTTTACAATTTCGGCTTCTGCAATCAGGCTTTTTCTTTGCTCTACCCCATAAAAAAAGGCATTGGGTTTGGTATAAGCTGCGGCCAGGCAAAATTTTCCCACTCCACTACCGATATCCAATATTCTTGCATTGTTTTCTGCGGCTAAAAAATTGGCAGCTTTCCTTGCCACGGGCAGCGGTGTCCAATGTTTGCGGGCCAGTATTTGGATGGAAAATGGATACAGCCGGTTAAATCTGTCATCTGCTGTTTCCCATTTCTCCTTCATTTTTTCGAGTAATTGCATGATTATTTTTCTTTGTTGATCTCAGTGGTGTTTATTAATTTGTATTTGATGGATGGAAATAAAAGCGCCGAAGCTGCCAGATAATTCAATCAATAACATCAGTCTTATGTGTATCCTATTACCTTTTTGATATACAAAGTTATTTTACATAATAATGCCGGGAGGTAAACTTTATCATTGCAAAATGTGCGATATATCAATTTTTAAAAACATAATTTTGAAATTCGTATGAGCATCAAAGGCCTTTTTCCGATAGACAAATGGGATTTTAAAAGTGAATCGGTTTTGGCGGATTTACCGGCAGAAGATTTTGACCTGCTCACCGCACATCAGACGGAGCAGGTATATAAAAAGGGAGAAATTATTTTCAGGGAAGGCGCTTATCCCGCTGGCATTTTTTATATCAAAGCCGGTAAAGTAAAAAAATACAAGCTGGATAAGGAAGGAAAGGAACACATTATCTATGTCGCAAATAAGGAGGAGTTGTTGGGTTATCATGCCATCCTTTCAGAAGACCGCTACCCCGACTCAGCTGCATCTATTGAGGAAAGCAGAATTGCTTTCATTCCAAAAGAAGACTTCTTAGCAGTGCTGAATCAGTCACCTGTATTGAACAGGCGCTTGTTAAAAACATTGAGCCATGAGTTTGCTGTGTTGGCAAATAGCCTTTCTATGTTTGCACAAAAAAACGTAAGGGAGCGTTTAGCACTCCAGCTGATCGTGCTGAGAGAAAAATATAAAGTGAATTTTAAACCGGGAATGCCGGTGGAAATAAATATGAGCCGGGACGATTTAGCTAACCTCGTGGGAACCGGAAGAGAAAATGTAGTCAGGGTACTAACCGAGTTTAAAGAGTCCGGAATTTTGAAAACCCAGGGCAGAAAAATTATTATCAATGACGTAAATCAATTGATAATAATTGCAGATTACAAGTAGCCGCAGTATGAAAATGAGGTTATAAAAATCCTTCAGGCAAGTCGAGCCGATAACCTGTTTCGAACTTAACTTTTTAACCTTAAGCTGGTATTGCCCGGGCAATAGCGAAATCTTTTTTTGTGTGGCAGCAATGGTGCAGTCAGACCTACCTTACATCAGGTTTCAGCACATTTCATTAAAAAATATTTGGATTGTCTGAAAGTAATTTTCAGCAGCTTTTCAAAATTTATAAATAGCTGCATCATTCTGTAAGCCTGGTTTTTGTTTGAGTTCTCAAATCGGTATATCTATCTCATATAGCAATAAGGCTAAGTCTAGTTTTATTAACAATCATTATTTATTCCAGCTCATGCTACCATCCTTTTCATCTTTTAATTCAATGCCAATCGTAGCGAGTTGCTTTCTTATTTTATCAGAGGTAGAATAATCTTTTCTGATTTTCGCTTCCTTGCGGATATCAATGAGCAATTGCATAACACCCTGCAAAGTATTGTCATCTGCACCGGTAGTATGTGTTAACCCGAATATATCTTCCAGGTAGGTTTTAAATTGTTGTTGCAATAATACCAGCGTTGTTGCGGCCAGAGCTCCCGGTGCAATATGGCCATCTTTAATCCCATTGATTACGGGAGCCAGCTCAAACATATTGGCCAATATTTTAGCCGTGCTGAAATCGTCGTCCATAAATTCGTCAAACTCATTTAGCCACTGCACTACTTTCGAATTTAGCGCAGCATCTGCAGCTTCTTCATTTAAACCAACAGGTAATTTTTTCAATACTTCATAGGCTTCCCACAATCTTTTAAGCGCCTTCTCACTTGCCAATAAAGCCTCGCTGCTAAAATCTACCGGGCTGCGGTAATGACTTTGTAAAATAAAAAATCGTACCGTCATGGGTGAAAAGGCCTGTGTCAACAAAGGGTGATTGCCGCTGAACATTTCTGTAAGTTTTATTACATTGTTATAGCTCTTACCCATTTTTTTACCATTGATGGTAATCATGTTATTGTGTATCCAATATTTTGCCGGCGTATGATGATTGCATATGGTGCTTTGTGCAATTTCACTTTCATGGTGCGGAAACTGAAGGTCCATACCGCCACCATGTATATCAAACTCAGCACCCAGGTATTTGGTAGCCATTGCCGAGCACTCAATATGCCACCCGGGGAAACCCTCTCCCCACGGGCTTTTCCAGCGCATGATGTGTTCCAGCGCTGCTGATTTCCACAAGGCGAAATCAGCCTTGTCCCTTTTTTCCTGTTGGCCATCCAGCTCCCTGGTTGTTTCCAGTAAATCATCCATTACGCGGCCGCTTAGTTTTCCATAGTCATGTGTGGCAGCGTATTTTTTTAAATCAAAATATACGGAGCCATTTACTTCATAGGCATACCCTTCAGCAATAATTTTTTCAATCATGCTGATCTGCTCTACAATATGACCGGTTGCGGTAGGTTCTATACTGGGTTCCACACAATTAAACTGCAGCATGGCCCAGTGAAAAAGGTTGGTGTATTTCTGCACCAGTTCCATCGGCTCCAGCTTTTCGAGAATGGCTTTTTTACTTACCTTATCTTCTGCTTCTTTGCCTTCTTCTTCAAAATGCCCGGCGTCTGTAATGTTGCGCACGTAACGCACTTTGTAACCCTTATAAGTAAGATAGCGGTATATAAAATCGAAGGTGATATAGGGCCTTGCATGTCCCAGGTGACTCTCTCCGCTCACGGTGGGTCCGCATACGTACATGCCAGCGTGGCCTGGGGTAATGGGGGTAAATACTTCCTTGGTGCGGGTGTAGGAGTTGTAAACTTTTAATGGCATTCTATTTATTTGATTGGTAGCTATTCATGAAAAATGAGTAGCTGTTTTATGTTTTAATTTCTGCCTGCTTTAGTTTGATGTAAAACCTTGCGGCCCTTATCGCGGCAGCGGATAATTTAAAAAATTATTACACAAAGATATTATGCTATGCCGCAACGGCAACAGGGAATGAATAAATATTTATGAAAAACAGGTTTCATGCAAATCAAATATAATGAAATTTAGGAAAACAGTGATTGAACTAATGGCCTTGTAAACGGCTGATGTCGGCAATTATTGGAAAATGGTCGCTTAATTTTTTTTTGATCCTGACATACTGCTTTACCTCGTAACGGTCATCTACAAAAATATTATCAATGCGCAGTGTGGGTGCAATGCCACTAAACGTTCTGCCTAAACCGGCACCTTTTTTTTCAAATGCATTTTGCAAACCTTTGCCAATCGTTTCATAGGCGTATGAGTTGGGTACATCATTAAAATCGCCGCAAACAATTACAGGATAAGGGCTTTTGTCAATCTCCTGCCGTATCCTGTCTGCCTGAACCTGCCGTCTTAGAAACCCTCTCTTCAACTTTACCATAATATTTTTTGATTTTTGAAGATCACTGTCGGATTCTATGGAAGGATTGTCGATGTACTGCAAATTAACTTGTGTAAATTTTAACGATTGCAAATGAATATTGAAAACGCGGATAGTATCGGCACCTTTTACAATATCTACAAATTGAAAAATAGAATTGTAATCATTAGGATAAATAGCAATGGTATGCCTGTTGATAATGGGATATTTCGAAAAAATGATGATGCCAAAATGCTGGCTGCTAAGATAATTTTCCTTCCAGTTATAACTATAATATTCATCTGCAAAATGAAGGGCAAGCTCAAAATCCTGGATAGCATAAAACGCAAATTTGTGGTAATATTTGTTGTTAAGATCAATGATGCTGTCGCCGGCCACCATTTCCTGGAAGCAGGCAACGTCGGGCTGGTATTGATTGATGAGCGCAATCATGCTATCGTGTGTAAGCGGATCTTTTTTGTATTGCAAAATATCGAACTGCGCTACATTCCAACTCATTATCCTGAGTGCATCTGTCGGTTTCGGACTGGTAAAATCGCCGCTGGTTCTAAATGGAATTATTTTGGTGATATGTGTCCACCCCGCCAACAACACCGGCACAAAAAGCAATGCCCATTTGGATTTGACAAAAAGCCAGAAAACTACAAATAGCAGCAGTATGATCAATAAATAAAATGCAGCTAATGACAACAGACCAACAAACCAAAGGGATGCTGTAAACAGATATTGGGCGTAACAACCCAATAAAAAAAGCGTAGCTGCAATAATATTACTTATTATAAAAACCTTTTTGGTCAGCAGGCGAAAAAGCGGTTTAGGCATTTTATAAAGATACTGTTTGCCAGTTAAAATAAATTGCAGTAAGACAGAGGTCGTGCAAGGGGATAAACTTTATTATAACTTATTAGCTAAAGACTGGGATTGCCTGAATTAAAAACCAATTGCCAATAAAAGTTGCTAATTAAAGGTCCTCTTCCGCAGCTCTTTTGAGGATATTTTTTTCTTCTTCGGTTAGCAGGTGATATCCTTTCAGATTAATTTTATCAAGGATTTCATCTACCCGCTGGGGTGTGATATTGGGTGTTTTTTTATATGGCTTTTTACCCTCTGTATTATAAAAAACACGTTCCTTAATATTTACAGGAGTCCGTTTTTTATCGGGATTAAAAAGATTAATAAACCAGTTGTAAAAACTGTTCATCCAAAGACTTCCATCAATATCTTTTCTCAAAAGGAAAATAAAAAGAAATCCTGCAGCGGCTCCTGCCAGGTGAGAGAGACTATACGCTGCACTTATAGTGGCGATACCTGCAAAATCAACCAGGATATAAACCATGGTTAATACCCAGATAGGAATACCTCCATTTAGATTTCTGAAGAACCGGAAATCGGGCGCCAGGGTTGTAGTAGCAACGGCAACAGCCATGGTCGCCGCATTGGCGCCGAGTAAAGCCGAACTGCTGATAGCGGGACGTAATGAAGGTACCATGTAATTAACACCAATAAAAACTATTGCGCCGGCAAGACCACCATAAATATAAACCGGAATCAATTTTTTGTTGCCGGTAAGTTCTTGTAAAATAAACCCAAATGCCCACAGCCACAGCATATTGCTTAAAATGTTCATAGCGCTTATATGGCTAAACATATAAGTTAGCAAGGTCCAGGGGCGCTGAGCCAGGCGGCCAAGCTGCGCAGGCATTTCAAAGTACTGTAATGCTTCGCTAAAAAAAATGTTATCTCCTTTTTGAAAAAAGTAATAAGTTACCTTAATGGTAAGGAGTAATATGAAGAAAATAATATTTAAGGTGAGTAATGCCATCAGGGCGTTTCCGTCCTGGCCTGGCGTAATCCTTCTCCGGGGCTGTCTAAATTCTGAAAATCTATCTGACTCTCCCATATAATTGATTGTTGTACAAATTTACAAAGCCGCGCTGAAAAAAGCTGTTAACTTTAATAAAACGTTTTTCTGTTGGTTTTGTTCCAGAAATAGATAAGCAAAAAGCCCACCAAAGCACCGCCAAGGTGAGCGAAATGGCCCACATTATCGCCGGCAATCTGGCGTACGCCCATAAAAAGATCCAGTAAAATAAAAAATGGAATTACATATTTCGCTTTCAGCGGAATGGGAATAAACATGATGTATAATTCAGTATTGGGAAAAAGATAGGCATAGGCGGCCATTACTCCCATGATAGCGCCTGATGCACCGATAGCACTATACTGATCTTCATATGCGGTTATTAAGTCCGCCGTTGACATTCCATTAGCCAACGCTTCAGGAGATTTGGCAAACTGGGCAGCACTAAATGGAATACTTAACTGTATACAAACTGCAGCCCCAACGCCGCAGATGAGATAAAAAATCAAAAAACGTTTTGAACCCAGGTAGCGCTCCATAATGCTTCCAAACATCCAAAGGGTAAACATATTAAATAAAATGTGCGAGAGCCCTTTGGGATCGTGCAAAAACATGTTTGTTATAAACTGGTGTGGGTAAAACAGGGAAGATTTAATGTAGTGCAATGCGCCCCATTCTGTAACATCAAAGGGCTGAATTAACACCTGGGCCAAGTAGGCCAGGATATTTAATATGATAAGATTGAAAACAATCGGAGTGTCCCGTTGAAGAGAATTATTAAATTTGAATGCCATAAATCAAAGTTAGCAGTTAATTTTTCAACTTCAGCAAGGCCACACATTCAATGTGGTGCGTATGCGGAAACATGTCAACCGGCTGTATTTTTTCTACTGCATATTTCTCCGCCAGCAAAGCGATGTCCCTTGCCTGCGTAGCGGTGTTACAGCTAACGTATACAATAGTAGGAGCCGCTATTTCGAGTAATTTAATCACCAGCTTTTCGTGCATCCCTGCCCTGGGCGGATCTGTGATGATCACATCCGGGCGGCCATGTTGCGCAAAAAACTCATCGTTACAAATTTTTATTACGTCGCCGGCAAAAAATTCAGCATGGGTAATATGATTCAACGCTGCATTTTCTTTGGCATCTTCAATAGCTTCCGGAATAGCTTCCACCCCGATGATTTTTTTGGCCAGCTTGCTTAAAAAAATGCCAATGCTGCCGGTACCGCAATACAGGTCGTACACAATTTCCTCGCCGGTTAATTGCGCAAAATCCCGGGTAATGGAATATAGTTTTTCTGCTTGTTTTGTATTGGTTTGGAAGAAGGATTTTGGACCAATTTTGAACGTAAAGTCTTCGAGCTGCTCATTTACAAAGCCTTTTCCGTAGTATGTTTGTGGCGAAAGATCATAAATGGTATCGTTCCATTTGGTATTGATTGTATAAAGCAAAGTAGTAATTGCGGGAACTATTTGCAATAAATGATCCAGTAACCTTTTTGTTTCTGTTTCGTCCTCATACCCCAGACAAATATTTACCATCAGTTCACCGGTGGAACAATAGCGGATAATAATATTGCGCAACCAGCCTGTGTGTTGTTTAATATCGTAGTAGGTATAATTATTTTCAATGGCAAAATCCCGGATGGTGTTGCGGATGGTGTTATTCACTTCATCCATCAGATAACAGGTTTTGATCTCAATTATTTTATCAAAAATGCGGGGCACGTGAAAACCCAAAGCCCCTCCACTCCCCAGGGGGAGAATTTGAGGCTCTTCCGATTCAGAAGATCTCTCTAAAACTGCTGGCTCAGAAAATCCACCCCCGGGGGGTGGGGGGACTGCTTTTATTTCCTCGCTGGTTAAATACCGCTTGTTGCTAAAAGTAAATTCCAGCTTATTTCTGTAATGAATGGTATCTGCTGCACCTGCAATGGGCATAATCTCCGGTAATGCAATTTTGCCGATTCGTTTTAAGTTTTGTGCAACTTCCTGCTGCTTGTATTCCAACTGTTTTTCGTAGGGCAACATTTGCCATTTACAACCGCCGCACAAGCCAAAATGCTGACAGAAAGGAGTTGTTCTCTCCGGAGAATATTCGTGTATATGGGTAACCTTTCCTTCACCCCAATCTTTTTTATTGGTGCTTATAAAAACATCCACCACATCGCCCGGCACAGCGCCCTCAATAAAATATACTTTGCCATCCTGCCTTGCAACAGATTTGCCTTCAGCTGCATAGCCGGTTACAGCTATCTTTTCCAATAAAAATTTTTTTCTTTTCACGGTTGCAAAAGTAACTCCATTTTTGTTTCGTCACCAGTTGGTGCGACTGTTTCTTTAAACAGCCTGCGTGCTTTGCAACCTGTTTCAGTTTAATTGACTGTATTGCTTTGCGGGCATGTATTTCAGGTAATAAAATGATTATTTAATTTTTTGTTAATGATATGTAATTTATAAATTGCTGCAACGTTGTATCCTGATGATTAACCATTCATTTTGGATACTTTTGTAACCTTATCAAACTATTCAATGAAACAATATCTTTTAGGCTTGTCTGCTATCTTTTGCTTTACCAGCGCCCGTTCACAACATTTTACCGTAACCATGCAGGCAAGCCAGTATCAATCGGGCATTGCCTATCTAACTTACCACATGGGAAAAAATCTTTCTGTGGAAGATTCTGCGGCTGTGAGCAATAAGGGTATTGCAGTATTTACCGGTAAAAGAAAATTACCAGCGGGCATTTACGCTCTTGTGTTGCCCGGTAAATCAAAAAGCGTTGATTTCTTAATTGATAAAGAACAAATAATTACTGTAAAAATTGACACGACAGACTTGTTGCAAAAAACAGTAGTAACAGGTTCGCCGGCAAACGTATTATTGCAGCAATACCAAAAAACGGTTGCTGCAAAGGCGCAGTCGCTGGAAGCTGAGCGCAAAGCGTATACTTCTTCTAAAACTAAAGCAGATTCAACATTACACGAGGGCAATTATAACCGGTTGAATAAAGAGCTGAACGATTACCGGGATAACCTGGTTAAGGCTCAGCCATCTTCTATGATGGCCGTGTTACTGAATGCAATGAAAGACCCGCCAGTACTGAATAATAGGCCACAAACCCACAATGATTCACTTCAAAATTATTATTACTATAAAACGCATTATTGGGACGGTGTAACGTTTATGGATGACCGGATCATTCGCACCCCATTTTTTTTACCCAAACTGGAAAGATATTACCGGGAACTGATTGTTCCGGAAGCAGACAGCATTATTAAAGAGGCCGATTACCAGTTGCTGCTGGCACGCAGCAGCCCCGAGATGTATAAATTTTTATTGAACTGGCTCACAGATGAATACATAAGTCCCAGATACATGGGCCAGGACGCGGTGTTTGTGCATCTTTTTGAAAAATACCACAGTAAAGGTTTAAGTAGCTGGTTAAACGAAAAACAAATGGAAACAATAAGCCGCCGGGCTTATATGTTAATGGCGAATTTGATTGGTGCAAAAGCCGCCGATCTGGAAATGACCGACTCAACAGGCAAGGCGCTACCGTTGTACAGTGTTACGGCTGATTATACGGTGGTTGTTTTTTGGGATCCCACCTGCGGGCATTGCAAGGAAGAATTGCCGAGACTGGATTCTGTTTACAGGGCCAACTGGAAAGCGCATAATGTAAAAATGTATGGCGTGTTATCTGCCGACAGTAAACAAGAGATGAAACCGGAATGGTTAAAGTACATCAGGGAGCACAATTTGCAGGATTGGGTGAACGTTTATGAAACCAAAGAAATGGAAGCAGCCAATGTTGCGGCCCAAAAGCCCGGCTACCGCCAGTTATACGACGTGACACTAACACCAACTATTTATCTCCTTGACAAAGAAAAAAGAATCATCGCCAAAAAATTAACCTGGCAGCAACTGGATGACCTGTTGCAGGTGAAGTGGAAAATGAAATCCAATTAAAAGATAAAACCTGTTTACTATGAAGTATTTTTTTCTGCTGCTTGTCCTGTCCTTTTTTAGTGTACATCTTTTGTCTCAACCCCTGTTTACCTATGGCAATGAAAAAGTAAGTAAGGAAGAATTTTTAAGGGCTTATAATAAAAATAAAACTCCTGTTGACGACAAGGAAAAATCATTGCGGGAATATCTTGAGCTCTATTCAAAATTTAAATTAAAAGTAAAGGCAGCAAAACAATTGCGGCTGGATACCCTGCAGCAACTAAAGTACGATCTACAAAACTTCAGCAGCCAGGTAGAAGAAGGATATATGAATGATGAAAAAATTTCTAACGCATTGCTGGACGAAGTAATTGAACGCAGCCAGAAAGATATTCATATAATTCATTTTTATACACCACTTGCGGCTGGCGCCAATGCAGCTGATTCTGCCAAAACTTCAAAAGCAATGGAAGAGCTGGTTGCCGAATTACAAAAGGGTGGTACGGACTATGCGGCTATTGCCAATGCAATAAGTCAAAAGTATGTAGCCGTTACTGCAAAAGACATCGGGTATATCACCGCATTATCCTTACCCTATGGAATGGAGAACCTTGTATACGGTCTTCAGCCAGGCACCATCAGCAAGCCCTACCGTACCAAAAATGGTTTGCATGTTTTTAAAAATGCCGGTGAAAGAAAGAGTGCCGGTAAATGGAAAATTGCGCAGATATTATTTACGCTTCCGCCCGATGCTTCTGCGGCGCAGATCAAAGAAACAGAAAAGAAAGCCGACTCTGTTTATGCACTTCTAAAAGCAGGTGCAGACTTTGGGGAAATGGCAAAAAAAATTAGCGAAGACAGGCTGACAGCATTGAACGGCGGGGAGATGGCAGAATTCGGTACCGGCAAGTTTGATATGCCTTTTGAATCAAAGGTTTTTGAACTTGAAAAGGATGGTGATATTTCCAAACCATTTAGCACAACACATGGTTTTCATATTGTAAAACGGTTGCAACAGCATGCCATCCCTGCCGACAAAACAGACGAAACATTTGTTGCAGCGTTAAAACAACAAATGAATAAAGATGCACGAATGAATATTGCGAAGGATAAGTTCTTGAAAGACATTACAGCACTGACAAACTACAAAAGAAATGTGTTGGTAAAAGATGCCGAATTATTCAGGTATGCGGACAGCGTTGTCGCAAACAAAACAGTAAAAAATTATCCTGTCAGTAACAAAATAATTATCTCCTTTACAAAAGAAAATATAAAGGGAAATGCCTGGCTGAACTTTGTGAAAGACTATAAGTTAAACACAGATGTATATAAACAGGAGACCAATAAAGAGCTGCTGGATAAATTTATAGCCACTACCATTACAGAATATTACCGCAAACACCTTGATGAATATAACAGCGGCTTTAAGTACCAGATGCAGGAATTTAAAGAGGGCAATATGCTGTTTGAGATAATGGAAAGAAAAGTGTGGGCCCGTGCATCTGAAGATAGCATTGAATTAAAGAAATATTATGATGCACACAAAGCATCCTACAAATGGGATTCCAGCGCAGCGATTTTGTTATTTAACTGCAGTGACAGCAGTGTTGCCCGGAAAGCGATCGCCGAGGTAAAAAATGGTAAAGACTGGAAAAAAATTGCAGAAGAAAGTGATGGAAAAATTCAGTCAGACTCCGGCCGGTATGAATTAAGCCAGTTGCAATTGCAAAATACAAAAGATATTGTTCCCGGTTTTATTTCTTCTCCGGTTACAAACAGTGGAGATAACACCGCTAGTTTTGTAAAAGTGCTACAATTGTTCCCCGCAAATCAGCAACGAAGTTTCAATGACGCAAGAGGGTTGGTAATCAATGAATATCAAATTTACCTGGAAGATAAATGGGTTGCCGAACTGAAAAAGCAATATCCTGTAAAGGTTGACGAGGGAGTTTTTAAGTCGTTATTGAAATAGCAACATTCACTTTATTCGTAAATATAGCCGGCCATCAAATTTGATGGCCGGCTTTTTGTTTTTATATGGCCAAACCACAAAAAATAGCAAAAAGCTATTTTATTTTTAAAATTAAATTACAGATTATGAAGAAAATGACAACAGTGCTATTGGTAACAGTGATAGCGATGAGCGCAAAAGCTCAATTTTACGTACAGGGTGGTGTTAACCTCGCCAACATTACCACCACAAACAGCGGGCAAACAGAAAAAAATAAGTGGCTCACCAGCTTTAATGCAGGTGTTTTAGGCCGGTTTGGTATTTCAAACAGTTTCGATCTTGAATCGGGTGTGTTGTTTACCGGAAAAGGATCTAAAGCAGAAACTTATTTTAATGGCGGTGCTGATTATGTGAAAACAAAATTCAATCCGCTCTACCTTGAAGTTCCATTAAATGCAGTGGTAAAAATACCATTGGATACAAGAACCAAGTCAAATGTTTTTTTTCATGCAGGTCCATATATAGCGGTGGGTGTGGCAGGAAAATCGACTGTTGATGGAAAACTTGGGCCGGTACAATCTACCTCCAGCAGTAACATCAAGTTCAGTAATGATGATCCTTTTACCTCTGCACAAGACGATGCTGCCTACAACAAATTGAAACGTTTTGATTACGGATTAAATATCGGTGGCGGAGTAGATTTCGGTAAACTGCTGGTGAAGGCGAACTATGGTTACGGTTTGGCAAAAATCAATTCAACCCAAAGCAACAATACTGCAGATGACAAAAATAAATTCAGGACCTGGAGTGTTTCTTTAGGTATTCCTCTGGGCAGATAATAAAAACATAAAACACAATTAAAAAGCCGTTCATTTTCTTTGAACGGCTTTTTAATTTACTGCTCAACTTATTTTATTTTCAGCGCCTCCCACTTTTTTTCTGCATCCTGTAGTTGTTTTTGTGATACTTCCACAGCTAATATAGTTTGAGTGGTAGCTTGCATGTCGGCATCTTCTAAAATATCATGCAGTCCGGCAAATGTCCCATTTAATTTTTCAACAGTGGCAAGCCGGGCATCCAAAGTCCGCATATTTGTTGCCTCAGCGTTAGCATCAGCCGGTTGTTTAGCTATCTTATCCTTTGCAGCAAGAATGGCTTCTTTCATCTTCATTGTTTTTATTCTGCCCTGGTAACAAATCAATGCAAGATCGTGTTGTTGCTGCAATGCTTTGGATGTAATGTGCACTCTTGGATCCATTACAACAGCGAACTGTTTAGTGAAGGTCTTACCATCAGCAATTAGTGTAACGTTATATGTCCCCGGCATTATCCAGGGCGACGTTTTTGCAGGCGCTGTATTTTGATAAATTGCACCCATTGGATAAGTTGCAGGCAAATCAAGCGGTGCATAGCGCATATCCCAGATAAACCGGTGTGCACCTTGTTTAGCGGATAAAACCTGTTGTGGCCTTATCCAGTATATCGGAATATTCACTGGTGGAATAATATATGGTTTATCACTGCTGCTGAATCTGCGAACCAGATTACCTTTTGCATCTTTAATCTCCAGCTCAACTTCACTGCTTGCATTGTCTTTCAGGTAATAATCAATGATAGCGCCATCGGGTGGATTTTCTCCTGCTGGCTCTTCCTGTGGTAATGGCGTGTCAGCATTCATATTCCAGCGTACACGAACGGCTGTTTGTGGCTTGTATAACACTACAGGTGTTTTTAGACCTCCTGTCGATAGTTGTCTTAACGGCGAAATATTATCCAATATCCAAAAGCTTCTTCCATGTGTGCCGACCACAATGTCGTCATCTTTTATTACCAGGTCCCGAATGGAAGTTGAAGGCATATTTAACCGCAATGATTGCCAGTGTTCACCATCATCCAAAGAAAAATATACAGCCCGCTCGCTGCCTGCAAACAACAGCCCTTTACGAATATGATCTTCACGGACGGTATTGATGGGATCGTCTGGTAGACCCGTCGTGATTTCTTTCCAGCTTTTACCACCGTTGGTTGTTTTATAGATGTGGGCATGCATATCGTCGCAACGTATCCTGTTCACTGCTGCATAGGCAGTATTGATATCGGTGTGACTGGCTTCTATCATGGAAACCTTGCTCCACGAAGTAACAAGGGAGGGAGTTACATTGGCCCACGTTTTACCACCATTGTGCGTAACCTGGATGTACCCATCATCTGTACCCGCCCAAATGGTGTTGATATCTTTAAACGATGGCGCAACGGTATAAACGACTCCCCGACGGGGCATTTTTTTCATCGCGTCATTGGTGTAGATACCTACACTTGCCGGAATATCCCATGCCTCCCGGGTTAAATCGGGGCTGATTGTTTGCCAGGTATTACCGCCATTTTTTGTTTTAAAAATCACGTTCCCCGCAAAGTATAAGGTTGCGGAATCAACAGGCGAAAAAAGAACAGGGGCAGTTCTGATAAAGCGGTATTTGCCACTGCGAACAGCTTCGGGCGAAATGTTTTGTACCTGTCCTGTACGTTTATCGTATTTGGATATTTTACCGGCATAAATGATGTCGGGGTTTTTGGGATCAGCCGCAACATAACCGTATTCTTCACCGCCAACAGGATGCCATTCCCTGAAAGTAATTTGGCCGTCATTGCCACGGCTTGCGATGCCAACAGAACCACTTTCCTGCTGGCCTCCATATACGTTATACGGAAAAGCATTGTCGGTGCTTACATGATAAAATTGCGCCGTCGGCTGATTGTACCAGGAGGAAAAAGTTTGTCCGCCATTTACAGTGATGATAGCGCCCTGGTCAGCAGCAATTAACATGATATCTGAATTGGTGGGGTTAATCCAGATGCGATGGTAATCATCCCCGCCTGGTGCCCCGCGAAAGTCTTTCCAGGTTTTTGCACCATCAACAGATTTCCACACAACCACATCTGCAGTATAAACAATATCAGCGTTTTCAGGGTCCACTTTCACTTCTGCAAAATCATCACCTCTTCCCCAAAACCGTTCATCCTTATTCATCTGGCTCCAGGTTTCCCCGGCATCATCGCTGCGGTAAATGCCTCCATATTCCCCTGCATCCACTGTTGCATATAAACGGCTGCTATTGGTTGGTGCAATGCAAAAACCAATGCGCCCCAGTCCCATTTTTGTCGTCGGCAATCCTTTAGTAAGTTGTTTCCAGGTGTTTCCTCCATTGGTCGATTTATACAAACCACTTTCGTCTCCGTTCCATTCTCCGTTTTCCCATGGTCCCTGCCGGCCTGCCCATAAATCGGCATATATAATATTCGGGTCTTTTGGGTCAATTGCCACTTGTATGGCACCGGTATTTTCATCTTTGTATAACACACGTTCCCAGGTTTTGCCTCCATCGGTTGTGCGATACACGCCACGTTCGGTATTGGGCCCGTACGGATGACCAAGTACGGCTGCAAATACCCGGTTTTCATTGGCAGCGTCAATTGCAAGTCCGCCAATTTGCTGACCATCTTTTAAGCCTGTATTGATCCATGTTTTACCAGCATCCGCCGATTTATAAATGCCATCTCCAACTGAAAGATCGGGTCGCTGAATCCCTTCACCACTCGCCACATATACGATATTGGGGTTGGATGGCGCTACAGCCACATCACCAACTGAACCCGTAGGCTGGCTGTCAAAAATGGGAAACCAGGTGCGGCCGTAGTCGGTCGTTTTCCAAACGCCGCCGTTGTTTACGCCGATGTAAAATACATTGGGTTGTTGCGGTACACCCACAGCTCCAACGGTTCTTCCTCCACGGTGTGGGCCAATCATTCGCCAGCGCATGCTGTTAAACATACTGGTGTCTACAGTTTGTGCATAGCTGCTGTACGCCAGCGCAGTACATGCTAATGCAATCAGTTTTAACTTCATAAAAAACAAAATTTTTCTTAAATGAAAGTTACGTGTATGTTGGCTACACGGGATGAATTTGTTCGGAATAATTATAAAGAATGCAGGGTGGATGCTCACGCACTTACCTTTTAATTGCAAAAACAGCACAAGTTGTATGATTTGTTTTTGCTATGCCCTGTTTAAAAATTACTTTTGCTCCGTAAAAAATTGCAAACAATAACCCGCAGATATGCCTTCACAAAAACTGAGTCAACTTGCTGAAACCCTTATTGGATCTGAAATAGTAAAATTGGGAGCAGACATAAAAGCAAAAATGTTGCAGGGTGAAAAAATTTACAATTTTACTATCGGTGATTTTGACAGTGCTATATTTCCCATTCCTAAAGAGCTGGAAAACGAAATTGTAAATGCATACCGCAAGCTGAATACTACCTATCCTCCGGCAGATGGCATTGTGGAATTACGGACTGCGGTGGCAGCGTTTATACAAACCAGAGAAGGACTTCAGTATAACAATAATGAAATTTTAATAGCAGCAGGAGGAAGGCCGTTGATTTATGCTGCCTATCGTGCTATTGTAGATAAAGGAGAAAAAGTAATATATGCAGTACCAAGCTGGAACAACAATCATTATGTTCATTTTACCGAAGGGCAACATATTGTAATTGAAAGTAAAAAGGAAAACAATTTTATGCCTGCGGCAGAAGAAATAAAGCCTCATTTGAAAGGGGCATCCTTGTTGGCATTATGCTCTCCTCTAAATCCCACCGGAACAACCTTTTCAAAAGATGAGTTGGAAGCCATCTGCGATATGGTAATTGAAGAAAATGCTCAACGCGGTGCGGACGAAAAGAAACTATACTTGCTGTACGACCAGATTTACTGGACATTGACTTATGGAGACACAATACACTATAATCCTGTCTCATTAAGACCTGCAATGAAAGAATACACCATTTTTATCGATGGTATCAGCAAGGCTTTTGCAGCAACCGGTGTACGAGTTGGATGGGCTTTGGGACCGGAAGTGTTAATTAATAAAATGAAGGCCATTAACAGTCACCTTGGCGCATGGGCACCTATGGCAGAGCAGAAGGCTACAGCTATTTACCTGTTGCAGGCAAATGAAGTAGATGCCTATTTCAATCACTTTAAAAGTGAAATAGCGGAGCGGTTACAAAGAATTTATGAAGGCTTTCAACAATTGAAAAAAGAAGGCTTTACTGTAGATGCCATTGCACCGCAGGCAGCCATTTACTTAACAATACAGATTGATCTTGTTGATAAAACAACTGCTGCTGGAAAAGTTTTAACTGATCAGGCAGAAGTAACAGCGTATTTATTGGATGAGGCAAAACTGGCCATTGTTCCTTTTACGGCCTTTGGGGCATCGGCAAAAAGCAACTGGTACAGGTTAAGCGTTGGCACCTGTAAAAAAGATGAGATAGATGAAATGCTGAAAAAATTAAAGGCGGCGTTGCAAAAGTTATCGAAATAAAATGCAAACTAGTTTTTGCAATTTAAAAATATAAAGGGTTGCAACTCCTGCATACGAATAACTTTACGAACCATTGTATCCTTTTGTATAACCTTGTATTTATCAAGATCAATTACTTCGTGAACTGTTACAAGATTGTCCAGCCGTTCTACGGTGAATAATAATTCATGTAATAATTCAACTTCGTTTTCAATGGCTTGGGGGCTCATTAATTCCTGGTTAAACAAGACAAGCAAATCGCGGTTTATTCTGTTCATTGATATATAGACTTTTCGGTCTTAAATCCCGTAATCTAGTAACCAACCATTCCCCTTTTGTTTGGACAACCACAGTTTTTCTTTGAAGCACTGCAGCCACTTACGGCAATAGAGATTACTAAAATCGATAAAAAACCTATTTTTAAAAATCGTTGCATAAATAAAGGATTATAAAAGTAAACTAATTTTAAACATTATTATTGCTTTTTTTTGATAAATTATTTTGAAATTAATAAATTGCCTAAATTAAAAAACGTTTTAATAGTGCCGTTGGATTGGGGTCTTGGCCACGCAACAAGAAGCATTCCATTGATAACGAATTTATTGGAAAACAATTGTGGAGTTTATATTGCTGGCGAAACGGCGATAGCTGTTCTGCTGCAAAAAGAATTTCCCAGGTTAAAAATTTTGCCGCTGAATGGCTACCGTATACAATATTCCCGGCAAAAGCGGTGGCTGACAATTAAAATACTATCCCAGGTACCTCAAATTTTGTTTTCCATTTACAGGGAACATCGTTGGTTAAAAAAGATCGTGAAAGAATATTCAATCGACGCTGTTATTTCAGATAACAGGTTCGGGTTATATCATTCAGAAATTCCCTGTGTATACCTTACTCACCAGTTGCTGATTAAAACAGGAAACAGGCTTATTGAAAATATCCTGCAAAGTTGCCATTACTGGTTTATAAAAAAATATACACATTGCTGGGTGCCTGATTTCAAAGAGGCAGATAATTTAGCCGGTCAGTTATCGCACCCAAAAAAAAGCTTACCTAACGTCCGGTATATCGGAGGCCTTTCAAGACTGCAAAAAATACAGACAATAATAATTTACGACTTAATGATATTGCTGTCTGGTCCGGAACCCCAACGAACAATTTTTGAAAATCAATTAATACCACAATTACAGCATTTCGCCGGAGAGATTTTGTTTGTGCGGGGATTACCGCAATCGACTAACCCCGTAGTTCTACCAAAATCGAGTCAACATATCACCGTAAAAAATCACCTTAATGCGAGTGAACTTTCACCTGCCATAATGCAGTCTGCGATGATCATTTGCAGATCTGGTTATACCACAATAATGGACTTGATAAAACTTCAAAAAAAAGCCATACTGGTGCCAACACCAGGCCAGACAGAACAGGAATATCTTGGCAAAAAACTGATGGAACAACAGCTGTTTTTCTGCGTTCAGCAAAAAAATTTTTTACTGAATGATGCTCTGGAAGCCACTCAAACTTTTAATTTTTTAAAAAAGGACTATAATATGGAACTGTACAAAAAGGTAATCAGTGAGTTTGTCGGCAATTGATTGTTGTACCGATATAAAATTTACTGTAGATGTCTAAACTACTTTTGGAAAATCAAACATCAGGAATTCCTTTTTAGCTTTCTTGAATTCTTTCCATTTGGAAATATTGACCTGCACTGCAAATATGCTGCAGGTGGGCATATCATCGATGGAAGTATTTTCCACCAGTTGGTTTACGAACTCAGTTATACCAGGGTTATGTGAAAAGATGGCTACACAATTTAAGTCATCATTTAATTGTTCAACTACCTGAAAAAATACTTCCGGCGAAGCCTGGTACAGAGCCGACACATAAATGATGTCGTTGAGATTTTTATGGTAAACAGTACTAAATAATTCAGCAGTTTTTTTAGCCCGTTTCGCAGGGCTGGAAACAAAAGCATCAATCATAATTTTTCTATCGAGTAAACGCTGCGCCATTACCGGGGCATCTTTTTTCCCACGCTCATTAAGCGACCGGTCAAAATCGTTCAGCGACGCAACGCTCCAGCTACTTTTTGCATGTCGGATAACGAGCAGTGTTTTCATGATGAATGCTTTTAAAGCCGGTATTTACCGGATATAAAAATAGCAATTTTTGTATGCCGAACAATGTAAAGTAAAACAAGGCTATATGAAGAATGCCCATATCAGTACTTTCATACAAGTATGATACCACTAATGAAACGACGGAAGCGGAAATGACTTTATTACATGCAGAATTTAGTATCCCCTTACATTCTTTCCTTCCATATAATTCATGAAAGCTTTGTTGCAAACGCGGTTACCTCCCGGCGTAGGATAATTGCCTGTAAAATACCAGTCGCCTGTGTTGGTAGGACAAGCCTGGTGCAGGGTTTCTATTTTTTGATAGATTACGTCTACCGGAATATTGATTTCTTTTGGCGTAATCAACTGGGCAATCTTTGCGGAGATCTCTTCCAAAGTAAATTGCTTGTATACCTGCCGTACTATATTTTCTGTATGCAGTTTATTATTGCGTTGCAGTTCTTTGCCTTTTAACAAAATTTCATCCAGCAAACTTTCCTGCTTTCTTTCGTACAGCAATTCAATAGCAGCTTTAAAGGCTATGAAGTCGCCCATCTTGCTCATATCTATTCCATAACAGTCAGGGTACCGGATTTGCGGTGCAGAAGATACAACGATAATTTTTTTTGGTTCCAGCCGTGCAAGCATCCTGATAATACTTTCTCTTAAAGTAGTTCCTCTCACTATTGAATCATCAATCACTACTAAAGTGTCGATGCCTTTTCGTACAGTTCCATAAGTAATATCGTATACATGCTGTACCATTTCGTTGCGGCTGCTGTCTTCTGTAATAAAGGTGCGCAGCTTTACATCTTTGATGGCTATCTTTTCAAAACGAATTTTACGGCTGATCATTTCTGATAACTTCTCTTCATCAAAATCATTACCCCAGCTTAAAATTCTTTCAATCTTAATTTTTTTCAGGTATTCATCTGCCCCTTTCAATAGACCATAAAAAGCGGTCTCTGCAGTATTAGGGATAAAAGAAAAAATAGTATTTTTTAAATCGTAATCAACGGCCTTTAAAACGGGTTCACTCAGATAACGACCCAGCGCTTTTCTTTCCTTATAAATTTTTTCATCACTTCCCCGGGAGAAGTAAATGCGTTCAAAGCTGCAGGCCTTTCTTTCTTTAGGTTCAACAATTTGTTCAATCGTATAATTGCCATGTTCGTCTACCAGCAAAGCACATCCCGGCATCAATTCCTTTACTTCATTTTCCCCCACATTAAATGCGGTTCTGATGGCAGCCCTTTCACTGGCGCCAACAATAACGTCGTCATTGGCGTAATAATAAGAAGGCCTTATTCCATGTGCATCTCGCATAATAAAAGCTTTTCCGTTGCCGGTTAAGCCACAAAAATTAAATCCTCCGTCAAAAAGAGGAACTGCTTTTTTAAGCACCTTAGCCACATCAAGCTGACCGGGAAAAGCTTCATCCGCCTTTACCAAAAAATGATGCAATACTTCCATCATGGCAGCAAGATCACTTTGTTTTTGAAAAACGCCGGGCTCTAAATTAATAAGACTAAATAACTCTTCTGTGTTTACCAGATTGAAATTTCCTGCCAGTGCTAAATTTCTTGCAGGAATGGTATCGCGTTTTATAAAAGGATGGCAAAATTCAGCATTGTTTTTTCCCTGGGTTCCATAGCGCAAATGCCCCAGTAATAATTCTCCCAAATGATTTACATGGCCTTTCATCAGCCCCGGATGGTTTTTAATATCCGGCTGATATTTTTCAATTTCTTCAATTTCTTTTCCAATCTGGGAAAACAACTCTGCGATGGGTTGGTTAGCACTGCTGCGTATCCGGTGCAAAAAAGGATAACCTGGCTCAACATTCAACTTTACAGTTGCGATTCCCGCGCCGTCCTGTCCACGGTTGTGCTGTTTTTCCATCAGCAGATACAACTTATTAAGGCCATACAATACGGATCCGTATTGTTGCTGATAATAACTAAAAGGTTTGCGAAGGCGAATAAAGGCGAGGCCACATTCGTGTTTGATTTCGTCGCTCATGAATTTTTATAAGTTGCAAAGTTACGCCATTGCTAAATAAAAATCCCGGCAGAATAGCCGGGATGAAAATTTATTTTGTTAAGCTTTTGATTTATAAAATTATAGACCACTTATTGTCAGGCCGATTTGATAAGGTCTGATCGATGGTCCTGCGCCATCTTTTAAAAACGAAGTGATTGAATAAGCACCAAAAAGAGAAAAATGACCAATACCAACCCTTGCTGTTGCCGCTAAACGGGTAGTATTAAAATATGCTTTACGGCTTTCTTTTTCTGTATACGACATGATAGTTGTACCACTTTTATTTACCAAAGTTTTACCCTTCGTATGCGTATTCAGCATAGTACCCACTTTTACACCCAGCGCAAATTTCCAGCTTTTTGCTTCGTGTGACGGATCAGCCGTATACCTCAGTTCAATAGGCACTTCTAAAAATGAAGTGGCCAATTTATATTTCTTAAAATAATTAGATGAATCCAGATTTGAAAAAGGAAGTAAGGTACTGGTTGAAAGAATGCCAATAGCTGTTTTATTAAAAAGAATACTGCTTGTGCTGATGCCTAGTCCGAAAGCAACACTCCATCTTGGATCGGTTTTAAAAGGCTTATTCATCATGATGTAAAAATTCAGTCCACGGGATAGTCCTTTAATGCGGCCACCAATACTGTCCGGTGCTCCGCTCCAGTGATCGCTGCTCAATTGCAGCATAATATGATCTCCTGAACGGTCTATATCTACTTTACTCCAATCTTTTTTTGGTTTTAGTTGTGCAGTTGCCTGGGAAAGGGAGAAAATAGCAATTAGTACAAATGCAAATTTTGTCATAATGAAGTCTTGAGTGGCAAAAATAATAGCCAGCAGGGTTAATGAAAGGTTAAATGAAATTAAAAAAATGTGCCCGAAATTAATCGGGCAAGTTTTATATGTGGGCCCACCTGGGCTCGAACCAGGGACCACCTGATTATGAGTCAGGTGCTCTAACCAACTGAGCTATAGGCCCTGTTATTTTTACATAACGGAGGGCAAAAGTAAGTAA
Source organism: Ferruginibacter sp. (assembly GCF_028288465.1). Lineage (GTDB taxonomy): Bacteria > Bacteroidota > Bacteroidia > Chitinophagales > Chitinophagaceae > Ferruginibacter. Next base: position 182,895 of record NZ_JAQBNR010000050.1, on the reverse strand, counting down.
AATAAGATAATTTTGAAGGCAATTAATAAAATTATGGCAAAAATAAAAAATCTGCTCTTCGATCTTGGAGGTGTGCTGCTCAATATAGATTATCATAAAACGGCCGATGCTTTTAAAAGGCTGGGGGTTACAAAATTTGATGATTTGTATTCGCAGGCAGGTGCCAACGAATTGTTTGAAGCATTGGAAACGGGCAAGATTACGGAGGCTGATTTTTATACTACTTTACAGGAATATTGTGATCCCAAAACCAGCAGGGAACAAATTGAAGCCGCATGGAATTTGATGTTGCTGGATTTCAGAGTTGAGAGTCTTAATTGGTTGAAAAGTTTGAAAAATCAGTACAATATTTATTTGCTAAGCAACACCAACAGCATCCATTTAAAGGCGTTCAAAAAAATTTTTAATGAAGAAGTCGACCAATCCAGCCTGGATGATTATTTTATTAAAGCCTACTATTCACATGAAATTCAGATGCGCAAACCATATACAGAAACCTATCATTTTGTTTTGAGTGATGCAGGGCTAAATGCAGAGGAAACACTTTTTATTGACGACTCCGTTAACAATATCGAAGGAGCAAAATTGGCAGGTTTGCAGATACACCATTTGGTACCCGGTAGTAAAATTGAAGACATACAGTTATAAAAAGCAGCTAATTCCCGTTATACAGTTTACTTCTATTTAACTTCTTCAAAGTCAATATAGTCATCACTTTTATTCACCGGTGGGGCAGGATTTTTTGTGGCTTTATAACCTGTATTGGCCTGTTGTTGCGCATTCATTTTTTCCTGCATTTGCGCACTCATATCACCAAATTGTTTTTTTACTTGTTTGGTAGTTTTGGCAACAGGAATAATTAACTCGAATACCAGCTTGTAAAGCAGGTATAAAACAAAAAGTTCAAAAGCCAGTCTGAAGATGTTCATAATGTAAAGGTATTAATCAATTAAAAACAAACCTGTTAAATTTGGCCAATTAATTTTAAAAATATAATACATGCATAATGTTAGTTTTTTGCTGTTATTAATTTGTTTACTATATTTGCAGTGGAAAAAGATACAAAATGAAGGGAACGAGGACCGTTCCCTTCTTCTTTTATTATGACTCAGGACACAACAAGTTTACAGGCAATAGAAGCTTTGATAGCAAAACTGCTTTCAGAAATGGAAGATGTTTTTTTAGTATCTGTAAAAGTGAAACCTGTCAATAATATTAAAGTGTTCCTGGATGCAGATGGCGGTTTAAACATTGACCGATGTGTTAAAATCAACAGGGCCATGTACCGCACGATAGAAGAAGAAGGATGGTATCCTGACGGAAATTTTTCACTGGAAGTATCAAGTCCGGGAATAGACGAACCGTTGAAATTGTTGCGCCAGTATAAAAAGAATATCGGCAGAACATTGGAAATAACATTTACCAATGATATTAAACAGGAAGGAAAGCTGGTTGCAGTTGACGACGAAGGAGTAACAATTGAATACATAGAAGGGAAAAATAAGAAGGCAATTACAGTAACAAAAGAAATTCCGTTTGATGCAATTAAACAAACAGTAGTACAGATAGCATTTTAATTAATTAACAAAACACCCCTGCCGGCGGGATGTAAAAGCGAGGCTGGTAAGTTTATGGCACGTATTAATTTGATTGATTCCTTCCAGGAATTTAAAGAAGCTGAAAACATTGATCGTCCTACATTGATGAAGGTGATGGAAGACGTTTTTAAAACGCTGATTCGTAAAAAATACGGTAGTGACGATCAGTTTGACGTTATTGTAAACGATCAGAAGGGCGATCTTGAGATATTCCGCCGTCGTACTATTGTTGATGATGGTGATATATATAATACCTTAACTGAAATAGAATACAGTGATGCTATTAAAATAGAACCTGATTACGCTGTTGGTGAAGAGTTGTACGAAGAGGTGGATATACAAAAGGAATTTGGCCGCAGGGCGATTCTGGCGGGCAAACAAACTTTGGCAAGCCGTATCAATGACCTGAAGAAAAATCTGTTGATAAAAAAATACGAAGATCGTGTTGGCGACATCGTTAGCGGCGAAGTGTACCAGGTTTGGAAAAAAGAAGTATTGCTGTTGGATGAAGAGGGAAATGAAATGATTTTACCCAAATCAGAGCAGATACCGTCTGATTATTTTAAGAAAGGTGAAAACGTAAGAGGTGTTGTAAAAAAAGTGGAATTAAAAAACAGCCAGGCTGTTATTGTAGTATCCAGAACAAGTGCATCTTTTTTGGAAAAATTGTTGGAAATTGAAGTGCCGGAAATATTTGATGGTTTAATTGTTGTGAAGAAAATTGTAAGGGATCCGGGTGAAAGAGCGAAAATAGCAGTTGAAAGTTTTGACGACAGAATTGATCCGGTAGGGGCCTGCGTTGGTATGAAGGGAAGCCGTATACACGGTATTGTAAGAGAATTAAAGAATGAAAATATTGATGTAATCAACTGGACAAGCAATATACAGTTGCTGATACAGCGCTCTTTAACACCTGCGAAAATTACCAGTATAGATATCAATGAGGAAAAGAAACATGCCACCGTATTTTTAAAACCCGACCAGGTGTCACTGGCAATCGGAAGACGTGGCGTGAATATAAAACTGGCTTGCGAATTGACCGGTTATGAGATTGATGTATTCCGTGATAATGAAGGTGAAGTGGATGAATTTGATATTGATCTGGAAGAATTCAGTGATGAGATAGAATCATGGGTAATTGAAGCGCTGAAAAAAGTTGGTTGTGATACAGCCCGTTCAGTACTTGATTTAACAGCCGAGGAGTTAGAACGCAGAACAGATCTGGAAAAAGAAACTATAGAAGATGTAAGAAGGATTTTGAAAGAAGAATTTGAGAAAGAATAGCGGTGAAAAATAATAATCATTTAAAAAGAAAACGATCGCCTATGTCCCATTAGTTATAGGCAAACAAAACACGAATGTCAGAAGTAGTAACAAATACACCAAGATTGATGGCCGCGGCCAAAGAGTTCAACATAGGTACTAATACCCTTATTGAATTTCTGGAATCAAAAGGCTTTGGCAACGAAGAGCTTAAACCAGGCTCCAAGCTCACGGAACAAATGTACCGTGTGCTGCAGTCAGAGTTTCAGCAGGATAAGGTAGCTAAAGAAAAGGCCCAAAAGATAGAATTATCAAAAGGCGCCGGCGTTACTGAACCTAAGAAAAAAAGAGATGAGGAAGATCTTTCTTTTAAAAAGAAAGAGGTGCCGGTAACAGCAGCTCCGGTTGTTGAAAAACCTGCGGAAGTAAAAACTGTCGAAGTCGCGGCACCCATACCATCAGTTAAGGAACTGCCGAAAGAAGAAAAGGCTCCGGAAGTAAAACCCGTTGAGGTTTCGAAACCTGCGGCTGAAACAGCTCCTGCGGAAAAACCGGTGGCAGAAACGCCTGTTGAAAAAAAGACGGTAGTTGAAGACCAGCCCAGGGCTGAGCTTACAAAAATCGAGGCGCCGGAATTAGAGGCTCCAAGGGTAGTTACAAAAATTGACCTTGACGCCATTGATTCATCTACAAGACCAAAAAAGGCTACCAAAAAACCAGAGGAGAAAGCGGATGCACCTGCTCTAAAAACAGAGACGGCGCCAACTGCGGAAAAACCCGCGGATATCGTGCTACCCCCCAAAGCAGTTGAACCTGTTAAGGATGAACCGATCATAAATGCACCAGCTATCATTGAAAATATAAAGGCTGACAAACTGGAAGGTCCTAAAATTCTGGGAAAAATTGAGTTACCGGTTGACAACGACACGAGACCTAAAAGGGATGACGATAAGCGCAAGCGTAAACGCATTCCAATGGAAAGAAAACCTGGAGCCCCTCCGCATCAGCAAGGCCCAGGCAGTACAGGTAACGCACCGCGGCCAGCCATCAATGATCAAAACCGCAACCGTCCGGCTGGTAGCGCACCAGCAGGAAGCAGACCCGGTGGTTCTTCAGGAGTTAACAGACCCGGAGGCAACTTCGGTGCTAACAGGCCAGGTGGACCAGGTGGCGCACAGGGTGGTAACAGATTTAATACCAACCGGAATGCAGCCGCTCCTGCAGCACGTGCACAGGACAGGGAAATTGACGCTAAGGAAATACAGGATAAAATAAAAGAAACACAGGCTAAATTATCTGGCGGCGGCGGCCGGGGTAAAAGCCTCAAAGCCAAATACCGCAAAGCTAAAAGAGATGAATTGGCGATACAGCGCGGAGCAGAAGGCGGCGAAAGCAATAAATTACAGGTTACCGAATTTATTTCGGTTAGCGAGCTGGCTGGTTTGATGGATGTAAGTTTTGCAGATATTATCAGCAAGTGTATGAACCTGGGTATAATGGTTTCCATTAACCAGCGTTTGGAGGCCGATGTAATTGAACTGGTTGTAAGTGAGTTTAACTACGAAGTGGAATTTATTGGTGTGGAAGATGCAGCTGAAATGGAGGATGAGGAGGAGGATGACGATGCTGCTGAATTAAAACCAAGAGCTCCTATTGTTACCATCATGGGTCACGTAGATCATGGTAAAACATCTTTACTGGATCATATCCGCAACACCAATGTAATTGCAGGTGAGGCGGGTGGTATAACACAGCACATTGGTGCATACGAAGTGAAATTGAAAGATGGCAGAGCGATTACCTTCCTCGATACTCCGGGCCACGAAGCCTTTACGGCAATGAGGGCACGTGGTGCAAAAGTTACAGATATTGCTGTTATTGTAATTGCTGCTGATGATGCGGTAATGCCTCAAACAAAAGAAGCAATCTCGCATGCGCAGGCAGCCGGGGTGCCGATGATATTTGCGATCAATAAAATAGACAGGGACGGCGCTAATCCTGAAAAAATTAAGGAGCAACTGGCCAGCATGAATATTTTGGTTGAAAGCTGGGGTGGTAAATACCAGAGCCAGGAAATAAGCGCCAAACAAGGACTGAACATAGACCTTTTGATGGAAAAGATATTACTGGAAGCCGATGTGCTTGAACTAAAAGCCAATCCGGCTAAAGTAGCTACCGGTACAGTGATTGAAGCATCGCTCGATAAAGGCCGCGGTTATGTAGCCACCATACTCGTGCAAAATGGTACACTAAGGCAAGGCGACATGATTGTTTCCGGGCAAAACTTTGGTAAAGTAAAAGCCATGTACAATGAGCGTAACCAGCGCAGCGAAATAGCACCTCCTTCAACACCAGTATTAATACTTGGCTTGAATGGTGCGCCGCAGGCGGGTGAAACTTTTAAAGTATATGCAGATGAAAGTGAAGCAAGAGAAAAAGCATACCAGCGTGGACAGATATTGAGAGAACAGGGTATGCGTGCTAAGAAACATATTACACTGGATGAAATCGGACGTCGTTTGGCATTGGGAAGCTTTAAAGAACTGAATGTTATTATTAAGGGCGACGTGGATGGATCTGTGGAAGCATTAAGTGACTCATTACAGAAACTCAGCACGGAAGAAATTGTGGTGAAAGTGATTCATAAAGCAGTGGGTGCCATTACAGAAAGTGATGTTACCCTCGCAAATGCATCGGATGCGATTATCATTGGTTTCAATGTTCGTCCTTCCATGCAGGCTGCACGTTTGGGTGAGCAGGAAGGTATCCAGATCAAGTTGTATTCTATCATCTACAACGCCATTGAAGAAATCAGGAGTGCGATGGAAGGTATGCTTGAACCTGGAGTGGAAGATAAGGTGCTGGCCAATGTGGAAATTAAAGAAATGTATAAATTTGATAAGGCTACTGTTGCAGGTTGTATTGTGTTGGATGGTAAAATTTCGAGAAACAACCGCATTCGTTTGGTAAGAGATGGTATTGTAATATTCACTGGTGAGTTGGGTAGTTTGAAACGTTACAGGGATGATGTGAAGGAAGTTACAACCAATATGGAGTGTGGTTTAACAATTAAAAACTATGCTAATATTGAAGTAGGAGATATCGTGGAAGCATTTGAAGAAGTAGAAGTAAAACGTACTTTATAAAATGTTGAAGTGTGATTTATCAGAATCATGGCAACCATTGTTTCCGGACGAATAGATTAATCAGTGGAAAGTGTGCCAAATGGGTATGAGGTAAAAGGGAGTGATACAACGATGATGCCCATAGTTACTCCTGTTGGCCCGCACACAAACATTTGTTAAACATAATTATAAAAGGGCTATTGAAACAATAGCTCTTTATTTTTGACCTATATTCTGCGTTTGCGGAAGAGGTTTATCATTATTGATTGGAATAAAATGAGTACAAAAAAAAGTTTTCTTTTAGCCGGGTTCTTTAGTTTGTCATGCGTGGCTGGTATGGCACAATCTGCCAAAGTAGTAGCAGATAAAATCATTGCTGTTGTCGGCGACAAGGTGATTTTAAAAAGCGATATTGACAATACAATAACGGATATGCAACGGCAGTCTCCGGGTGTGGATATCCCTGCAAATGCACGCTGTATGACGCTTGAACAATCGATGGGTGTAAAGGCATTGGTTTTACAGGCAGAAAGAGATTCTTTGCCGGTATCAGAAGAAGATGTTGCCGCTGATATTGATAATCAGATACGCTATTTTATTGGCGCGTATGGCAGTAAGGAAAAGCTGGAAGAAATTTCCGGTAAATCCATGTATCAGCTGAAAGAAGATTTTAAGGATGGCTTTAAAGAAAGAAAACTGGCTGCTGCTATGCGTGATAAAATTGTGGGCGGCATTCGCATTACACCAAATGAAGTAAAAGCATACTTTGATAAATTGCCAAAAGACAGTTTGACTTTTTACGAAAGTGAACTGGAGATTGGACAAATTGTAGTTTTTCCAAAAGCAAGCAGGGAGTCTGAGGAATATTGTATAGAACAGCTGAATCAATTTAAGCAGCAGGCGGAGAGCGGAAAAAAAGATTTTAAAAAGCTGGCGGATATTTATTCAGATGACGAAGCGACGCAAAAGCAAAATGACGGGCAACTGGATTTAAACAGAACGCAGAAGGGATTTGACGCCACTTTCATGGGGAAGGCATTCGCCCTGAAAGAAGGACAAATCAGCAGCCCTTTTAAAAGCGCATTTGGTTACCATATCATACAAATGGTAAGTCGTGCAGGTGACGATGCAACAGTGCGACACATTTTAAAAATTCCGCAGATTACTCCTGCAGAAACCGAGTTAGCAATAAAAAAATTAGATTCTGTAAGGGCGAAATTAATTGCAGGTACCATGCAATTTGGTGAAGCCGTAGCAAAATACAGTGAAGATGAAACCAGCAAATTTACCGGCGGAAGAAGAACCAATAATGAAGGAAGCACCTACATTACCATCGACCAGCTGGATAAGGACCTGGTAGTAATGCTGAAAGATTTAAAAGTGGGTGAGTTTTCTCAGCCAAAAGAATTTGAAAATGAAAGAAGAAAGAAAGGTGTTCGGATTGTGTATCTTTTAAGCAAAAGCGAACCACACAGGGAAAATATAAAAGACGATTACAATAAAATAGCTCAGCGGGCGCTGGAAGAAAAGAAAAACCTGGCGCTTGAAAAATGGTTCAACGAAAAAGTGGGAACGTACTATATCAAGATAGATGATGAATACAAGGATTGTGAAGAAATGAAAAAATGGACAAATCATGCAACTGTAGCAACAGGAAAATAAAAAGTATAAAATAAAAAGTAAAGCGTTCTGATAACCTGTCAGAACGCTTTACTTTTGTAGGGCTGTGGGCAATTTTATTACACAGTGCTATTTATGTTGGAAAAAATTTGAAAAAAGAACATTTTGATAGATAAAAAAAAGCAACTTAAACAGGAACAAAAAACGGTGTTGGTGGGGATTGTAACAGGTGGCCAGACAGAGCAACAGCTGAATGAATATTTAGATGAACTGTCTTTTTTAGCAGAAACGGCGGGTGTTATTGCGGTTAAAAAATTTACTCAAAAATTACCGCATCCGGATAGCAGAACATTTGTTGGAAAGGGAAAACTGGAAGAGATAAAAAGATATGTAAGTCAGCATGGGGATGTAGAACTGGTAATTTTTGATGACGAATTAACTGGCTCGCAAATTCAGAATATAGAAAAAGAACTCGGCGTAAAAACAATTGACCGCAGCGATCTGATCCTGGACATTTTTGCCAGCAGGGCTAAAACAGCCCAGGCCCGCACGCAGGTAGAACTGGCCCAGTACCAGTACATTTTGCCGCGTTTAAAAGGTATGTGGAAACACCTGGAAAGACAAGGCGGTGGCGTTGGTACCAGGGGTCCGGGCGAAACAGAAATTGAAACAGACAGGCGTATTGTAAAAGATAAAATTACGTTACTGCGTAAGCGCCTCGCAGAAATAGACCAGCAATCTTTCACACAGCGAAAAGAACGCGGAGAGTTTATCCGGGTGTCGCTGGTAGGCTATACCAACGTTGGTAAATCAACATTAATGAACTTGCTCAGCAAAAGCGAAGTGTTTGCTGAAAACAAATTATTTGCAACACTAGATACCACTACCCGTAAAGTTGTATTTGAACAAACACCATTTTTGTTAAGCGATACAGTCGGCTTTATTCGTAAGCTCCCCCATCACCTGGTGGAGAGTTTTAAAAGTACGCTGGATGAAGTAAGAGAAGCAGACATATTATTGCATGTTGTAGATATGTCACACCCGCAATACGAAGAGCAATTTACGGTTGTAAATAAAACGCTGGCAGAGTTGGGCGCCAGTGATAAACCGACCGTTACCATTTTTAATAAAATGGACAAATACAAGGCGGAAGCATTTGATGAATGGCTGGAAGAGGATGTAAAGAAAGAAATACTGACCGATTTGAAGCAGCGCTGGCAAAATGAAACTAACGATAATTGCGTATTTGTATCTGCAACCGAAAAGACCAACGTGGATGAATTACGGCAAACTATTTTGAATAAGGTAAGAGAGATGTACCGAATCCGTTATCCCTATAAAGCTGAATTTTTCTATTAGGCAATAAACACCTGCATGCAAAGTGATAAGAAATACAAATGGCATAAGGTGGCGGATAACGTGGCTGAGTTAAATTTTTCTGCAAATGGAATTATAGAAATAACTATAAGCAACAAAACCATTTGTGTAGCGCTTGTAAATAATTTGTTATCCGCATGCGCACAAAAATGCCCGCACGCAGGGGGAAAATTAAGTGACGGATTCATTGATGCAACCGGAAACATTGTTTGTCCGTTGCACCGGTATAAATTTAGCCTGCAAAACGGCCGGAACACAAGCGGCGAAGGCTATTATTTAAAAATTTTTCCTGTAGAAATACGTAATAACGGGGTATTTATAGGCCTGGAAGAAAATAACCTGCGGAATTGGCTTAAATAATTGATTTAATTTTTTGCTGAAAACTAAAAAGCCTTATTTTTGCCCTCCCAATTAAAAGGGTAATACTCCTCCTTAGCTCAGTTGGTTAGAGCATCTGACTGTTAATCAGAGGGTCTCCCGTTCAAGTCGGGAAGGGGGAGCTGGAAATCAAGCAGTTATGATTATATCATAGCTGCTTTTTTTGTTATTCTCATAAAAGAAATTTTTGGACTGTGTTGGGGATTTGAAAATAATTGAATCGATTAAACAGCATAACATAATTCAAAGATTTGTTACCTCTCAACCGACTTCGTAACAATTATTAACTGTAGGTTCAGCCCTTAATTGAGTCTGAAGAAAGTCATTTCCATTAGTTTGCATGGCCAAGCATCCTGCCATAATCCAGCTAAAATAAACAACTAAACTTTCACTTACTATTCTGTACCATCGCCTGTTCAGATAACATTTGCAAGGGATAAAGGCGATTTGTTGCTAAATTATGGGAAAGGGCGGCTGGTATATCGCGAAAAAATCAAATTTGCGAGAGTATATAATCCAGCAATATTTGCGAGGAATCTTTTTCAGAAGTTGTATTGGTATCTATGACCAAGTCAGGGTTTTCCGGTATTTCGAACGGATCGTCAATACCCGTGAAATTGATAATTTTTTCCGGATGTCCGTTTGGGAGAATAGCGCGACGGTATAAACCTTTTGTATCTCTTTGAATCAAAGTTTCCAAATTGCAATCAACCCAAACGGTATGTACAAAATTGTTTTGAGATTTAAGTTCCTGGCGGACTGATTCATAAGGATTGATGGCAGCCATTATCGTTATTACTTCATTTCGGGCTAACACGTTCGCTAATATGCCAAGCCTGCGGATATTTTCAATCCGGTCGGCTTTGGAAAAACCCAGGTCTTTACATAATGTTTGACGGTAGGCATCACCGTCAATTACTTCTGCCTTATATTGTAATTTTATCAGCATCGCTTTTACATTACAGGCCAGCGTTGTTTTGCCTGTCCCGGAAAGACCGGTTAATTGAATAATAATCATCACGTTTTGTTTAGCTATCAATATTATTTTTTGTATACAGGGTGATCCGTGTTTAGAACGAATTTTTTAGCCACGTATCTCAGCGCATTGACTATCAAATTGTCCTGCAATGCCAATGGAATTCTCCCTCACTGGTCAAAAGTCCTTCACCAATAATGCCTTCGCCATTTCCAACGGCCTACCTTTTACAAAATTCCGATGTTGTATCGTGAGCACCTCTTTAATAAAATCCGGGTGATTGAGTAAACGATCCGTATGGGACCAAGTTTAAAATGAACGATATCGCCGAATTCTTCAGCAATGTTTCTTAAAAAACAAATACTGTCCTTACGGAAGCTAAATAGATAACCTAAAGGAAGTCTGGTCTTCGGTCCGGGAGGAAGTTTAGATTTCTTGATAGCATTCATACACCTTAGAATCAAAAATGATAAATAGCACAGCCGACCTGGATACCTGAACCGACAGTAATCATTAACCCGGTATCACCAGGCTTTACAAGCTCCTTTTTATATGCAAAATCCAGGGCATAAGGTAGAGACGAGGTAAATAAGTCAGGCCCTTCCCCCACGGCATCAATAAACATGTCCGGTGGAAGATGCAACAAATCGCTCAATCGTACAATAAACCCGGATGAAATTTGGGGCGGGAAAACCTTGTCTATCCCGCTGAGATCGAGTCCTTCCATCTGCAGCAATTCCTGAACGGCAGGGAGAATGCAGGCTAAATACAATTCTTCAAGATTGTTGTCTTTCCGGATATGAAGATAAGGCTTTACGTTACTGGTATTACAATAGGTGGTATATGAATGTAGTGATTCTTCATGGTATTTGAACAGAAAACGCGAAAAACCGACATTGTTCAGTGGATCTGCATCCAGGATGATGGCCGATGCAGGTTCAAGTATACCCAACAAATCATCCGGAAAATAACCGGCGTTGTTTTCACATTCTGCTGCGACTATCATTGCTGTCTTGCAATTTTCGGCTACGATCATTTGTTGAACCACATAGCACGCATTCAGGAAGCCAATGGAACCATTAAAATATCAAAGGCAAGCGTTTTATTATTGTTGTCGTCCGGCGAAGTTGCATTCATATCCAACTCTCCAGCCAATAATGCAGCATAGGCTGGTTCAAGCAGATAATCTGTGCGATAAACGCCGCAATAAATTAAAAGGCCGATGTCATAGCATTGGTAAGAGGATTTATTAAGGCAAGTTGCAGCTGCGTGATGGAGTAACTCTATGGAATTATTTTTTAAGATGCGCTCTTCCGGAATCGTTCCCATACTAAAAGTAGCTGCCGAATTTGGATGTACAGCAATTGCCCTGAAGCTGAAAAGAAAAATAATCTCAAAAATAAGTGGTAAGAATAATTGTAGCCCAAATTCCTGCAACCAGCAAAATATAGTACAGGCCCATTCATTTTTAGCAGGCTCTTTCAATATAATCTGCGCAGCTGCATAATAACAAAAGGAGGCTGCTCATATTTTGAGACAGCCTCTTGTCATTTTTAGCCTCCCGGCGCCGCCCCGGGGCCGCTTACTGTCCCGGAGAGAAAGTTGTGCTGTATCAGGCCAGCAAGCTTTTGCTACATCTTATAGTTAGTCGTTTTTAACCAGTTTAATATTCACGCTGTTGCCGGAAGCATCTTGTACTTGTGCCAGGTACATGCCCGCCGGCAAATTGCGTAATCCTAAGGCCACCGTTAAGCTGCCTTGTCCGCCGGCGGAAACTGTGCTGTTTGCCTTCATTAGTTTTCCGCTTAGATCAAATATATGAACCGCTGTTACTGGCTTATTGCTTTGCAGCATAACAACGCCTCCGCCATCTGTTGGGTTGGGAGAAGCTGACACGGCCCAGTTTGCAAGTGCTGTAAATGTCACCGTTCTTGTTATGCTGTATTGTTCAGCGGCATTTAGGTCAACGGCCCTTAACCGGTAATAATTGGTTTCGTTTGCAGGTGCCATATCAGTAAAATGGTACTGGTATGCCAGTGTGTTATTTTGCCCTGCCACTTTTCCAACAGCTAACCAATGAACGCCATCGGTACTCCGCTGCACTTCAAAATAATTAAAGTTCACCGCTGCTGCAGCAGACCAGTTTAACAAAGCTGTTTGCCCTTGTTGCTGTGCAGTAAAATCAGTAACTGTTACCGGCAGTGTGCATAATGCGCTAACCGAAATATCATCAATTGCCAGGTCGTTTCCAGATCCGCCTGGGGCGTTATTTTGAAGGAAAATATCTGCAGTGGACACAGAGGGTGTAAATGTAAAAGTGTAATGGTGCCATGCATTGCCGGCAGGAAACTGGCCGGTGTTTACAGAGCCTAATAAAGTTGATGAAACTGTATCCCTTATACCAGCAGTGATATTCGGCTGCAAAGGAGAAGTCGTTGACAGGTTACCTGCCCAAAAAGACAACATATAACTTCTGCCGGGCACCAAACCGGTGATCCGGCGCTGGTAAAATAAATCCGGTGCAAAAGAAGCGTTTACCAGCATAAAATATCCGCCACTGAGACCGGTATGATCTGTAAGTGTGGCATTAGCCCATTGGGCAGAGCTCTGTGATAAGGCATAGTAGCCATCACTCATAGTATTGCGGGCGGCATCATTCCAATAATGGTAATCGGTAAGGCCGGATAGCGCATTACCGCGGATACCCGTTGCGCCTGATCCAAAGTTTTCTATCATAATGCTGGCACCACAGCTTGACGAAATTGCGGTGGCGGATACAAGGCTGTTGGTAAATACTACATGTACTACCTGGCCTGCGGTAACAACAACAGAAGTGCTGTTGCCGGCAATATTAATAGTGCTTCCGCTGGCAGGATTGTAGATAGTAATATTCTGCAGGTTGTAATTGGCGGGGCTGCCTTCTGTAATGGTGTAGGTGCCAGCAGCTACAGGAATCATAATGGCATTGCCATTCCGCGAAGTCTGCACCCGCTCATCGTCCAGCCACGTACCTGAGCCATCGCCTGTCCGGGTAAATATTGAAGAAGGAACCGCATAGTACGTTTGCTGACTTGCTGTAACTCCGGTAACCGTCCACGCCTGGCCGTTATCGCCGCAGGTAAAAAAGAAATGGTGACTGGCAGTAGGTTCTTCCGTCCATGTGCCGCTACTATACCTGTAAACAGAACCCATGCCGGTAAGGTTGGATGCATCTCCATATACATTGCCATTGCCGTCAACCGCAACATCATAGTCGGAGGTGCCTGTGCCGCCGCGGGCATAATATACTAGGCTGCCGCCCGTGGCATCTACTTTAGTGATATACCCTGCGCCATCTGTCAGCACAATATCATTGTTAGTGGGGTTAATGTCGAGTCGGGTAAATGAGAATCCGCCATTATCAACAGGTGTTATTTCCGTCCAGGTAAAAGTTGAACTGTAATTACCGGTGTAGCGGCCAACCCGGCCACCGGATACAACAATGGCTGTAGCTCCTGTGCCATTGGTGATGCTGCCGTTACTGGCAATATCAATAGCTTGCAGCCCGCCGTAGGTAGCGTGGTTATAGAGCATAATAAAAGAGCTGCCATTGTACACGTATGCGTCGCCTGCAGAATCTGTCATTACAAAATGACCCAGGTCCGCACCATCTATCGTAACCGCCTTTTGGGTAGCAGACACTTTGTTCCAAACGGTGCTGTTAACGGAGCGGTGGTAAATGTAGCCAGGCGCTCCCAGCGTTGGCCCTGCCACTGCCCAAAGTTCACCATTGCCGGTACCATGACCAGCACCAATGTCTGTGGGTTCAATATTGAGTGCATTATCTTCCAATGTGAAATTGGAAACGGACGTGGGGCCGCCCGAAACGGAAAAATTAAAAGGTTGATTCAGGTCTTCACTGAGGGTTTTAGCATGCAGATACAGGTATCCGGTTTGTGCATGTACTGCTTCTGCAGCGCATAGCGAAACAAAGCCGGCGATAAAAGAGGCAATAACTCTTTTTTGAAAAAGGTGAGTGATTGTTTTCATTTGCGGGGCTGGGTTTTTAAAAATGAGTTTGTTATTGTAATTGTAAGCGCATTGGGTAAAACAATGTCAGTGCCGATTTTATAACAAGCTGTCAACCAGGATACATTACATAATACTCCACGACCAGCTTTCCGGTTTATGGATGGCAATTCTCAATTCTGTATCAATGCTTGTATTGTTACACTTCGTTAATGCCATTCACCGGGGGAAACGGATAGTAACAGGGAATTACTAATACAAAGAATGATTGGCATCATTGGTACCAAGTGAAAAATGAATAAAAGGCAGCTTGATTTATGTTGATTAAGCTTACTCAACCAAGTTCATGAAATAAAAGTATGGTGTTAGTAGTTGGGGGTAGTGACATTTAATATTAAAGAAAAAATCAAGATCAAAGTATGGAGTTCTGAAGGAAGAAGTAAAGCGTGCCGGCGTGCAAAAAGACCAAATTCATTTTCACAAAAATGATATTTTTATTTGCTTCAATATGCTTTACAGCTGTGCCCGTTTTTTTAGGTTGTGGAGTTTGACATATCAGGCCCCGACCAAATGGGTTAATACAATGCAGGTATTGATTTTCGATTCATCCCAATATCTCCAAATTGTCCTTCATCATCCTGGCTGGCGTGCCTGTAAAAATAAGGGTGAGAAAAAAGTTTTGCCCGTAAGCTCACCGCATGGTATCTTGAATTTGGTCATGTGGTCAAAAAGCGCATCCCATTTTTAACTATCCTAACCAACGGATCAACAACCCGTCCACCGGTTGCAATATGCAAAAAATCAAAAACCCGTGGCAGACTAACCGCCATACCAGGTTTTTGTTCGCTGAATCAGTTTGCTAAATGAGGTAAAACGGTCTAAATTCACCCTTGGCCACTACCAGATCTTTATCCTGTCTTTCTCCGCTACATACATCTTATCACCCGGTTGTATATTGAAAGCCTTGTGAAAATAGGGCATGTTCATCAGCGGGCCATTCACACGCCACATGGGTGGTGAGTGCGGGTTATTGTTGATCCAGTAACGAAGAAACGCATCTTTCATCTTCACGCGCCAGATGCGTGCAATGGAAATGCAAAACCTTTGATCGGGTGTAAACCCATCTATCCTGGTTGTACCATGCCCTTGTGGTGTTAATTTAAAAGCATCGTATGCAATGGATACACCACCCACATCTGCTGTGTTTTCTCCAAGGGTTAAAGCTCCTTTCACATGCAGCGTATCCAGCACTGTAAAGGTGCTGTACAGGTCAACAACCTGTTGCGTTTTTGCCTTGAACCTGCCGTAATCACCTTTGGTCCACCAATTGGAAACGTTGCCATCTTTATCAAACTGGGCACCCTCGTCATCAAAGGCATGCGTCATTTCATGGCCGATTACCATGCCAATGCCGCCGTAGTTCAAAGCATCATCTGCGGCTTCATCAAAATAAGGCGGTTGTAAAATGGCTGCCGGAAATACAATTTCATTGGCTGCCGGATTATAATAGGCCGTAACGGTAGAAGGGGTAGTAAACCACTCCGACCTGTCGACCGGTTTACCTAACTTCTCCAGTTGGTGCCGGTAATCGTTGCTGGCGGCCGATACAACATTCTCAAAGTAGGTACTGCGTTCGATATGCACCTGTTTATAGGCTCTCCATTTGTCAGGATACCCTATCTTTTTTGTGATGGCAAATAATTTTTCTTTCGCCTTTTGCTTGGTGCTGTCGCTCATCCAGTCTAGGTGGTTAATTCTTGCCGCGAATGCCTGCTGTAAATTATTCACCAGTTCAAGCGCCCTTTTCCTGGCATTTTCTGTAAAGTATTTTTTTACATACAATTGGCCTAATGCTTCCCCTAATAGCTGATCCACAGCTTCCGCTATTTGCTCACCTCTTGCTTTTTGTACTGCCTGGCCCTTCAACACTTTGGTATATTCAAATGCCGCATCCCCAAAAGGCTTGCTTAACTCACCGCTATAAGCGTTGAGGGTGCTGGCTTTAAAATACAGTTTCCAGTCAGCCAGGTGTATGCCTGTCAGTAAGGCGTCCAGTTGATCATAGTAAGCAGTTTGGGCAACATCAATCGAATCTGTCGTTACTCCTAAAATAGTTAATACATTTAACCACCCTATGTTGGGTTGCTTTTTTGCAAGTACCGCTACAGGCATTTTGTTGTAATTGGCATTGACATCCCGCAGTTCAATATTTGTCTTATGCGTCGCGGCCAATTGTTTTTCTATGCCATATACCAGTGTTGCATTGCTGACTGCGGTTGCAGCATCGCTGCCTGTTAACGTAAATAAAGCGGTAAGGTATTTTTTATATGCCGCCTGTATGGCAACCGTTGGGGAATCAGTTTTAAAATAGTAATCGCGGTCTGGCATACCAATGCCGGTTTGGTATAGATGCGCAATATTAAGATGGCTGTTTTTATTATCCGGCCCGACGCTAAAAGATAGTATAGAACCATTACCTGCTTTTAAGCCACCGGCAGCAAAGTGCACCAGGCCTGCAACATCAGCTATGCTGTCAATTGCACGGAGCATATGTTTGACGGGATCGTAACCACGTTTGTCAATGGTGAGGGTGTCCATACCCGAAGCATAAAAATCGCCGAGCTGCTGCTCAATGCTGCCTGTTGTATTGGTAGCCTTCGACACACTATCCAGGATACCCTGCAACCGTAACCGCTGCGGGTAATTCATAAACATATAAGCACCAACGCCCGACTGCGACGGCGGTATCCGGGCGGTATCGTACCATTTGTTATTGATGTATAAAAAGAAATTATCACCGGGCTTTTTAGCCGGGTCGATGCCCTCAACGGCGATGTATTTTTTTTGCGCAGCAACATAGTTGTTACAGGCAGCCAGCGACAGGGCTACTGCAAGAAGGAATACCAGTTTAGTCATACCCAATTACTTTGTTTAAATGAAGATAAATTAAAATCAGCGATGTTGATTGCACCTGGCCCGTTACGGAAGGCAAAGGAAAATCTTAATTATTGTGTGTGTAGTATTGCCGTTCCCGCAGTGAAACCTTCCCTTCTGGTATACACTTGCTTTTCATTATTGGTTGCGGTATAGCCTCACCGTCCAGTTGGCGGCTTTGTACAGCTCCAGGTTAAATGTTTCTCCGTTGGAAAGGGTGGCAAAGAAATGGGCAGGAAACTGGCTTATTTCATACGAAACAGAACTTTTGGTTGCAGTTGCAAAGTTAGAGGTTCTATTGGCAAATACCGCGTTGACAGGCGTTAAACTGGTAAGCGTAAGCACCGGGTTTCCGGACGGAGGCGCAACATTGGCTGCACCGCTGGTAGTAGAAATTTCTATCTTTAATATATGGCCACTTTCTTTTGAAGGGATCACCTCAACGTTATCGAAAAAGGTGGTGCCGTTTAGCAGGTAGGTAATGTATTTTCCTCCCCTGTATTCTCCACCACTCCAGAATCCTGACAGAATGCTGTCCGGTAAACTGCCCCGCATGTAATGCAATTCGCCTTTCCCTTCCTTGATGCCATCCTGGAAATTGCCGGAGTACCAGGTACTGTCACTGTAGTTGTAAACGCCGGCACCGTTCGGCAAACCATTCCTGAAAATACCCTTGTAGTGATTTAAGCCGGTGGCCTCACCCTTGCCATTGGCCAGCCCGTTTTTACAATCACCGGTATACTTGCCTGCCAGGTCCATCAGCGCAACTTTACAAGCCTTGCTGCTGTCCTGCGCAGCGACAATATTTATGAAAAAGCTGACAGCCAAAACAAGTAAAACAACAGGGGTTAGTTTCATATCATTTTTTTAAGAAGTTACAATCATTGGTAATGCGGGCGCCGCGGCAAGGCAGAATCAGAAGCACGGGTTACGTGCCATTGGCATTTTTTACAAGGTAAGGTAATATATCGTTTGCACAAACGAACCGGCTAACCATTGTAAATTTACCGGGTTGATTTTTTTCTTCAGGGCCCAATGCCCGCCCCTTCTCCATACCAATGTGTTACTTTTCTTAATACACATGTTTTTCACTACCGTTTTTGCTCACCTGAAACAAATTATTAAAATCAATAGTAATACTCGGTTTTATTTTTTAATTTAACCGTATCATTATTCTTTACAAGAATAAAAGTTGAACTAACTGCATGAATTATCAAAGATGTTTTTATTACATCATCCGGCTGTTAGTATTTATTTCCAATCCTCTTTTACATTTTTTTATTAAACAATCTACCTCTGTGCCATAATTGATTGAAGCATGTACTACTTCATTTAATTAATTATGTCAATACTCTATAATTCGCTTCTAAAAACCGGCAGGGAAAAGCATATTTTTTTATTGCTATTATTGGCCTCAGCAGTTGGTTTCACCAATGCTCAACCGTTGACTGTATTTGATAGCGTCCGGATATTTACAAACAACCTGGAACCGGAGCAGACCCTTGACGAATTGCACCTGGCTTTATTCCGCTTCTCCAAATTCCCGGACAATCAAATCAACTTTGGCCTTACGGGGAGCGCCTATCACTACATTTTATTAAAACTCAATGCTGCCGCAATTGAAAACGATCAGCGGCTTTCCATTGATAATACCAGCCTTGATTCCGTTGCCATTTACCGGGTATTTACCAATGGCGAAAGACAGTTATTGTACCAGGGTGGCAATGCAATGGCCTACAAAAACAAATTGTACAACTGGCATACAGCAATTGTCAACGTTGGGCCTGTTCCATCTTTTTATCTCATCGCACTAAAAGCCAGTCAGAAGAACATAAACGTACATTATGAAATACTGGATAAAGATGCACTACAGCTGAAATACCTGGCGTACGACAGGGTGGTTTATTTTTACATCGGTGTGGTCAGTATGATCCTGATTGTAATTACGGTGGCTTTATTCCATTTTAAGAAGCCTGAGTTTGCTGCTTACACCGGATACATCCTTTGCTTTGCCGGTTGGGTATTGGCGCATTACGGAAGGCTCTTTCCTTTGTTTTATCCGCGGGTGCCTGTCATCAATGAAATCATTAAACCGGTCAGCAGTTTGGGTGCCTGTTTCTTCCTCATCCTCGTTTTACAGCTGGTCTTCCAACAACAACTGCTCAACCATCGCTGGATTAAAGCAATCATTCAATGGACGCTCTATGGCCTGGTGATCATGATCAGCTTTATGTTATCGTTCCTTGATGCCAATCTGCTTCCTTCGCTGAAATATGGTCTCGTTGCATTATGGCATGCTGGTTTAATTGCCTCCATTTTACTCGTTGTTTGCATACCGCTCCTGCTGTTCAAAACGGGCATCACTGCCAAAATATTTTCGGCTGCCATGTTTGCTGTTGCAGTAATGGCCTTCATGCAGGTGTTTGCGACGGCAGGCGTTATCAGCAGCTTTTTCCTGAACGAACACGGCCTTACAGTGGGCAGTTTACTTGAGATTACCATCATGGCATTTGGCCTGTTCTTTAGTTTGCTGGAACAAATGAAAGCGCGGGAAAAGCAGGTACTCGCACTGGAACAGGAACAAACAGAAACCTTAAAAAGACTGGTAAGTGTGCAGGACCATGAAAGAAAAAGAATAGCGGCGGATCTGCACGACAATATTGGTCCGCTGCTGGCAGCGCTTAAAATAAATTTTGGCCGCATTGTGCATACTAAAGACCCGGCCCTGTTGAATGGCGTGGTCGTAAAAACGGAAGGTATCATTGATGATTCCATTGCCGAGATACGCAATGTGGCGCATAACCTGATGCCCAAAGGACTTTCCTCCAATGGCCTTATCAGTACGCTGAAAGAATACCTTGATTCAATCCAGCAATTGTATAATAAAAAGATTGATTTTAAACACGAGGTGCAGTCAATCCTCAGTATTGATTTACAGACCAATTTATACCGCATCATTTGCGAGCTGGTATTGAATGCTGCCAGGCACAGCAAAGGCAGCCTGATCAGTGTAGAGATAAAAGCCGACTGCGACGCAGTGATGGTAAATATTGCAGACAATGGCCAGGGGTTTCTGCTCACCAATGGCGATCAAAAAAAATCGCTTGGGTTGCAAAGTGCAGAGAGCAGGGTGTTGTATTTAAAGGGAAAATTTCTATTGCATACCGCAAAGGAAAAAGGCACTGCCATCCATATTGAAATACCCTTACAATTTGACGAGACCCATGTTGACCGCTTTTAAAATCAGGCCGATCCTGTTTTTTACTTCGAACTTTTCAAACAGTCTTGCCCGGTAGGTGTCCACCGTTGACTCACTGAGAAACATTTTTTTTGCTATCTCAGCATACGGCATTTCTGTACACAGGTGATTCAGCAATTCTTTCTCCCGGTCTTTTATCTCAGGCACATTGCCCGATTGATTTTTTTTCTCTACGTGCTTGTGAATGTTGCTGGTAATGATGGGTGTATAATAATAACCAAACTTCACTACCTGCTCCAATGCCATACGCAATTCTTGTGCACCGATATTTTTTAGCAGGTAACCTCTTACGCCATACTGCAGCATTTGTATCACGCTGTTGTCATCCTCCTCCATGGTAAGCGCCAGCAATTTAATATCCTTTCTATTTTCGCAAATCCATTTGGCTACTTCCAAACCACTCATGCCCGGCATCACAATATCCAGGAAAACAATATCCGGCTGTTGCGCATTTTGCTGCAGTAGCTGGATTGCCTTGGCTCCATCCTGTGCCGACCAGCAAACAGTAAACCCCTCGAAGTCGTTGATTAAACTTGCAAGCGAATCACTGAATATTTTATGGTCATCAACCAGCGCAATGGTAGTCATCCGCCAAAGTTAAATTATTCAACAGGCAGTTTTTCCATGAAAATTTATCAGGGTTTTTCCTGATGAGGTTATGGGGTTTTCCCTCTGGTTTGATTTAAGCACACAACATACTTTTGTTGAAATAAAAATGGTTACTATAATGAGAAAAGATATTTTCCATAATGTAATCAACAGTAGATTTCTTGGCTAGGGAACAAAAGTGATTTAGGAATTTCGAGGGTAATGTATATATCTGATGTGCTAACGACCATGCAAGTAACCAAACACAAAACCGGAAACATTCAGTGTCAAATCTAGCAAGGTTTTGATGGAGAATAAGTCTCAACAACAGGTCTCAACATTAACAATATCACAGACCGAGCAACAGTTCCGGGCTAGATATTATAAAAACCCACGCCTGTAGCAAATATTAAAAGTTGTACATCACCTTTATTTACGACTCACATAACCAAATAAAAAAATTAACCATGGCTAAAAACTACACTTTATTTCTATCAGTACTCATTCTTAGTACGACATTTTTTTATTCCTGTAATAATTCAGAAACTGATAATAGTTTAGATTCTAAATCAACAGCAAAGAAAATTGACAGCCTAATAGTAAATGAACAAAAATTGTCTGTTAATCCATCCGGTGATGTTATAAAGGTAACTACAGAAAAAATTGACAATTCAGAAGAACATGGAACGAAGACAACCGAGCAACATAAACTTACTAGTCAATTTGAGAAAATTGTCGCTTTCGACCCAAACGTTCAATCTTTTTATCCTGGTGCTTTAGTACAAGGAAAAGGGTTGCCAGATGGAATTTTAATTCCAGTAAACACGTCAAGAAACCCTCTTACAATTACGATAAGTGATTTTTACCAAAAAGGAGCGTTTTCAGTAAGTAGAATAGTGAAAGACCCCAACCTTGCTAATATCAACGACAGTATTCAAAAAATATTAAAGCAAGAAACTAATTCCGCAATGGGAGCTGATATTACTTATTCGGTGACACAAGTTTACAGCATGGACCAAGCTTTCCTGAAATTTAATGCATCATATAAGTGGGCAACTGGTGCAATAAATGGCGCCTTATCAATAAGCAAAGATGGAACTTATTCTAAATTTTTAGTACGATTTGTAGAAAAATACTTCACCGTTTCTTGTGAGCCACCTCATTACCCTACTTCTTATATTAAAGAAGATGGATATAAAAGTTTATTAAATTACATTGATAGTAATTCACATAATACTTCAGCCAACCCTCTATGTTATGTAAGCTCTGTTTCTTATGGCAGAGAATTATGGGTTCTGATAGAATCTAAAGAGAGTGCATCTGATGTTGAAGCCTCGCTTAATGCATCATTCGGAAGTTTAAATACTGGAGGCAAAGTCAATATTAGCGGTGGAACAAAAAAGATATTAAACGAGTCGTTTATCCAAAGCTATATCATTGGAGGTTCTCGTGGGGCAGCAACTGATTATTTAGCGGGCGATAAAATAACAGGATTAGCAAATTTTATAAGTGCAAAAGATACGTTTGATATACTTCGGGATCCACCTAGACCAATTAGTTATTCAGTAGCTTATTTGAGTGACAATTCTCCTGCCCGAGTTTCGTCGACCACCGATTACACGGTTAATACAGAAAATATAAAAATTAAATCACCTTTAATGTCTGCAACAGTTCACTTTGATAATGGTAATGATGGTAAAGATAAGACTACCGGCTTAAGAGTTTATATTTTCGATAATAGAACTTTAGGTGTCAACTATGCAGCTGCACTCAACAAAGCAAATCCAGACATAACCCCAATCGCGTACGGGGACCTAATCAATAATAATCAAGGGACGAAATTTCCTGATAACTCTTCAAATGATTTTCCTTTGGATCTTAAGGGAGCTACTAATAATGAACTACTACAAGATGGAGTGTTAATTGTATGGATTTTTGTTAATGGTCATGACCGATGGCAGTTTACCCCCACGATAAAATTAAAATTTAAAGATCCCAAAGTTAATCGGGATATTCAACTATCGCCCATAGATATAGATCAAAGCAATGGTTTTGTAGCCATCCCATTTTCGTTACGACAATAGCCAAATGCATTCTTCTATACCCAAAAAATGAATGAAATACAAAGCATGCTGAAGTTTTTTATCACTGCGCCAAACAATTTTTGGTTTGCTTACCAGGCAAGTCTCTGCGCTGATCATGAAGCCTATCAATTTGGGTAACCTGCATAAATCGCCGACCTATAAGGAAAAAATCCATCCAATTGTCTACACAATACGCTTGTAAATATATGTACTCCTGTCAGTCGGCGAGTCTTGCAACTACTGCTGGTTGAGGACTTCAACAATTCGTACAGAAACTCCCTTAAGCAATTTCTGGGTTGAGATTCAGAGTAGAAAAAAGTAAAATTGCATACAGCAATCCTTTCCCCTTGCCAAATCTTAACTCGCTGCTTCTCTCCCAAATACATCCTATCCCCAGCCTGTATATGAAACGCCTGGTAAAAATAAGGCAGGTTCATCAGCGGGCCGTTTACACGCCACATGGGCGGGGAGTGCGGGTTGTTGTTGATCCAGTAGCGTAGATAGGCATCTTTCATTTTCACCCGCCAGATGCGTGCGGTGGAGATAAATAATCGTTGACCGGGTGTAATGCCGTCGATGGTGTGGCCCTGTTGTGTTAATTTAAACGCATCGTATGCAATGGCTACACCGCCTGCATCGGCCGTGTTTTCACCAAGGGTGAGAGCGCCTTTTACATGCAGTGTATCCAGTACCGTAAATGAATTGTACAGGTCAACTACTTGCTGCATTTTGGCTTTGAACCGGGCGTAATCAGCCTTCGTTCGTCAATTGATAACGTTGTCATCTTTTCCGGGTGCCCTGGTCATAAAAGCCATACGTCATTTCATGACCAATCACTTCACCGGGGCTGCTTATTTGTAGTGCTTGGTGTAAAAGCCCCGCAGGCCCGGAAGTCCGCTGCAGCTGAAGCCTGGTAGTAATTTGCTCACCTATTTTTGAAGTGAATAAATCACTATTGAAAGCAGCATAGCTGCGAGGGGCAGTTTTGCAAACCGTTGGGGGATAACATTTGTCAGCCGCAATTATATGGGCTTGCTTCGCCCCGGGGGCGACAACACAGTATGGCGGCATTATGAAATTGAGAAACAAATAATAACAGGAAGCGGTATCGACACGCTTCCTGTTGTTTGCATGACCCAGCCTGTTTAGTAAGTGGCAAGTCCTGTAGCAGATACAGGCAGGTTGGTTATACTGCTTTTAAACTCCAGCTCACCCATTAACTTTCTTTGATACCAGCCAATGGTATTGGATTTGGAATTCAATTCATACACATCGTAGTTGTTGGTGCCAACCACTATATCCACAGGATTCATACCTGTTTTGGCCGCCGCTCCAAGTACTAAATACAAAGCGCCCCATGGGGTAACATAATAAGAGGAGATGCTGTTGCTGGCAGTGTTGGTGATGTAGGCAAAGCGTCCATATTTTGTAGTGGCTACCCAGCAGGGGGCTGCCTGCTGACTGGCTACAGCTCCGTTAACGGCCCTTGGTATGCCCCCGTTTCCGATGGAATAGGATGTTGCAGAACCTGCGCCTGCAGCTCCTCCTGCGGCATTGGAAACAATCATATAACCTCTTGAAAAATCAAACCCAAATGGAGTAGGCCCTGTGGATGCTGTAAAAATGCCTTTGCTTACCGAACCATCACTGGCTACTTTGAAAGTGCCGATTGTATTGGTTGCTTTTTCTGTTACCAGCACCTGGTCTCCATCCGGTGTAAATGAAATTTGTGGTGCATCAACACCTGTTGAACTCAACGGCTGCATGCTGCCTTCAATCGCGGTTAATTTACCACCGCCACCAATTTTAAAACCCTGTATATTATCACTTCCCCTGTTAAGTACATAGAGCAGATTGTCGTGCACGGTTACACTTACAGGAGTTGTACCATTGACAGAGGCCGTGTGTGCAAGCCGCAGGTTGCCATTACCTTCAATTTTAAAAGATGAAACAGAATTTGCACCGGCGTTGACTGCATACAGCCACTGTTGCTGCTGATCAATTACCAACGCTCCCTGCGATCCCAGCGATTTACCGGTTCCTGCACCTCCTGATGCTATGACTCCGCTACTTTCCGGGGCACCATCCGGCTTAATTTTAAAAACAAGAATTTCGTTTGTTGCGGCACTGTTACTTTCTGTATAGAGATAGTGATTGCCATGGCCTTCCCTGCCGCCAACGTTTGCCGGCGATGTGTTTTCCGTAACAGCTGCTTCATCCGGATTGGCGTCTTTTTCTGATATCATTTCTTCCATTCCTGTTGCTGACTGGTTTGCCGGAGGTATTTTTGTGTCATCCGTTTTTTTACAGGCGGCAAAAGAAAGCACGATCACAGCCGCTATTGAAAGCTTAAAAAAAATCATCTTTTTCATTGTTGTTATTTTTTATTGTTAGTGATTAAATTTTAACCGTTGTCATTTCGTTCTGTTAAAAGCATGGCGATGCCCTTATCTTTTTTTAAGATTTTTTTAGTAACCCGAAAAGCGAAGTGTTATTTTAGAAGCCTGGCTATACCAACCTGCAGCCCTGCACTGGTGATATGTAATTCGCCTACTCCCATTCCCTGTAAGGGAATTTTTAGAAAGGGTTCTATACGTATGTTTATAAACTTTGAAACATTTTTTTGATACCCCAAACTTATATTGGCTACTGCCGGTAAACCATAGGTATTTTTTTTGTAAACACCCGCCATCATGCCGGTATTGCCATTCATGGTTACATGGTACCTGTTTTTTTCACTGGTCATAATATAGGCTGAAATTCCTGCTGCTGCAAACCATATTGCATTCGCCTTATGCATAAAATCGTATTTAATTTTTACAGGAATTTCGATGAGCGAACTTTTACCTTCCAGGCTGGTGATTACCATACCCTGCGGCATTGTGGAAGCAATCTTTTTCATACTGAACTGGTCGCCCATACTGCTGTAATTTTTCCTGTTCCAGCTAATTCCGGTTTCAATATATACGTTGCCTGCCAGGTTTACGCCTGCAAATAATCCTGCCCCAATGCCCGTATTTGTAAATGCAGCCGATTGTACTTTGCTCAGGTCAGGACCCGCTGCAACACCAATATAAAATGTTTTCTTTTTCTGGAACCGGTCGCTATCTTTTCCTGGTGTTTCCTTTTTGCTTGTTGTATCCAGCTCACTTTTTTTCTGATTCGTCAAACTGGTAGCATCATCGTTTAGCAACCGGACAATTTTATTTGTTGTACTGATTTCATGTACTTCATACAATTTTTTTTCAGGAGCATACAATGATAAAAAATGACGCTCATTATCTTTTCGGTCCTGGGAAAACTGGTTATTTTGCTTGTCGGGCCTGGTTGATTTTGAACTGCTTTTTTTTGAATACAAATAATGCTGACCTGAATGCTTTAATGACTGGCCCGCCGGTAATGTATTGTAAGTATGACGGCTGGTTTTATTGGTTCCCTCTTCCTTCAACAGCGCAACAGCAACGGCATCTTTTTTCGCTAACAGCGTTTTGGGAGTATTAAATAATTCCCAGGTTGTGGGTTGCTGTAACAGCGCATCGCTGACAGGCAGTGTAAACAAAACCAGTATGAGCGTAAGCAATTCTTTACCAATGCTTTTTTTAGAAGGGACTGCAGCCTGGGGTGTAGTTAGTTCAGGTTTAATTCTCAGGGCAATACTTTCCCAATCACCGTCACCTGTTTTAAGAGGGTAGTTTTCCGCAGCCCTTTTAAACAAATCATCCATATCGTTTTCTAAATACTGCATGCTGTGAGCGATTCTTTTTGGTTTAAATATTTTTGTAACAATGCCCTGGCCCTTAACAAATTTGATTTTGACGTACCGACAGGAATTTTTAAAATTTCGGCTATTTCTATATGGGTGTATCCGTCTATAACATGCATATTAAATACAATCCTGTAGGCAGGTGGCAGCTTTTTTACCAGCAGTACCAGGTCTTTATAAATAATCAGCTGCTCGGCTGATACAGTTTGGTCTTTCATATTCCACACATCTTCTGCTATACCGCCAATCTCGGGCAACAACATTTTTTTGCGTAAAAGGTCAATGGAGGTATTGATCATAATTCTTTTAATCCAGCCCATTAATAATTTTTCAAGATCAGCCTCGTTGTCACACCTGAACTTATCAATCTGTAAAAAGAATTTAACAAAACCATCATTGGTTATCTCCAGTGCTTCTTCATAGTTATAGATATAGCGAAACACAATTTTGAGTGCAAATGCACGATAGTTATCATACAACAGCTTTTGATACTTATGATCATTTGCCCTGCATCCATTTACTATGTTGATTATTTTATCCAAAAAAGCTATTCAATGATTTTAAAATGTAACTGTGGCAACCCGCAATTTGAATTATCGTTTAGGTGAATTTAAAAGTAAAATCCTTTTAAGCCATCAACCTGTTCAGGTTTACTTACACTTTAAAGTACGTTGGTATTAAAGAAAGGGTTGCAATCAATTCAATTATTTTTTAGAAACATCAGGTACTCTGCAAAACAGCAGGTGAGTTATTATTTTTAGCATCTGATGTAACAGCCCGCCAGAACTGCAGGTTGAAATGATTGCGGCCGGTATTGAAACCGGAATCCATAAAAATAGTGAATAATGTTTTCAACCTTTTTTGCTACCAAGTCCGCGGGGCAGTGAAGCGGGATGAGCTTAAGTTTAATTTGTGAGATCATTCCAGCGCCCGGCGGCGATATAAAAACAAAGGCGAAAGAAAAGGCAGCCTGCCGGTGTAAGATTGTATCACCAGAAAAATTATAATTATAGGTAGTGCGGCAGCATTATATATGCCGCGTATGCTATGCCGGGGTTTTAGTGGAGATGCGTTATTATTTTAGTACCTGCTGCGCAAGTCAGGGCTGAATAAACAGCCAAAAGAGCAACAAGTATTTTGTTGCAGCAATGTTTTAATTGAATGTTTTTTTAATCACCCCTGTTGATTGGTAATATTGAACATCCAGCGAATGCCGAATTTATCTTTGCAGGTTCCCCAGTAGCCCCAGAATTCGTCATGAGGCGCCACGCCATCTGCTCCGTCCAGGGAGAGTTCGTTGTACAGCCGGTCGGCTTCTTCTTTTGTATCCGGGTTTAAACTGATGGTAACATTATTGCCTTCCACCAAATGATGCCCCATACTTTCAAGCATATCGGTTGCCATAATTTGTGTGCCACCCAAAATGGGCAATGCCACATGCATCACTTTTGTTTTGTCAGCTTCAGAAAGGGCGGGCATTCCCGGTTGAGCTGGCATGTCGCCCATACGCATAATGGGAGCAGAAAATTCAGCCTTAAAAATTCTTTTATAAGCATTGAATGCTTCTTCTGCATTGCCTGCAAAATTGAGGTAGATAGATACGCTTGCCATGCTTTTTGTTTTAGTTATAAGGTGAAAATTAGGAAAAGTTTTTAAAAATTCAAATGGGCGAACTTTTAAGATGGCTGCAAATGGAGAACAACACAAGATGCACAGTCCGCTCACGATGCTATTGGTAAGCCGTTGTCCGAAAGATACCTTCTTCATCAACGGTACTGCTAAAACAGGCGTTTAAAAAATTGTTCCTGCGGCGCAGAAAAACCTGCAGCAACAAGGTTCAGAAAAATAAAAGCGATATGCTATTGTATAAACCAGTCAGCTTACACGCGGGATAACCCAAACGCATAGAATTTAGTTAACCAATAAGTCAAAATGCTGACCATGGTCATTTATTCCCTTAATTATCCCACTTATTTTTACCGCTCATAGATATTAAAAACACGGGCAATCTATTCTTGGATAGCCCTTTTTATTTTTTGCAGCCCCTGCCGTGAAAACCTTGCCGGTAAGGAAAACGGCAGGCAGGGGTGTTAACAGGTCATTCAAAAAACTGATGGTGGCCGAAAGCGCATGGTAAAACTGCCAAACCATTCCCCGCCCTGGTGCAGGCCCCTTACAGCAGAGCCGGCTATGAAAATTTGTGGTAACTTTTACCCGGCCAAATGCTAATTCGATTTAAATACTTTTACAAAATCTACATACATGCTGCCGGTTACAATTTGTGCAGCATTAAAATTAGAAAAGAAATCGCCGCCAACAGCCAGGTTCAGCGCAACACGTTCTGTTTTGCCAAAGAGATTGGGCACATAACTGCCCGTTTTAGTTTCAACTATAACCCCGTCAAATAAAGAGGTTAAACTGTTTTGCGACCATATCATTTCATACACATGATAACAATCTGTGAGGCTTACACCGGAGGTAATAATGCCCACCTGGTTTTTTACCAGGTTCCTGTTGGCGGCCCTGCCATAAAAATAATTGGTTTGGTATTTAAAAGGCTCCTGCCCTCTCGCTTCCAGGTAATCTATTTCTCCCTGTGTTGGCCATGGATCGCCATAGCTCCAAAAGGCAGGCCACATACCATAACCGGCGGCCAGTTTTATGCGGGCCACTATCCGAATTTTAGGAGTAACGGCGGATGCTGAAATATTGGTTTTACATTCAATTCTGCCAGAGGTATAATTAAATGTTTTGGGTGTTGCATCAAACGGGGTTGTGGCGCCCGTTACGGTTTCTTTTTTTGCGGTAATAACAAGATTGCCATTCTGCAACTGGAGGTTGGCAGCCTGGTAATATTGCAGTTCATTGTTGAAGGCACCACCGGTCCACACATTCCATTTGGTAAGGTCGGTATCAAAATTATCTTCAAAAACTTTGGTATAGCCCGCCGCTGTTACAGCGGTTTCGTTAAACACATAATCGCAGGTGCCCGTTGCACTTACAGTGACATTGCTTAACGAAACTGGGGCCAGGGTAGCATTTTGCTGCAGGGATGCATCCATCGTTTTATGGCAAGCTGCCAGGTTGGTAAGGCATACAAGGGCTGCAAATAACCTGTTGCCTGTTTTGGTTACACTTTTCATGCAATAATCGTTTGGTGAACTATTTTATACAATAATAATACTTTATAATGTGATTAAAGGCATGCTGCTGCTGGTTTAGCCGGAGGGGACAAAAATAATTTGTAATGAAGGCGTTTATTTTAAACATGCGGTGATAAACCGACGCCCATTGCGGAAGGGAGTCTGTGCAGGCTGTGTTTTGATGCATATACAACAGGGTGGTTGGTGTGTTAAATCAAACAGGAGTGGTTTAAATCATACAATGATATGTTTCATGCTCTGTCGCAACTAAATAAAAGGATTTAGCTTACTGAAAATAGAATCATGTATAATATTTTGATTGTTGAAGATGAAGTTGAGTTGTCTCACTTGTATGTGAGGTTATTTAGCCTTTGCAGGTACCGTATCAAAGTTGTATCTGCCGGAAAAGATATTCATGCTGTGATAACCGACTATCAACCAGACGTTATTCTCCTGGATATTTATTTAAGAGGTGAAGATGGAAGGGATATATGTAAAGAAATAAAACAAATCCATCAAAATATTCCCATCATTTTGGTGTCAACAGCCAACCAGCTAAAGCAAATGGCGGATGCCTGCGGCGCAGATGACTACATTGAAAAGCCCTTCGACATTTATAACATCATGAATAAAGTTGCCCGGTGGGGAAAGGGATGTGAAAAATTAAAACTTGATTCTGCAAAATAAATTTCCACTCCTTTTACGTGGCTGAATGCTGATATCATCCAACTTATACAATTAAATAAATCCTATACTACCGCTGGTTCCTGTCAATATTTTCTTTGGGTCCATTATTGTACAGTGCAGGCTTTACTTTAATTAAAAAGCTAACCATGCCCAATATTTTAATTGTTGAAGATTCTGCTGAGTTTAAACATGTTTACATTCAGCTTTTTTCAATGTATAATATACATGTTACAGCAGTATCAACGGGCAACGGGCTAGATACTATTATAGAAGCTGCAAAACCTGATCTGATTTTATTGGATATATATTTAGGGCATGAAGATGGAAGAGATATATGCAAAGCAATCAAACTAACCCACAACGCAATTCCAGTAATTATGGTATCAATTAGCAGTGGCCTTAAAGCAAAGTCGGTTGCTTGTGGTGCGGATGACTATATTAAGAAACCTTTTGACATAAAACATTTGTTGGGGAAGGTGAATAAATGGACACAAAATAACCCGAACTAAAACAGGGTTCACCAAAATAATTTCAACTCATTACACCCGGCACAATACAACTGCGCAGTAACTATTTTGATGATTGAAAACAGGTCATTAGCAAAGTAATTGTTAAACACAACTTGCACCATATGTTGGTTTATATAATTTTGATGTTGGAACTTTAACGCAGGCAATTTCTTTCAAAGTGAGAACGTTTGTACTGATAATTACCATCTGAAATTTTAACATTGCCCCACATGAAGAAGATTCTGATAGTTGATGATGAACCTGATTTACTACAAATGGTTTCGATTGTACTCAGGTTAGAAAATTTTGA
Organism: Ferruginibacter sp.; assembly: GCF_028288465.1. GTDB lineage: Bacteria > Bacteroidota > Bacteroidia > Chitinophagales > Chitinophagaceae > Ferruginibacter. Next base: position 151,273 of record NZ_JAQBNR010000050.1, on the reverse strand, counting down.
AACATTTACTGCTGGCTCCAGGGATAAAGCCCTGGCGATTTTACAAGGGGTGATTCCGGATTTGATCATACTGGACGTAAACCTTTCCGGCTGCGATGGCAGGGATTTTTGTAAAGAATTAAAATCCAGTACTTCATTTAAACATATCCCAATACTGCTGTATTCTGCAGATTCACAAAAGTTAGCTGATTTTGAATTATGTAATGCAGATGCAGTGATTGGTAAACCATTTGAAATTGCACAGCTTACTGCTACCGTTAAAAGTTTAGTCATAGCAAGATTCAGCTGACCAGGTATAGACTTTAAATATTTACCTCCTGGTAAACCATTACGGCCCGCACATCAACAGGATTTTTACAATTGTAATTATCGCCCGTACGGCAGCGTTACCGGTGCTGTGTATTCAATGCCGGCTTTTATGGCAGATGCGTTATTATTTATAGTGTGTGCTGTAAAAATCACGCCGCTACGGAAACCAAGCCGTGACACGATGACGCAAAGGTTCAACGTTGACACTGTGAGTTTGCATTCCCTTTCTCTGTTAACTTTCTTGAAAAGATGAATCATCATATTTGTTTCCGATTGAAGAAACGATGGAAGAAATTTTTCTGACTTCCAGTTCTTCGTGGACCTTTGTTCTTAATTTATCTATCCAAATTACCAGTACCAGGGCAATCAAATTGATTTCAATAACAAAGTCCGCAGGGTCATTTATTGAACCAAATGCGAAGCTGGAAATATCTGCATCAAAGGTAAAGTTGATTGTATGGGTCAGGTCAAAACCAACCATAATACCAATGCCTGCCACATATTTAAAAGCAAATCCAAAAACAGTAAATGGAACCAATTGAAGTAGTTGGTTTATAAAAGAGTGGGTCAATGCCGCTTTTTTTACCTTCATACAAAGTATGCCGCAATAAATAGAATACAAAAAGAAAACCAGCACAAACATATAAGGAACAAAGGCCAGTAAGGTAAACACCTGGCCCCGGTAAAAAAGCCAGATAAATACTATGATCCCGGCAACACCACCAATAACCTGGTAGAGGCCAAGCTTTAACAGGTTTAACTCTGTTTGTTTTGAAATGTATTTTTTCATATTTAAGTATAGGCAAGCAGCGATGTAAATATAAGTTATACCACCACTACTGAACTGGATCATCCAAAATGTTTCTACTGAATTTTTTGGCAAATGATAACTGACTATGAAATAGCACAACACGAAGGAACAATAAAATATTTTCGGGCAGTGCATCCCATTTGAAGTTTAGTAACATCCAGGCACAGGACGGAGTGCCCCGCCTGAATTGTGGAACCCGCATTGTTACGGACATCCCTGCCCCTGATGGGTACGTGATATCCCATCACTTATTTTTAATGATACCTGAAAATTGTTCACGATAAGTTATGCCAACCGGTATTTGTTTTTTATTGATAACAACCATCCCCTTCTCAATAATTTCAATATGCTTCAATGAGATGATATAGGATTTATGAATACGGATAAACTCTTTAGCCGGCAGCATCTTTAATATATCGGTCATAGGTAATAAGCTCATGATTTTTGCTTTTACCGTATAAAAGGTCATATAATTTCCTGCAGCTTCAATATAATAAATGTCATCAGTTGCTATTTTATATGTTTTCGAACCGCTTTTAATCAGTACTGATTCTCTTTTCTTTTCTGTGTCCGCAGTTACGGATGAATCTTCTTTTTTTGAGGAGGAAAAGTCAGCCACCTTGTTAACCCCTTTTAGAAAGCGGTCATATTTTATAGGCTTCATCAGGTAGTCTACAGCATTAAGCTCATAACTTTCTGCGCCGTATTCTGAATAGGCGGTGGTAAATATTATTTTTGGCAACACAGGCAATGCCTTCAACAATTCAATACCTGAAAGTTCCGGCATATTAATATCGATAAACACCATATCCACCGGAGTTTTTAATAAGAAACTCATAGCGTCAAATGGGTTGGTAAATGCCGCGACAAATTCCAGGTGGGGCGTTTTTTGAATGTACCCGGATATCAGTTCAAGGGCCAGGGGCTCATCATCTATAGCAATGCATTTCATACATGAACTGGTTTAAGCTGGATTTCTAATGTTACCTGGAAAAAATCATCCCCGTCGTTTATTTCCAATGAATATTGGTTTGGATACATCAGCAGCAGCCGTTCCTTTACATTTTTCATTCCAATACCTGAATGGGCCTTGCCGGGGCCAACCGGACTATGGTTCTTTAAATTTTTTGATTCGAACAGCAGCACCCCCGAATGTATCGATAACGAAATGGACATTTCAGGTTCCTTACTTAACATGATCCCATGTTTAAATACATTTTCAATAAATGGAATAAGAATCATCGGGGCGATTGTAAAGCTTTGATAATCTCCTTTGACTTCATATTTAACCTTACCTGCAATTTCGGGTGACAAACGCTGCAACTGTAGGTTAATATAATTGTCAATATACAGCAACTCTTTTTCAAGCAGCACCTGGTCCTCGTTACTCTCGTAAAGCACATAACGCATAAACCCGGATATTTTTTCTATAATGTCTGCAGTAGGCTCATCATTACTTTTTACCGCACTGGCATAAGCCATATTTAAAGTATTGAAAAGAAAATGAGGATTGATCTGGGCTTTAAGATATTTTAATTGGGTATTTAAATTTTCGCTTACCAACTGTTGCTGCAATTTATTGCTGATCACCCAGTTTTTGGTTAGCCCATAACCTAAAGACAAAGACAGGATTAAGAATTTACTTATAAGGTTAGCATTGACTTCAGCAAAAAGCGGTTCTTTTTCACTGGAAAAAAGAGATATCGCATAAAAATGATCAACAGTAGTATTGATCAAAACAATACCAACATATATACCTGTCAGTGAAGCAATATACCATGTGAACCGCTGCCTCGAAAAAAAGCGGGGGATGAGGTACAATGCATTACAGTAGAACAGTAGCATGCTTAAAAGCGTATTCCAAATCAATGGCGGGTAAATGCTCCCATCTACTTTACGAAACGGTCCCAAAGTTCTAACCTGCAACCACATCACCATAAAAAAAGAGCTCCAGATGAGAAAATGAACCAGGGGTTCAATACGGTCTTTCAACCGGGATATTTTGAGCATCTTCATCATTTAGCTTGTAAATATAGTTGAAGAACAATTGAATAGCAGGGCTGAAAATTCATTATTATTTGAATTGCGTGTATTGCTATTTGTATTGCGTTTGTCCATTAAATGGAGGCGGTACCATCACTTTAAAGCCTGTTCAGATAATTGATTTATTTCTAAAAATTAAACCCTGGTATTTTGTAAAAAATTATCATTAAACAACTTTATTATGACAACAACAACTTACCTATCAGTAATCCTGTTATTTATTGGATGCTCCGTTTATGGCCAGCAAAAAGAGCAACCCTCATTGGAAGGCTCCTGGATGGGTAAAGCTAACGCCAAAGATTTGTCTTTGGAAGAATTGGTACTATTCAGGTTTGAAAAGAAAAACAATTCGATTAAAGGCTACATGGATTTTCCTGACAAGAGATTAAAAGACATCCCTCTTGATAAAGTTTGGATGGTTAAGGATAGTGTTTTTGCAGATGCAAGAAAGTCGTTGGGCTGGCCAGAGTCGGCGCCATTAATTTTTAAAGGACGCATCATGCCTGGCGATTCCATTATAGATGGCGTATGGGGCGGTGAAAGGCATTTAGAAGTGAGGCGCACCAATTATGTATTTACACTTAAGACAAATTTAAACCCTGCACTTGCTGGTTATAAAATAATTAAATTAATAGAAAGTACTCCCATTAAAGACCAGCAGGTTACCGGTGCCTGCTGGAGTTTTGCAACTACCTCTTTTATTGAAACCGAGGCAATCAGGCTAAAGAAAAAAGCGGTTGTACTTTCACCCATGTTTTTCGTTCGGCCAACTTATATCAACAAAGCCGAGAACTATATAAGAAGAAACGGGAGCAGCGCTTTTGGGGAAGGGGATTTAACTTTCAGCGTTTTGAAAGCCTACAAAGAATATGGCGCCATTCCTGAAATGGTTTACCCGGGAAAAAATGGTTCTGATACAAAATATGATCATTCTGAAATGAATATTGCCCTGCTGGAGAAAGCTAAATATTATTCGCAATCTCATGGCAATTTAACACCGGCACTTTACATGAAAGATATGGACGACATCCTGACTCAAACCCTGGGTAAAGTTCCTGCCACATTTGTTTACGAAGGAAAAGTATTTACCCCTAAAACGTTTGCAACAGAAATGATTGGCATCAATCCCGACGACTATGTAGAAATTACTTCCTTCAGCCATCATCCTTTTTATACAAAATTTGTTTTGGAAATTGAAGCAAACTGGAATAATAATTACTATTTGAATTTGCCTCTTACAGATTTTAATTCCGTCATTGATGATGCCCTGCTGCATAATTATTCGGTTTGCTGGGACGGCGATGTTTATGAAGGGTTGAATAACGGTTTTGCTGTTTTGGATAGTAATAAAATCATTACACAACAGATCCGGCAGGCAGCCTTTGATAACCGCACCACAGAAGATGTACATAATATGCATATTATTGGTATGGCTAAAAACCAAAAAGGTGAACCATTCTATATCCTTAAAAATTCATCTGATGGTAAAGACTGCGGAGGGTATCTCTATATGTCAAAAGAATATTTACTTTTAAAAACCATTTCTGTAATGGTTAATAAAAATGCTATTTCCAAAGCAATAGTTAAGAAAGCAGGAAATAATCTTTAGAAGTAATTATCACCAGCTGCAATGACTGCTGGTTGCAGAGTTTAGCAATTTATGTAGAGGCTCGCCTCGGAAAATTCTGGGCGAAGACTCGGAGCGGAAGAGGCGGCCGCTCGGGGTAGGAGTGAGGGCCGGATTGTTTTTACTGCTGTCGCTGTACTGGCGATGTGGCTTTGATTTTTTTGCAAGCCGCAGCACTCGCCCGGAAATTTCAGGGCGAAAAACCCGGAGCGGAAGAAAATTAACCCCGGGTTAGCAAATAATTTCAAATGATGAACCTACATTTTATCAAGCACAAAAAATTGACGGAACTCGGTAATCGAATTAACGTTCATGCCATTGCGTTTTGCTGGTATCCAATTTGGACTCAACTTTAAACACCTTATCACTTCGTCTTCTAATCCATACCCGAATTTAGTTTTCTTCTGAAAATTTACCAGTGCACCTTCGCTCGTTACTTCAAATTTGATGATCACTATGTATTTTCCGACTTTTGCCCCGTTGTCAATGCCAACAGCACCATTCATATTTTTTGCTACAAACTTATTTTGTTCTACCATGCCGCCAGGAAAGTGGGCAGCAGAATCTACAACAGTATAAATGGTAGAATCATTGATAACAGTTGTATTGGCAGCGACATTTGTTTGAGCAAATCCATTAAACGAGATCGTCAATAGCAAGAAAAAAATAGCAGGTTTTAGCATATACCGGTTTGGGTTTAGGTGAAAGAATTGTAAGGTACAAGATAGCACAAAATGTAAATGAATTGACTAAGCAAAGCGCAGCGTTGCAATGCAGTACCGCTACCTGCGTTCACCTTTTTTTTACAAGTCGCATTGATCGCCGACCTGGCGGGGGTAACTTTCAAATTGTTTCTGAACGATCATGGTGTAATGCGTGTACTCCACGCTGTTAGTCGGCGAGTGTCTGCAACTAATGGTGGTTGAGGGCTTTAGCAATTTGAGCAGCAACTCGCCTGTGAATTTTTTGGTTGGAAAACTCGGAGCGGAACAAAGACACCGGACGAGTCTGGCGCCTGGTGAGTTATGAATGAGCTTCTTTTTTAGGCGATTTTTTTAGTCGGATAAATACCCATTTCCCTAACCCAAATCAGCTAATTTTACACAGCCTCACTTGTCTTTACAAAGAAAGCTGTTGATGTAGAAAATTAGCCGGAGAATACATTTAAAACCATTTCAATTATGCCAGGAAAATTAAGCGGTAAGATCGCCATTGTAACAGGCGCCAGTGCGGGAATAGGCAGAGCATCCGCCCTTGCTTTAGCCGCTGAAGGAGCTAAGGTTGTAGTAACAGCCCGTCGCCAGGAAAGGCTGGACTCCTTGGTAGCTGAAATCAAAGCAATGAACTCGCAAGCCTTTGCGGTTGCAGGGGATGCCAACGACGAAGCAACCGCCAAAAGATGCGTTGAAACCGCCCTGGATGAAGCAGGAAGAATTGATATTCTTTTGAACAACACCGGCATAGGCAATTATAAAAATCTTGTTGACACTTCTTTGGAAGAGTATGACCAGCTGATGAATACTAACATGCGTACCACTTTTATTTTTACGCGGCAAGTGGTGCCGCAAATGTTATTGCAAAAGCAAGGCACTATCATTATGATCTCATCGATGGCAGGCCTGTATGGTTTTGCAAACCAGGCAGTGTATTGTGCCACCAAATTTGCCCAGGTGGGTTTTGCCCAATCGCTTGATAAAGAACTTAGACCGGGTGGCATTAAAGTGGGCGTTATTTGCCCCGGCGGTGTAAAAACGGAGTTTGCCATTGGTGCCGGCCGCACGGAAGAAAGTGTTGCCCAGTCGGGCATGCTCGAAGCAACGGATGTAGCGGGGGCAGTGTTACTGGCTTGTACGCAAGCCCCGGGGTCAAGAATTATTGAAATTCAAATGCGGACGATGAGTGAGTCGCTGTAAGCAATTTATAATTCCATACGAATACAAAATACCAGTACTGTTTTTATGGGCCCGGCGGCATTGCTGCTATTGCACATCGTTGCGTCGCAGCCGATAGGTATCGGCTCTTGTACGTTCTGTTCCTATGCAGCGATCAATACATACCAGGGCAAGAGGCGGGCGGAAATGCTGCCAAATAAGCAAACCTTCTTTTTAGTGGATCCTTTCAGGTGCCCACTCACGCTGCCGGCTATGATACGATCACCTGCAGGAACAATAGAGCGGTTGTAAAATGCACACTTAGTCCGGCTTCACATATTTGCGCCAGTTATGTTGTTCTTTAAACCCCAACACTTCGCGGATTTTACGGTTTGAAAACAGAGCTTCATGTTCCTCCAGGTCATGGGTAACCGGCACACCTGGAAAAAACCGCTCAGCCAGTTCTTTAGCGGGGATAATAGCGCCATTGTGATCATTGCCGGCATTGAAAATCTGGAAACCAAGATTGTCATTTTTCAAACATAAATCCACAATTTGTCCCAGGTCACGTGCATCAATATAACAGAAAGCATTCCTGCGTCGCATGGCAGGGTTTTTAAAATACAACGGAAACAGTTCGGCGTATTCGTGGGGCTCAATCACATTCCCAATACGAAGCGCATAGATATCAAAGCCTGACCGGCGCTGGAAGGCACGAGCCGTTTTTTCATTCACCACCTTCGATAAACCATAGCTATCCATTGGGTCAACATCATAGTCTTCCTGTAAAGGCAGCACATGGGGGTCTGTTTGGCCGTCTGAAAAGCAGATACCGTAAGTGGTCTCGGACGAAGCAATAATAATCTTTTTAATGCCAAGCTTCACGGCTGCTTCAATCACATTATACGTACCGATCGTATTGACCCGAAAAGTTTCATTATCAGGTGTAATTAAGATCCTGGGGATAGCAGCAAAATGTACTACCGCATCAAAACGTGGTACGCCGTTACCTGGTTCCAGCTCATCTAATCCTGCATACGAACTCATTGCATTAAACATTTGCCCGGAGTCTGTAATATCAGCTACCAGGTTATCCACCCCCGGATAGTCTAAACGCACCAGGTCTACATTCATCACCCGATGGCCCTGGTTCAGAAGGTAAGGGATCACGTGTTTTCCTGCTTTTCCCGATCCTCCTGTAAATAATATACGCTTTTTAGTCATGAAGTTGCCTGTTTAATAGTGATTGTATTCTTTGGCAGCCGGCAAGCTCTGCGGTACAAGTTCCCCGGCAGAACCATTGGTGATTGCAAATGTAGGAAGAATGAAGTCTTAGGCCTTAGTTTTCAAAGCCGCTCTCACCGACGATGCAATGACAGTGATGGCATCGTTGTCTTGCTGGAAAAAAAAGTGACTCCCTGCCGGAGATCAGGCGGCCGTATGGGGTAGAAGTGAGTGCCGGGTTGTTTTTCCTGCCCTGTCTTTCCTGGTCATGAGGCTTTGATTTTTTTGCAAGCCACAGCACTCGCCTAGGAAATTAGAAATCGTTTGAACCGGTGTACCGAAGCCCCCGCCTGGACTTCGACCAACGGGCCGGGTTTGCGCTTGTTCGTTTGTAAACAGGTATACGCTATTGTGATAGTCGGCGATGCCTGCAACTATTGCCGGTTGGCGACTTCAGTAATTTGTGCAGCAACTCGCCTGAGAAATTTCAAGGCGGAGATTCAAGCTGGAAGAAAAAGTTTATGGAAATGGCAGCGTTACTTGCTCTTAGCGTAAAACACAAACCATGAGAAACTGTATTTTGTCGTTTCTGTTAGTTATACTGAATGAAAGTTGCACGAGTATCACTAATAAGAACGAAGATCCATTGAAAGTTGCAAAGTTCTATTGTAACTGTGTAAACCACCAGCTGGCCGGCGCAAAAGACTCGTCCGTAAATTTAAATGATTGCGAAACATTGCTAATTCATCAAAGCCGCCTTCTAACAATTTATACTGACTTTGATAATCTTAATAATTATAGTTACTTAACAATTGATAGCGCCAGAAAATTCGCCACCCAGGTTTTTAATATTGAAGATACCCTCTGTTATGAAAAACTTGACTTTAGAAAAGTCAAAAAAATCCCTCATATAAAAATGTGAACGACGTCAATCTACTGCTGAAGGTTTCGGATAAAAGCTTATAACGTTCCGGTTTGGCGGTAAAAAAAAGCAAGGGATGAGTGCTTATATTTTTTTGAGTTTCAGTCCCGGCGAATTTCACAGGGCAGTTTTATTATTTGTTGCGCTTGCTGTGAAAACTCAGCTGTGGTCATAAGAATTACTGGTCGTCATCATCTTCCGGATTTTCTATAGCCTCGTCAGGTATTTCAAATAATCCTTCAATAAATTGCTGATTAACTTTGTAAGGTATTTTCTCGTCATTCACAATTTCAGGAAAGCTCATCGCGAATCCAATTGCTGGAACTTCTGGGTGCCCACCAAAACCCAATGGATCCAAAACATAAATTATAAGTAGTGCATTTTTTGATCCCCGAAATTTTCTTATATATTTTCCTGCAGGCAAACGCGAATCTGTAGGGTGCGTTTTAGCTTCTATTGCTGTAGCCTCTTTTGCTTTTATATATCGCATGTCAGATTCGTCCATATCCAAATATTCATGGGGAGGGCTAATAATATGTGATTTCCTTATGAGATATTTTTTATGATCAGTAATTGTATTTCCGAAAGCATCCTTTTCTTCGACTTCTTTTCGAAAAGTGTATCCTACATTAAGTGTTGAATGAGAGGCTTTCAAGGTGTAAAAGTCTTTTGCATTAGAATTATGAATCAACACCACTGTCCAATTGCTTAAATTCCCATTTTTTAACTGTTGCATAATATATCCTCGTAAAAAGTCCGGATGGATACTACGCTGATGTATTTTATAATTTGCTATAAAACTATCAATACTATTATATTTTACCCCTTCCCAAATAAATTTTTGTCCTTGTCGGACCAAGTCTGAATTTGGACCAAGATTTTCAATAAAATTGTTTAGTGCCAATAGATTGTTATTCAAACTATCCGCTGATTTTGATAAAATATATGTTTCTTGAAGGTCTCCAGAAAAACTTAAATTCAAATCGGTTGCGCCTTTGATTTTTGCGGCGGAAGAAATCATTAACATACCAGGGGCAGATCTTACTTTTAATCCGAAATTTTTTGGGGTGCGATCAGCAAGATCCATAATATCAAACTGTTCTTTTAGCTCATCGGTTGCATTGGCTATATACTGATACCAAGTAATTAATTCCTTTGTAGTAAATAATCTGCACAAATCCACATACCCAGGTCGATACCCAAACCATCTACCCATTTGCAGTAAAGTGTCATAGAATCGAGTGGCCCTCAAGAAATAACTGATAGAAAGTCCCTCCAAGGTTAATCCTCTGGACAATTTGTTGCCGCCTATTGCAATTACAGATAGGCCGTTTTTATAATCTTTATAATTTAAAGCTTGGGTATTCAAGTATTTCAATCCTTTTTTTGCACCATGCACAGCTCTTACTTCGATTTTTTCAACCGCTTTTACTAAACAAAACTGAATTTCATTCCAATTATGTTCAATAATTCGTGGGTCATCATAACCAACTTGACTAATTATTGAGGCAGTCCTTGGTTTGAACTCTTTTTCCCAGATTGATTTTAAATTTAAAAATGTAGAATCATCTTGGCTTTTTATTTTCTTTTTTAGTTCGACTGTAAATTCATTAACCAACCAAGCAATTTGATCTAGCCATTTTACATACCAAGAAGCGTGAATCAACATTGAATTATGTTCCTTTTCTTGACCACGGGCTGACCTTACTGCACATGCCAAGAAAAAACATTTGATCGCATCTTTTAGGCTTAAAGGAATTTCATTTGGCAAAGGGCCGTTTTTTTTATGCCCTTTGGGAATCGAAGGTTCATAATCGTTAACGATATTTATCATGGGCATATCGCCATTAACATAACTATCTGATAATTTTAGTTTAGTATCAAAAACTTTTGAATAGCCAATATAATTTGATGGTGATGGGATGTTAATAATAAAATCTCTTGGAAATAGATCTTCGCCTAACCGAAATCTTTTTCTGTCAATTAAAATTTCGTGCCCGGATGTTTCATTATGATCAGAAATAAAAACATTTGCAAACGGCGTAGCGGTATATCCGATGAATGCACTCTGTTCAAATAAGGCGAGTATTGCCCGTATACTTCCATTGATCTTTGAGACAAAGTCATTGTCGACATTAAGAGATGCATAGTCTGCTTCATCGTCGATTACCAACAGGGGTCTATTTTTTATAATTTTATATTCTCCATCATTTTCGCCTCGAGCATGTAACCAATTTAAAAGCGTCTTTAAAACCGTTGGATTTTTTTTGACAACAATAGCGTAGTAATCATTTGTATTAATTGGCAAATTTGGCAAATTCGATTTTCTTAAATCGCCTGCGTCTCCCGCTCTTGTTATTGGATGAACTGGTAAGTTTTTAGGTGTTCTATAATTCTCAACACCAATTGGTTTGCCGACATCTTGATTGTTTAGATCAGATATAGCACCAATGAATCCCTCATCAATTCTCTCTTGTGTTTGTTGTCTAAGATTTTCATATAACCCTGTGAGAACTATTATGATTCTAAAACCCAAATCAGCAGCTTTATTAATTAGGCCAACGTAGTTACTTGTCTTGCCAGATTGAACATCTCCTACAATCATTCCTCTTTTATCCCATACACCACTTTTTGATGGGTCACCAAGGCGGCTCAGTATGTCATCTGTTAACTGGTCTAGTTTTTTTATTGTCGTACTAGCAAAATTTTTTTTGTCTAGATAGATTTTGTATGCCTTCCAAAAACTCCAAGGTAGTTTCTGCCTTCTTTCTGCAATCCAAGATCTGTCAACTATAACAGATTCGAAAATTTGATAATCAGGATTTAAGACTAGGTTTTTATTTTCTAGAGATACTTCTAATGCAATTCGGTTAAGCAGTTTTTCGATAGTCTCTTTTCCGAAAAAGTTTTCAACTGCTGCAATTGAGGCATTGATCGCCCTGGATACATCGCTCGGCTCTAAGCTTTCACTATCAAGAAAGCTTTGTGCAAGTGCCACCGCTCTAGATTTGATATTTTCACGTTGATTAATTTCAACACTAATGCTATCCAATTCATTTTTTACTTCTATTGGAGGATTTCCGTCGTTAGCTTCACGTAGCAAAAATTTTGCTTCGTCGAAATGGTCTAAATTTAAAGCAAAATGTATTGCACTTTTATATAATAGTGATCTTGTGGGTTCTATTTGCTGCTCTTCGATCAGGACTCTTGCCGCTGCCTTTTCATAATTAAGAGCTCTTTGAATAAACTTCCAAAAATTATAATACTCACCCCTTCTTTTTGCAAAAAAGGCCATCTCAGCTAAATCCATCGCTTCTTCATGCCATATCGTCACTTTTTTGTTATTCATCTTATAGCAGTTAAGGATTTGGGATTACTAAATTCAACAATAACTGCGCAAGCTGAAATATTTAATTCATCTGATTTTTTAGTTTGTTCCAATTTTTGCTTTAACCTAGCATTGATTTCCGGATCGGTGCCTTTTAAATCTCCACTTACTTCTACTCGTAATTTGTTTTGAAAAGGATATCCTTCGTCTTCAAATCCAAACCAATAATCAAATCCGGTTCCTTTCCAAGATCTAATAACTTTCCATCCGGTTTGATTATTTATAATTGCCACAGCAATTCCCATCGCTCCAAATTGCGCAGCTTCTTCCAAATCCGCAAAACTATTTAAGGCTAATTGATTGACTTCGCAACGTGAAAGATTGTATATCTCAGCTAGATAACCTTCCACTTTAAAGAGAATACTCAATCCATGATTGTGAGATTGTAAACATATTGATGCAGCCTCTGCAAGAAAGCCTCCATTTCGAACTGATAATCCCGTAGAGATACCATCTTCTAGAATACTTAAGTTTAATTGCTTCATTTAGGGTTTAGGTGAAATACATAAATTTTTTATAATAGAAGTCATCACTGGTGGACAAACGCCGTTTCCCATAAGTTTTATTTTCTCTCTTCTCGTAACTCCTATATCGAGGCTATAATTATTGCCAAATCCCATTGCTAATTTTAATTCTTCAGGTTGTAACATTCGCATAATATGACCTTTCTTTGAGGGCTTTACCAAAGCAAAGCGATCAAGGGTCGTAATAGTTCTTAAAGGATCTTCTATGCTTTGCCATCCACTACCTGTTCCATAATAAACCATTATAAATGGCTCCTTTGCACCTAACTCGTCTATCGCATTTTCAGCTCGTGCCAATGTGTTCAAGGCTCTTCCTTCCTGAAAAAGTGGTGTGAATTTATATTTGTCGCTCCAATCAATTATTGTTGATGCCGCATTTAGTTCTGCACCTTCTTGTTTATCATTCATTGTAGTTTCACCTGATAAGGAACAAAGTAGAAATAATCTTTTCCTGGCTTGCGCAACACCAAAATCAGCCGAGTTTAATTCAATCTCTTTTACAAAATATTCTAAATCCCAAAGTTCTTTCAGCAGTCTAGAGTGGCCACTCCATGATTGCATTTCCTTAACATTTTCAATAACTATCCATTTAGGTGAAAATGCTTTTGCATAGCGGGTTACTTCGAATGCAGTTTCTTTACTTGCTTCATCACGCAACTTGGCTCCTTTTGCCAGTGAATGGTTAGTGCATTCAGGAGATGCTAGCATCAAATCAATTTTACCCAATTCCTTTTTTACAACTACAGGGTCAAGATTTCTTAAATCTCCTTCAAAAGTTCTTGCTTCAGGGAAATTAGCTCCGTAGGCTTTAATCGCAGTACTCCATAAATCAAAGCCGGCAACAATATTAGCTCCAGCATTTCTTGCGCCGTAACTGCTGCCGCCTGCGCCGCAAAAGAGATCTATGGTTCTAAGGTCTTCACTAACTTCATTTTTTCTCATATAATGTTTCGCCTTCTTTTAGTGCTTTTAAGGTTTTTGGTACATACCATGCGTTCATAGTTTTATCCCACTGTCTTACGTTTAAAAATTGCTCCCATGAAAATCTATGCAACTTGTGAAGTTCATAATCATCATCAATCTGAATTACCAGAAGAAATTCAAATAACTGTTTGCCATTATTATCAGGATCAGGATATATTGTTCCGGTCTTAGAACCATCCTTAATAGTTTTGATTGAATAGCGGTCGCCATTTCTCGATAACGCATCAACGCTTTTTGTTCCTATAGGCGCTCTTTGTAAATTGGTAAGGCCAGGTGTGTTTTTAAAAAATGTAATAGCGATCGTCTCGCCAATTTCTCCTACATTAAATTTTACGCCCCTCGTCTTGAATTCTTTATCCAATTGAATTCGGAGGGAGATAAGTTCATCTTCGCTTTTCTGACGCAAATCGATTTTGACTGCAGGAATAAATTTCGCTGGTTTTGGCAAAGTGTTTTTGGGTTTAAGAGGTCATGCCTTTAAAAAAATCTTCAAAGGAACTATCAAGTGCTTTAATAATTTTTTCCAGGTTGATTATTGAAACGTTGCGTTTACCATTCTCAACTTCATTGAGATATGTTTTATCAACTTCTGCCTTAAATGAGAGTTTTTCCTGTGTCAGATCAATTTTTAATCTGAGTTCTTTGAGGCGTCTGCCCACTCTCACTCTGATATCATCCATCCATGCAAGCTATTTCTTATTCGACTATAAGTCAATCGGATATAAGTGAACTTTTTGTCGAGAAAGATTGGAGGGCAAATGAGATTAACTGGCAGATGGAGGTGAAGTGAGAAAAAATCAGGATCGAATTAATGTGGATATTTAGGAGGGTTCAATCAAAGTTTCGGTTAAGTTATTTAATGTTTTTTGAACTGTGGTTGCTTTGAGTTCACATTCCCAAATGGTAATTACTATATAGCCCAGTTGCTTTAAAGAAGCAATGGCTTTATCGTCATTGGAGATATTGTTATTTATTTTTTCCAGCCACCAGTCTGTTCTGGTTTTGGGCACAACATAATACCGGCAGTTTTCATGGCCATGCCAGAAGCAACCGTGTACAAAAATTACGGTGTTGTATTTTGGTAAAACAATATCTGGTTTGCCGGGGAGTTTTTTATCGTGCAGGCGGTAACGGTAGCCATTGGCGTGTAAAAACCTGCGCACCAGCATTTCGGGCTTTGTGTTTTTGCCCTTGATCATGCTCATGTTGTAGCTACGGGTTGCTTTGTTGTGTACATCGGCCATGGTGCAAATTTACAACTGCTTGTTTACAACGTTGGCCAAAGCTCCACAATGGTATGCCGTACAAGGGAGTGACACAACGATGCCGCCCAAAGCTTCCTCCGCCGGTAACAAAAATAAAAACCCAGTTCCGGGGAAGTGGGCCATTATTAATTAATCTATTATCAATTTTCCATTAATCTTGTCAGCAAGCTTTTAATGAAAGTTATTTAACCAGGTTCTCCGATAAAATCCTGTCAATGTCAGTTGGTTTCAGCCCGTGGAATAGGTTAACTATTTCAGGCAAAAAGCTTTTAAAAGTAGGGTATAGTGTACGGTTGTTTTCATATTCCGTTATTTTATTTTCGAGCAAGGGCAGCAAAATAAATTTGAATTGAGTTACATGCAGCTTTCTTACACGCTGCTCTTCTTGATCGTCGCCCATCGATCTTGCAATCCTTATTTCACCTAACCTTACCAGGTGTTCAATCAAACAGGTTTCCCACCTGTCTATGTAAGATGGTTCAAGCGCCTTTACCAGCGTTGGTGTGAACAAGGCAGTATCTTTTAACAGTTCAGGCAGCAGGCTTGTCACAACAGGATTAACAAAAGAATGCCCCAGCTCGTGCACTGTCAAAAACCTGGTGACTTCTGCATTATCAAAACCGAATTGTTTATACTCTTTCAATGAATGGAGCAGCGGCAACTGTACACTCGAACTGAAAACCATGGCAGAGACTTTTCCTTTCGGACTGATGAGCATGGGGCCGAATGCACGGTAATTATCATCTCCGGGTGTTATAGGCATGCCAGGCATCAGGTATAATTCATAACCGGCAAACTGCTGTCCATACCATTTTTCCATATAAGGAATGGCAGCAGCATTTATGTGCTTCCTGGCTTCTGCAATAGCTCCTTTATAAAAAAATTTGTTCCGTTTAAGAAAGCTGTCTACATGCGCCTGCCGGTAAAAGGAAGCAAGGCTGTCGGCCAATTCTATTCCCAGCACTTTGGCACCGGGATAAAGTTGTTCATTAAACATCGCCAGGTTAGCAGGCACCGGCCACCTGAAACCTTTTTTTGGAAACTGGTTCCTGTAAAGCAGGTATTCCAGTTGTTGTGCATTATCATGCTGTATATCCCGCAGCTGCTTTAAAATAGCGGCGATTCTGAGTATTACCGGTTTATCCTTCCACGGTGCAAATTCTTTTAAACCGAAATAAACAATGGGCTGATGCGTAAACTGAATGTTACTGTAGCTGAACACATAATTACCGATGTGCTCTACTGCCAGTTTCTCTGCAATAAAATAAGTTTCAATATTGGTGTTGACTGCAAGGGTAACTTTTGCAGAAAGTTTTTCACTGATTTGAGCAAAAGAAAGGGCATTTACCATTACGATGAAAACGCCTGCAATAAATAACTTTTTAAACATATTTTCAAGACGCTTCTACCTGCTGAATTGTTACAGGAAAGTACACATTTAATTTTATGGTTTTGGCATGTATGCTATATCTATTTCCCAGTCTCTGCGCCGGTGATGAGCTTTGCAATTTTTACTAAGCGCAGGCCAACTGATCATTCACTGCAGCAATTGCAACACGTTGGTTTTTATAAAAAGAAAGGAAAGCCTGCACGTTGGTTCATGGCTCGTGCGCCAACTCCGCTTCGGTAAAAGTTCCATATAGGTGTACAGTACAAGAGTGCGACGCCACCGCAGCCAAATAATTATTCTACCGCCTGGCCCAAAATATTTTTTACCAGTGCAGTCAATGTGTTTTCAACCAGGGCGGGTTTTAGCTGGCACTCCCAAATGGTAATTACATTATAACCGAGTTGTTGTAAAGCAGCAATGGCTTTATGGTCGTTGGCGATGTTGTTGTTTATTTTTTGCAGCCACCAGTCGGTTCGGGTTTTGGGTACCACATAATATTTGCAATATTTGCAGTGGGTAGCCATGCCAAAAACAGCCATGTACAAAAATAACCGTACGGTATTTGGGTAATACCAGGTCGGGCTTTCCTTGCAACTTTTTAGCGTGCAGCAGGTAGCGAAAGCCGCGGGCATGCAAAAACCGCCGCACCAGCATCTCCGGTTGGGTGTTTTTACTTTTTATACGGCTCATGTTGTAGCTCCGGGTGGTTGGGTTATGCACGTCCATTACGCAAAGGTAGCACCCGCAGCCGGGCTAACCTGCAGGCGGGAAGGACGATGTTACGCTTACCCGGCTGCAGGCCCGCCGCCGGCAACATCCGCGAATGGATGACCGCCTGTTGCCACCAATGCGCCGGCACCAGCACACTGCCACTGGTTGGCTGAGGCCGTATTTCGTTCGTATAACACCTGCCCGCATTTATCCACACCATGTGGAGTTTTAATTTATACCGAATGCTTGCATTTTTAATTATAACGCCCTACCTTATCGAAAGTTTTAACAACCCTGCTGTAAACTGTTGTTCTATCCTGCTTCCCTCTGTTGCTGCCATTTTATTTGTTTTATCCTAAAAATTTTTAAACATGAAAAAATTATTTTTTTTCGCAGGCATCGCATTGGCTGCAGGTTGCAGCGCACCCGCCAGCAAAGAAGCTGAAACGGAAAAGAAGGACAGCATGGCTACTGCTGCTACAGCTGTTACTACCGCCCCGGCCGCTACTGTAACAGACTATCCCTACACGCTGGCCAAGCCCTGGCAAAACTGGCAGGCCGGCGACCCGCAGCTGGCGGTGACAGCACTAAAAGCGCTGAGGGGTTTTGAAACCGGCGATATAGCCGCCAGTATGGCCAACTTTGCCGATAGTGTGGAACTGCGGTTTGATTATATGCATGCCAAACTAAGCAAAGACAGCCTGGCAAAATTTTTTACCAGCGAGCGGGCAAAATATGGTACCATTAATATTGAAATGCAGGACTGGGAACCGGTGACAAGCGCTGATAAAAAAGAAAGCTGGGTAACGATGTGGTACAAGCAAAAATGGACCGACAAGAAAGGCAAGGCAGACTCACTGAACGTGATTGATGATTGCAAAATGGAGAATGGCAAAGTAGCCATCATCGACGAAAAAATACAACACTTTGCGGTGTCAAAAAAATAGACGGTTCCTGATGATCAACCAACGCCTTGTGCACCAATGCACAAGGCATTTTTTGTATTCCTTTTATTAAAACCAAGCAACCAAACAACCTTACAGTGAAAAAAATAATTAAAACCATCAGCATACTGCTTGTCGTGATAGTGCTCATCATTATTGGCATAGCGGGTTATGTAAAACTGGCTTTACCCAATGTTGGTGCAGCACCCATTGTTACCGTTCCTAAAACGGCCGCCCAGGTGGCAAGGGGCGAATACCTGGCCAACCATGTTACCATTTGTATCGACTGCCATTCTACCAGGGACTGGTCAAGGTTTTCGGGTCCGCCGCTGGAGGGTACCAAAGGAAAGGGCGGAGAATTATTTGACCAGAAATTTGGTTTCCCGGGTGCATTTTATTCTAAGAATATCACACCGGCAGGCATCAGCCGGTACACGGATGGAGAACTTTTCAGGGTGATTACAACCGGTGTAACGAAGGAAGGAAAAGCCTTGTTCCCGGTTATGCCGTATCATTACTACGGCCGCATGGATGCAGAAGATATTTACAGCATCATCGCCTATATACGCAGCCTGCAACCTATCCGGAATGAAGTGCCGGCTTCGTCGCCTGATTTTCCGATGGGCATTATCATCAATACCATGCCTTCAAAAGCAAGCCTTAGCAAAATGCCGCCCGAAACAGATGTGGTGAATTACGGAAAATACCTGGTGAATGCGGCCGCCTGTATGGAATGCCATACCCAATTTGAAAAAGGTAAGCTGGTGGCAGGCACCGAGTTCGGCGGCGGCAGGGTTTTTCCTTTCCCCGACGGCAGTATTGTGCGCTCGGGTAATATCAGCCCCGATAAAGCAACGGGCACAGGCTCCTGGAGCGAATCTACCTTCTTAACGCTGTTCCGTTCCCGTTCTGATTCTGCAACCTTAACCAAAAAATTGCAGCCGGGCGAGTTTAATTCCATCATGCCCTGGACCATGTATGGTAAAATGAAAGAAGAAGACCTGAAAGCCATTTTTGCCTACCTGAGAACGGTGAAGCCCATCAATAATAAAGTGGTAAAATTTACACCGGGCACGGCGAAAATGTAATGGATGTTGATTTTTAAATATTGTTCAGGCAGTACGTTGTGCTGCTTTTTTATTGTTTAATGGCGTGGGTTTGGCAACAGCGATTTCCAAAAGTAAGAGTAATAACCCCGAAAACCCGCTGCTGAAAAGGGGCATCTGCCGCAGGCGTTTACTCCTGCATTGCATCCTGCTTTGCAGTACAGGCATTCGCCGGTTACTTCCCCGGGATTGCGTCAAGGGTTTTGCAACACGCATGTTGAATGAAACATCAATGGAGTAAGCTGCATAGGGCGCTACAGGTTAACGAAACATCACTACATTTCCCTTGATCATCGCGGCAGACTGTCCTGCAAACTGGTACGAGCACTGCCAGATGAAGGAAGAAGTGGGCAAAACCGCTCCCTTAAATTTTCCATCCCAACTTTTTTGGGGATCGGTGGTACTAAACACAAGTACCCCGAAACGGCTGAATATCTGCAACCGGAAACTGAGCAGGTTACCATGAACAATGGCTTTAAAAACATCATTCCTGCTATCGCCGTTGGGCGTAAAGGCGGTCGGTATAAAAACCCCGGCAACACAGTCTTTTTGAAAGATATAGATGCTATCGGTACCTGCGCAGCCATTCGCATCTTTTACAGTAAGGGTGTATAAACCTGGGGCGGTGATTGTGATTGCAGGTTGTATTCCGCCGGCAGACCAGAGGTACGAAGTAAAGCTGCCCACCGCACTTACAGTCATTTTTTCGTACTGGCAAATACTGTCTGTAGCTTTTAAAAAGCCGGCTGGTAACGGGATGATATTTTTTACAATGACAGTATCTGCGGCGGTGCAGGCATGTGCATCGGTAACACCAACGCGGTAAGTACCGGTAGTGGTGATATTGTAATACCTGCCTGTACTGCCATCCTGCCAAAGGTAGCGGTTAAAAATGCCTGCATCCAGCTGCTGCCGGCTACCCTGGCATAAATTAAAATCATTGCCGAGTGAGGGCTTTGGCAAAGCATACAACCGCACCTGCAGGGTATCTTTTGCCTTGCAGCCGTTCACATCCGTTGCGATAAGGGAATAGCTTCCCGCCTGCTTAACAATAACCGTTTCTGTAACAGCACCGTTGCCCCAGCTGTATTGCTGATACCCTGCCCCGGCATGCAACACAATTGAATCCCCTGTACAGAAACTGGTATCATTCCCCAGCGAAACCGGTCTTGCTGTTTTAACGGACAGTGCCAATGTATCGTAGGCTTTGCAACCATCAATGGTGGTTGCAATGGCAGTTATAGTCATATCCTGAAGCGGGTTAATTGTAACGGCGGCACCTTGCCCGTTCACCACCGGTGTGGGTTTCCAGGCATACTGTTTAAAGCCAGCCGTAGCTGCCAGGCGCAACGTGTCGCCTTTGCAAATACTGGTATCTCGGCCTATGTTAAACACGGGTACATTTACCTGTTGTACAATGATGGTGTCCTTATAAACATCGCCGCAAACATTGTCAACGGTTACAGCATACATGCCCGGCTTTGTTACAGTAAAAATAGAATCGACCGATCCATCCTGCCACAGGTAGCTGTTAAAACCACTGCCGGCATTCAGTTGTATGCTGCTCACTTTGCAGAGGGCGGTATCATTGCCCAGGCTGAAAATACCCGGCGATTGTTGCACCTGCACCAACATACTATCGGTAAAGAAACTGCAGCCAGCATTGAGCTTGAGCTTTATCCAGGTGCTGCCCTGTTTCTTAAATGTAATTGTTGCAGTGGTGTCATTAATCGTTTGCAACATTGCAAAAGCAGTATCATAAAACCATACCGGTTTAATGGTACAACCTGTATTTCGGCGGGCTGTATAAGTATAGGGCTGGTTGAGCTTACAAAGTTTATTGGTGCCTGTTAGTTTAATTGAAGTGCAGGTAGGTTTACTGCTGCATAGCAATGCTGAAATTTGGGGGCCGTAGGTATCGGGTACAAAATCGAGCGGGATATTAATTTGTGTAAAAGGACTAATATTAATTTCACTGAAATCAACGGTTTTTGTTTGCAGGTCAATCTCTTTTATTACAGGGACAATTCGTCGGTACGCACAGGTGCCTATCAAACCATTGGCATCATATTTTTTTAATAAAGGGTCATAGTAAGCGCCGTTTGCACCACCGTAGGAATAATTACCGGCAATGTAAATATTACCTTCTTCACTCACGCCCATGCCTGCGGGATAAATAAAAAATTCTACATCATGTTCATTTGCATATTCCAGTGTTAACGCTGTATCTGCCTTTACCAGCACATCTTTCCATCCGGTGCTGCTATACCAGGAATATAATGCATACAACTTGCCGGATTTTACGGTGCCCGTTCTTAAAGAAGAGCTTTCCTCAAAATACAACATTTTTACCGGCATGGCCATTGTGTCAACTAACCCTGTTACCAGTTGGCCCTGGGCATTGTTACCGGCATAAAATACACGGTCTCCATCAAATTGAACAACCTTGTTGTAAATTAGCCCCCCGCTGTTGTTTTGATAATTATACGCATTCAGCATCTGGCCGGTTGCTTTATCAAGTCGCAAAGAGAAGCTGCCGTTACCACTACCTTCCAACACCATAATCATTGAAGTGTTGGTGATGGTAGCATTTGTCTCAATTACATTATGGGCGTCTATTTCATACAATTTTAGCCATAAGGGATTACCTGCTGCATCCATTTTATATGCGATTACTTTGGCCTTTTCAAAATAACCGGGTGTAGAACCGAAAAAATAAAAATTTCCTTCCTTATCGATTGTGATTGAACTGGCGAAAACAGCGCCAAAAAAATAATAATCTGAAAAGGCTTTCACCGACCTGCTCCATATTACCTGCAGATTATCGTCTATTAGTGTAAAAGTAAAACATGGAATAGTATCAGCCCGGGACTGGGAGTAATAGACGATCATCAGGTGCTGGTCATCTACCTGCTTAGAATAAATGGGAGCAGATAAGCCCCTGTCATACACACTTACCCCCTTAATAAAATTTCCCTTTTCATCAAATGATTTAATACCATAAGCAATTTCATTCTGATCCCCCAATGCACGGTTGTATCTTCCGGTTACCATAATATGTTTGTTGCCCCGCATTAAATGGTAGCTGGAAAACGCGTCTACATAACTGTTGGATCTGAATGTTTTAAAATAAGTAGATAGACAGGTGTCTTCAACCGGTGGAGCAGGGCAGTAAGGCTGGTTGCAATCAAAAGTGCTGGTTAATGTAACAAGGTTTGGTATGATATTGCCAGTTTGCATTAAGGGTAAAATGTCATTGACATTGCTACTTAACGTTGTGTTTTTAACAACCAGGCTTTCAGTATAGTTGATTGCAATATTTTGGGAAATGCATCCTGCTAATACACCGATACTATCTGTTTTAACTAAAATACATTCACCGGATGCAGTTGTATTTAGGGCAAACAAATACCCTCCGTCATTTAATGACCGGGTTATACCTGCAATGGTTGATCCTGCGGGCATAGTATAGGTTACCGCATGTTCGGGGGCTATTTGGTAATCAGCAAAATGGCGGATCAATAAGAGTTTGCCTGTGGCAGGAAAGGAGAAGCCCATGGCATCTCCGGCGTTATCTTGTGCGGTTGAAATACCAAAGTCAATTGTTTCAGGAAGGGTGTAGGTATGCACTGTTTCGGTTTCTATTGCATTGTACATGATTTGCCTGCTCAGCATAAACTGGCCGGTATTGATTTTGGTGATGCCGGTAGAAATAACCCTTCCATTAAAAGAGGTAACCTTGCCTGTTTTATTTTCTGAAGTTCCATCTCCAAGCGAAGTGGAATTAAGCAGATTGCCCGAAGTCTCCTCAATTGTAAATAACCGTACCTGCTTTTTTCCAGTGTTTGTACAGTTGGCCGAAAGTGTTTGTTCAAATAAATTATGGCCGATGCCCGCCAGGTTATCCAGCCCTGTTAGGGGTAATTCTTTATTCCAAATTACAGCCCCTGTACTATTCAGCAAACAATAAGTTACGCCATTGTTTACCTGTGCAGCTACATAAATTTTGTTTTCAGGTAAAACATCCAGCGCTGTACCAACGGGGCCGTTTACGTCCATGGTCTTCAGCCAGCTCACAGAAAGGTCACTATTCAGCAAAGCAACAAACACCTTATCGGTAGCTTCATGCACAATGCCCGCCATCGCCACCTGGCCATTAAACATGGTTTTGATATTAAAGATGGTGGTTGGCTTGCTATTGATCCTTACCTGTTTTTGAGCAATGACTGCACCAGCGTTAGACATTATACAAAGCAATCCTTCCTGCTCAGTATTGACGAGCGTTACATTTCCTGCCAGTAAAAAATTGCCATCCGTCATCGTTTGAATTTCCTGCAGTTTTATTTTCTTACCGGCATCTGCGGTAAGGTGCATCTTAAAAGTAGTGGTATTGCAGGTGGCTGTAATGCCAAGGGTTCTGTTTGCCTGCTTATCCATTTTAGCAGGTATCATCGCAGGCCTGGCATGTTTAACGAACGAATCAGTAAAAGTGGAAAAAGGAATTTGTCTTTGGATACTATTTTTTACAGGCTGTTTAACCTGTGCTTTACCAGTAACGGCCACAGCCATACAACAGGCGAAGCAAAACAAGGACCTCAAGGCAAAACGGTAAGCAACAGGTAGGGTCATAAGCAGCTATAAACTAGGGTACTTGAACAATGGTACTGTAATATCCAGAAAATAGCTGGATTGGGAAAATTAATCTGGCAACCCCGGGAAAACAGTTTACCTATCTGCTGATCTTCCTGACGCCTTTCGACTTTGTATCCGCCACAGCAAAATGCGCAATGGATGGAACGGCACTTGCCTGCAAAATGTTCAACCTTATTTTTGAAGCAGTACAATATTCGGGCAATAAAATAATACGGCAGGCACCAATGGTATCGCCCATATGGACCGTGCTCCAGGCTCCGTTATTAAATACTTCAATTGAAAATTGCTGCACAAAAAATTTACGGATGGTACTGAAGCCATCCGTCAGGCTGCTGTCCTGTGATTGTTCAAATATAGTGATGCGGTTAAAGCGGCTGCCGGGTTTTAAATCCATTTCCAGCGAGGCCCTGGTATCACCAGCGGTCCACCAGGTCTCCAAGCTAAAATCATTTGCTTTTGCCGGAGCAAATTGTTTATCAGGCGAACTGTTGGTGGCAGTGATGGGAATATTAAATGCCATGTTCTGATAGCCTGATGGCAATGGCGCTTTGCCATTGCGGATGCCAAGCCTGTCAGCCAGCGACAAAATCGTGTTGCGTTCATGCGCTCTTATTTTTCCATCCTGCCCCGGTGGAACATTTAAGATGATGATGTTGTTGTGCGCCGTTGTCCAGTAAAATAATTCTTCCAGTTCATCCACGCCGCGTGCGGGCATCATAGCCTTTTTCTGAAACCAGTTCCAGCGATCAGAGAGGCAAAGCGTATGCTCCAGGATCAGGTATTTATTTTCCTTATTGCGACTGTATATTTTCGGGTCGTCCCATCTCGCCAGGTTGGGATCTTTTGTTCTGAAATCAACCGGGTAAAAACGGATGGGGTCACCCGCCTGCATATCAACCGGCAACTGAATTTTATCAATCTTTTCCCGCGTGCCGATGGTATGGTTAACCGTTACCAGGCAATTGGGCTGCAGCTTTTTAATGTGTGCATATACTTCAGGTATTTTCCAGTCATCATCTTTTTTTGCCCAGCCGCCGTCAAACCATACCTCGCAAATGGGGCCGTACTTTGTAAGCAGTTCCGTAAGCTGGTGCTTCATGTACTGAACATACACTTCCGGGTCAGGGTTGTTGTGCGTGGCCTCATGCCGGTCCCACAGCGAATAGTACAGGCCCAGTTCAATACCATATTTTTTACAGGCTTTGGCGACCGCACCCACCAGATCTGTTGTAACAGGAGACGAAGCCACATCGTAGTTAGTGTATTGACTGTTCCACAAACAAAAGCCATCATGGTGTTTTGTAACCAGTATCACATACCTGAAACCTGCTTCCTTAGCCGTTTTTATCCACTGGTCGCAATCGGGCTGTGTTGGGTTGTACGACGATACGGGCAGGCTGCCATCCGACCATTCTGTTTCATTAAACGTGTTAATGCCAAAATGAATAAACATACCATACCCTCTTTTAACCTGCGTGAGCTGTAAGGCGGAAGGTTTAATTTGTGCGGCTGCGCTGCCGGTTATTACAAGCAAAAAAAGCAACATCAGCGTATTGTTGAACAAGGCAGATTTCATTATAGCAGTTGTGTTTTTGAAACTTGAAATGTAAACTGCTTTAAAGATAAGGCTTGTAAGTTAAAGCCCATCCCAACCCCGCTCCATATGGCAGGTAAAATAGATCATTCAACAACAATTATTAATTGTAATGCGACTTGATTTTAGTCTGCAGACAAATAATTTTTTTGAACAACGCCCTGCTTAAATTTGCTCACAAACAGGATATGAAAAAATTGATCACGTTTCTTTTTATTGTGATTGCGGGCCACAGTGCCGCTCAGAAAAAAGCTGTATTTATAATTGCAGACGGCATACCTGCCGATGTAATTGAAAATGCTGCTGCACCGAACATACAACGCATTGCGAAGGCAGGCACGTACACGAGGGCGCATGTAGGCGGCGATAAAGACACCTACAGCCAAACCCCCACGATATCTGCTGTTGGCTACAACAGCTTGCTTACCGGCACCTGGGTCAATAAACATAATGTGTGGGACAATGACATTAAAGAGCCCAACTACCACTACCCAACTATTTTTACTTTGTTCAAAGCGCAATATCCTGCCAAAAAAATTGGTGTGTACAGCACCTGGCTGGATAACCGGACAAAGCTGGTCGGTGAAGGCATGGCGGCAACAGGCAACGTAAAAGTGGATTATGTTGCAGACGGATTTGAACTCGACACCATTCATTTTCCGCATGATGATAAATCTGCCTACCTGCACAACATTGATGAAAAAGTAGCCGCAGCCGCAGCGCAATCCATACAACAAAACGCACCCGACCTTTCCTGGGTGTATCTTGAATACACGGATGATATGGGGCATATGTATGGCGATAGTCCGCAACAGCTGGACGCCATCGAAAAGCTCGATAAACAGGTAGCTAAAATCTGGCAAGCCATTCAATACAGGCAACAACATTTTCATGAAGACTGGCTCATCATCATTACCACCGATCATGGCCGGGAGGAAATCAGCGGCCACAACCATGGGGGACAGACACCAAGGCAACGCACCACCTGGATGGTTAGCAACAAACGCTTTAACAATTATGCACAGGTAAGCAATCCCGGTATTGTAGATATTATGCCGGCACTGGCCGATTTTTTAAAAGTAAAAATTCCGGGCAGCATTCAACGGGAAGTAGATGGCATCTCCCTGCTTGGCAAAGTATCTGTAGCGCTGCCGCAATTGAATTACTTTCAAAACAAAATGGACATCAGCTGGCAGGTATTTGATACCGGAGGCACGGCAAAAATCTGGATCAGTACTACCAATCATTTTAAAGACGGAGGCCAGGATGCTTACCAGTTACTGGCAGAAGTGCCCGTAACCCAACGGCACGCCACCATCAACATCAGCCGCATGCCCGCCGATTTTTATAAAATTGTTATTGAAGGAAAATACAATACCGTTAACCGTTGGTACGTAAAGACGGCGAATTAAAAGCAAACAATATTGTGTGGTAATCAGCTGTTGACTGATACATGGATTTTTGCCTTCATCAGGCACTTGAATTTACCGGCGTACCTGCAGATTTTGCTCTTTAAATATCGATGAAGGAAGTACAGGCAGCACTTAAAAATAACCCACCTCAAGGTGTAAAAAATTTGCTACACAAATACTTTTACCTCAGTAACTCATCTACTCTTTTAAACGCATATCCTTTTTGTTTCAACGCCGTTATCAGTTCATTTAACCGGTCATACAATTTGTCGGTACGGCGGCTGTCTGTACCAATGTGCAGCAATAAAATATAGCCGTTTAAACCATGTGCATCACTTGCTTCGGTTTGCAGAATGGACCGGTAAATTTCACCGGAGCTGCGGTAATTTTTTAAACCGGGGTAGGTATAATCCGCATTGCTCAATGTACCGGGCGAGTAGTTGATGAGCTGCAGTCCGCATGCTTTTGTCCAGGCCGCAATACTGTCGTTGTACCATTCATAAGGTGGCAAAAAACAGGTTGGTTTTGCAATGCCGTTTTTGCTGATGGCCTGCAGGTTGGCCTTGAGGTCGGCGGTAAATTGTTGTTTTGTTACCAGCAAACTGTCGCGGTTGTTCCAGTCGCAATACAGCAGGTGCTGGTCGCTGTGTGGCCCAAGGTAGTGGCCTTGTTGCCGCAGCTTTTTAACCAGTGAACGAAAGGCGGGGTTGCGGTAAAATTTACCGGTAAAAAAGAAACCGGCTTGTATGTTTTGCTGGTGTAACACGCCAGCAATGTGTTCGCCGCCATCGGCAAATTCATCACCGGTAAATACCAGTGCCAGTTGTTTTTTATCTGTGCGGCCTCTAGTTACAGCGCCTTTAAATACAGTGTTGTGCGGGCGACTGGCTTCGGCTTCTTTGGCAGCCGCCAGGTAAATCAGCGATGCCGTTCCATCCATGGTAGGTTCGTTGGTGCTGTAGTCTCCATAGTCATCGTGGTAAACGGCCAGCCCGCTTTGAAAAGCCGCGTACTCATCTGCCTCCTGCAACCGGATGCCAATGAGGTTACTAAAAATGGTGGTGTACACGGGGCCATCTACCAGTCCGCCGTTGATGGGATATTGTTTTAAATGCGTAAAGGCAGAGTGCGGATCTACCGGGCTATCGCCCCAGGCCGGTAAGCCATACACCATGGAAGTGCCCCATGGATTGCAGCCAAAGAGCCAGTCAGTGTTGGCCTGTTCCAGCTCAGCAAAAGCCGTATCGCCGGTGAGTTGCCGGTACCAGTAACATTGAATGGCGAAGGACGTTGTTAAATTATTACTGCACCAGATAAATGGTATGCCGCGGTAAAATGCGTTTTGTTTGGCCTTGTCCCATACCCGTTCAATGCCAGCTTTGTAATACCCGGTGATGCTGTCTTTTGTTTTACCTTTTAGTTGTTTGGCTAATTCATAATGACCAATATTTATAAACGGGTACCACTGGTAGTGTTTGGCGGTATCAGCACCCAGCCAGGGCGTGACCGGCTCTGCCGCTGCATAACGCATGGCCTTGCTGATCGTGGCAGGCAACAATGCATTGGGTTTGTTACGCCCTTGTGTTTGAATCATTTTTGCTGTTACGGCATTGGCCAGTTCCATATCATCCACCCAATTGTCTTCTGCATAAATGTAAGGCGACCTTACGGAAGCGGTTTGTGTAACTCCCGGCTTCCTGCCTGCAAATGCCAGTGCGGTAATTGCCTTCTGTTGTAGTATAGTTGCAAATTGTGTATCAGTCTTGCCAAATAATATGGAACCCAATCCAAAGGCACTGGCAAACTTGGCTGCTGTGGAAGATGTGCCGGTAGTGTTGTTCATAAACTTGCCGCGTTGCTGCGGTTCGCCGCTTACAAAATACACCGGCCGCTCAAAACCTCTGCCATAAAAACTATCTTCTTTTGGTATGCGCATGCCCATGTGATCCCGGTCGTCACCCAATTGGTTAAATAATAAACCTGGCTTCGGGTGCATTTTTAACAGCCAGTCCAGCCCCCATTTGGCTTCGTTCAGTACGTCGGGTACACCATCTTTTCCATCCAGTCCGTTGGCCATTTTGTAATCAGTAAAAACGGAAGGAAAATCGCGGTACGCCATCAGTAAATGATAAGTAGCATTGGCTGAGGTGGTGGAATACTGCAGGTAATCGCTGGCATCATGCCAGCCGCCTGACACGTCAATATGCGTACTGTCTTTTATGCCGGCTGAAGCAGCATACAACGTATAGCCATCATGTGTATGGCAACTGTCTTTTAAATACGGATTAAAACCACTGCGTTGCTGCCGCATGTATTGCAAACAAAAATCCGCTACGCCTTTGTACACATCGGCACCGATGGAAAACACGGGCGAGGTTGCGTTGCCTGCTGAAAGAAAATACCTGCCGGGTTGTTGAAACATGGAAAAATTGAGCCGGTAAGTATTTTCAAAGGGACCATAAACGCCAAAGTTTTTTGAAGCGGCTGTTGTAAAAACTGCTTTGCCGCTGGCGGAATCCACGAGGTTAAATGAAGTGATTTGTTGGGCACCTTTGCCACACCAAACGGCTACCTTAATGCCATCCGGTGTATAACCAAGTTGATTAATTCTGATCCATGCATCCTGGCCCGGCGCATCAAACATGGAACACAACAGGCAGATTGATAAAAAAGAAGCAGCGATCAATTTACGGTTCATAATGCAGCATGGTTTATTTGAACCTAAAGTTAAACCATCAGCTCGCGTTTCAGAAAGGTTCTTTTCATTCAAAATAAAAGAGGAACCAAGCTGTCTTTACAAAGATTATTATCCATATCAATGGAAAAAATTGTGACGCGGAAAAATAAAAATATGCTTATCTATTTTAGTTTTTCTTTAAAAAAATCAATGGTGCGTTGCCAGGCAAGTTCGGCAGCTGCCTTGTCATAGCGGGGTGTGGTATCATTATTAAAGCCATGGTTTACGTTGGGGTAAATATATGCAGTGTATGCTTTGTTGTTTGCTTTTAATGCCGCTTCATAGGCGGGCCAGCCTTCATTTACACGGGTATCAAGGCCGGCATAATGCAATAACAGCGGCGCCTTTATTTTGGGTACGTCATCCACAGGAGGCTGACCGCCATAAAAAGGAACAGCGGCGGCAAGTTCCGGGATACGCACTGCCATCTGGTTGGCGATGCCACCACCAAAACAAAAACCTACCACACCCACTTTGCCATTGCAGTCTTTGTGTTTTACCAGGTAGTCGTAGCCTGCTATAAAGTCTTCCAGCATTTCATTTTTATCCCGCTTGCTTTGCAGTTCACGACCTTTGTCATCATCACCCGGGTAACCGCCCAAGGGTGTTAATGCATCGGGTGCAAGCGAAATAAATCCTGCAAGCGCCACCCGCCTTGCCACATCTTCTATGTGCGGGTTAAGGCCGCGGTTTTCGTGCACCACTACCACACCGCCCCATTTGGGTTGCGAACCGGTGGGCATTGTGAGCAACGCTTTAATAGTACCGCCGCCCCTTGGAGAGGGGTAGGTAATATAACCGGACTGCACCCGCGGATCACCGGCTTTTACCTGGATGGCACCTTCGTAATCAGGCATCAAAAAACTCATGAGGGAAGTTACGGTAATGCCACCAACCGCATAAGTAGTTAGCTTTTGCATAAAGTCACGCCGGTTTACGCGGTTGTGGGCATAGTCGTCATACAAATCAAATACTTCCTGTTGGATGTCTTCCTTTTTTATATTTTCCATGGCAGCTTGTTATGTGTTTTTTAAAGTTACAAAATAGGTTGCAACAAAAAGAGGGCCATGAAAAGGAGATAGGTGGCTTCTCTTCAACACAGCTTACAGGAAATATATAACCCCGCTGCTCATCTGACTTACCAGCAGGAAGCGGGATTTGATGATGAATGAACCAGTCACTGGTTGGTTTAAAATAAGCACGGGTTTTCGGTAGCGGGAAATCGGGATAACAGGCAGCATTCTAATAAAAAAGCCATGTATATTTGACGTTCATTTTCAATACTTCATTGCTGTATGGTTAACCATTTATTTAAAAATATATTGCTGGCGGTTGTGCTGTTGCTGACTGTTTCCGTAACAACTGCACAAAAAGTAAAAGAGCCCAGGACTCCTGCAGAATGGACAAGGCCTTACCAGCCATTCCGCATTGCCGGCAACCTGTATTATGTGGGCACGTATGATTTGGCGTGTTATCTTATAACAACAAGCGAAGGAAATATCCTCATCAACACAGGACTGGCAGCTTCCGGTGCACAAATTAAAAAGAACATCCAAACCCTCGGGTTTAAATTTGCTGATACAAAAATACTGTTGACTACACAAGCCCATTACGATCATATGGGTGCGATGGCCGCCATTAAAAAAGCAACCGGTGCCCAACTGATGGTGGATGAAAAAGATGCGGCAGCATTGACATCAGGCGGCAGTACGGATTATGCATTGGGTCAACATGGAATAAGCTTTAAACCGGTAAAAGCGGATCGTTTACTCCGTGATGGTGATACCATTCGCCTCGGCAATATGCAACTCGTGCTGCTGCATCACCCCGGTCATACTAAAGGCTCCTGCAGTTTTTTATTTACGGTAAAAAATGAGCAGCGGTCTTACAAAGTACTGATCGCCAACATGCCTTCAATTGTTACGGATAAAGCATTTACAGCTATCTCCACCTACCCTGAAATAGCCGTCGATTATGCGTATACTTTCAACGCAATGAAAAATATTTCTTTTGATATCTGGCTGGCATCGCATGCCGGTCAGTTTGACCTGCATAAAAAGCATCAGCCCGGCGATGCTTACAATCCGGCGGCTTTTAAAGACCAGCAGGGATATGATGAAGCCCTCAGGGATTTGCAGGAAGAATATCAAAAAAAGTTGCAGCAGTAAGGTGCGGTCGTCAGCAAGGATAAAGTGGCGCAACCCCCGGTGTAAATAACTTGCGGCGGTACAACGCTTTTTGTATTTTTATGCGGCACCGTCCATTTTTGTGGTGTGTTTTTTAATTATCTACTATACTAAAACTAACAAACATGAAAGCAATTCAATTTTTTATGTCGCTGTGCCTTTTATTGTGCACCGTCAATTTTGCCCAGGCACAAACACCAGTAAATGATATGGTGAAAGAATGGGAGCGGGCCAAAGAATATACAAAAGAATATTTGGATACCATGCCCGAACCGGGCTACGCCCTGAAACCCACGCCGGAAATGCGTTCATTTGCAGAACAGATGCTGCATTTAACCGATGCCAATTATGGTTTTGTTTCTGCCGTTACAGGGGAAAAAAGCCCGGTTGGTTTTGGTGAGTCAGAAAAAACAACCGACAAATCAAAAGCTAATGTAACCAAGCTGGTAATGGCAGGCTATGATTTTGTAATTAACAGTATTAAAAAAATGACGCCAGCGCAGCTGAATGAAAATGTAAAATTGTTCGGCAGATTTGATTTGACAAAAGGCGCAGCGCTCGCTAAGTGCTTCGAGCATCAAACGCATCACCGTGGACAAACTACTGTGTACATTCGTTTGGCAGGAGCTAAGCCACCAGCAGAGAAATTATTTTAAGCGATATGCTGATATATTATTTCCAGGCGCAGATAAGTTCTGCGCCTTTTTTTATCGCCAGGATTAGTACGCAAAAGGATCAGCAAGTTTCAATTATATGATACCAATGAATATGCTCACCTCATTTCAAATTATCATTACTATCCTATCAATGTGGAGTCTTCAAGGCATTCTCTGAACTGAAAACAGTAACTGCGTAGGCTGCCTCTTTTGCTTCGGTTCCGCTTGCCGGAATTCAAAAAAATGCGCAGCACATTTTTTTGAAAGAAGCAAAAGCAGCAGCGTCGCAGTTACGCAGCCCGCCGGCTGTAGAGGCGAAATCAACGAATTGAAAGAGGTGATGAAGGCGGAAGAAAATACAATATGGATCTTCAACGCGATTTAAACATCAGCAACAGCCCGGCTTGCCGGAACAACATTGTACTGCCGGGAAAGGTTGCCCGGTAAATATTTCTTCCGGTGTTGCAGCTCTTATATCTTTAATAGTCACATTGTAATAAAGCGTTTGCCCCGCAAGCGGATGATTGGCATCTGCTGTTAAAAAATGTTCATCCGCCGCAACAATTGTTGCTTCCCTTCCATCTGGTAATTGAATGGCATCATCCACATTCACAAAGCCAGTATGTAAGTAATCTTGTATTGGAAGCTGGTATACCTGCGTTTCATCATATAAACCAAACGCAAGCTGGGGAGTAAGGGTAATCTTTTTATTTTCATTGATGGCACAACCTTCGAGTGCTTGTTCTATTGCAGGTAAAATAGTTCCGGCGCCCTGCACGAAGTCCAGCGTTGCAAAACCTTTATTGCTATCCAGCACAAGGCCCTGCTCATCGGTGAGTTCGTATTCTATTGATACAACGGTTCGGCTTGTTACTTTCATTTCCATTGCTAAACAATCTTTATAATTAGTTGCTGGCTTTTATTTATAACGTTGCGGCTTGCCAGCGTGATTGTTATTTGATTATCTCTTTGATCGAACTGACAAGAAATATTCTTTGCACCCAATAGAACAGTTATCTTATTTGCTTTAGCATTTGTTTCCAGCGAAATGGTCTGCAACTGAAGGCTGCCGTATTTCACATGCAGCCTGGCTGTGATACCTGTTGTATTTTGTTGCTGTTCATACGTACCCCAGCCGGCTGCTGATGTAAAAGGCGCTTTAAAGTTATCGGGGCTTATTTTGGGAGCAAATTTTATATAGCCTTTCGGTCCATGGTATTCAAATCCACAGGCAGTAATGAAAGTACCGTAGCTGGCCATTGCGCGGGCATAGTGGTCGCTGCATTCTATTTCATTAAACGGGTTTCTTTTGGCTGCATGGTACCTGTCGTGAATGGTTCTTGTTAATACCAGCGCTTCATCCGTCATGCCTTCTGCCATCATGTGTGCGGCTACCTGGTGTTCAAAGCCACTCATGCATTCGTGAAAATAACCGATCTGCCAGCTCACATTTTCACCATAGGCATTGGGTTCATTTTTTGGATTGGTATTCATGATCATGCCACCCTCGCCGGGTAAAGCATAAGGTCTCCATTTCACTTTGTCTTTCAGGTAAGGCCCCACATCCGGCGTAAAATTATATTTCCATAAACTCTTCAATGCACGCATGGTTTTTTCTTTATCCAGCACCCTTCCAATGCCTGCCTGGAAAGCCCAGCTTTGTCCGTACACCTGGTCTATATGACAGGTATTGTAAGATCCTAAATTTTTTCTTCCTTTCACTTCATCAGGCCGGTGAATAAAATACTCGCCGTTAAATAATTTGTCTTCCATATTCTTTTTCCCTGCTGTTACATAGTTGGCGCATCGTTTGGCAAAACCATCATCCTGCATTTCAACCGCCATCATTTCACCGGCTTTTACGGCCGCAATACATAAGCCGACAATCCAGGCAATTTCTCCATCCCATTCCGCATCCAGTGTATTCATCAACGGCGTGTCTTCCATGCCATCCGTATTTTTATCCAGCGTCATCAAATACTGTATGGTGGTTTTTATTTTTCTCCAGTTCTGTTGTAAGAAGGTGTTATCGGTACTCATCTGATGCTCCCTGTAAAAGCGGAGAATGGTACCTGCCTGTCCGTCCACCGCCGGCACTTTGTGTGCTTCACAACGGTACCACATGCTGCCATCTTTTTGTAATGATAATCCAAGATCAACCCGTTCACGGATATCTTTTTCCATGTGCGGAAAAATTCTTCCGGATGCCTGTGCATACTGCCATACGTGCGTGCAGGTTCCTTCGCAACAGCCTACGCCTTCCCAGGCATAATAGCGGCCGCTTTCCATACGGTGAGAGGTTGTAGTAGCCAGGCAACCAATATTTAAAAATGTTCTTTCTAAAAACCAATAAGGTAAAGTGGATTCATAAAAAGTTTCTTTCCATAGACGGGTTTCACCCGCAAGCTTTGTAAAATTTTTTTGAATATAAGCAGTTACTTCGGCCGCATTTTTAAACAGTGTGTTGTAAAATTGTCCGGCATCGGGTATCGCAGCCAATGTAAGATTGGCGAAATGCCACGCAAAAATAAAATCAGCTTTTTGCGTTTGATTTAGTGACATATTTAATGTTGAACATACGGCGCCAACTAATTTTTTATCAATGGACGATGTTACTTTGTTTATAGTCGCTGGAACAAAAAGTGCTTGATTATTATCTGTATCCACGGCAGCAATGGCAAATGAATTTTTATGCAATGCGGCTACACCCAGTGTGCCATAATCCGGCTGTGCCGCTAATTTATCCGGATCGGTTTTGCTTTCAATTGAACAAAGAACGGCTGCAGTACGTTGTTTTACGGCTGCTGTATTGATGCGCTCTTCGTCCTTACCAGCAGAGCGGATACCGGTTTTGTTTTCTATCCAACCGGTAATTTGAACCTGTACCGGAGCGGCTGAATTGTTTTTAATATTGAAAGAGTAAATGGTGGCCGGAAGGCCGGAATTCAATTCATCCAATGGAATAAACGGAGAAAAAATTTCCGCCACAATCTGCACCGGTAATTGCTTATCCAGGTAGGTAATTTTGGCCATGGGATAGGTTGCTTCAAATACAATATCATCCCAGTCTGCGGCCAGCATTCTTTTAACAACGGTACCACCCTGATGTGTGATCTTAAATGCAAAACCCTGGTCCAGCGGCCGGATATCTTTTGCCGGTGCCACGTAAGCGGAGCCATCCTGGGAGCGGACTTTCTTTCCCACATGCAATTCGGTAGGCCAGTCAATTTCCTTTGGATCGATGCCGTTTTGATTGGCGTTGAAAATATCCCATAACCACAGTCTGCCATCTCCACCCAAATACACCGTGCCTGCGTTGATACCGCCTACGGGCATGCCAATGTATTGCAGCTCGTTCCTTGACTGCAGGTATTTTGTAACAAAGCCCCGCTTGTATAAAGACTTAATCCACTCAGGGTCTATCTTTTTATCAACGGGTATGCGGGGCCCTAGTTCACCCGGCGCAAAAGGGCCGGCAATGGCATTAAAACGGGCACTCAATACACCTGCGGCAAACAGGCTGGATGTTTGTAAAAATTTTCTCCGCTGCATGAAATTATTTTAGTTAATAAATGTATGACAATCGCTTTTTTATTTCGGTTATAATTTAAAATGTTGATCTGACGAGGAAGAAGTCTTTTTATAAATGCAGTCACCTCCTGTACAACATGATAATCACACATTGCAGATTCATTCGATTTCGTGTTGTAGCAAGCAGCTTTTTCGTCTAAATCAATATCTTTATTTTTAGTAACCCAAACTTTCGATGAGAACAATTCTATTTTCTGTTACCTTTCTGTTTTTGACGGTCATGGTTGCTGCGCAGCCGGCCACCAACACAGATACTATTTTCAGGGCCACCGCCAACGCTTTTGATCCGCAGAAAAATCCCTTTCTGCCGTATGCAGGTAAAATCATCCGCCAGGTAAAGATTAAGAATGTAGGTTTTGAAGGCGATATCAAAGACACTACAAAAGTGAACGGCGGCTTTGGTGTTTGGATTGGTGATGCCTTGCACAAAAACACCACCCGTAAAGTAATTGGCAATAATTTACTGTTTAAAGAAGGTGACAAACTAAACCCGTACTTACTTACCGATAATGAACGTTACCTGCGGGATCTTGATTATATCCAGGATGCACTCATCATTGTGCAACCAACCAGTGATGCCTACGAAGTTGACCTGCTGGTGCTGGTTAAAGACGGGTTCTCTGTTGTACCTGGCGCTGGCATTGGCGGTACAAAAAAATATAAGCTGGAACTGAAAGAACAGAACCTGGCGGGAACCGGATCTTTGCTGGCCGTGAGTTCATTATACGATGCTGACAGAAATCCGAAATTTGGTTTTAGCGGCGATTTTTTACAACGCAATATAAGGGGTAGTTTTATCAACTGGGGCCTTGGTTTTAAAACTTATAACAAATCATTTACGAGCGGCAGGGATGAAGAAAACGTCTATTATATGCGGCTAGAGAAACCGCTTGCATCGCAGTACCTGAGCTGGTTTGGCGCCCTGGATCTTTCCTATAACCATACCACCAACGGCTACATTGCAGATGCGGCCTATAATGATTTTAACCGCTACAAATATTACAATGCAGATGGTTGGCTTGGGTATAATATCGGTGCAAAAAGGTTGTTATATAAAAACAAAAAAAGCCCGCTTCGTAAGCTGATTGCCCTGAGAGGATTGCATCAACATTTCAGTAGTATACCGGATAAGGAAACAGCCACCAGCGATGGCGTATTTGCGAACACGCTGGGCGTGCTGGGAAGCATTAGTGTATTTAAACAGAATTTTTACCGCACCAGTTATATCTATGGCTTTGGCAGAAATGAAGACGTACCACAAGGTTTCACACTGTCATTAATTAGTGGCTACGTGAGAAAAGACAGTCTGAGATTGCTGACCAAAACCAGGCCCTATTTAGGTGGCGAATTTACTTTTGGAAGATACACGAAAAAAGAAGTGTATGGGTTTATGAATGTGAGGCTGGGTGGTTATACCTACAAAGGCAAATGGGAAGATGTTGAGTTGCTGGTAAGCGGCGATCATTTTACAAAGCTGCATAAGCTGAGCACCAAATGGTACCGTCGTTTTTTCTTTAACGGATCTTTTGCAAGGCAGTTCTCCAACACACTCAATGCACCACTGCAGTTTATCAGCAATTATGGCTTGCCCTATTTTACCCTGCCAAAAGATTCCGCGTATGAGTTACCTAAAGGGGACATGCGGGTTACTTCCAAAACCGAAATGGTTTTTTATGGCACCCGAAAATACTGGGGCTTTGGGTTTGCACCGTTTACATTCGTAGATGCATCGCTGATAAAGCCAAAAGGCGTTGGACTTGGCAAGAGTGATCTCTACACGGGCATAGGCGCAGGCTTCCGCATCCGGAATGAGAACCTGTTGTTTGGCACCATCGAAGCAAGGTTTTCTTATTTCCCCAGAACCTTGCCGGGCATGAATTCTTTTAAAGTAAAATTCAATACCAACCTGCGGTACAAGTACAATAACAGTTTGGTAAGAAGACCGGATTTTGTTTCGCCGAATTAGAGATCACCATGATTTACAAACTGGCTGACACATAAGCCTCAAAAACATTGACAAGTGATTTTAGATTTGGAAGAAATATTTACAATAGGTCAGGATACTTTTTTTGACAGTGTTTCACCGATATCATCCTTTGGTGTAACCTTTGAAGACGATCTTACAACAGGCTACTTTTATGCAGTTGATATAAAACCTGAGTTACAAATTCTTGACGCACTTCATATTTACAATGTTGCTGACATTGCAGACAAGGACAAGCCACGTAAAATACAGATTGCATGGAGCGACAATGGCCTAATAGCTTCATTGTTGATCAATAATTATTGCCACGCAATTTTTGACTTTGCCGCTAAGGCAGGTTATTGTAGAAACGGATTTCCTGAAAGTAATGGAGTATGGACAGCAAGGAAAGAAAGGGTTTTGACAAATGATCTGATAGATGATATTTTTAAGGCTGAAAAATAATTTCTTTTTCTCCAATCCAAAAATCTGTTGGCGAGTAGTTAATGATATCAAATCAATTGCACTGCCCTACAGGGCGGTGAATGAATGGTCTTTATGTTGCTGGCTTTAGCCAAAGAAATAATTTGGGCTAAAGCCAATGAAATAAAAATTCATTTTTATCCTTGCCCTGAAGGGCAAGGCAATTTATAATGCATAATTACAACAAAACAATAGTTCAAAAAAAACACCCGGTTTGGTTTACGCTAAAGCTTCGACTATTTTTGCTGGTAGCGAATTTCCTAACTCAATTTGCTGAGTGATTTTTCAGTTTGAACAATATGCAGCATGAAACCAGTTAATGTAGAAACATCACTTGAACCATTGATCAGTTCCTTTGAACGACTGATTCCTTTAAGCAAGGCTGAAAAGGAATTGGTTCATAAATTATTTCACCCACGCCTGTTTAGAAAACGTCAGTATGTATTGCAGGAAGGCGATGTATGTACCCAATTTAATTTTGTTGTAAGGGGCTGTCTGCGATCATATAAAATTGATGAGAAAGGCAATGTTTATGTGCTGCAGTTTGCAGCAGAAAATAACTGGATCAATGACCTGGGAAGCTTTCACAACATACAACCTTCCGCCCTTAACATCGATGCCCTGGAAGATACGGTGGTATTACAAATCAGCCTGGATGACCTGATTGTGCTGTATACAGAAGCACCGAAGTTTCACCGCATTTTCAGGGTGCTTGTAGAAAATGCATTTGTGCGCCTGCAGGAACGCTTGCTGCAAAACATCAGCTCTACGGCTGAAGAACGTTACCAATCCTTCCTGGATCTATACCCGCATTTAGCCAATCGGCTTTCACAAGTGCAGATAGCCGCCTTCCTTGGCGTAACACCGGAGTTCTTAAGCAGGTTGCGCAACCTACGCAGCAAGACTTCGAAGTCCTCAAAACCTTAATCTACATCAAGACTATTTCTTAACCAATGTCATTGGAGCCGGCACCCTCAATGCGTGAGCTTTGCATTACAAATAAATCATGTAATCAAATAAAAAAATAGTTTATGACACAACATTTAAAAGTTGCAGTAATCGGTTTAGGAAACATCGGAACCGTAGTAGCTACCAATCTTGTAAAAGGCAATCGTTCGGTAATTGTTGCCGACAGATCAATCGAAAAAGCAACGGCGTTTGCGCAGAAAGCAGGCAGTCTTGCAAGCCCGGCATCCATTGCGGATGCTGTCAAAGCAGCGGACATTGTGGTACTTGCCGTTTGGTTTAATGCCATCAAAGAATTGTTTACAACGTACGCGGCAGAACTGCAGGGGAAAATTATCATCGACCCATCTAACCCCATTGCGCCGGATGAAAAAGGCGGCTTTAAAAAGATCATTGATAAGAATCAGTCCGCCGGTGAACTACTTGCTGCATTACTTCCTGCAAATGCAACACTTGTAAAAGCGTTGGGCACATTGGGCGCAGCTTCTCTTGCCAGCGCTGCTTTTCAGCAACCTGCCAATGTATTGTTCTATGCAAATGATGATATCAGTATCAATGCAGTCATAGAGCAACTCATTCACGACAATGGCTTTGAGGCGGTACGTGTTGGTGGAATTAATCAATCCATCCGTATTGAAGTTTTTGGCGACCTGCATGAGTTTGGTGCATTGGGCAAGCCCGTTACGTTAGCGCAGGCTGAAGAAAAATTGGTAATACATCAATAAGTATCGTTTACTTAAGCATTTTATTCGATAAAATTGAAGATTCATTTTGCATTCGTTGCTACTTTTCAATTTGTTGAGTTCGCCTCCTCAGCCGGCGGGGCTGCGTAACTGGAACGCTGCTGCTTTTGCTTCTTTCAAAAAATATGCTGCGCATTTTTTGAATCCCGCCTGAGGCGGGACCGAACCAAAAGAGGCAGCTTGTCCAGTTACTGTTTTAGATTCGAAACATGGCTCGTAAACTTCATGCTCTATTGCAAAGTATTAGTACCAGTATAAAAAGTAATGGATTAATTAAACAACTTTCATACATCAATAAAAATTCAACAACAGCATTAAAAATTTATAAAAGAAAATAACATTAATATGAAACTGAAATATTTTAAATCATTCACCATTGTCTTTGTATCCATCATTGTTGCAGGACTTATGCAAAGCTGTAATCAGCATTCATCTTCCAATACTGCAGGCAGCTTTAATATTGATAGCCTGAAAAAAATCGCCCAACAGTTAGTGGCTTCCAACGATACCATTGAAGGTCATCTTAAAACCTTTGATGCATTGGATTTTGATGTATTCAGCAACCAGCAGTGGGACAGGTTCAAAGAAAGTCATGCACAAAATATAAAAGTGTTCTGGCCTGATGGTCATGTTACAGAAGGCCTGGCCACGCATATTGAAGACATGAAAAAGTTGTTTGTTCATGCGCCTGATACCAGGATCAAAGAGCATCCCATTAAATTTGGTTCCGGCAACTATACATTGGTAACGGGTGTATTTGAAGGCACGTTTACCAAACCAATGCCCATCGGAAATGGAAAATTTATTCAGCCAACCGGCAAGGCTTTTAAAATGCCGATGGCCACTGTAGGTATATGGGAAAACGGTGTAATGAAAGAAGAACATCTGTTCTGGGACAACCAGACGTATGCAAAACAAATTGGATTGCAGTAAAGAAAAAAACGGGAACCAGCAGCAGGGATGGCTTTTTAATAACTAAGATTTGGTATGCAAACCGGGATGATTTTTGGACCTTTAAAAAAATATTACGCAATTAAAAAATTCAATTATGCCAGAGATAGTTATTGAAGCCAGAACTGCTGCCATCAGCCCGGCAGTAAAAGTCAAACGCATTCTTCCTTTTCGTCTTCGCAGGATGGTTGGTCCGTTTATTTTTATGGATCACGCAGGCCCCATCATTGAGGCACCGTCGCCACCTTCAGCATTGGATGTCTTGCCGCATCCGCACATTGGTTTGTCAACGGTAAGTTATTTGTTTGGCGGACAGGTAACACACCGGGATAGTTTGGGTGTTCAGCAAATCATCCGGCCGGGTGAAGTAAACTGGATGACTGCCGGAAGTGGTATTGCGCACTCTGAAAGATTTGAAGATCCGTCGGCGCTTTCAGGTGGTTTGGAAATGATACAAACCTGGGTAGCATTGCCGGAAAAAGATGAGGAAGCTTCACCCACTTTTAATAACTACACACCTGAACAATTGCCCGTATTTACAGACAAGGGTGTGTGGATGCGCCTGATAGCAGGCAGTGCATATGGATTGAGGAATGACGTGAAAACAAATTCACCACTCTTTTATCTGCACGTTGTTTTACAAAAAGGGGCAACGTTTGGGCTACCCCGGGAACATGCTGAAAGAGGCTTTTACATCGTAAAGGGAAGCATTGAAGTAGCAGGGATTGGCTATGGCGAAGGCAAGATGCTCGTGTTCAGCAAAGGGGAGGATCCGTTGATCGTTGCTAAAGAAAATACCACGTTGATGTTGCTGGGCGGTGAACCATTGGGTGAACGTTTTATCTGGTGGAACTTTGTGTCGTCCCGTAAAGAGCGCATAGAGCAGGCAAAAGAAGACTGGAAGCAGGGTAGAATTATTCTGCCACCAAACGACAACAAAGAATTTATTCCCCTGCCTGAAGATAAATCCAAGCCGGCAGGAAGTTCACCAACGCCTGGGGCGCTTTCGTAACAATCATCTGTAAAATTGGATAGATGAATATCAGCATACAAACTTGATGCTGTTGCTTTTTTACTTTCATACAGATTTCAATAAGAACAATAAAAAAACGAATACCATTACAATGGAAACAAACAGCAACACGCCAGGCAGCCCGGTATTACAATATCTTGCCAGGGAACCAAAGGTTCAATCAGCAAAGAAGCAAGCAATCATTTTATTGCACGGAGTAGGCAGCAACGAAGCGGATTTGTTCAGTCTGGCTGATCAGTTGCCGGATGATTTTTTAATTATTTGTCCACGCGGCCAATATACTTTAGGTGCCGGAAGATATGCCTGGTACAATGTTGATTTTTCTACAGGTAAACCGGTTTTTGATACAACACAGGAAGCCTCCAGCCGGGAACTTATTAAACAAGTTGTAGCGCAGGTAAAGCAACAATACAAGGTGGATGAAGTTTATCTTGGTGGCTTTAGCCAGGGTGGGATCATGAGTTACAGTGTAGGGTTAACAAATCCAAAAGACATTAAAGGCATCATTGCATTGAGTGGCAGATTACTGGTTGAAATCAGGTCTTCTATCAGGAAGAATGATGAGTTGCAACAATTAAAAGTATTCATTGCGCATGGCGTGCAGGATAATACGCTGCCTGTTCAATATGCAAGAGAAGCAAAATCATATCTCGAAAATCTGGGTATTCAATCAAGCTACCACGAATACAATATGGGGCATCAAGTAAACGGTGCAGTTATAAAAGATTTGAATGACTGGCTGAATCAACAATCAAACTAATAAAAAAAGAAATACTTATAAATGAAATCACTTTTTCTTATCGTTTTAAACTTTTTGTTGCTACATACGTACGGCCAGCAACAAAGGCCCAAACAACTCAGGCATTTTATGCAATCCGTTGCTTCGCCAGCCAATGCAATACAATATGGCAATAACCCCAAAGCAGGGCATTATGTAACAGCTGGTGATGCAAAAATTTATTATGAAGTGTATGGCAAAGGAAAGCCATTGGTGATTTTGCACGGCGGTATATTTGGCTCTATGTACGAGATGCATCAGTTCATCGACAGCCTGTCTAAAAGATACCAGGTAATTGCTGCCTCTATCCGTGGACATGGTAAATCATACCTGGGAACCGAACCCATTACCTATGAGCAAAAAGCGAATGATGTAATGGCGGTGATCAATGCAGTAACCAAAGACAGTGTGATTGTACTGGGCTTTAGTGATGGTGCATATTCCGGTTACAAACTGGCAAGTATGTACCCGGGCACGGTAAAAAAACTGATCGCCATTGGTGCTACTGAATTATATCCGGGGCTTAGAAATTTTTCTTTTGATGTGCAGCAAGCCCTGGCGTTAGACAGTATTTACTGGAACCAACAATATCAACTGATGCCAGAGCCACAACGATTACAGGAAATGTTTACCAAATTGGGCAGCATGTACAATAAATTAACGTTGGATAGTTCATTTTTTAAAACGATACATTGTCCGACGCTGGTGATGGCTGGTGACAAGGATGGAAGCAATCCTCCACAGCGGGTTGTCAGTACCGCACAAATGATATCGCATAGCTTCGTGGGTGTTATCCCCAATTGTGGGCACGGTGTGTTCTTAGAAAATTTTCCTGCGGTGTGGGCTTGTGTTGTACCTTTTTTAAAGCAATGACCCATCCATTAAATCCATTCTGAACTTAATTTTAATAAAGTCATGAAACAATTTATTCTTTTTAGTTTCCTTGCAATCAACGTGGGTCTCACCGCGAAGGCACAGGACTTTGTATCACCAACCCAACCTGTTGAAACTGGTAAGGCACCTGGAGCAAAAGTAAAACTGCTAAGCACCAATGGTGAAACAAAAACATATTCACTTGTTTTTTCACCGGGTGATGAAGTAAGATCAGGCCTGAACGATTTTGCCCAACAATATCATGTAAAAAGTGCCCACTATACAGCCATTGGCGATGTATTTTATGGCAAGGTTGGTTTCTTTAACTATGAAAAAAAGATGTTTAAAGTGATATCCATTGACACCTCAGAGATTGCTTCCTTCATTGGCAATATCGCCATATTCAATGGTAAGCCGGTTGCCCATACGCATGTAAGCGTAGCAGATAAAAACGGGTTAGTACATGGCGGGCATCTGCTGGGACTGTATGTTGGCCCTACGCTGGAAGTATTTATAACGGTTGAACCAACTGCCTTGTATAAAAAATTGGATAAAAGGTATAATGCGGGCGTGATAGATCCGTCATTGGAACAATAGCATTTGTAAAAAAATATTTATGAAGGATATTTGTCTACTCCTGTTAAGCTGTTTTGCTATGCTGGCAAACAACCTGCACGCACAATTAATCAGCCTTAATAAGAACAACGTTGAGCCAGTTCATGTCTACCTATCACTTGAAAAGATGAAGGGAAAAAATGTATTGAAAGTTATAAAGGATTCCAGTGTAAAAGAAGTGGAC
Source organism: Ferruginibacter sp. (assembly GCF_028288465.1). Taxonomy (GTDB): domain Bacteria; phylum Bacteroidota; class Bacteroidia; order Chitinophagales; family Chitinophagaceae; genus Ferruginibacter. Next base: position 106,736 of record NZ_JAQBNR010000050.1, on the reverse strand, counting down.
GAGCCAACTTTTGTGAAGATCAGGGGAATTGATTTTAAGAATGGAACGATTGAAGTAAAGGTATTGAGCAGGCTGTTAAAAAATGCACCAGACTTTGCAAGAGGCTTTATCGGCGTTGCTTTCCGTATCAACGACAGCAGCACAAAATATGAAAGTATTTATATCCGCCCCGTCAATGCAAGGGTGGATGACAAGGTACGACGCAATCATTCCATTCAATGTTATGCTTACCCCGGTTATAAATTTGATCGCCTGCGAAAGGAATCTCCCGAGCGCTATGAAGCCTATGCCGATATGGAAATGAACAGATGGATCACCATGCGTATTGAAGTGAAAGATGCACAGGCAAAATTATTCCTGGATAATAACAAACAACCGTCTTTGGTTGTAAATGATTTGAAACACGGCGCAGATTTGTCCGGTTCTATCGGCCTTTGAGTAGAGGTTGGAACTGAAGGTTATTTTGCTGATTTAAAGATTTATCAAAAAAATTGAAATTGCAAATTCTAGTTTAAACTTCATACAAAGTATCGGCATAATACGCTATTTTCATAGCATAATAAGCTTCTAAAATATCCCATCTCCCTGGTATGTCTATTATGGAGGCTTATGCATACCATAATTATTGCTAATGAGCAGAATAGCCACGATTGCATTATTACTGCTTTTTTTAAACGCGTCTGCCCAGCACCAGGAAAGAACAGTGCTTGCTTACAATGTTGCCTTTGGAGGCTTTAGTGCCGGTATAGGATCTGTAATTAACAAACCAAAAGAGGTGAACTGGAAAAAAGCTTTTGTAAGAGGATTTTGGCAGGGAAGCATTGGCGGACTAATCAATTATTCAGGCAAGAAAGTTGTATACCTGGTAAATAAAAATCAGCAGGATGTATATGCCTGGCCTGCGAAGCTACTGCATGCCGCAGGATATTCCATTATAGAAAATGCAGCAGCATACGCTCCATTGCTGCAAAACTGGACTATTGATGCCGGACTGCTCAGGTTTGATTTTTCGTCAGCGACAAAAAAAATCAAAGCAAGGTTATTACCTGAAGCATTGGTAGCAACTATTATTGCGGCGAATTACGGAAAATTTGATGCAGGTACCAGCCTGCGGACAGGAGAGATTATTTTTAAGAATAACAATCTTTTGAATTTGCCAACTCTTTCGGAAGGCACATCCGGCGTAACATTCGGCAGAGCGATTGTGTATGCCTATGGCCCGCAAAGTGGTTACACAAAAGACAGGATACTTTCTCATGAATTAATACACCGTTTTCAATATAACGAATACCAGGTTTTTAATACCTGGCTACAGCCTTTTTATAAAAAGACAAACTCAACAACTTTGAAAAAAATATTTTCCAGGTACGTGTATGCTGATATTCCTTTTTTATTTCTGCCATATTATACACTCTACAGGGTACGGCTGGGTCAACACTATTACCGGAATTTTTATGAGTTTGAAGCCGAAAGATTTTCAACCAATAGTTATGTACCCCGATAGTAATTTTTTCTAAGAGTATTTAATACCCGGTTAGTTTTTGCCGGGCTTTCCCCGGCTTTAAGAGGGTGTTGTTATTGACGCAAAAAAGTGTGCATCGTTAAGGTATTGATCGTTAAATTATAATGCCGTTGAAGAAAAAAAAGGGGCCTGGGATAAAAATCCAGCCCCGTTTAATCCAATATCCTATGAAAAACCTGCATAAAAATAGTGCCTGGATAAATGCCGGAAAATATCTGCAGTCAGCAAATTGCCTAATTGACATCAGCGTTTTTATAGCGACAAAAATTACATTCAAGACTTTTTTTAATTGTATTGATAACCGTCAAAACTTCGGCTGATAGCGGTCATTTTTCCGGTGCAGGCGCAGCTTTACCTTGAGTTATTATTTAAAATATAAAATTAAAGGCCATGAAAAATTCAAACAAAATATTCACAGCAATTGCCGCAGGGGCCGTCGCCGGACTTATTACAGGAATTTTATTTGCACCGGATAAAGGCACTGAAACAAGAAAAAAAATAAAAAAACAAAAACAAAAATTAGCTGATGAAGTAAAAGACAAAATAAACCAGGGTAAAGAAAAGTTCGCAGGATTTAAAGGCAACGGGGAGTCGAAGATAGTTAAAAGGGCGGATGAATTTGCACAGGAGAGTATGTAAGTGTTAACAATGCATTTTGAAAGTTGATTTAGTGGTATAAGCAATACGCAGCCACCTATTGTTAATGTTGGATGCACCGCCCGTGCCAGATTTGCATACAACACTATTGTAAAAATTAAGTGTCATAAAAAGAAAGAATGCTTTCATTTTTATGACACTTTTGAAGCTATCACTTATTAATAATAATGCTACTGCTGAACCGCCCACGCTAATCCATCGGGCACACCTCCAACATCAAGCCGCCGAATTACTTCCAGCGTTTTTAGGTCGATCAACGCAATATAATTATCTGCGGAACAGGCGACAAACGCACGGTTACCCAAAGGATCCATCAAAATACCTGCGGCACCTTTACCTAGTTTTACTCGTTTTATTTCTTTCCGGGATTGCGCATCAAAAACAGTCAGTTCGCCCGTTTGCAGACTGGAGATAAAAACCTGTTTTCCATCCGGTGTAAACTTCAGCCTGTTGGCACCATTCACCTTACCATCTACTTTCGCAGACAGTTTTTTTGCTGCCAGGTCGATGATAGAAATGCTACCGTCTTCGCTGGAGGCGGTCCATAATTCTTTACCATCGGGCGACACGTCAAAGCCTTCAGAACCTCTTGCAGTTGCAACAACAGTTTGCGTCCAGTCTTCATGTGGCTTTGCATTGGGAGGTGCCATTTTTCCGGGCTGTAGCAATGTATCAATTAAAATGCTCACCGTTCCGGAAGAGACGTTGGTGGTATAAATTCGTTTGGCATCCGGGCTCACATAAATCATATGCGTTCTGTCCTGGCCTGTTCCCATACTCCAGTCGAGCTTGCCGGTGGCGGCGTCATAACGACCGATAGATTTGGAACCTTCTGCAGTAAACCATGCTTTCCCGTTTACAAAGCTCACATCATGCGGACCGTACAATGGTCTTGTATCAATGTTGAGTAAAGGTTTTTGTGCCACCAGGTCAATCACATTCAGCTCATGCAAACTGCCACCACCATAAATGCAAACGTAAGCCGTTTTACCATCGGTGGATGCAACCACTTCGTGCGGATCTTCACCAACAGGAATGCGTGCAAGAATAGCCAGCGAAGCCGGATCAACAATCGCCAGTGTATGGTTGGTTTTTGATAAAGCCAGTAAGGCTCGTTTTGGCGTGGACTGCCCGGTGCATGAAATTGTTGCACACATTAATAATGCAAGGAAAGCAGTTATTACACTCAGCCGGTTTGCAAAGCATTTAAAATCTTCCATAACCAGAATATTTTACTTGTAATATACGATTTTTTGATTCCTGCTGCAGCGCACTACCAGGGTTTTATACCTTATGATTTTCTTACAGCAAGTAACGAATGCATTTGACAACTTATGCAAGTGCCCGTTGATTGAAGCAGTTCAATGTATGGAGGGTATTTTTTGACCGGGCCGAAGTGCTGCTATTAAGCTTCATTGGCGTCGCACACTTTTACTGTATAGCATTTGGGAGCGGCTCATTAAAGCTCAAACACGTAAGTCTTACCTGCTGCTGTAGGCAAATCATATTCGTATACCTTTTTTAAAACTGGTTCCGCAGGCGTTGCGGTGGCTGCAATAACCGGTGCCTTGATTGACAACACTTCATAAAAAGGATTTGAGTTAGTAGTATTCCTTCCTTCAACCTGATGGGCATCCTTCAATTCCATTGGTTCGTAACTCCTGATACGGCAATTGCCGCCAAGGGCAGACGTTATAACAAGCTTTTTCAATTGTCCGTTCTGCCAGTCCATATCAACAATAAATCCACCCCTTGCTTTTAAACCGTGCATCGAACCGTTTTGCCATTGATCAGGTAAAGCAGGTAACACGTGTATCGCACCATCATGCGATTGTAATAACATTTCTGCAATACCTGCAGTGCAGCCAAAATTACCATCAATCTGGAAGGGCGGATGGGCATCAAACAGGTTGGGGTAAGTGCCGCCGCCTTCCTTATTTTCACCCGTTGGCGTAAGCTGGTTGGTAATTAATTTATAAGCATGATTGCCATCCAGCAATCTTGCCCACACATTCACTTTCCATCCCATCGACCAGCCGGTTGAAATATCACCGCGATGCACCAGCGATGTTTTAGCTGCTTCAAATAATTTTGGACTGCGGTAAGGAGAGATTAAACTGCCAGGATACAAACCCCATAAATGAGAGATGTGGCGGTGCTTGTCATCCGGGTTATCCCAGTCGTTGAGCCACTCCTGCAACTGGTTGAATTTACCAATCTGCATCGGTGCCATACCGTCAGCTTTCGTTTGCATTACTTTAATAAAGGCAGGATCAGCATGCAAGATGGTAGCGGCTTTGATGGTATTGTGAAGTAAAGAAAAAACCATTTGATTATCCATGGTTGTGCCTGCTGCAAGACTGTTGCCATCATGTGCATTTTCAGGCGAAGCAGATGGTGATACCACCAGCCAGCCCGTGTGCGGATCTTTATACAATACATCTGCAAAAAACTCGCTGGCACCTTTCATGGCCGGGTAGATGGATTGTAAAAACTGCTTATCGCCGTTGAACAAATATTTTTCCCACATGTGCTGGCATACCCAGGCACCTCCCGTTGGCCAAAGTCCCCACGGCCCATCAATGGCACCCGTTGCCCTGAAGATATCGGTGTTGTGGTGCAGTACCCAGCCCCGTGCCCCATACATTATTTTAGCGGTTGATTGCCCGCTTACGCTCAGGTCTTTCACCATCGAAACCAGCGGCTCGTGCATCTCTGTAAGCTGCGTTATTTCTGCCGGCCAGTAATTCATTTCCAGGTTGATATTATCAGTATACTTGCTTCCCCATGGTGGATTGGTGTGTGGGTTCCAAAGGCCCTGTAAATTAGCCGCCTGCCCGCCTGGCTGCGAACAACTGATGAGTAAATAGCGGCCAAACTGAAAATATAAACTCACCAGTTGCGGATCGTTGCCATCTTTAAATTTAGCCAGCCTTTCGTTGGTAGGCAATTCGGTTGCTTCTGTCTGACCGATATCAAAATAAACCCTTTTAAAATATTTTTGATAGGCTGTTATATGATTGCTTAATAAAGTATCAAATGTTTTCTGTCGGGCCTGTTTATCTAATTCAGCTGATTTTGCAGCAATGATCCTGGCAGCATTTATAGAGTCAGCAATCATGCTATGGTAGTTCTTAAAATTGGTAACCATCGATAAATAGATGATGGCACTGTTGGCGTTTTGTATGCTGATGCTACTGTCTTTTGCCTGCACTATTCCCCCGGTATTGTGCACCTGTACATTTACTGACGCCTGTATCACTCCGGGCAAGCCACTGTGTTCCGGCGCAATTACAGCGAGGCTTAAGGTATTGTTACCAACGATAGCCAGTTTGTGTTTCTGAGGTGTTTTTAAACTGGCCGAAAAATTAATTTTTCCGGGTTGATCTGCTGTCAGTTGAATAATAATTACCTGGTCGCTGAAAGATGCAAAGCTGGTTCTTGTATAATGAACACCGTCCACTTCATAGGTGGTGGTGGAGACTGCTTTTGCAATATCCAGTTCACGTCTTAAATTTTTGTATTGCTGGTGATTGTTGAAATCAAGGTATAAATCGCCTGCCGGCTGATAGTTTACGCCATGTACTTTTTCAGCAATAAAATTGGCTGCGTACTTATCTGCTTTGCCATACTCTCCATCATTGATCATTCGCCGGATTGTAGCCAGGGCTTTTGGTCCTGCATGCTTGTTGTAATTGGTATATGGGCTGCCTGACCAAAACTCATCGTGGTTTAACTGCAGGTGTTCCTGCGCAGGAATGCCATACACCATGGCACCAATATGTCCGTTGCCAATGGGCAATGCTTCTTCCCAAACATGGGAAGGCTGATCATACCACAACTTCATGAGGTTTTTATCTGTATCCTGGCTGTAGCCATTCGTTTGAAACAGTATACAACAGAATAAAAAATACAGGAGGCTTTTTGTCATGGCTGGCTGTGTTAAATGGAGTAACTAATATAAGTTAGTCTGGCGTAAAATGGATTTTATTTTGCCTTCAGGGTATTTACTTCACCTGAAAGCATTCTATTTAGTGAACTGGTAAAATTGCCAGCAGTAGAAGCAAATCAAAGCGGCGCTTTGTTACGTCAATTTTAAATGTGGTGGCGAACACAACTAACAGGTTCATAAATATTTTACATTTGTGCAATTCAATAACGGCTGAACCGTTGTTAGCAACAGCAGCTTTACACCCAAAGTAAAATCAAAGAGCGTCCGCATTGAGAAAATATCTACTGTTCATACTAACTGTTGTATTAATTTCCTGTAGCGTTACCCGCTATAACCGCCAGGAAGTGTATGATAACGAAATCAGCCGCTACGGTTTGATTGATGGTGATACACTGGTGGACATTGGCTGTGAGACGGGTTTTCATGATAACCAGATCGCCTTCTATTATCCTCATATTTATTTTGTACTGGAAGATATTGACACCAGCAACCTGGCCATTATCAAAAAAAACATTGCCAGTCCCGGTTTTGTAAATAATATGCAGGCAGGCTGTGAAACCATCGTTGGGGGTGTTAACAATGTTCCGCTGGCATCAGGGCGATACAAAAAAATACTTTGCCGTAAAACCCTGCATGAATTTGAAAACCCCGATCAAATGATCAATGAATTTAAAAGAATATTGATGCCGGGAGGTGAAGTGATTATTGCAGAGATTAACCCAAAGTATCCCGGGCAAAGATTTCATGATTGTGTGCGCCCCTTCTTAAACAAAACACAAATCATTGACCTGTTTGTTCAGCAAGGCTTTACGTTAAAATCTGCCCATGCCTTCACCTCGAAAAAAACCGATTTGCAGAACGGGAATATTATCGTGTTTACCAGATAGCGCTTTCGACTCTTTTTACAATTGCTATCAGTTTGTTTGGTGACTAAAACAGCGTATTTTACTACTTCATTTTGTCAGTTAAACCATTCATTAAAACTCATCTTTATGAATAAAAAATGCTGCCTGCTATTTTTGTCATTCGCAACCTGTGTATATTCGTCAGCACAGTCTGCCTTAAAAGTAGTGCCGGAAAGGCAAATAAAAGTTGTAGCCGCAGACAGTTTGCTTGCTGTTGAACCGGCTGTAAAAAAACAGCTGTACCCGTTTATTGGCAGGTCCAAAAAAGTTGGTGCAGCTCATTTGTTATTAACCGGAAGTGATAAAGGAATATCAGATAATACCAGCCGGTGGCTGGCGGCCAATATGCAAAAAAATATTTACCGGGTAAACCTGTCGTCGGTGGTTAGTAAATATATCGGGGAAACAGAAAAAAACCTGGATGCTGTATTCAATAAGGCAGCGCAAATGAATGTTGTTTTAGTATTTGATGAAGCCGATGCTTTGTTTGGCAAACGCACCGATGTAAAAGATGCGCATGACAGATACAGCAACCCGGAAGCAGCATACCTGTTGCGGCGAATACAATCACATACCGGTACCGTTATCATTACCTGCATTTCAAATGATTGTATAACACAAGCGGATAAAAGTGGATTGATAAAAATAGGGCTGCAATAAGTTGTTGTCTGCTTTTCGGCGGAAACCAAACCTGGTAAACAATTTTTTAAAACGTGCAAGCAGCTGATGCATTTTTATTGGAGCTTAAAATTGAATTGAATATTTTTTACAACTTTGCCGGGGATAGATTTGGCCGGATATAATTTTTTATATGCGGCCAAATCTCCGAAAGCAAAGTATGTACGATTTGCATTCTGTCATTGTATATCTATGGCTTTATTTTATAACAATTTGAAAAGAGCATTCATATCTAATTGCTGCTGTACCAGCTGGTCGGCATACTCGTTATCTGTAATGCCATAGGTCGTGATCATGGTTAAAAAAAGTGTTTTACGCGGCTTAATTTTTTCGGTAAATACGTCCGTTTTCTGCTTTAATACTTCTGCATATTTCTTATCAATCGTAAATGGCTTATTATAAAATTTCATTTCACAGAGATTAATAATAAGGTCTCTCCTGTCTATTATCAGGTCAATTTGTGCTCCTTTTTCTTTACTTCCTTTTGCCGGGACAAACCGCCAGGCAGAGGTTTCAGCCCCCTTCCTTATTTTCAGGCCATCCATGATCTGGTCAATGTGTTTTAGACAAACTGCTTCAAAGGCAATGCCGCACCACGTAATATAGGAAGGTTCTTCACTTATTTTAGCCCAGGTATCTTTGCCACCCGGCTTGCGCTTATCCATAAACTTGAGGTAAAAAATAGAAAACTCGTCAATAAGCCGGTAGATGGCATCTTTGCTTACCTTACCATAAGGAATGGTTTGCTGAATGAAGCCAGATTTTTCCATTTCATCCAGCACAATGGTTGCTCTTCCGCCGGAGCTTAAACCGCAGATGGTAATCAACTCCTGCCTTGTAAGCCCCTTTCCGCTGGCGCCCAGCGCCCTTACTACCTTGATGTGGTTATCTGCCAGCTCAAATAAAGAACTGTATAAATTATCAAATTCGCCGGTCAGCAAACCCTGTTTGGAAAAACAGGTTCTTTCAATTACCTGTGCGGCACTCTTGTCTTTTCCCACTGTTTTTAAATAATGCGGAATACCACCAAATACCATATAGATCTGTAAAATCTGGTAGCGGTCCAGTTTACAACCGGTGCTCCTGAGATAGGCTTCTGTTTCTGCAAGTGTAAATGGCGCGAGGGGTATTTTGGATGTAATGCGGTTATGCAGGCCGCCTTTATTATTGATGATATTCTTCAGCATCCAGGATGCGGAAGAACCACAAACTACTACAAGCAATTGCGGCTGACGGCTGGCCCAGTTATTCCAAAAATGTTCAAAGGCAGAAAGAAAGCCAGACTTTCGTCCATCCAGCCAGGGAAATTCATCCAGGAAAACTGCCAGCTTTTTCTTTTGCAACAGGGGTATAAGATGTGCCTGCAAGGCACTAAACGCTTCGATCCAGTTGACTGGTGGTTTTAATGCAAGTGTTGAGCCAGTGGCATGCTGAAGTACAATGCTGAATTGCTGTAATTGTTCTTTTAAGGCCGCCTGGTACATGCCTGTAAGGTGAAAAACAATATGATCCTGCAGGCAGGTCTGTATCATAAAGGTTTTCCCTACTCTTCGCCTTCCATAAACGGCTAACAGATCCGCCGTTTTTGATTTTAGTAATTCCTGCAGTATGGCTATTTCTGTTTCCCTGCCGCTTATAGTAACCATTAACCAGTTTTTTATTTATGTAAAACTATAGTTTTGGCCGGATATAAAAAATTATATCCGGCCAAAACGTGCTTTTTAGTTGCTGTTTTGGCCACTTATAAAAATATATAGGTGGCCAAAACTACTCAACGGCCAACACCGATTCGATAAAAGTTACCAGGGGGTATCTTGTACAAGTGTGCGACGCAACGATGTTTAATTGAAAAATAAATGCCCGGTTCAAAATTGTTTTTAAGTAAATATTAGTGCCATTTACCAACGGGTAAAAGATAGCAGAGTAATGAATTAAAATAACCAGCAGTAGATTATTTGCCATCCAATGAAGCCGGTAACGGCGCTGCAATAACTGGCTCAACCGCACTGCTGCACCAGTTAGTATATATATCCGGATCTTCCCGTAAGGTACTGTAGCCTGAATGATCGTACACCGCTGTTTCATATGCAGCAAATATGCCAGCTTTCCAGAAGGCTTCTTTTGAAGATAAACTTTTTCCTGCTTCGCCGGCATTGTAGCCCATATAGAGCGACTGATAAAAAATTGACATCGTACTGATGGCTTGGATGGCAAAGCCGGTAGCTGTATGATCAGGATGATCGGTTGGATTGATTGCCGTATCGGGATTTAAATAGTGCACCCATTTATTGCTGATGCCATGGCTTCAATACTAATAATAGATTCTAGCGTGTTGAGCAATGAAGACCAGCTTTCGTAGCGGGTAGCATGGTCAACTGTTTCAATGACATCTGTTTGCACGGATATAAGTTTGGATAAACGCTGAAAGCCGGTTGCTTCAAATCCATTGCCATCCAGGTTACCATCAGGCAGTCGTAAAAAGTAAGCGGTGGTTGTATTTGCTGACCAGTAATGCACTGTATAATGATTATTTTTCTCTGGCCACCAGATTCGGAAATATCATTGAAAGGTGCGAGGCAAAAACGGGCAGCACTTTTTGGTCCTTCCTCTCTTGCAAGCCAAAAGTGTTCTCCAAAGCCGGAATCACCGGCAGTTGTAACAATGAAAATAACTTTACAACCAGGTGCAATAATATCATTATAAACATTGGGATGCATAAACAAGTGCCAATCGTCTGCATGAGCTACTATATAAAAGGCGATACTGTCAAATTGCTGAAAAGGCTTGTGCGTATTTTTCCCACTATCCAGGGTGCGGTAACATGCATGCCATGTACTGTGGCTACAACCGGTTTGTTCAACAGGCTTCCGGCAATGCCAGCCAGCACGTATGATTTGCGCATATGCGCATGTAATATATCCGCCTGAAGACTGCTGTCTCTGACAATAATTTTAATAGAAGATTGGAGAGGAACGGCAACTCATTTTTAAAACAAAAGGGTTTCAAACTTCGATGTTTGAAACCCTGTGTAATTTTATCGCTGCGGATTATCTAAGCCGGTTGCAATGCTTCTATTTCCGGCAGGTTTGCTTTCAGTTCTTTATCCGTAAAAAAGTGATCGCTTAATTTACCTTCAAAATAATCTGCGTAGGCCTGCATGTCAACAAAGCCATGACCGCATAAATTAAATAAGATTGTTTTTGCAACGCCTTCTTTTCTGGCCTGCTCTGCTTCACGGATTACCTGTGCAATACCATGTGTAGCTTCTGGTGCAGGTATGATGCCTTCTGCCCGGGCGAATTTTACACCGGCGTCAAAACATTCCAGTTGCTGCAATGCCTGTGCTTCTATCAATCCATCACGCAATAACTGGCTGCACAACACACTGGCACCATGATAACGCAATCCGCCCGCATGGATGCTGGCTGGCCTGAAGTTATGGCCAAGCGTATACATTGGCAGCAAAGGCGTGTAACCGGCAGTATCACCAAAATCGTATTTAAAAACGCCCTTGGTTAACTTGGGGCAACTGGCAGGCTCCACCGCAATAAACCTTGTTTTTTTACCATCAAGTATATTGTTTTTAAGAAATGGAAAAGACATGCCGGCGAAGTTGCTTCCGCCACCGAGTGGTGCGATTACAATGTCCGGGTAATCGCCTGCATATTCAAGTTGTTTGATACATTCCTGCCCGATGATGGTCTGGTGCATTAACACATGGTTTAATACAGAGCCTAAAGAATACTTCGTGTGTTCATCACTTACAGCCCGTTCAATGGCTTCTGAAATGGCGATGCCCAAACTACCAGAAGAAGTAGGGTCTTGTGCAAGAATATTTCTGCCCGCCTGGGTGCGATCGCTTGGCGATGCAAAAACTTCTGCACCAAATGTGTTCATCATAAACTTGCGGTAAGGCTTTTGGTCGTAGCTGATACGCACCATATACACTTCGCATCCCAGGCCAAACTGCTGGCAGGCAAAACTCAATGCAGTACCCCATTGGCCTGCTCCTGTTTCTGTGGTAAGCCGTTTAACACCTGCCTTCATGTTGTAATAAGCCTGTGGTACAGCTGTGTTGGGCTTGTGCGATCCGCTGGGGCTCGTTCCTTCGTATTTATAATAAATCTTGGCAGGTGTGTTCAGTAATTTTTCAAGGCCATAAGCCCGCATCATCGGTGTTGGACGCCATATTTTATATATTTCCTGCACCTGGTCGGGTATTTCGATGTAACGTTCCGTACTCACTTCCTGCATGATGAGTTCCATCGGAAAAATGGGAGCCAGGTCATCAGGTCCAACAGGTTGTTTGGTGCCGGGATGGAGGGGTGGTAAAGGTTTGTTGGGCATATCTGCAACAATATTGTACCAGTGGGTAGGCATCTCAGACTCGTTCAGCAAAATTTTCTTTTGTGGCATGATTTGTTTGTTTAAGTATTTTATCAACTGTAAAAATCGGGATTGAAAAGGTAGCAATTAATAGAGTACAGCAAATCAATTCACAGAAAATTATTTAGGTGTAGCCAGGAATCCCCGCTCTTTCATCAAATTTTATTAAGGTTGTTGGTCATTAGAAAAGGTACTTATGCTTTGCTGAAAATAAAATAGCACGAGACTTACCTGATCAAAATTACAGTCCCTTTTTTGCTGATAGCATGACCGTTAAAATCTACGTCATCAACCGTCCATACGAAGGCGCCGGGGTTTTGCCTGATACCGTTTAGTGTGCCATCCCAGCCTTTGTTAGCTTCCGATGTTTTAAAAACCAACTGACCCCACCGGCTGAATACCGCGAATTATTTTAATTCTTTTATACCAATTAATATGGGTTTGAATAAATCATTTTTTGAATCGTTGTTGGGCGTAAATGCATTGGGTACATAAATTTCCGGTCCCTGGTAAAACCTCACCCTGACATCATCTTTGGCAATGCAACCTGCGACGATAGTCGCGGTGACAGTATAAGTAACATCTCTGTCAATGATGGCAACGGGGTTTTTTATAAAGATGTTATTCAACCCAAATGCAGGTGACCATTGATAGTTGCTGAAGCCCAAATTATGCTGGGAATAAAGAGCTGTAGAATTCATTAGCAGGATAAGCAAAAAACCGAACCCTGGATAAAGGTTTAAATAATTAAATTTTGGTTTTTAAAAATGAACCATGTGGGTGTTATTAGTTAGTTGGTAACATGGTTTTTTCACCGACAGTTAAATCAATATCACAAGCAGCAAACATGTGGCTAAGATTGGTAAGCGTCCATTCGTAAAATGTAACCTGCATTTTTAAATTTTATCCGGATAGCTTCGATAAAATTGTTATGTCAGCCTGGCTACAACATAACCGGATAAAATATGCAGAAGGAAACTTCAGTTAACTGACAGTATTGCTGAACAGATTATCCGGGAAAGAAATTTACCGCGTAGAAGAATTACTATTAAAGCGAAATACTGTAAATACTGATATTTGTCAGGATTAGTAATTATATTAATGTTGTAGTTTTATGCATGCTGCCGAACCCCTGTAAAACAATTCTTCCTCAATTATCAATTTTAATTCAATGAATCACTTCGGAAAGACGGAGGATTTTCTTCCGTATGATTCGCTGCTAAAGCTTGCTTTTGAAAATGAGGTAATGGCAACAATTGTTTCCCTCACCGGTGGTAAAATTGTAACGGCAAACACCGCGGCAAAAATATTATTTGGCTATAGTGAAGCAGAATTCGGTTCCCTTATGATAGCTGATCTGCTGGCACCAGGCTGTGGCAGCAATTTGATATCCGGTGAGGTCAAATACGGAATTCCCATAGAAACACTGCCTTTCATCCGCAAAAACGGCGAACTTTTTAATGGTAAAACTTCAGTACAAATTTTAGCAGGCAATAATGGTACTGACTATGTATACATCAGTCTCATTGAAATTAATCAACAGCAACCTGTTGATGCTCCGGTTAAACTTACTAGTGTATCGCAGGATGGTTGGGCACAATTCAAAAATTTGATTGAAAATCTTCCCGTAGGTGTTTTAAAACAAGCTCCTGATGCATCCATCCTTATTTCCAATAATGCGGCTTTGGAACTGTTGGGATTAACGGAAGAACAGTTGTTGGGCAAAACATCCTTCGATCCGGACTGGAGTGTGATTCATGAAGATGGTTCACCTTTTCCCGGTCATACCCACCCGGTGCCTGCAGCTATTGCCACCGGTAAATCTGTGAAAAATGTTATCATGGGCGTATACCGGCCCTTAAAAAAAGACAGGGTTTGGTTGTTGGTAAATGCAGAACCGGAGTTTGACGTGACTGGGAAGTTGGATCATGTGATATGTACGTTCGATAATTTTACGGAACAGATAATTACCCGCAGAAAACTAAAAGAAAATGAAGCGCATTTAATTGCACTCAATGCCAGTTTGGAAGCAAAAACCGCTGCTTTAATCAATAAAAATACCGAGCTGGAAAGCTTTGCCTATGTGGCCTCGCACGACTTACAGGAACCACTGCGCATGGTAAGCGGCTTTATTAAATTATTTGAAAAAAAATACGAAAATATTGTTGACGAAACCGGTAAAAAATATATCCAGTTTGCTGTAGATGGTGCGGAGCGGATGAAAACGCTGATCAATAATCTTTTAAAATATGCGCTGATTGCAAAAGTGCCGGAAACGGTGACCGATGTGGACATGAACGCTGTGGTAAAAGAAGTGCTATATACATTCAGCAGCAACGGCACTCAAACAGAAAGAGAAATTGATGTTGAAAAATTGCCGGTTATACGAGCTGGAAAAAATGACATGCTGCAACTGATGCAAAACTTAATTGGTAATGCATTAAAATATGCAACCGATGAAAGACAGATCATCAGGATATCAGGGACTGAAACAGCAACCGAATATACCATCAGTGTGCAAGACAACGGCATCGGCATCGATCCCATAGATTCAGAAAGAATTTTTATCATGTTCCAGCGCCTGGTTACGCAGGATAAGTTCAGCGGAACAGGTATTGGCCTGGCTACCTGTAAAAAAATTGTTGAATTGTATGGCGGTAAAATCTGGGTAGAATCTGAATTGGGTAAGGGTGCCAATTTTACATTTTCCATTCCGAAAAGGCAAGCCGTTTAGCAGGCTGCTTTTCAAAATTCCAATTGCAAAAGAAATACTCCAATACCCGCAGCAAACCCAATCAGCGCCAGCCAGCTTATTTTTTTCAGGTACCAGATAAAATCAATATTTTCAATTCCCATCACGGCCACGCCTGCGGCGGAACCGATGATAATGGCACTGCCACCCGTTCCTGTCGTGAGCGCAAGAAATTCCCAAAAAGGATGGTCAGTTGGATAGGTTGATAAATCATACATGCCCTGCGATGCCGCCACCAGCGGAACATTGTCCACCAGTGCTGATAACAACCCCAGTGTTGTACCGATTAAATAATCATTTTTCAGCGTGTTGCTCAATGAGCCGGCCAGTTCTTTGAGCAAGCCAGAAGATTGTAAAGCTGCCACAGCCAGCAGAATGCCGAGGAAGAACAACACACTGGGCGTATCTACTTTTTGTAACGCTTTTGTTACGGTATATTTTTCTGCCAGTTCCGGTTCTTTGCCCTTGTGAATAAAGGTGGTAATCAACCACATCAAACCCAACGCCAGCAACATTCCCATAAAAGGTGGTAAATGTGTAAGTGTTTTAAACGCTGGTACAAAAACTAAAAATCCAATGCCGGCAAAAAGAATAACCTGCCCCTCTTTTTTTTCCTTTTCAGTTGTCGCAGGCAATAAAATAGTATCCAGTTTTTTTCCTTTGAAACGGGCCGCAATAATCAACGAAGGAAAAATACACACGGCTATCCCGGGCAATATCAGTTGCTTCATAATGTTGAGCGCTGTTATTTGACCGCCAATCCACAGCATGGTAGTAGTAACATCTCCCAAAGGCGACCATGCACCGCCGGCATTGGCTGCTATAACAATCATTCCGCAAAACCATAATTTATCTTCTTTATCGCTCAGGATTTTTGAACACAATGAAGCCATCACAATTGCCGTAGTTAAATTATCAAGCAAGGCGGAAAGAAAAAATGTAATGGCTGTTACAATTAGCAGCAGGCTACTTTTGCTGCTGGTAGTTATTTTTTCGGTGATGATATCAAAGCCATTGTGCGAGTCAATCAATTCCACAATTGTCATGGCACCTAATAAAAAAAATAAGATAGACGCGATTTCGCCCAGGTGGTGTAATAACTGTTCGCTTACCTGTTGTGGTGCATCGCTTTGTACGATGTAGATTGTCCAGCAAAGCACGCCCGTTATTAAAGCACTGGCGGCTTTATTCAGTTTTATCACATGCTCAGATGCGATGGCAATGTATCCGAGTATAAATACGGTAATAAGTAACAGTGCAATCATAATTTTTTTGAGCTTGAGCTTTATAAATGTTAAAACAGTATTTAATTTTTAGCCAGTCATTGTATGATACAAAACAGGCAACAATTATTTTTACTTTCTTCCTGCTACTGTAAGGATGTGTTGTTCTGGTTCGCCTCTTTAGCATTACTGAATATTGAGATGCAGGACAAAAGTGATTGATTGCAAATGAAAGAAACAGCGTTATTCAATGATAATACAATCGGCTGCGGCTTTCGCTTTTTTACGGAGCTCATTTATATCTGAATCCGGTTCACCATACGCCAGGGCAACGCCCATTCTGCGGTAAGGACGCGTGGTTGGCTTACCAAAAATGCGTATATCCATGCCATCCAGTTGCAGAGCTTTCTCCATTCCGGAAATATTAAAATTGGTAGCAGCTTTATTGGCCAGCACCACGGCGCTTGCCCCGGCCCGTTCCAGTTGTATAGAAGGAATTGGTAAGCCCAGTATAGCTCTTGCGTGCAATTCAAACTGCGATAAATTTTGTGTGCCTGCCAGTGTAACCATGCCGGTATCATGTGGCCGCGGACTTAGTTCAGAAAAATATACGCCTTTATCTGTAAGAAAAAATTCAACTCCCCAAATGCCGACGCCCGTTAACGCAGCGGTAACTTTTTTGGCCATGTCGCAGGCATCGGTATAATCTTTTTCGCTGATGGCAACCGGTTGCCAGCTTTCCTGGTAATCACCCCGTTCCTGCCGGTGCCCTATCGGCGGACAAAATAAGGTAACTCCATTTTTTTGCGTAACAGTAAGCAAAGTAATTTCGGTGTGAAACAAAATGAATTCCTCAATAATTACTTCCTGTATATCGCCTCTTGAACTGGTAATGGCATATTCCCAAACCTGTTGCTGATCTTCCAGGGTTTTTAAAACGGATTGTCCTTTACCGCTTGAAGACATCAGGGGTTTTACAACACAGGGCAGCCCGATTGCCTGCACTGCTTTTGTGAATTCAGTGAAGCTGGTTGCATAAAAATAGGCGGCTGTTTTCAACCTCAATTCTTTACTTGCCAAATCGCGGATCAGCTTGCGGTTCATGGTAAAGTTGGCCGCCCTTGCGCTGGGCACAACCTGGATCTGTTGCTGTTCGTATGCATACAAACGTTCTGTACGGATGGCTTCAATTTCCGGTACAATTAAGTGGGGCTGGTGCTTGGCCACAACTGCATCCAGTTGGGTTCCGTCCAGCATATCTGCTACTTCATAATCATCTGCTACCTGCATGGCAGGCGCACCGGCGTAGCTGTCAACTGCAATAACGGTTTGGCCCAGGCGCTTTAATGCAATCACCAGTTCTTTACCCAATTCGCCACTTCCGAGCAGTAGGATTTTTTTATGCATGCCGCAATATAAATTATTTGATGAATAAAGTTTAAAGGAGGATTTTTTAATGGTGTGAGAATGCGGGCTGCATTTTTAAAGTAAATTTTTACTTTGCCGGGATGAATTGGTAAACTGATACAGACTGGCAAAGTGAAAGTTTGTTCATCAGGTACGTTGAGCGTACAGCAATACTGCCATTGTAAACAATACCGGTTAAAAGCGTAGAATTGGTCATTAAAATTTCAATAAATGCTTCGTACATTTAAACTCCAATACATACAACAAACACCTAATAATTTCTCATGAAAAAATGTTTTGCCATTGTTACTGTGCTTCTCTTTACCCTGGCGTTAAAAGCCAATATCCGCTTGCCGAACGTAATCAATAATAATATGGTGCTGCAGCAGCAATCGGCTGTAAAATTATGGGGTTGGGCCGGGCCAGCTGAAAAGATATTTGTTACCACATCCTGGGATAACAAAACAGACAGCGTTATCGCTACCCGGGACGCCGTTTGGTCACTGAGCGTAAAAACACCTGCTGCCGGCGGGCCTTATACCATAACTTTAAAAGGTCAGAATACCATTGTGCTGAACAATGTGCTGATTGGGGAAGTGTGGGTTTGTTCCGGCCAGTCAAATATGGAGATGAATGACGGCTGGGGCGGTATACCGGATATTAAAGCTGCGTTGCCTGCCTGTGCCAACAGCAATATCAGGTTCTTCACCATTCCAAAAACTACCTCTCAATATCCGCAGGATAATTGTGGTGGCGAATGGGTTGCCTGCGACTCCAATACGCTGAAAGTGTTTAGCGCCGTGGCCTACTTCTTTGGTAAAAAACTGAATACAGATATGAACGTACCTGTTGGGTTGATCAGCACCAACTGGGGCGGCACACCGGCAGAAACATGGACGGAGGCAGGAGCAATTAACAATGATCCGGAATTAAAAAATGCCGCCGCAAAACAACAACCGTACGACTGGTGGCCGTACTTACCGGGTGCTGCATTTAACGGAATGATTGCACCTGTTACCAATTACAATATTGCCGGCGCAATTTGGTACCAGGGCGAAGGCAATACCATTGCGCCAGACACATACGGTAAACTATTAACTACCATGATTGGCAGCTGGCGCAAAGCATGGAGCAAGGAACTGCCATTTTATTATGTTCAGATTGCCCCCTTCACTTACGAAAATAAATTTATCTCCTCTGTAATAAGAGAGCAGCAGACAAAGGCCATGATATTTCCCAATGTTGGTATGGCTGTTATTACTGATTTGGTAGATAATGTAAAAGACATTCATCCGAAAGGTAAACGGCTGGTAGGCGAACGCCTTGCCAACTGGGCACTGGCACAAACTTACCATAAGGATGGCTTGCTGTTTAGAAGCCCGATGTATAAAAGCATGGAAGTGCAAAAAAATAAAGTCGTGATAACATTTGACAATGCGCCCAATGGCCTTATGACAACTGGTAAAAATATTACCGAAGTATACATTGCCGGAGCCGATAAAATATTTGTACCGGCCACTGCAAAAATCGATAAAGATAAGTTGATTGTGACAAGCACTAAAGTGCCACAGCCTGTAGCAGTCAGGTTTTCGTTCAGCAATGCCGCCATGGGCAATTTATTCAGCAAGGAAGGATTGCCGGTAAATCCTTTCAGAACAGATGACTGGGAACTTGACAGAAGTAAAGAATAAATTATCCGCATTTGTATCGAATACATCTTTTATTTTTATGCGGCTGGTAATTACCGGCCGCTTTTAATTTGTACCCATTACTGCCATGTTTTAATTTGTATTAAACATATAGTTATAGTCAATCCCTGTTACTAATTTGTTATTCTACATAAACACGGTTGTTGTAAACCAAATTGCGCATTGCCATTTTTACTTTCTTCAATCCTTCTAAATAGGCTAGAGCAAGAGGTTTCCCAATACGGGACTTATTTGTACAATGCCTTATAATCTGTGAGCAATTATTTACTCTCACCATTACAGACTCAGCGTTAAAAAAAGCGGTAACTCAGGAAAGTCGCCTAGTTACAAAGCAAAATCAAAATAACCTTGCACACCTGATAAATAATCTTAAATGGGATCAAAGTTTGATGATTGTAAGATTATCAAAGCCAGTAAATTTCATTACCAATTTTTAAAAAATATCACTGCTCATGCCCCCTGTCTTTTCATAAATTTCCGTGCGACATATTATATTATCCAGAAACTTATTTACAAGCTAGATTAAAAAATCAACCCCAAAAGATGAAAAATTTTAAACTGATTTCAACATCAATTGTTTTGTGCGCCTTCATAATTACCAGCTGCACAAAAGAAATTGGTACCAGCAACAATCCCAACTTACAAAGCGAAAGTACTTTATCAAAGCAACCAGCATTGATAGCTGCAGATTTACAGCTAAAGCTCACCAAATTACGTGCATCTATGCCCGCAGGCTATGAAAAACGGGTGCAAAAAAATACTGCATTATTATTAAAAATGCATCCTGAATACCGGGCCATGGTACAACGGGCGTTGAATGCAAGTTCTCCAGCAAGCTGTAATGATAATACGCCATTAAATCAGTTATTGGCCAGCCAGCTGGCAGACTGGAACAGCGATATTATTTACTTTGCGCTGGCGACTGGTATGCTTGATTTTCCTACCTACGATGCGCTGTTATTTGAAAATACCGCAGCCACACAATATTTTGGCGTGAAAGGAGAATACACCCAAATAATGGCAAAGACTTTTAAAGACCTGAAACGCTTTTGGAATATTCAATCAAACAATATTGTGTTGGTGGGAATGCACGGAAGTATGTTGCTGAACCGGGATAAATTGATCAGGATTGATATGATTCTTTATGGCGACAGCCAGGTAACAGCAGCATATACTGCAGACCTGATTATATTATTGTTGAAAGATGTACCTCAGTATCAAAACGGCAACCATCCGATTTTTACGTTTAATTCATTTGCGCAAAATGCTTTTACTTTTTCTCCCTATGGAACAATACCCGCCAAAATTGTGATGGGAGATGGCATTATGCAGGACTTTACTGCGACAGGTTATGGAGACGTAGCGCCGCAGGCAATACTGGCCCATGAATTTGGCCACCAGATTCAGTTCCAGCTGGGCGTATTTGGAACTGTAAGCAGCCCCGAAGCAACAAGAAGAACTGAGTTGATGGCTGATGCATATTCAGCTTATTACCTTTCTCATGCCCGTGGTGCGTCTATGCAGTGGAAAAGGGTGCAGCTATTTATGCAGGTGTTTTTCAATATTGGCGATTGCCAGGTTACAAATGATGGACATCATGGAACGCCAACACAAAGAATGGCTTCTGCACAATGGGGTTACAGCGTTGCCAACGATGCACAAAGACAGGGACGTATTTTAACCAGCCAGGAATTTACAGCGCTTTTTGAAAAGCAGTTACCGGCGATTTTACTGAAATAATGCTAGCGGAAAACCTGACAATAAATGACAAGCGGCTGAATATTTTCAGCCGTTTGTCATTGGTAATGCCTGCATTCGCTATAAACCCATTTCATCCGCACTGGGCCCATAACTTCCGGGAATGGGAATATTTAGTAACCGGAGATAAACACCCAGTTGCGCCCGGTGATGAATGATTTGCGAAAAACACATTCTAATTACCTCTCCTTTTGGATCTTTTACCCAAATCTCTTCCCCATTGCGCAGGGTCCAGATGTCATTCAGCTGTTCATCTTTTCCATTGGCTAATGCGGTTCTTGCCTGAACAAGGTTTTTTTCGAACAAGGACAGCAACTCCGCTGTGTTGTCAACATCTTCGGGCTGGTACGGGTTCGTGGCGAAATCAAGTTCGCTGGTGTTCAGCGTCATGCCAAACCAGGTAAATATATCAGCGATGTGAGTTGCCAATACTTTAATGGTCATACTCTTTTGATGTGGTTTCCAGTCGTATTGATCGTCGGGAATAACGGAAAACATCTTACGGGTAGTAATTGCTTCTTTTTCTAGCTCTTTTTGGAATGTTGCAATTTGTGACATGGTATAATCGTTTTGTTTATACCACAAAGAAAATCCGGGCTTGTGACAGCCTTATGTCAGCAGGAAAAATTAAATTAAAAAAAGTATAGAAAAAAACAGTTGCCTTGCTTTGATGCGACATCAATTAGCCGCATTTACTTTTTTTGAAATGGAAGCCAGCGCAACTTTTACTTCATCCATCAAAGCTTGCGGACTTTTAATAATCGCATGATCACCGAATAAAAGGAACCATCTTGCAAAACCAATTAGTGAGCCGGTTAAAAAAGTCATTTCAATGGTGTTGGCATCTGCTTCTTTTTGCGATACAAAACCATTGTAATATTTCTGATCACCAAAATAAGGAAGCACATTTTTATCAATCAGCAGCACCACAGTCTGCAAATTTTTTTCTTTGGATACCTTATTCAAAAAACTTTTTAAAGATGGGTGCTGCTTTTCGAAATGTACATCCATTACAGTAAGCTTAGTAATACTGCCGAATTTAAAAGTGCGATAGTCTTTACGCAAACGGCAGTAGGCTACCATATACCAGTTTTCGCCTAAATAATAAATGCCTACCGGCTCCACGTCCCGGTTGCTTTGTTGTTGATTGTGGTTGGCAAAATAATCAAGCTGCAATACTTTTTTGGCAGCAATACTTTGCAATACCTGCTGCAGGTGAATGGTATCATTGCTGCGTTTGGGAACATATTGATTTTCGATTACCTCAATATGCTGCTCCATATCTTCCAGGTAATCTTTTTCCGTAAGCCGCAGTACTGCTTTAACTTTCAGCATGGCGGTGCCATAATTTTTCCTGGTAGAGACATCGGTTAATTTTTCTACCAGCTTTTCTGCGGTTAAAAAAGCGGTGGCTTCATCCCGGGTAAACATTACGGGTGGCAGCCGGTATCCCTCCATGATTGAATAGCCAACACCTGCTTCGCCAATTACGGGCACACCTGCTTCATCCAATGCTTTTACGTCGCGGTAAACCGTGCGCAAACTAATGTTAAACCGGTCGGCAATTTCCTGTGCTTTTACAACACGTTTAGATTGTAGCTGAATGAGGATGGCAGTGACACGATCAATACGGTTCATTTTTTTATTTGTGTAAGCGTAAAAATAGAACTTGCCCGTAAACAAAATCTATAAAAATACAATTTTAATTCAGCGGAAAATGCTGAATAAAGATCTTATAATGGTTAATAGCAGACGATTCATTCTGCATAAGCTGATTTTCTTAATTATTCAGGATTAAATTGCGGGCATAATTATCTTTAAAAAACTTCCTCCATTTTGAGCGAACTTTAATAAACTGACGCCAGAAATATTTTTCTTTTTAAAGTGATGCAATCTAAGAATATGTTGAAAATTGTTACGCTGAAAGCTTTCCTGTTTTGCACATTGTGCTGCAATGCACAGTTGGGTAAAAAACTGGATAGCCTGTTGTTTCAGCAAGCGAAAGATCAGCCTGGGTTTGCCTTATTAATAGAGCAGGATGGAAAAGCATTGTATAACAAGCAGGCTGGGCTTGCTGTGCTGGAAGGAGCTAAAGCAATTGATGCAGGCACTAATTTTCGCATGGCTTCAATCACCAAGCAATTTACAGCAATGGGTATTTTGTTGCTGGAGAAGAATCACCAACTTTCAATAAATGATGCTATTGGCAAATGGTTGCCGGGGCTGCCTGCTGGTGTTGGCAACAGGGTGCACATCAGCCACCTGCTCACTCATTCATCCGGCATACTGGATTATGAAGAACTGATGCCTGCATCACAAACAAAACAGTTGCTTGATGCAGATATACTGCAATTATTGCAATCACACGATACAACTTATTTCACGCCGGGGACCCAATTCAGGTACAGCAATTCGGGTTTTTGTTTGCTGGCGCTCATTATTGAAAAAGTGTCGCATCAGCATTATGCAGCATTTATAAAGCAAAAAATTTTCATACCATTGCATATGGATTCGTCAATTGTGTATGAAGCGAATGCATTGATAGTACACAGGGCTATGGGCTATGCCAAAGACAGCAGTGGAAATGTTTTTTTCAGCGACCAAAGTATGACAAGTGCTACCAAAGGTGATGGAGGTGTCTATACATCCATCAATGATTATCGTAAATGGATGAAAGGCATTCAGAATAATACCTTGCTGAATTTACCGAAAATTATGCAACGCATGCATGTTGCAGCGGGAGGTGTAGCCAATGCATATTACAGTGCCGGCTGGTTTTATAAAACTTCGGATTCATTGGTTTTGTTTCATTCCGGCAGTACCTGCGGGTTTAATAATTATGTGATCACTGTACCATTCAAAAAAATATCTATTGTATTTTTTTCCAACCTGGCAGAAAATGCCAGCCTGTTCCGGCATATTCTTAAAACCCTTCACCAGTGTGGCTTTGCAGATTATACGGGCTTGTTTGCGTTGCATGAATTAACCAGATAACACCAGCAGTAATTTTTTTGTAATAGCTAATTGTCTTCAAATTACTCAATCTTAAAAAGTGTTTAGATAGCAGGCTTCTTTTTTCTAAACCTACATCTCATCAAAACGAAGTTTTTTAACCATTCGTCGAAACAACCTGCACGTTAAACGAAAAATCCAAAACAGCCTGATAATTCGTTGCATTTTTACATCAGATAAGAACAAAAGCTAAGCTTACAAATCAAGACCAACATCCAAATCCCTTAAAAGACCAAAAAGACCAAATACTAAGAAGAATTAAAAACCAACATCCAAATCCCTTTAAAAGACCAGTAAGAACGAGATCCTGAGAAGAAATAAAGAACCAGCATCCTGAGAAAATAAAGTAAAAACCAATAATCCGATCCTTTAAAAAACCAACAAAAACCAAAACCAACAAAAGAATTAAGAATCAGTATTCTACAAAAGATTTAAAACCATTTTTTTTAATAGACAACTGGCTCCAGTGATTGCAAACTTTGAAATAATAAAAAAAATTATTCAAAAGCAGTTGCAATAAAATGATCATTACAAACGCTAATATAAAAGTTTAACGTACCCGAACCCCTACACTTTACATGCCCCATTTTTTGGGGCATTTTTTATAACGATAACTGATCAGGCTAATTATTTTTTATCCTTCACACAACGGAAACCAACAGTTGCATTTCGTTCAAAGCCCGGGCTAACCCGTAACAGGTATTGCCGGTAATGCAATTCTCTCGGTCCGCTTTGTACATACCACCAGCTGCTGGAGGGTTTAAAATAAGAACCGCCTTTCATCATAATGTAACGGTGACTGCCGCTCATATACAAATCGTTTGTTAACTGCCATACACAACCTACCAGATCATTCAGGCCGTATGGATTGGCTCCTGCAGGATAGCTTCCAACAGGATATAATTTTCCATTACCCAGGTTGCAGCGGGAAGAATCAATGCCCTGAAGCTGGCTAACGGTAAGGGTAGCATTGACCACTTCTTCTTTTCTGGTTACAGGTTGCTGCTGTAGCCACGGCCATTCCCGCAAATCGAGCGTTTGCGCTGCATACTGCCATTCCAATTCAGAAGGAAGGCGTTTGCCGCACCATGCTGCATATACTTTTGCATCTTCATAACTGATATACACTACAGGAAAATTCTCCTTTCCCTGCGGAATAGTGCCGTTTATCCAGTGCTTTAAAAAATTCGCTTTATCGGTCGGCCGGTAGGCGGTCGCATCCAGGAATTTTTTAAACTCCCGGTTGGTAACGGGATATCGATCCATAAAAAAAGAAGGCATTGAAAATACGCTGTCCTGGTCCTGTTTTGGATAAGCAATGAACTCATCTCCATTGGTAGCATTGAATTTAAATTTTCCGGCTGGTATTACGACCATTCCGGCAGGTGTGCTAACTGACGGTATAGTTGGCTGCATTACAGACACACGTCGTGGAGTACCTGGGGCAATCGTAACAATTGTTTCGTCCTGCAAAATTCCGTCCTTCATTAACTGGATCACAAAATCGCCTTCATAACGCCCAAAATATTTACTGATGCTTATTTTTTGCCGACCAGGTTTAAACAGCACAACCTGCTTGTCATAAGCAGGCATGCCAGCCCATATGCGAAGTTCAGTTCCTTTGTTTGCTGCCTCAAGTGTGAGCTCATCACCATTCAGCTTTGCCTGTATTAAAATGGGTAAACGTGCAATGCAATCTACTTCACCTTCGTTGTTGGTGCCGAGATCACTTGCATTAAATGCATCCGTGGCGGCTTGGATAAACCATTGATTGTTGTTACTAGCGGGCTCCAATAAACGATGTTGCCACAGGTCAGCATAATGAAAGTTTTTGGCAGGTTCCACAGTAAAAAGATTTCCCTTATAACCTGCAGGGATGGTGCTGTAAATGGTATAGATAATTTTATCATCGTGTTCCCACTTGTTTACCCAAATGCTGTCTGCAGTTACGGGTATGAGCGGAGTATAGCCACGATTGACAAAGTTGTCTGTATTTTCTCTCAATATCCTGCTGGTGCGGCCCAAATATTTATACTGTTCTTCCACCCACGCAGGCTGACCGGGCGCCATGATATTGATCTCTGTTCCATAGCCATTGAAAAATGAAGTGGCAAATTCTCTTTTTATTTTTTCCTTAAACAATTCGGCCACACGGAAGATGGTAAATTCAGGTTTAATAAGCTTGTTCAAATTGAGCATGGGCGGATAATACAACGCATTGTGCACCCTGCCCGACACGATGTTCGGCATGTCTTTAGGTACCGCCATTCCTTCACTGTACATGATTACGCCCGGCCTTATTTTATCTGCTGTTTGCTGCAATTCCCTGCTGGATTCTCCTTTGGTATCCAGGACTACACCATCTGCTGTAACTGAGCCTATCAGGTCTGCCAGACCTTCAAAATGATTTTTGCTGTTGGTGCTTTCATCCCAGGGATTATAACAAATAAAAAAACGGGCGCCCATTTTTCTGCTCATTACAGCCTGCTTTTGCATGGCTTTTATGCCACCGGGCAAATCATGAAATAAATCAAACTGGTTGCGCTGATCAAGACCCAGCGTTGGCCAGGTGGGCCATATGCTTACTACGTCATCACCTCCATATAACTTTTTACCTCTTGCTAAAAAATCCTTCAGCTTGTATTTGCCTTCATTGCTGTCGTAATAAAATTTATCCCATGCATCCATCAGGTGCAATACATAACTATGCCGCATCCATTGCAGATCCTTTCGCTGGTACAAGCTGTCGTTGAATGTATCCAGGTCATACAGCCAGCGCTGCTGAAAAGCCAGGTTCAATCCCTGTTGCCAGTTGCCTGTATACATTTCCCCGTAGATAATATAGTCTACGCTGCCTCCCGGATACAGGACGGTTTCGAATCTTTTTCGTTCGCCCTGTTTTATGGAGCTGCGGTTGCGCCGGCTCAACAGCATTAATTTTTTATCTGCCGAAACAGGAAACCCATTGTAGCCAAGCTCCCAGGCATTGTCAGGTACAATTACATTCACCGGCAATTTGCCCGGTAGGAAAAGATTCGTGCGGGAAAGCGGGTGCGATCCCAGCCCGGTGATATATACTTCGCTCCCCTGCCGTTGCAGCGGAAGCACGTTGCTTAATTCAATGGTATCTGCTGAAGTATTGGTGAATGTTACGGTAGCTTTTACATAGGGAGCCACTGTATCTTTAAAGTTTACGCTAACCTGAACCAGGGGAGAACCTGCATTGATGGAATACTGTTGTTGGTTGATGCTATAACCCAACAGGGCAACAGGTTTTTGAAGCGATAAAGTTTTGTCTCCTGTAACAACGGAAATAATTTGTTTGTTTTCATTGAGGACTATTTTACTCAAGCCCAATTGGGCATTGACTGCTGGCGGAAAAAAAATAAACTGTATTGCGAAAGAAAATATGAGGAAGCAGGTTTGATATTTGTTCATATTGGATGTATAAAAATAAAGTGACTAAAACTGTAATTTAAATTACTACTGGTTAGTTATTACAAGATAATATTTTGCAACCTCAGTTTGTTACAATTTTATTACCATCTGATTTGTCTGTAATCAATTTGAATCAATGTTTTTCTAAAAGATTTGTATTGCTTCGTTTTATCAAAACGAGGATTTCTATTCATTCGTCGAAACAAGTGATACATTAAACGAAAAATAAAAAACCAGCCAGATATTCGTTGCATTTTTACATCAGAAGAAAACAAAGCAGCTAAGTTTTAAGTAACAAATCCCGAATCCCAATTCCTTTAAAAAGCCAGTATGGCAGCCAATATCCTAAGAAAAAAAATCAAATCCTACAGAATTACCTGAAACCTTTTAAAAACCAACAACAACTATTTGAAAGAATTTTTTCATGATTTTGAGCATTAAAAATTCAACTGCAGGAAAAACCGATGTTAATAAAACAACAGTAAAAAGCACGATAAAATAGTTAAAGAAAGCTCCGATGATACTTTAACGTACCCTGAAACCCTACATTTAAAATGTCCCGTCCGCGGGACATTTTTCCTTTATTGAACGATGACATATTGGAAAAATCAGTTGAAGATACCGTTGGCTATAGGGTAAAGTACCATCGTTAAAACAAATAAAATTCTTCCATCCAGCATAGCTTTGTCGGCGTTGAGTTTTGGCGATGCAAGGAACTTATCGTCCGTACAATTCATACAGCCCAGTATAATGTCTGTATTTTTAAAATCAACTTTTCCCTCCGAATCGGAAAATATTAAACCGGGGTTGGGAGAGTTTCCGCCGCAAAAAGTAAAATTGCCTTCATTTAATGTGCGCAGCTCAAACAGGGGCATGCCGGGATGTATACCACTTTTTGTTAACCAGTCATTTTCAGCGGTAAATTTATCATAACCTTCCTGGCTTTTTAATTTGTGCGCTCCGCCAATGAGTATATTATCGAGGTTGCGCCTGTTCAGGCCATCCCGCCAAACAAAAATTACCTGGCGTTTGGTATTATTAAAAAGTACGGAACATTTTACAATATCATTTTTTGAAAAATAGTACACATCTTTTTTTACATGTTTTTCACCAAAATAATAAACCAGGTATTCGTGTGAGGTAAAATCCAGCAGGTCCTCTGCAAAATGTACATCGCGGGTTAACGGAAATTCTTTTTTAAAAAATGTAATTCCATACCAATTGGTGCCATCTTCATTTATTACAGTTGCATCTGCTGTATAATCTTCATGCTGATATAAATGTGATTTTACCGTGCTATCCTTTTCGTATTCGCAGTAGAAGGAATCTTTTTTTAATTTGTCAATTATGCCGGTATATTCTGCGGGCGAAGTGGTTTGGTAAGTAAGTGTAAACGTTTCTTTGAGGGACGAGATTTGCATCCTTCTCGCTATCGAATCAGCCGTCTTTTTTTTGCTGTTTTTTATAACGGGGCGGTATTGATAGGTTCTGACGACGGTATCGCCAAATGATTCGGAGCCAGTGAAACGATATTTTTTACCTGTTACCTGTTTTTCTATTTTATAATGGTCGCCGGACAACATGTCAATCAACCTGGATGCAGAAAAATCCTGGGCGTTTGCGGACGTAAAAAATGCTATGCAAATAAATACAAGTAAAAATCTTCTCATTGAGGTTAGCAGTTATCTTGAACAAAAGATGCAGGGTATGGATTGTAATTGCATTCGATCACTTACTCAATAAGTAATTAACCGGGCTAAGAAATTCCATACACCCCATCCGGATTGGTTTTTATACTGCCAATTTACAATAAAAAAAATAACCCGCTTTGTGATGAGCTAAATTTGAATTTTGGAAGAAGAAATAGGATGGTTGAGGTTTCACTTTGGGACCTCCTTTTACAGACTTTCAAAGCGATGGATCAATAAGACAGAATTATTTGTGTTGCCTGAATAACCATTCCATCATCAATGGATCTTTATAGGCGGCCAGCCAGGAAAAATGCCCGGTTGAAGGATATTGTGTAAACCCGGGATGAGCACCAGCTTTTACGAGCGCTTCCAACATACTTACCGAGAAGGCGGGGTTTACCGCGGGGTCTTCTGCACCGTGAAAAATCCAGATAGGCATTTTCGCAATCAGCGGTGCCTTGGAAACATCGCCACCACCACAAACAGGAACTGCGGCAGCAAATAAATCGGGGTATCTTTCAATTGCATCGTAAGTGCCAAAGCCCCCCATTGATAAGCCTGTTATGTAGATGCGATTGGTATCAATGGCAAATTTTTTAATCATCTCATGTACCAGGTCAATCACAAGACCCATTACTTTTGAAGGGCTGGGCTTTAGTTTAAGATCAGTACTTTTATCTCTTCCGTCAAAATTGCTCCAGCCTTCCTTTTCAGGGCATTGCGGGGCAATTACAAAAGCAGGATGCATGGACATGGCCTCGTCGGTAGCAAAATTTTGTGCACCCCATTTGAGCTGCGCTTCATTGTCATTTCCCCGCTCGCCGCTGCCATGTAAAAAAATTACCAATGGGTATTTTTGCATGTTGTCTGCATCCGGAAAAAGCATGCGGTATCGCAGTGTATCCTGGTGGTTGATGTATTTTTCAAAACTGAACCGACCGCTTTGCGCCTGTAATGATTGTATACCTGCCAGTAATAAAAATGCCAGGCAGCAAATACCTGTTTTAATGTTGCGAGAAATCATGGTACTGTTTTTTAGAAACTAAATATAAGATAATAGCAGCAATAGATTTATGGGTATGGCCAGCTCATTTTTACCAAACCCGTCGCCTGGAGTTGACAGCACTTTCCGGTAAAAATTTTTTCACCAGCAATAACCCGGCAAAGAAGCCGCCGATATGCGCTGCATAGGCAATGCCGGTCGCCTCATTGCCCCCCAGGTAGCCGGTACCGTTGGCAAGCTGCAGCAGTATCCAGGAGCCGAGTACAATAAAGGCCGGCACATGTATAAAAAAGAACAATAGAAAAACGGTCACTCTTCGCGTTGGAAAAAATAGCAGGTAGGCGCCCATTACACCCGAGATAGCACCGGATGCACCCAGGCTTGGGATGAGGTGATTTTCACCAAACAGGTAATCCGTAAACACATGAGTTAACGAGGCTAGAATGCCACATAGTAAATAGAAGAAAAAATAACGTACATGTCCAAGCCGGTCTTCGATATTATCGCCAAAAATATACAGGTACAGCATGTTGCCGCCGAGGTGTGCAATGCCGCCATGCATAAACATACTTGTTAACAATGTAAGCCAAACTGGAATGGCTGTAATACCCAGACCTGGAATTTGCATGGTTCGCCCGCTCACGGGATCATGTACAATTACCGCATCAGTTACTATATCGTGGCCTGATAAAATTTCTGCCGGTACCGTGGCATAGCTGTAGGTAAAATTGGTGTTGGTGCCCCACTGCTGATAAACAATAAACACCAGTATGTTGAGTACGATGAAAATTAAATTTACAACAGGAAATGTTTTACGGTCTGAATTGTCGTCGCTGATAGGGAGCATGAAAGTGGTTTTATTTTTCCGGCAAAATTTGTTGCATCCAATACAAGTGCTATATAAAAAGCATTGCACAAATGTACATATGGCCGGTGTGGAAATTACCCTTGCCAGAACAATTATTAAACCAAATTTTGCTGAAAAAATATTCGTTATTCTATTGGCGCACGCTCTTCATTTTCGTTATTGCTCTTTTTAAATTCCAGCTTGCCAAACTTCCAGGTAAAATTAAGGGCGATGGAACGGAAAGGTATTTTTCGCTCACTATTTACCGAAAACCCAGGGCCAAATAATTCTGTTTTTTGACTTACATATTCCTGCAGAAAATTATTTGCACTTAATGCAAGGCTTCCTTTCTTTTTCCAGAACTGTTTGCGCATCGCAAAACTGTAAGTGGTAAAAGAAGGATACCTGCCCTGCGCCTCGTGCCGCGGCGAATTGAAGTTGCCGAAAAATTCAGCTACCAGCGTATTGGTAAACTGGTAGTTGGCGTTCAGGTTAAAACGATAATTAAAACTGTTATAATCGTAGCCCTTGTCCAGTGTATTGATGGTATGCCGTCTGAATATAAATACATTGCTGCGCAGGCCAAATTTGGTATTGATGTGTACATCTGCAAAAAGGTTCATTCCCACGTTTTGCTCCTTGCCAATATTTTGGCGGGTGCTAACTGTTACGTTTGTGTAGGTGGTATCGCCCACTGTAAATGAAGGATAGTAAACCAGGTAAGGTTGTATATCATTTTCATTCAGGCGGTAAAACAAATTGGCCATAACTGATCCTGTTTTGCCCATATCACGGCTATAACCTAACTCATAGCGGTGACCGATTTCGGGCTGCAGATTGGAATTGCCTGCAGTGAGATTTTTAGGATCGTTGGTATTTACAAAAGGGTTCAGGTCATCATATCCCGGCCGCTCAATTCTTTTGGAATAGCTGAGTTTAATGGTATGATGATCGCCGATTTTTTTTGATAAAAAAACCGAAGGAACCAGTGTATTATAGCCCGGTATTTTTACCTGGTGTTGCGCATTGGAATAATAAGAATTGATTTCTGTACGCTCATACCGTTCCCCAATTTTTGCCTGGAATAGTTTTGCCACGTGGAAGCTGATTTCGCTGTACAGCGCATATACCTTTTGATGGTATTTTAAATTATTACTGAGCGAAGCATCCGGCTGGTATAACTGCAGGTCCGCAAGATAACCATCCACTAGTGAAGTACTGTTGATATTATAAAAAGACGACTTGCCACCAATACCAAAGTTGACATCTTTCATAACGGGCTGCGCATAATCTATCCTTATTTCTGTTTGATTTACTTTGCCGGGGTTACTGCTTTTGCGGCCGTAAAACAAAGAGTCCTGCGGCAACAGCAATTGTTCATTTGCAGAAGTATTTTTATTGGTTTCCGAACTAGTGTTGACATTTATTTCCAGCTCCTGGTCTTCCTTCGCAAATGTTCTCTTATAGTTTAAACCAGCATCAACATTACTGGATTTATAAAGAGAATTGGAATTGATGCCAGAAAGTATAGGTGGTTGCCCGGCAACTTTATCTGAATGCAGCACCTGGTTGTTATGCCCGGTGCCTGTGTAACCAAAATCGTTATAAGACAGGGAGCCGGAAAAGTTATTGTGTTTTTTATACGTCCAGTCAAAACCGGTACCAGCCTGCAATCCGTGGCGCTCAAACCGGCCTGTTCCTTCCTGGTGCAGGGTACTGTTGCTGATACTGTCTGTTGTTAAACGGTCACTGGTGGAATGTGTAGTTGAAGTAAGGCGCTGATTACCGCTGATAAATGCATTGACACCAAAATTGTTTTTACGGGCATTTAAATTAAAAGAACCATTTTCATTCCTGGTGCCTGCGGTTAAGGATAGATTGCCATTATATCCTTTTGCCGTACTGGTTTTTAAAATGATATTAATTATGCCGCCCATGCCCTGTGCATCATATTTAGCGCCCGGATTGGTAATTACTTCGATGCTTTTTATCTGGCTTGCCGGGATGGCTTGCAATACATCTGCAATGCTGCTTCCAAAAGCGGTGGAGGGTTTTCCATTAACCAAAAAACGAATGCCCGAACTGCCCGCCAGCTGCACATTGCCATCTACATCTATAGAAACCTGCGGTACTTTTTTCAGCACATCTGTCGCTACGCCGGACTGAGAGCTGATGTCCTTCTCGGCATTGTACACCATTTTATCAATCTTATTCTCTACCAGTTTGCTTTGTGCAACCACCGTTACTGATTGCAGGTTCGTTTTTTGCGGATCAAGCGCAATGGTTTTTACATCCATTACGGGGTTGGTTTTATCGAGCCGCACATCTTTTATACTGACCGATTTGTAACCTATAAATTCAAACACAATCGTGTACACGCCGTCTTTAATTTCATTTATTATAAAGTGGCCTTTATTATCTGTAACTGTTCCGTTCACCGGTTTGGTACTTCCTTTTGTAAATAAACTCACGGTAGCATATTCCAGTGGAAGATGAGAGATTGAATCCCGGATGTTGCCAGAAACGGTATTTGTTCTTTCATCCTGGGCCTGCACCATTAATATGGACACAAGTATAATCAACGACAGTACTATTTTTTTCATTCAACTTATTTAAGTGGATGCAAATTTCTCATCTAAAGCTCAAACATGACCGATAATAAAAAAGTTGTGGCATATTTTATTTAAACGGCAACTATAACTGATAAATTAACCCTACATTCATGGTCTTAAAATGCTAACCCCCTAAGCAACGATTTCCAATACTACTTATGCCTGACCGAAATCAAGATGTTCGGTCATAACCGTCATACTTTCAGAATATTTAATTGACTTGCTTTATAAAAAATAAAAAAATTGTAATGTCTTTAATCCGGTTTATTATGTTTTGCTTCTTTTTTGTTGGACTTACAATCATTGTAAAGTCTATGAAATCAAGCTAATACTTCCCCAATTTTAGTTGGTTTGGATAATTCCTATAACAAGAAATGACTTTAATTGAATATGAAATTGTTTGCCGATTCTTTGCCGGCCAATGCCGCACGGCAATATTTTACAATTAAGATGCCAGTAAATGGCAATAATTAATTGGTATCTATTCAGCCTTATCTGAGGGCTTCTTTATTTTTTCGAACAATAAAAAATGCTGAATCGGTAAAAAATCACCTTTAAAACTCAGCTTAAAGCCATTTGCATTGAGTTCTTTATTCAGCTGGGTCACGGTAGTTTTATGCAATGCTTTGACAGGAATAGACGCATCTTCACCACGGTACTCGATCAGTAATAATTTGCCATCGCTTTTTAGTGCGGTATAAATGGAACGTAACATTTCTGCCGGGTATTCCAACTCATGATATACATCGGTCATTATCGCCAGGTCGGTACTGTTTGGCGGCAGGTTGGGAGAAAGAACTGTGCTCTTGATGATGTCTACCACACTGTCTTTTAATTGTTGTTTTTTGTTTTTGAGGAGGGCAATCATTTCATCCTGTATCTCCACAGCATATACTTTTCCTTGTGGTACTTTAGCCGCCAACCGAAAACTGTAATACCCCGTGCCAGCGCCGATATCAGCCACTACGCCGGTTGCAGGCAATTGTATTTTTGCTATGGCGAGCGATGTATTTTCTTCTTTATCGCGATCATCTCTCTCCAGCCAGTCGCTGCCCGAGGCGCCCATTACATGTGCAATTTCACGCCCAAGATAAAATTTTCCAATACCATCCTCCGAAGCCTTGCCAATAGTATAATCCGGTTTTTTTGCTGTTGATTTTAATACAGCGTCATTCTGTTGCGGGTGGCAAGCTGAAAAGCAACAACTGAAATAAACAAAAAAAAGTACAAGTTTTAATTTCATGGCTTCAAAATTATTCGTAACTGTTTGGTACAACAAGGAAACAACATGCAACAGTAAAATGTTTTATCAAAATAACCATCAAATAAACTTCCTGCAATCCGGCGCATCCAGGCAACCGGGCAGGCTATTTATTTTCGCTGAAATTAACTTCAAGTTGCGCTTAGTAAACTATCGGATATCTGCTTCGGTTGGCATAGGTAAATCAATCAGCAGCTGATTAAAGTAATTTGATTTTACGGCATGATAAAACCAAATCACATCTGAAATGTTTTCATGACCGTGAACATCTGCCAGTTTAAAAATCAACAGGTAAATAATGCCCGCAGCAGGCAGTATGTGTATTTTATGATTAATATAAGTCCATCGGTCATGTGGCGGAATAATCAACGTTGCCTGGTATTCCCGGAATAAGCCGTACGACATATCATGCAGTTCAATGGTACGGTAAATGCGGTCTCTTTTTTCAGGTATTTCATCAAGGCTGGGTGCCAGTATTTCCATGGCTGCCATCAGGCCCGCAAGACCATGACGTTTGTGGGCCGGTTTGCCCGTGAGCGGATGTGGCATCACCATTTTTTTATCTTCCACCGGTTTACCAATATCATGCAATAAAGCAACTACTTTCAGCTCATTTTTTAATTCTTCCTTGTCTACATTTAACTGCTTTAAAAGATTGAATAAGTCTCCGTAAAAACCTGTTTCAGGTTGCTTGAAGATGGTTTCCACATTGTCATACACCTGCTGCAAATGATCTGTCAGCATAATACCACTGTTATTGCTGTAATGATTGTCCAAAGTGACAGCTGCCGTTTGCCACCAGTGAGATTGTTTAATGATTTGTTCTATTTGGGGCAGGTTAAACATAGCAGAATTTATAAAAAGTAAAAGTACATTTTTGATAAGTAACATTTCGTAAATGCATCTCCTTCTTAAAGCACTTGCGGCGATATTTTGAAAGCGGATGTTTTAGGTCACGCTTAGTCAATTGATGCTGGTTATTTATTATTTCGTAATTTTCATCATAACAATTGCCAGGCAATTCAAAAATAGATTTTACCCAAATGCCCAAGGCGAAAAACTTGCACTATGCCCGATAAAAAAAAATTATTAAAAGTGAAGGCGAACGGGTTTGAATTTTCCTTCACTGAAGCCGAAGCGGCTGCTGCCGATATAATACAAACCGCCCCGGGTGAGTATAGCCTGTTGCACGAAACGCAATCGCTGAATGTAAAAATGCTGCAAACTGACATGGCTTCGAAAAATTTTACCGTAGAAGTTGACGGAGAAAATTTTGAGGTGTCTGTTAAAGATGAGATGGACGAAGTACTTGACAAAATGGGCTTTGGTTTAGCAACGAATAAGCACATAAAGGAAATAAAAGCGCCTATGCCGGGCAAGGTGCTGGAGATTGCTGTAACCAATGGCCAGTCTGTAAATGAAGGGGATAAAATGCTGATTCTGGAAGCTATGAAAATGGAGAA
This sequence comes from Ferruginibacter sp., assembly GCF_028288465.1. Lineage (GTDB taxonomy): Bacteria > Bacteroidota > Bacteroidia > Chitinophagales > Chitinophagaceae > Ferruginibacter. The sequence goes on along the minus strand of NZ_JAQBNR010000050.1, from coordinate 70,460 downwards.
TTGTATTGTAATCAGCACCGCAGCCATCATAAAAAAAATAGCCGTAACGGCCGGGCAAACGGTAGAAAAAGGCCAGGTTTTAATAGAGCTGGAATAAGTTTTTGTGCAGACCTTTAAAATAACAAATGCAATGCAAAAAATATTAGTAGCCAACCGCGGAGAAATTGCGTTGCGTATCCTTCGCACCATCCGTAAAATGGGCATCCGGTCGGTAGCCGTTTTTTCAGAACCAGACAGAAATGCACCTCATGTACTATACGCTGATGAAGCGGTTTGCCTGGGAGCGGCGCCATCTACCCAATCTTACTTAAACGGTGAAGCCATCATTGCTTTTGCCAAACAATTGAATGTGGATGGTATTCACCCCGGATATGGTTTTTTAAGCGAGAATGCTGCGTTTGCACAAATGGTGGAAGACGCAGGCATCGTGTTTATTGGACCTTCGCCAGAAGCTATGCGTATAATGGGAAGTAAACTTGCAGCTAAGGCTTGTGTTAAAAAATACAACGTGCCCATGGTGCCAGGTGTTGATACGGCTATTGAAGATGTAGCAATGGCAAAAAAAACAGCCGCAGCAATTGGCTACCCGGTTTTAATAAAAGCCTCCGCGGGCGGTGGTGGTAAAGGAATGCGGGTGGTAGAAAAAGAAGCAGATTTTGAGGAACAGATGCAGCGGGCTTCCAGCGAAGCAACCTCCTCTTTTGGTGACGGGGCTGTTTTTATTGAAAAATATGTTGCCTGTCCACGGCACATCGAAATACAAGTGCTGGCGGATAAAGCGGGCAATACCGTTCACTTATTTGAGCGGGAGTGCAGCATTCAGCGAAGGCATCAGAAAGTAGTGGAAGAATCACCCTCCTCCATTCTGACACCAGCATTGCGCAAAGCCATGGGAGCGGCAGCTGTGATGGTGGCAAAATCCTGTAATTATTTCAGCACCGGTACAGTTGAGTTTTTGATGGATGAACAACTCAATTTTTATTTTCTTGAAATGAATACCCGGTTGCAGGTGGAACATCCCGTAACCGAAATGATCACCGGCATTGACCTTGTGGAAGAACAAATAAAAATTGCCCGGGGAGAATTATTAGGATTTTCACAAGAAGACATCACCATTAACGGACATGCACTGGAACTACGGGTTTATGCAGAAGATCCGTTCAATAATTTTTTGCCATCGATTGGAACGCTCACTACCTATTCGCCACCATCAGGCGATGGGATAAGAGTAGATGATGGATATAAAGAAGGAATGAGCATCCCTATTTATTATGATCCCATGATTGCAAAACTGGTAACGCACGGAAAAAACAGGATAGAAGCCATTCAAAAAATGAAGGAGGCTATAGCTGCATATAAAATTGAAGGTGTGTCCACCACATTACCTTTCGGCAGTTTTGTTATGCAGCACGACGCTTTTGTTTCAGGAAAATTCGATACTCATTTTGTAAAAACTTTTTACAGCCCTGAAAAGATAAAAGCGCAGCAGCAGGTAAAAGCGCATGCCGCAGCGATTGTCGCATTGCATTATTGGATAGAAGAACAAAAAATTACAAGAGCGGTGGAAAATAAATCTACCAGCTGGAAAAGAAGGCTGGCCTGAACCAAACACCGGTACAATTATTTTTAAATTTTTTTTGATGAAATCAAAAACGGAACTGTTACAAAAAAAGATAGCGGAAGGCAAAGCGGGCGGCGGTGCTGAAAGGAATGCGATTCAGCATAAAAAAGGAAAATTGACGGCGAGAGAACGGATTAATTTATTGATGGACTCCGGATCATTTGAGGAGATTGGTGCGCTGGTCTTGCACCGCACAAAAGATTTCGGTATGGAAGATCAGCAGTATTACGGCGACGGCGTAATCACCGGCTATGGAACTGTCAATGGCCGGTTGCTGTATGTTTTTGCGCAGGACTTTACCGTGTTTGGCGGCGCTTTATCTGAAACACATGCGGAAAAAATTTGCCGCATTATGGATCTTGCCATGAAGACGGGAGCGCCCATGGTTGGATTGAACGATTCAGGCGGCGCAAGGATACAGGAAGGGGTACGTTCACTCGGAGGCTATGCCGATATTTTTTACAGGAATGTGATGGCTTCCGGCGTTATCCCGCAGTTATCGGCCATAATGGGCCCCTGCGCCGGTGGTGCTGTATATTCGCCTGCCATTACAGATTTTACACTGATGGTAGAAAACAGCAGTTACATGTTTGTTACAGGTCCGAATGTTGTAAAAACCGTTACCAATGAAGCGGTAAGTTCAGAAGAGCTGGGTGGAGCCTCTACGCATTCAACCAAATCGGGCGTAACACATTTAACCGCTGCCAACGACATGGAATGTATTGCGCAGATGAAAAAATTACTGAGCTACATGCCGCAAAACTGCGAAGATGTTGTGCCAAAGTACGCCTATACACCGCAGGATGAAACCCGCGGGTGCCTGGAAGAAATTATTCCTGAAAGTACCCATCAGCCTTATGACATCCGCCAAGTGATTGATGGCATTTGTGATACCCAAAGTTTTTTTGAAATTCATACCAACTATGCCCAAAATATTGTTGTTGGTTTTGCAAGGCTGGCTGGCAGAAGTATTGGCATTGTTGCCAATCAGCCGATGTGCCTTGCAGGTGTGCTGGATATTGACAGCTCAAAAAAAGGTGCCCGCTTTACCCGCTTTTGCGATTGTTTTAATATTCCTTTACTGGTGCTGGTAGATGTGCCGGGCTTTTTACCGGGAACCGACCAGGAGTGGAACGGCATTATTACCAACGGTGCCAAATTATTATTCGCTTTGAGTGAGGCCACTGTACCAAGAGTGACCGTAATTACACGTAAGGCTTATGGCGGAGCTTATGATGTGATGAATTCAAAACACATTGGTGCTGATATGAATTTTGCCTGGCCTACTGCGGAGATAGCAGTGATGGGCGCAAAAGGCGCCAGCGAAATTATTTTTAAAAAAGAAATTGCGGAAGCTGCAGATCCGGCAAAAAAATTACTGGAAAAAGAGGCGGAGTATGCAGAAAAATTTGCAACGCCCTACCTTGCCGCTGAGAGGGGTTTTATTGATGAGGTAATTGAACCAAAAGATACCCGGAAAAAATTAATCAAGGCATATGCCATGCTGGAAAATAAAGTGGCGAAGCGGCCGAGAAAAAAACATGGCAATATTCCTTTGTAAAAAACGGCGCCATTGCTCTTTTATTCAATAACCTCTCTGTTTACACCCGGGATTTCCATTACCAGGTTTTCGCCATAGGCGCTGGCGGGGGTTTGATAGCCGGGAGAAAAATTACCATTTAATATTTTTTGTACAATTATCAAAGCGCTGTGCGTAGTTAAGGTATATCCTTCCGGAGCACTCATACGCACAATAGCCGTTTTTCCATCTTCATTTATCACCTGCCCCCAAACCAGGCTGCGGGCATTAGTTCGCTGCTCGTCAGCCGGACCAGCCGGCTGGCGGTTAATTTTATTTTTAATGATTTTACGGATGCTGCTTCTGCGCAGTACCCAGTTAAATAGCCATTGCAATTTTAATAAAGTAAAAGTTTTTTTAGCAACCCCGGTATAAGTTTCAATATTGGGAATGCCTGTGGTAAACCATGCAGTGGATACGTCGCCCCATGGAATGCTCATTACAAACAATTGCTTAGGGCCAAAGTCAACCCACATGCCTTTTTTACCCAGCGGAACTTTTACTATTTTTCCGTCTTTTCTTTCAGCTCCGCCCTCGCCTAATTTATCCGTCATTGTAGTGGCTGTTCCGTGGGATAATGAGCCGCCTGTAGTGGCAAAAGCCAGCTGAAGCCGCACGGCATTAGGTAATAAATTTTTTAACTGCAGCGCAATACAGTCGGTAGGCACCACATCAAAACCGGCACCTGGCAACAGCATCACACCTGCTTTTTTGGCTGAGGCATCATATTGCTTTATCATCTCAAAAACCTCAATGCTGCCATTGATATCAAGGTAATGTGTGCCCGTAAGCAGGCAAGCCAGTACCATTGGTTTTGCTGTATACTCAAAAGGTCCGGCAGCATGTATTACGGCTTTCACTTCTTTAAGGGCGGCCAGCAAAGCACCTCCGTCATTCATGTCAAAGATTCTATAAGGCAATCCTAATTTAGCAGCCAATGGAGCAATCTGTTCCTTTCGTCTGCCTGCTAGTATGGGCAGCAACTTGTATTGCATGGCATGCCTTGCAATTAACTCACCCGTATATCCATTTGCACCATATAAAAGAAACTCGTGTTGCATGATTAAAAATACGATAAACAAGAATACTATTTAATTTAAGCAACAGTTATTCCGGCAACTAAACCGAAATCCTGGCAAGCCATCACTTTTACAGCGTGCGTGTACAAACGTGTTTTTAAACCGTCATCCCTTTAGGAACCTGACACTATCCGTTTTTGCAATGTGTAGTCAATAAAAAATGCTAATTTACCCATCTTAAAAACTAATTGTGAAGTATTTAAAGGTTTTATATATACAGGTAATCATTGGCATTTTGGCGGGGGTATTGGTTGGGTTTTTGTTCCCTGGTTTTGCAACTACAGCACAGCTGATCAGTGAAACATTCATTAACATGATCCGCATGGTGATTGCCCCGGTGATATTTTTTACGATCGTAAGCGGTATTGCGGGTGCCGGCGAATTAAAAAAAGCAGGCCGCATAGGCGGCAAAGCTATTTTGTATTTTGAGATAGTAACAACCCTGGCACTTATAATTGGGTTAATAGTTGCTAACCTTGTAAAACCCGGTGCAGGTATAGTGTACAGCAATATGCAGGCAGATAAAGTGGCGCAATATGCAACGCAGGCAAAGGCAATGAACTGGGGAGAATTTTTTTCGCATATTGTTCCAACCAATATTGTGGAATCATTTGCCAAAGGCGATATTTTACAGGTCCTTTTTTTTAGTGTGCTGTTTGCTATAGGACTGAAATGGATTGGTAACAAGGGAATCCCCTTGTTGAATAGTTTTGAAACCATCAATAAAGTGTTGTTTAATATCTTAAAGATCGTGATGCGGCTTAGTCCCATCGGGGCCTTTGGTGGTATGGCTTTTACAATCGGCAAATTTGGCTTTACAAGCCTTGCTTTGCTGGGCAAACTAATGCTTGCTTTTTATATTACGGGCTTGCTGTTTATTTTTGTGGTGCTGAATTTAATAGCCCGTTATTATAAATTTAGTTTATGGAAATTGCTGGTTTACATCAAAGAAGAAATTCTAATAGTATTGGGTAGCAGCAGCAGCGAAGTAGCCTTGCCGTCAGTTATAAAAAAGCTGGAAGATGCCGGATGTGATAAGGAAGTAGTAGGATTAATTATCCCGACCGGTTATAGTTTTAACCTGGATGGAACTACCATTTATTTAAGCATGAGTGTAATATTTCTGGCCCAGGTATTTCACGTGGATTTGTCGCTTGGGCAACAGTTAACTATTATCGGCATATTACTGTTAACCAGTAAAGGTGCTGCAGGCGTTACAGGCAGCGGTTTTATTGTATTGGCATCTACATTAACTGCATTAAAAGTAATCCCGTTGGAGGGACTGGGTTTGTTGATTGGGGTAGATCGTTTTATGAGTGAGGGAAGGGCACTGATCAATTTTATTGGTAATACAGTTGCCACCGTTGTGATAGCAAAAAGTGAAAAAGCCATTAATGAAAACGTTTACAAGCATGTAGTTACGCTGGGCAGGAATGCTTCAAAAGAAGGATAGCCGCCTATGCAGCCGTACTTTTATCTTCAACATTTTTTTGTATAAAAGAATGTACCTGCTGTTGCAGTTTAACTTCTTTTTCTATTAATTTTTTCAGCAGGGTTATTTGATTGTTTGTCCTGTACAGGTTGTGATTCGGGTAACTGGCGCCGTAATAAATATTATTCATCAGGTGATCTGCAAGAAAACGGATGGCCTGCATATAGATCATAAACTTACCTGCATAAACAAAATGGTCAATTTCTTCTTTACTTAATTCGTATTGCATCTCACCCAGGTAACCCTCTACAATAGCAGCAAAATAATCTTCTCTTATTTCAATTTTTGAAAAGTCTTTTTCTTCTTCGCTCACCGGGCTCACATAGGTTCTGATCATATCCCCCACGTCGCTGATGAAATAGCCGGGCATGATAGTATCCAGGTCAATAACACATAAACCATTGTTGTCTTCATCCAGCAAAATATTGCTGATTTTGGTATCGTGATGTGTTACCCTTTTTTTGAAAGCAGGGCTCTTTTTGATGGATTTAAATATTTCAGTAAGGTGATAATTGGCTTTAATAAAGTCAATTGATTCCTTTGACTGTTCGATCAATTCCGGCGTAGTGCCGGCCAGCGCATTTTCAAACTGGTGATACCTGAAAGATAAATTGTGAAAATCGGGCAATGTTTCCTGCAGTTGGGTACAATCAAAACCGGCAAGCAATTTTGTAAACTTGCCAAATTGTTTGGCTGCTTCATAAGCCTCTGCCGTACTGTTTACTACATCGACGGTATGCGATCCGGCAACAAACGGAAACATCCGAAAATAACCGAGTTCCGTATCATGTACCAGTTCCTCATTACTGAGTGTTTTTACAGGTGTTGTAAATAAATATCCGGGTGCATGCTTATTTAAATAAGTTGCCAGCAATTGTATATTGCCTGCTATTGCCTGCGGATTTTTAAAAACCTGGTGATTGATGCGTTGAAGTATAAAAATTTTGCCGCCGGCTGTTACTCGCCATGTACTGTTAATAAGGCCATTGCCGAATAATTGTACACTACAATCTTTTATATTGATACCGTATGCTGGTAACACTTTTTGCCACATATTATTAAGATAGAAAACAAACCTAAACAAAAGCCTGCGAGTAGCGATGTGCAAACGATTGCGCCGGTTTGCGGGTAAAAATAATATTTTATAACACCTGGTCTGCTATGTTATTTTCTTTAATCACCAGCTGAGATTCAAGAATTATTTTATAGTACGTATTTGTTCCTTCCTGTCCGCTGTCCTTATTGCTCAGCAGTTCCAGCAAAGTTTCGGTTGCTTTTTGGCCCTGCAGGTAGGGAAACTGTTCTACCGAAGCCATGGGGGGAAAGGCCGTATAATGGCTGATAGGCAAATTGGCATAGCTCACAAAGCAAATGTCTTTGTTGATGCGTAACTTTTGCCTGCGGGCATACTGCACCGCATCCAAAGCAACATAATCGTTGAAGACTACAATGGCCGTGGGTTTACGTTTCAGCTTTAATAAATGTTCAGTTGCAGCGTAAACCTTATCGGTACTTAAATCGCAGTTTACCACCAGGGTAGGGTCAAATTTCAACCTGTTTTTTTTCATAGCTTGTATGTAGCCTTCTTCTCTTTCTTTGCTGGCAGCCAGTTTTTCAGGTCCGTTTAACATACCGATTATACGGTGGCCTTTCTTTATTAAAAAATTGATTGCCTGTATAGTGCCCGAGATTAAATTGCAGGCGACATAATGAATATCGGGCATGTCTGGTATCCTGTCGAAAAAAACAACGGGTATATTATATCTTTTTAAGGATTCAAAGTGATCGTAGTTATTGGTTTTATTGGCGATGGAAACCAGCAGGCCATCCACGCGGTGGCTTTTCATAGTTTCAATAATTTGTTTTTCTTTTTCTTCACTATCATGCGATTGTCCCATCAGCACCGTATACTTATTTTTATAGGCACAATCTTCAATACCACTGATGGCTGCCGAAAAAAATGCTTCTGACAATTCGGGTAATACAACACCAATGGTAAATGTTTTTCGCTGTTGAAAAAAAATAGCTGTTTGGTTGGGTTCATAGTTCAATTCTTTCGCCAGCTCCTGCACCCGCATTTTTGTACGCAGGCCAATGCTGCTGTGATTATGCAGAGCCCTTGAAACGGTAGAGGCAGAAATATTCAATCTCCTGGCAATTTCGGTGATGGTCGGCAGTTTGTTTTCCATTTTGCAACTTATTAAAATTTATGCAGGCAGGGAAATATTTGTGCAAACGATTGTCATCAGCAACAGCGCATTTAACAGGCCGCGGCGATTTTTTACATAAAAATTTTTGCTTTACTTTAGCGGCAATTAAAAAATCAATCTCTTATTAAATAACTGTCCAATCTATTTCTTAATCATGGTTATGGTACACAGCCGGGCTTTGCCAATTTATTAATACTTTAAAATACAGGTAAGAAGGCTAACAACTCACCACGCAAAAAATGTATATGAAACATAAAATTGACTTTACAGATTCACTCGAAAAAATTGCCGTAAAAATATTCCCCAACTCTGCGTCCGGATCGGTGTATGTGGCACAGGTAATTGCAGATTTGATCAGGACAAAAGAGGCCGAAGGAAAAAAATGTATCATTGGTTTGGCCACGGGCTCTTCACCCAAAACATTGTATGCCGAACTGGTGCGTATGCATAAAAACGAAGGGCTAAGTTTTAAAAATGTAATCACATTTAACCTGGACCAGTATTATCCCATGGAAGCCGATGCATTACAGAGCTACCATTACTTTATGCGCAAAAATTTGTTTGAGCAAACTGATATTGATCCCAATAATTATTTTTTGCCGGATGGTATGGTGCCAAAAGATAAAGTAAAAGAACACTGTGCAGCATACGAAAAAAAGATAGCAGATGCCGGTGGATTGGACCTGCAAATATTGGGAATTGGTGTAAACGGGCACATTGGTTTTAATGAACCCGGCAGCGGCATTTATTCAAAAACAAGATTGATTACTTTAGATAACAGTACCCGCATTGCCAACAGCTACGAATTTGGTAATATGAGCCAGGTGCCCCGTATGGCCATCACAATGGGAATTAGCACCATCCTAAAATCAAAAAAAATAATTTTAATGGCCTGGGGGCATGCTAAAGCGCCTGTTATACAAAAAGCAGTTGAAGAAGATGATACAGAAGAAATACCTGCTTCTTTATTACAGAATCATGATGACTGCACTTTTGTAGTAGACGAAAGCTGTGCAAGTGAACTTGCCCGTTTTAAAAAGCCCTGGCTTACGGGCGAATGCGTTTGGACCGACACCATGATTAAGCGTGCGGTAGTCAACCTGGCGCTGGAGTTGAAAAAGCCGGTATTAAGCTTAACCAACAATGACTATAATGATAACGGATTGAGCGATCTGCTGGTGGAAAGAAACGATGCATATGAAACCAATTTAAAAGTGTTTTATATGCTGCGGGATAGTATAACCGGCTGGCCGGGGGGCAAGCAAACAGAACAACGTTTTCACCACCCGGAAAGAAGTGAGCCGTTTCCAAAAAGATCAGTTATTTTTTCTCCTCACCCTGATGATGATATTATCAGCATGGGCGGTACTTTCATGCGTTTGCACGACCAGGGCCACGAGGTGCACGTCGCTTATCAAACCAGCGGTAATATCGCGGTTACCGATGAATTTGTAACCAGGTTCATCGATTTTGCAGTGGGCTTCGAAAGCATGTTCGACATTGATGAAACAAAAAGTAAAACCATCCTGGAAAATGCAATCGCTTTTTTAAAAACAAAAAAATCTACAGAAATAGATACAGCCGAAATAAGGGCAATCAAGGGGTTGATCAGAAGGTGCGAGGCGAAAGCTACCTGTAAATATGTAGGTCTTACAGATGCGCAAATACACTTTCAAAACCTGCCATTTTACGAAACAGGCACTATTGAAAAAAGTCCGATGGGAGAAGGAGACGTAGCGATAACTATTGAATTGCTAAGAAAAATAAAACCTCACCAGATATTTTGTGCAGGCGATTTCGCAGATCCGCATGGTACCCATAAAGTTTGTTTTGATGTTGTGATAGAAGCTTTGAAACGAATCAGAGAGGCTGGCGAGCCATGGCTGGATGACTGCTGGCTGTGGCTTTATAAAGGAGCCTGGCAGGAATGGGATATTACTGAAATAGAAATGGCCATACCTATGAGCCCCGACCAGGTGGTTAAAAAACGCAATGGCATTTTTATTCATCAATCTCAAAAAGATACCATACCATTTCAGGGAACAGACGACCGGGAATTCTGGCAGCGGGCTGAAGAACGCAATGCCAATACCGCAACATTATATGCGCAATTGGGATTAACTCAATATGCGGCAATGGAAGCTTTCGTGAGATGGCATTATTAGAATATAACCAACTTAAATTATAACAAATGGGTGCAGCAAGGCACCCATTTTTGTTATTGTTTAAGCATCAAAGACGGAAAATATTTCTACAGTCTTTTTCCCACTCCATAATTTTATCCGCTGGTTGTGGAAATTGATTCCCACCTTATAAGCAATTTTATACTGAAACCATTCTGGCACAATTATTAATCTTATAGTTTCGGTTTTCATAGGATATTGGACAAAAAACGAGGCTGGATTTCTATCCTGGCTTCTCTTCTTAAATCCTTCTAACAATAATTAATTAAGAATCATGAGCGCAAAAAGGAATTTATTAATCGGAGTCGGAATAGGAGCGGTATTAGGGATATTGTATGCGCCACATAAAGGTTCCAAGACCAGAAAGCTGATCGCTAAAAGAGGATCAGAATTTCGGGACGGATGGGAAAATTTAAAAGAAACTGTTGGTAATGTATTTGATAAGGGTGAACAAACTAAAGACGAATTGTTAGATGAAGGTTCCGCCACTACTTCCTATGCAAGCGCTTCACTTCATGATCAATGGGACTTATAACAGTCATTATTTAAAAGTATTTATTCTCCGTTTATATCCATATTCCCCTTCCTTAATCCTATTTATATCTCGGTTTTTATTTATCCTTATTCATAGAGGTCTCCCTGCGATGCAAGTATTTCCCGGTATTTATTAAACAATTTTGTTTTTGAAATAAAACCAGCAAACTTTTTATCTTTATCCAAAATAGGCAGGTACCAGCTTTGTGTTACGTCAAATTTTTCCATTACGGTATGCATATCCTGGTCTGTAGATAAGATCGCTGCAGGCTTTTTCATCATAGACTTGATGGATACTGAATTATAACAATCCGGCTGAAAGAGTTTCTGTTTAATGTCATTCAATTCAACGATTCCCATAAACCGTTCTTTATTATCTACAACTGCAAAAATATTTTTTTCGCTTCTTTTTATTACCTCAATCAAATCCTTTAGTTTTTTATCAGGCCCAATACTCTCATATTGTTCCTGTAGCATATCTGCCAGCACAATAGAGGTTAGAATATTCCTCTCCTTTTTATGCGTAAAAATTTGTCCTTCAAGTGCCAGCTTTTTTGTTTCCATCGAATATGGCTCATAGCTTTTTACAATAAAAAAAGAAATGGAAGAAACAATCATCAGAGGGATAAATAATTCATAGCCATTGGTAATTTCTGCAATCAGAAAGATAGCTGTCAATGGACAATACATTACGCCGCTTAAAACGCCGGCCATTCCGACCAAACTAAAATTACCTTCCGGTATTTTAATTACAGGGATAGTATTAATCAGCTTAGAAAAAAAGAAACCCAGGTAGGAACCGGTAAACAAGGAAGGCGCAAAGTTACCGCCATTACCGCCGCCACCAATTGTGATGGCCGCAGCTACTGGTTTTAATAAAACGATAAAAGCCGTAAAGGCAATCAGCGCCCAGTTTTCATTTAGCAAAGAAAACAGGGTAGTATTATCACTGAATTGTCTGAAATCGCCATTGGCAACAATTTTTACACTTTTGTAGCCTTCTCCAAAAAGTGGTGGAAAAATAAAATAAATCAGCATAAGTATTCCTCCGCCCAGTAAAGCCTTTGCATAAGCATTGAGGGTACTGCTGTGCAATTTTTTTTCTACTTTTTTAAATGTTCTTGCATAATATAAAGAAACAAAGCCGGCCAGCAAACCCAGTAAAATGTAGAAGGGAACATTTTCGTAATTGAAAGTCTGTTTCAAAACAAAATTAAAAAGCGATGCTTCCTGCAAAATTATTTTGGAACACAGCGCACCTACTACTGATGAAATAATCAATGGAATAAAATAGCTAACAACTGTTTCTGTCAGTAACACTTCAATGGCAAAAATAACCCCTGCGATGGGTGCGTTGAAGACCGCAGAAATTCCCGCTGCCGCGCCGCAGGCAATCAGCAAAGTACGTTCCTGGTAATTAAAATCTGTTATGCGGGCAATGTTTGATCCTACTGCAGAACCGGTTGCAACAATGGGCGCTTCCAATCCAACAGAGCCGCCCAGGCCGACTGTTATTGAACTGGTAATAATATGCAGATAACTGTGTTTTAAAGGAATGAAAGAAGATTTCCGGGCTATGGCTTGTAAAACCATAGCAATCCCTTTTTCAATATGGCCGCCAAAAAAACGCTTTACGATAAACACCGTCAGCAACAACCCGAATGTGGGAAACAGCAGGTATGCAAACTTGGTAACAGGTATATGTTCTATCCAGTGCTGAATATAGTGCACCAGTGTTTTCAACAGGACAGCAACCATCCCTGATACAAAACCTGTCAGCGTGGCGATCACCATCAAAAACTGCATCCTGGTAACTTTAGTACGCAGAAATTGAAATATATATTGATAGAGTGCTTTAAAAAGTGCCAATTAAAAAATTTTAAGTCAAAATTTTATCATGCAAAGATAGGCTGACCTCAAGGTAATTCTTCACGGGATAATAAGGCCGGTTGATCAAAAAGAGTAAAATGTACAGCTGATCGTTTAGCCGCCTATTTTTTTATTTATACCTGGTGATAGTTTTAATAATTCTTGCATGTTTTTTCACCATCCCATAAATAACATACCTGCACCGCATACAAAAATTGTTAAACCTCCGAGAGCATGCACATAACGCTCCAGCCTTTCTGTTTTTACAAAAGCTATGCCCATAAAACCCAGTATCACCATTGCTATCATGGTAATTAATGTCACTGCTGTATAAGTTGCTATCAACAAAATCATGCCACCCCAGCTGTTTTTTGCGGCAGGAAAATAGAGTAGCGGAATCATCGGTTCGCAGGGGCCTAACATAAAAATGATAAACATTACCCAAGGCGTTATTTTATGCCGGTCTTGCGGTGCAACGGCCTCACCGTGGTGGTGTTGATATACATAAATTTCACCGTCGTTCTGCAGGTCAAAATGTTTATGAGGTTTGTTTTTATATGCCCGGTATAAGCCCCAGGTTCCATAAATAAACCCAAACACCAACATCACCCAGCCTGCAATGCCGCCACGAATATTTTCCATCCAGCTTAGTTTTGATAAACTCCAGCCAATGGCGGCGCCGCCCAAACCCAGCAGCACAGAGCTCCAGACATGACCGCATCCGCAAACAACAGTCCAGCCAATGGTTTTCGCAAACGACCAGCCCCTTGATTTGGAGAGCGCAATAAAAGGCAAATAGTGGTCAGGTCCCGAAACGGTGTGCAGGCAGGCAACAGAAATAGCAGCAAATATAAGTACCTGCATTTCAGATTGCATACGGAATAATTGTATGGTGAGCGTTTAGCGGAAGAAGACTTGCAATCATTTTTAAGCAATCAAATAATTGCTCTGCCTTTTGACCAAGGATGCGTATAATGAGGCCGTTTACGGGTGCAGCCGTGATGCCAAAACTTGTATCTTTTTGCGCAGTTAATATTTCGGTTAGCTGTGCCATTATTTTTTTTATATCTGCCTCTTCATTTAAATATATCAAACTGGCCTGGTGTGTAAAACCCTGCAACTGGCCGATCGTAGTTACATCAATCCATGCTGGCTGCATTAATAGATTTTCCTTTATTACCAGGCGATCATTCATAAAAATTTCAGTAACGGTGTGGTATTTCGCAAACAGAAAAACTTCGCCATTTAGTTTGCGACCACAGGTTAATATCTCTCCAAAAACCAGGTTACAATGATTGGTTAAAAATATTTTATTGTGTGATGAAAAGCCGGACTGTTCATGCGGTACGCAAGGATGCGGAATAAAATAAAACGATGCACCTGCAGCAAGCCGGACTTCCATTTGCTGACAGGCCTGTTCTGCCATTGTAAACAAGCGCTGGTAAGATTGTGTATGCAATTGCAGCGAACATTTTTGCTCCAGTTCAATATTAACCTGGTATTCGTCTCCATCCAGTATGCCCGGCGATGAACTCATCAGCATTAAACTCAGCGTATTGCCATTTCTGTCTTCGGTAATATTGGCCACTTTAAATGGCGTAGTGCAATAGCAGTTTTTAAGACGGGTGCTGTTGTTGATATAACTGGTCTGTATCTTCAGTTCTGCCTTCATCTGTACAAAGCAGGTTCGTCAACAGTTTCCAGCAAAGCATACCTTTTTATCCAGCCAATTACACTGTTCAAGCCTTGCAGGCTCATGAGGTTGGTAAAAATAAAGGGATTGCCGTTGCGCATTTTGCGGGCATCTCTTTCCATTACCTGCAGGTCGGCATTTACATAAGGGGCAAGGTCAATTTTATTGATCACCAATAAATCACTCCTGGTAATACCGGGACCACCCTTGCGGGGTATTTTATCGCCTTCCGCCACATCAATTACAAAAATGGTAACGTCCGCAAGGTCGGGACTAAAGGTGGCAGATAAATTATCGCCGCCGCTCTCAATAAAAATAATTTGTACATCCGGAAAGCGTTGCGCCATTTCTTCTACGGCTTCCAGGTTCATGCTCGCATCTTCCCTTATCGCTGTGTGCGGGCATCCGCCCGTTTCAACACCAATAATTCTTTCGGCAGGCAGCAAACTGTTGTGTGTTAAAAACTCCGCATCCTCTTTTGTATAAATATCATTGGTGATAACAGCCAGGCTGTAGTCTTTGCTCATGGCCCTGCTCAGGCGTTCTATCAATGCTGTTTTGCCAGAACCCACCGGCCCGGCTACACCAATTTTTATGTAATTTCTTTCCGTCATTTTAAATTTTTTGAAGCCAGCAGTTGTCTTTCAAATGAGCATCGTTGTGTCACTCCCTTTTACTATTACAGCTTTTTTCACCGCTTTCTCACAATCAACACATCAATAAATGATCAGGCATTAAGACATGTATAACCTTGAATACAATTGCTCGTGCTGCATGCAGGCAATATCAAAGCCAGTACAGCACAAACCTATTAAATCTTTATCAGGTTCCATCGAATCCGTTGCCAATTGCCTTATCAAAGGCTGAAGTGAAAACAACAATTCCTGCCCGTCCTGTTGCCCTAAGGGGATTAGTTTAACACTGTTTGTTACAAATCCTGCTGCTGCATTGTAATAAAAACCGGTGAGCGCATCTTTTTTGTCAATACCCAATGCAGATGCATACATACCGAAAGCAATACAATAATGCCCGGCGGCCTGTTGTAATTGAATGGCCTTTTGATATTGTGCTGTAAAACTATTTTCACAAACCGGTTGAAATATCTTTATTAAACGAATGCCCAGCTTCTGGCTAGCCTGCCGCATTTCAGCTGGTAATTTTACCGCATTGCATTCGTTATCGAGTGCGATTATTCTTGTAAAATCATTTTGTTTTGCAGCATCAAAAGCAAGTGAAACAAATGTAGCATCCGTGTATTGTAAATTGCGGGCAAGCATTTCTGTGATAAATGTTTTTGCTGTAGCAGTATTCTTTACAATCCCCTGCTGTACATACGTTTCTAAGCCCGCAGAGTGGGCGTAGCCGCCAATGGGCAAAGTGGGATCTGATAATTGTAGCAGACTTAACAGCGCAGTATTCATTCAGGATCGGTAGTTAATTTCATGATCCTGTTAAACAAACAATTGCTGCTGCTTCCATGCGGGGCAACCGTAGTTTTCAGCGGAGATATTAATTTTCGTCTTGCTTTTTCAACAGCATATCCGCTGCTGGTCAACAGCTGAAAAAGGGGCTCTTCAAACGCCACCAAAATTTCGTCATCCTGATAAAACAAGGGCAAATGTTTGTTGCCAATTTCATAGCAAACCGCAGCTACTTCATGCATTGATCTTGGCCGGATAACAATGGCATCGCATTCATTGATATCAACGGCTATCAGTCCAAAATCATCTTCATAAACAATATCACCCACGCCAAGTTGGGGATTTTCATTTAAAAATTTCATGCTCAGTTCCCGCCCCAAAACAGTTTTTTTATGCAGTATGCGCTTATTGGTTTCGTACCAATCCAGCAATACATAATCAATGTTCCTGTTGTTGATGGCGAATAATTCCAGGTTCCCTATTTTTTCTTTTACCAGCATTTTAATATTTAAATTTACTAATTAGCTGATGGGCTAATGTTTTATTTGATAAACGAAATTTTTTCACGTGCAGTTGCGCAGAAAATAAATCGTGCAATTGAAATGCCGCTTTAAAATAAAAAATACCGTTGCGTCAAGGGCAGTTCAGTCAGCGGAGCGCAGGTTATTTTTTCTCCGTCCACTTTCACCTCATAGTTTTCAGGGTTCACTTCAATCAGCGGTGTTGCATCATTATTTATCAAATCTTTTTTAGAAATGGTACGGCAATTTTTTACAGGCAACACCATCTTTTGTAAACCATAACCCTGTACAACATTTTTTTCCAAAGAAAGTTTGGATACGAAGGTTGCACAAGTTGTGTACAAGGCTTTTCCATATGCTCCAAACATGTGCCGGTACATTACAGGCTGCGGTGTTGGAATGGATGCATTAGGATCGCCCATTTTTGCTGCAATGATCATTCCACCCTTTATAATCATTTCCGGTTTTGCGCCAAATAAAGCAGGTTTCCACAACACGATATCCGCCAGCTTACCTGCTTCTATCGAACCAATATAATCCGAAATGCCATGGGTTATGGCTGGGTTAATGGTATACTTGGCAACAAATCTTTTTACCCTGAAATTGTCGTTGTTGTTTTTTTCATCTTCCGCCAGCGGCCCCCGCTGCACTTTCATTTTATGTGCTGTTTGCCAGGTCCTGGTAATTACTTCAGCTACCCGGCCCATTGCCTGGCTGTCGCTGCTCATCATGCTAAATACGCCCATATCGTGCAAAATATCTTCGGCTGCAATAGTCTCTGGCCTTATACGGCTGTCAGCAAATGCCACATCTTCCGGCACATTTTTATCCAGGTGATGGCATACCATCAGCATGTCTAAATGTTCATCAATTGTATTGATGGTATAAGGCCGCGTTGGGTTGGTTGATGAAGGCAATACATTTGGGTACATCGCTGCTTTGATAATATCCGGCGCATGACCGCCACCTGCACCCTCGGTATGAAAAGTATGTATTACTCTGCCGTTGATAGCGTTTATGGTATCTTCCAAAAAACCGCCTTCATTCAGTGTGTCGGTATGTATGGCTACCTGCACATCATGCTTATCCGCAATTTGCAGCGAGGCATCAATTACAGCAGCAGTGCTGCCCCAGTCCTCATGAATTTTTAACCCCAACGCACCGGCTTCAATCTGTTCTTCCAGCGGCGCCAGAGAGGCGCAGTTTCCTTTGCCAAAAAAACCCAGGTTCATAGGAAATGCTTCGGCAGACTCCAGCATTTTTTGAATATTCCATGCACCGGGCGTAACCGTAGTGGCATTGGTACCATCGGCGGGTCCGGTACCACCACCAATCATTGTAGTGATACCACTAAACAAGGCATGGTCAATTTGCTGCGGACAAATAAAATGGATATGTGTATCAACACCGCCGGCTGTAGCAATTAACCCGGCACCGCCGTGTACTTCGGTGCTGGCACCAATAATCATATTGGGTGTAATGCCTTCCATTGTATCGGGGTTGCCTGCTTTGCCTATGCCCACTATTTTTCCATCTTTAATGCCAATGTCTGCTTTTACGATACCCCAATGGTCAATGATTATTACGCTTGTAATAACAAAATCCAGCACGCCTTCTTTTCGGGTAGCGGTGGCTGATTGTGCCATTCCATCGCGGATGGTTTTGCCGCCGCCAAACTTTGCTTCATCACCATATACGGTAAAATCTTTTTCAATCTCAATTAACAATGCAGTATCGCCCAGCCGGATTTTATCACCGGTTGTAGGACCGTACATGTTGGCATATTTTCTTCTGCTGATATGTAAACTCATG
This sequence comes from Ferruginibacter sp., assembly GCF_028288465.1. GTDB lineage: Bacteria > Bacteroidota > Bacteroidia > Chitinophagales > Chitinophagaceae > Ferruginibacter. The sequence goes on along the minus strand of NZ_JAQBNR010000050.1, from coordinate 52,446 downwards.
CCTTGTTATTTTTAAAGTGACGGGACTGTACCAATTCCATGGCGTGTTCTTTTGCTGAAGCAGAACTGGTTTCGCCATTTGCCAGGTTGTTAAAACCAACCAATTTTTTAGCGCCACCGAATGCTACCAGTTCCACTTCTTTTTCTTCTCCGGGTTCAAAGCGAACCGCAGTGCCGGCTGCAATATTTAAACGCATACCAAAAGCTTTTTCGCGGTTAAACTCCATTTGTTTATTGACTTCAAAAAAATGAAAATGGGAGCCGACCTGTACCGGCCTGTCTCCGCTGTTTACAACTGTTACCCGGGCTGTTGCTCTGCCGGTATTGCATTCGATATCACCTTCAGCCAAAATGTATTCTCCTGGTATCATAAAAGAAGTTTAAGTGAAATAGTATTTTTCGAAAAATAGATGTGGGTATTTTCTATTTCAATCCAAATTTAAAGACCTTCATTTGAAGGGATAGTAGTTGCCGCTTTGATTGGATCATGTACTGTTACCAGTTTGGTGCCATCCGGAAAAGTAGCTTCTATCTGTATCTCATGTATCATTTCCGGAATGCCTTCCATTACATCGGCTGATGTAAGAATAGTACAGCCGTACTGCATGAGTTCGGCTACCGTTTTGCCATCTCTCGCGGCTTCCTGCAAATGACTGCTGATAAGCGCAATGGCTTCGGGATAGTTTAGTTTAAGCCCTCTTGCTTTTCTCTTTTCTGCCAGTTCTCCGGCTAAAAAAAGCAACAGCTTTTCACACTCTCTCGGGGATAAATGCATGGCTAAAATAATTATTTGATTAGTTCAACCGGCATGCAATCGTAGTAATCGTTTTTGAAAGATGTTAAGATAAGAAAAAACAAAATACCACCGCTTTTGTTTTTTTATTGTGATGGCAATAAAGTTTTTGTTTAAACGATTTATATCTTGAAACCAAGCAATCAACAGATTGTTAACCTGAAAAACCACTGACTATTGAAACCTCTTTTCTGTAAGTCCTTTTTAAAAGGCAGTTTATCCGTTTGTACCATTTATTCAGCAAATTTATCCCGGCATTCATGTTCCATTAAATGGAAATTTTGATTGGTCAATTTTGTTTTAGCAGGCATAATCATTTATCAACAGCTTATTAATAAAGTATGCGTAAGCAAAGCATGAGCATTATCTTTTATAGCAGGCATTATATTGATATAACTTTTTAAAATTCTTAATACTAAGGCGTAAAATTCTACAGTTTACCTTTTTATTGTTAGGCACGACAGAAGAGCAAAGACCCCGAAATTGGACGGGGTCTTCTTCTTTTTACAGATGCATAGCGCCACCTACCAGCTGACAAATGAAGCCGACCAGCAAGCCTGTATAAATTTCTTTTGGAGTATGATCGCTGACAATTAACCTTGCGGTACAAACGAGCCCTGCGATTAAAAATGCAGCGCTTAAAGGCCAGGTCATTAACATGGTATTTTGCTGCATTATTACATAACAAATACCAATGAGCCCACCCATGCCAATGGCATGCATGCTTATTTTAAAATAAATATTGGCAATTAAGGCGGCAGCTGAAGAAATAAAAACACCAAACATAAACGCCACCAATATCCTCGGTATTTCTGGTTGTTCTCTTAAGGAGTACTGCGCCCAAAAGAAAAATATCATGGAGGTTATGTAAAGCAATATCCGGTCCTGCTGGGTATAGAAAAAAACAGTATCAATAAAACCCAGCGCTTTCAGCAACAAAACAGTGATTAACGGATAGGCCACCGCGTTAATAGTAACCATCAGCAATATTCTTGCTTTATAAGGAACACTAAATCCGGAAAAATACGAAGGGTGAACAAACGCTAAAAACCAGCCTACATAAATCGGAAGAAACAATGGATGAAAAACAACCGAGATAATATGTGCGAGCAATCTTATAATAAATGGCTGGTTGTTTTTTGCAGCCGGCTCAACATTGTCCCGAAAAGACAATTCAGTATTCAGCATTTGATATTTTTTGTTATCCTGGTTCGGGGATGATTTATAATTCTTTTCTCAGCCTTGCCACCGGCACATTTAATTGCTCACGGTATTTGGCTACTGTCCTTCTTGCGATATTGTAACCCTTTTCCTGCAACAGTTCAGTTAAACGTTCGTCGCTCAGCGGGCGCTTTTTGCTTTCACCTTCAATTAAATCGCTTAATATTTTTTTAACCTCTCTTGTACTTACTTCTTCGCCACTGTCGGTTTGTAAACTTTCACTAAAAAAGAATTTTAACCGGTAGGTACCAAATTCTGTTTGTACAAATTTACTGTTGGCAACGCGACTAATGGTACTGATATCAAGATTGGTTTTTTCTGCAATGTCCTTCAGGATCATTGGCCGCAGTTCTGTTTCATCGCCGGTTATAAAAAAGTCATACTGGTAATTCATGATAGCATCCATCGAACTCAGCAGCGTGTGCTGTCTTTGTTTTATGGCATCAATAAACCATTTGGCTGCATCAATTTTTTGTTTGATAAACAATACCGCCTCTTTTTGCCTTTTATCTTTTTTTGAACCCTTGTCGTAATCCTTCAGCATATCCCGGTATCCTTCGCTGATTCGGAGATCCGGCGCATTTCTGCTATTGAGCGTAAGCTCTAATTTGCCAGCATTGTTGATTATAAAAAAGTCGGGAATTACGTAACCTTCCCCCTTGCTGCTTTCACCGATATTGCCTCCCGGCTTGGGATTTAATTTTATTATCTGGTTGATGATCTCTCTCAGCTGATCATCCGTAATATTTAAACCTCGCTGAATTTTCTCGTAGTGTTTCTTTGTAAATTCTTCAAAGTATTTATCCAGTACTTTGATAGCCATTTCTACATGTTTACCCTGGTGCACATTTCTTTCCAGCTGTATCAGCAGGCACTCCTGCAGGTTGCGGGCGCAAACACCCGGCGGGTCAAATTGCTGAATCTGCAAAATAAGCTGGCTGATTTCTTCTTCATCTGTAATGATGTTTTGCCTGAACGCCAAATCATCTACAATAGCGCTTATATCCCTGCGCAGGTAACCATCATCATCCAGGTTACCAATAATTTGTTCGGCTACGGCTTGTTTATGTTCGTTCAAGCTTAGCTGGCCCAACTGTTCAAGCATGAGTTCATTGAAACCAGTTTCTACCTTATGTGGTATTACCTTGCTGTCATCCTGTTCCGGATAATTTTCGTCCCGCATTTTATAATCTGCGATATCATCATCTCCATCCTGCACATAATCACTTATATCTATGCTTTCGTATTCGTCCTGGCTGCCATCTGGTTCAAATTCATCCAGTGGCGATTCAAATTCTTCTGTTACATCATTCTCAAACTCTTCCGCTTCTTCTTCTTCCCCGGTTTCAAGGGCAGGATTTTCTTCCAGTTCTTCTTTTATGCGCTCCTCCAGTAATGCTGTGGGCACCTGCAACAATTTCATTAGCTGAATTTGCTGCGGCGATAATTTTTGTAGTTGCCGTTGATATAATCCCTGACTTAATGCCATATGTTTTATTCGGGTTCTTTAAAACGATTAATGAATATTCTTTTTTAATTACCGGTTTTTACTACCAATCCGGAACTATAATTGAAGCGAAGCATCATTGCAGTTTAATTACTGGTAGATGGTAAACATTGGAAATATTGTACAAAAAATTAAAACTTCTGCTCTTATTAAAACGTAAATTTACAAACATTGAAACTTGAAAAGTGTATAAAAAAGCTAAAATTTTATTTTTCTGCATGATTTTTGTTGCACCGGATATTTATTCGCAGGTTTTAGTACCAGTAAAGACGTCTTTGCCGGTAGTTAAAATAGCTTCAAATGCAGCTACAGCAACACTTTTAATGAATCCTACTTCAAGGCAGGTTGCTTCTCCCACACCTTTTTTATCGCCGGGTTATTATGCCTCACATTTAGGTTTTTTTTGCAAACAGGAAATAAAATTGGAAAAAACTGCTAAAATTCCGTTTAAATTTAGATTGGGCAGCGTAGCCGATTGCGACAGAATGGAAGGAAAATTTCGGAGGCATTAAAAAAGGCATATGGGTTACCACATGCCTTTTTTGAAATAATAAATTTATCAGGCTGTTACGTGGTATTCTTTTAAAATTTTATTGATAACTGATTTCATTTGTTCTCCTTTGGTTTTAATCTGTTCTTCTGTCCATGATAAACTAATGGCAGTAGATACGCAGCGTCCCATCACCGCGTTGCTTGCACTGAAATCTTTATTGGCATGATGCATTACAGCAGCTTTTAAATCGGGATGCAAATGATTTAGCGTAATGGAATTTTTGAGGTGATCCCATTTGCTGATATAATGCCAGTTATTTACAAACCAATAAAAATTACCGGCCAAAATTCCCTGGGCTTTCATTTCTGCAACTACTGCTTTGGTTATAGCTTCTGTGGGTAAAAACCAGCTTAAAAAACTACAGCTGTCTCCAGCTTCGTCTGGCACTCTTCTAAATGTAACTTCAGGAATGGATGATAGAATAGTTCTTAGTATTTTGTTATTGTTCCGCTGAATAGATAAAAAATTATCGAGCTTTTTTATTTGGGCCAGGCCTACTGCAGCATGCAGTTCACTGATTCTGAAATTGTAACCTATAAAAGGATGCAAATCTGCACCACGGTCCATACCGCCTTTATGATCATGTCCGTGATCGCTGTAACCGTCGCATGCGGTGTACACATCTTCCCGGTTGGTCATTATCACACCTCCTTCGCCACAGGTAATTGTTTTAACAAAGTCGAAACTAAAAGTGCCGGCATCGCCAATAGTACCCACTTTTTTACCTTTATAAGTAGCTCCAATGCTTTGGCAGGCATCTTCCAGCAATATCAGGTTGTGTTGTTTACAAATGGCTGCCAGTGCATCCATATCAGCCATACTGCCACACATATGCACAGGCATCACGCATTTGGTTTTTGGGGTGATGGCATTACGTACCGCTTCAGGACTAAGGGTTAATGTATCATCTACATCTACCAAAACGGGCACAGCACCTACAGAAAGCACCGCTTCAAAACTTGCAACAAAGGTGAAGGAAGGTAAGATGATTTCATCGCCATAACCAATACCCAAAGCACTCATCGCCGTGGTTAGCGCAGCCGTACCACTACTTACCAACTGTGCATAGTTACAGCCAAAAGTTGCGCACACGGCGGCTTCCATTTCCTTACTTTTCCAGATACCTTTTCTGGCGCCATCAAAACCATAGCGCATCAGGATACCTGTTTCCAGCACATCGTTTACTTCTTTGCGTTCTTCTGCTCCAAAAAATTCAAATCCTGGCATAGCATTAATTTTATTTATACAATTAAAAACAAAGGTAGATAAAAAGGGTTTGTATGAAAGAAAGCGGCTTAAATAATAGCGGTAAATTTAAAAGGTTGAAACAAGATGTTTGAGAGTTTATCCCATCATTTTATCCAGTCCATTGCAGGGATTACAGCCGGTTCTTTAAAATAATGCAGGCGCAAACTGTCGCTCCAGCCGTTGGGATTGTTTTCAAAAGACTTGCTACTGAAAAATATCATTCCCTGTATATTAGGTTTTGTGCGCAAGGCTTCTATTTGCCTGGGAAGCTGGCTTGTTTCACGCCAGGCCTTATTAACGTTTGCTTTGTAAATCCCGAGGCCGATGTAACACTGCCGGCCAAACGTATGGTTGTTCCACCAGTCTAGTAACAAATCGTAGGGCGCTGTACGGTGACCGAATTCCCAATACAACTGCGGGGCTACATAATCTATCCAGCCATTTTTTAACCATAATAAAATGTCGGCATACAGGTCATCATAATTGCTGGCGCCGCCCCTTGTTTTACTGCCGTTTACCGGATCCCTGTCAACACTGCGCCATATTCCAAAAGGGCTGATTCCAAACTGGCATTTTTTGTTGGTGGCTTTTATAACCCTGCTTAACAGGGCGATGATGGAGTCTGTATTGCTTCTTCTCCAGTCATCTTTTGTTAATCCATTGCCATATTGCTGATAACTGGCATTATCAGGAAACGTAACGCCTGCAATGCGATACGGATAAAAGTAATCATCAAAATGAATGGCATCAATCGGATACCTGTTCACCACATCTTTTACAACGCCGGCTACATATTGCTGCACTTCTTTATTACCGGGATCGAAATATCTTTTATCTCCATAAGTTAAAAACCACTCTGGATGCAATTTGGTGATATGAGTTGCTGAAATGGAAGAAGTACCAATTGTAAACTCAGCCCGGTAAGGATTCATCCAGGCATGAAACACCATGCCGCGTTTGTGCGTTTCTGTTATCATAAATTCCAGCGGATCGTAATAGGGAACCGGCGGCTGCCCCTGCACGCCTGTGAGCCATTCGCTCCAGGGCTCGTACTGGGAAGGATAAAGTGCATCAGCAGCTGGCCGGATTTGCACAATCAATGCATTGATGCCGTTGCGCTGGTGCATATCCAGCAGTTTTATAAATTCTGCTTTTTGAGCTTCGCTGTTGAAATTGCCTTTTGTTGGCCAGTCGATGTTATCTACAGTAGCAACCCATACACCCCGAAACTCAGGTTTTGCTTGTGATTGACTTTTACAGATGAATAAATTGGTAAGGAATAAAAAAAAGAAATATTTCTGCATTATAATAATTAATTGGATTGGCGGATTTTATCTAAAAGTGTGTTTAGTGTTTCTGCTTCTATCTTAGAGAGGGATTTAAAAATATTTTCCATTTTATCTTCTTGAGCATCCAACTTTTCCAGTAGTTTCAAACCTTTACTGGTGATGGTTACATCTACCAGCCTTTTATCAGTTTTACAGGTTATTTTTTTTACCAGGCCCTTTAAAACCAGGCGGTCTACGATGCGACTTGAGTCGCTCATTTTATCCAGCATGCGTTCCCTTATCTGCAAAGTGGATAAGGGTTTGGTGCTTCCTCTTAAGATGCGTAAAATATTAAATTGCTGCATAGTGAGGCCTTCCTCTTCAAATAATTGCTTTAATTGTTCCGTCGTCCAGTTATAGGTAAAAATTAAATTTACCATCGCTTTCTGATGTTCGCTTTTAAAGCTTGCCTGCTTAATATCTTTATCTATACTCATGCCCCTAAATCTTTAATTTCTTTTTCGGTTGTAAATTCATTAATGTAAATTTTAATGAGGATAATAAAATAACTGATGAGCAAAGGTCCAAATATCAATCCTATAAAACCAAATAACTTTAATCCTACTATTACGCCCAGCACGGTGATCATGGGGTGCACATTGCCCATTTTTTTTAACAATCCCAACCGCGTGATATAATCAACGTTGCCGGTAACAACAAAACTATAAATCATTAAGCCGGTAGCGGTATAATTATGACCCGTTGAATAAAGGTAGATTACAAGCGGCACCCAAATGATCATGGTACCCACCAGCGGAAAAAATGCAAACACGCCCGTTACAAAACCCCACATACCCCATTCCTGTACGCCAAATAGTAAATAACCAAGGGCAGCAAAAGCACCTTGCACTATGCAAATAATGGGTATACCCAGGGCATTTGCCTTTACCATTAAAATGGTTTCAGCAGCCAGTTTATCTACATTTTCCGATTTTAAAGGAATGATGTGGTTTAAATATCTTTCTATCTCTTTACCACTTACCAGCAGGTAATACAATAAAAAAAACAGCATGATAAGATTGGTTAAAATAGTTGCAGTACTATTGATCAGGCTGGGTATAAAGGCAGAAATTTTTTGTGAAATAGCCTGCGTATTCTTATCAGAAAATAATACGAAGCCGGTAGTACTTTGAATTTTATCAGAGAAAGTTTTTACACCCTGCATTACGGCTTCCTGGTTATTTATTAATGAATTGATTTTTGGTTCAATCATTATAACAGAAAAATAAACAGGAATGGAAATGATGAGAAGGGAACAAAAAATAAACAGGATAGCCGTTGCTGACTTGTTCCATTTTTTTTCCAGGGTTAATTGCTGAAATAATTTCCTTGTCAGGATGTACAAGGTTATCCCTCCAAGAATACCGGGTAAAAAAATATACAGTTGGTTAATAAAAACAATAACCAGGAAAAGGATAAGGCCTATCATCAGCACCTGGCGTAAGCGGTTGTTGAAACTTATTTCTTTCATATTATTAAATAAGCAAATTATAAACCATTGCGTCAAAAAGCAATGTCGGCAGATATTAAAAGTAATTAATTCAAAAATGAAATTTTGGTAATAGTCAATCCTTCCATACCGAAGCGCCTTCGCTGCAGTTAGCACAGATGTCAATATTTTTGCGGCTCTTCATTAAATCATTGCGGAATTGTTTGTAATTATCGTTCTTCCAGATGGATTTAAAAGACTGTGTTTTTAAATTCCCCAGCTGGTGCAAAGCATCTTTATCAAAACAACAGGGAACAACAAGTCCATCCCATGTAATAACGTTGGCGTGCTGCATCTTCCAGCAACGGTTGGCCAGTTTATTTTTGGGGGTGTAACTGCCATCTGCATTTTTTTTATACCTGCTAAACTTGTCTGTTGCCGGGATCAATTGGTTAGGGTCAGTTTCATAATCGTATACCTGTGCTGTTTTAAAACGAACTTCATCTACCCCCACTTCGGCAGCTAATTTTTTAATGTCGTTTACCTGGTGTTCATTCGGCTTCACAACTAAAAACTGAAAAAACACAAAAGGCGTTTTACTATTCAGTTCTTTCTTCCACCTGACAATATTTTTTGCGCCTTCTATTACCTTATCCAGATTTCCACCAACGCGGTACTGCTGGTAGACGTCCTGAGTTGTGCCATCAATTGAAATAATCAACCGGTCTAAACCACTTTCCACCGTTCTTTTTGCAGCGGCATCATTCAGGTAATGCGCATTAGTGGAAGTGGCAGTGTATATACCTTTTGAAGAAGCATATTTTACCATCTCCAAAAAGTCCGGATTCAGGTAAGGTTCACCCTGGAAGTAAAAAATAAGGTAGAGTAGTTCCTTGTGGATTTCATCAATGGTTCGGGTAAAAAAATCTTTTTGCAACATGCCCGTAGGCCTGGTAAAAGCCCTCAACCCGCTGGGGCATTCCGGGCAACGCAGGTTGCAACTGGTGGTGGGTTCAAAAGAAATGGATACGGGGTAACCCCATTGCACCGGCCTGTTCATCAGCTTGCTGATATAAAAGCTGCTGAGTACTTTGATACCGTTCCAGCACCTTTTAAAAGTGAGTTTGCTGGCCAGGTTGATGGTATCGTTCCAATTGATTTGGGGCATATCACGAAGTTAGTTCATCAACCTATTATTAAACTAAATAACCGGCTTAAGCCAGCCGGTTATTACAATATTTTGACTTCTTTATTTATTAATGTGCTGCTACTCCATTTCAGGAGGGCTGACAAATACGCAATTGTCGGGCACTTTAATTTTAACCGGGGTAAAGCTGAGGTTATTGTTGGTAAAATTATCGTAGTTATTGAAGATAACGTTCAACGTAATAAAGTTCATCACATAAGCTTGTGTTTCTGCCGGTAAAAACTTTTTTACATCCCAGAATGTTGGATTGGTTTTACCGCTTTTTTCCATTGCGTTCCAAACATTTCCAACGCCACAATTATAACTTGCTACTACCAGCAGCCAATCATTGTCCAGGTTCACGCTTCTGTCGTGCAGGTACCGTGCTGCAGCAAGCGTAGATTTATTAAAATTTTTACGGTCGTCTTTTTGCCTTGCCAACGCTTTAAAAAATGCTTTGGCTTTCCTTGGATTTTTTTTAAGCATCTTTTTCCTGTCTTCCGTACTCAAGCGTTTTACGCATTTTAAACCATATTCCTTTGCTACTTCATCCATAAATTGCCAGTAACCTACTGCACCTGCTTTTGATATTGCGTTGCCATCGCCGGCAGACTCCAATAGCATCAATACCGCCAGTTCTTCTGGTAAATTATATTTTTTAAGAACAGTGTTTACCTGTGGCAACATTTTTTTGCTTTTCATTCGCATGTTCTGCAGGTAACCTCTTCTGTTATCGCTGAATGAACTGATATACGCCACTGCTTTTTCTTCATTGCCCTTTAATATTTCCGGGAAAATAACATTTGCCTCCTTTATAATATATTCTTTTTCACTGCGGAGGTCTGCTGAAGCCAACAATACTCTTTTCGAGGAATCTAGCCTGTTTTGAGCTACTGCAGCACTAACAGAAGTTGCCAGTAAAGCACAGGTAATAAAATATTTACTTGCTACCATATCCAGGATTTTTTAATTGACTTTTCTGCTAAGGTTTATGTTACAGCAAAGAGCAAAACTAACGTCTGAGCCCTGTTTAAATTGCTTCCATCTTGTTAAAAAACCGCTTACATAGTTCTGTAACAGCTTACATGTTGGTGATTTTAGACGGCAATGTTGTTAGTTTTATGCACTTTTGCAGCTATTCTTAAAAGGTGGCAAAAAGAAAAAAGCAAACTCCGTCAAAAAAAATACTGATTATTTCCTTCGTGCTATTGGCTGTTACAGCAGCTGTGTATTATTATGGCATCAATTTTTTTTACAAGCCGCGTTTTATTCATTATGATGGTTTTGGTATTGATATTCCGGCCAATTACACTATTCATGGTATTGATGTAAGCCGCCACCAGAGCAAGATTGATTGGGATGACGTAAAGGCGATGCAGATAAAAGACATTCGCATTGGATTTGGATTTATAAAAGCTACAGAAGGTGTTAAAAATGTGGATGACCAGTTTGATAAAAACTGGGCGGAAGCTAAAAAGGCAGATATAGCAAGAGGAGCGTATCATTTTTATGTTCCATCCAAAAGCGGCAAACTGCAGGCTCAAAATTTTATAGAAACTGTAACATTAAAAGCAGGCGATCTTCCACCGGTACTGGATGTAGAATACATCAGCTTTACTACTGTTGAGAAATTGCAGCAGGGAGTACAGGACTGGCTGACGATGGTAGAGGCACATTACCATGTTAAGCCTATCATTTATACCAATGCCTTCTTTTATAAAAATTACCTGGGTAAAAAATTTGACCAATATCCTTTATGGGTGGCGCATTACCTGGTAAAAGATAAACCGAACATTGAAAGGGATTGGTTGTTCTGGCAACACAATGAAACGGGCCAGGTAAATGGAATTGATGCGTATGTTGATTTTAATGTTTTTAACGGCGATAGCGCAGCCTTTAAAAACTTGCTGATAAAATAGTTTGCAAGCGCTAACTTTAAAGAAGACAGAACGATGCCTGATTTTTTGATCTGTAAGCTTTAGCTGAAAATAAAAAACCTACCCTTCCAGGTAAAATCAGGCATCAAAACTCAGACATCAGACATACTTTGGCTGAGCTGAAATAAAAAACTGTTCAATTGTTGCTTTATGGAAGAACCGGACGTAAAATTATTTTTAATACGGATTGTTCAGACAATTTCGATGGCTATTGTTTGGATGCTGGTGAATATGTGTGCCGGAATTTATTTTGGATATGCTTTCTTTGAAGGCGCTCCTTCCCTGGGTAATTACATTTTTTATGTATGGTTTTTACTAAGTTTTGCATGGCTGATTAATTATTTAAGAAAAAAATGGAAGGGATGGAAAGAGATTGGAGAATAGTGAACTTTAATCTTACCAGACAGATAAATTGTGTATTTAAAAATATTTTTGGATTATAAGCAGGCAATTTAACTGCTATGGTCAGCAACAATCAGCCAGTGATTATTGATTTTACGAAACAGCAATGTAAATGTGCCACTTAAATCGCCAATGCTTCTCGCCAGGTGAAACTTACCTACTACGAAAAAATATTCTGCCGACAAACGTTTTACGCTTAACAAATTAAAGTCGAGCTTACCCATTGCCACTGTATCCGGATAATGCTTATTGTAATTATCAAGCGTTTGTTGCCAGCCGTACGTAACACCACCTTTGCCAACAAACATCAGGGAATCGCTTTTCCAGTAGCTGTTCATAAAGTTTTTTGTATCACCATTGTTCCAGTCTTTTGTTTGCTGGGCCAACACATTGCGAACCGCTTTTTGGTCTGCAGATTGAGCAAAGACAGTATTCAAAACAAACAGTAATACCGGTAGCAGTCCTATTTTTCGCATGTGAGGAGTTTTATTCTTTAAAAATAAAGGTTCGTTCACACAGTACAAAGAATGAAACTTTAAAGAGCGTCAGTATAATGCTGGGTAGCAAATAAATTAATGCTGGTGATGAAGTGAACTGCATTTGCTTTGATGACAAAGCCGGTAATTATAAAAATGGGCAGAAATGATGAGGAGTACGGCAATAGATAGAAATAGCAGTTCAAATTTTGGGGCAAATTGTTTTAACACAAGAAAAATAAAACCAATGGAAAATATCAAAACCGGCACTGCAGACCTATGGTGTTTGATATAACCATGAAACAAGGAATAACTGCCCACAATAAATGCCAGGCCAATCATGCCCCACTCAAAAACTAAATTATGGATGATATTGATTCCCAAAATTGGCAGGGAACTGATCAATACCGGCAGCAAAGCGCAATGTATGGCACAGGCTACAGATGTAGCAATTCCCAACGCATCCCAATTGATTTTTATATTCATTTTAAAGAAGGGCAAAGATAGTATATTTGCAATAACGTTGCAAGTTTTGACAAATCAAATGATTTTGAAGCGGCGGTTTTTAACAATGGGTTTGGATGTAGCTTTGTAAAAAAATAATTGTATGAATAAGAAGTGGTGGTATGTAGGGTTCTTTGTGTTGTTATTTGGAGTGTATTTTATCTATGTATTCAGCCAGACTGATATTTCACAATCCAACCTGCCGGTAATTAATAATAATGTACAGGCTTTCTCTTTTACCAATCAAAACGGCAAAACCATTTCTGAAAAAGAGGTTGATGGAAAAGTATATGTGGCTGAATTTTTCTTTACCACCTGTAAAGGAATTTGCCCTAAAATGAACGCCAACATGCGCCGGGTATATGATGCATTTAAGACTGACAGCAATTTTATTATTATCTCACATACCTGCATGCCGGAGACAGATTCTGTACCATTGCTGAAAAAGTATGAACAAAAAATGCTGAATGGCAAGCTGGAAACAAATACAGATGGTACTTATAAAATCGCCTATGACACCTTAACTGGTGATAAACAAACACCGGCCAATCCCGTGTGGAATTTTGTAACAGGCGATAAAACGTCTTTATACAACATGGCCCGTCACAGTTACCTGATTGATAACAATAAACCCGACACATCGCAAAATATAGCAGACCAGTTTATACATACCCAATTATTTGCGCTGGTGGATAAACAAACCAGGGTTAGGGGAATTTATGACGGATTAAAGGAAGCGGAAATGCAGAAACTATTGAAAGACATTGCCGGGCTGCTGAAAGAAAAACATCAGAACCGGGAACTGAAAGGTTATTGATTTAATTATATTCTTTACTGAACGTAGTATGAATTTTAAACAGGTTTTTATCTTAAAAAGAAATTACAATGGAAACCTTACTCAACATTTTTAAAAAGAACCAGCTCAGTATTACTGACGGGCGGAAAAAGATACTGGAATTATTTTTAAACAGCGATGGAGCCCTTGCTCACGCCGATATTGAAAAAAATACGGGCGCCAGTTTTGACAGGGTAACTGTTTACCGTACGCTGCAAACCTTTGTTGATAAGGGAATCATCCATATCATCCCAACTACAGACAACTCGATTTTATATGCTTTGTGTAAAGACAACTGCGAGGCAGGTCACCACCATGATGACCATGTACATTTTGTTTGTGATGCCTGCAGCAAAACCATATGCCTCGAGGAAGTAACGGTTCCGTTAGTAAAACTTCCGCAAGGTTTTAAGCCCAGCCATGCCGCCATGGTGGTAAATGGTATTTGCAGCGATTGCCAGCAATAGTGCTTGCGGGTATTAATTCAGCTGGTCCATTTCTTTTTTCACAAATTCCATCAGCACTTTAATTTGTGCAGGCGAAAAATCAAATTTTAATCCTGCCGCAGAATATAAATCCGGTAATGTTTTGGTAGCACCCAGGCTTAGCGCATTGCAATAATTATCCAGTGCTTTTTCAGGGTTATTTTTAAACTGCATCCACATACCGATTGCACCTAACTGCGCAATACCATATTCAATGTAATAAAAAGGCACTTCAAACAAATGCAACTGGCGCTGCCATGCATTGCTACGGTATTCATCCAGGCCGGAATAATCGATCACATCATCTTTAAATTCATTAAGGATAGCATTCCACTGTTGCGTTCTTTCTGTTACTGTATGGATTGGATTTTCGTATACCCAATGCTGAAATTTATCAATAATAGCAATCCATGGAAAAATAGTAATTACTCTTTCCAGCTGATGTTCTTTGGCCCTTAACAATTCTTCATTATTATTGAAAAAGACTTCCCAATGTTCCATACTAAACAACTCCATTGCCATGCTGGCAACTTCGGCAATTTCCATTGGATATTCTTTAAACCCCGATAAAGCAAGTGGATGTGCCAAGAAAGAATGTACTGCGTGGCCACCTTCATGGACCATGGTGGTTACATCATTCATCTGGCCGGAAGCGTTCATAAATATAAAGGGAGCTCCACTTTCTGCCAAAGGGCAGTTGTATCCACCGGGAGCCTTGCCAATCCTGCTTTCCAGGTCAAGGTGTTTTAGCTCCTGCATTTTTTGAAGGCATTCACCAAAAAAAGGGCGCAGCTTTGTAAAGCAGTCAACTGTTTTATTGATTAGTTCTGCACTTTCTTTAAAAGGTCTTAAAGGCTCGGTGCCTGCGGGCTCCGCATCGGTATCCCATGGGCGTAAGGTATCCAGCCCTAATTTCTTTTTTTTCTTTTCATAAATGATGTTCACCAATGGCAGCACATGCAATTTTACAGCCTCGTGAAAAGCAAAACAATCCTCTTTAGTATAATCAAACCGGCCCAGCTCTTTAAAACGATAATCACGGTAGTTGCTGAATCCGGCATTAACAGCTTCCTGCGCACGTTTTTCAATTAGCTGATTGTATAAGTCATTCAACGCGTCTTTATCCTGCAGTCTTCTATCCTGTATTTTCCTGTACACTTCTTCCCTTACGCTTCTGTCGGGGCTTTGCAAAAATTTGGAAGCCTGCTGCAAGGTATAATCCTGGCCGTTCATCGTCACCGTCATCTTGCCTGAAATAACACCATACTGCTGTTTCAGTACAGATAATTCTGCCTGTAAAGGAATGTTTTCTTCCCTGAACAACTCCATGCCTTTGCGGATGTTGCGGAGGTAGGTAAAATATTTTTCTGTATCCAGCCTGGCCGCCAGCGGATGACCGGTTAATTTTTTATTTAACGCATCCGTATAAGGCTCAATGTTGGGTTGTATTTGTAAACAGTAAAAATTAAATGCTGCTTCCAGTTCTTTATTTTCTGTATCACAGGTCATTTTTATTTGCCGCCAGCAGGCATCTTCACTTACCACCGCTTCCAGTTCGCTCTGGTCTTTCATCCATTGTTCAAGCGCCTCCGGCGTATCAATATTTCTATCCAGTAACTCTTTAAAAAAGGGCTCAAGGCTTTGCCAGTCGGTTAAAACAAAATTGGCGGGAACAAAATGACGCGGTGTTTTTTCAATTGCTGCTGTGTACATAAAATTTCGTTGATTTATTTAACAACACTACCGTAGTTTAGGCAACTACGGTAGTGTAACATACTGTTCCTTTTCAGGAACAATCAATGAGGTTTAGCGGTTAAGCCATCTTCCTTGGTGAGTTTATTTTTTTGGGTGGCGCTGCTTTTACATTTACCTGTTTGGTTTCTGGCGCCTTCGCCTTTGGTGTAGCTACTTCGTGTGCTACAGCATCCGCTTCTGTATTTTCTGATAATTTAATTTCGATATTGTTTGTTTTTAAAAGATCATACCAGCGGATCATTTTTTTCATATCGCTGTTGTACACTCTTTCAAAATCCATATCAGGATATACTTTTTCAAAATAGGCTTTGATTGCTTTGTTATCCGCTTTGGCATCCGGTAATTTTTCTGTGCTGGTCTGCATGGCAGTAAATACCTCTACAAGATTCACATTATCCTTTACAGTAAAAACTTCTATACTTTCCAGGTGCGAAAAATTATGCAAACGGGTACTTACAAATTTGGTGCTTTTATCTTCCAATGACTTTACTACACCACCATCTGCTTTTGAAGACAATAATTCGTACAAACCGCCTAAGCCGGTTACTGAAACGAGTCTGTTATAATCCATAAACTGTAATTTTTTGAGCATCAAAGATAAACTTCTGTACTGATTGACGGATTGTTAAATTTTAAAAAGTGAATAAAGTTTTAAACGGATTTCCGGTGCTGTGATTTGGATGTTACTTCGGCGGCAAAAATAAATGTTAACAAAATCGCCTGTTTTATTCACTATTGTCGTCTTATGTAATAAGATAAACTGCAATACATGACAAAATTTACGAGCGCTTTTCTTTTTTTAATTTTTAGCGCAACAGGTGTTTATGCTCAAAATGGTAGCCTGAAAGGCACAATACAGGAAGCCACAACGAATGCTCCTGTAAGAGGCGCATCAGTCGTTATTTTTTTAGAAAAAGATTCAGCAAAAAACGAAGTTAAAAGCACCGTTACGGATGTCGCCGGAAATTTTGAATTAAACGATTTGCCAAAGGATAGTTTTTTGATTGCAGTTAGTTCAGTCGGATACCAGCAATTGATCAGGCGGGTTATTATCGGTGACAGCATAAAAAACCTGGGTGTGTTGCATTTTACCAGGCAGGGGAAAGATCTTGCTGATGTAACCATTATTTCGAAAGCGCCGCCAGTTGCGCAAAAAGGCGATACCACCCAATACAGTGCCAGTCAATATAAAGTAAATCCCGATGCAACTACCGAAGATCTTATAAAAAAGATGCCGGGAATTACCGTAGATAAGGATGGTACAGTAACGGCGCATGGTGAACAGGTAAAGAAAGTTACAATTGATGGAAAGGATTTTTTTGGGGATGATGCTTCTGCGGCATTGAAAAATTTACCGTCTGAAGTGGTGGATAAAATACAGGTTTTCGACCGGCTGAGCGACCAGGCGCAATTGACGGGTTTTGATGATGGCAACAGTGTAAAGGCCATCAACGTGGTTACTAAATCGGGTATTAAAAACGGGCAGTTTGGCCGCATTTATGGCGGGTACGGAACAGACGATCATTATGCCGCCGGAGGTAATATCAGTTTCTTTAATGGCAACCGGCGTATTTCGCTGGTAGGCAATTTCAATAATATCAATCAGCAAAATTTTGGTTCGCAGGATTTGCTGGGTGTTACCAGTAGTGGCGGCGGGCGAGGCGGTGGTGGACGGGGTGGAGGCAACACCGATAATTTTTCCGTCGGCCAATCACCCGGCATCAGTAAAACCAACGCCATCGGTATAAACTACAGCAATGTGATTGATAAAAAAGTGACCATTACTGGTAGTTATTTTTTCAACAACAGCAATAACAGCAACGAGTCTGTGGTAAACACAGAAACATTTTCATCTCCCAAAAATCTTTTCAGCACACAACAATCCAATTCCATCGCCAACAACAATAACCACCGCATCAATATGCGGATAGAGTATAAAATAGATTCTTCCAACTCGCTTTTTATAATACCGAGCCTGAATTACCAGAACTATAATTCCAGTGGCCTGACTTCTTTACAAAATTTTTACGGAGCAGGCGATTCGTTGAATACATCTATCAACAGGAATACAGCAGAACGGGAAGGTTTTAATATCCGCAACAATATTATGTTCCGTCACTCTTTTGCAAAAAAAGGGCGTACCCTCTCTTTTGGCTTCAATACCAATTATACAAAGAATGACGGTAACAGCGTAACCAATGCCCAATACCGCTTTTTTAATGATGCCGCGATTGTTGATTCGCTGCAGCAACAGTTATATGATAACAATACAAACGGTCACACCATTGGCGGCAACATCGCCTACACAGAACCAATTGGTAAAATTGGTATGTTGCAAGTTGATTATACTCCATCTGTCCAAAAAAACAAGGCCGATCAGCAGACTTTTTCTTTTGACGGGCAGAAATATTCCATGTTTGATTCTGCACTGTCAAACAAATTTGATAACACCATTACAACCAATAATGCGGGCTTGAATTATCGCAGATCAAAAAACAGGGATGAGCAATTGTCTTTCGGCGTAAACTTCCAAAATGCCAGGTTAGAGAGTCAGCGGATATTTCCGATAGTGTCATCTGTTAATCAAACTTTTTCAGATATTTTACCCAATGCCATGTGGCGTAAAAAGTTTTCGGCCAGCAGCAATATCCGGGTATTTTACAGAGCCTCCACCAATTTTCCATCTGTAAATCAATTGCAGGATGTGGTTAATCTTTCCAACCCATTACGGGTTAGTGCGGGTAACCCGGCTTTGAAAGAATCATATACCAACCTGCTTTCCGGCCGGTACACCTATACCAATTCCAAAACCAGCCGCAGCTTTATTGCAAATGTGTTTTTACAAACAGCCAGTAATTATATTTCCAATGCGATATACATCGCCCAGCAGGATACGGTTATACAACAACGGATACAATTGAAAAAAGGATCACAGCTTACCAAGCCGGTTAACCTGGATGGCTATAAAAGCCTGCGTACCTTTTTAACCTACAGCATGCCAATTAATCCCATAAAAACAAACATTAATTTAAATGCAGGATTTTCTTATTCCCGGTTGCCGGGGTTGAATAATTATACAGCTTCTATTACCAATAATTATGCATATAACACAGGGGTAGTACTGGCAAGTAATATCAGTGAATATGTAGATTTTAACCTGTCGTATAATGCCAGTTTTAATAATGCGCAAACCACATCGACTTTTGCTTCTACTAACAATTATGTAAATCAAACAGCCGGATTTCAATTAAACTTATTGGATAAAAAAGGCTGGTTTATAAGAAACGATATTACCGGGCAATCTTACAGTGGTTTAAGCGCCGGACTCAATCAACATTTCTGGTTATGGAATGCAGCCATTGGCAAGAAGTTCCTGAAAAAGCAAGCCGGCGAATTAAAATTATCAGTATTTGATTTATTAAAACAAAATCAGAGCATTGTGCGTACAGTAACAGGTGCCTACATTGAGGATGCACAAAGCCAGGTATTGCAACAATATTTTATGCTCACTTTTACCTATAGTCTGCGCAATTTTGGTATAGCAGCCAAAAGCTTCAATGGCGAATTCAGGGGAAGAGAAGGTATGAACCGGCCAGTTGGAAGAAATCCATCCTTTTAACTATTTTTAGATTGGATTTAAAAACTGTTAGTGTTGAACCAATCTGAAGCGGAGTTAATAAAAAAATTACAGCAGGGCGAGCAGCAGTCATTTGCAGACATTGTGGGGCTGTACCAGGATATGGTGTACAATACAGTTGTAAGCATTGTACAGAATGAACTTGACGCGGAGGATATAACACAGGAAGTATTTGTGCAGGTGTATCAGTCAATAGGATCTTTTAAAGGAGAGGCCAAATTATCAACCTGGTTATACCGCATAGCCATAGCGAAGGCCCTGGACAGTGAGAAAAAAAAGAAACGTAAAAAGCGTTTTGCATTTATACAAAATTTGTTTGGCGAGCATGGTGAAGAACAATATAATCCGGTAGAATTTAATCACCCGGGAGTACAATTAGAGAATAAGGAAAATGCCGCGGTTTTGTTTAAAGCACTTAAACAAATACCCGATAATCAACGCATCGCTTTTACGTTGAATAAAATAGAAGGATTGAATAACCAGGAAATTGCAGCTATTATGAACACCAGTTTTTATGCGGTGGAATCTTTACTAGCCAGGGCAAAATCAAGCCTTAAAAAAAGTTTAAAAAATTATTATCTGCAGGAGTCCAATAAAAAAAACGAACATGAAAAATAATAACAATATGGAGCAGGAAATTGAGGCCGCTTTAAATAGTTTAAATAACGTTGAGCGGGCTTCACCTGCGCCTTACCTGTTAACACGTATCCAGGCACGACTTAACAATCCGGTAAAAAATACATGGGAAAACATAGCTGGTTTTATAAGCAGGCCGGCTGTGATGGTGGCGGGAATATGTCTCCTGGTCATCATTAATATTTCTGTACTGTTTTATAAAAATTATAACACGTCTAAAATAACTACTGAACGTTCATTTACAACGGCTGCGGACGAAGAGGATGAATACAATAACCTTGCAGTGATTGATAATATCGAAAACCAATAATGTAATGAATACGACACCAAATAATAAATTGCTTTTGCTTATTATCGGTTTTTTGCTGGTGACGAATATAGTTATGCTGGCATTTTTATTGAACGGCCGGCCGGCTGAAAGAAGGAATATGCGGGCTGAAAGAAAAGCAATGATGACATCTTTTTTACAGAAAGAAATTGGCTTTAGCCAGGAACAATTAACTCAATATGATTCCCTGACTGAACAACATAAAAGAAAAGTAAGATCGATGTTTGAAGCTGCAAGAAAAGATAAGGAAGGACAGGTTAAACAATTATCGGCTGATAATTTCAGCGACTCATCCATCAATACAATCGCCGGTATAGCAAGTATGAAACAAAAAGAAATGGAAGTAGAAATGTTTACCCATTTTAAAGCTGTAAGAAGCATATGCACACCTGCACAGCTGCCCAAATTTGATTCGTTGTTTTATACCATGCTGAATAAAAAACCGGAAGAGCGCAAAAAATAATTATTTTAAACGACTGTTTTTTTAAAAAAGGTCGTCTAATCATTCAGAAAACAAGAAATACATCATTATGAAAAAGCAAATTGCATTATCTATACTGGCCCTTTTTTTGACAATTGGTTTTGTATCAGCACAAGATCAGCGTGGTCCCCGGTTAACAGTGGAAGAAAGAGTAAAAGCAGTAGATGAAAAGCTGGCTGATTTTAAACTGGACAAAGACAAGCAGGCTAAAACCGACAGTGTGTTTAGGGCTTACTATACTACCATGCAAAAGGAGCGGGAAGCTATGATGAGTGGCGGTGGAACCCCGGACCGTGAGGCGATGAGGAGTAAAATGTTAAAACTTAACATTGACCGTGATGAACAATTAAAACAAATTTTTACCGACGAGCAATTTAAAAAATGGAAAGATGATATTGAACCTGCCTTACGGCCGCAAAGGCCCAACAGGCAGCAATAATAAAGATGGTTATTTTGGTTTTTTGATTGAGTGATTAAGACCCTGTTTCGTAAAGAAGCAGGGTTTTAGCATTCCGCTATTTTGTAAATTTTTGGGACTGTTATGAGCTTCGATTTACTCCTCTTCAGGCGACGAGCGCAATTCCTTCAGCACATTCTGAATTCTCTCATTCACTGTTTCATAATCGCTGAAGCCTTTAGCAATCAAATAAAATTTGCTGTCATTTTGCTGAATTAATACCTGCGGAAAGCTGGTCACCTGCAGGTGTTTACACAGGGCAAATTCATAATGCGCCTGCTCTTTAAATGCTTCACTTTTTAGTTTTGCGTAAAATTCCTCCTCAGGTATTTTATATTTTTGCAACAGGTGACGGTAGGCTTCATCATCATCCAAATCGCGGCCTTCGTAATTCAATGCATACTGCAAATCACTTGCAAAAAGAATCGCATCATCCGGGTAGTATTCTTTAAAAACGCACAATGCAATGGCCGGTTTTAAAGAGTTCATTACCCAATCACTTTTATCCGGATTGTTAATATGCCATAAAAAATCTTCACCGAATTGGATGCCCGTTAGCTCTTCTACCCGGCGATAGGCTTTCTGAATGTAGGGGCCAATTTGTTCAATTGGCATTACATGCTCTCCTGCCATCATGCCGCCACTCAACACTTCAATATAGAACTCCTCTTTATACTGCGCTACAATTTTTTTAATAACCGGACTGAAGCCGTAACACCAGCCACAGTAGGCATCGTAACAGTAAATCAGGGTGAGTTTATCCATGGTAATTCAGTGTTTGTTTTGTATGAATATTTATTTCGGGAATGGTCATTATTCAAAAACGATTGTTTTGTTTTTATGTATCAAAACCCGGTCTTCAAATACAAGGTGTAAAGCCCTGGCTAATACTGCTGTCTCAATTTCTTTTCCGGAACGCACCATATCAGCAGTAGTAAAAGAATGGGTAACTGGAATAATTTGCTGGGCGATGATAGGGCCTTCGTCTAATTGGTTGGTTACAAAATGAGCGGTGGCACCTATCAGCTTTACGCCTCTTTCGTACGCCTGCTTATACGGACTGGCGCCAATAAAGGCAGGTAAAAAAGAATGGTGAATGTTGATGATTTGAAAAGCAAATTGTTCAACAAAATCAGCAGAAAGAATACGCATAAACTTTGCCAGTACAAGATAATCCGCTCCCCATTTTTTAATAATGGAAAGCAGGGAAGATTCAAAAACGGGCTTGTCTGTATTATCGGTTGATACAGGATAAAAAGGTACATCAAAGCGTTTACAAATTTCTTCCAGTGCAGCATGATTGCCAATGACGCACTGTACACTGGCACCCAAAGTTTTAAAATGATTTCTTACAAGTATATCACTCAGGCAATGATATTCTTTTGTTACCAGTACAACTATTTTTTTTTCTGCCTGGTGGCTGATTTTCACTTCGGCGTCAGCAGGTAAAACGGCTTTGAGCTGGCGCTCGGCTACAATTGTATCTATACTTCCGTCAACGACTATACGAAGAAAAAAACGGTTGTCAATAGTATCAACATGTTCCCGCATTGCCACAATATTAATATTCATTGCCGCGAAGATATTGGCCACAGCTCCCACCAGGCCCACCTGGTCTTTGCATTGAATTAATATTACCATTTTTTATGTTTATTGGCTGAGGGGTTGGCCGTGATTCTTGTGAACATTCTAACATAGGTGAGCCACCCTTTTTGGGGTGACCCACCTGTGACGACCCACTCTAATGTGCTTCCAGCCAGTTGTCGCCTGCTCCAATTTCGGCATCGGTTGGCACTTCATTGGGTAGCTTCAATGCGGATTGCATGCATTCTAAAATGACAGGCTTGATTAGTTCTATTTCACTTTTGTGTGCATCAAAAACCAATTCATCATGTACCTGCAACAACATTTTTGATTTAAAACCACGGTTGATAAATTCCCGGTGAATTTTGATCATGGCCAGTTTTATCATATCCGCAGCGGTGCCCTGGATGGGTGAATTGATGGCGTTGCGTTCTGCGAAACCACGCACTGTAAAGTTCACGCTGTTGATATCTTTCAGCCACCTTTTACGGCCCATCAGCGTTTCCACATATCCATTTTCCTTGGCGAAGTTGATGGTATCATCCATGTATTTTTGAATATTGGGAAATTGCTTTTTGTAGTTGTCAATGATCTCCTTTGCCTCCGTGCGGGAGATGCTTAAATTCTCCGCCAGGCCAAATGCACCCTGGCCATAAATAATACCGAAGTTGACGCTTTTGGCTTTGTAGCGCATTTCTTTGGTTACGTCTTTTTCCTCCACATTGAATACTTTCGCGGCCGTCGCAGTATGAATATCTTTACCCGTTTTAAAAGCATCACACATATTGACATCGCCACTGATGGCAGCAACAATACGCAATTCTATCTGCGAATAATCGGCCGAAACAAGTACATGATTTTCATCTCTTGGAATAAATGCTTTCCTGATTTCTTTTCCCCTTTCGGTTCTTACAGGAATGTTTTGCAGGTTGGGATTTGTACTGCTAAGCCTTCCCGTTACAGCAACTGCCTGCGCATAGGAAGTATGCACCCGACCGGTTTTTTTATTGATCAAAGCAGGTAAAGCATCGATATAGGTATTTTTTAATTTGGTGAGTTCACGGAAAATTAAAATATCGTCACATATTTTATGCTGACTGGCCAATTTTGCCAATACATCTTCACCCGTTGCATACTGACCTGTTTTTGTTTTTTTTGCTTTTGGGTCCAGCTTCATTTTATCAAACAACACTTCACCCAATTGCTTGGGCGATGCCAGGTTAAACCTTAAGCCTGCTTGTTCATACACACTTTCTTCACTTATTTTGGCTTCTGTTTCCAGGGTTTTGCTGTATTCATTTAAAAAGGCTTCGTCTATACGAATGCCTTCAAATTCCATGTCTGTCAACACTTTTATCAGTGGATTTTCCACTTCGTAAAAAACCTTTTCTACTTCCTTGTTTTTTAACTCTTCAAGAAATACTTTTTTTAATTGGAGGGTGATGTCGGCATCTTCTGCAGCGTACTCTTTTATTTTTTCAGGTTCTACATCCCGCATATTGCCCTGACCCTTTCCTTTTTTGCCAATCAGTTCTTCAATATGTACCGGCTCGTAACCCAGGTATTTAGCGCTTAATGCATCCATGCTGCTTTTGCCATCGGGTTCTGTTACATAGTGCGCCAGCATGGTATCAAAAATATTCCCTTTTAACTCGATGCCGTACCATTTCATTACCAGCAGGTCATACTTAATATTCTGACCCACCCATGTTTTTGTTGCATCACTAAACAACACTAAAAAAGGTGCTAATAAGTGCAGACATTCTTCCCTCGAAGCGGGACAAGGAATATAAAAGGCCTCTCCCGGCTGGTAAGAAAAACTAAGACCAACAAGATCGGCATCGTTGGCATTAATTGAGGTTGTTTCTGTGTCAAAACAAATTTCCGGCTGGTGAATCAGTTTATTAATCAGCTGATCTATTCCTTGAGTGGTGTTCACCAAAAAATATTCATGTGGTGTATTGTGGATGTTTTTATCAACGGATAAAATACTTCCTGCTTCTTCCGTTATATCTGAAGTTTGCGAAGTGGCCACATTTACAGTTTGAGTTACTTCTCCAAAAAGATCCATTTGTCCGCCGGGTGCTTGTTTACGGCCACCCGTTTCCTGTATTTGCACGCCTGGCTGCAACTGGATTTCTTCACCCAAAACCCTTTTAATAAATCCCCTGAACTCCAGCTCTGTAAATACTTCCTTCAGGCTTTCGCGGTTCATTTCCTTGATCCTAAAGTTTTCTTCATGAAATTCTGCAGGCACATCCACGATAATCGTAGCCAGTTTTTTACTCATAATGGCATTATCTTTTCCCGCACGTATTTTTTCTCCAAGAGCGCCTTTTATATTATCGGCATTGGCCAGTATGTTTTCCAGACTGTGGTATTCTTTCAATAGCTTGGCAGCTGTTTTTTCGCCAATGCCAGCTATGCCGGGAATGTTATCTACCGCGTCGCCCATTAAGCCCAAAATGTCAATCACTTGCCCAACATTTGCAATGTCCCATTTTTTACAAACCTCCTGCGGACCCATTATTTCAATGGTTCCTCCCTGGTAAGGGGGCTTATAAATCTTGATATTTTCACTTACCAGCTGGCCATAATCTTTGTCGGGGGTAACCATAAATACCTCATAACCTACTTTTTCAGCTTGCTTTGCCAATGCCCCAATTACATCATCTGCTTCATACCCATCAATTGCAATCACGGGTATGTTAAAGGCTTCTATAATTCTTTTAATGTCAGGAATAGAGGAACTGATATCTTCTGGCGTTTCCTGCCGGTTAGCTTTGTAATCGGCAAAATCTGTATGCCTTTCCGTTAACGCATGGGTATCAAAACATACCGCCATATGTGTAGGCTTCTGGTTATTGATGAGATCAATTAAAGTGTTGGTAAACCCAAACTGGGCATTGGTATTTCTGCCTTTGCTGGTAACGCGTGGGCTGCGGATAAGAGCGTAATAAGCCCTGAAAACAAGGGCATAGGCATCGAGTAAAAATAATTTTTTTGACATGCCGTAAAAGTAAAACAATTGTGCACGCCAATCAAACAGATGGGTAAAAGTTTGATACTGTTAGCTGGTAAAATGTAATTGGGTTTTGATAAAGTGATTGTTTGCGAATCTGGAAGGGAAGTGAATGGATTAGCAACTTTTAATATTCAAGTAATTTGTCAGATTTTGACCAGTCAATAATGTAAAGTATTACCGAGAAAAAAAGAGCAAATGTAAGGACTATAAAATTTTTCATATCAGGGTTGTTGGTACCCTTTAAGTAACTGAAAAAGCCTGCTATTATTGTGATACAGCCCGATTTTTAATGCACATAAACTATATTTTACTTTCAGTAATTCCGAAAATTAATGTCAATTAATTACAAATCAGGAAGATATCTTTATTATGAAACAATTAAAATCTTGTATCAATAAATAAAGGTAACATGGCCCTCCAGGTTGGCCAGTCATGTTTCCATTCATTGCCCCAAACACTCAGCTCATAATTAATTCCTTTGTTATATAAAATTCCGGCAAAGTTTTTAGCCGCTTCAGGATCTTCATAATCGCCGCAACCGGTTAAAATGTGAATATGATGGCTGCCGCGTATTTGCTCCAGGATGCGGTGGTCTGTAAGATTCGGCATATACATGGCCGGGGAATTAAAATAAACCTGTTCATCGTAAAAACCTTTGGTATATTCTCTCAGGTCGTACACACCGCTCATAGCAATTACGCCGTCAATCAAATCTGGCCTTTTTAAGAATAAATTCATGCCATGCAATGCACCAAACGATGCTCCGGAGACAATCACCGGTGTTTCCTGCGAAGTAGCATTTTTTATAAAAGGAATCACTTCATTGAAAATGTATTCATTAAACCTGTTATGATTGATGGCTTTATGTTCGCCCTGCATGCCCGGATGCATCCAGCTTTCCGTATTCATGCTGTTAACGGAAAATACTTTTACTTTTCCCCCATTGATGTGCGGGGCCAGGGAATTGATTAACTGAAAGCGTTCATATTCCAGGTAGTCCGCCGCTGCAGTAGGAATCAATAATAAAGCAAAACCATAATCTCCATATTGAGCAATGGGCATTTCTCTTTGTAATGCAGGGCTGTACCAGCTGCTAAGTTCTCTCTTCATAATATTTTTTGTGGGATGCAGCCAAATGCGCTGCTATAATCCTTATTGGATAGTTGGACGTTGTTATCAGATAATTATTCTACTACTCCTTCCTTAATTTCGGTCCACAAATCCCGGTAAGATTTGGCGGCATAACTGCTGGGCGCAAACTCTTCAATCGGCTGTCGATGGATGCCCATTTTTTCGACATCAGACAAATAAGGAATATAATTTTGGAAAAACTTTTTGTCTTTGTATAAGTGTTCCATTATTTCGTTGTGCATATTTTTACGTAAATCAGCCATCGTAAAAAAACACATTAGTTTGGTACTGTCAAGGTCTTTTTCCTTGAAATAATCTTTTACCATATTGTAGGTGCGGATAGAAAGTGTGGTGGGTATAATAGGCATCAACACAACATCGGCTGCATGAAAAATGTTTTCACTCAATGCGCTGAATCCGGGCGGGCAATCAATAAATACAAAATCATATTCTTTTTCCAGTTGCTTCAGGATCCCCTTCAACCTGCTTTTTTGCCCCTTCATTTCCTCTACCATTATGTCAAAACTTTTCACCGCATTATCGCTGCCAATAATTTCCAGGTTTTCGTATTCAGTTGCCAGTATAGCGTTTCCAAGATCAGCATCTTTACTGATAAGGCTTTTTATGGCGTGCGCATCTTTGGGTTTAACCTTATAATAAAAAGTGGTAGATCCCTGGGGATCAATATCCCATAATAATGTTTTAAAACCATCTTTTGCAGCCAGGTAAGCGAGATTTACACAGGATGCAGTTTTGCCAACGCCGCCCTTTAAATTGTAGAGTGCTACTGTAATCATAAATAGATTTATTTTATTAAGGGATAGATATGAAAGATAGTAAATTATTTAAAACGGAAAAGCTGTTATTTATTGTTTTGAATATTATTTGTTTTCATATACTGTTGTCTGGAGAACTTGATTCAAGCGCTTACAACGGGTATGTTTATCTGAATCCATGGCCAGATAGATAGTAGTCAAAGACAAAAATGAAAATGTAAAGGGCCGATCTTCAGGCTTTAGGGCCTGGCTATAAAAAATGGCGTCAGTTTATTATTTTATAATGATAAAGCGCCATAGTTATATCATTTGGGTAAGCTTGGATATAGATTTTACCTGATAGGTAATCAGTAGGTTATTCACTGGATAGCAGATTAAAAATGTTCAATTAAAAAAATCATTTTTTTACTTTTTATTTGATAATTTTATTATGTCTAAACTAACCCCATGCGTAAATTATACCTCCTCATTTTTCTCACAACATATTTCAGTACAGTCCGCTCGCAAAATGTTACTGTGACGGGTGAGTGTATAAATAGCCCTGCTTTATTAAACAAGATCGCCGATGTTGATGGCAAAGTAGCTTATGAGGGAACCGGAACAGTGGATGGTAATGTTGGTGTTGTGATAGATGTATATTGGATAGGGGCACCTGATAATGTATGGGTGGTTGCTTTTGACGGCCAGCCTTACTTTCAGAACTCATGCAATACCATCGCACCTCCCGGTACAGGAAATGCGGCTTGTTTATGGTCAGCAGTCAGCGGGCAAACGTGCACCGGAGGAACCGCATTAGCCGTTACCGGATCAGGTGTTTTGCCAATTACCATCAGCAACTTTACAGCAGGTATTAACAATAACCAGGTTACTTTAAAATGGAAAACTGCAAGCGAGAATAATAACAAAGGTTTTGAAATTCAAAGAAGCCAGGATGGATTAAACTGGGCTGTGATTGGATTTGTTAGCGGCAACATTAATTCTTCTGTTGAAGAAAGTTATGCATTCGGTGATATAAATCCGCTTTCCGGTACTGCCTTCTACAGACTTCGCCAGGTAGACCAGGATGAAAAATTCAGTTATTCCGCAGTGGCTTCAGTTAAATATTTAAAAGCTAATTTTTATTCCATTATTCGCAATAACGGCAACAACCGTTACCAGCTAAATATTGAGCCAGCAACGCAACCGGTAAATCTTTCACTTATTGATGCCGGAGGAAAGAAACTGATGACTAGATCAGGGGTCGCCGGTATTCAATATATTGATATCAGTCATTTCCCTTCCGGTATTTATTTGCTGCAGATAGCAAAGGGTACTACAACATTTACAGAGAAGCTGATTAAATTTTAAAGCATGACTAAGAACCAATATAACCGCCGGAATTTTTTAAGTTGTATCGCTATCCTGTCTGCAGGCACAGCAGTGGGATCAACTGTCAACCCATTTATTATTGCAAACAAAAAAGGAGAAGCCCTTGACAAAAACTGGGAGCGTTTTTGGAAAGAAACAGGGGGGCAAATTTTTAACGGCAAGATCGATTTGAAAAAACAGCAATTTGTTAACAATACCAGTGGTCACCATTATCAAAACGGAGGCGTAATCTTCTTTGAAAAAGAAAATCTTTTAGCACAGCCAACCTGGATTTATTGGGGCGTTGACCGTACAAATCCAAAAGATGTTGTAATTACCTTATTTGAAAACAGTGAAACGCAAAAAAAGATTACCCGGTTAAACCGTTTTGAAATAGATGCTGTTTACAGACTCTCGAAAGAACATGCTGCTGATCAGCTTTTACTGACTCATCACAATTCAACAAAGCCTTTAGCTGGTAACATCAGCACCTTTATACAAAACAAAACACTTATTAACAGGCATTCCAATACCCAGTACCTGAGCTACTTTAAGGAGCAGTCTTTAGTCTTTCACAAAAAAATTATTTATAACGTTTAAACTTTTATTTTATGGATCCTCTTCTTGCTTCTATTGTGCTTTTTGCTGGCAACTTTGCCCCAAGAGGCTGGCTTTTTTGTGAAGGGCAAATACTATCAATTAGTCAAAATACAGCATTATTTTCACTTTTAGGAACCACCTATGGCGGCAATGGCCAAACCACTTTTGCGTTGCCGGATTTAAGGGGCAGGGTTCCGATTCATCCCGGAACGGGCCCTGGTTTGTCAAATTATGTACTTGGAGAAATGGCAGGAACCGAGAACACTACGCTTTTGATCAACAATATGCCTGCGCATAACCATACGTTAAATGCGGTTTCAGACGCTGGTGATACAGCGGCGCCTGCAGGAGCTTTGCCGGCCAATACCGGCGCTTTGGATAAAGAATACAAAGCAGCTGCCGGAACAGGTGTAACTATGAAAGCCACCGCTATAGGAATAACCGGGGGATCTCAACCATTTAGTATTATGCAGCCTTTCCTGGCATTGAACTATATCATAGCCATAAACGGAGTTTTCCCAAGCCGCAACTAGCGGCTTTATATAACTTGTGAGCGTCCGTTAAGAGAACATATCATAGCAGATATGCTCTCTTAACCGGCGACTATCTATTAACGTGAAATTGTTTAATTAACGCAATTTCCTGTACAATAAATTTTTTAAACTTGAAAGATTTATTGACACCAGCCGAATGGTGGAAACAGTTGGAACCTCAGTGGAAGGAAACTTTCAAGTGTTCTGTTTTATTGCATTCCAATGAACCGGATGCAGATGAAATGAACAGGCTGTTTAATATGCAGACACTTCGGTTAGCCGGCCCTAAAGCGCCATTCCCAAACAGCCAGATTGAGCTAACCAACCTTAACGGGGTTGAAAATTTAGTAAATCTTTCGCTGCTAATTGTAACACACCATAAGATTGTAACGGTAGAACCATTGTCAGGTCTGAACCACCTCAAATCATTGTTCCTGTTTAATAATTGTATCACCAGTTTAACTGGCGTTGAAGGACTCATTAACCTGGAACAATTGTATGTTCAGCACAATCAAATTACCTCCATCAAACCCGTTGAACGCCTGGTAAACCTGAAGGAGTTTTATATACACGACAACTGCATATCATCCCTGGAAGGATTAACCGAAAATCACGCCGATAAGTTGACAAGACTTGTCTGCCGCCCGAATGAATGGCTGAAGCAAAAAGAAATAATTTGGGCCGAACGAGAGCTGGGTATTATTTGCCGTTGATTTTAGTCGATAAATAATCTGAAGATTATATTTGCCCATGAGTGTTTCCGCAATTGACGAAATAAACGACTGGCTTCCCTGGAAACTATTAAATGATACAACCGAACCAGCCTGCAACTGGCTTTATACCGGCGACAAAAGTTTTACTGAACCATTTTTTGATGACACCATTTCCATTTGCAGAAGAATGGAAAATAATTGCAAATCTTTTAAGCCGGTTAGCAGTTTGTCGTTAATGTCAGAATGGGCAAATGCTGCAGATGCCCTGTCTCCTACCGCCATTATCTTTCATGTCTCCCGCTGCGGTTCTACACTCTTATCTCAATTACTCAGTTTGGATGAAAATAATTTAGCACTTTCTGAAGTGCCATTTTTTGATGATATACTTCGGCTTCCCTTTAAAAATAAAACATACAACAATCTGATGGCTGCCAGATTTTTGAAGGCCGCTGTAACCTTATATGGTCGTAAAAAAACGGGTAATGAAAAACACCTTTTTATTAAAACGGACAGCTGGCATATTCATTTTTACGAGTCATTGAGGTCGTTATATCCTGTAGTACCGTTTATTTTTTTGTATCGAAATCCATGGGAAGTTGTTCTTTCCCAGCGAAGGCAACGCGGTATGCATGCTGTACCCGGTGTTATTGAACCTGCTATTTTTGGTTTTTCAAACCAGCAGATAAATCTACATGACCTGGATTATTACATGACAAAAGTTTTGGAAGGCTATTTCAATAAATTGATTGAAATAGTACAGGCCGATAAGCAGGTTTTGCTAGTTAACTATAATGAAGGTTTAGACAACATTTTTTCAAAAATGTATGCTTTGCTAGGACTAGAGATAGATGTAAAAATGCGGTCGCAACTAACTCAACGGACCCTCTTTCACGCAAAGCATCCACATCGATTATTTAAAGAAGAAAACAGGGAAGAAAAGGCGCCAACTTACCTGTCGCCTGTGCTGGATTTATACAATCAATTGGATGTAATCCGCCTGACTACGTTTAGATGAAATTCGAAACATAATTAATTAATTGTTCGCTGCATTCTTCAATGGAATTTTCACTTGTATCTACTATCAAGTCGGCTTGTACAGGTATTTCATAGGGATCATTTACGCCAGTAAGATTCCACAGCTTATCCGGGTGATCGTCAGGCAAAAACGCTTTCCGGTAAAGTCCTTTGGTATCTCTTTCTAAGAGGATTGAAAAGGTTACATCTTACCCAGATAATTTTAGCGCCATATTGTTTGCTAAGCTCAACCCGCAGATCTTCAAATAGATTGATAGCAGCAACAATTGCAATGATGCCTTGCCCGTTTTTATCATAGGCTATCCGGCAAAGACGTTGTATATTTTCCCTTCTGTCGTCAGGAGAAAAAGAAAGGTCAGTGTTGATTGTTTTGCGATAAACATCTCCGTCAATCACTTCGGCCGCGATATTCATGGCTGATAGTTTCGACAATAATCTTCAGCCAGTGTAGATTTTCCTGCACCCGACAAACCCGTCAACAGGAGCATTAGCATGATCGATGATTGATATAAAACTTCGGGAACATTTTAAATAATTTTGAATTAGTCTATTGTTAATCCCGCAGCCATTTTATCATGAAAGGATAGGTATTGGTATCAACCGGATTTTTTGAAGTTGTGGTCATTCCCAGCCATTGTAACACGGGTACTCCAAAATAATTTCCTTTTGCAAAATTGTCTATGATTGATTCGCCACCACCTTTATATCCCTGTTCATGAAAAACAAAATGCGGATCGATTTTTAAATGAATACAGGCCGCGTAGCTCCAGGCTATCGACATCATTTCTTCTGAAACTGCGTCTTTTCTCTGGCCTATATTTTTGCCTTGCAATAAACCCCGCTCCGCTGAAGAAACAACTGCAATATGGGCGGCTTCATGTAACAAATCACCGGAATATTTTACCTTGGTTTTATCAATAATTATTTTTCCATCCGCAATTAAAAACCCGGGAAGAAAGCAGGCTTCCTCTTTTAAATCTTTATACAATGTTTCGATGCCTATTTCATTTAGAAAGCGCACGGCTTTCTCAAAAAGTATATTCTCCATTTTTAGTTACTGTCGGTTTCCATTTTATTCGCAAGGTCAATTGATACAGGCGTTGCCATCAGCCTGAGCTGCTGTATTATTTTGGCTTTATCAGCGCCGTTGAAGGATTCTTTAGTTGGCATCTCAATGCTTTCCTGTTTCAAATCTGCCTGGTTATGAATTAAACCCTTTACCCAACCATTTACTTTGCAATCAATAACAAGGTGAATGCGGTTGGTGGCGCCGGAATTATTCACCCTGTGCCTTAGCGATAGATTCAGGTACCAGCATTCGCCTTCCTGCATGGGAATCTGTTCTTCTTCAATAAAAAATGCCACGCCGTTATTGGTAAAAACAGGGATGTGAAATCTTGCTTCTCCTTCCTCCAAACTCATATCATAATCGCTGTGTTCTTTAATGCTGGCACCTGCATTTAAATTCATCAGGCGTACCGACATTTTTTCACACCTAAAATAATTGAGCACCGATGATAAATACGGGCAATCGTTTAGAAGAGTCGTATCCTTATACTGCATGTTTGTTTGTAAAGAACCACTGTGGATAGCTATGTTATTTTCTATACTGCCATTCAATGACCGGAGCGGTAAAATTGTCCAATTACCTTCGTAATGTTTTTCATTATAATGCGGTTTCCAAAAATTTGCTTCAAGCCCATTCACTTCTTGTTGCATCTGCTGTACATCAAACCGCTGTTTTATTCTGCTGTATTTTATCATTTCCGTGCTAACAATTTGGGAAGTTAGTTTTTGATGTTACCAGATTGCTTTTTTTAGATAACTGAACAGAGACTATTTCTTCATTCCTTCCAGTTCTTTTTGCAACCGGAACATTTCATCCCTTAAGCGGGCAGCTTCCATAAAATCAAGATCCCGGGCGGCTTTTTCCATCTCTTTTTTAATTTTAGCAATGCCTTTTTCCATTTGCGGAATCGTTTTATATACTTCCTGGTCTTCTGCTGCTACGGTAACCAAATCATCCGAATCTCCGATTGAATAAGGGTTTGAAGGATCATAGCCCTTTACATCCAGAACGGAACCCTGAGCAAAAATCTGTTCTTTACTTTTAATAATGGTAGTGGGCGTTATGCCATGCTCAATATTGTAAGCAATTTGTTTCTCTCTTCTGCGACTGGTTTCATCAATGGTTTTTTGCATGCTTTCTGTCATCTTATCAGCATAAAAAATAACCAGCCCGTCCACATTACGTGCTGCCCTTCCGGCGGTCTGTGTAAGACTTCTTTCATTGCGTAAAAAGCCTTCTTTGTCGGCATCTAAAATGGCAACCAGCGAAACTTCCGGTAAATCTAGTCCTTCCCTTAATAAGTTCACACCAACCAGTACATCAATTATTCCAAGACGCAATTCTCTTAATATTTCTATTCTTTCCAGCGTATGTACTTCACTATGTATGTACTTACTTTTTATGTTAATGCGATGCAGGTATTTGTCCATCTCCTCCGCCATTCTTTTGGTCAGCGTGGTTACCAGAACACGATCGCCTTTGGTAATTCTTTTATCAATTTCATCCAGTAAGTCATCAATCTGGTTAATGGAGGGGCGAACCTCAATTGGCGGATCCAGCAGACCAGTTGGTCTTACAACCTGTTCCACCACAACACCACCGGTTTTTTCCAATTCAAAATCTCCGGGTGTGGCAGATACAAAAATGGTTTGATTCACCATGTTTTCAAACTCATGAAAATTAAGCGGCCTGTTATCCAAAGCGGAAGGCAGGCGAAAGCCATAATCAACCAAAATTAGTTTACGGCTTCTGTCACCACCATACATGCCACTTACCTGCGGGATGGTTTGATGACTTTCATCGACAATACAGATGAAATCTTTAGGAAAATAATCCAGCAAACAGAATGGCCTTGTGCCAGGTTTACGCCGGTCAAAAAACCGGGAATAGTTTTCTATGCCATTACAATACCCCAGCTCCCTGATCATTTCCAAATCGTAATTTACCCGTTCACTCAGTCGCTGTGCCTCTATAAACTTACCACTGTTTTTAAAATATTCCACCTGCGCTGCGGTTTCATCCTGTATCTCATAAATTACCTGCTGCATAATATCTTTTGGAGCAAGATAAAGATTGGCGGGAAAGATAGCGGCATTGTCAACGACGCCAATGCGCTTACTGCTAGAAAGTTCCAGCGTTTCAATGCTTTCTATTTCATCGCCAAAAAAACTGATACGGTAACCAAAATCAACATAAGGCAAATTGATATCTACTGTATCGCCTTTTACCCTAAAAGTACCACGTGTAAAATCGCCCTGCGACCGGGAATACAAACTATTTACCAGTGAATGCAAAAAGCCCTGCCTTGAAATCACCTGTCCCTTTTGAATGCGTACAATCCCATTTTCAAATTCAGTCGGGTTGCCCATACCATAAATACAACTCACACTGGCCACTACAATAATGTCCCTTCGTCCACTCAATAATTGTGCAGTAGCCTGTAGCCGCAGTTTGTCCAGCTCTTCATTTATGCTGAGGTCTTTTTCTATGTAAGTGTTGCTCACCGGCATATATGCTTCCGGTTGGTAGTAATCATAATAGCTTACAAAATAACCAACCGCATTATCTGGAAAGAATTGTTTAAACTCACCGTACAACTGGGCAACAAGCGTTTTATTATGTGTAAGTACCAGCACGGGCCTTTGCACATTTTGAATAACGTTGGCAATTGTATAGGTTTTACCGCTACCGGTTACTCCCAGTAAGGTTTGATATTGCTCGCCCTCGTTAATGCCTTCCGTTAACTTGCGGATGGCATCCGGCTGGTCGCCGGAAGGAGCGTATGATGATTGCAGATTAAAAGGCATATTGATTTGCTAAACAATAAATGTAGTAAGAAAGTTCCGGGAAATATCCGGGAGATTTAAATTTTCACAGTGCTTTTTGCAACCGATTCTCTTCGCAAAGACTTTTCATTTTTGAGTGTCATTTTGCTGATGGCATCTCTGCGGATAAGCCAGGCGATGGTAAAAGAAGGAATAATATCCGTAAAAGGAATAATCTCTTCCAAAAAATCAAGTACGCCACCAATTAAACCCAGCCGGCCGCCAAACAATTTAAAAAAAATGTAGCCGGAAATGGGCGCCCATATAACATCCGTAAATTCACCCATTCCAGGGAAAATAAAGCTAGCCATACCAATCAAATCCATTGCTACGCAAATACCGATGTGTGGCAAAAACATTTTTTTGTCATTTTCTTTCATTCCTGATATAAGTTTTTATTAATCTATCAATTCTCCTGCCATTTAAATAACTGTTGATATTTAATATTGGGATACCCAGCTATTGAATTTACTTTTTTTAAGAGGGGGTAAACGTTAAAATAATTTATACACAAGTCCCACTACAGTAAATTAAGTGGTTTTCATTGTAAAATTGTCTCAAATCATTGCCCACACGGTCTGATTTAACGTCTTTTTACGATCATAAGTTTACATTTAACCTTGTGGTACGGCTGAATTTGCTTACTTTCGCACATTCAAAAAACAGCTGAAGTTTTTTGGGTAACCGGATTAACCTTACAGATTAACCGGGGGCTGAAAAAACAGCTAAAAGCAAAGTAAAAAATGAATATAAGAAACATCGCCATCATTGCGCACGTAGATCATGGCAAAACAACCCTGGTTGACAAAATTCTGCATACCACGAATATTTTTCGTGATAACCAGGAAACAGGCGAATTGATAATGGATAGTAATGACCTCGAAAAGGAACGTGGTATCACTATTTTTAGTAAAAACGTATCTGTAAACTACAAAGGCGTTAAAATTAACGTGATAGATACTCCTGGTCACGCCGATTTTGGTGGTGAAGTAGAAAGGGTATTGAAGATGGCAGATGGCGTGGTGTTACTGGTAGATGCTTTTGAAGGACCAATGCCCCAAACACGTTTTGTATTGCAAAAGGCGTTGCAACTGGGTTTGCGCCCGATTGTAGTGATCAATAAAGTAGACAAGCCAAACTGTCGTCCTGATGAAGTGCATGACGCGGTTTTTGAATTATTCTTTAACCTGGATGCAACTGAAGAACAGCTTGATTTTGCTACTGTTTACGGCAGCAGTAAACAAGGCTGGATGAATACAACGTTAGAACCAACTGATAATATTTTTCCATTGTTGGATACTATCCTGGAAAAAGTTCCTGAGCCACATGTTACCGAAGGAAATTTGCAATTGCAAATCACTTCACTTGACTATTCTTCATTTTTGGGAAGAATAGCAGTGGGCAGAATTGCAAGGGGTACCATCAAAGAAAACCAGCCTGTTTGCCTGATGAAAACAGACGGCTCGGTAGTAAAAAGCAGGGTAAAAGAATTGTATATTTTTGAAGGCCTTGGTAAAAAGAAAGTAGCTGAAGTAAGCGCCGGAGATATTTGTGCAGTTGTAGGTATTGAAGGATTCAACATTGGCGAAACCATCGCTGATTTTGAAAATCCGGAAGCATTGCCCATTACGAGCATTGATGAACCAACAATGAACATGCAGTTCAGTATCAATAACTCTCCTTTCTTTGGACGTGATGGTAAATTTGTTACCAGCCGCCATTTAAGAGACAGGCTGGAAAAAGAACTGGAAAAAAATCTTGCGTTGCGTGTGCAACCAACCGACAGTGCGGACAGCTTTATGGTATACGGTCGTGGTATTTTGCATTTAAGTGTATTGATTGAAACCATGCGTCGCGAAGGATATGAATTAACTGTAGGACAACCACAGGTACTTACAAAAGAAGTAGATGGTAAAAAACACGAGCCATATGAAGTTTTGGTGGTAGATGTACCGGCTGAATTCAGTGGTAAAGTAATTGACCTTGTGACTCAACGTAAAGGCGAAATGCTGGTGATGGAAAGTAAAGGTGAAATGCAGCATCTGGAATTTGATATTCCATCAAGAGGTTTGCTGGGATTGCGTTCTCAAATGTTGACCAATACGGCTGGTGAAGCAGTAATGGCGCATCGGTTTAACGAATACAAACCATGGAAAGGCCCGATTCCCGGAAGAAACAATGGGGTGATGCTGGCTAAAAATGCCGGTTTCCCAACTGGTTATTCCATTGATAAATTGCAGGACAGGGGTTCTTTCTTTATTGATACCACCGATGAAATTTATGTAGGCCAGGTAATTGGCGAAAGTACCAAACCGGGCGACCTGGTGGTAAATGTGGTAGAAAAGAAACAGCTGACCAATATGCGTGCAAGCGGTACAGATGATTCAGTTCGTGTGATTCCCAAAAGGCAGTTTACTTTGGAAGAATGTATGGAGTATATTCAGCAGGATGAGTGCATAGAAGTAACACCAAAAAACATACGCATGCGTAAAGTAATTCTGGATGAAGATGAAAGAAAGAAAGTGTCAAAAATGATGAAAGCAGAAGTAGCGTAAGCAAACTTTAATAGTATTTCGAAATCCCTCAATGTAAATTGGGGGATTTTTTTGTAAACGCCAGGCATCATTTATTTAGGATATTTGATGTAAATAACAAAGAGAATGCTGATATTTTCGTGAAATTATCTGAGATAAAAAAGTGGGTTGATAAATAGTCTGCACAGCGAAATGCTTACCGGTCTGCGTAGAAGTTTATATCAAATTGTGGCAAGCTGTTAAACAAGCAAAATGCCATATAACAGGATACGCCTTTTTACCGGAAGAAACTTAAGATAATGGCGTGCGTATTAAAACTTGATATGAATATTGCTGGTTTAAGAGCGTTCATAAAACAAAAAAGCCTTTGCAAAAATTGCAAAGGCTTTTAGCTGTAGGGGGAGGGATCGAACCTCCACGGAGCAGTTAGTTGTAGCACAAAGTTGAGTGGTCGACCCTGGTCGAGTCTGCATTGCTGCAGGCACGGCTCTATGCTATATTTATCCTGTTATCTCCACCCCCGAGACAAGAGGGCATGTCTGCCAAAGATTTCATCACCCCACAATTTTAAAGAACATTTATTGTGCAAATCTACGTAAAATGCCATTATATTGAATATATTTTACTAAATATTTTAAAAATATAGATAATATTCAATCAATTGTGCATATATTTGAATAGTTATTAAAATCAAAATAAAAAATGGCGACCAAATTAAATCTTGACAAACTTGATTTGCAAATTATTCATGAAATGATGGAAACCGCTGAAATTTCTTATGCTGAACTAGGTAAGAAATTATTTGTAAGTGGCGGTACCATTCACGTACGTATCAAAAAACTACAAGAGTTCGGAATTGTCAAAGGTACTAAACTAAATGTAGATATCCGGCAGTTAGGGTATGATATTACCGCTTTCGTTGGAATTTATTTAGAAAAAAGCTCATTATACGATGCTGTGGCTAAAGAATTAATGAATATTCCTGAAATTGTAAGGCTTAACTACATCACGGGTAATTACAGTATGTTTATTGAGATTGTTTGTAAGGATATAACACAACTGCGTTTTGTACTGCACGATGCATTACAAAAAATTAAAGGAATTGATCGCACCGAAACTTTCATTTCGCTGGAAGAAGGATTTAACAGAAACGTCCAGGTAGCCCCGGTTGATTAAATGGTTGGTTAGGCAATCATAAGCACTTTTAAGTAATGCTCTTCACATCCGCTGCATCCCGCAAACCATTGCCCAATAAGTTAAAAGCAAGTACCAGCAGCATAATAGCGAAGCCTGGTATGAGGGCCAGTATGGCATTGTGGGTAATGATAAAATTATAATT
Source organism: Ferruginibacter sp. (assembly GCF_028288465.1). GTDB lineage: Bacteria > Bacteroidota > Bacteroidia > Chitinophagales > Chitinophagaceae > Ferruginibacter. The sequence continues at coordinate 12,738 of NZ_JAQBNR010000050.1, read as the reverse complement.
TTCCCGGATCATTAATCCCCAGCTTGGTTGTGGCGGTTGTACCCCGATACCTAAAAAACTTAAGCCGGCTTCAATAATAATAGCTGTTGCAAAATTGCTTGCTGCAATTACCAGTACCGGTCCAAGTATGTTTGGTAAAATGTGACGTACGATGATTCTGCTATTGCTTAACCCCATTACTTTCGCTGCCTGTATGTATTCCATTTCTTTCACAGCCATCACCTGCCCACGGATCAAACGGGCAACGCTTACCCACATGGTAAGGCCGACTGCAATAAATATTTGCCAAAAGCCTTTGCCCAAAGCCATGGTAATGGCAAACACCAGTAGCAAAGTTGGAATGCTCCAGGTAACATTTACCAGCCACATAACAACTTCGTCTATCCATCCCCGGTAGTAGCCGGCAACAGCTCCCAGTGCAACACCCAGCACCAGTGAAATAAGCACAGCTATCAGGCCGACGGCGAGGCTTACTTTTGTACCAATGATTAATCTGCTCAAAATGTCGCGACCAAATTTATCAGTGCCCAGGTAGTATATTTTGGTAACAATATTTTGCTGAAATAATTTGGCTGGCCGGTGATTGGTTAACTGGCTGATGGAATAAATTTGTACCACGCTTGTATCATCATCAACATATTTATTCACCACAAGCGAATTGTCCTTTACTTCATATTTAGTGATTGGCAGATACCGGTAATCCTCTGCCTTTCCACTGATCAGTTTTGTAAACCAGCTAACTGAATTATTTTTTTTGTAGGGGATTTTTAAAAAGAGTTGTTTGTAGCCTGGATTTTTTGCCTGTATCTCTACTGTTTGCAAATTCGCATTTGGCGTGGCGTCTGGCGCCACCAGGTAGCCAAACAGGGATAGAAAGATGGCTATAGCAATCACTGCCAGGCCAAATAATGCAGCCTTGTTTTTTTTGAGCCGATGCCAGGTTTGTGCTGTAAAAGAAAATGATTGCTCCATTGTTAACATTGCTGCGAAATTATTTTACTGAACGGTCTTTCCAATGATAGCTGCCAAATTTTCCCAGCCAACCAGCAATAACCGTATACAAAATATGAAATGGCTGAGCTGCAGGAAACCACCACAACACGTTTTTTTTATTAAAAAAAGCCGCCACCGGAAATAAAAAAAATAGTTCGGTGACTGTTTTTAAAACCAGCAGAAAAAACCAGTATTGTATTATGGTCAGGTTAACTTGGCCGATTGAAAAACTGGCATTGCTGAAGATAGCTGTTATGGGCAACAGCAGCAACATCAGATTAAAAAAATAAACTAATACCAGCACTGCCATAATTCGTTTATCGTCATAGGTATCTGCCTTGCTTGCCCAGCGAATGCGCTGGTTAAAAAAGTCTGTCCAGCTGCTCATGGCTTCAGTTGTAACGATTGCCTCAGACGACTTTAAAAACAGTACCCTGTCGGGATAGCGTGTATAAATTTTGTGCATCAGCAGCATGTCATCACCGCTGGCAATATGGTCTATGCCGGCAAAACCATTCACTTCATAAAATGCTTTTTTTTCATAGGCAAGATTGGCACCGTTGCACATACTGTGTATTTTTTTAAATACAGCAGCACCGGTTATTCCCTGCAACGTCATAAAATCCAACGATTGAAAAATGCCTAAAAAACTGCTGCCATCAATCGCGACTGGCGCCGCAATAAAGACGGGCTGAAAGTTTTCATAAAAAGCAGCTATAGTTGACAACCAATTTTTTTCCATTGTGCAATCCGCATCCGTAGTAACAATCAGGTCGCCCCGGGATTGGGATATGGCTATTTCGATCGCCTTTTTTTTGTATGCATTTAGTTTTTCATTCACGTGATCTTTTAAAGCAATGCATTGGATGTTACCTTGATTAAAGGATTGAACAATCGCCGCAGTCCGGTCTGTTGAATGATCATCTACTACAATAATTTCAACCAGATCTATTGGATAGGTTTGGCTGAGAATGGATTGCAGGCACTTGCCAATGTGCTGTTCTTCGTCTCTGGCGGGAATGATGATAGTAATTTTTGTTGACAGGTGAATGCCCGAACTAAGTTTGCCGGATGCACCTAAAAAAGTTGGAATCTGAAGCCAACAATAGCGATAATATAGAATAAGTACTGCGTAACCTGCAAAAAAAACGCCAGCGGTAATGAGTAGAATGGGCTCCATATTGGTATGCCGTACAAGAGTGCGACGCAAGGACGTTAAATTTTTGCACAAAAGCCGGGAGCACAAAAATAATTTTTAAAATTTCAAACGAATCATATATCTTTATATAGTTGTCTAAACAACTATATGCCAAACAACCAATTTAAAAAGGGGGAATTATACAGCTTTATTACCGGTAAAGCGAGCACGGCCATTGCACGCAGGTTACAGAAAAATTTTAAAGATGCCGGTGTAGAAATAACGATTGAACAATGGAGCGTCTTATATCATTTATGGAAGGAAGACGGGCTGAGTCAGCAGCAATTGTGCGACGCGACTTTCAGGGATAAGCCCAGCATTACACGGTTGGTAGATAACCTGGAAAAACTGCAACTGGTAAAACGGGTATCCAGCAAAAACGACCGGCGGATGAACATGATCTATTTAACAGCAGAAGCAAAAGATTTACAGGAAAAGACGATGGAACTCGCCAACCAGACATTGAACGAAGCGCTGGAAGGCGTTACCATTGAGGAGGTGGAAGTCGCCAAGCTGGTACTGCAGAAGGTATACGATAACCTGGCCAGCATATCTGCATAAATTTATATTAACGATTGTTAAACAAGTTTTCAAATAATCACACCCCGGCTAACTTGTAGCTGGCGACAAACTTTACAACTATGAGCGCATCAACTTCAACTACTGCATCACTAAAAGGTGGTGAATGGTTAATTAAAGAAAGCAATGCATTTGACTCTTTTACGCCCGAAGATTTTAATGAGGAGCAATTGATGGTAAAGGAAATGTGTTTGCAGTTTTTGCAGACCGAAGTACTGCCGGTTGCAGACCGCATTGATAAACTGGAACAGGGTCTGATGCCATCCCTGATGGTAAAAGCTGGTGAACAGGGATTATTGGGCGCCTCCGTTCCGGAAGAATTTGGCGGCCTGGGAAAAGATTTTGTTACGTCAACCCTGGTTAATGAAGGCCTTGGCGGCGGTTATTCTTTTAGCGTGGCCATTGCTGCACATACGGGCATTGGTACATTGCCTATTTTATACTTTGGTACTGCGGAACAAAAGCAAAAATACATTCCTAAACTGGCCACAGGTGAATGGAAAGGAGCTTACGGATTAACCGAACCCAATAGTGGCAGTGATGCATTGGGGGCTAAAACATCTGCTATACTTTCTGCCGACGGTAAGAACTATATTTTAAACGGGCAAAAATGCTGGATCACCAATGGTGGCTTTGCCGATGTGTACACCGTATTTGCTAAAATTGACGGCGACAAATTTTCTGCGTTTATTGTAGAGCGTGGCTTTGAAGGTTTTACCCAGGGACCGGAAGAACATAAAATGGGAATTAAGGGTTCTTCTACCGTGCAACTGTACTTTCAGGATTGTAAAGTGCCGGCAGAAAATTTACTGGGCGAGGTTGGCAAGGGGCATATCATCGCTTTTAATATTTTAAATATAGGGAGGTTGAAGTTGTGTGCTGCGGCATTGGGCGGATCCAAGATGGCATTGAACAGCACCATTGATTATGCAAAAACAAGAGAGCAGTTTAAAACAGCCATTGCTAATTTTGGCGCTATAAAACATAAACTGGCTGAAGCAGCCATCCGGATTTTTTCGTGCGAAAGCGCCTTATACCGAACCAGTAAATGGATTGATGATAAAGAAATTGAACTGGCCAATGCAGGCAAGCCGTTTAACGAAGCCTTACTGGGCGCCGCGGAAGAATTTGCCGTAGAATGCGCCATATTAAAAGTGCATGGCAGCGAAGTGTTGGATTTTGTGGTGGATGAAGGTGTACAGGTTTTTGGCGGCAACGGTTTTAGTGATGAATATCCAATCAGCCGTGCTTACAGGGACAGCCGTATTAACCGAATTTATGAAGGCACCAATGAGATTAACCGGTTGCTTACGGTGGATATGATTTTAAAAAGAGCCATGAAAGGCAAGCTTGACCTGATGGGTCCTGCCATGGCGGTTTCCAAAGAATTGATGAGCATACCCGAGTTTGGTAACGATGATGAGACACCTTTTGCTGCCGAAAAAAAATCCATTGTAAATATGAAGAAAAGTATTTTGATGGTAGCAGGCGCCGCAGTACAAAAACTGATGATGAAGATTTCGGATGAACAGGAAATATTGATGAACATTGCAGATATGGCGATCGAAACGTTTGTAGCAGAAAGTACTTTATTAAGAATAATAAAAATGACAGATAAACAAGGCGAAGCTGCAGCCACAATCCACATTGATATGATGCGCTGCTGTTTAAATGATGCGATTGATAATGTAAACAAGGCTGGCAAGGAAGCCATTAATGCTTTTGCTGATGGTGACGAACAGCGCATGATGCTGCTTGGGCTAAAACGTTTTACAAAAGCCGCACCGTTCAACAGTAAAGATGCCAGAAGAAGAATTGCAGATACACTGATTACTGCGGCTAAGTACCCCTGGTAAAAAGGTAAAAGGCTGATTCTATTAGAATCAGCCTTTTACCTTTTTGTACGATTGAAAGATTATTTATAAGAATAAGCAACTCCTTTTTTTATAGCCTGCTTAACTCCAAAGCCATCACTTTTATCTGATGTCATCAGTATAAATGGCGCTCCGGCTTCAGCAGCAGCTTCTTTAATTCTTTTTGTAGCTTTCTTGTCAGCAGAGCCGGCCGTATTGTAACTAAGCAATCCAGAAGTCTTGCCTTTTATTTCTTCGCCTTTTGCAAGTCCCAATACCTGGCTTTTGTCAGTTAATATTTCAACTTTTTCCCAGTCATCTTTTCCGGTAATAACAATTTTTTCTGAAATGGCTTCTTTACGGCCGCTTCCGCCATAGGTAATGCTGGCCACGGCAAATTTGCCGATAGTTTGTTCAGCTTCTTCACCAGGGTATTTGTAAGAGATGGTCGTTTCTCCTACTTTAATCACTTTTACTTCCAGCGTTTCACCGGAATGCTTCAACATTTTATCGTTGGTTTGGCAAACCGAAAACAACATTAACATAGAAGACAATACGGACAACATAATTTTTTTCATATTTTTATTTTAGGGGATGAATATATACTTTATTTGAATTATAAAAAATTTGATACAGTATTTTTTTTATTGCGTAAATCCCTGTAAAAATTTCAAGAAACTTTTTTCTGTTCGTTAACCATGGCCCGTTAATCGCAGTTACATTTTCTAAACGTGTATTTTTACCTTTCTATAAACTATAAAAGTGGTTAAACTAATTATATCAGTATTTCTTTGTGCAGGATGTATCAACTCTTTTTCCCAAACACCTGATAAGCCTTTTATCCGCCTGGTACAACCTTCAAGGGAATCCAATTTGGTCTCCTGGTCAATAAATTTTATTATTGGCAGTACCTGTAAAACCTGCATGGTTACAGTAAACGGATCTTCTGTAAAAGTATATCCAACAGGCGCTTTTGCAGTTGAATTAAATTTACATCCGGGAGATACTACTTTTAACCTGGCGGCTGTTATCAATGGTAAAACAGCCACTAAAAAAGTTACTTACACCTATTCATTGCCAAAGCCTGCCGAACCAGTAAAGGAACTGGGCATTGAAAGTATTCAAACTTATCCCGAAGGAAATTTAATACTGTCTCCCGGTGATAAAATCCAATTCAGGGTAAAGGCATTTACTCATTGCACGGTGAAAACTATTGGAGATACCCGCTTGTACGAATTGCCTGTTACGCAAACCAAAGGAATGCCCGGTATTTACCAGGGTGAATACACAGTTAAAGAAACAGACAGTTTTTCCGTAATGAAAATGCCGGTTACCATTACAGATTCTTTGCAGATAAGCACGACCAGAGAAACGAAACAGGTTTTTTCTGTAATGTCGCCACTGGCATCTGATATGGCACTTACCAAAGGCCGGTTGGCACATCTGGAATATGGGCTTGGAGATGATCGGCTGGGCGGTGCCAAGATTGGTTACATCGACAGCAATATTGTACTGAAAATTATCGGAAAAGTGGGTACTCATTTTAAAGTGCAGTTGTCAAAAAGCAGAACCGCTTATATTCCCGATGAATTGGTAACACTAATGCCCAAAGGAACTTTTACTCCTGAATCGTTGACTGATAAATGGAATGTATATGGAGACGACCGGTACGATTACGTAAAGGTGGGCTTGTTTGCAAGATTGCCTTACCAGTCATACCAATTTACAGATCCTTCTACCTTAGTGGTGGATATTTATGGCGCTACTAATAATACCAACTGGATTACCCAATTGCAAACAGCAAAAGAAATCAGGAAGATTGACTACCAACAGGTGGAGGATGGACTTTTCAGAATAACCATTTCTTTAAAACATGCGCAGCATTGGGGCCACCTGATTTATTACAGCGGCAATACCCTGATAATAAAGATCAAGCACCAGCCGGAAAATCTTTCTTTAAAAAACCTGGTAATTGCGGTTGATGCCGGCCATGGTGGTAAAAATACCGGGGCCGTCGGTGCAACAGGTGTTTACGAAAAAGAAATCACGCTAGCGGTGGCGTTAAAGTTGCAGAAAGCGTTGGAAAAGGAAGGTGCAAAAGTGATCATGACCCGTACAGAAGAGGAATTTTTTGATAATAAAGAGCGGATACTTTTTTACAGGGACAGTCTGCCGGATTTATTGTTAAGCGTTCATCTTAATTCATCCGAAGACCCATTTCGTACCGGCGGTACCAGTACTTATTACCGGTATATCGGGTTTAAAAATTTAAGCCTGGATATTTATAAACGCATGCTGGAACTGGGTTTAAAGGAATATGGCAATACCGGTTCATTTAATTTCATGCTGAATAGTCCTACCGAATATCCGAATGCCTTGATTGAAACGCTTTTTCTGAGCAACCTGGACGAGGAAACAAAAATACTGGATGAAGGTTTTCAGCAACAAATGGTGGAAAAGATTGTAGCGGGTGTAAAAGACTTTTTAAAAGAGAGTAAAGAACAATAAAGTGCAGAACTTAATTGTTAATGTATATCGGATAAGTGTTTTCATTTTCTAATGTTAGCATCTATTTGTAACTTTACACACTAATAAAAAGTCCATATGAGTGAAACAGTAATTTCTGAACCCGTACAAACCCTAACTGCAAAAGACTTCGCTACCGACCAGGAAGTGCGCTGGTGCCCGGGTTGCGGGGATTATTCCATTTTGGCCCAGGTACAAAAAGTAATGCCTACGCTGGGTATTCCAAAAGAAAACATTGTAATTATCAGTGGTATTGGCTGCAGCAGCCGCTTTCCCTATTATATGAACACCTATGGCATGCATAGTATTCATGGAAGGGCAACCGCAGTGGCCAGTGGCCTGAAAGCCGCCCGCCCTGAACTAAGTGTTTGGATAGTTACAGGTGATGGTGACGGTCTAAGCATTGGAGGTAACCATACCATTCATTTGCTGCGCAGAAATTTTGATGTAAATGTATTGCTGTTTAATAACCAGATTTATGGTTTAACCAAGGGACAATATTCTCCTACCTCCGAAGAACATAAAATCACCAAGTCGTCTCCTTTTGGCAGTATAGATCATCCTTTTAATCCTTTGGCACTGGCGATGGGAGCCGATGCAAGTTTTATTGCAAGATCAATGGACAGAGATCCAAAACATCTTCAGTCTATGTTGTTACGTGCACAGGGCCACAGGGGCTCTTCTTTCTTAGAAATTTACCAGAACTGCAATATTTTCAATGACGGTGCTTTTGAAATATTTACTGAAAAAGGCACAAAGCAAGAAGAAGGATTGTACCTGGAACAGGGAAAACCATTGTTATTCGGCGCCTCTAAAAATAAAGGCATTAAACTGGATGGATTTAAACCGGTGATTGTAGAAGTTGGAGAAGGTAAAGCAAGTGCAGATGACCTTTGGATACACGATGAAAAAGATTTTTACAAGGCGCAGATATTGATCCGCATGTTTGATGATCCAAGATTGACAAGCCATTTACCAAGACCATTTGGAGTATTTTTTGAAACTGACCGGCCTTGCTATGAAGATGGAATGGCGATGCAGATAGAAGAAATTATTTCTAAAAAAGGCAAGGGTGACCTGGATAAATTATTGCGTGGCAATGAAACCTGGACTATTAGCTAATCATCCTGCAAATAATTAAAATAATATTAAACGGCCACCTTTTGAGGATGGCCGTTTTTTAGTTTTATAAGACGGTTTACACCAATCCTTTTTGAAGCAGGTATTCTGCAATCTGCACCGCATTGGTAGCTGCACCTTTGCGTAAATTATCGCTTACAATCCAGCAGTTCAGCGTATTAGGCTGTGTTTCATCCCGGCGGATTCTTCCAACAAAAGTTTCATCTTTTTCATGAGCGGTTAACGGCATTGGGTAAATAAAATTCGCAATATCATCCTGCACCACCACACCCGGCGCTTTACTTAAAAGGTCCCGTACTTCTGCAAGATCAAAATCATTTTCAAATTCAATATTCACGCTTTCACTATGGCCGCCCATCACCGGAATACGCACTGTGGTAGCAGTTACTTTAATATTGGTATCGCCGATAATTTTCACCGTTTCGTGGGTCATTTTCATTTCCTCTTTGGTGTAACCATTTTCAAGGAACACATCAATTTGTGGGATAGCGTTCAGGTCGATGGGATATTTATAAGCCATTTCTCCCTCTATTCCTTTTCTTTCATTCATCAATTGCTCAACCGCCTTAACGCCTGTGCCAGTAACGCTTTGGTAGGTAGACACTACGACTCTTTTGATTTTATATTTATCGTGCAATGGTTTTAAAACCACTACCATTTGAATGGTAGAACAATTTGGATTAGCGATGATTTTATCAGCTGCTGTCAGCACATCAGCATTTACTTCAGGAACAACCAGTTTTTTTGTCGGATCCATACGCCATGCGCTGGAGTTATCAATAACGGTAATACCGGCTTCTGCGAATTTCGGAGCAATGGCCAATGATGTGCCGCCACCGGCTGAAAAAATAGCAATGGCTGGTTTTGCTGCAATGGCGTCTTCGTAACCAACTACCTTATATTTCTTGCCCTTAAATTCTACTTCTTTACCAATAGATTTTTCAGAAGCGACAGGAATTAATTCGGTTACCGGGAAATTTCTTTCGGCTAATACCTGTAACATTTTTGTGCCTACCAATCCGGTAGCGCCAACTACAGCAACTTTCATTTGTTTAATTTTTATTTTGATTAAAGGTTTTGATTTATCCGCAACCTTGCCGTTTAAAAAAGAGCGGACAAAATAAAGCCTCCCGTTTTGGCGGAAGGCTGTGCATATTGTGTAACAAACAAAACACTATTACCTCCCGCTACCGGAATGTTTCTTAGTTGTTTTTGTATGTTTTATTGTCATCATTGCGGGTGCGAAAATAAATACTATTTCGCAACCAGCCAAACATTCCTGTAAGTAAAATTATAATGCATTTAACAAAAGCACTCTTTAATTGAATTGCAATTACCATCTTATACCCTTTATTAAAAGTTGTATAAGTAAGCTTACACAAATTGCTATAATAAAATAAATATAATAAAAATAGTATCTTTAAAATGTCCGGTAGCTATATTCTTCTTTTAAGCTGTCCTTTTGCTTTCCTCTTTTATCCGCTTGATGATCCCTGAAATATTTAAACCCGTTCTCATGCATAAGACACTAATGATTTTCATGCCCATGATTTTGTGTACTCATTTAATAACGCATGCACAGATCTCAGAAAATTTTTCCGACGGCGACTATACTTCAAACCCTGTATGGACAGGCAATGGAGGCGACTGGATAGTAAACCCATCCGGCCAGTTGCAAAGTAATAACACAGTGATCAACAGGAGTTTTTTTATCACTACGCCCAACACACTGGCGGTAAATGCGCAGTGGGATTTCTATATTAATTTGACCTTCGCTACTTCAGGTGCCAACTACACAGATGTCTACCTGGTATCCACTTCAGGCAATTTGGAAGCGCTTGACAATGCGGGTTATGTAGTACGAATCGGAAATACTGCCGATGAAATAAGCTTATACCGTAAAGACGCAGGTAATGCAACAGCAGTTAAAATCATTGACGGTGTTGATGGCGCTGTCAGCAGCTCATCCAACAACAAAATAAAAATAAAAGTTACAAGAGATGCGGCAAACAACTGGATCTTAAATCGTGACATGACGGGCGCCGGCACAAATTATTTTACAGAAGGGACCGTTTCAGATGCCAACATTACAACTTCTTCATTCTTTGGAATACTTGTAAAACAAAGCACAGCCAGCTTTATACAAAGACATTTTTTTGATGACATAGAAGTAAAAACGATAGCCCCCGATATTACTCCACCGGTTGTACAAAACGCAAAAGCAATCAGCGCAAACGAACTGGATGTATTTTTTAATGAACCGTTGGATAATATCAGCAGCCAGGTAGCGGCTAACTATTCTGTAAATAATGGAATAGGAGTATCGGTCAAAGCTTTGCTGGATGCATTCGATAATACAGTTGTTCATCTAACATTCAACAACAATTTGCCGGGCTTGCCAAACAATCAGCTAACAATAAATGGGGTACAGGATATAGCAGGCAATGCAATCATAAATGCAGTTGCGCCTATTGTATTTGTAACGCTTAACAACAGCCATTTGTATGATATAGTAATCGATGAAATAATGGCGCATCCTGTAACACAGGGTAATTTGCCAAACAATGAATGGATAGAATTGAAGAACACTTCGATAACACCCGTCAATTTAAAAGGATGGAAATTGAGTGGTCATTCAGGCACAAGCGGTGCCATGCCTGATTTTATTTTACCATCAGATAGCCTCGTAATAATCTGCTCCAGCAACGCACTTGGAACATTTACAAGCTTAGGAAAGGCGATCGCAGTCACCAGTTTCCCTTCGCTGGGAAATGAGGGTGATGTGTTATCACTTATCTCATCACATGAAAAAGTAATTCATGCCGTTAACTACTCAGACAACTGGTATCAGAATGAATTAAAAAAGCAGGGAGGATGGAGCCTCGAAATGATGGATACCAAAAATCCTTGTTCAGGCGTTAGCAACTGGAGGGCAAGCACTGATGCAAGAGGAGGTTCGCCGGGTATAGAGAATACAGTTGATGCAATTAATCCCGATACAAATGCACCGAAGTTATTGCGAGCCTATACAACAGATAGCGTAACTATTGTCCTGGTTTTTGATGAACCACTGGATGCCCTGAAAGCCGCTTCAGTAAATAATTACAGCATTAGTGATGGCGTCGGCTTACCTGTTGCTGCAACCGCTATATTTCCAGTACCAGATAAAGTAAACCTTCTTTTAAATGCTCCACTTGCAGCTTCAAAAATTTATTCCGTTACCGTAACAGGCATTACAGATTGTACTGGTAATGCTATCGGTAATAAAAATATTGCAAAGGTTGGGCGAAGCACTGTAGCCGACAGCCTCGATCTCATCATCAACGAAATTTTATTTGATCCGCCCACGGCAGGAAGTGATTATGTAGAACTGTACAACCGCAGCAATAAAATAATTGATCTTAAACAAACCTACATCGCTAACCGCGGAACCAACGGCGCCATCAGCAATATCACAGCAATCAGCGCAGAAAATTACCTCCTCTTTCCGCAGGAATTTATTTTGCTAAGCAAAGATGTTGACTGGGTAAAATCATCGTACGTCACGCAGAACGCCGATGCTTTCGCAACAGTAAATTTGCCTTCTTATAACAATGATAAAAGCAGCGTGGTTGTTTTAAATGCACAGGGAAATACCACTGACGAAGTAACGTACAGTGACAAATGGCATTTTAAATTATTGGATAAAACAGAAGGTGTATCGCTGGAAAGAATTGATTACAACGGGTCTTCCCAATCATCCGCCAACTGGCATTCAGCAGCTACCAGCGTGGGTTATGGAACACCCGGCTACAAAAACTCGCAATACCATATTGCTGAAACAGTACAGGGCGAATTGAAACTGGCACCGGAAATTGTTTCGCCTGATAATGACGGACAGGATGATTTTGCAACACTCGGTTATAATTTTCCAGAGCCGGGGTATGTGGCTAACATCACTATCTTTGATGCTGCGGGCAGAAGGGTGCGATACCTGCAACACAATGCTTTATGTGGAACAAAAGGAAATTTTATTTGGGATGGATTGGGAGAAAAAAGTCAGCAGCTGCCGGTAGGGATTTATATTGTGTTTGCAGAGGTTTTTAATTTGAAAGGCAAGACAAAGCAATTTAAATTACCGCTTGTATTGGCAAGAAGATATTAGCTGGCATGTAATTTTAGTTCGCTGTTACATTAACATTCAATGCTTTACCAAATACCATAAACATATGCACCTGCAAACAAAAAATTGGCTGCCATTGACAATTATAACAATAGCGGTTTTATCATGTAATAACAAATCAACTTTGAAACAAACTTCTTACAACTGGCCAGCCAATATTGCACCACCAGTATGCGAAATAAAGCCTAAAGAATTAATTGCCCATGGCGATACAAGAACAGACAATTATTACTGGCTGAATGACTTTTTTAAGAAAGGCCCGGATAGTACCAAAGTAGTTGACTACC
>NZ_JAQBNR010000044.1 GCF_028288465.1 Ferruginibacter sp. | reverse complement strand
TCAAGGCCAAAGCAAAAAAAGCCAACCTCTCTGCCTCGGAATACCTGCTGGAAATTTCAAGGAATGGAACTATTGTAATCACAGAAAAACAGCTGCCGGGTGAAGTATTAAAACAGCTGGGAGCAGTGCACCACATGGCGGCCAACCTGAACCAGCTGGCTAAAAAACGCAACGGTGTAACCGATGAATTAAACGCATCCGAACGTTTTGAACTGCAGGTATTATCGGGCGAATTAAAACTAATGGGACAACTCATAAAAAATTACCTGCGATGATTGGCACCGTAACCACCGGCAGTTCTTTTTACCACTGCATCAGTTATTGCCTGGAGGACAAACAAAAACTGACGGCTGATGAAAAAATAAAAAATGAACTCACCGAAAACCTGCAGCACAAGAACCGGGCGGAAGTGCTGGCCTATAATTATTGCTTCGGTAATAAACAGGAACTGGCCGACCAGTTTCATGAAGTAGCCAGGCTGAGCAAAAGAGTACAGCAACCCGTACTGCATTTATCCCTGCGGCTGGCACCGAGAGAGACTGTCGTAAAGGCTGGCAGTCCTCTTTTGACAAAATGGAAGCAATTTAACCAATGAAATCAAAGCTCTGGCTGCAAAGACGTTACCGGTAATATTTGCTCAAAAAAAATGGTAACAAGTTTATTCTGTCTACCACTGCCCACCCACGCCCGAACCTGCTGCCGTGTTGTTATTTGGAGTCGCATAACCAAGGCTACCTCGCATTGGACTTTGGGAACATTACTTTATCTGGTTGCTTCAATAATTCAGCTACGGATTTTTGTAAGATTGCTGTTCTTATCGCCGACGCCTTTTTAGGCGGTACCAGGTAGGTTAGTGTGGCTTCAATCCATGTATTGGCATTTGTGCGAAATGATACAAAGGGACATTCCTGTATTTCCAGTTCGTCCACAGGTGTTTCTTTTACCAGCTGTTTTAATTCATTGATATGTGATCGTATTGCTGGCCCCAGCTCATTGTTAGCCACTGTCACCAGCGTTGTTGTGATAAACTCCAGGTCACTTTCGTAAGCAATGTGAAAAGGTATCTCGTTCCAGATGTAAGGAAATTTAGCCCAGGAATAATTGGTAACCGCGGATTGTAAAACCAGGCTGTTAGGAAAACGAATTAATCTTCCACTCGGTACGTCATTGGTGAGATAATCGCCGCCAAATTCCCACAAAGTTGTATCCAGGTATCCAATCTCCACCACATCTCCTTTAAATGTGCTGAGTTGTATGCGGTCGCCAATATGATAGGGTGAACGGAAAATAATATAGACCCAACCGATAAATGAAGATATAGGTGTTTGCAATGCAAAGCCAAGTAGCAGGGAGATAAGCCCCAAAGAAACAGCTGCGGTATACCAGTTTTGAAAAAGGAAAGAAACAAAAATAAATACTACAATAAGAACACTTACCAACCGTATAACCTGAAGCAAGTTGTACTTTAAATATTTTTGCCTAGAGCGCTTCACCACCATCCGCTGAATAAAAGAGGCGCCAGCCAATACAAAACAACTCATACCCAATGCCAGTAGCATTTTCAGGATGATATGATGGTAGTCACCGGCAGCTGTAGTGAATCGAAATCGCAATAATAAATAAGTTATTACAGCCGCTATTGCAGCAACCAAAAACGTGCTGGTATGCGCTGCGCCTGCAGTTGATGGCATGTCGGGCAGCGGCTGCCTTTTCTTATTATCAATATCCACGATTGAATTTTAATACCTTAACAATTTCCACACCTATCCTGCTTTTGAGCTTAGATAGTCTATCACTGCCTGCCGGGACGGGCCTTTTGTTTTGATTGCTTCAACAATTTGCTGATGTGACATATTGGGAAATTGCTGATGTACATATTCCACTTCTGAAGCGTCGTTGATATCAATTTTTGTATCATCACGACCGTCAACAAGATTTTTTTTGTCTGCCATAGTGATCAATTTTATGGTTCAATTTTTATAATATAAAAACCGTGCCCAATCTCAGTAACATCAATGGAACACAAGCCCAGGTCGCAAATATTGTCTATTTTTATTTTCAGATTATCCCGAATTGCGGGATTTTATATCAGACAAAAAAAGATCATCACATGCAGGATGTTTTAAAAAAATTAAAATTTAAAGACAAGGCTGTTATTCTTAACGCACCAGCCGACATTGCAAAAGAGATTGGTGAACCTCGCTTCGCAACCTCATTTGACAAAAAAGTGAAAAGTTTCAACACGCTTGTTTTTGTAAACAACAAGCAGGAGTTGCTTAACTTTTTAAACAAGCAATTAAAAAATATTGAACCAGACAGTGTTCTGTGGTTTGCTTATCCCAAAGGCACTTCAAAAATAAAAACTGACATCAATCGCGACTCCATCAGAACATTGGGCGAGGAGTTTAATATGACAACTGTAACCGCCATTTCAATAGATGATACCTGGAGTGCACTGCGTTTCAGGCCAGTTGATAAGGTGGGAAAGTAACATTCAGTCTGGGGCTACAACTAAGGCTTTCTTGTTTGCAGAATGGCTAAAATCAAAACATAATTTTATAACATGATCATATGAAATTTACTAAGCTTGTTCCCAATATATTTTATATCGACATCCAGGTTGTTTAGATCTGTTTGTTGACTGTTTGGAATTTACAATTGGGTATGATGATTTTAAATCAGCAGAACCATGCTGTGTTATTAACAAAGATGAGCTGTCGGTATTTTCAATACAGAGTAAAAAGTTCGCAGAAAAGATCGTCCGGACATAAGACAAATTAAATTATTCGGCAACAGCATCGCCATTGGCAGAAGCCTGGAAATCGGAGAGGGCTGTGCCCCCAATGAAGAAAAGTCCCATGGCATCATTACTAAAATAGTACCGGATGTAACTAAACCAAACGGAGACGATGCGAATAAATCATCCCTTTCAATAGCCAATCCTTACCGGTTAAGTGCCGAAGAGTTGATGGACATCGCTGACTATTAAAGTAATTCAATCCTCCCTGTCCAAGCCGGGGTGGCTAAAACAGGAAGGAAGGGACTGGAGGTTAAAACACAATATGCATACTATTAAGACTTTTTGCCGCATTTTTAGATCCGATCCTTACAAATAATAATTGCAAGGTTTATGGAACTTATGACGACTGCGCATCCAATTGCTAATACCCAGAAAATGAATTGGGCGACAGTTCCAATTTATTTTGCAGCGCATTCGTACGACTTCATCGTTAAATCCGACAAGTAGAAATGACCAGGTATTGGCTGAATTTTTTAAAACGGCCTGACTTGAAATAGCATCCGCTAATCATGCTATAGCTGCACTCAAAATATCCATCCCCGACCCCGGCCATCCTCAAAACTTTTCAAACTTCCTAATCACATGCCGGGTACGACCCATCATATTTATTCAGCCACAATCAATGTTTGCGGTGCAGCGGATTTCATACGTGTCATTAACCATGAAGCCTGCCTGGTGGTCTGACGTTCTATTTCTTCACATGCCAGCACCAGTTCTTTATCTTTCAATGCCGTGCCTCCCTGTTTTAAAATCGTACAACATACCAACACCTCGCTCACAATCAAATACAGATCATGCAGGTCTCGCAGCAGTGCCATACTGCCCGTGCGTGTTTCCTTCATCAGTGTTTTGGTGAGCCTGTCAGGTTCGTTATCGCTTTCCTGTTTGTGACGCCTGGCCACGGGTTCAAGTTTTACAGCAAGTTCTTCAGACCATGATGCTAATAATTCGCAGATCTGTTCTATATCAACTTCATCGCTGTGCGCTTTCGAAACCTGCCTCAAAGCTTCCGCAAGATCAACCTCGGTGCGGTGTACCAGGTGAATGTATTTTCCTATATACATATTATACCTCCTGTTGTTTTAGTTTGGCAGCAAGTGTTTCAATTGCCGCTTCCAATTTATCAAAATTGCCGGCAGCTGTTTTGCTGATGTTAACGGCTGCATACTTAAAATGAGGCTGTTTACTCACCGGGTCCCATTCTGTAAGTGTAAGCTCATTGGCCGCCCGGGTGCGCTCATCATTGTCCCAATACCCATAATGGAACGGAATAAAGACAAGGCCAGGCGTTACACCTCCAATTTTTGCGGGCTCTGTTACACTACCCCGCCGGGAAGTTATTGTTACCATATCACCTTCCTGTATGCCATACGTTGCGGCATCTTTTTCTGACAGTTGTACGTAGCCGTCTGGTGCTGCATCCTGCAAGGCTTTTGCTCTTCCGGTTTTAGTACGGGTGTGAAAATGGAACACGATCCTGCCGGTTGTCAGCCACAAAGGATACGCTTCATCAGGTATTTCATGTGGAGGCAGATAATCGCTGCCCTTCAGGAAAGCTTTGCCGGCGGGATCCATTGCTTTATATTCTTTCTCAGTAACTGCCGCACCGGTATCGAGGTCGTGACCATACGTTTCGCACTGATGAATGCTGGTATTAAAAATACCATCGGTGTACAAATGCCTGGCCCCATCAGGATATTTTTCATTGCAGGGCCATTGTATGCCGGAGCTGCCGGTAAGTTTTGCATAGGTCATCCCTGTGTAATCGCAGGGCCGGCCTTCGGTACATTTTTTCCATGCTTCAAACGCTTCTTCTGGTGTGTTCCACTTAATTAAAGGATTACCATCTTTGTCACGAAAGTCCATCCTGCGGCTGTAGTCAAGAAATATATCAAGATCCGACTTTGCTTCTCCGGGTGGTTCTACGGCTTTATGAGATAGATGTACCGTGCGGTCCACATTGGTGAAACAGCCGGTTTTCTCTCCCCATATTGCTGCGGGCAGCACTACATCTGCATAGTGGGCTGTTTCAGTCATAAATGCATCCTGTACAATTACAAACAATTTGTCTGACCCTAGAATCTTTCTTATGCGTCTTAATTCAGGCATGGATACTGCCGGGTTGGTACCACTGATCCATAACAATTTAATAGTGCCGCTTTCGGCAAACCTCCATAGTTGCATGGCATGGGTGGGCGGCGACCAATGAGGTATTTTATCTACCGGCACATTCCATAGCGCTGCCAGTTGGTGTACATGTTCCTGGTTGCCCCAGTTTCTAAATCCCGGCAGGTCTCCGTCGGCACCACACTCACGGGTATTTTGGGCAGTGGGTTGCCCATTCATTTGGTAAATGCCACACCCATCGCGACCAATCAGTCCACGGATAAGATGCAGGTTATTTACCTGCACAGCCGCGGCCGTGGCCTGCATGGATTGGTACACACCCTGTAAAACCGTTGATACAAGTGATTTAGCGGAACTCAATATCAGTGCAGCTTCGCACAACTTTGCAGCCGGAATACCACTTATTTCCTCTACCCGTTCCGGCGGCCACGAAGACACAATTTCTTTCAGGCCTTCAAAGCCGGTTGTATGTGCCTGGATATACTCCGCATCAATATTGCCCGATTGTATAACCAGGTTCAGCAGTCCGTTCATCACGGCGACGTTGGTACCTAATTTTGGTGCCAGGTGAACCGTAGCTTTCTGTGAGGTAAAAGTTTCCCTTGGGTCAATCACAACAATCTTCGGCGGGTTAGGCCCGGCAAGCCGGTCTAGTATCCGCATCCAAAGCACTGTTTGCTGCGATGCAATGTTGTGCCCGAAATGCAAAATAGTATCCGCTGTATCAATATCTGTATAAGAACCGGGTTGACCGTCAGTCCCGAAAGAAACTTTGAGCGCCGCGGCTGCTGTAGCGGTGCAAAGGCGGGTGTTGCCGTCCATGTGTGGTGTACCCAGGCCAGCTTTACCCAGCACGCCAAGTGTATAGTATTCTTCTAAAAAAAGCTGCCCAGATGTATAAAAGCCAAGCCCAAGACTGGTATCTTTTTCAATGATCTCTCTGGACTTTTTTACGATACAATTCATTGCTTCATCCCAACTGGCTTCCCTCAATTTTCCATCTTCGCGGATCATGGGTTTTGTTAGTCTGTCTTTGCTATTGTTTGCCGCCCATGCATGCAGGCCCTTTGGCCCAAGCCTGCCGCGGTTTACTCGGTCATCAGCCCTGCCACGCACGCCAACAATACGGCCATCTTTTACTCCGATATCCATTCCGCAACCGTTGGAGCAAAGCACACAGGCAGATTGTACCCAATGGTCAGGTTTCTCATCTGTAAGCTGATCTGTTCTCACAGGCCATTCGGTTTCGTAGGGCGTTCGTTCGCCCCAAATATTTTCGATACTGTTCCTGGACTCTTGCATAACGTGGATGTTTTAGATGAGTGCTGCAATTACCACGCCATCGGGAGTTTTAAAATTGGCGCAGTCTTTTAGGGGTGCAACCTTAGGAACGTTTTATGCTACATTATAATCACCTTGCCGAAGGTTGGCAACCCTTTCGAAATAAGTGTTGCAATTACCACGCCATGGCATGCTGCATTCAACTTATATTTACATTTTGTGCCATCACGGTTTTTAGAATTCAAACAATAAATACGATGCTCATGAAATAACTGGCATTGGGTTTTCTTTACAGTTAACATCAGCATAAATCAAATAATAATGAAAATTAGAATACAGGGAAACAGCATTCGGTTCCGTTTAAAGCAAACAGAAGTAAAACGGTTTAGTGAAATGGGGGAGATAACTGAAACAACATACTTCGGAGTATTACCTGCAGACAAATTTTTGTTTGTGCTTAAGCGGGGAAGTTCCAACGACTTTAAAATTAGTTTCCGGACAAATAGCGTGACGGTGGAAATGCCTGCGGCTATGTGGGTAAAATGGACAGCCACCGATCTTGTGGGAGTTGAAGAGGTCATCACGGCGGGGGCTGAATCGATTAAAGTGCAGGTGGAAAAAGATTTTCAATGCATGGATGGTACTGAGGCTGACAATAAAGATGCTTACCCTAATCCCAATAACGTTTGTTAATGATACGGTTATAAATCTATCAGCTGGAGCTTAAAGGCCGGACTGCGCCCGGCTAATCTTCGAGCAGCATTATAGAAAATTTTTATGGCTGGCAATAAACGATGATGCAAGACATACATCCTGACTGAGTATCCTTCAAATCAAACTATCGCAAAGATTCCACCTGAAAAGTCGTATTTGACAAAGGCTTTTTACGGCAAAATATATCTTTATAGAAGCCGCAAATTTTTTATCCTAAAACTTGTTTGTGGTCCTGCTAGTTTATTTTTTATGATGCCATAAGAAATAATTTATCTGCTGTTTAACAAGAATGAAAAAATATTATCCTCCCGTTAGCGCATTGCGCACACAGCATCAAATTTTTAGCAAAAAGTCATTTAGCGTTAAGGGTTCACTAAACCGATCTTTTGCCTGATATAATTTGTATTAAGAATACTATTACGGCAATTACCAACACAACATGTATAATTCCGCCTGCATGAAATCCTAAAAAGCCAATCGCCCAGATGATGATTAAGATTACCGCGATAGTGTACAATAGGTTTCCCATAATTATAAATTTGAAGAGTAAATAAAAAATAAAACTTGAAATGAAAACTATAATTCAAATAATTTCAAAGGGTATGCCATAAAAGAAATACGATACTTGTTTCTCCCTGTGTATATGCAGAGTGTTATGCTACCCTAACCCGCCCGGCATTTGCATAAATGACATCATCCATTTAAATGGCAGCAGCAGCACCATTATTTGGAACTTAAAAAAGCCGGCGTTAACCAGTCATTTTCAACTTAGGGGTATACATTTATTTTTGTGTTTCCCCATCAGAAGTCGCCTGTTAATTGATATCGTTTTCTGCGATCTCTGTCAACAACTGATCAGCTTCTTTTTCTTCTGCCAGCGTTTCGTTCAGTATATCAGCGGCATCAGTTAAACCGAGCGTAGCGGCCAACTGTGCAAGACCGCCGTACGTAGCAATTTCATAATGCTCAATTTTTTGCGAAGCAAGAATAATTCCTACATCTCTTGTACTGGTACCTGCCTCTGTATCTTCCACAATACTTTCACCTTCTTTTACAAGTCCTTCCATAGCGTCGCATTTTTTAGCCTGTGCTTTTTGGCCAAGCAATCCAAATACCTGTTCAAGACGGCTAACATGCGTTTTAGTTACTTCAAGGTGTTCTGTTATGGCGTCTCTCAATTCTTCAGACATAGCGGCCTTTGCCATTTTAGGCAGGGCCTTGGTAAGGTGTTTTTCAGCCCAGTAGATATCTTTTAATTCGTCAGTAAAAAAATATTTCAGCATGCTGTCGGCTTCTCCTTTGCCTGCCGAAGCGGAGCTTTTCCTTTTTGTATTGTTACTGGATTTTGTACTGCCGTTGGACTTTGCATTGCCATTGGATTTGGCTGTGCCATTTGACTTTTTAGCTGCCGTAGTGTTCATTTTTTTTTGTTTAAGCGTTATTAATACAGTTTTATTTTCAAAATTCCTGCCAGCGCAACTGCGGCCTTTTTTGCAGTCAGTCCTATAATTTCGGGTGCATAATACCCCAGTAAAATATGAATCGTGTACTTTAAGGGAAAAGTGGGGAATGACAACAGATTTTATGAATTAAAAGAATGGCAGGCATTATGTATTAGGTGTTACAGCACATTCAGTCACGTGAAATATATATAGTATTGCCAAACATTTTCGACACCATTGATAAATATCATACTGGCCTTTCACCGGCAAAAGTGGCCCGTAAATACGAGTTTTTAACGGAAACGCCGTTTCGGTTTTTCAGGGGTACCAGTCATTTGTTTTACGACGATCTGAGCAAAGCCTGCCTGCCTGCCTCACCGCACTGCTGGATATGTGGTGACCTGCATGTGGAAAATTTTGGAAGTTATAAGGGTGATAACCGGCTGGTATATTTTGATGTGAATGACTTTGACGAGAGCATACTGGCGCCTGTAGCATGGGAAATCGTAAGAGTTGTAACCAGCATTCTTGTTGCGTTCGACGGCTTAACCATTTCAGATAAAGATGCCATAAAATACGTTAATCTATTTTTAAATAAGTATGCCTCCACCTTGTTTGAAGGAAAGCCGAAATACATCGAAACAAACACGGCACAGGGGATCGTTAAAAAGTTTTTGCAGGCAGTCCAAAAACGTTCAGAAGAAGAATTGTTTGAAAAGAGAACCACTGTGAAAAGGGGAAAATTAAAATTAGATGCTACCCATGATAAGCATTTAAAAATTGATAAAGAACTAAAGCGCCACTTAATTATTGCGTTGCGGGAATGGATGAGTTCAAATCAGCAGCCGCCCAACAATTATAAAGTGCTCGATGCAAATTTCCGTTTAGCCGGTACAGGCAGCTTAGGAATAAAACGCTATGTTTTTTTAATTGAAAAAATTGTTGAACCCGGTAAGCACTTGCTCATTGATATGAAGCAAGCAAAACCATCCAGCCTGGCGCCATTTGTAAAAGTTCCACAACCGCTATGGGCATCAGAAGCAGAAAGGATGAGCTCTATTCAAAAGGTTATGCAAAACGTGCCACCTGCCCGGTTAGGTACGTTGATATTTAGAGAGGAGAGTTACCTGATGCAGGAAATGCAGCCCACCAAAGACAGAATTAATTTTAAAATTATACAGGATAATTTTAAGCATGTGAGCAATGTGTTGGAAGACATGGCTATGCTCGCTGCATCTGCACATTTAAGAACTGTTGGCAGAAAATCATCCTGTACGGCAGAAGAATTAATTGCTTTCGGCCAGGATACCGGGTGGCACAAAGATATTTTGGATTATTCCGTTAATTATAAAAACAAAGTACTTAGCGACTACAAGTCCTTTAAAAAGCAAATCAAATTCCGGCACGATTTCAAACTTATAAATAAAACCGGTACAGGTAAAAAGCGCTCAAATTAATTTAAACGTTTCGAATGTTTGATGAAGTTGTTTTGCAGAAGGTGGGCGGTATGTTACTTTGTAAACGGCACACGTTAGCGGTGGCAGAAAGCTTTACAGCGGGGTTGCTGCAGGTGGCCTTTACTTCTGCAGAAAACGCCAGCCTGTATTTCAGGGCGGCATTACCACTTGTAATGCAAAACAAAATATACGCATCTGCATGTTGATATACTGCACGCCCTCAGTTGTAACTGTGCGTCGGAAATGGTTGCATCTCAACTGGCCCTGGGTGCGGCTAAAACATTTTCCAGTGATTGGGGTATTGGTGTTACAGGATATGCTTCACCGTTGCCAGGGCATGACATGAATCCACTACATGCCCTTTTTGCCATCAGTTATAAAAACAATATAGTGAAGGCGGATAAAATTACCGCGGTAGGTGAAGAATCGTTAAATGTTCAGTTGATTTATGTAAACAGCATTCTTAAAGGGTTGCTGATAACTTTACATACCATTCACTAAAGCCACTGGCATCTAGTTTTGCTTCTTGTATTTTATCGTAAAAATGCATAGCAAAACATTAACAATAAATGAAAATGAATTGGAGATGATAATAATAAAATCCTTTTTCAATATTCCGTAATATATCCACAGGCCAAGCCCGGCAAATAATATAAGCAGCATCCCCAATGAAACACTCTCCGCTTTTTTCTCTTTCAGCACTTTGGTGAGTTGCGGAAGAAGAGATGCCGCAGTACATACACTTGCGGCAACTCCTGTAATCGTTTCAGTATACATAAGTTTTTACATTTCCAGGCACCGTTGTTAGCTCCAGGGATCGAGTACAACCTTTACGCAATTATCCTCCTTCTTTTTAAAGATGGAATAAGCGTGGCTGATTTCTGATAGGGGCAACCGGTGAGTAATTACATCATCCAGTTTTACTTTGCCTGCTACAACATAGCCTAATAATTCATCAATGTATTTTTGAGCAGGAGCCTGGCCCCCTTTAAGGATAATGCCTTTATCAAAAAACTGCCCGATCGGGAAATTATCATACGGACCTGGGTATATGCCGAGGACCGACACTGTGCCAGCGCGCCTCACCGCACTCATACAAGCTTCCAATACTTTCACCGAACCCTTTTCGATATTCACCACAGCCTTGGCACGATCCAATAGGCTTCGGTCAGGTTCAAAGCCTACCGCGTCAACACATAGATCTGCGCCACGACCGTTTGTCATTGCCCTTACTTGTTCTACCACTTCTTTTGCTCCATCCTCCCATAAAATAGTTTCACAGTTGGCTGCCTGCTTAGCTTTGTCCAGGCGGTATTGCAACGTATCAATTATAACAACCCTGCCTGCACCTTTCAGCCACGCACTTTTGGCAGCCATTATACCGACGGGCCCGGAACCAAATATTGCCACTGTTTCACCACCTTTTAGTTCGCCCCAGTCAATGCCGGTATAACCCGTTGGGAAAATATCAGTAAGAAACAATACCTGCTCATCTGTTAAGTTATCCGGAACTATTCTTGGACCATAGTTGGCGTAGGGTACCCTAACATACTGTGCCTGCCCACCGTCATAGCCTCCATACAAATCAGTATAACCGAATAATGCGCCGCCTTTTTCAGTCATAACGCCACCCTCTGGCCCGTAATTTTTCGGATTGCTATGTTCGCAATTGCCCGGAGAATCATGATCACAGAAAAAACAGTGACCACATGCAATTGGAAACGGCACCACCACACGATCACCTTTTTTTAACTTGGTTACTGCGTTACCTGTTTCTTCTACAATACCCATAAATTCATGTCCAAGTACCATGGGCCTGGGCTGAGGGATGCCGCCGGAATAAATGTGAAGGTCGGAACCGCAAATAGCCGTAGCAGTTACTTTTAAAATTATGTCATCCTGATTTTGGATTATCGGGTCATCCACATTGTCGCAGGTTACTTTTCCAGGGGCGTGTATTACAGCTGCTTTCATACAATTAATTTTAGTAGTGATTGATTTTTTTGTCTGTTATGAGTTTATAATTTACTTCCAATGATGCATTGTAAAGGCAACCGCGGTGACTAAATGCATCTGATTTTGTTTCCACAAGGGCTTTAAAATTTGATTTCAAAAACGACGCCATAAAACTTTAAGGCCAAAGATGCTTATGTTGGGACTATAATGGACTGTTTGGAAAACACAGTAGAATTAAATGCACGAATGGTGCAACTGGAAAAGATATCCTGCCCACAATAAATCTTGATTTCAAAATATCTTTCAGTCTGCTTTCTTCACCACACTGATCTCGCCGTTTCGCTCGATAAAAATTTTATCTACGTTTTTTGTGTCTTGTTCATTTAGTTTTTCGCGAATGCCCTGTTGCAAATCTTCCTCGCTCACAAGCACTTGTTTCATATTGGAATCAACAAGTTGATCGGCTTTGTATAAAATTTTTTTTTCACCTTTTACAAGTTTGCCAAGCGTGTGGTTGTACATGCAGACCCAGGCAAGCAAACGATGGAGAAGGATAATGGTAAATGTAGATGCCATCACCGGTATAAAGGGTGAAGCCCCGGTAATCACCCTGCTTAGTATGCCTCCCAGTATGATCATTACTACCTGGTCAATAGCAGAAGCTTTCCCGAACGTACGTGCGCTGCCAATTCTCATTACAATCAATGCCGCAATAAAAACAATGGCCGCCCTGGCGCACATTTGCAATGTGGTAAGCTGCTCTTCCTTACCAAAAAGATGGTTAAAAAATTCCATGGTGGTAATTTAATTTGTCAACAATGATGTGTGATTAAAATTATTGTTACCAACTATGTGCCTGTTCGCCTCCTCCTGCCTGGAAAATGATTAGTAGCGAAATAACACCTGCCCTCCCTGGAGCAAAATGTATTTGCTAAACGTGTTTGCGGAGAAGGAGTAAAGCTTGAACAGCGTTTGCAAACTCTATCGGCTAAAACTATATAATAATGAATCAGAAAAATTCACTTGACAGGAGAAGAGTATTAAAGGCCTTAGCGCCGGCTTTGCGACCATCACAATATTGCCAGTAATAGGGCAACCAAAATCCAACGCTGTAAGCCGCCGCAGGGGCTGGACGATCCTACAACAAAATATCCTATGCCACCTTTTAAAAGCCAGTGGCAGCCCTGGCCGGGCCCGGCAGGTGACAAGAAGCCCCGTCCGGATCACGGGAAAAGAGTTATAAAGGCTCTGGCCGGCTTACTGGAAGAAAAGCTGATTACCGCAGGCGACGCTGGTATGGGGAGAGCTGCGGCTGTTGCCTATGCCCGGGAAGGTGCAGATGCAGATGCAGCCATTGATCATTTTCCCTCTGAAGACCCGGATGCACGGAAGGTGGTGGCACTTATTAAAGCTGAAGGCCGAAAGGCCATTGCCATTCCCGGCGATTTACGGATGAACAGTTCTGTAAAAAAACTGGTATAAGAAGTGATAAACGGTTTGGGTGGCCCGGTTATAATTGTTAATAATGCGGCCCGGCAACAAACCCATGCTTCCATTATCGACATTTCAACAAAGTAGTTTGACTGGACCATGAAGACAAATATTTATGCATCGATCTGGATAATAAAAGCAGCGCTCCGGCATCTGCAACCGGGCGCCTGCATCATCGCAACTACGTCAGAGCAAGCATACGATCCATCCGCTGAATTGTATGATTATGCACAGACACAAGCGGCCACAGCCAACTATGTAAAGTCATTGGCAAAGCAACTGGCCTCCAAAGGAACCCGTGTAAACGGTGTTGCTGCGGGCCCTATATGGACGCCGCTACAGGTAAGTGGCGGATCAACCCAGAAAAACTGGTGCAGTTTGGAGAACAAACACCTTTTAACGACCTGGGCAGCAAGCCGAGTTGGCGTCTATTCACGTACAGCTTGCAGACCCGGGCGCAAGTAATGCTACCGGTCAAATTTATGGCTCGTCAGGCGAGGCGGGCCAGCCATAAAAAGCAGTGAGTTTGGTGTGTGATAAAACATCGCCTCTGTTTAACAGGCGATGTTTTTTATATTTTTCCTGTTAAATTTTACCAGGTAGGCTACCTCTTTTTTATCGTATGGTTCACCATTGGTTCTTAACACGTCGTGAAACCATACGGAGGGCTCTGCGGTGTACGGTTGCTGCCATGAATCCCATGGACAAAAAGTTTGCGATTTGCCGGCAACGAAGCCCCAGTTATAGGCACCTACGTTGTGCTTTTTTAATACAGGAAGTATCTGCTGAAAAGTACTCTTAAATGGCCTCGCCATATATTCCGTACACATCATCGGCCGATTGTATCTTTTTAAACTCTTAATTCTTTTTTCCATCCCCTTCTTATCTTCATAGCAATGAAAGGAGATAACATCGGAGTGTGTAAACATATAGTTATCAAGGGCGGTTAGCTTAGCCGGATCGCTCCAGTCATACTGCCACGGGGCCATTGTAATAGGTTGAACAGGGTTGATGGCCCTTACCCACAGAATACATTTTTTTAACAGGCTCATAGACAATTCCGCTTTGTGAACGGCATAGTTATCATCTTTATAGCTGGCCGTATTCATGTTGTCCGGCTCGTTAAATAAATCCCAGATCAGAATACGTTCATCATTTTTAAAATGGCCAACAATACCCGCCACATAGTCGTGCAGCCGGTCATATTGCGTAACGTCATTCAAAACATCATACCCCGGGCACTGTACCCAGCCCGAATTGTGTACATAGTGTTTTGGATCAGGTTGTATACCAAGCTTTGGAAACGGATTCCATACCGCATCAAAAAATACGAACATGGTTTTAATGTTATACCCGGATGCTATAGACAGAAAGGCGTCGATTTTTTGTAAGAAACCAGCGCTGTCCTGCTCCCACAAAAGATGATGCAAAAACACACGAATGGTGTTAAATCCTAGTTCTGACGCCCAGCTCAATTCCCTGTCTATCACAGTGGCATCGAAACTTTCGTTCTGCCACATTTCCAGCTGGTTGATGGCATACTGGGGGATGTAATTGCAGCCCACGGGCCATGGATTATTATTGTACCAGGCGTTTATTTTCTCTTCTGGCCAGCGGGCCACTGCGGCGGCATCCGCAGCGAATTCAATTGGAGCGTTTTGGGTGTTCATAAGTATTTGTATTATAGTAGTTGTTAGACGGTAAATAAACGAGGAAGATTAAATAGTATTTTATGGCATTTGTAAATGGGGATAAAAGGGATTGCATTTCTCAAAACGGGTAAAAATTGGGCAGAAGGGTCGTTAAAAAACTTGTTTACCCATCGTAATAATTGCTGGCATATTTTTTTAAACTAATTAATTAACCAGCCTCAGACTAAGAGCAATTATTTTAATTAAAATCCGAAAAAATGGAAACAAATCAACTTTTAGACATCAAGAAAAATACCTGCACAGATCTCGTTTGTTTTTCACATTTAAGGTGGGACTTTGTTTACCAGCGCCCCCAACATCTTATGAGCAGATTCGCAAAAAAATTCAGAACTTTTTTTGTCGAAGAGCCGCTCTTTCATGACGCTGAGGACATGCTCCAGACAAAAGTGACAGAAGAAAATGTATGGATTGTTAAGCCTTATCTTAACTCGGCCATAACCGATAAACAATCCGTTGTTACAAGACAAAAACAACTTCTTACTATTTTATTTGAAGAAAATAAAATTGAGAGATTTATTGCCTGGTATTATACGCCGATGGCTTTAAAAATCAGCAGTCATTTAAAACCGAGCGTAATAGTATATGATTGCATGGATGAACTGTCTGCCTTTAAATTTGCCCCTGCAGAATTAAAAATTATGGAAGCCGAACTTTTTAGTAAAGCACAGGTGGTGTTTACCGGCGGGCATAGTTTATTTGCCGCGAAAAAACATGCGCACCGTAATATTTATCCCTTTCCCAGCAGTATAGATAAGCTACATTTTTCTAAAGGACGCAAGGAACTGAATGAGCCACATGATCAGCAATATATACCCCGTTTACGGTTTGGCTTTTATGGCGTAATTGACGAGCGATTCGATATACAAATGATAAAAGAAGTAGCAGAAAGAAGGCCTGATTGGCAGTTGGTATTGATTGGCCCGGTGGTAAAAATAAATCCGGAAGATTTGCCGAAGCTGCCTAACATCCATTACCTCGGAAGCAAGTGTTACAACGAGTTACCTGTTTATCTGTCCGGTTGGGATTTTGCAATGATACCGTTTGAAAAAAATGAATCCACTAAATATATAAGTCCAACCAAAACGCCGGAGTACCTGGCGGCGGGAAAGCCGGTTATCTCAACCTCCATCACAGATGTAGTGACGCCATATGGTAAAAATAAACTGGTGTATATCGCGGACAATGCAGATGAATTTATTGCATCGGCAGAGAAAGAGTTGGCAAAAAATAAACAGCAGACAAAAGGATGGCTTTCGCGTGTTGATGCTTTTTTAAAAGATTTTAGCTGGGATTACACGGTTGCTCAAATGATGGATAAAATCAGCGATTGCATGGTGGAAGATACCACCAGCCAAGTAAGAAAATTAAAATCTGTAGCGTAAATTTTTTCAAAAAATCACAGATGAGCAGACCTGTATTACCCTAAATTTGGGGTGGGGACTGAGTGCACGATAAACAGGATGGAGAACAACTACCTGGATCAGTTGGAGTTTGCCGGATATTACAATAACCCTTCGTTTAAGGGTGCTGTCGTAGCAAATTTTGTTCTGCAGGCTTTCCCGCCAATGATGATATTTGCATAGTTACATTTTTTTAGTTGTTTTTAAATTGAGCCAGCCTCCGCTAAAACCTGCACACTGCAAGCCTTTGATTATGTACGGGCATTTTTTCATGATATTCCATATCAGTCCGGATGTATAATTTTCAATCATTAAAATAACCGGCCCCTGGTTTAAACCAAACTGCCATCTCGAAATCCAGGCATGGGACAAAGCATTTTTTTCCGGAAAGGTTGGATTGTAACTGGCATCAAAACCAAATGGATGATGTTTTTCAAAATCAAGCCTTTTGGTTGCATGCGCTATTGTGCTGAGCACTACATCCGGTAAAAAAGGAAGAGAACATACGACTGCCCATGGTGATATTGTACCGTCATCCGGCCCGAACGGTGCTCCTCTTGCTTTGTAGCTATAAAATTGTCTTTTGACGCCATTCACTGTTCTTATGCAGGGCCCCGGTCCGTCGCTTGCAGTAAATCCCCACCCATTTTTACCATAGCGGGCATAACCCTTCGGATTGTCTATTGCATACTGTTGCTGGATCAGGGTGGCACGTCGGCTGTTTTCAAAATAATCTATTCCTACCTTATTGTTGAAATCGTCGTAGATGCCGTTGAAGTGAAGCCATATTTGGGACATCTGGTGAATGAACAACGGTCCTGCGTAAATGCAGTCTATATCATATAATTTTTTCCATTCAAAAGTTGCTATCCATTTTTTATATGCTGAGGCGCTAATTGGAAAGGTGGGTGAGCCAAGTGCCAGTATGTAAATAATGTGTGCTTCAGAATATTTATTGTTCCACCGGTAACGAAGAAATCCTGATTCTGGTTTCCATCCGTGTGAAACAGAATCCTTACCGTTTAAAGCCCATTGCCAGTCAACCCGTGCATACAGTTTATCTGCAATGGTACGTATTTCAATTTCGGATTGTTGCCGGCTGTTGTAATAACAACGGGCGGTAAGAATGCCGGCCATTAATATGGCTGTATCTATTGTAGACAGTTCACAGTTCCATACCCGCTTACCGGTTTCCATATCAAGAAAGTGATAATAGAAACCCTTGTATCCTGTGGCATCAGCATCGGTACCCTGGTGGCTGTTATAAAAAAATTGTAAAACAGTCAGCGTTCTCTTTGCCGCTTCAGTCCTTGTTATAAAGCCGCGTTCTATACCTGCTATATAGCAACTCAGTCCCAGGCCTGTTGCTGCGATACTGCTTGGCGCACCCGGCTGCGTTTTGTCTGCAATCAGCCCGGTGTTGTTATTAACTTCTTTTATAAAATAGGCAAAGGTGTCCTTTTGCAACTTGTACAGCATTGCTTTATGCAATATTTTGGGTTCAGTATAATTAGTTTTGCCGGGTGTCATCATTACTGTTACATACAATAGCTATACCACGCTTGTTTCCTTATGTGCAAACTGTAAGGCATTGCCGCACTTACGCTCCTGCAGTCGCTTGCTTTTGTGACAAAGCTGTTTTGCTGTGCCGACAGCTTTATCAACCAATATATTTAACGTAAGCCCCTGAACTATGATAGAAAATATCACAATAAAATAGCAACAGGAAAGAATTACTTCCTTGTATGGAGAAGTGGGGAGGGAGAGGGCCAATGGCTATTGAAATTCCTCCACGCAGGCCGCCCATGTGAGAATGGAAAGATTCACCAGGTTAACCTTACGCACCTCAAAAAAAGCGATTAATGAAACATTGATCATCTTTGCAAAGGGTATGATAAAAATAGATATCAAATCGATGATCCAATAGTTTTTAAGAAAAGGTAAAATTATGAGCGTATGGAGTTTGCCTGTTACAAGGTTTTCCATTGTCAATGACTAATACTTTTTTCATTGCCCCGCCCAGCGCCATCGCCGCCGCAAGCCCTGAATAGCTACCGACAATTATTATTACATCAAATGTTTTTTCAGGTATCATTTTATCATATTTAAAATCGTGGAAGGAAATGGTAATGCAATTAGTCCTGTCGCTTTTGCACCGGGTATTATAAAATTACGTCTGGTAACACCATCCGTTGTATGCCTCGTTTTATTGGTTCAATTCATTTTTTTTGCTGACAGCTTTTTGATAACAGTATCAATAAATGGTACAGCTGCAAAAACTATCCAGGGAACCAGTGAAATAGTTAGCAAAAATGTTCGCAGGTACAATGGCATCGCTGCTAATTGTTCTGCAAACAGGTAAAGAAACAATGTGATGGAAGGATAGATGGCAATCCAGATTTTTAAAGATGCAATCAATTTCATTTTCGTTTTCATTCTAATTATTTTCTGTGAATTAATTTCTTTCAGGAACAAAAGTAATTGCTGCGTTTGCCTGAATGGTAGGACAAACATGCAGTTGTGTGGTACTTATTTGAAACGATATTATTTACTTCTCCCGGTCTTATCAGTCCATAGAACCCAACTCTGCTTAAGTTTTAGGAAACTTAATACAAATCCAATTCAACTTAGTAATCGTCCTATCGCCTGCCTTTTTCAGAAAATAATTTTGTGCAATCAATAACAATCAAAAAAATTAATTATGAAAAAGTCAACTACAGTATTTGTGATAGCAATGGTAATGCTGTTCGCAAAATCGTTTTCTCAATCAGCAGAAATCGTGACCGAAAGGAACGGGGATGCAAAAAGACTGCAAAAACTTATTTCGATTTGATGATAAATGTGGTAAGCACTCACCTCAACTATGGCTCAGCCAACAGTGAACTGGCAGATTACAAAAAGACAACGAATGGCATTCAGGCCGGCGCATCTTTCCTGGCTGGAATTACCCCTGCTTTTTCTTTAGTTTCTGAGTTCTATTATATTAGAAGGGGTGGCAAGTTAAAGGCAAACAATCCCTTGTCAGGTAATGAAACAACCCTTCGATTAAATACCCTGGAATTGCCTGTGTTGGCACGGTTGCACATCGGCAGTCTTTATGTTAATGCCGGACCATCTATTGCCTATAACCTGAGCGGTAAAAATAAAATTGGCGAATTATCAAACAAACTATCCTTTTCAAATTCAAGTGAAGGTTTTAAACGCTTTGATGCAAGCGTTCAGATAGGCGGTGGTGTTGAATTCCCATTCAAACAAAAAAGAATTGCGGTGGACATCAGATATAATTATGGGTTAACCAATATTGCTTATGGTAGGGAAATATACAACAGGGGAGTGATGGTGAGTGTGTTTTTTTCTAAAGCCTGGAAAACAAATCCGCTCGGGAAAAAATAAAATCAACAGCTGTATTTCATGGAATGATTTAAAAACTTCTTATCAATTCTAATACATAAAAAAATGAACACGAACCAACATAAACCAATTGGCACAAACACATTGATCATGCAAACTTCAATGAGTCCATTGCGCAAGACATCATTGACTGCAGGTATTATCTACCTGCTCACTTTTGTCTCTATTCCGACCCTCACACTATATGGCCCAATACACCAACCAAATTATATTTTAAGCAATAGTAACGATACCCCTGTCATCATCGGCGGTATCCTTGAAATAATTGTTGGGCTTACGTCCGTTGCAACTGCAGTGGTATTATACCCGGTGCTAAAAAAGCAGCATGAAGGATTTGCATTAGGCCTGGTTGCATCAAGAATTTTAGAAGCCAGTACCATATTTGTTGGGGTTGCATTTCTTTTAGCAGCAATGACTTTGCATAAGAATGGTGGCGGGGCGGATTCATTGAGTACAAGCCATGCGCTTGTTGCGCTGTATGACCGCATCTTCCTTTTGGGCCAGGGCTATATACCAGCTATCAATGATTTGTTGTTAGGAATACTGTTATTTAAATCCCGGCTGGTACCACGAACACTTTCGATTATTGGAATAGCTGGAGAAGCTCCACTGATAGCTGGTTATCTAGCAGTAATGTTTGGCGTTATTGATAGTGTGTCTCCGTTGGCTGCACTTTCTGCATTGCCTGTGGCGGTGTTTGAATTTTCACTGGGCATTTACCTCGTTATTAAAGGTTTCCGGCCTTCAGCCGTCTCCAATCAATTATAAAAAATATCTACTCAAACGGAAGTCAATAAACTTATAAAAATGAAACTTGATCTACATCTCCGATGCAATAGTTATTTTGAAAATGACTCCTTCATCGCATTTTTTACTAAGGCTTCATATTCTTTTATTTCTTTTGCATCTGGCGGTAACCCTAATAACATATGTATTTGCCCTGCAAAGCATTTGCCCCAAACCTTTACCCCAAACTTTCTCAGTTTAGCAGCATAGAACAGGCCATCATCCCTCAGCGGATCAAATTCTGCAGTGATAATTACAGCAGGTGGTAATCCCTCGAAATCATCTGTAACAATGGGTGAGACTTCCGGGTTTTTGTATTGACCGGGGGCATATAATTCAACTGCAAAATAGCTGGCGGCTTTTGTTTGCCAGTATCCTTTTGCATTTTCCTGGTAAGAGGCAGATGTTTCCATATTAGTCGGGCTGCAATCTCCTGGAAGTCCATTCAATATTTGAAGTTTTATCCTACTAACAATACCTTCTTTTTTTGCTTTCTGTGTTACTACAGCCGCTAAGTTTGCGCCTGCACTTATCCCTAGCAATGCAATACGGCTGGTATCGCCACCAAATTTACTGCCGTGCTCAGAAATCCATTTAAATGCATTGTAGCTGTCGTTTACAGAAGCTGGAAATTTGTTTTCAGGAGCAACCCGGTAATCAACAGCAAAAACAATTGCACCATAAGTTTTTGAGTCCTGCCATAGTGAGTGTTCCAGGCCAGGTACTAAGGGTGAAATAAAACCACCCCCGTGATAGTTAATTATTATGGGTAGGTTCTGACCATGAGTAGCATTAAAAATTAGTACAGGAATACTATCGGCAGTTATTTTGATTCGTTGTACATCTTCTTTGGGATAAGGTATCAGTGGTAGTGAAGGGTACTTAATCAGCGCTATCGGTAAATTGCGAAGTTGCTCAATCGTCATGTCCTGGTATCCAATCATTTTTAAGAACGACGCTACCCTTGGGTCTAATTGCCTTGTGCCACATGTTTGAGAAAGAAGCTGCTGGCAATTAAATGCAAGGCACATGTGTAACACAATAACGAACAATAACTTTTTCATTTGAAATTATATTGAAGAATTAAAAAATAGAATCCCACTGAACCTGACTGGCTACAAATCATGTTGTTCGGAATACAAAGACGTTGATAATAATAGCTTTCATTTTATAAAGTATTTAGTTTTTTATATTTTTTTGTGAAAATGAGCATCAGGCATAACAGTGAAATAAGCAGTGTTATTGGTGTGAATACATTTTTTTCAAATGGATTTTCAGAGGTAAAATTTCCCATTGTATTCAGGATAAAAAGTAAGAACATTACCCATAAGGCCACCTTAATTATGATGGGTCGTAACCTGGATTTTATTATTTCTCCGCTTATCGCTACTATAAGTATCATCAATGAATTGGTGATTACTGAAACCGTTTCAAACAATAACATTTGGGAGGAACTTTTCAACTTTCCGCCCCATATAAAATCAAATGGAATAACCTTTAACAATATTAAAAGGTGAAATATTTCCAGGATTGATAGCAGTCCCAGCAATGTAACTGATGCAATAAAATTAGTTCTGCTGCTTTGATTTTTTTCGGATGTCATTTGATAGGTATTATTTTAAAGACTGATAATTTCATGGTGACCAGGTTATTTAATTTTAATATTGAATATTCTTTCTACCTGCATTGATGGACCTAACAAGGATTAACCATAGCGCCGGCCTTTGTATTGAACAAATATCCCAACCTAGATACATCCGTCTAAACAAATAACAAAGCCACAACCATACTGATATGCCAAGGCTATGAAAAGTCAGGAGGTAAAATACCTAAAGCCATCATCGCAATTTCTTCCAACCTTAATACATTTTTCACGGTTTTGTTTTATGATGGATGAATAATGCACCACAGAAAAGTCTACTTCTTTTCTTTTAATAATTTGTCAAGCTTTTCTTTCGTTTCAGGAATTGCTTTTAGCGATAATGTCTTTTTAAAATTCTCTATGGCTTTTATTGTATCGCCCTTTGCCAGGTAGAAGTCCCCCAATCCATCATAGCAATTAGCCGTTGTGGGATAGTTTGAAACATTTAATTTAAACAATGCTTCTGCCTTGTTGAATTGCTTTTGTCTCAACATGTAATATGCAAGACCATTAACCTGGCTTTCATCTGGTTTAACTAGATATCCAATTTGCTTAGAGACATTATTATAATGTGTGGCGAACAATGAATCCAACTTAAAATTGGGATTTTCTAATTCACTGTTATAAATTTTCAATTTGTAATAATCAAAAATAAAACGGACGGCATCATACTCTCCTATCAACCTAACCGAACTATGATCATCATTTTCATAAAATGCATGTTTGAACCGCAACTGATTTGTTTTGTTCTTAGAAATATCTTTTATGAATTCAAGGTTGCTCCGGATCAATTCAGTACCCTCGGTTGTATCTTGCTGCACCTGCGTTGTATCCATCCCTCTTTCCATCCTGTTAGCCATAGCCATAAACAATGTTTTGCCCTTATAATTTGTGTTTGCTAAAATTGTCTTCGCATCTTTTACAATCTGCTGATCGTTCCACCACAAGGCAGCATCCAGTGAAATGTAGGCATTGAATAAATTAGGTTGACGTACCAACGTATTCACAACTGTGAGGCCACCAACGGAGTGACCAATAAAGATCTTGTAGGAGGCCGTTGGGTAATTAGAATCTATGTATGGCATTAATTCCTTTTCAACATACAGCATGAAATTTTCACCATTGCCATTAACACCGGGCGTTTCCGTATCTGTTCCAAATGTCAGATCCTTCATGCGGGCAGGGTGCAGGATCCCGACAACGATCATGGGCGGACAAAGGCCTGCGTTGCTCATGAATTCGGTCATACTAACCACATCATTAAAATTTGCATCTCCGTCTAATAAATAAATTACCGGGTAACGCCCTTTACCGGTATTTTCCGTTCCTCCATTGCTGGTTGGAATATGAATCCAGGCTTTACGCTGCTCACCTAATATTGTTGATCGTAAACTCTTTTCAAATCCGGTTATAAATTGATGTTTTTCCTGTGCAATAGCACAAAAGGAAAAAAGTAACAGTGCGAAAAAATAAAAAAATGTTTTCATAGCGTTTTTGAAGAGTGATTTCGCATGTTGCCTGGCGGCTTGCGTCGGCACAGCAGTATTAATGATTGATCTTTTTATCATGTGCCTTGTTTTATTACTGAGTTGATAGTTCCCTTTTACTTATGAGGGCAATGCAAGGTATCAGGCTAAATGCCTTCTGCTTATCCTGCTTTTAT
Source organism: Ferruginibacter sp. (assembly GCF_028288465.1). Classification (GTDB taxonomy): domain Bacteria; phylum Bacteroidota; class Bacteroidia; order Chitinophagales; family Chitinophagaceae; genus Ferruginibacter. Next base: position 6,329 of record NZ_JAQBNR010000044.1, on the reverse strand, counting down.
TTCTGCGCTGAATATTCCATAGATCAATTACAGTAAAGCCTTTGCCAGGACCCAAATCGGTGGCTACAGTTTCCTTTGCTGTTGAAGCTAATTCAATTAACTGATCTTTGCTCATTTTGGCAATGTTGAAGTTTGTTTGTTTTTTCATGATGCGTTTATTTTTATGTTTTTAATGAGTCACAAAATTATTTAATGCCCGGTGCCGCCGATAGGACAATGGGGCAGTTGAATTGGATTTAGCTGAAGTTTTAAAAAGTTATTTAAATGCTGTCATCCGGAGTCAACAAAGCTTTTGAACGAAAGCTGCAATCATAGCACCGCAGGTTAATATGCTTGATAACCTGCGGTTGCAATGATTCTTATTCCTGTCAGATCAATAGGGTTTTATCACCTGGCCGGTATTTGCACCAAAAATGGATTTGCGGAAACCATATTCCAATTGTTGCATGGTTACAGGAATGTCGCCAGGAAAGTATGGGAAATATTGTGGGGAATTTTCAATAACAGTTGGACTCACGGCATTAATGCGGATACCGTTTTCCAATTCTATAGCTGCACCTCTTACAAATCCTTCAACAGCCGCATTGGCTGCCGATGCGTTAGCAAAATTCTTCTGTGGATCATGTGATAGTGCTCCGGTGATGAGGGTAAACGAACCTTTTGGATTGATGTAATGCTGACCAATTAATACAAGATTTATTTGTCCCATCATTTTCCCTTCCACGCCTTGCCGAAATTCTCTGTCTGTAAGTTTTTTCCATGGACCAACAAAGGTTGGGCCTGCAGTTGAAATCAATGCATCAAATGCCCCCACTTGCTTGTACATATTTTCGATGGATGCTGTAGAAGTAATATCTACCTGCACATTACATCCTGTGGAAGATGCTTTGATTACTTCGTGTTCTTTTGAGAATGCAGTTACTAAATGTCTGCCCATGGTGCCTGATGCACCAACGATGATAATTTTCATTTTTGTAAAATTTAAAAGTTTTTTTACGCAAAAATAAAATCACCGGTAGGCGCACAACAGGATGATGATTAAGTTATACAGGACTTATTTAAAATTTTGCCTGAAAGCTTCCGGCGACTGCCGGGTATGCTTTTTAAAGAAGCGGATAAAGTAAGAAGGGTCCTCGAAACCGAGCTGATCAGCAATATCTTTTACCTGGTTAGGCGTAGCCAGTAAATATCTTTTTGCCTCCAGGATAATGTGGTCATTGATCATATCAGAGGCTGTTTTGCCAATGGATGATTTTGTGATTTCATTTAGTTGGTATGGTGAAAGGTTCATCAAATCGGTGTATTGAGAAACTTGTTTATGAGTGGCAATATGCTTATCGAGTAATTCTAAAAATTCCTCGAATCGTTCCTGCGTATAGGAGTTGGCTACAGTTGATATACTTTTCGGGTTTTGACTTTGTCGCACAAACTCGATGAAGAAAATATCAAGGCTTGATTTTATCACATCCTGGTATCCTTCTTCTTTGTCAACATATTCATCCATCATAGATGACAGAATAGTTTGTAGTTTATTGAACCGGCCGATTTCAAGTTCGCAATAATTTTTATTGCTAGCCTTTCTCAGTCGTTGATTGGATTTCTTGTCTTTGGGGTGATAAAATTCAGTGTTAAATTCAACAAGGTAACCGGTACTGCCTGCCTTCAATTCTAATTTATGCACCTGGCCCGGTCGTATAAAAAAAATAGTGTTATCCCGTACATTGTAAGCTGTAAAATCTATTTCATGATTACCTGCTCCTTTTTTTAAGGCTAGAATAAAAAAGAAATCATGCCTGTGCAGATCATGAACCAAATCAGTTTCTCCCAAAATATCTTCTACCCGACGAATTTTAAAACGCTCGGAAGAAGAAAGTTCCTGCAGAGGGGAACTGAGTTGCCTGATGGGTATCTTTTTCATATTATAGTGTTTCGAGCATTCTTATAAGCTTAGATGTTTGTTTGGTTCAAATTCAGGTAACGAAGTTTTGGTAGTTAGCCTGTAGCGTAAATATAGCTATAAGCATTAAGGTAGGCAATTTGCGGGGTGTGGCTGAATAAAAAAAAGGGCTATAAAAGCCCCTCATCTGCCTGCGCAGTACAGCTGTCATATTTCTTTTCGCATTTGGCAAATCAGCCAGGTGAACTAAGCTTAGAAACTATTGGTCATTGAGGCTGGCCCCTAGGTGGCCACTACAATTCAGATTTTATAAGATTGCTTTAGATACCACAACTCATTGCAAAAATTACCGCAAACTTCCAGTAGTACAAGGGTGATATCTGTTTAATTCTTGGTACATAAGCAGCCGAACAGATCCGGAGAATTTTATTAGTGGACGTGAATAATTTATCCTCAAACCAGATTTACTCAACAGCAATTTCTAAAACTCATTCATCCTGATCAGCCGCAAATTTCTTGACAGGTTTGGCAAAAGCAAGGTCTGCGTTTCGCCAAAATACAGGGGCAAAACTTGCCACGGTTTTGTAAAAACAATTTCCACCCGGTTTGGCCTCCTTCGGAGATATGTCTTTGGGGCAGTATTCTTTTTACAAAAACCTTGCTTTTGCCAAACGCTGTTTCAACGCCGGGTTGCTCCGATCAGGAATGGAACGAAGACTATACATGGTATTAAAGTCAATCATAAATTGAGGCTATCAGGAAGCAGTGCGACTGCACAACGTTTGCCCTTGCCTGCAGTTTAGCTCCAAACTGGTTTTCAGCAGTTTATCCCCAATGTTCAATGCCTTTTTTAACTGAAATATATTTTAGCGCAGCAAGTTTTCTTTAGCTGTTTGTTTTTATAGATCCCAATATTAATTAACGGCAGAATAGCCATGAACTATTTTGCATAATAAATGCTGGTATTTACAAGGTTCCGGTCAGCACAGGCATAAAAAAAGATTGATGCAAAATTAAGTTTAAACCCTACCGTTGAATTTTTTAAGCAGTAATACTAAAACACTAATGATGTAATCCAACAAATTTTGACTTAACTAAAAAGGAAAAAAATTATCTTTGCAAGTAAGTGTAAAATTGAATAATGTTGAGTAAGATTTTGGAATAAGAAACTAGGCGATATACTAAAAAATAGACTGAAGAAATTAAATTATTGATAATCAAAGCTGATTTGGTTCCAGGAAAATTTGCTCGGGACCTCTGACAAAAGGATCGCGTATTGCGGTCCTTTTTTGGTTTTATAAGATTGTATCCGCAAATCAGGAGGCTGCTTTACATAATTTATTTTCCGGCGGTAATTTATTTTGAAAAGTTTGGTCACCAATCTCTTTTTTGCCGTGTCTTTTAGAAAAAAAATTGTTAATCCTGCTGCATAATAATAAACTAACCCAGGTTGTACGGCTAACTTTACTCCCAGGTACTACTTATAAATGATTATTATTTGGTTTTGAAGGAGGGCTTATTTATACAGGTCAGCACATAGTCTTATGATCAATGATCCCGCTTTTTTACAGACTGTATTTTTTCGCCAGATTCCAAACGGTACCGTTCTTTAAATCGTACCTGATCAGACCATGCTCTTTACTCCAGTAAATTTTTTCAACAAATGTTTCGCCTGCTGACGAGGTAGTATAGTCTGCAGCATCCTTATCGGGCTCCAATAGTATCACATCCCTGTAATCTGTACCGTACACTTCCATTTTAGTCATTGGTAGAGAATCCAGCCAGGTTGTTCTTTTCGGAACAAAGGGCCAGAGCCTTGCTGTTTTTGTAAACAGATGGATGTTAAACTCCGCTTTGTTGCGTTCCGTGGTGGTTAAGGTTAGCAGCCAGGACTGCGTTTTAACCGACGTTGCCGGGTTTTTGTTTATCATTTCACAGTTGACTTTTATAACGGGATTGTTGTTCTGCTGGTGTTCTTCAACGTCGCTGATGAAGATGGAATCACGTTGGTTTTTTGTAGATTCAAAAACCAGTACCTGGAATTTGGTGTACGGATTCCATTGCCTTACTTTTTGATCAAACTGGTATTCGCAGGCATTTAAAGCCGGTATTGTTATCAACAATAGGAGTATGTATTTTATAGACCGTTGGTTCATAATTGATGCCCGGATAAATGGTGTTTGGATAAAAGATGAAATGTAAATGTTGATTATCTCCGGGAACAGTAAAACTATGCATTTAATTTAATTCACCACAGCCGGCATCGTTCAAATCAATAACAGCAAATGCCTGTATTGAATAAAAATATTTTTACTTGATGGTAATAATTCTAAATTGCCATATCCTTTATTTACCTTCTTATTTTATGATACAAATGAAAAGCACTATTTATATTCTCCTTTGTTGCCTGTGCAGCAACATAACTGTTATAGCAGGCGGAAGTGGTTCAATAAAACAAGCTCCTGCAGACCCATTGAAGTTCTACGACGGGCAGGAGTTTACCATTATCGGCAAATACCACAGCGAAAAAAACTATTTGCGTTTTCCGCAGCAGTACCAAAATAAATTGCGCAAAGAAGTATGGGGGCTGGGTCAGAATTCGGCAGGCATCTCCATCCGGTTTCGCAGCAACGCTACTGATATTTCGATACGATGGACATTGAAAGATGATAATCTTTTTTCGCACATGGCGGCGACCGGTATAAAAGGGGTTGATTTATATGCGATGGTAAACGGTGCCTGGCAGTTTATACAAACCGGCCGCCCAAAAGAAAAAACAAGTGAGTATGTGATGATTAAAAATGGTGATCCCGTTTACCGTGAATACCTGCTGAACCTGCCGTTGTATGATGGTGTTGATTCTGTATCCATTGGTATAAACGCAGATGCGGCCATTACAAAACCTGTTGATCAGTTTTTAATTGAAAAGAAACCAGTGGTGTATTACGGCAGCAGCATAGCACAGGGCGGATGCGCCAGCAGGCCAGGTATGGCTTTCACCAATATCCTGGAAAGAAAGCTGGACAGGAGTGTTATCAACTTTGGATTTAGCGGCGAAGGCAAATTTGATTCGTCTGTTGCAGAAGCCATGGGAGAGATAGATGCAGCTTTATACGTGGTGGATTGCAACCCCAATACAGACGAACTTTTGGTTTACCAGCGTGCCGTAAACCTGGTGAAATTGCTGAAGCAGTTAAGACCTTTAGTACCGGTGCTGCTGGTAGAAAATTTTCCGTTTGAAAACAGCTACTTTGTTCCCACTGCGCAGCGGACGGAATTAAAAAAGATGAAGGATTTGCAAAGGGCTTATGCAACACTTATACAAGCGGGCGTTAAAAATTTATACTACCAGAAATCAGCCGGTATGATTGGAACGGATCACGAAGGCGCTGTGGATGGTGTGCATCCAACTGATTTGGGAATGTTACGGATTGCTGATTTTTTGTTGCCGGTGATTAGCAGGATACTTAAGAAATAGTGTTGCTGATGCCAGATATCCAGGAATTATTATTCTTTGCTGATGCTACTTACTGCTGGCTCTGTAGCCACTTTTTTATCATGCCTTCAAATAATTCCTGCGATTGTATCATCCAGCTTAAATCTTCCCGCTGACTTGCCAAATGAAAATACCTGTCGGGAATATAATTAGAAGGGTAGGCCACAAACCTTGTTTCGCTGTATGTATTTTGCAGACCAGCCCATGCATTGTGAAAATGAGTCAGCGCCTGCTGCACGTGTACTATGCCAGCTTTTTGTTTTGCCTTATCCGGGTTGTCAGCCTGTTCCAGTGCAAGCAATAGATCGGGCGTTGAGAATTGAAAATTATACAACGATTGGGAGAGCTTCCAGTAGTATCTGTTCCTCCTCGAATTATGAATGACATCATTTATTTTAGCAGCAAGCAACGGATAATTATTACTTGCCTCAATGGCTCTGTCGAGCTTGTCGTTATATTTTTTGCTCCACGTGCCGGGTGATTTTAGGTCCGGTAATTCGATCAGTTTGGTGGTATAATCAAACTGCGTATTCTCCCGGCCTTCCAACGGCTTCAGCCAATGTTCTACCTGTTTAAAGCTTTGCAATGCATTGTTGTCATCAAAAAAATTCCCCGTCTTATAAAATCCATCGTACCATAATTCAGACCCCTGTCTTAAATCAGCCGCGAATTTTTTATACTCCGGCAAAGCAATACCAAACTCTCTCTGCAGCCAGGCTACATCATATTCATCCAGTGTACGGCCTTTGGGCGACCAGCTATATTCTGCCGCCGCAATAAACCCACGCCAGTAATTTTCCATGTGCGGACTCTTATCATCCCATGCCGTACACAACATGCCTGAAATATTTTTTCCAGCAGCCAGTTCTATAAAACTTTTAATAACACTGATGCCAGTAGAAGCCATGCCCTTATCCCGTTCATCCTGCTGAAACA
>NZ_JAQBNR010000092.1 GCF_028288465.1 Ferruginibacter sp. | reverse complement strand
TGAACCAATGGCTTCGTCAAAATAACATGACCGAGACCAGGGTCTATGAGAAGACAGCCACGGCACAGTACAACTGGAACCGCGCAGAGGTCTTCCGCACTGCCTTGTACCAGGGCCTAGTTCATATCCCTCTGGATTCCAAGGACTGTGAATGGTCCGCCCTTGAGTTGAAGAACCTCCAGCAGATCAACACGGCCGGTCGTTTCCCTCGTGTCGATAAGCAGGAAATTGGTATGGTTCAGACTAAGGATATGGCTGACTGCATTATGGAAGTAACGGAAGCCCTGATTGGTAATGTCATTGCCAATGAAGTTCGAGCCAACCTAGGTGAGTTGTCGGTAGAGGTTGGAGCCAAGGGTGGTTACCAAATGGGTGGTCGCAACGACCAGATGGAGTCCTTCTACCACTCCAACAAGGGCACCCACACCTTCCGCGAGCAGCGCAAGGGCTTGGATCCTAATGGTAACCCCGCGGTCTCGGCAGCGGACAGAGTACGACAGCAACTTGATGGGCTTACCTCTTCACGTCAGGGAACGTGGGCCTCTCGTGCTGGCCGTCCTAATCGCGGAGGTAGAGGCCGTGGTTATTAATAGCAACCTTCAAAACTTCTCCGTGCAACAGGGTTAAAGATTAGAATGCCAGCCACAGCCCCCACATTCGTGTTCGATGACGACGGCAAGGCGTATGCGTACGTCGCTGGCAAGATCGTCGCCGCGGCCGAAGATGTTGATGAACTAGAGCGCAAGCTTGCTGATTTCCCAGCGGACTTCAAGAAGAAGGAAGACCCTGAGGATGACCGAGACAACAAGGATGATGAGGACGAAGAGGATGACGCTCCAGTCACCGTCTCGTCAGCCACTCATGTAGTCACACCTAATGGGCTGAAGGGCACCATCCTAGGTAAGCAGCGCGGTCTCTGGGGAGACCAGGTTACTATCCGTTTGGAGAACGGACGCATCGCTAAGTTCGATGTCACGTCCGACTCCAAGATGGAGTACATCAAGGAAGCCAAGACTGTACAGGCCTCTCCAATCAAGGCCCTACAGGATCGCCTTGACGAGATGCCTGACGGTACTAAGGATTCCTTGGTCGCTCGCATCGTGGAACTCAAGGCCATTAAGCGCGAGGCGGCGAACCTCATCAGGTCATCGTCCTACTCTGACGGTGAGACACTGGACAACCTGGTTGTCCAAGCTGATTACGAGGTCCGCGAGGTCACCGACGCACTGGCTGGGCTAGAGGACGCAGAGTCCTTCATCCCGGAGGCTCCGTTCGCTCCTGCCGCAGTCGAGCAGGCATCCATGGGTGGTAATGATGGAAGCTGGCTTGACAATGCCGCCGAAGAGATGATCGCTGAGAACGAGGCGCAGGACTTTGACGCACTTATCAGTGAGGCTCCTGATACCTTTGTGGCTGAGCTTGAGACACCTGTTCTTGAGGACGCCGGAGTTACTCGTGAATATGCTGACCAATTTGTGTCGGCTAGGACAGCCGGTCTAGAGAAGACGGCTACTACGGACTTCCGCGCAGCATTCCTACAGCGCGTAGAGGAGGCTCGTCAATTCGAGCTTCGCACGAGGCAGGCAGACCGAGAGGTCATGGCTAAGGAAGCATCAGCAGAAAACCACGACGGCGAAGCCGAAGGACTGTTCTGGTAATGAGTGGACTCTTTGAGTACATGGCAGCAAACGATGATAGCCATCGTGTAGCCGCGCGTAAGGCGCTGGCATTGGCTCGCGCTAGGGCCGTCAGGCAGTTTGACAACTTCCTCGCAAGCGGGGATCGTCAGGCTCGACTAGCGATGGTAGCGGGCGACCTATCAGAGACGGTCAGGCAGGCATGCGCTGACTGTGAGCACGACGACTGGGAGACAGTACTCTCCTCCGTGCAGGAACACCTTGGCATGCAAGTTGAAGCAGTACGTAAGCCAAAGATGTGCCCGGTTCACCGTGAGATCACAGACATCTCCCTTCAGTCGGGCGATCCACAGGCTGGCTTCTCTTCCATGTCGCCGCACCTCTTTGGTGAGCAGTCTTGCCGCGGTTCCTACGATGGTCGTTGTAACTTTAAGCCTGAGATGACTACGCAGTCCTACTGGGACTCCAAGGCTGAACAGGCAGACCAGCGCCGCCAGGAGCGCGAGCAGCAGCAAGAGCTAACGCTACAGACGCTTGACTTCCAGGATCCGGCTACGCAGGAAGACTTCATTGACGAGGTTTCCAACGAGCTTTCCACCGACCCAAGCCTAGAATCGCAGGACTGGGGCGTTGCTGAGACGATGGACAACCAGCTTGAGGCCGCGCCTGCGATGGCCATGGCTGCCAAGGTACGCAAGTCAGCCCGTGTCCCGGTGAGCATCGTTCACGGGGGCATGTTCGAGGGCCTGAACATGATCGAAGGCAAGAAGCCCGGCTTGATGGTCAACGGCATGCCTCTCGGTGACTTCCACAATCACTGGGGACAGCGCCAGGCTTCAGGTGAGGACACATTGCAGTGGCCAGACATCGAGGTCAGCCATCCGCACCCTCGCATGGAGCAGTTAGCCGCACAGGTACTAGCCGCAGGTAGCTCCCGTCCTGTCCTGGATTTCCTTGCAGCTAACCGAGCCCGTCGTCTGCAACAGCAGGGCGTGCAGGCACGTACCGCTGAGGCCCTAGAGACAGTGGATGTCACCAAGGGTACGGACTCTCCCGAGCCCAAGATGGACAAGAGCAAGTGGACTCCGGATAGCGTCTCTTTTTTAGACGTTGAGATGGCCGGGTCTCCGCACCCGACCATCCACCAGGACATCGCCCAGCCAGCGCAGTACAAGGACGGCGAAGACGATG
>NZ_JAQBNR010000010.1 GCF_028288465.1 Ferruginibacter sp. | reverse complement strand
TTAAGGGATCGCCTATTAAAACCGGGTATATAGCTTAATCATATGTTTCACTGGTGATAGTGATTCCTTTTTCTTAGGCCTTATGCCCAAGCACACGTATAGCCCTTTGCATTATTTATCTCGGATCAAAGCCAATTCTTTCTAACTGTAATTTACCAGCTTCAATTTTTGAAAGATCCAAAATATCGTTGATAATAACCAGCAGGTTTTCTGAAGCAGCATGAATGGTATCAAGATAAAACAGTTGTTTGGTATCAAGCGTAGTTTTTGCCAGCTGGTTAGCCATGCCTACAATGGCGTTCATGGGTGTACGGATTTCGTGACTCATGTTGGCAAGAAAAATTTCTTTGCTGCGGGTAGAGTCTTCCGCATGTTCCCTGGCTTCTGTCAGTTCCAGTTCCAGCTTTTTTTGCCGCGTGATATCCAGGTGTATCCCGATATAGCCATTCAACTGTCCCGCATCATCAAAACGGGGCGCACCGCTAATCAGCCACCACCTTACCTGTCCGTTTTTATTTTTTACTGCAATTTCAAAAGCATCTTCTACAATATTTGTTTCCGTTTCATTTTTATTTTTCAGCAGAGTGCTTGTTTCGCCACCAATAAAAAAATTACTGTGTGTTTTCCCTTTTAGTTCTTCAAATTGATAACCGCTCATCTCGCAAAAACTTTCATTGGCAAAAAGAATTTTTTCATCCCTATCTACCTCCAGTAACCCCAGGTGCATGTTGGTTATAATGCGCCGGTATTTTTCTTCCCGGATCTTTAATATTGCTTCTGCCTTTTCCATCCCGCCAATTTTTGCCCGCAGCACCAAAAGCTTTTGAACTTGCTTTGCCAACACTTGCAGCGCAAATACCTGTTCGCTGGTAAGTGTATGTGGTTTATGATCTATAACACACAAGGTTCCTAACGGAAAACCGGCTTCGGAGTGAATGGGAACGCCGGCGTAAAACCTGATGCCGGGATCACCGGTAACAAGCGGGTTAACTGTAAAGCGTTCATCTTTTGAAGCATCGGGCACAATCATAATATCCCCCTGACGGATGGCGTGGGTGCAAAATGAAATATCGCGGGGAGTTTGTGTTGCCGCCATCCCATGATTTGCCTTAAACCACTGGCGCTGCTCATCAAGCAAAGTAATTAACGAAATGGGCGTTTTACAAATTTGAGAAGCGAGCCGAACGATATCATCATAATCCTGCTCTGGAGCAGTATCTATAATGTTCAGCTCTTTTAAAGCTGATAACCGGTCTTGCTCGTTTACTGGATGCTGGCGGTGTGACATAGAAATAAAAAACTGCAATAACCAAAGCAGTTGAGGTTACAGCATGTTATACAAGGTTTAAATAACAATTTCTTTTTGCTGAATCATTTTATAGATAGTTGATTTGCCGATATCCAGTTTGTCAGCTACCAGCAACACATCATTGTCGTACTTTTTTAAAAAGTGCTTTACAATAAAACAGGTGTACTGGCGAAGCGTTTTTTCTTCATTGATAAAGTTTTCATCATTGGCTGATGAACCGTAGGAAATATCATCGGATATAATTTCCTGCCCGTTACTCATTACAACGGCCAGATCAATAATTGCTTTTAGCTCCCTTACATTACCGGGATAATTGTACCGCATCAATTTTTCTTTGGCATCGCCGGCAATAGCAATAGAGGCCAGTTTATTATCCCTGCAAAATTCATCGGCAAAATGTTTAGCTAATATCAGTACATCGCTTCCTCTTTCCCGCAGGGGCGGTAACTCAATGGGTAAACCTATGATGCGGTAATATAAATCTTCCCTGAAGTTTCCTTTTTTTACTTCTTCGCCAAGATTTTTATGGGTGGCGATTATCAGCCTTACATCCAGCTTCACTTTTTCATTTCCGCCTACCCTTATAATTTCCCTTTCCTGCAACACACGCAAAATTTTGCTTTGCAAACTAAGATCCAGTTCAGCAATTTCATCCAAAAAAATAGTGCCGCCATTAGCCTCTTCAAACTTGCCTTCCTTTCTTGATACAGCCCCGGTAAATGCACCCTTTTCATGGCCAAACAATTCACTCTCTATTAATTCCCTGGGTATAGCCGCCATGTTAACGCCAACAAAAGGTTTGCGTTTACGCTCGCTGTTATAATGAATGGCTTTTGCCACAACCTCTTTGCCGGTACCGGTTTCGCCGGTTACGGATACATTGATATTTGTTTTGGAAGCCTTCTCCATTAACGCAAATATCCTGTTCAGCGCAGGACTTTGGCCTTTGATACTCTTATCAAATGAAAATTTTTGTCCCAACTCTTCCCTTAACCCTGCCACTTCTTTTTTCAATTTGCTGGTTTCCCTTACCTTGATAACAGAATTCCATAAAATCTCTTTTGTATTTTCATCTTTTACCAGGTAATCCGTCACACCTAATTTCAGCATTTTTACCGCCACCACAATATCTTCCTGGCCGCTGATCATAATTACCGGCACGCTGTCATTTACCCGCCTTATTTTTTCAAACAGTACATCACCGGTATAGTCAGGTAAAGAAAAATCAATGGTAATCAGGTCCGGATGTTTATGCATATTTGCCAGGCATTCCTTACCTGTTGTAAAACGGCTTACTTCATAATCCGGATTAAGTGAAAGCTGGTATTCCAGTATTTCGCCGTACCACAGGTCGTCTTCAACGATAAATATTTTGTAAGAATGCATGGAATAAAATGGTTAGTGTAGTGCACACGCACTGCATAATTCCAACGCTTTTCCGAATATAAAATTGCGCTTTGGTTTTTGGAAGGCTTCCAGTTTTAAGAATTCCCCTATACAATAGGAATTTTACTACAGCAGGATACCAAAGTTTACTATCCACTTTTTTTCACCTGCATAAATTGTACCGCGCCGGTAACAAAAAGGAAGAGTACATCACAATCAATTCCACCTGATAAATGGTTAAAGTGAACCTGCAGCATGCTGTTGTAAAAAAGGAGTCGGTTAAAGTTTACTTCAATCAGAAGAGGCCATTGCAAATACAGGATGCATTCATTGCAGCATGGTACAATGAAGTAGTAAAGACATGGAGCTGCTATAACCCGTGGCAGCAGGTTAAAGCAGCTGGCCTATTTTAGTTGGCTTCAATAACCTTGTTTAGCGCCGATTGCGCATCTGGCCAGCCGGTAATAATATTTTGTGCCAGCACTTCCAGTTCGGGGTGAAATTCGCCATCAGCAAAAGTCTGGTCAATGATCCTGCTCCATCTTTCCACTTCGGGCATACCGGCAATGGCAGATAAGGACACCAGCGAATGGGCATTCTTTCTTATGGCTTCCGGATCTCGTTTTTGCCATGAATCTTTCAGCGAAGTAACTTTAATATTCACGTCTTCTACGGTGCCGATTAACAGGATTTGTTCAAAAGACTTATCACCCCCTGTCAATGAATAGAGGTAGCTGAGGTCGATGGTGATGGGCGTGGCATTCATAGTTGTGTATTTATAGATAAAGGTAATTTGTGTTGTTATTTAATATTCAGTTGTGTTAGTATGCTTCTGTCAATGATCTCATCTTTTTTGATCGATTCAATAATACTGTTAAACAAGTCGTTGGGTTTAAATGGCTTTGCTATGTAGCCATTGATACCTGCCTTGTAACAATTTTCCATTTCCCCGTTCAGTGAATGTGCCGTCATTGCTATGATGGGTATGCTTGCGAGCCGGCCTGGTAAAGCCCGGATATGGCCTGCCGCACTAATTCCATTCATTACAGGCATTTGAATATCCATCAGCACAACATCAAAATATTGTTGCTGCAGTGCATCCAAAGCCTGCAGCCCGTTGATAACATGCACTACAGTAAACCCTTTCATCGTGAGCACTTTGGTTGCCAGCAGGGCATTCACCATATTGTCTTCTGCCAGTAAAATATGAATGGGCCGGTTGGTATTTACAGACAAAACATTATCATTTGTTATTGCCTGAGTAAGCAGCAACCCTTTTGATTCCACATATCTTTTAAATGGCAGAATAAAATTAAAAGTAGTGCCTTTACCAGGTTCGCTTTTCATGTTGAGGTTACCGCCGTACAGGTCTACCAGGCTCCTCGTGATATTTAATCCAAGCCCGGTACCGCCATATAATCTTTGGGTATCGCTGTTAGCCTGTGTAAATCTTTCAAAAATACTTTTCTGCTTATCTTTCTCAACGCCTATACCTGTATCTGTAATGGAGAAAGAAATATAGTCTTTCTTCTTATCGGTGCCCTGCGCCAGTTTACAGGTAACATCAATGCTGCCGGTATCGGTGAATTTAACCGCATTGCCCAGCAGGTTTAATAATATTTGTGTCAGCCTTAACTCGTCCCCCATCACTTTTGATGGAATCTTTTCGTCTATATAGGTGTTTACCCTGATGCCCTTTGCCGTTGCTTTGGGGCCAAGTATTTTCATTACGTCCCGCACTATTTTAGGGATATCAATTGGCAGGCTTTCGAGTGATAAATTGCAGGATTCTATTTTAGACAAGTCGAGTACGTTATTGATGAGTGCAAGCAGGTTGCCCGAAGCTGTTTTGATTATGTCAACATACTCTGCCTGTTCCTCATTTAAGGGGGTATCCGAAAGTAAATCATTAAAACCGATTACCGCGTTCAAGGGCGTCCGTATTTCGTGGCTCATATTGCTGATAAATTGCTCCTTTACCTTCAGCGATCTTTCAACCATTTCATTGGCTGCCAGCAAGTCAGACTCCACCTGGTGCCGGCCGGTGATATCCATTCCAAAACCCAGTATATATTTTAGCCCATTCCGGTCATAAAAACATTTGTTGATAATACTAAACCAGGATAAGGATTTGGTTTCGGGATTTTTGACGCTGCCTTCTACCCTTATCATTTGCCCTTCTTCCAGTTCAAAAAGCTTATCTAAATCACCCAGGAAAATATCGCCGGCTCCCGAAGAAATGCTTTCCGCCTCGGGAATTTCATTTTGATTGTAAGGATAAAATTTAGCAAACGTTTGATTGGCAAGCATAATCTGACGCTGCTCGTTCAGCATAAAAATTACGTTGGGACTATTGTCTATTATCTGCCTTATAAATTGCTGCTGTCTTGCGATTTCTTTTTGCGCCGATACTGATTCTGTTATATCAATGGCACTGGCAATTACATAGGGGCTGTTACCATTGTTTTCATACACGGTATTTTGATAGAGCCACACTCTTTTAGTACGGCTTTTTGTGTAAATCTCCAGCGTACCCCTGGCCGTACCTTGTTTGGTAATGGCTTCTATGTAGGCATCAAAATCATCCTGGTATTCATCGGGCAAAATCAGTTTAATATTTACCCCTACTACTTCTTTTTTTGTATAGCCGGTCAATTTTTCCGCTGTGGCATTGATATCCAGCAACACACCATTCATATCATGCAGGCAAATAATTGCCTGTGTATTATTTAATACTGCCGCTTTTTCTTCTTCACTTTTCCTCAGGGCAATGCCAGCTAATTTTGCTTCTGTTATATCCTGCACCGTACCAAATGTGCCGTTAAATGCACCATTGCTGTTTATAAACGGATTGATATTCGACATCATGTAGTGTTCCTTTCCATCCAACAGGATCCGAAATTCCACTTCTATTTTTTGCAAGGTAACGCAGCATTTGGCGAGGCCTGCATTAATGGTTTCAATACTTTCCTGCGGCATTTTACTAAAAATATCTTCCATCCCAACGGGGCCATCCAACGGCAGTTGATACAACAACCGCAACTCCCTTGAAACTGTCAATGTGCCATTCGGGGAGATTTCCCAGGTACCCAGCCGTGCAATTTGCATTGCCTGCTGCAGTTTATTTTTATTGCGGATTAACTGTACCTGCAATGTTTTACGTTCGGTAATATCCTGCTGAATAGCCAAAAATCTGTTTGGCCTTCCCTGCGCATCCATTAAAGGCACGATGGTAGTATCAACGCAGTAAGATTTACCATTGCTGTTGCGGTTAACCAATTCTCCTTTCCAGGTTTTACCATCCAGCAGCTTGGTCAATATACGTCGTACTACCGCCTTATTACGCATACTCAGGCTGATGGTCCGGTAATCATTTCCCAGCAATTCATCTTCCGCCATTTCATTCAGTTCGCAAAATTTCCTGTTTACATGAATAACTTTTCCTTTGTTGTTAAACACAATTACAATGGCCGACTGGTCCAGTGCAAACTTATATTCCGACACTTCTTTATACAGGGATTCAATCGCGATTTCTTTTTCTTTACGACCCGTAACATTTTTATGTATCGCAATAAAATTCAGTATTTCCCCGGTATCATCACAGATAGGTTTAATGCTTACCGACAGCCAGATGGCTTCTCCATCCTTATGGTATACCAATAACTCTTCTGTAACAGCTTCACCCCTGAGCAAATGCTGAACCATTCGCTTTACGGCCGTCTGATCGGTGAACGGACCATGCAAAACATCATTCAAGTTTTTTCCACGCACTTCTTCCAGGGTATATCCGCAATTTCTTGTAAAGCCATCATTTACCCATTCAACCAAACCAAGTCCGTTTGAAATCACGATCGATTCATTTACCTGCGCTACCACTTTTGCCAGGAGCCGAAGCTGCATATCCGCTGCAGAACTGATGCTTTGTTCCTGCGATAAACTTTGCTTTATTTCACGGTTAAACAACATCAGTTGCTCTTTTTTAAAACCGATAAAATAAAAAAGCATACTTAAGAAAAGGGGAGAAAAAACGATGATTACAAAATCGGGGGCAAATTCAAATATGTGAAACCAGGGGCCTTTAAAACCGTTTACATAATTCAGCACCATTCCCAGTATGATCAAGATAACGCCCAACATAAACCCGAGGGCGGTATATTTTACAACACCAAAAAATGGCTCTTTTTTCATAAAGAATTTAATATTGGATGACTAGACTACGGGCAAAGGCTGTAAAGGCTTTACCGGGTATTATTAAAGATGTTTCTTTTCTTAATTCAGTGTTACCGCTTTTCGCTGTGCTTTATCCCAGGTAGCCTTTTGCTGCCCTGATAAATACCTGCGCAACCCGGCCAGTACTGCATAATTCATTATACAGAAATAATACGGTACAAATACCGGCTTAAATGTTACCCGCCTGTTTTCTAAAATGTACCCGATAATAGCCGCACTATAAAACAGCACCTGGGCAACCATTATGGTCATGTAAAACTGGCTGCCTGATTTTATAATGTACATGTTCAATATAAAGATGGCTATTAAAAGGAACGGCGTAATGGTCCAGCGAAGCACCCTGTGTGATACGTACTGAAAATATAACAGGGGTGTTTTTTGCATTGTAAGATTACCGGATAACCGTTGAATGGATTGCCAGCCACCAGCGCAAATTCGTATTTTTCGTTTTAATTCTTCAGCCACATTTTCTGATGCCGTTTCTACTGCATACGCTTCTTTTTCGTATATAATTCTATAGCCTGATGCAGCCATTTGCATGGATTGCATAAAGTCATCCAATAATGTATCTTCAGGCAAATCGCGGTACAAGGAAGACCTGAAAGCTACCAGTTCGCCCGCCGCACCACATGCACTGTTAAGCTCGGAATCCAGTTTCTTTAAAAGGGATTCGTATTTCCAGTAAATGCCTTCGCCCGCAGCACTTGCACTGTCAGCAGCATCGTTGATTATTCTTTTTTCGCCCGATACACAACCCACCATATCATCTTCAAAATGCTTCACGATATTTTTTACCGCTGCACTGTTTAGCATGGTGTTGGCATCAGAAAAAATTACAAATGGCGTATCCACATATTTCATTGCCCTGTTTTCAGCAGCTGTCTTTCCACCGCGCCTGTTTTCATGCAATACAACAATATCCGGCCATGCATTTAAATAGCAATCACTGCCATCCGTAGAACCGTCGGTTATAAAAACAATCTTCAGTTTATCAGCCGGGTAATCCAGCTTTTTACTATTGGCTACCTTAGCCCTCAATATATCCGCCTCGTTAAAACAGGGTATTACCAAAGTAACAGCCGGCTCAAACGGTTTTGCTTCCAGCTTGTCTTTACTTACAATACGCTTAATCAACACCATTGCATACAATACTATCCCGTATCCTAAAAAAGCGTAAAAAACAATACCCATACATATCCAAAAACTTATTTCAATCCATTTCATACATAAAGTTTTGTAGGGTGGCCAGCATGTAATTTGTCAGCGGTCATTTTTACCTGGGTAATTATTACAAATTTTCCATAATAAAAAATAACGTTATAACTGCCAATAAATTGCACATAGCACACCCGGGGGTGAAAAAAAATTATCGTTTATATACAAAGTCGCCCATACAACCGATGGACGACAGTGCGCAACCAATCGTTGTTTCAGCTAACCGCTAACCCGCTTATTTGTTATATTTTCTGTATTAATATGCCGGTAATGTTACATTTACTTTAGTATATCCAGAGCCTTTACTTCACCAGGCAGGCTGGCGCAAATTATCTGTTCAATGATCGTTCAAAGAAATTTTTGTATCATGGGCTTTTTCCCTGGACAACATTTTATAGGAACGTTTTATTTCTCTTACAACACGATTGCTGATGGCTTTTAAAAAACTTCCATCCCTGTCAAGTGTACGCGGGCCTGTCCATGGACGGGCTTTACCGGATTTTACCGCTGCAATTTTGCCATACTGCATCATATCAAATGCCAGCCGGCCATCCTCGCCGCGTACGTTGGCAGTAACATATCCTGCCCTTAAGCCAAATTCCTTTACATAGCCCATGCTGATGCCATAACAATTAAGGTATGGCCGCTTTAAATGCCTGAAGCCGGCTATCAGATCCTTCATATTTTCCAGCAGCGCCAGCTGCCAGCGTGGATAACCTGGTTCCGGAATAAACGAATAGCGACCGTAAACACAGGCGATTCCTGGCTTTTGCAATACCTTCATCATCTCATCCACGTAGGTGGCCGGGTACAGGCAATCTGCATCTGCCAGCACGATGTATTTTCCGGTGGCATTTTCCTGGCCCATTTGCCTGGCTGGTCCGCAGCCCTGTATGCCCTGGAAAAAGCGCTTTACATGTAACCGGTCCAGTGTTTTTTGCGTATTGTCTTTCGAATTATTATTCACTACTACTATCTCTAAAGAAAAGGCAGTTTTCATCAGTGACAGGGAGGCGATACAACGCAGGATATTCGTTTCCTCATTGTAGGCCGCAATCAATATGGTAACCTCCGGATTTGGTCGCTGAATAATATCCAACCGTTGATTGATCGTGTTAAAAACCTCCGTTGGTATTTCCTCATATTTTGAATAGGAAAGATTGACATCGTTATTGATCCATGCAGGAATTGACATAAGTTTTCATTTAAATCAGAAATAAAAGCATCCAATTTTTGACAGTGCTTTTTTAATTTTTGTGATTGCTTTTTTTAACAACCGCCGGTTACCACTCAGTGGCTTAAAGTGCTTCCAGGGCGTCATGCCGAGGTACATATAAAAAAGCCGCCTGTATTCTTCGCTAAATTTATAGGTTGTAAAAATGGGCTTGATCTCTACAAAATGTATCAGCGATGGATTAGTATTCTCCAGGTTAGCGAACCAGTTCCATTTAGGATCCAGCTCTTTCCATTTGTTGGCAAATACCACGTTTAATCCATACTGGTCAGGCATTACAACATGTTGCCGGTATTTACCCAGTACATCAATCACCTGGGTGGTGATGGCCTGCTCCCGCCATTTTTTAGGATTGATAAGCAGCACGCCTGAGTTAAAATATTTTGTATCGCCAGCTAAACCCAACTGTTGATAATTGGGTATACCCGCCCATTTGCAGTCGACTGTTTTGGAATAATCCTGCACGGCACCGATGGTGCAATCACCCAAATCAACATTCCATAAAGCAGCAATATCATCCAGCACGATGGTATCCACATCCAGGTAAATCACTTTTTCAATAGCCTGTTCAATCATATACGGAATAAAAATTCTTAGAAAAACCGTTATGGGAAATGACGATTTATCCATGGGTATATGAATGTCTTTGGGAACAATCTCCTTGCTTTTAAACCAGCGTATTGTTATCCTTGACGGATCAGCGATCAACTCCAGTTGTTGTTTTGCTTTGGCAGAAATGCCATCATCAATAATATAAAAATCGATGTGCTCACCGGAATCGTGGTTAATATCAATAGACTTTAGCAGGGCCGCAATCATGACCGCAAAAAAATTGTCACTTGCCACAACAATGGAAATTGTATTATTTGCTTTCATAGCCGGTGCTGATAAATTTTAATTTTGTTTGTTGTATAAATTAATTTGTTGCAACTGCATCACCACCAGCTTATCCGGCTTGCTGCACTGCTTTCATTTTCATCAGGCCGGTAGCAGGTGTTGAAAATTTCCGGTCCTTCAGCCGTAAAAAATAAGCTTCGTAGTAATTAAAAGAGAACCATGCAATGCCCAGTGCCAGTGTAACGGAACTGCTGTAAATAAACAGGTTTTGCGCCACCAGGTTTTCAATATGCCAGGCTTTGGCAGTACGTATCATCAGTTCCACCGGAAACTTATGCAACAGGTAAAGACCGAAAGATATTTTACCTACAAAGGATAAAAAGCGGCTTTGCAAACTGATTATACAATCAGGATTTAACGCCAGGTTACCAATAACACCTGCTGTAAGAATGGATAAAAACTGGTCGCTGTACAGGTTCGTATTTACCGTTGCCATCACCAGGTAAGCAACATAAAAAGTATACAGTATGCGCTGAAAAGTTTTTGTAAAAAGCATTGAAGGAGAGAATAAGGTATTGAAGTATTTATTCTCCTTATGATAATTTACTATCCACATGCTGAAAACACCGCCCAGCATCATGCAATCGAACCTTGCCTTGTACATGATAGTTGAAACGGTTTCCCAATGCAATTTGGCAGCGCAAAATTTAAGTATGTAAAAAAATATAAAAATGCCAATCAGTGTATTAAAGATTCTCTTAAGATTTTTCATACTGAAAATATGCGGATGAAAAAGGTAAAACTGTTCTTCAACACCCAACGACCAGATAGGATCAATCAACCCCGGCAGTTTGCCCAACATGAAGGCGATATTGGGCAAAAAGAAAACACTGAATACAATACCCGCGTTATCTACATTACCCGGATATACAAACACGCCAAACAACAATACCATAAAATACAAAGGCCATATGCGCAATATGCGGCGAAAATAAAAACTGGTGATATTTATTTTTGTTTTTGATGTGTGTTCTTTAAACAACAGGTAGGTAATTAAAAAGCCGCTCAACACAAAAAATATGGTTACGCCAATGGAACCAAAATATCTAACTACGGGCCGGATGTTCGCCAGGCCCAATTCCTGCTTTTGCAATTCGATGTGGGAGAACACAACTATCAACGCAGCTATGGCCCTTACAGAATCAAGGTTGGGGAGCTGCTTATGAATTTCTTTGGTTTGTGACATTCTTTTTTTTATAGGATAAATGGTGATCGCCTGCAACAAAAAATTATAAAATTATCAACGGTTAATGCTGGTGCTTATTTTAAGTTTAACCTGTTAAACATGTATTCGTCCGTTAACAGATGATAAAATAATTGATTTACTACACCTGCTTAGTAAAAATGTTATTGATGCTTTTTTTATAAGCTTTGTTACTATATTATGATTTTATTTTTTGCCGGTGTTTTTTTTCGTAGGCGGTCCAGGCCAGCTGCCAGAACAGCGCTGCACGATGTTCCCAGGAATTGCCTTCCGCTACCTGCAGTCGGTGTTGCCTTTTCTCAAGGCAGTTATCCCAGATTGCCTTGTTGATCATTTTCAAAAACTCTTCATGATTTTCCGCCATATACACATCGTCTTTAAACGAAGCGATATCCTCACTGAAATGAGTTGTAACTACTGCCCTTCCGGCTCCCAGGTATTCATTTATTTTAAGTGGGTAAATTCCTCCCGTAAAATTATTTTTTACAAATGGAATGATCGCACAATCAAAACAATGCAGGTAGGCCGGTAATTGGTCTATCTTTTTGGGTCCTGTAAAAACAATATTCGGTATGGCATCCAGGTTGATGGAAGTATATTGTTTATCCTGCCGGGGGCCTACCAGTACAATCGTTTTATCGGGATTTTCGTGAGCGATTTTTTCAAGCAGTTCATAATCCACCCGCTGGCATACAGCACCGGTATAGCCGATAATGGGCGTTGCAATATGGGCGAGTTCTGCCGGTCTTGGCAACGATTTTTCAAATGCTGTTCTGAACAATTGTATGTCGCCGCCGTTGGGGAAATAGTTTACCAGCTTATTATTCCTGGCCGAAATATTACGGCACAACTGTTTGGAGGTAGCCATTGCCATATCATAATGTTGCACACATTCATTTTCCTTTGGCAACCAGCTGGATTTAATTTCTTCAATGGCATCGCGGCTGTGATATACGCTGAGCGCAGGATTCAGGTACTTTTGCAGAACAGACAAATAACTTGGGTTAAAGGAATTGATAAGAATATAATTCCGGATCTTTTTTTCCCTGATTATTTTCTTTATAAGGTTTGCAATTCTGTGATTGTTATAATGGGAACCAATGTTATATAATCTTCCCGGAGGTAAAGAAAAAATAGGAAGCCCGGGTTTGGGAGTTGCCCCCTGTAAACTCGCTGGTTGCCCGGTAACATTTATCAAATAATTTTTGCCATACAATAAAGCGGGCATCCTTCTCTTTACTGCGGGATTGTTTCTGCCACGCCAAACATCTGCCCATGAATAAGGATAATCAATATAGTACACCGGGTTGGTGCGGCTCAGCACTTTGGCCAATGCCAGTGAAGCAGAAGACACATCTCCATCCCAACGCGACATGGATATGATAAAGATGGGTAATTTTTGAAAATTATTTTGCGTTAGCATGGGTTGTTTTTTCCAGGGTTAAATATTGGGATCCTGCGGTTCTACATTTTAAAAGGTCTTTTAAAACGGTTACTGGCCTGCATTTGTATGCCAGATTTAAAACCCCAGATGAGGGCGATAATAACCGGTAAAGCAATAATACTCCAGGGCATTGTTTGATTGTTTAAATGGTTTCACCATGAGGTGTGTGAATAAATGTTTTGCGGGCTTTGCCCATATGCATCATGGCTGTAATCATTGAAAACAAGGCCCCCGGTATTTGCAGTAAGGCAGTTAAAAATTGTTTGTTATACCACCTTGCCGGAATACCTAATAAAAGGCTTACCGCAAGAGCTACTATTAAGCCAACAGTAAAAACAATAAACTGCGGAGAAAATATCAGCACAAACAATAGCCATAAAAACAAAGTGGCAATCAGTAATACTCTTGGAAACAAATAGGTTTGGAAAACTTTATTAAAAAAAGCGATGTTGCCTTTGAACAATTGCACCCATCCTTCTACAAAATATTTTTTAAAATACTCCACCTGGATGGCCAGCCATCGACTGCGTTGTTTGGTGAACACTTCTGAAGACGATACTTTTTCATCATACACAAAAGCACCGTCAAGAAAAGCCATTTTTTTTCTTTGCCTTAACAGGCGAAATTCAAATTCCTTGTCTTCGCCGGCGGTTTCACCAATGTCATGCAACATAGCAACAAACAGTTTCCAGTCGAAGGCCATACCACTGCCTATTAATGCAGCAGGCAATCCAACTGCGGCATGACCACGCCGAAAATAATGATTATTGATCTCCTCGATACAGGCATCCAAAAAAGCAAAAGAGGTTTGAAAGTTTTTCGCTGTCCGGTGTCCCTGCACCACTTCATAGCCCTGGTCAAATGCATTATTGATGGCATGTAAAAATCCAGGTGCCATATGGTTATCAGCATCTAAAATCACCAGAATATCTACCGGTGTTGCTTCGGTTGCTTCGATGGCTTTTTGCAAGGCTTTCCCTTTGGTGCTGTTTTCAAAACTAACCTCCACCACTTTTATGGGCAAACTGCGCAGGGTATTCAATGTAGCCTGGCTGAATGAATCTGCAATGATGACCACTTCATACAAATCAGCAGGATAATTTTGGCTGATGGCATTCTTTGCAGTAGATATTATTACGGCATCTTCTTTATAACCCGGTATAAAAATGCGGATAGTTCTCAGTTTTTTTGCAGCGGCAAAGGGTGTTGATTTTACCAGCTTCCCCGCTAGGGAAAAAAACAATAGGTAACCAACCTGGATGGTTAGATAAGTGAGTATACAATATTGAATGATCATTGCCATTGGATGTATCATAGGTGTTGGTTTAATCAGTTGATAGTTGGGTTGCTACAGATGAAGAATGAATAGCCGGTTCAGTAAACGGGTCATGTTTTATATTCCAGCGCAACGCCCTGATGATTGACTTGCTGTGTCCCCATTCGCTTTTAACGGCATGTTTTAAAAAATGAACCGGAGTTGAAATCAGGACAAAAAAAGAAGTTGCTATCAGCCATCGCCATCCCCTATAATTTCTGCGGATGTACAGCAACCTGTTGCGGAATAAATAAAAGGTTTTGAAGGCAGAATTTTTTCCTGTTGATACCGATTCCTTGTGAAATACCTGGGTCGTTCCTACGTAGTGCACTTCGTAACCGGCTTTTTTAAAACGGGCCGACCAGTCAAGCTCTTCATAGTATAAGAAAAACATTTCGCTCATCACTCCCACTTTCTTTACCAGGCTCACAGGTATCATCATGGCTGCCCCCATAGGTAAGTCCGTTTTGCGTATATCGTTAAACTGGCCGTTGTCTTTTTGCAGAGCACCGATGTCGTAACTTCTGCTGGTTAAAGGGTGCAGGCCAACCGCACCAGCATACTGAATGGTATCCGGCAGAGAAAAATATTTTATTTTTGGGCATGCAATGCCACATTCCGGATGTTGCTGCAAATGCGCCACCAGTATGGTCAACAGGTCAGGCGTTACTTCTGTATCATTGTTTAAAAGAAAAGCGTATTCTCCTTTGGCAAAGTGAAGCCCTATATTATTGCCACCGGCAAAACCGGTATTTACAGGAGAAGAAATATGTTTGATAAAAGGAAAATCTTTTTTCAATTCTGCAGAACTGTATTGAGGTGATGCATTGTCTACCACAATTACTTCCCAGTTGGGATAAGTGATCAACGATAGTGATTGCAGTAACGCACCGGTTACAGCCGGCGTATTGTAGTTGATGGTAATGATAGAAACGAGTGGTGTTTTCATGCGGCAACGGTTTTAGGTACAGGTGTATCCCAGCGCGGGCTCATCCATATCAGCGCCCAGCTCATGTGTACAATTGAAAGAGAAGGCAATGCGTTCATT
Organism: Ferruginibacter sp.; assembly: GCF_028288465.1. Taxonomy (GTDB): domain Bacteria; phylum Bacteroidota; class Bacteroidia; order Chitinophagales; family Chitinophagaceae; genus Ferruginibacter. Next base: position 54,500 of record NZ_JAQBNR010000010.1, on the reverse strand, counting down.
ACCTCATTACCATAGCTGCAAAGTAATATGCCGGCGTAGCCTGCACACAATGCGCACAGCTGGTTGCGCAATACCGGATCCCGGGTGTTCCAGATAATACCGGCACATTTTCCAAGTATGTACAGCATGATACCAAACCACAGAATAAAACCGATGATGCCATACATGGCCCATATTTTCACATACAGGCTATCGGGTGGAATTTTAGCAGTGGGTATGTGTTTATTGTAAGAAACGCCCCACATTCCGATTGTTCCGACGCCCGTTCCAAAGGGTTTGCTGGCTAACATATTGCTCAGTGTTCGCTGGTTGATGAGCCGCAGTTGAAAAGAGGGATCGTTTGGATCTGTGCCCGAACGCAAACGCTTCATCTGGTCATTACCACTACCGATAGAAGTAAATTTGAGCATGCCGATAAACCCCAACCCTATGATGCCACCCAGGAGAATTATTTTCACCTGTTTACTTAGTACTAAAAAAACAAAGCCGCCGCCAACAATGCCCCCGAGCGCACCCCTTGTACCAGAAAGCAGCATGCCATAAAAAATACATAACCCTGCAACGAGGTACCAAATTCTTTTTGCTTTGGAATGCGGTCCGGATGCAAGTACAAAACACGTAATTGCAACACAGGCCTGGGAAGCGCCAAACTGACCGGCTTCCAGGTAATAACTAAACACCCTTAGTTTACCGAACAACCAATGCGTACTCCGGTGCGCTTCCAGCCAAACTTTTTCCGCCTCATCCAGGCCGATATAAATCTGTTTCATGCCATACAAGGCGCCCACAAATGACAGGATGATGATGATATTTAAAAAGAGCAGTACATCTGTTTTTTTATTGAGAATTAAAAAAGTTAATGGTACGCACAATATCCAGTATAAAGCAATGGTGCGCATCTCCTGCAACCAGCCAACCACATTGGGCCGGGCAGGATTGCCCATTTCCAGCACAGTTAAAATAAACCACACCAATGCAAGCCAGCACAAATCATTTCTTAACTGGCTAAACCGGTACTTTCTTGTTCTGTAAAAAATTACGCCCAACCAGGTAAGTATCAGCAAAGCGTCGGTACCCAGACCCACCTGTACACCCGCCAGGTGGCGTCCAATCACAGGCATCAAAAAACTGTAAATCACAAATGAAAGAAGGCCAATACGGGGATATAAAAAAACAAGAATAAGAAACGCTACAATAAAGGGCAGCACAACTAAAACAACTCCAATGGCAATACCCTTGCCCGCCATCAGCCAACCGAAAAAAACCGCCATTAAAATACCCGGCACCAGCCACAAATGCCTGGTGTATTGCTCCGAAGGATTATAAAACAAGTTTTGTTCCATGGTTGCTGCGGCAGTTATTTTACACGGTGTAACCGCAGTTTTACAAATGAATTACTGTAGTTGTATATTTCGCTGAAAATATTTCCCTTTTCCAGCAGGCCGGTGCCTTTTAAAATCCACCAACCCAGTATGGCGCCGCTTGCCGCGTTTAATACCGATACAAATGCTACCCAGTTTAAACTGTTTGAAAATTTAATTGCCACCACATCGCCTACGATATTTATGACAGCCATGGCAACAATTTTAATTAAATTTTTACCAGGCTTTTGCAGCGCATCCAGGCTGATGCCAATGATACGGTTTGCAGGCAGGCACAAGCCCAACAAAATAAATATCCTGAAAATGGAAGTAGCATCCGCATACTTGTGACCACCAAAAAGTAAAATAATATAGGGAGCAAAAATAAAAGCACCCAATAATGCCGGTATATATAACATGTAGCCCCATGACAGGTATTGTACAAAAGTTTGCCTGAAGCCGGTATGGTCTGAATGATTGTGTTTTTTAGCCAGCTGCGGAAAAGCGGTTGTACTTAAACTTCTCAACGGAATTTCAAAAAGTTCGGCAAGCCTCAACGGTATGGCATAAATGGCTACTGCTGCCGGCCCCATCATACTGCCAATAATAAAAGTATCAGCAGTTTTTAAAAGGTTGGTAGTAGCCTGGGCGGCCATGGTATACCTGATCAGATTCACCAGCGTTTTCACCTCTTCCATTACTTTATATTTAATCAGCAACGGGTTGGTTTTGCGGAGTAATAAAATCACTATCATAACCAGCGCAGTAAACATTAAATTAACCGTTGCAAAGCTCTCCAGACTGGCAGTAAAAAAACATGCATACACCACAATAGCCCAGCCACCCAGCGTTTGCGCCAGCCGCAGGTACAATAAAAACCTGATATCCTGCCTGGCTACAGCCGAAGCCTCTGCAATATTGAGTGGTAAATTAATGATACCCAGGCAGGCATACCAGCCGCAAAAAACCTGTATGCCTGGTTGCTTTTCAAACAAACCGGAAAAGAACAGCACCAGTAATACAAAAGAGATAATAAGGGAGGCAATACCACCCAGCCAGTAGGCGCTGCCAATAATTTTTTGTTGTTGTTCTTTATCATTGGTAGATACCCGCATTACCATCGCAGACTGTAATCCACCGGCTTTAATCATCTCGAACAGCATTACCGCTGCAGTGTAAATAAGGTACTGGCCCAGTACATCCGGCTGCGTAACCCTTACCAGCGCCATAAAAGATAAGATGCCGATAACAGCGGGCAATAGCTGGCTTGCCAAAGCCATTGAATGAATGGCCACCTGGTTATTAGTTTTTGCCATCGCGTTTCTTTTTGTTATTTATTTTTTTTCTGTTACCAAATTCAAACTTTACCAGTTTTTTTATAAAGCTCCGGATACCGGATCTCTTGCGTGGAACTTCGCCGATATATTCTTCCGCAAAATCAGTGGTGATACCATTGAGCAATAAGGACGGCTGGTTACCGGATGTTTTGCTAAAAATTTCCAATAGTTGTTTATCAATTGTACCCCATATACGGTTGGCCCTGCACACCAGGAAGCTGTGATCAGTTTTGGGTAGCATGCCGGGCTTAATAACCAAAGTATCCAGTGGCGGAAATTCCATTAAAACAATATCACTTCCTGTAGTATACGGCACTATACCGTCTTTCCATTGCAGGGAAATGACCTTATAGTCAAGGGCAGTTAGCTGTTGCTGCCACAAATCCATAATGGTGGTTTTACCCTCGCTGCCCTGTATGCTGAAAAGACCAACCGTAACCGGCTTTGCCGACATATTGATGCGTGATAACAACTGCTGCATCAGCCTCACATTTGCCTTTTCTATAAACTCGCTATTGGCGTTCAAAAGCGGATAAATGCCCAGTAATGACATGCCGGTTGACTGGCAGGCCTTATCAGGCTTCTGCAACGTTTTATTGATCAGGGCACGGGCAAGTGTGCCGATCAGCACCAATATAAATCCAACCAAAAAACCCACCACCACCAGCATGATACGCTTGGATGGATTGGCTTTAAGCGGTAAAAAAGGTGGATCAACCACATTTAATTTGGTAGTTAATTCATTGTTTTGCTGGGTAAGTTTGGCTGTGTTTAAACCTTTCAGTAATTCCAGGTACTCCTGTTCTGATACGTTTATCTGGCGTTCAATTTTTTTAAGCGTGGCTCCCAGCGGCGCATACTTCCGGTACTGATCCACAAACTCAACTCTTCGTTTACCCATTGCGGCCAGCCGGGCTTTGCTTTGCTCAAATGCAAGCGAAGTTTTCAGCCATTCGTCCAGTACATTTTTTGTTGGTATGCCATTAGGCGTAAGGGTTTGCAGGTAAAGATTATTTACGGAACCGGCCAGTTTTTTTTCGAGTACAGCGGCAATATTGTGCAGGCTGTCCATCGTTTGCTGATGGCCAGGCTCTGTTTTACCCATAATATCACCCAAGGCAATCCTGCTGTTAACATCCGACAATTGTTCTTTATCTTTTAAAATAGCGGCACCATATTCGTTCTGGTAAAGGCGTCCCTTAATATTTTCATTAACTGTTTCCAGCGATTTCATGCTGGCCATTTTATCCATCTCCAGGTTATGATTTTGGGCATCCAGGTTTTCCTTTTCCACCGCTACCGCTTTCGTTTGCTCATAATAGTTAATGATATCGTTCGACTTATTGAACTGCATGAAGCTCATTTCAGCCTCGTTCAAACGGGCATAGGCACCACGGGTTTCTTTTTCAAAGTATTCTACTACCGATTCTGATTGACCTTCTTTCAGCATCCGGTGCTTCTTCATAAAAGACTCTTCCAGCAACTCGAGTGTTTGCTTGCATATGGCTGCATCATTGCATTGGTAAGAAATTTTTATAAGGTCACTCGAACTGATGCGATTTGCCTTGATATTATCAAGTGTATTAATGGAGTAAAATGGATTGTCAGAATTAATGATAGTAAAAATTAAGTTCCCCTCCTTTCCGCCCATATACTGATGCAATGCAGCAGCAGTTTCTTCTACACCTGGCTTCACTACAATTTTCCTGATACTATCGGGCACGAGTTTTTTTAAATCTTTGAAAGATCCGGCCGACATCACTTCAGGGTTAAACTTTTCGTTGAGGATATGACTGGCTAATAAACGGATAGCCACTTCCTGCTTGGTATCACGGGAGTTGATAAGCGAAAGCAGGTTATCAAATGCATTGCTGGTGGCAAAGAAATCAGCCTTATTATTACCACTTAAACTATAGCCGGAGGCAATACCCGTGTAGATAACGGATTCAGAAGAATATACTTTTACTTCGTTTTTTGTAAAATGAAAAATGGCACCTGCCATTGCAACAGGTATCGCTATCAGCCAGAGCAGGTTTCTTAATAATAGTTTTATGAAATAAACAAAACTCATTAAAGCTTTCTTATTAACAATGATAAATCCGTATGGGTGTATGCCTGCAGCTGCATCAGGCTGGTTTGAAACTTGATAATGTTTGTCTCAAAATCAACCACCGACTTATTATATTTCTCCGCCACTGCAGACACCTGGTCAATGGATATCTGGGCATTTAAAAAGTCTTTTTGCGCAATGGTATTATTTACTTCGGCCGACTGTTTATTTTTACTGCTTATAACCAGCAACTTTTGTTCTAATTTAAATTCCTGGTAAAGCGTTATTACATCCTGTTTAATCTGCAATTCGGAGTTGTCTTTTTCCGCCACAGCAACGTCCAGCATTGTCTTTTGTATACGCGTTACATTCTTTCTGTTTACCAGCATGGAGAGCGGAAGCTGAACACCCACACCCAAATTATAAAACGCCGACTGGGATGTTGTAAGGTTATTTCCTACAACAGCAGATTGATTGTTTACAGCGGAATAGTTGGTACCATACCCATAAGAGCTGTGCAGCGACACGATATCAAAAATGGCTTTTTTGTTCATTTTCAAATTCAGGTCTGCCCGTGTTTCCATACTGCGTGATTTACGTGCCTCAGGCGAATATTTAATAGCAGAATCAATCAGCATTGGCAGTAAAGCATCATTTGCCAACACCTTTATTACTAAAGAATCCAAGCCAGGTGAAGCCTGCTGCGCAGATAACCGATTTAGAAATGAAACGCAGAGGAAAAAGGTAAAGGCAAAAATTCTTAGCCGGTACATGTATTTTTTTTTAAACATTTTCAGACTGAAACAAGGCCGGAATGGTACGCATGATCAGCCGGATATCATTTGCGAAACTGTGGGTTTTAGCATAATTATTATCAAGGTTTAATCTTTCTCCTTCCGACATTTCTCCCCTGCCTCTTTTTTCTACCTGCCACAATCCGGTGATACCGGCGGGAGCCATAAAGCGCAATGCATATTTATCCGTAGTAATTTTTTCAGCTTCGTACAATGGCAGGGGCCTGTTGCCAACAATCGACATATCGCCAATAAAAACGTTCCACAACTGGGGCAGTTCATCAATACTGGTATTGCGGATAAAATTGCCAATGCGTGTAATACGGGGATCATTTTTAATTTTAATAAAGGCAGAATCAACATTGCTTTCTTTCTGCTGGTTATATAAAGTCTCGCAAACAACTTTATTATCTGCGTACAGCGGGTTAATGCAACCCGTTCCTGCCTGTTCGCAAAACTCACACAACTCTTTTACTGCGGGCTCTTCCGCCACCGGCGAAGTTTTAGCAAGATTGTATTGATTCAGGTGCGACAAATCTTTCAGCTTTGCATCGGCACCGGTAAACATGGAACGAAATTTATAAAACTTAAACACTTTATACCCGGAACCCACGCGTAACGAGTAATAAAAAACCGGTCCCTTACTTTCTGCCCGTACCAAAATGGCGATGATCAAAAAGAGCGGACTTAACATCAGTAAGGCCAACCCGGAAAATGTAATATCGAAAATGCGTTTGATTAAAGGGAGTTTATACTGTAGTGCCGTTGCTGCCGCCCCTGTCTTACTATTGTAATTTTCCACCAGGTAAGGAATTCTTGTACGCAGTGCATTTTGGTCAATTGGTTTCGAAAATATTTCAGCAATACTTGCACTCATTGCCATGTTGCGCTGTTCATTGTCAATCTGGTTCATCACTACCATAAACGGTATTTTTCCATATCCAAAACTGCTGAGCGTTTTACGCAATGGGATACCGTTGGCACCCAGTAATTCATCATCCGTAATAATGGCTTTATAAGGCGTTGTTTTTTCCATGGCATGGTGTAGCGCCAGGCCATTTTTAAAAGTATCTACATCAAATAAATCTTTCAATGCTACCCTGATATGGTCTGCTATAGCAGCCTGGCTGGTAATTACGGCTACTCTCTGGTCTGTGTTTATCATAGGTACTATTTTTTATGAATTCTTTTTTCCGTTGCGGCGAAGGATGCCGTTCATTCGTGCAGACAGTTCACGGGGATTAAAAGGCTTCACCATAAAATCATCGGCACCCGATTCCAGGCAGCGGATTTTATTGTCGGTACTATCACTGCCGGAAAGCATTACCATTGGAATATTTTTTAAGTAACCACTGGACCGTACCTGGTAAATAAAAGTGTAGCCATCCATTTCCGGCATATTAAGGTCTGCGACGATGATGTCAGGAATATTTCCTTCCTGCATCCATGCCAATGCCTCTTTGCCATTGCCCTTGGTAACCACGGAAAAAACATCTTTGAAATAATGCTGCAGAATTAGCTGAATGGAGACTTCGTCATCAATGGCCAGCATTGATAGTTGCGGTGTTGATTGATTCATGGATATATGTATTTTACTGTTCAGAATAAAATCATACAACATGTATTAATTCATTCTTTGCAGGGTGCTTTTTTATCGGGATAACAAGTTTTACAACGGATATCTTTCACTGATATTATAACTTAAGTTGGATGAACTTATTTGTAGATATTCATCTACGATTGCGATAAAAATATCGCTACAGCAAATGAATAATTCATCCATTACCGGGTTGTTATACTAAAAAAAACGCACGGGGCAGTTGACATGCTGTTTACTTTAACAAGCCCTGTCACGGGATAAATGACCGGCTTGAATTTGAAGCAAGTGTTGCGGACCTGCTACACCAACTTTGTGCACAATGCCACACCAAAGTCAATCCTGCCCATTAAAAACTAACTCCCATTAGATATTTGTCTAAAAAAAAGCAAGTAAGAAATAAAGACATGCTGTTTACGTTAGGGCTGTACAGCATACAACTAAATAATATCAATGAAAGAAAATTTTGAAGGTGTAACGCTCTTGATTACGCATTACAACAGAAGCAGTTCTTTGGAGCATTTGCTTAGAAGCTTTCAAAGCCTGGGGTGCGCATTTGAGGACATTGTAGTTTCGGATGACGGCAGCAAACCGGAGCACCAGGCTTACCTGCGAAAGATACAATCCGAATTTACGTTCCGCTTAATTACTACTCCCCAAAATAAAGGTTTGGGAAACAACCTTAACAAAGGCCAGGAGGCGGTGGTAACACCTTATACGCTTTATGTGCAGGAAGACTTTATACCAACCAGACTTTTTCCGGCCCGTTTCCGGGATGCGCTGACTATTATGAATGAACAGGAAAAGCTGGATGTAGTGCGGTTTTACGCTTACAAAGCCTATCCCTATCTGAAGCCATTTAAAAATGGCTTTTCAGAAATGCTGATTAAACCCTGGTACGCCAACTATGGAAAAATTTATTATTACAGCGATCATCCGCATTTAAGGCGAAGCAACTTTTTGCAAAAATTCGGGCGGTATGCCGAAGGAATGAAAGGCGACCGTACCGAATACCGCATGTGTGTTTCCTTTATACAGCATAAAGGAAAAGGCTTGTTCTACGATGATTTTAAAGCGTTGTTTGTGCAGGAAAATTCGGCCGCAGAACCAAGCACCATGACGAGAAAAAACCTGACTACAAGTAAAAATTCGCTTATCGCCTTTTTAAGGTATGGGTACCGTCAATTGCGTTATAATTTTGATATCCAGTTTGCCCGCTATAATTAAAACCTGACTCCTCATAAAAACGAAATGAGTCCACCGAAAACAGAATAGACAAAACAGGGCTGTTACAATACATATAACCCTTCTCTCAGCAATTAACGAGGCTTTGTATCCAGGATATTATACGAAGCAAGGATTTTTTTGGCAGATAATTAATGCTGAATGTATTGACGCGGATAGACTCAATTACCTGAAATCAAACCACAAATTACCTTTAACCGGAGCATAGTTTAACTGCATATTCAACTGGCTTTGCGGCCCCATTCTTTCAGCAGCCTGAAACTTGGTTCCGATGGCCGGGATGGCATTCATAAAACCGATATTACCTTCAGCAAACGCGGGACTGGTATTTTCATTATTGGCACCCGCAGGTTTCGATGGTTTCAACATCTGCAGGAAAACATTTTCTTCTTCGTTGTATATCCTGAAAGTAGATTCTTTGCTTATAACTTCCACCCAATAGAGGTTTGCATGATAGCCCTTAAACTCAGGATAGTTCCAGCTTTCGCCGGTGATGGTATTGTTGTATTGCTTCTGCCAAACGCCAAACTGCTGGCCTTTTAAACGGTTCTTCCAAACACGGTAAGGCCCACGGCCCAGCCACTTTACACCGGTAATCTTTTCTTCCGGGTAATTAAAGCTGATGCCCATACAAGACACCTCTCCTTTTACAGAATAGGCATACTCAAGTTTTACTGGCTGGCCTGGTGTAAATATCCATTTTACGGTAAAGGAAGAAGGACCTTCATACACAGGTTCAACAATATATTGGGTCCCATTTGTGTAATGTTTCAACTCCTTTAAATTATGTTTTACCCCGGTAACGATGGGACCGTCCGACAAAGAAATGGATGCCTTTTTATTGATGACTTTTGACAACTGGCCTGTGGCATTATCAAAATAATAATTAATGCCATCCAGTTGCACAACGAAATTATCATCCATTGTTTTTGTTTCAATGTTAGATGAAGCAGCAGATGGTATCATCTTCTTTGCCACGGCTGCTGCAGCTTGTAATGACCAGCTCCAGGTAAAAATTTCTTTATTGTAAGGATCATGTGCGGTGAGGTACAACACATCGTTGCTGTTCCATGATGCAGGTAAATTTAACTGCAACGGGCCTGTCCCGCCAGGTGCAAGCGATATAGTTGCTTTGCCTGTTGCAACGATGGTGTTAGATGCGGTCATATCACCGGGAGCTGGCAGCTTCGCCAGTTTCCAGGCGAATGAACATTGATTGAGGTTGGTATATAAATAGCGGTTGGCAATTTCAAGCTTGCCATCAAAAGACGATGTTATTGCAGCTTGTTTGATATACACCGGGCTCCATATTTCTTTAATAGTATAAAAGCTGGCTTCCTTTTCCCGGTATGGACCCACGATGCCATCGGGTGCATGATTGCCATCTGTATCCATCACGCTGTCCTTATCCATGCGTACTATACCTTCATCATGAAAGCTCCATAAAAAACCACCTGCACCATACGGGTGCTGCAGGATCAGGTTCCAGAAATCATCCAGTCCGGCACCATGCCCGCCATCATACAGACCATGCATAAACTCTGTCGGAAAAAATATTTCCTTGCCATACAATGATGAATTGACGAGGTAATTATAATCAGGGTAGTGTTTGGTATCGGTGCCATTAAATTTCTCCCATGGATGAATCACCAACCTGTTCTGCGGATCGTACAATTGATAGTCATTGTCCAGTGCCCGGTTCCAACCGCCTTCATTGCCATTGTCCCACATTACAATACCGGGATGATTGACATCTCTTGTCACCAGTTCCTTCACCAGCCTTCTTCCGGTTACAGTATCATACGCAGCCTGCCAGCCCGTTAACTCATCCAGCACAAACAAACCCAGTGAATCGCAGGCATCTAAAAAATGCTGATCGGGTGGATAGTGTGACATGCGCACTGCGTTCATGTTCATCTCTTTCATCAGGCCAATATCCAGCAGGCTTATTTCTTTACTCAATGTACGACCGGTTAAAGGCCATGAGCTGTGGCGGCACACACCTTTGAAAATTACTTTTTGTCCGTTTACATAAAAACCATCCTGCGACCGTAACTCCGCTGTTCTGAAACCAAATTTTTGTGTAATGCTATGCAGTGATTGATCCCTATTTTTGATGGTAACTTTTACCTGGTACAAATGTGGAAACTCGGGGTTCCATAAATCAGGATTGGTAAATTGCTTTTTTAAAACAATCTTTTCATTGACTGCCGTTACGTTAACAGAAAATGGTGCTTCTACATTTTCGCCGCGTAGGTTCTGTACCTGCGCTTCAATAGTGTTGCCGGCTTTAATATTCATTCCAAACACATCCATGCTGAAAGCTCCATTGGCCTTTGCGTCAATGGCCACTCTGTCAATAAATACGGATGGTAGAATTTCCAAATAGACTGGCCGGTAAATACCGCCCAGCACCCAAAAATCACCATTGCGTTCAGCCCTGTTGATGGATGCATTGGCGGATTGTTTACTAACTTTTACTTCAAGCAAATTATCAACGCCGTATTTGAGTAAGGCACTGATATCATATTTGAAACGATAAAAGCCACCCTGGTGCAGGGCGCCTGCCAACCGTCCATTTATCTTTACTTGGGTGTCCGTCATACTACCTTCAAAAACAATAAACACTTTTTTATTCTTCCATTCTGAAGCCGCTTTAAAAAGATGTTTATACAAACCCTGTTCATCCGTTTTTACTTTATCATGGCCATAGCTATAACCGCCAAAGCTTTGCTGCTCCCAGTTGGAAGGCACGGCAATGCCTGTCCATTTGCCGCTGTTCATCCCTTTCGTGCAAAAGAAATCCCATTGCACGGTATGATCTTTATCTGTGCCGGATAAGTATTGAATGGCTGTTTGCTGGGCCGTTGCATGCACAAAAAATATGGTTGAAATTATAAGTGCAACAAAACTTTGCTTACATATTGTTGGCTGGCAAGATGGCATCATTTCATGTTGATTTTCTGTTGTAAAGTTATCCGGTTATTTAAAGAAACTTTCAAACTCAGGTACCGCAATCCGGATAACCGTCCCGTGCCTTGTGCCGGCAGGAAACTGGATAGCATCAGAAACATCTTTCCAATTCACCAGGTCGGTTGATTCTACCCCACCATATTTTCCTTCTGTGTATTTATCAAAATAAACCATCCATTTTTTATCCAGTTGTATAGCGGTAGGTCCTTCAGCCCAGTACTTGCCGGTAATAGGTGCAGATGGCTTTCCAAAGCCATAGTTAAGGTGATCGCTCCATGCTATTCGGATATTTTTTTGCGGCACTGGTTTTAATGTTTCATCCTTTAAGAACATGCAATATTTTTTACCCACTTTTTGAATGGTAGCATCGATAACGTTGAAGCCCTTATCATATAATAATTTGGCCGGGCTGTATTTTTTAAAATCGCTGGTAGTTACATAATACAACCGGTGATTGTATTTTTCATCACCACTGGTATCTCCGGCTGCAAACCGGCCGGGGATGGTGGTTGACCAATAGATCATGTACAATTTGTTTTGCGCATCATAAATAATTTCGGGCGCCCAGCAATTAAGCGCTGTTGCCTCCTGTTCCATCACGGGTATAAATTCCTGTGCAGACCAATGCACCATATCTTTTGAGCCGGCATAACCAATACCATGGTCTTTCCAGCTAACTGTCCACACCATGTGAAACAAACCATCAGCACCTTTAATGATACAGGGATCTCTCATCAGTTTATCATTGCTTACCGACGGCGTTAGAAAAGAACTATCACCTTTTAAGGCAATCCATTTGTAGCCATCTTTGCTGTATGCTAAATGAAGTCCGTCCTGGCCATTGTCCCTGAAAGAAGCAAAAATTAATATGCTGTCTTTTGCAATTTGCTGCGCATAATTATTTTGTAAGAAGCCAAGCAGAAAAATAAAAGAGACGATCTTCTTTATCATTGTATATAGTACTAAAAATTAAAAATACCGTCACCAAAGTTTGATGACGGCTTTATAAAAGATACAATCTTTATTTTGAAATAATATTTACTTGTGCTGTCTGCAAGCCAGGAGTTGTCGCTTTTAAAATAATATTTCCTTTTTTACTACCTGCCTTTATCACCGCCAAACACAAGCCATTAAAAGCTTTTCGCTTGTTATCCTTAAAGCTTTCCATACTGGTTTCGTTGCCATTGTCCACACCTGCAATACTTCCGCCACCGGTTACTTCAAACCGTACCAGGTTGGCTGCATCCGGTACCAGGTTGCCATTTTTGTCCAGCACTTTAACGGTAACAAAACTTACATCATCACCACCGGCCCTGATCGTTTTTCTATCAGCGGTTAGCTCAATTTTATAGGCTGGTCCGGCAGTTGTTATTTCCCTTGTCAAAACAGTTGTACCATTTTTACGACTGATTGCTTTCAGTGTACCTGGTGCAAAAGGTAAGCGCCACATCACATGCAGGTCATCACCGGTTTTCTTTTTAATGCCAACTGATTTACCGTTTAAATACAATTCCACTTCATCCGCATTGTTATAATATGCCCAAACATCTACCGTGTCTCCCTGCTTCCAGTTCCAGTGCGGCAACAGGTGTAACACATTTTTATTTGTCCATTCGCTTTGGTACATGTAGTATACATCCTTTGGAAAACCCGCCAGGTCGATGATGCCGAAATAAGAGCTTCTTGCAGGCCATGGATAAGGTGTTGGTTCACCAATATAATCAAATCCGGTCCAGATGTACTGGCCTGAAAGGAAATTGTATTTCTTCATTTCTTTCCAGGTTTCTTCATGTGTTGAACCCCAGGGTGCGGAAACATTATCGTATGCAGATACGGTTAAATCTTTATTTCCTTCATTAAACGGTTTGTCCCAACGTGCGGGCCAGCGGCGCAGGCTGTCAGACGGAATCAAATCATAATGGCCACGGGTTTCCAGTGCAGAAACTGTTTCAGTGCCAATAAATTTTTGACCGGGGAAATTCTTTTGAAAGTCTGCAAAATTCTGGTGGTGATAATTGAATCCAACCAAATCCAGCGCACCTGACTGATAAATTTTATTACCCGGCTGAGGATCGTTGAGTGCTGACGTGATGGGACGGGTCGTATCCAGTGCTTTTACAATACCCGCTAACTCTTTGGCAATGGTGATACCTGAGCTATCCCATTGCTCAAGAATTTCATTGCCAATGCTCCACATAAAAACAGAAGGATGATTGCGGTCTCTTAAAATCAAATCTTCCAAATCTCTTTGGTGCCATTCATCCCAAACGAGATGATAATCGTATTTATTCTTTTGTTTTTTCCACATATCAAACGCTTCGTCCATTACAATAAAACCCATCTTATCGCAAAGGTCCAGCAGCTCCGGAGCCGGTGGGTTATGCGACGTGCGGATGCCATTGCAGCCCATGCCTTTTAATATTTCCAGTTGCCTTTCCAAAGCACGGGTATTAATGGCTGCACCCAAACATCCCAAATCGTGGTGATCACAAACGCCGTTTATTTTAACAGGTTTACCATTCAGTAAAAAGCCTTTGTTTACATCAAATACAAAACTGCGTATACCCGTTGGCGTTGTGTACGCATCAACTATTTTTCCGTCACTCACAACCTGTGTTACCACTTTGTATAAATAAGGCCTGGTATCCGACCATAAGGTTGGAGCTGTGATTGTAAGATCCTGTGCGACGCCGGAAACCGTATCCTTCAATGAAATATTGCTGCTGGTTTTTCTCGCCACTTCTTTACCCGCTGCATTGTAAATGATATTGGTTACAACGATATTTTTTTGTGGACTATCTGCATGCCGGATGTTAGCGGCAACATGCACCGTTGCGGAAGTTTTATTGACAAGTGGGGTTGTGATGAAAGTACCCCAATGATCGATGTAAATTTTATCTGTCGTAACCAGCCATACATTGCGGTAAATTCCGGAGCCGGAATACCAGCGGGAATTGGGTTGCTTTGAATTATCTACTTTAACAGCAATCACATTATTTTCGGTTCCGTATTTAAGGTATGGTGTAAGATCATACCGGAAAGAACTAAAGCCACAGGGCCGCAGACCCAGGTAATGCCCGTTGATCCATACTTCACTGTTCATATAAACGCCATCAAAATCAATGCTCACCACTTTATTTTTTGAAGTTACCGGCACCGTAAAGTTTTTGACATACCAGCCAAGGCCGCCACGCAAAGCTCCGCCACCATTGCCTGTCGGACTGGTAGAGTCAAATGCAAATTCTATACTCCAGTCGTGTGGTACATTTAAAGTACGCCAGCCAGTTGTACTTGCCGATGGCTTGCTGTAATCATTTACAGAGTCCAGTTTAAATTTCCAGTTGCTGTTAAAGCTGGTTCGTGTTCGTTGTGCAGTTACACTTTGTACGGGCCATAAAAATGCAATGGATGCCAGCAGGAAAAATGTACACCTGGTTGTAAGGATATTCATATAAGGTTGCTAATTGTTAATAATCATTTTGTTATTTTGAGAGATTTGCGCTCATCTTTTTGCCGATGTATTTTACTGTTTTTTGCGGAGCAAGATTTTGCAAATCAAGTGGCAATGGATTGTCTTTTGTTACCAGGATAATTTTAAAAGTACGGTTATTTAACATGCCTTTAAAACTGCCTTTCCTGTTTTCAATTGTTACTGTTTTTGTTGCTTCGGTATAATTAATTTGTATCGTTGCAAATTGCCCGTTTTCATAATTGTAATTGGTATTTTCATCTTCATACAAGGTAAAGCTCGCGTCCTTACCGCCATACACATATATGGTGATTGGGTCAGCGGGTTTTTCGGCCGTGTACTCCATCTCGGGTCCATAAGGAATGATGGAACCTTCTTTTACAAACAAGGGTATCTGCTCATAAGGTGCATCTGCTGTAATTGTTTGTCCGCCTGTGATAAACTTACCATCATATAAATTATACCAGCCGGTCCCGGCCGGTAAATAAACGCTTCTGTTTCTTGCTAAAAAATCAGTGACCGGGTTTACCAAAATAGCAGGCCCAAACATATACTCGTTGCCTATGTTTTTAACCCCGGTATCATTTGCGAAATCCATTTGCAAAGCACGCATAATGGTGTAATCGTTGTGGTAGGTTTGGCCGGCCAGTGAATAAATGTAAGGCATCAGGCGGTAACGCAGTTTGTCGTAATACAGCATGCTTTTATATGCAGGATGATCTTCCGGTGCGGTGTTAAATATTTCGCGGTAAGGGTATTGTCCGTGTACCCTGAAGAGCGGGCAAAAAGCGCCAAACTGGTACCAGCGGGTCATTTGTTCCCGCCACTCTTCCAGGTCTTTTCCCTTTGCATTTTCGTAGCGTTGCTCTGTAGCGAAGCCGCCTATATCTGTTGTCCAGTAAGGCATTCCGGATAAGCCGAAATTTAATCCAGCGGGAATTTGATTTTTAAAATCTTCCCAACGGGAACCTATATCACCACTCCATGTTGCAGCTGCATATTTTTGAATACCGGCATACGAGGAACGGGTAAGAATAAAAACCCTTTTCGCAGGATTAGTCGCACGCTGCCCTTCATACACACCTTTTGCATTCATCAAGGCAAATGCATTATAATTTTTTGTGGAAGAACCGTAGTAGTTGGGCGTGCTTAATTCTTTGCGTTGCTGCGGACTGCCATTGCTGTTGATATCCGGTTCTGTTGCATCCAGCCACCAGGCATCGACGCCGGCGGGGTACAACGTTTTATTCATCGTCTTCCAGAAAGCTCTACGTGCATTGGGATTATAGGCATCGTAAAAACTGCTGACGTAACCTTTGGCAATCCAGTCTCTTTCATGGTTGGCTACATTGCGTTTATACATCCAGCCGCTGTCGTTCATCATTTTATAATTGTCGATACCTTCATAAAACTTAGGCCATACAGAAATCATAAACTGGGTATGGTATTTTTCATGCAATGTTTTGATCATTCCAGCTGCATCCGGGAAACGTGTTTTATCAAATTCCTGGCTGCCCCACTTGTCCTGCTCCCAGTAGCTCCAGTCTTCTACTATATTATCCAGCGGAATTTTTCGTTTGCGAAATTCTGCTACGATGTTTAATATTTCGTCCTGCGTTTTATAACGTTCACGGCTTTGCCAAAAGCCCATGGCCCATTTTGGCAGCATAGTAGCTTTACCCGTAAGATTGCGGTAACCGCTTATTACTTCATCCATATTAGCACCGGCAACAAAATAATAATCCACCGCAGTGCCTGCTTCTGATTCAAAAGCAAATTCATTTTTATCATTGCCTGCTAAGGGTTTCAGCCAGGTGCAGGAAATATAGGATTGACTGCTGGAAGGATCCCACTCAATTTTAAAATCGTATTTTTTTCCCTTTTCCAAATTGATTTTTACCAGTTCTGTGCCCGGGTTCCAGCTTTGACGCCACCTGCTGGCAATCAACTTCCCATCCATAAAAATTTTTGTGTAGCCAGACAAATAGAAATTAAATACATGCTGGCCGGTAAAACCGCTTTCAATTTTGCCCTGCCATGTTACGAGTGTGTTGGCCAGATTGATAGTGTCGGGGAATTTTTTAAGCGAAGGAATATAAGGATAGTCGATGTAAGACTCGGGCCTTGACACAAAGATGTGCGTTGGATTTTTCTTGTCAATATAAGTAGCTGTTAACCATCCCTCATCACCAGTGGCGCTAAATAATTTCAGCGTGTTCAATTGCTCGTATTCCCTGCTATCAATGCTTTTGGTGATGGAATTGTTGTGCCATAAAATGCCATAATTTTTACTGGAAGTCATAAAAGGAACTGCCACTTCAGTATTGTACTGCGACAATAATACCTGCGTGCCTTTATAATTAAAAACGCCTGCCTGGTGCTGGCCGAGGCCATACAATCCTTCATCAGCGCTGCTTTCAAAAGCCTGTCGTACAATGTAAGACTGTTCGCCATCCAGCGTGGTGCCGGTAAATGTTTTTCCGCCGCCGGGCGCCTCCTGCAATAATACATTGCCTGTTTTGTCAAGAAAACTCACCTGCCCGGTTGATAAAATTATTTTCGCTTGTGTGGTTGCCGTAACTAAAATTACTTCACCTGCAGTTTCTTTGATATCCCACTTAACGGGGGTACGTTTTTTTTCATCCAGCATTAAACTGGGTTGTTCTGCAAACTGATCCAGCGGCGTTGCCGTAATATGAAAAATATTTTCACTGACCACCTGTAGCTTAATCAGCCGGGCAGCATTGGGTTGCCCATTGTTTAGCTGAACAATAATGCCATCTTCAATTTTTGTATAGACAGGTGGCTGAGTTGCAGCTGCAATAAAAGGTGCTAATAAACAAGAACACAAAAAACAAGCAACAATTGCGGAGACTTTGGTAAACATGGAAGCTTTAATTTAGCAGATCGTGATAAAAATCCGGGTAAGCTTAAACGCAAACCGGGTATATTTTATAAAATAAAGTCAAAATGACATTTATACCATAAAGATATTTAAATGTTGACTTCAACGCCATTTATTTAGGGATACCACGGAAAGACAGTATTATTGTTTATAAATAAGCAGTTAACTGCTAAACTGATTACTTATACATTTTGAAAAGCCACACAACGACTGCGGTATGGATTATTTTATAGGAATTGATATTGGAACTACATCTACAAAAGCCGTTGCTTTTTCTTCAACCGGGGTGGTGCTGGCAAAGCAGTCATCCGGCTACCCAATATTGCATCCGCAGGAAAATCAGAGTGAACAAAACCCGCAGGAAATATTAAAAGCGGTAATTCAATGCCTGACCGGCATAGCAAAACAATTGCCACATGATGTTGCGGTACTCATCAGTTTTTCAGCTGCCATGCACAGTTTAATCCTGATGGATGTAAATGATCAGCCGTTAACCAATTGTATTATCTGGGCAGATAACCGTGCCGGTGAATTAGCCGTTGCATTGAAGCAAACGCCACAGGGCGAAAAGTATTATCACAGTACCGGTGTTCCCATTCATGCCATGTCGCCGCTTTGCAAGATGTTTTGGTTTAAAAAGAATGAACCGTTGTTTTTTTCGAAGTGTTCAAAATTTATTGGCATCAAAGAATTTGTATTTCACCGGTTGTTTGGCAAGTACATTGTGGATACCGCAATCGCATCGGCCACAGGTTTATTGAACAGTACCGAACTGCAATGGGAAGCGGACATTCTTGCGGATTTAGGTATTGAAAAAAATCATTTGTCTACCATCGTGCCCTGCCCGCATATTGAATATTTACGCACAGAAATCCAATCGAATACAGCAGAACAATTGAAGGCATTTAAGGAAACCGCTTTTGTAGTTGGCAGCAGTGATGGCGCATTGGCGAATCTTGGCAGCGGCGCTACTGCGGCGGGTTCAATGGCAGTAACTATAGGTACCAGCAGTGCGGCACGGGTCGTTACTTCGCAGCCAATAACGGATAAAAGCATGCGCACTTTTTGCTATCATTTAAACGGCGAACAATATATTCTGGGCGGCGCCAGCAGCAACGGCGCCATCGTTATTCAATGGTTGAAAGAACAATTATTAAAGGATAAAACTGCCTACGACGAATTTATAAATCTTGCGACCAATGTTGCAGCGGGCAGTGATAAATTATTGTTATTACCGTATATTTTGGGAGAAAGGGCCCCATTATGGAACCCCGATGCAAGAGGCGTCTATTTTAGTTTGGATATCAAACATACTACAGCGCATTTGGTACGGGCAGCAATGGAATCGGTGGTGTACAATGTATACAGCATCGGTAAAATACTGATGGAAAAATCACCGGTTACTACCATCTACGCAAACGGTGGTTTTACTGAAAGCCCTCTGTGGGTGCAGATGCTGGCCGATACATTCAACCTGCCGGTAAATGTTATTGCTGTTGAAGAATGCTCTGCTTTGGGCGCTGTGATGGTGGGTATGCAGGCATTGGCATTGCCTTACACCATGGAAATTGCTGTTGGCAAAACCTACCTGCCTGATCAATCAAATCATCAAATTTATCAGCGCCAATGTGCAAAAATGGAGCGGTTGTATGAGCTGGTTAAAGCGGAATTCTGATCTGCTTAATTTGCACCAACAGCCTGTGGCCTTTGTTCAACCACCACGGCTGGCGGTGCTTCATTCGTTACACTTTGTTTTGCCGCAGGCCTTAAAATCATTCTTAAAGACTGGTCTTTTGTAAAGTATGCAATCATCCAGTTCCAGAAAGTACGCACCCTGTTGCGGTAAGTAATTAACGAAGCCAGGTGAATAAAAAGCCACGCCAGCCATGCTATGAAACCATTCATATGCAACTTCGGTTTAGGCAAATCTACCACCGCCTTGTTGCGGCCAATGATGGCCATAGAGCCCTTGTCTTTATATTCAAAAGCCTCCGGCGTTTTGCCTTCCTGTATGAGTTTAAAATTTTTAGCCAGCTGCACCGCATGCTGAATGGCCACCTGCGCTACCTGCGGATGACCATTGGGAAATTTTGCATCGGTGGTTTGTAAAGCGGTATCACCAAGTGCATAAATATTTTGTGTATTTTTTACTTTATTAAACTCGTCCACTATCATTCTTTTTCCGCGTCCATAACTTTCAACAGGTAAGCCTTCAAACACTTTTGCGGATACACCGGCAGCCCAGATCAAACTTCTTGAGCCGATGGTTTCACCGTTAGCCAGTATCACTTTATTATCAACATAATCTTTTACCTGGCAGTTGAGCTTTATTTTTACGCCGAGTTTTGTCAATGCCTCAAAAGTATCTTTTTGCGATTCCGGGCTCATCGGTGTTAGCACTGCACCGAGCCCATCTACCAAATAAATTTCACCCCCCTTGCCTGTTAAAAATGGATACTCTTTTCTTATTATTCCATTCTTCATTTCGGCAAACATACCAGCCAGTTCAACGCCTGTAGGCCCGCCGCCTGCAATTACAATTGTGAGCAATTCTTTTATTTCAACCGGGTCGTTACTGATGGCTGCCTGCTCCATATTTTCCAGCAGCTTATTCCTCATTTCCATGGCATCACTTAACGTTTTCATGGGCAGCGATTTTTGCGCTACGTTCTTCATACCGAAATAATTCGTCTCGGCTCCGGTCGCAAACACCAGCTGATCGTAGCTCATTTCACCATCATCCAGTATTATTTTATTTTGTTCCGGTACCACTTTCAGTACTTCTGCCAAACGAAAATGCAGGTTATCTTTTCCGGCAAAAAATTTACGGAAAGGATAGCTGATGCTGGTCGGCTCAAGGAAACCTGTGGCCACCTGGTAAATTAAAGGAGGAAAAAAATTATAGTTATTTTTATCAATCAAAGTCACATCAAAACCAGCCTTACCGGCCAATTTTTTAGCCAGGTTAACACCTGCGAATCCACCACCTACTATTACAATATTCATCATATTTTATTTTAAAGAAATCTGTTAAGACTCCTGGTTACCGGCAATAACAAATATGGAAAGCGAATGTTTAATTTTAGCAGTTGCAATTATAATACCTTTTTTTAAGAAGGCTACATACATGGTCTGAAGGATGGATTGGGGAGTTAAAGCAACAGGCTGGGTAAATACGCTGGTCTCCTGGCGATAAGCAATCATATTAAAAAAACAAGTTGCCCGAATGGAAACTTTGGGTATTTTGCAAGTATGATACTTTTAAAGGAACCATAAATTTGTATCAAAGTTTTCAATACCCACTACCTTAATCAGATCATGACAGAAGAGGAGATAATTAATACAACAGTCCATTTTGTAAAAACAGCTTTGCAGGGAGCCGAGGGCGGCCACGACTGGTTTCATATTGAACGGGTTTGGAAAAACGCCAACACCATTGCAAAAACTGAAAATGTGAATGGTTTGGTTGTAGCACTGGCAGCATTGCTGCACGATATTGCCGATGCTAAGTTTAATGATGGCGATGAAGAAATCGGACCTGCTATGGCAAGCCGTTTTTTGCATTCTCTTGCAGTCCCTGAGGCCACCATTGAGCACGTTGAAAACATCATCCGCAATATTTCTTTTAAAGGTGGCCATTTTACTCAAAGTTTCAGCAGTCCGGAGCTGGACGTTGTACAGGATGCCGACAGGCTGGATGCCCTGGGCGCTATCGGCATTGCCAGGGCATTTAATTATGGCGGCTTTAAAAACAGGCAGCTGTACAACCCGGCTATTGCACCAGACTTAAACATGACGAAAGAAACCTATAAAAAAACAACGGCACCCACCATCAATCATTTTTATGAAAAACTGCTGTTGCTAAAAGATAAAATGAATACCGGTACAGGCAGGCAAATGGCCGAAGAAAGGCATGCATTTATGGAAATATTTTTAGCACAATTTTACCTGGAATGGGAAGGCGACAAATAAATTAACGGTAAGAATCAGGTGTTTTGCGGCCTTTAATTTTTCTTCTTTTTATATTTTACTTTATCGAAAACCCAGTAAGTCAGTTTGCTGGAAAGCATACCCAGCCCTGCACCTGCCAGCACTTCAGTAAGGAGGTGACTTTTATTATAGATACGCAGTACACCCACGGTAGCAGCCACCAGGTAGCCGCTGTAACTTAAAACCGGATGAGATTCTTTTAACTCCTGGTGAAATATTTCGGCGCCCCTGAAAGCATTTGTTGTATGACCGCTCGGAAACTTGGTGCCCTGTGTGTTATAGTCATCAATACCATGCGAAATCTTTCTCATCACAAAACCAACACCACCCGCGATGGCTACAGAGCCTGCATCAAGAATAACGTGTTCAGCAAAACTATGTTTGGTTTTTATATGCAGTGCATCCATCAGGTAAATGGATGCCGTTGGTGCCCACATCAGGTAGTCATCGGCTTTTGTGTGAAAGCCGGGATGATTGGTTTTAATGTTTGCCATAATATCATCATCGAGTTGCCGGATACCACCCACGGCGGGCTTTAAGCAACCATATAAAATCATTGAAGCTGGTATAATAACCGCAGCAGGCTTTAAATAGGTTGTATGGGTTACATTGCTTTCGTCGGTAGCGTGGTGACCACCATAATGCACCACAATCGTGTCCTGTGCCGAAGCTTTAACAACGATAACAAAAAAGATAAAAAATGATGCAATAAAATTGGAGTAACAACTTTTCATATGTAACAAATTGATGCCGGGAGGTATACTGTCTTGCTAATTTTTGCAGTGCTAACGAAATTGCAAAGGCAATTGGTGTGCAGGCAAATAAAAAAAAATCAACCTTATTTTGATAACTACAACGCCATCGTTTGTATCAATGACAGGTCATCACTGAACTGCACAAAACTGGCCGGAAAGCCAGCTTTGATTTTACCAACTTTATCCTGCATTTTTATTGCCGCTGCAGCCCTGCAGGTTGCCATCCTGATTGCTTCTTCGGCGGATACATTCAAATGCGCTACCGCATTGCGAACCGCATCTGCCATGGAGATGGTGGCGCCGGCCAGGTTGCCTTCATCGTTTCTGTACAGGCCATCTGCCAACGCCGCTTTAAAACCTTCCCATACAAATTCCTTTTTCTTTTTGCTTAAAAAGAGCGCATCGCTTATCAGCACCAGCTTATCTTTTTTACATTTATAGGCCAGCCTGGCGGCGGCATAATCACAGTGAGCGCCATCTAAAATGATGGGGGTGTAAACCGCATCGTTGCTTAAGGCCGCACCAACCAGTCCGGGCGACCGGTGACCAAACTGCGTCATTGCGTTAAATAAGTGCGTGATGAGTTGTATGCCTTTTGAAAAACCATATTGCGCCTGTTCATAGGTAGCATTGGAATGGCCCGCCGACACAACGATACCGCTTTCCATCAGCATATCAATTTGTTCATCAGTAAAACATTCCGGTGCAATGGTAATTAATTTGATGACGTCCTTACCATACCGGATGATTTCTTCCAGCTCGGCATTCGTTGGCGTACGAACGTATTTTGCCAGGTGCGCCCCCCGTTTTATGGGATTAATAAACGGCCCTTCCAGGTGCATGCCCATAACTCCATTGTTGTATTTGAGCCGGTAGTTTTTGATAGCTTCAATACCCTGCAAAATATTTTCATGTGATGAAGAAATAAGACAGGGCAGCATATGCGTGGTACCATACTGCAGACTGCTTTCATAAATATCATGAATGGCAGCTTCGGTTGGTGATTGACTAAAATGCAGCTGGTCGCCACCGTTGATATGGATATCGATAAACCCGGCTGCAATGTTTTGCCCTTTTAAGTCCACCACGGCACAATTTTCGGGCACTTCTTTTTGAACAGATTGTATGACATTGTTTTCAATAAGTACCACTCCTTTCCCGAACACTTCGTCACCGGTATGTATGGTACAATTTATAATGGCCTGCTGCATGCTTCTTGTTTGGTTTTCTTTTTATTAAGATGAAATAATGCTATCTAAACAGTATAAAGAGCACTGTGAACTTTTTTATTTTCATCACTGCAATATAAATCATGTACGGCAATGAAATATATCATATCTGTATAACTACCCTTTAATTCCCGCCATTTTTAAAGGTGCAACAAAAACTATTGTATTGCACCCTTGTGATAATAATCATACCAGGCCATACAAAAACGTCATGTGTTGCCAGCGGAAGCCGGAATATATTTGCGGCAAATAGTTCAAATATGAAAGTTCCTGTTCAATATGTGAGTCCGGCGGAAGCGTTATCAGTCATTCAATCCAATCAACGGGTATATATACATGGCAGTGCGCATACGCCCACTTTTTTGCTGAAGCAGTTAGCGCTTGAAGCCCCGCGTTTACGTAATGTAGAAATTGTATCTATCAGTTTGTATGGCGACTTACAGGTTGATAAGAGCGAATTTAAAGACAGTTTTCATTTTAATTCACTCTTTGTTTCAGCTGCTGTGCGCAACGCCGTAAAAGAAGGGATAGCTGATTATGTACCCGTTTTTTTAAGTGAAATTCCCAACCTGTTTAAACAAAATATTTTACCGATTGATGTTGCCATTGTGCACGTATCGCCGCCCGACAGTCATGGTTACTGCTCGCTGGGAGTGTCGGTAGATATTGCCCGCAGTGCGGTAAACACTGCCAAAACTATCATTGCGCAGGTAAACCCCAATGCGCCCAGAACCCATGGTGACGGGCTGGTGCACAGCAGCCGTTTTGCCGCCATGGTATATTGTGAAGATGAAATGCACGAGGCCAATTTCAGCGAAAAGGTGGGCGACATTGAGCGTACCATCGGAAAGAACGTGGCAGAAATGATCGATGACCGTTGCACGCTGCAAATGGGTATTGGCGCAATACCGGATGCAGTACTGAGCTGCCTTATGAATCATAAGGATTTGGGTGTGCATACAGAAATGTGTTCCGATGGTATTATTCCCCTGGTAGAAAAAGATGTGATCAACAACAAGTATAAAAATATACATCCCAACAAATCAGTATCTTCTTTTGCCCTGGGCTCTGCTAAATTATATTCCTACATCAACGATAATCCGGCATTTGCATTTTTGGATATTGATTATGTAAATGATCCGCATGTTATCCGCCGCAACGACAAAATGATTTCTATCAACAGTGCAATCGAAATTGATATTACCGGCCAGGCTTGCGCCGATTCTATTGGCACCTACCAGTTCAGCGGTGTGGGTGGGCAAATGGATTTTATGCGGGGCGCAGCCATCAGTAATGGCGGTAAACCCATCATCGCTATTCCCTCAAGAACAGCCAGGGGCGTTGCCAGGATTGTACCAACGCTAAAACCAGGCGCCGGGGTAGTTACCACCAGAGCGCATATGCACTACGTTGTAACTGAATACGGTGTTGCGTACCTGTTTGGCAAAAACCTCCGGCAGCGGGCGAAAGCACTGATCAGTATCGCTCATCCCGATGACCGGGAGCTGCTCGAAAAATCTTGTTTTGAAAGATTTAAAATATTTTAAACGCTATAGGCTTAGTTTACAACGCCCGTCTTTTGTTCCAATATTTTACTTGTAAAAAAAGCGGATAACTACCAAACAGTGATTCGCTTTTTCTTTTTCCGGCTGGGTAAACCCCTTAATAAAAAAATGAGTATATTATTTTACCGTTGCCTGGCGGGGAATTATAAATGTGATCAGGTCATCCAGCGCCAGAGCCGCCCGCTCACAGGCATCATTAATATCTTCTCTTGAAACATTGGCTGCAAAAGATTTTTCTTTTAATCTTTTCTTTACGCCTTTTAAATCCATGCCTTCATAGTTGTTTGGCCGCATCAATGCATAAGCATGTACCAGGCCGCTTAACTCATCAAAGGCAAACAGCATTTTGTCCATAGCAGTTACTGGTTCAACACCAAAATACAACGGTCCGTGGCTTGCTATAGCATGGATAATTTCAGGATCAATGTCACGGGCTTCCAGTTCTTCAATTATTTTTTTGCAATGCAGATCCGGCCACTGGTCCCAATCCGCATCGTGCAGCAAGCCGGCCATTTCCCAGCGCCATTGACCTGCTTCATCCAGCTTTTCTTTTTCAGCCGCCCAGCATTTCATCAGGTGTGCCACCTGCTTCATATGCAGTTGTAACCTTGGATTTAATACCCAGGAAGAAAATAATTGTTCAGCAGCTGTTCTGGACAGCACGTTGCCGGCATTAGCAGGGTTTCCAAAAGTATTCCTGTTCAGCAGTAGTGACATGTGATTGTTTTTTTCAAAAATAAAGCTTTTGAGATAGTAAAAATAGCTGCAAACCCATGGATATGCGGGCTGCCTGCAAAATAATTGCGTTACGGCCAAATGTTTGCTATGCTTTTACAACGGTTGAGTTGGTAAATAAATTATCTTTGTTATAATACCTTTAATAAATTCAACATGAGAAAAATTGACGGAGAAATTTGGAAAGTGCTCAGTTTTCATAAAAGCGCTTTTGGAAAACGCTATGCGATCTCTAACCAGGGCCGCCTTGTTTGCTTTGACAAAGATCCCAATGATGGAGTTCAACTGAAGGGTTCCCTGCAGGAAGGTTATCCTATCTGGCGTTTTACCAAAAAGAAAAGAAACGGAACCCTTGTTTACCGTGGTATTTTACTGCATCGTTTGGTAGCCGAACAATTTCTGGCACCGGCCAAAAAAGATGAAACGGTTGTTATTCATTTGAATTATAAAAAAGCGGATAACCGTGCAGAAAATCTTGCCTGGGCCACTATAGCCAAAGCTTCTGCTCATGCACAGGAAAGCCCTTCTGTAATTAAGTCCCGCAAAATTGCCCGTAAAACAGGCACTGGCGGCAACACTAAACTAACCCTTGATAAAGTTAAGGTGATAAAAAAACAGCTGGCAAAAGGCACTACCCTGAAAGCGCTGGCATTGAAATATGAAGTAAGCGACATGCAGATTCACCGGATTAAAACCGGCGAAAACTGGGGTGATGTAAAATAATCAGTTGTTACTTTTTTTCACCAATTTCCACAATTCTATCCAGCAGGTTCCTGCCATTGCAACAGCAATACAGGTAATCAACATGGGCCATGGCAGTGCATCAATCCTGAATAAACTACTTACAAAAGGGATGTAAACTGTGGCTGCGATAAACAGCAGCGTTACAAAAATTACCAGGGGCACCAGGTTATTTTTATATTGCAGGGTTGTAAAGATGGTGTATTTAAAAGACCTGTTGACCAGTGTTAAAAAAATATTACTGAATAGCAGTGTTATAAAAATAATGGCCCTTACCGTTGCATCCGTATTACCCTGGTTAATATAATACCAGCCCACACCAAGGCAGGCCGTTGTGATAGCAATCCCCTGTACAATGCTCATCGTTAGCTGTTTAAGCGACAGAAAATTACCCGCCGCTTTCCTGGGCATCCGCTGCATCGTTCCCGGTTCAATAGGTTCATTTTCATAAATGATAGAACACGTTGGCCCCATAATGAGTTCTAAAAAAATAACGTGCACCGGCGAAAAAATGTCTGTAAACTTCCACATCAGCAGCAGGGGTAAAGTAACAATCAAGATGATAGGTATATGAATGGATACGATGTACTGAATGGCTTTTTTAAGGTTGTCGTAAATCTTTCTGCCCAATGCCACCGCATCCGTCATATTGGCCAGGTCGTCATCCGTTAAAATCAGTGATGCCGCAGCTTTGGCTACTTCACTGCCTCTAAGCCCCATGGCAATGCCAATATGTGCAGCCTTCAATGCCGGGGCATCATTTACGCCATCACCTGTCATGGCGACTACCTCCCCGTTGTCTTTTAGTGCGTTAATCACCTTTAGTTTTGCTTCAGGAAACATCCTGGCAAAAATATTTACGCTGGTCACTTTTTCCCGCAGAGCTTCCGCAGTTAAATTCATTACCTCATTGCCGGTAAGCGTATCTCCATTGTGAGATAACCCAACCTGGTCTGCTATCGCCAATGCTGTTTCCATATAATCACCGGTAATCATTTTTACTGCTATGCCTGCTTCCCTGAATATCCGGATTGTGTGAATGATATTGTCTTTTGGCGGATCCTGGAAAACCAGCAGACCCAGAAATTCAAATTTAAATTCCTGCTGGGTGGCCGGCCATTGTTCATCTTTCCAGCTGCCTTTACCAACGCCTAAAACACGATAGCCCAGGCGGGCGTATTCAAGTGAGCGGCCTTCAATTTTTTGCAATGCTGCTGACGGTAAGTCGGTTTGGCGTAAGATAGCTTCCGGTGCGCCTTTGGCAGCTATTACTATTTCGCCTTTGTCATTTTTAAAGATGTGCGTCATCATGGGCGGTTTGCCACCTACTGGATATTCATGTACCTGCTTAAACTGACTTCTTTTGTCTGCTACTGTCGTTTTTTGGTACAATGCGTGAATGGCTTTTTCCATCGGATCGAAGGGATCGGTTTCGCTGCTCCACATGGCATATTCCAGTACGGCGGCTGGTATATTTTCAGTGCCATTCATTTCGATGGACTGATCTGTCTGAGCATCGTACAAAAAAGCAAAATGCATACTGTTTTGCGTAAGCGTGCCCGTTTTATCGGTACAAATTACCGTAGCAGAACCAAGCGTTTCAACATACTGCGGCTGCTTTACAATGATATTATTGCGTAATAAGCGGAAAGCACCCAACGCCTGGAAGGTGCTGAAAGCAACCGGTATTTCTTCAGGAAGTATGCTCATGGCCAGTGTAAGGCCCTGTAGCAATGATTTGACAAAATTGCCTGACTGATAATAATTGAAGCCTACCACAATTAAAAATGCCACTACACCAATCCACACCATATTGCGTACAAATGAACGCATCTGTGCCTGCAGCGGGGTCTTAACAATAGTGATTTCCTTTAATGACAGCCCGATTTTTCCGAACTTGGTTTGCAAACCAACGGCTGTTACCTTAATGGCAGCGCTTCCGCTGGTCACCAGGGTACCCCTGAATACGCCATTGGTGTCATCCGGGGTTTTTATTACCTGGAACGATTCCCCGGTTAAGACCGATTCATTTACGGAAAAGTCATTGGCTGAAACAATCATTCCGTCGGCAGCGATGATTTCCCCTTCTTCCAGCAATAACAAATCGCCGCTCACAATTTCACCGGAGGGTATTTGCACTGTTACTCCATCACGAATTACGCTGGCACTGGAAGCTGAAAGCTTTTTTAAAGCCAGCACGGCGTTTTTACTCCTGTATTCCTGAAACAGAGAGATTCCGGCCACAATAAAAATAGATACCAGCATGATGATGCCTTCGTTGTACTGGCCTGCAGCAAAATAGATAATACAGGCAACCAGCAATAACAGGAACATGGGTTCCAGTACTACTTCCTTTAACACATTTAAAAGCACATTGTCTTCCTGCATCTCCAGCATATTGCTGCCGTATTGCTGCCTGCTTTCCATTACTTCTGCAGCTGATAATCCGGAAGTGTGACCTGAACTTTCCATATCCATTTTTTTTGCCTTCGTTATGGTATCACTTTAACGAACGTGACTCCGGGTGACTGATAAGAATTATTAGCTTAACAGCAATTCAACCTAATGCTGAGATGTTCATTAAACGTGCAAAGAAAATAAAAAAATAAAGGAAAAAAGATGATGGGAATAAGGTGAGGAGGTGATTGATACCGGTACCGCGGTTTATATGGAAAAAGTACTTGCAGATACTTTGCCGGCCAGCTTATTGTTTGAGGAGGCTACAAAATACATATCTACATCACCCACATTTTTTGCATAAATTTTACCCCGGTAACTGCAGGTAAAATCATTTTTGACGATTTCGTAAACAGAGGCAGAAATATTCACCTGTTCTGGTTCGCCGTTGCTTTCCAGCCGGCTGGCAATATTTACAGTACTACCCCAGATATCGTAGGCATATTTTTTCTTACCCACCACCCCCGCTACCACGGGGCCAACGTGTACGCCTATGCGCAGGTCCCAGGGCTCCTGGCCATCCGCTATTTTTCTTTTATTATTAAGCACAATGTATTCCTGTATTTCCAGGCTGGCGCTTACCATATTATGCACATGCCGTTTGTCGGGCGTGGGAATGCCACCTGCGCACATATAAGAATCTCCAATGGTCTTAATTTTTTCCAGGCCATACTTTTCTATAATATTATCAAAAGCAATGAAACATGTATTCAGTTCTTCTACCAGTTCCTGTGGCGAAAGTTTATCGGCATGAATGGTAAAACTTTTAAAGTCCGTAAACATTACTGATACCTGGTCAAAATTCCGGGGTGTTGCCTGGCCTTTTTGCTGAAGTTCTTTAGCCACTTCCGAGGGCAAAATATTCAACAATAAATTTTCTATCTGCACTTTTTGCTCATCAAGAATTTTGTTGATTTTAACCTTCTCACGATAGTTTCTGAAGATGAGTATTGCAATTAAAAATACCAGGCCCAGACCCGCCGCAAAAGCGTTGCGGGCAAATTTTTGCCTTTTTAAATCAGCGTCCTGCAGGGCTTTGTCTTTGGTAAGTAAACTTATCTGGCCTTCCTTTTTCTGTAAGTCAAATTCAAATTGAAGTTTATTCAACTTCTTATCTGTATCAATATTATACAGCGTGTCTTTTACATCAGCATAAAGGGAATTGTATTTGTATGCATTTTTGTAATCAGCATTTTTAGCGTACGCCACTGCCATTTGCTGATAGATATCCTTTAAATCCCTTGGCGCTTTCAGCTCTTCGGCCAGCCCGCTTGCCTTATTAAAATAAAGCAGTGCTTTGGCATATTCTTTTTCGGCTATATACACATTGGCAATTCCCTGGAAAGAGAGGTACATATGGTGTTTACTGTCTGTTTTTTCCGCAATTTCGAGTGCCTTATTGTGATAGCTGAGTGCTTTATTGTAATCGCCTTTAACTAAATATATTTTACCGATACCATTGTAGGCATAGGAGCTGTTGGACAGGCCACCATAAGCCTTTATTGAATTTTCGTAATAGGTCTTGGATTTTTCAAAATCGTTTTTATAAAAATATATCTCTCCAATATTGCCCGACGTAACCCCAATACCGTCCTTATCGCCCACTTGTTCGGCCAAAGGCAGGGCCTTCAAAAGATAATTCAGCGCTTTATCCCAGGTGGCTTTCTTTTCATAATAAATACTGGCCACGGTATTAAGCGCAGCCAGTATTCTATAGTTGTCAGCCGATTTCTCGGCTATCGTTAATGAACGGAGGGAATATTCAAGTGCCTTTTCATTGTCTCCTAAATCATCGTACGCTGCGGCGATATTATTCAACACATTCGAAACCCCGATATCTTCTTTCAAACTTTCAAAAAGTTGCAGCGATTCATTCCAAAATACAATTGCTTCAGGAAGTTTTCCCAGAAAATAATTTCCTACGCCTATGTTTTTTAATGCATTGGCCTTCCCTTTTACAAATTCAATTTTTTCCGAAAGATCCTTTGCCTGGGTAGCAAGACTGATCGCTTTAACAGGATCATCTGAAAACCGCTCTTTGCTTTGCTGCAGTAATAAATTTACTGCGGCTGTATCTTTATTTGTGTCTGAAGCAGCTCCGCCCTGGGATTGCGCAGGCATAGCAAGGGCATGCGCACATAATAATAAAATTATTCCCAGTGTTTTACAATTCATATCCAAATATCGGTATTTCAATTCATCCCAACGAATTTAGGGTTTGGTTAAAATTACCTGTTTATAATAATTTTATTCACTGTGGTATTGTTACCCGTTTTTAATTGAACCAGGTATAATCCCCGCACCAGTCTGCTTACATCAATATTTTTGATATATTTTTTACCTGCTTCCCAAACGCCATTGTTAAATTCCATAACCTGCTTTCCGTCTGCTGTTAATATCGATATTGAACTGTTTCCTGTTTGCGCCGGAACATATACCAGGGTAAAATCAGCCGATGCCGGATTGGGGAAAATAGACAATGATCCTGCTTTAGCAGGTGCGATATCTTCCTGGTGCGCTACCTGTACCGGTTGCGATACGCCCGTCATCAGGCGGTTTACAGCGGAAGAATCGGACGGGATACAGGCGGTAAATGTATTGAACGAAGCGGTACTTCCTGTATAATTATTTCCACCGCCGCCGCTGCCGCCCTGTACCAGATATTGAATAACCGGTAACGGCGTGCCTGCACGATAAGTTCCATTAATGGCAACTATCTGCCCTGCTCCGCCCACCTGCGCATAGGTAAAATAATTGGTGGGTTTGGGTAATTGATAAGCCGCCGTTGCATATGTCCATTGGTCTTTAAAGTACTTGTTGCTATACATAATTCCTGTAACTACCGTATTGGCATTGTTCTTTTTCGCAAAACCAGTACTGGAATTAATGATAGCGCCGGTTATAAAAATATCCGACGTGCTGGCAAACCCTAATGGCACCCTGGTTATCCAGGTATTGGTGCCGGCATCAAAATTGGTAACGGGTGCTGTAACACTGTTATCTGCAATTATTTTACCGTTCGGAATTGCCTGGCTTCCAACCAGTGTATAGTTGATGTTATTTAATGCGATAGTTCCTGCCCGGAACGTCAGGTAATCTCCGTTAACCGCCAGCTGACCGCTCACTTTGGTAGTTAAATTCAACCACAGGCTGGTGGGGGTATTTGGATTAGCAGTACTACCAAAATTGGTTGCCGTATTGGATGGCAGCAAACAGGGGTTATTAACCACTGTTAACACGCCTGGTACATAATTAAAAGTGTATTTGGATGAAGTACCACCACTAACCGTAATTGGATAAGTACCTATTGCACTTGTCTGCGTAGCGGTAGTGCTTAACACCGGCAACGTGGTAACACTATTTTGTAAACTATCTCCCGGAGCAAAGCCGCTATACGTTGCGGTAAGCTGGTTATTTTCGCCATAAGGCCTTGTAAAATTATTTGCGGTAACCGTTAATGCAGCCTGTTGTATAGTCACTTCGCCAAGGCCATACGTTATATCAAAATTGGGGTTGGCCAGCACGCCGGGTACCAGGTATTGTTTGCCTGCATCCAGACCAGTAATCATATTGATGCCAAACATTGAATTAGGTGAGAACGGTCCTGAGGCATCGCCAGCATCCGCACTATCCAAAATTACCGCTGTATTGTTATTGAGGGCATCAGTGCCGAGCTGGCTGCCACTTACAACCTTAAGCAGGGAGCCGCTAACCACCTTCAACAATGAACCGCTTACAACCTTAAGTAAGGAACCGCTTACAACCTTAAGCAAGGATCCGCTGGTGATCTGTGCAAGCCCGTTGGGTAACATTACAATTGTACTGTCTAAAACAGGACTACCATCTTGATACACCACTGTATTGGTACCACTAACAACCTTTAGCAAAGAACCACTGACAACTTTTAGCAGTGAGCCGTTGGTGAGTTGTACATATGATTCTGTTATGCCCGTTGAACCCGATACAACTTTAAGCAGCGTGCCATTCACCAGTTTCAGTAATCCGCTTACCACTTTAAGCAAACTGCCTGAAGTAGTTACCTGCACCCACGAACCATCATTTACATATTGCACCAATGCTGCGTTGGTAACCGGAACGAGTACTCCGTTCACATACTCCATCAGGGTAGCGTCTACCATCTGCACTAAATTACCATTTAGTATCGGAGCCAGGTTCGATGCACTTACCATCTGTTCCAGCGAACCGCTTACCACTTTAAGCAAAGAGCCATTTACCTTTACAGTTCCTGTATTGAGGTCATCACTTTCCATTGCCGCAGCACTTAAAAAGGCTTTGGATGCAACGCCCGTATTAGCGTTGATAAAGGTGGATGTTGTGGGATCTGTTCTATAATTGTTGATAGATGCTGAAGCCACGTCAACAAGATATTGAATATTTAAATTGTCTTGCAACAGCGGACTTCCGGCAGGTATTGGTATCAGCGTATTGTTTGACAAAGAAAACTTACGGGAATTTTTTACAGCGTTAAAGCTCGCAATTACATTCATGTTGGCAAGGTCGGCGCTGGAAAGTACTTTATTGTTTGCCTGCACCTTAGTAAAATCTTTTACCACCGCCAGTGCATTCGTTGGCATTAATGCCTGATGATAGGATTTGATGTCGTTTGTAAACTGAGCCGCATTAGCAACATTTGCTGCATTGAATTCATACTTATAGGTAATATTATTGCCAATGCTTTGACCGTAAGTGACTGTCATATTGTTCGGCGTTACTTTTAAAGGCATTTTTGCTATGGTAACTGTGCCATTAAAAAACTGGTAACTATATTTCTTTAGCAATTCCGCGTGAGGTGCATAATTTAAATTAAAAGTTCTGGATGGGGTAATAATATAGGTGCCTACATCGCTGCCAGATGTTGCAGCTGTAGTCAGTACCAGGCTATCCAGCCCAATATCCTGTAAACTTAACAACGGGCTTGTGTTTTGTAACAGTACGCCATCCACAGTTATTACTGTAGTTGGTGTTGCAAGCGACTCTCCATATTTCTTAACTATATTGTTAGCAGTAACTTTAATACTTGCGCTAAAGAAATACTTGCTGTTGGAAAAACCTCCATCAGTTCCGTTGGTGCCGGATTTAGGAGGCGTATAAGCAAGAATTTCAGGATTGCCGATACAGGAACTGACTGTTACCGATACTGCATTTGAGTTGATAAAAGTTGGCACAATGCGGGTTGTATCGCCGGGTGCATTCACCAGCATAACAATGGTATTGTAGTTAAAATTTTCGCCAGTAATGGTTACGGTAAAAGGCGTTCCGCTACAGGGTATTACTGAGGGAGGTACAACTACGTCAATCAGGGTTGCGGTGGGCGCAGCAAAAGTGCGCATTGCAGAGTCAGCATTTACCATTCCGAAGCCTGAAATAAAATCGAAATGCGTACCCGGTAAATTATTAGCTACCTCCATATCAACAGCGGTTGTCTGCATCAACGAGCGGATATCATCTGGCGGGGTTGTTGCCAGTCCGAGGAATTTTTTCTTTCCCTCCATTAACAATGCCGCCACTGCGGCCGCATGCGGTGCTGCTGCAGATGTACCGAAGAAATTGGAGTAGCCATCCAATGCACTGTTGGGGTAATCCTGGCCCATTTTAACGGTAGTATTCACACCATCAGGTCCTGTTAAATCAGGCTTATTTCTTACTACACCTTCTGCCTTAGTTCCACCAATAGAAGAAAAAGATTCGATCAATGGTGTTGTAAGATAAGGGGGAGCCTTGTCGTAGCGGGCGGCTCCCACAGCAATGGCACCCGCTGCATTTGCCTGGCCTACCAATGTGGACGTACCTACGTTGTATTCCAGAATGGCTACATCACCGCGGTAAATAATATATTTGATACGTGCCGGGTTGCCATCGGTAGTATTATTAACAACCAGGAAATTGGCATCGGTTAAAGTAGTAATTGTAAAGGGTAATATTTCCAACGGGTCGCCATTGGTGTTGTCCCTGTTAAATCCCTTTAAACCAGTGCCGTCTGTATTGGATGTCCAAAACATATCCAGGTCATAATGCGTACCCTGGGTTTGCCCGGTAGAATAAATATCATCTACCCATTGCAATACAATGGTATAATCGCCGGGAACCAGGGTGATATGCTGAAAAATATCTCCGGTACCGGAAAAATCATGCGCTATTTTTCCAGGAAATCCTGCAGGGGCTGCACTTGCCGGCGTAAAGTCTTGTTCATACGACTTATTTGCAAAATTGCCCGCAGCAGAAAAATAAGATACTCCCTGCGCTTTTACCGCATCTACGGCTTTGGCTACTACCCCATCTTTAAGATAAGGTTCGGTGATATAGGTTACATCATCCACTATAACACTGCAGCCGGCATTTTTTAAGTCGGCAATACCAGTAGCAAAATCACCGGCTGTTAAAAATCCGGTACGGAAATACAGGTTTGCTCCGGGTGCAACATCGTGGACAATCTGAAGCATTGCCCTGCCCTCATCCGTGCTTTTAGCCGGGTAGTCTCCCAATACAGTTACATTGGAAAGATCCCCGTTGGACAGATCAATAGCTGCGGTATTGGTATTAAAAGTTTGCGCAGCACCGGGAACAGGGTTGTAAGGCAGCGTAGCAGTTGTACCGCTGGAAATAGTATTAAAACTGTTTGAAATAACCCCCACTTTAACGCCTGCGCCGGTTAGTTTATACCCGCTTCTTACCAGGTTAGAGCGCATGGTGGTATCACCAGCAGAATTTACAAGCCCGCTGTTGCTGAACGGCGCATAAAAAGGCCGGCAAAAATTAATAATGTCATTCAGTAAATTCAGCTTGAGCAGGTTGGCAATCGGGTAATCGCCCGTGATAATTAATTTGCTGCCCTGCGCACCGTTAACACCATTGGTAACTATATTAACAAGCCCGTAATCCGCAGTCTGCAGCAGGTCTAATACCGTCTGGTAATCGTTTACCTGCACAATGATATCTATCCTTACCATTCCATTGGCAATGATAAAAAATGGCGAAGGATCTCCGTTGGGATTGTTGTAATAAATGGAGGTAAGTTCAGACCCAATCAGTTTGTTGACCTTGTTTGAAACCAATGCCTGTTTTGTGGTAGCGCATCCGGCTGCAGTAACCGTAAGCGTATACATACCAGGCACCCCAACATTGATGTTGGCCTGGTCAGCGGGCGATTTTATTTCTCCGCCGGGAGGTGCTGTCCATTTGAAAGTTGCGCCGGGAGTTAATGAAGACCCGTTCAGCGTCGTATTGCCGTCAAAATTAAAGGGTTTATCATCGCCTGCGCTGGCGTCAGGAAGCGGGTTAACTGTTACATTGACTGTGTTACCGGTGCTGGCGACGCAACCTTTGCTATCGGTTATCTGCAGGGTGTACACTCCGGAGGCAGCATCCGTAACAGTAGGGAGCACCGGATTCTGATCGGTACTGGTAAAACTATTAGGCCCTGTCCAGGCGTATGTATAGGGAGCAGTTCCCCCCGATGCAGCTGAACTTAATGTCAAATTTGTACCTATACAAAGTGGCGAGTTGGAGTTGATACTGCCAACAGTAAGCGCAGGCGCCTGGGTAATGGTTAGAGCTACGGCGGCTGTACAACCGTTTTTATCTGCAACGGTTACAGAATAAGTGGCAGCGGCAAGTCCGCTAAACAGACCGGTACTATTTTGTACACCATTCAGTGAAAAGGTATAAGGCGATGTGCCGCCGGTTGCAGCGATGGTTGCACTGCCTGTAGATGTTCCAAAACAATTTACATTGGTTTGGTTGCTAACGGAGGCCGATAATCCGTTAGCCGGTTCCGTAATGGTTGCCGAAGCTGAACCACTGCAACCGGCAGCATCTGTAAAAGTTACGTTGTAAGTACCTGCAGCAAGATTGCTGATATTTTGAGATAACGCAGTGAACGTACCCGGCCCGGTCCATTTATAAGTGATGGGTGCTGTACCACCTGTCACGGTAAGATTAATGACGCCCGTAGCACTTCCTTTACATAATACATTGGTTTGGGTAGTTGTACCCGCAATATTGCAAAAAATAAAGGGCGCAAAATTGATTGTTATACCGCTTTGAATCATTACCTGTGTTCCGCTCCAAAGCGCACCTGTTAAAGTGGTGGTGCCTGTTCCTGAACCGATATTGATGGCAGCATAAGGCGCCCACACGGAACCAACCCATTTTGATCCGCCGCCTGAGCCATTGGCCGTATTCCATGCAACGGTTCCGTTGGGTGAAGTGGCACCGTTACCATGTGTTTCAAAATAGACACTTGCTTCAGTGCCGCCAATTACCGAAGCTGTTACTTTGCCTAAATCAACGTCGCCTTCCACATACACTTTTATCTTTCCCAACGGGGTGGCACTTAGGTCAAAAACAAAACTGTTGCTGTTGCCCGTATTTTTTATTGATTTAAAGACATATACGCCTGCTCCCTGCAGGGTGATTGTTTTGTTGCCTCCCAATAAAATATTTCTACGAATAACGGGATCTCCATTGGAATTAGCAATCAGCTTTGTTGTTGTTGTGATATCAACAGTGGAATTGTTGACAGGAAATTGGTTGATGGCCGGCATGGAAGGCAACCCAGGGAGTGTTACTACCGGGTTGGCAACGTTTGGAACCAGATTATTGGCAAAATAATAAGTGGTATTTAAAGGATGGTTTACAGGTCCGGTTACCGTACCGCCGCCTATTACGATGTTGCCGTTTACATTGATACTTCCGCCAAGGCTGGCGCTTGAACCTATGGAAAGCACCGTTCCGGGAGCGGGGTTTGTATTTGGAAGGCCGGCGGCAATTTTGCCTGTTACCACATTGCTGTTGGTTAAACTGATGATTCCGCCGCTATACACATTTGCTGCAATGGAAGTATTACCAGTGGTTTGAACAAATTTATAACTGCCTACTGAACCACCATTGATGGTAGTTGAAGATCCGAGTTGAACACCATACCCGGGAGCAACCGGCGCTTTCTGACCTGATAAAGGCTGGCTGGTACCGCCAAAAATAACATAGTCAGAAATACTGGTTTGCTGCGCCTGCAGGGTAGCAAGCAGGGATAAAGACAGCACCAAACAAAGTGCTGATTTTACCACCGTAACGGACGTAAAAAATTGCCTCATACAATAAGTTTAATAGTGAGTGTTGAAATTTTCACGCAGATATTGAAAAATGCTTTTACAGGTCAAACAGTGCTATAACAATTAATGTCAGCACGTTGAAAAGAAAAACAAAAATGGGGTGATTGGCAATTAATGATAGGAATTGACTTTAGGCAGTACTATAAAACGGGAATTTTATGAGGTAAATATAAGACATTCTTTTAGATATGGTTCATAATCTGATAATTATTATTTGTTGGGGGTCGCACCCATTCAACAATGGCCGTGATCTGGCAACGTCCGGGAGCTGCTAAACGATGAAAGCATAAAAGAGAATATGATTTGTTTGTATTGCAGCATAGATTCATACAATGTATCCTTATAACCTGCGTTTGCTATAGGGTCAGTGCGCATTTAATATGTAATGGGTGGCGGAGACCGCTTACCGCACGGGCAGGCAGCAGCCGGGGCAGTCAGCCAGTTTTGGTGCTTCAACCGGTACAGCGTTAAAAATAAACGACCAGCTGAAATGCACCGGCCATGATACTGTTTAATTATTTTATTTATGTTTGTATTAAGTTATGCCTGAAAAGCTATATGAAACCATACGATCGGCCATACTGCTGAAACTCAGCACCCAGTTGGCACCTGACCTGTTTTACCATGGGGTGCATCATACTATTGATGTGGAGCAGCAGGCATGCAGCATTGCATTCAAAGAAAAAATAACCAACCCTGCTGACCTTTTCCTTTTAAAAGTTGGCTGCCTGTATCATGATACCGGCTTTCTTTTTACCTACCGCGAGCATGAGCTGGCAGGCTGCGAACTGGCCAAAAAAGAATTACCAGCTTTTGGCTTGACACAACAACAGATACAAATTATTTGCGGATTAATTATGGCCACAAAAATTCCCCAGGCGCCGCAAACGCAGCTGGAAGAAATTATCTGTGATGCAGACCTTGACTACCTCGGCCGGGATGACTTCTTCCCCATCAGCGACACCCTGTTTGAAGAATTAAAGGCCCGGAACATTGTGACCAGCAAATACAACTGGAACATTATTCAAATGAATTTTTTTAAGCAACACCAGTACTGCACTGCTACCAACCTGCAATTGCGGGCGGCTAAAAAACAGCAGCATCTTGAAATAATTGCTTCGGAGAACGAAGCTATACAAATTGGCTTGTAATGCATCAAAAAGCCCGCCCGGGAAGGGCAGGCAACAAGTTACGCTATTTGTATTTTTGGAGATAGCCTTACAACAGGCACGCCCCGGTTTATCCCTCTTTAATTGCTGGACTAATAGCATCTAATCTTCATTCCGGTCATTTCTACGTGACCGTAACAGTTCTTCTCTTCTGTTGGGCGACTGGTTGATTACTGGTTGCAAGGCAGGTTGCGGCAACAACGACAATAATCCTTTTTTTACAGCGTCCAATACTTGCGACCAGTTTTCAAGTGCATACAGTTTGCTCTTCATACAATTTATTTAAAAATTAAAAACATCTTGCTGCTGTTAAAGGCAGTTTACTGAAAAGGAAATTCAAAAGGGTAAAGGGACTGCTTAACGGGTAATTTTTCAACAGGGTTGCGGACGGTATCAATTTCTTACACAGTATACAATTAATCGGTGTGGCAGGATTTAAATGCCTTGTTAAAAGCATCATAAATACGCAGCCTGCACTTGTAATCAACAATTATTAACATGTTCAAACGGAACTGATCGGCAGTATTTATTTTTAAGCCAATAGTAGTTAATACAAGATGCATTGCTACCGGTTTAAAAAAGTAAATTTTTGCAGAGGATGGTAAGATGTGGTTGTAGAAAAGATAAGCTGAGATGAAGGTAAGAAAAAAAATGATACTTCCAATTTTTAAGGGGGTGTTTTCGACGAACCGGAATTGCCTCTGTTGCAGGGGCTGCCATATTTAAAAGCAAATCATACCAACAAAAATGTATTATCCACACCTCCTGCAGATACGCCAGTTAGTGAGTTTTCCTGGCACGTATAACTATGAAGGTTGGTAACGCCGGAACCCTCCGGCTACCTGCATCTGCGGCAACAGCAGATGAATTGCTTCCATGAGCTGCACTTATCCCTTGCTTTGAATGTCGGTAACAATACTAAAAAAAAGCTGCCCCGGGTATCGGGGCAGCAGGGGTAATTCATGTGTGGAAGAATAAGGTATCCGTTATTGTACAATCACTTTGACTGTAGTTATTTTTTTGTCAGGCGCTGCAATTTCCAGCTGGTAAATACCTGCGAGTATTTTATTGGCAGGTGTGATGGTTTCTGTAGCAGTACCGCCCATGTGGGCAATGTAGTTGCTCACCACAACCTGGCCCAGGTTGTTCATTAACCGCACTGCATACACACCCTTCGCCATACCGTTCATCTGCAGGTGAATGGTATTTTCTGTAACCGGGTTAGGAAATACATAGATGGCAGGTGTGCTTCTGTTCAGTTTCACTTTTACAATATTACTGTAACCAATCACATCGTTGTAACTGATGCTGCGGATACGGTAGTAATACTGACCCAGTGCAGGCGCTACATCCAGCCAGTTGTAAGCAACAGCCGCTTCACTGTTTCCCGCAGAAGCCTGGTCGGCTACTTTGGTAAAGTGCGTACCATCTGTTGAGCGTTCAATCTCGTAGCCTTTGATGTTTTCTTCGCTGGCCACATTCCATTGTACCCCGATATCACTGGCGAGCACACTGGCAGCCACATTGGTGTACACCACCGATGGTTTAAACACTACCCTGAAGCGGTTGACAGCTGCAGAAGTTTTATTGCTGGTGATTGCGAAATTGATTTTAGTACTGCCATTCATATTAATGGGCGTATTGATATGCGTAAACTGATCCTGTACAAAACCTGCCAGGTTATCCTGATCCAAATTAGTTGCTATTAACTGGAACTGGTATTTTTTAGCAGTTGTCCTGGTGAGCTGGTAAAACAACGTATCAGTCATCGCTGGCAGCGGCCTTCTATTAGCTGCCAGTGCAACCCCATTACAAAGCAGGCTGAACGTTTCACCTGTATTGTTCATTTTTTTGGCATCCATCCAGTCAACTCCCGGGTTATAGCTGTCATTAAACTGCGCCAGGTTACCATCTGCCAGGAACAGGCTGTCTTTATTTGTAAATGCATACAAATTGGTAGCAAGCGATGCTATTTGGGCATTGGGGCTCATCGGTCTGAATATTGCCTGGTTGTTAACGGTTGATTTTGCTGTCTCGTCTATTACAAGTGATGAATCTGCCGTGCCAGGATTGTATACATAGAATGCTTGTCCGGACTGAATAATCGCACTTGGATTGCCGGGCGAACCGGAAGGGCTCGCAATATAAACGCGTGATCCCGGACTGTTTTCAAACAAGGTTACATAGCCTCCACTCAGGTTTAAGTAGGGATCCCAAACATATAAGGAATTGGTAAGACCAGTTCTCGGTAATTTTCCAAAATCTACTGGCGATGCGTATGGATTACCAATCATAGTAAATGAAGTTGCCGCCGCAGTAAATGTTTGTGTACCAGTTTGTAGTTTGCCACTTCCACTAAGCGTTGTAGGGGTGGAATTTCCGACCGTAAAATTAGCCGCCGTTCTATCTCCCCTTACAAACAGGAAGTAGGGTATATTAGCAGCATTTGTTCCCGCTTTGGATAATTTGGCATTAATCGTATTATTAACAGGGCTCAATACCTCATCCCCTACTTTTAAAGAACTGTTAGGATAGGGGCCGTTATCAAGCCCATTTCCACTAATGCCAGTACCTACGACTGAACCTGTTATAAATGTTCCCTTTCCTGCTACCGAAGGAGTTATATCAACTGTTGCACCTCCAATCTGCCAG
Organism: Ferruginibacter sp.; assembly: GCF_028288465.1. GTDB lineage: Bacteria > Bacteroidota > Bacteroidia > Chitinophagales > Chitinophagaceae > Ferruginibacter. The sequence continues at coordinate 12,345 of NZ_JAQBNR010000010.1, read as the reverse complement.
TTGTCGAATATGCTGCCTCCGCCATATACCGGTGTGGTAAACAAATGCCATTTTCTACTGGGCATGCCGATAAAGCGCTCTACAGTAACTTTTCCGCTGCCACTGTATGCAATCGTTCCTCCTACCTGGCCCACCATAGCGGTATTGGTTGAAGTAGAGCGTAAAACCAGCTCATCATTGATGGATAATGCCCCGGCTGTTGGCGTCAATGCTCCATACAACGATACTTTGTTATTTAAGGTTACTGCAGCACCTGCACTGCTGATGGTTAAGTTATTTAACGCATTGGTTGTGCCATCGATAGTCTGTTTAAAATTAATGGTGCTTGAACCTGCAGCATCAAAACTAAGATCAGAAGTGGGTGAACCTTTAAAGGTTCCTGTTCCCATAGTTACAGATCCCGAGTTCGTTAAAGCAAATCCATTCAGATCTACTTCTGCGCTACCCTGTAGAGTAAGTGTTTTTGTAAAAGATGCTGCGGTTAACTGCGGCATAAACGGTGCAGTTGCAGGAATTATTACATCTGATAAGGCTGTAGGGATTGCCGCACAAGACCAGTTGGCCGGCTTCTGCCAGTCATTATCAAACACGCCTGTCCATTGGTTTGAGGCAGTAACGACAGTTTTAGTAGCGGACGGAGCCGACACACAACTTGTGGCGTTATTTGTAATAACCACCCTGTAGTCGCCTGTTACGCTTGATGCAAACGTTGAAACACTACCAGGATCCGTTGCTGATGCAGGTACTGTCCACAAGTAAGAATAGTCAGTAGTTGCACCAGTTGCCGGTACTGCAGTAATCGTTGCCGGTGCACCTCCGCATATTGTTGATGCGGTTACGTTTACGATGGGAACAGGATTAATGATAATTGTAGCTGTTGGCCCGGTAAACCCTGTCGTACGGCTACAAGCTTTGGTATCAGTAACAGATACAAGCGTATAGGTAGTAGTTGCCACTACGGGCGTAGCAAATACGTTAAACGGAGTACCGCTTACCACATTGTTTACTGTACGGTTAGCTACCCCATCATTGTAAACTACAGTAAATGGCCCTGTGCCTGCTGTTGTTGTAAAAGTAAGTTGTCCTGCACCCGTTCCGCAGAAAGGGCCGTTGGCTGTTAACGATCCTTGTGCTAGTGGATTAACTGTGATGGTAACAGGCAGGGAAGGAGAAGTGGCAGCGCAGCTTCCAACCGCTGCCGATACCGTATATGTTATTGAACCCGCTGCCGTTGGTGTTACGGTAACAGTTCGGGTCGTATCATTACTTGGTAAGGAAATGTAAGTAGTTGGTGACCAGGTATAATGGAGTGGATTGTACACATTTGTGCCAGATGGGTTCGCCAGGCTATTTGTCACCACCACATTATCCAAAGCCCAGTTACTACCTGCCGAGCCCAAATAATTGAAGCTAATCATCAAATTGGACAAGCCGAGATAAGCATTTAAATCTATGCCTATTGCCGGGCTTAAACCGTTTGTAGGACCAAAAACATTACCACCTGCAGTTCCTGTATATGTCTGAAGTGTTGTCCACGAAGTACCACCATTTGTAGAAATTTGTATAGAAGCTACAGCCCCGGAATTCAGATTATAAGCCTGGTTAAAAACCAATACAGCAGATGACATGCCAACGGTGCTGAACACAGGCGTATAAAAAATGCTTGGATTAGTGACCGGAGGAACTCCATTCACGATGAAGAATTTATTGCCAACAGGAGTAGAATTATACGTTACGTTATTATATACATCGCCATTTGTTATTCCCCATATATTATTAGATGGGTTGCCACCGCTATTAGGACTGGCATTGCCACTCATCCCGCTCCAGCCTGTTGGTTTAGGATTACTAAAATCACCTCCTGCAATCACTAATCCGGTACTTGAATAACCTGACGCCGTTAATGTTATTGGCGCACCAATACATGTTGCAGTAGCCGATGGCGTAATTACTGGTGTAAAAGCTGGAAGAACTACGAGTTCACCCAATGTGGAATATACACCAGCGCAGGTACCATTTGTTACCAGTACCCTGTACAAAGTGGTCTGGGCTAAATTCAGATAGCTCAGTGTTGCATTTCCTCCGTTGCCAATATTTGTCCAGGTACCACCTCCATTGGTGGATTTTTCCCATTGGGTAATTGTTCCAGTGTGACCCGTCAGTGTAATATTTCCACTGTTTGCGTTTGCACAAACAGTGAGCGGCGAGGAACTGGAAGGCGATAACGTACCTCCGACAGAAGTTGCATTAGTTGTGACCACAAAAGTTGTTGTTGCTGGTCCATTACACCCGGCAGCACTGGCTGTAATAGTGGTAATGCCGCTCCAGCCAGCTGCGTAGGTTACAGCGCCTGTTGATGCAACAATACTATTCCCGGCAAATCCAGCAGTGGTAGCATCAAGGCTATAGGTAATGCCTGTTGAATTAGTCGCGGCAGTAGTTGTGGTTACTGTACCAGCACCCTGGCAACGCGTTGCTGTTGCCGGTGAAAATGGGTTGATGGTTACAGTAGGTGTAATTGTTACTGTATGTACAGCTGTCTTAGGTCCGTTACATCCTGTAGCGCTGGCGGTAATAACAGAAGTACCAGTCCAGCCCGCTGCATATGTTACAGCGCCGGTTGTAGCAATTATTGAATTACCCACAAAAGCCAGCGTTGTGGCATCTAAACTATATGTAATGCCGGTATTGTTTGTCGCAGTCGCACCATACGTAACGGTTCCCGCACCCTGGCAACGGGTTGAAGATGCACCAAGTGTAAACACAGGGGTTCCGACTGTTGGAGTAACCGTAACGGTATGGTTTGCCGAAAGGGGGCCGTTACAGCCTGTTGCAGTAGCAATAATTACAGACGTTCCGCTCCATCCGGCAACAAATGTTACATCGCCCGTGCCGGAGTTAATAGTGTTGCCAGCACTCGTACTTGTAGCATCCAGTGCGTAATTTAAGGTAGTGGCATTCGTTGCTGTTGCGCTGTATGATACAACACCTGCACCCTGGCAGCGGGTAGAGGAAGCACCTAGTGCAAATACCGGTGTGGTGACAGACGGACTTATTGTAACTGTCCTGAAATTTGAAGACGGGCCACCGCAACCACTTGCCGAAACCTGTATGTTTACCGTTCCTGAAAACCCATTTGCCCAGGTCATTACGCCGCCGGCTGAAATACTACCGGCAGACCCATTACTAAGTGACCATGTGAGGCCTGTATTACCGGCTGCAGCAGCAGCGTAGGTGGTAGTTGTAGTTCCGTTAGTAAGCTGACAGGCCGGTTCTGTACCCCCGGATACAGATATAGAAGGGGTTGCAACAATAGCGGTGACAGTAATTGGCAATGTTACTACTACAGGGCCACAATTACCCGTTTTTGGAATTGTATACACCACATTGTATGATCCTGCGCCTGTAGTTGTTGAAGGCGTAATTGTTCCTGTAGCAGGATCGATACCCAAACCAACAGGTGAGCTACTAAATGTGCCGGAGTTGTTCCCGGTAATGGTTACTGTATAAGGTGCGCCATCAGCAATACAAAAACTGGTAGTACCGCCATAGCCAATGCTGGCTGCAGGTGCTGCATCTACTTCAACTAAATTAGTAAATGGCGATATGGGGCATCCCGGAGGAGCATAGCTTACCGTATATGTATTAGGTGTAGTTGATGAGGGAGTAACTGTACCTGTTGTACCATTGATAGTTAATCCTGCTGCTGACGAGAATACGCCTCCGGTATAATTTCCTGTGCCCGTCAGGGTCACCGTTTTAGGGCCATCAGCAGTACAGTAAGGCTGAGCCGGGTAACTAATGCTGCCTGTAGGATTTGCTGAAATCGTAACAGTAGTTTGTATTTGAACCGTACCGCAGGAGCCTGACGGAGGAATTGTATAAGTTACTGTGTACGTTCCGGGCGTACTTAAGTTAGGGTTAATTTCACCTGTACTTGTATTTGTAAATGTTAAACCCGCCGTACTTGAAAATGTTCCACCTGAAGCACCTGTTACAGTCGGTGTGGCAGTGGTATAAGCCAGGCAGTATGGGCTTCCGGCATAGGTAACTGTTGCAGTTGGCGCCGCGACAATGCTAAACGTTGTAGTTACCGGAACTGAAGCACAACCACCTGAAGCAGGAATTGTATAAGTTACAGTATGACTACCTGCACTACTTCCATTGGGTGTAAATGATCCCGTACCTGTATTTAGTACAAGTGAAGGATCGGATGAAAAAACACCGCCTGAATAGGAACCGGTACCAGTTAATGTTACCGTTTGCGCTGTTACATCAGAAGTGCAAAATGGAGCTCCTGCATAACCAATGGACGCAGTCGGAAGCGCCGTTATCGTCACTGTTGTTGTTAGTGTAAATGCACCTGTGCCGGTTTTACTATATGTTACTGTATAAGTGTTAGGCGTACTTCCACTTGGAAGAATATCTCCCGTGGCAGAAATGCTTAGCCCTGATGGGGATGCAGAATAAGCAGCACCAGAAACTGCACTTGTATTGTTATACGTAACGGAATGTGAAGTATTGTCTGAACTGCAATAAGGTGCTCCGTTATAGGAAATGGAAGCCGTGCTAATAGTAACAGATGTTGTTGCCGAAACCAGGCTACATCCCCCTGCCGCTGCTTTAGTATATGTTACAGTATAAGTACCTAGCGTACTTGCACTTGGTGTAATAGCCCCGGTAGAAGCGTCAATACTAAGCCCACCAGGTGAAGCAGTAAAAGTGCCTCCGGTATATGCATTTGTACCGGTAAGGGTAACGCCTTGTGGAGTGGAAATAATGGTAGCCATGGTGGATGGCGAATAAAATAAGCCGGTAATTGTGGGTGGTTGCGTTACGGTAAGCTGTGCCGAAGCGGAATTAACCGAACCATTGATATTAGTAAATACTGCACGATAATAATATCCTGTTACAGCAGCGGTGGCTCCCGTAACAGTTAAAGTAGTAGATGCAAAATTTGAATAGATACCGCCGTCTGTTCCGGCAATAATATTACTCCAGGTAGTACCATCGGTACTCCGTTGCCAAAAAACAGTAGGTGAAGGAGTTGATGAAGAGGTGCTCGTAAAAAATGTGTTGTTACCTGTACAAATCGCAACTGCTGAAGGATTTGCAAAAACGGTCGGCGCCCCCGTTGATTCCCCCACACAGAAGTCGCCAAAACCTGTTGTAGTGGCTTTGGTACTAGTTGCTGTTAGTGTGCCGATAGTTGTAGTGCTCCATGCGGAGCTGCTATAGTCCCTTACTATAAAATTTGAAGTATTAGCTCCGCCCTGGATATCTCCCGCAACAAAAGTAAAAGTAGCATCATAGGTACCAGACAAGCCCCCTGAGCCTGTAAGGGTCCAATAACGTTTAACATATTTTGTAGTGCTTATACCAGACGTTACCAACGAGGGATGTTGAAGAGCAAAAGGTGTTATGGTTAAATCACCAGCAACAAATGAGGTGGTGGCATAATTAATCAGTACAGGTGAATAATTTGTAGCATCTCCTACATCAAAAGTATAAGAAGCAGCAGCGCCGGTAATATGCCGTTGCAATGTACCATTTACCCATCCACTTGTCCGGCTTACACTATTTGCTGCAATCACTTTAAAAGAGGCCGTGGTAGTAAGTACTCCATTATTAAGTGCGAGACTATTCGTGGCAGTTACATTGTTACTAATAGTTACACCTGCCCCTGTATTGTCGATACTTAAATTATAAAATGAAAATCCAACCGCAGGAATAGTTTGGGCAGTAGTACCATTAAAACTAACAGTGCTTCCTGTAGTTACAGTATAGGCACCTGAACCAGTTGAAAAAGTACCGGCAATACCTACTGTTCCACTTGCCGGTAAAGTTCTTGGGCCGTTAACAGTATTGCTTAAATTATAATAGTTTACTGCAGCAATGATTTGGCTTGCAGTAGAATTATAATTTACTGTAGTTCCTGAAGCAATATTGTTTGTGGTAAAGCCGGGATAGGCTGTGGCAGTAGCACCACTACCAATATTAAAAGTTCCGGAAGTTAAATTAAGTGTTCCACCTGAACCAGATGTGATTTGTTTACCATTATCATTTAATACGCTGTTTGCCGTTACATTCCCAATCGTCAATGTAGTTACTGTTACGGCAGCAGTTAAGTTTACTCCCACACTATTGTTAATAATTAAATTATTAACAATTGATGGAAGTCCATCCCCAGTTACTTGAAGGGCCGCTCCGTTATATGAATAATTTGCACCAGTGCTATATGTTCTGGTGCCAAGGACCTGAATACTTCCGGCTGCAGCAGAAAGTGTGATACCAGCTGTATTTGCAGTAATTAAATTAGCTCCAGAGCTTAATGTAAAAGTAACCGCATTGCCTCCTGATCCAGCACCAAAAAGGATCGCAGTACCGTTAAAACCTACAGTACCCCCTGAGTTAACCGTGACCGTACCTTTACTTGCTATTGTCAAGTTATACGTAAAATTCAAAGTTCCGATCACCACAAGGCTTTTGGCATTGCTAGCTGCGTCAACTGTTACTGTCGCACCGGAAACGACAGTAACATCATCTCCAGCGCCCGGAATCACCCCGCCTACCCAAGTAGTGGTAGCATTCCAATTGCCGCCGGCAGCTGTACTGTTTATTGCTGCCGCATCTGCCCCAAAAGCAAACACAAAAAATGAAAATATCAATGCAACTGTCTTAAAAGGGTTTGTGGCAACGTAAAATTTCCTCATAAAAAAAAATTAAAGTGGTACAAATAATAAATAAGCGTTGTTTTTAGGAGGATAGTGGAGTATAGTTGCATCAGTGAATGAACTTCTACAATACTGCAACAGATATATACAATCAAAACTAAACTACATTGTCAGCATCAGCTTTTCAGCAAAAATGGATGATAAGGGAAAATAATGGTAGTAATCGTTTGGGATCGGATTTAATAAAACGGGTGGTTCAACAGACGTACAGAAGGATAAATAATTAAAAAGCGGATAGTCTTTGAATAGAATTGGAGGATTGTAGTTAAAATGCTACACAAACATAGGAGTATTTTGCGATAAATCAATTTTTACCGGCAGTTTTTCGACGAAAAGATGCAGCGTTATTACTGTTTTGGAATCTCTAATGGGTTAAGTGGCGCTGGTATATTAAATTTTCGGGCAATTTTTGCAGTTCAGGCATTTTGAAAGCAGTTTCAATAATTCCGCAGTCATGTAGCAGATAGTTTATTAAAAAGCAGTCGCTACAGAGCTATGCGATGATTAAGGTGCATCCCAGGTTCCTGAGCACATACATCGTTTATAAGTCAGTACCCATTTGTTATATGTTTCTACTGCTATTTTTTTCAGCCAGTAATTTTTCAAGCCATACAATTTTTTCTTCTTTCTCTTTCAGCCATGCCACGTACAGGGATTTAATTTCCTCCGCCTGCTCCATAATTTTATCTAAAGTATTAAATGTGCATTGATGATTGACCGCATTTAATGTAGAAGCATCGTTACTTGTAAAAGTGTTTGAAATTACATTTACCGCTGCTTCCTCATCAAAATTTTTAATGGCCTCGGCAGGTACTTTTAAAAGTTTTGCTACCTGGTCCAGTAACGGATCATCAATCAGCTCCTTTTGTTCCAGGGCGGATATTCTTTGCTGGTTCCAGTCGTCGCCGAGCTGGTAAGCAAGGCCTTCCTGTTTAATGCCCAGCATTTCTCTAAAGCGTTTTACATTGCGGCCCATATGTATTTTGTTCATAGTTGCGTGGTTATGTACAACAAATATAATAAACACCCCTGATACCATGCGGGGTAAATTACAGGCTGCACCGCGTATTTACCGGTTTATTAAATTGCAGCCGTGGCTGTTTTATTGTTGTTTTGCCACACAAGCTACTGCGGTACATCGGGTGCGTTCAGATACCTCCGGCAATTTAATTTATTTTAGCATTGCAGCGGGTTAACTGCCTGTAGCGACCCGCTAACCTCTGGCATTGCTGAACATTTTTATTTTCATCTGCACAACATCAGCCCCGGTTTACACAGATCAAAGTTCCTGCATAAAAAAGCCGCCCTTGAAAGGGCGGCCGTTTTGCAACATTGCACAGTTCCAGATGTTTAGGAAACAGTGATCGCTCCCGTATAGATGCTGGTGGCAATATCGCGACCGTCTGCCGAAAGGCAGCCGATGTACGTGTGAACCGCCTGGCCACTGAAGGTAGACAGGTCAAGTACATCCGTAAGGGCGCTCCGGACAGCGCTGCCGGTAGTGTAGATACACTGGTTAAGCGCAGGGCAATAGGCGGCCAGTATTACCTGGTCGGTGGCTTTGGCAATCCCTACCCCGCTGTTGTCTGTCCAGCTGTAGGTAAGCTGATTTCCTGCACCCATGGTAGCAGCAGGCGCCAGCACATTGGGCAGATCGCCACGGGATACCAGCACATTGGCATACACGATGCTGAAGCTGGGATACGTACCGTCCATTGCATTCTTAAGCATGTAAGAGACGGCGCCGTTGGCACCCGTTTGTTTGGTGGCATAATTGCGAAAGCCGATGGCAACCAGGCCACTCATGCTGGTTACGAGGCGAACAGCCATACCGAACTTTAACTGCTGCGCCAGCTGGGCATCGGTAGCAGTAAAATTGGTGCGGCTGGCTTTGCTGCGCATGTAGTCGATCCCTTTCCAGGTGCCGCCCACTACGCTGCCGACTTTTCCGGAGAATCCTCCCAGGATTCCTTTGTTGATTCTTCCCATAGTAATTGGATTTAAAACGGTTTACAATTGCTGCCAGCGATGGGTCCCATAGCTGTCGCCGCAGCGTTGATGCTGATTTAAACGACGTTTGAAAACTGCTATTTTGTGGTTGCACAAATTTGAACGCCGTTGCACATTTTTGCACACCGTTGTACAGACCACGGGTTTGATGGAGAACGGCTGGTAACCTGTTATGCAAGTTTTTTAAATAGCAATCGTTGTATATTCTTTGGTGGGTACGGTAGTAAGCGCAGCGGGTTACACCAACTACTGCCCTGCTGAAAATGGCAGATGAAAAATGGCAGGCTGCAGGTAAATAATTTTGTGCAGGGGCCGTTATTCAATAAAAAATAGGTACAAAAACGTAGGTATAAAGACGTAGAGAGCTTTTTAAAAAATACGTCTAAACACGGATGTATTTGAAGAAACGGCGTATTAAGTTTGTTTCCTTAAAACAACCGTTATGATAAACAGCAACAAAAAAACACTCCCTTCCTTCGAAGCCCAATTGTTAGCTCCGCCGGCTGGCAAAGCTTTAGCCGGCAGCCAGGCAGTGCCCAGTAAAGAAAGCCTGCAACTAACTTTAATGGACAGCCTGGCCGTGCAGCAATTGCTGCAAATATGCAGAAGCTCCCTGTACAACTGGCGTAAAAAAGGGTTACTGGCTTTCAGCAAAGTCGGCGGCAGAATTTACTTTGAAGCAGCCGATGTATACCGGATGCTGCAGGAAAGAAAGCAACAAAAATGGCGGCCGGTTGCCTCACCAGTTCGTTAATAACCTTTACAATGAAAAACCAACCATAACAATGCAGGATTACAAGTACAAAATACCACCGGTAGAAAAAGCGATTAACCAGTTGGTGAAGTTTATATTTTACTACCGGCTGGTATTTGTGCTGGCCGCTGTACTGTTTACCATTGTAACGGCATTGCATATTTACCAGGCAAGCGTGCCAGGCGACCGGCTTAAAAACAGCGCCCTCATAATAACTTTTGGTTCCATTATCATTGGGATATTTTACTCTATCCTTAACTATGAACACGGACAGCTAAAATTCAGGCACGATATAAAGGTATCCAGGGAAACGCTCACCTTTACCACCAGCTGCAAAATGCATGAGGCGGAAACCATCCGGCATTTTAAAAACATCAAAGTTTTTTATGATGACAATAAAGCCAGTTTTATCCAGGCCAACTTTTTGAGCATCCAGCAAAAATTAAAAGACAATCCCGAAGCACGCACCTCTTTTGTGCTGTTGTTTAATTATTTTGAGGGCATTTCGCTTGCCGTGTTGCAGGGCATCATGGATGAAAGTTTTATGAAAGAATTTTTTAAAACCGTTTTTATCGAATACTATCAGTATTACGGCGGCTATATCGTGCATTTAAGAAACGAAATAAAATCCAGCCGGGTGTTTTACCACTTTACGCAGGTGGCCGAAAAATGGCAGGACCAGGAGTAAAATACAACAGGAATCCAACAATAATAATTTATAATAACAGGTTCATTTATCCATCACAAAAACATCCAAGTATGAAAAACACCGTTTCCAAAGACGCTATGGGCTGGTAAGCAGACAGCGAACAAAAAAAATCAAGGTGAACGAACGGTTCACCTTTTTTGTTATCTGGATATCCCTGAAAAAGTATTTTCCTTCAGCACCAAATACATCACAGATAAAAGTTTGACTTAAGATTTTCTTTACTGCATCAAAAGTAGCTGCGGTCATGTGTATCATCAACAGCACATATTATACCGCTGCGAATTGAACTGCTGGATGCAGCCTTGCAACGACAATCAACATTTGGTTTGTATTGAAGTAAATTATTTACGAAAACAAAGTAAGTATGCGGACATCGGCGCAGTTTGCAGGAGTTAAAACGGATAGCTCCGCGTGAAAAATCGGGATGCATTATCAAGTGTGATGAATGTATTTTTATATAGTGGCACTTTACTTTTTATTATCCAGCAATTGCTGCAACAACGCCACTTTCTCTTTTTCACTTTTTATCAATGCTTCGTAGAGTTCTACGATTTTGTCTAAAGGATTGAAGGTGGGATAGTAATTAAACAACGAATTCCCAGTCGCATTGTCATTATTATTTACAGTATTTGATATAATGTTTACTGCAGCTTCCTCATCAAAATTCTAAGGCTTCTGCAGGTACTTTTAAGAGTGTCGCTACCTGCTCCAGTAACGGATCATCAATCAGCTCCTTTTGTTCCAGCGCCGAAATCCTTTGTTGGTTCCAGTCGTCGCCGAGCTGGTAAGCAAGGCCTTCCTGTTTAATACCGAGCATTTCACGGAAACGCTTTACGTTGCGGCCCTGGTGTATTGTTTTGTTCATAGCTTGGGTTAATTATGCTGCTACAAATATAAGCAAAGCTTACGCATAAAACCATAGCGTATGTTACAGGCGGCAGCCCGTAACATACGGCATTAAATGTAATATACGGCCTGTAAAAGCAGTTGCTTTACAGCAGATAAATAATGCAGTGGGTGCAGCAAAAAAGGCCCGCAATACAAGGGGCAAAATAAAAAAGAAACAACAAAGGGCATTGCCCTACGAATGGCAGCGCATAGCTTATTATTTTGAACTGCTGGATGAAGAAGGCCCGGCCGAAGACCTCTGGAAAATACTTAAACTGGCGCTGATTGCAGACAATGACCATACTGATGAGCACGAGCGTAGCAATATGCTTTTCTTTTACGAGTATACCAAAGAGTTGTTTCAGCATGTATATACCTTGCTGCAACGGCAAACTAAAAACCATTCTTAACCCAACTTAAAATCAGTTTCATGCCCGCTACCGCATTTGAAAATAAGGAAATCCGTTATGCGTACGATAGCATCCATGAGTTTTTTGACAGTTACGGATTATGCAGTGCCAACGGATGGAAAGCATCTTTAAAGCTGCCCTGCGAGGCAAAGCCTGGAAAAAGGCCGACCCTTACAGTTTGCTTTATTTTATGGAAAAGCTGGAAGCACTGCGCGGTGCCGCGTTTATAATCCATTTCACCTATAGTAAAAGGGCCGAAGCTATTGTAAAGGAACCGCAGCATGGCAATACCGGCATGCTGCAAAAACAACACTTCATTGGATGCCAGTCGCCCTGTACTGAATGGCATTATTTTCCCCGGAGTCTCACCGCCGGGCAATACTACAATCCCTATAAAGCCATTGAAAAATTTGTTGCATGTATGACAGAACCCGAATGGAAAAACGCAATCAGCACCATAACCGAATATGCACTCCGCAATGATTCAATCAATAACGAAGATTACCCCTGCAATGTGCTTACACTCCGGCGAAGGCTGCTGCAGCTAATAGAGGGTTGCCATTTGCCGGACATACGCACCAACCTTCCAAACCATCCGAATGTAAAACACAAACAAAAAAAAATAAAAAAATAAGGCAATGTATTACTTACTGACGGAACGTTTTAAAAGCCAGGAAGCAAAGCTGGCAGCACTTATCATCGATACCATACCCGTAGCTAAAATTTACCTGCTGGGCAGTACCCTGCAACAGCAGCGCACAGAAAGTGTTTTTATGACCGATGCGCCGGGCTGCCGCCATGCCAGTCATTACTGGTTGCTGGTACTGGTTGATAAGGAAT